>JBMOON010000032.1:0-14931 GCA_049323295.1 Pseudomonadota bacterium
CCTGCTCAACCGTGAGGTTTTCCAGGCCTTCGATTTCCAGGATGCGGCCGTTGAAGACGTTCTTCTTGCCTTTCTTCTCGACGGTGAGGTCGCCGGCCTGGATGGCGTAGTACGGGATCGCGTGCACCAGGTCGCGCAGCGTGATGCCCGGCTGCATCTTGCCCTTGAAGCGCACGAGCACCGATTCCGGCATGTCCAGCGGCATGGCGCCGGTGGCCGCGGCGAACGCGACGAGACCGGAACCGGCCGGGAACGAAATGCCGATCGGGAAGCGGGTGTGCGAGTCGCCGCCGGTGCCGACGGTGTCCGGCAGCAGCATGCGGTTCAGCCAGGAGTGGATGATGCCGTCGCCCGGGCGCAGCGATACGCCGCCGCGGTTCATGATGAAGTCCGGCAGCGTGTGGTGCGTCTGTACGTCGACCGGTTTCGGATACGCGGCGGTGTGGCAGAAGGACTGCATGACGAGGTCGGCGGAGAAGCCGAGGCAGGCCAGGTCCTTCAGTTCGTCGCGGGTCATCGGGCCGGTGGTGTCCTGCGAGCCGACGGTGGTCATCTTCGGTTCGCAGTAGGTGCCCGGGCGCACGCCTTTCACGCCGCAGGCCTTGCCGACCATTTTCTGCGCCAGCGTGTAGCCCTTGCCGGTGTCCTTCGGCTGTTCGACGTTGCGGAACACGGTGCTGGCGCCCAGCTTCAGCGCTTCGCGCGCCTTGTTGGTCAGGCCGCGGCCGATGATCAGGTTGATGCGGCCGCCGGCGCGCACTTCGTCCAGCAGTACGTCGGTCTTCAGCGCGAATTTCGTGATGACGTCCTGCGTGCCGTGCTTGCAGATCTTGCCTTCGTACGGGTAGATGTCGACGACATCGCCCATGTTCAGGTTGGCGACGTCGGCCTCGAACGGCAGGGCGCCGGCGTCTTCCATGGTGTTGTAGAAGATCGGCGCGATTTTCGAGCCGATGCAGATGCCGCCGTCGCGCTTGTTCGGCACGAACGGGATGTCGTCGCCGGTGAACCACAGCACGGAGTTGGTGGCGGATTTGCGCGAGGAGCCGGTACCGACGACGTCACCGACGTAGGCGACGATGTGGCCCTTGGCTTTCAGCGCTTCGATCTGCTTGATCGGGCCGACGGTGCCCGGCTGGTCCGGGTTGATGCCGTCGCGCGCGTTTTTCAGCATGGCCAGCGCGTGTACCGGGATGTCCGGACGGCTCCAGGCGTCCTGCGCCGGGGAGAGGTCGTCGGTGTTGGTTTCGCCGGTGACCTTGAAGACGGTGATGGTGATTTTCTTCGGTACTTCCGGGCGGCTGGTGAACCACTCGGCGTCGGCCCAGCTCTTGAGGACTTTCGCGGCGTTCTTGCTGGTTTTCGCTTTCTCTTCCACGTCGTGGAACTTGTCGAAGATCAGCAGCGTCTTGCTCAGGGCGGCGGTGGCGATGTCGCCGCACTCGCCGTCGTCGAGCAGGTCGATCAGCGGTTCGACGTTGTAGCCGCCGACCATGGTGCCGAGGAGTTCGGTGGCTTTCTTGCGGTCGATCAGCGGGCTCTTCGCCTTGCCCTTGGCGATGTCGGCAAGGAAGGCGGCCTTCACGTAGGCGGCGGGGTCGACGCCCGGCGGAACGCGGTGGGTGATCAGGTCGAGCAGGGCCTGCTCTTCGCCTTTCGGCGGGTTCTTGAGCAGTTCAACCAGTTCGGCAACCTGTTTTTCGTCCAGCGCCTTGGGCGGCACGCCCTGGGCAGCGCGTTCGGCAACGTGTTTGCGATAGGCCTCGAGCACGGTGATGTCCTCTGGGAAATGCGGGGATGGGTCCGGGTCCTGCGCCCTGCGGTCTGGCGGGGGCGCTCCGGCGGGTAGCCGGCTGACCGGGCGACGGTTTTGCCGTCTGAAAAGCGGCGGGAATTCTAGCGGAGCGGGGCTATTCAGGTAAGGAATCGGCGAGGGGTGCTGCCATAAATCTCCGTGATACCGGCCATAGGCCGGTATCACGATGCACACGGATGCGCGCCCGGGCAGCAGAGGAGGGCCCGGGCGGGCGGCCGCACGTGGCCGCCGGGCTTCGGTCAGGCCAGATGCCGGCCGAGCCCCTCAAGGATGGCCGCCCAGCCCTGCCGGGTGCGGTCCCGGTAGTCGGCCCAGCGGCCCTGCATTTCGTGCACGAGGACCAGGTCGCAGCCGCCTTCGGGGGCGGGCGTGATCTCGACCATCACCGGGTCGACGTCCACCGCGTGGCGCAGTGAGGAGAAGGTGAACACCAGCCGGCGCGGCCGGGTGATCTCCAGGTACTGGCCGTGGTGTTCGGCCTCGCCCTCGGGGCGGCTTTCGGTGAGGGTGAAGCTGCCGCCGACGCGCGGATCCAGCTGCACGCTCTTCATCTTTCCGGTCGGGGTGACGAACAACCAGCGGCCGACGTTCCTGGCATCGAGCCAGGCGTCGAACACGCGTTCGGGCGCGCACTCGTAGTGGCGGCTGACGCGGACGGGAATGCGGGTGTCGATGGCGATGGCAGTCATGGTCTGGCGCCCCTGTCTGCTCGGTCCAGTCAGCGTCCGCCCGCGCTGCAAACGCGTCAAGGCGACGGCGACGACGGGTGCGTCCCGTGGCCGGATTTAACCGGTGACTGTCCGCGCAGGTCCTGCGCGCCTCGGACGATCGGCCTAGAGTGCGGGGCCTGACGGCCGGTCGTTGTCAGCACGGGAAAGCCGGGCACAACATACCGCCCGATCCGCCATGTCCTGACGCCATGAAAACAAGAAGCCGGCCCACCGGCCCGGCACGGGGTGAGTCGTGGACCTCGATACCGAATGCATTCCGCTCGGGCACATCCAGACCTACTTCGACCTGCGCAAGAGCGTGGTGCCCGATGTCGACTGGCTGCAGCGCAAGAGCCAGCTCGAAATGCGCGAAGTGCGCGATCCGCACGAGATCATCCAGACCATCATCGGCATCGAGCCGGCGGAGTTCTATCGCCGGGCGGGCATCGACTACCGCGGCGACAACGCGCGCTTCATCAGCACGCGGCAGTGCCTGTCGCTGGTGAAGCAGGCGATCGAGACGCTGGAGATGCCGTACCTCGGGCTGGCGATGGGCCACCTGATGACGATCTCGCACCACGGCATGGCCGGCGTGGCGGCGGTGACGCAGCCGACGCTGCGCGGCTGCCTGGAAACCATTGCCCGCTTCGGCACCGAGCTGTTCCCGCCGCTGGAGATCAGCGGTGGCGTGATCGACGGCGAGGGCGTGCTGGAGGTCGGCGAAAACCTGTCGCTGGCGCCCTACACGCATTTCTTCTACGAACTGAACATCACCAGTTTCTACACCAACATGCAGTACCTGCTGGGCGAGGACCGGCAGCCCTGGCGCGTGGAGTTCAGTTATCCGGAGCCGGCCTGGGGCCACATCTACCGCCGCTATTTCCGTTGCCCGGTGGTGTTCGGTGCGCCGCGCACGGCGATCGTCGGCGATCCGGCGTGGGAGAATTTCGAGCTGCCGCTGGCCAACCGGTTGATGGCGATGTCGGCGGAAAAGACGCTGTTCGAGAGCATTCCCACCCGTGCCATGCGTTTGCTGCCGGTGCGCCTGCGCCGGTTGCTGCTGCGCTACTACGGCGCCTTTCCGTCGCTGGAGCGTGCGGCGAGCGACTTGGGCATGAGCGGCCGCACGCTGCGCCGCCGGCTGGCCGAGGAGGGCACCACCTACCAGCAGGAGCTGGACCGGGTGCGGGAGAAACTGGCGCAGGAATATTTCGCGCGCGGCGGCGAATCGGTGACCGAGCTGGCGCTGATGCTGGGCTTTGCCGATTCGTCGGCGTTCGCCAGGTCGTTCCGCCGCTGGACCGGCTGTTCGCCCAGCGAGTTCCAGGCGCGGCAGCGTGCCGGCCGGGATACGGTCGTGGTCTGACGCCGGTTGCCGGCGCGGAAAAGAAAAAGCCCGGCGCATGGCCGGGCTTTTTCGTGTGGCGCGGCGCTCAGACCGGGGCGGTCTGGTCGGCGGTCAGCTGGTGCTTCTCGCCGGCGTAGTAGGCCTCGACGCGCGGGTTCATCACCCGGAACCAGAGCGGTGGAATCAGCGCCAGCACGAACATGCCGGCGTAGCCCAGCGGCAGCTGCGGCGATTCGTCATGGTGACGCAGCACCTGGTAGCGGCGCTTGGCGTAGGCGTGATGGTCGCTGTGGCGCTGCAGGTGGAACAGCACGAGGTTGGTCAGCAGGTAGTTCGAGTTCCAGCTGTGGTGGATGGTCGTGCGCTCGTACTTGCCGTTCTCCAGCTTGCGGCGGTGCAGGCCGTAGTGCTCGATGTAGTTGATGACTTCCAGCGTGGCGGCGGCGATGAAGCTGGTGGCGAGGAAATAGACGGCGCCTTTCCAGCCGAAGGCGACGGTGAAACCGGCCAGGAACAGCGCCGAGATGGCGTACCACCAGATCAGTTCGTTGTGCCAGGAGACGACCGGCAGGTTGCGACGCTGCAGTTCCTTCGCTTCCAGTTTCCAGGCGTTCAGGAAGTTGTGCTTGAACGCATGCGGCAGGAAGGCGTAGAGCGACTGGCCGTAGCGCGAGCTGGAAGCGTCTTCCGGCGTCGAGACGTGCACGTGGTGGCCGCGCAGGTGTTCCACCTTGAAGCCGGCGTAGGTCACCAGCGAGAGCAGGAAGCCGCCGGCCCAGGTTTCCAGTTTCGAATCCTTGTGGATGAGCTCGTGGCCGACGTTGATCGCCAGGATGCCGGAGGCGACGCCGATGCTCACCAGCCAGCCGATGTGGCCGACGAGGTTCATGTTTTCCCACTGCGACACCCACAGCCAGCCGCCGCCGACGGTGACCAGCAGCTGCATCGGCACGACCATCAGGGTGAGGAAGCGGTAGTACTTCTCTTCGGCGAGGGCGGGGACTTCGGTTTCCTCGTCCGGATTCACCGGGTCCTGCCCGATCAGCCAGTCGAGCACCGGGATGATTCCGAACACCACGATCACGGGAAACCAGGCGAAGAAGTTCGGCATGCCGGTCTCGATGCCCAGCCAGACGGTCAGGTAGACGACCAGTACCGGCAGCAGGAACAGCCAGTAGCCGGCTTTCTTGAACTGCAGCATGCGTTGCGGATTCACGTTCTCGACCATTTTCTTGTGCCTCGTTATCGGTCCGGGGGCGGGTGGCGCGAACACGGGACCGAGTATTGAGGCCGGCGGGAAGCCTTATTACTTGGATTGTCTGACAATCCAAGGATTTTTGACGGATGGTCGGATCAGCCGCCCCGCGGGTAGACCTTCGGCTGGCCGCGCGGCCGGCGCTTGAAGCGCTTGTAGGTCCACTGGTACTGCTCGGGGCACTCGTCGATCAGGGCGGCGATCGAGCGGTTGAGGGCGGCCAGCGAAGTCGGCAGGTCGTCGCTGCGCAGCAGCGGGTCGGGTTCGCGGAAGATCACGTCCCAGCCTTCGCCGCGCGGCAGGCGACGTGCGTAGAGCATCAACGCGCGCGCCGGGTGGCGGCCGTTGACGAAGCGCGAGGTGAGCACGCCGGTGAGCGCCGGCACGCCGAACAGCGGCGCGAATTCGCCGCCGGAAAAATCCGGTTCGTGGTCGGGCAGGATGAACAGCGTGCCGCCGGACGACAGCGTCTTCAGCATCGCCCGCACGCCGGTGGCGTCGGTGGGCACGGCGTGGCCCATGTACTGCTCGCGCGAGCGGCGCATCAGGGCGTCGATTTCCGGATAGTCGCCGGGCCGGTACAGGCCGGTGACCGGGAAGCGGCTGGTGCACCAGTTGGCGGCGATCTCCCAGTTGCCCAGATGCGGCACCAGCAGGATCACGCCGTCGCCGGCCGCGCGCGCGGCGTCGAGCAGTTCGCCGCCTTCCACGCGCCGCACTTTCTCCAGATAGGTCGCGCCGGGCCGCGTCCAGATGCCGCAGGTTTCGGCGAACACCTTGCCGGTCTCGACCAGCGTGCGGCGCAGCAGCCGGCGGCGCCAGGCGTCGTCGTGCTGCGGATAGCAGAGCGCGAGGTTGATCGCCGCGGTGTTGCGTTCGCGCAACGGCAGGAACGACGCCAGCCAGCCCAGCGCGCCGCCGAGCGCCTGCGCCGCGCGCAGCGGCAGGTACGCGAAGCAGCGGATGCAGAAGATCGCCAGGCGGCGTTTGAGGAGGGAGGGGGTCTTGTCGGTCATCGGCAGGGCAAACCGGAGGGCCCGGGCAGTGTAGTCGACGACCGGGAGCGGTGCGACTGCATGGCCGGCGCCGCGCGCCGCCTATAATCCGCGCCCGGTTCCCGCCCGCCGCAATACCTGCCATGACTGCCGATTTCGCCGAACTGCCTTCCATGCCCGACGCACCGCTGGCCGTGCCGGTGCTGCCGGCCGCCGGTTTCGTCGGCTGCCCGACGCCGGCAGCCTGGCTGGATGCCGCCGCGCGGCAGCTGGAACTGCTGCTGATCGATCATGCGAACTGCGAGAAGAAGGCGGCGTCGACGGCGCTCAACCTGCTGTTCCGCCATGTCGACCGTCCCGAGCTGCTGGCGACGCTCAGCCAGCTGGCGCGCGAGGAGCTGCTGCACTTCGAGCAGGTGGTGGCGCTGATGCAGGAACGCGGCATCGTCTACCGTCAGATCGGGGCCGGCCGCTATGCCGCGGAGCTGCGGCGGCACGTGCGCGCCGAAGAGCCGGGGCGGCTGGTCGACACGCTGATCGTCGGTGCCTTCATCGAGGCGCGCTCCTGCGAGCGCTTCGCGGCGCTGGCGCCGCGGCTGGACGACGGGCTCGCCCGCTACTACCGCTTCCTGCTGCGCAGCGAGGAGCGGCACTACGCCGATTACCTGGAGCTGGCCCGTCGCTACGCCGGCGACCCGGAAGCCTTTGCCGCCCGGGTCGCCTTTTTCCGGGAGGCCGAGCGGGCGCTGATCGAGTCGCCGGACCCGGAGTTCCGCTTCCACAGCGGCGTGCCGGCCGCCGGCTGATCATTTTCTGCCCATCGGGATAAGCGAAAGCGACATTGTCGAGGGCCCGGGTCCCCCCTATAGTCCGGCCCGTGACTTATTGGTCACGAAGTGCGAGGCCCGGAAAGAGGCCACCGGAGGGACCCTTGAGACCGATGCTTGCCGTTGTTGCCGGCCTGTTGCTCCTGGCCGGCCTGCCTGCTGCCGCCATGGCGGCCCCCGGAGAAGAAGCCGACGGCGGTTACGTCGACCCGGGCGAGGCGGAGTTCGACGAGATCGAAGTGCTGCGCCGCAAGGCCGCCAGCGAAGGCGAGTGGCAGCAGGACCAGAGCGAGCAGATTGCCGTCGACCGGCAGGTGCTTCGCGAATCCTGGGTCCGCGTACCGTTCGACCAGCGTCCCTTCGACTACACGCCGGACCAGATCCGCGACAACTGGCAGTCGCTGATCGGCAACAACTTCCAGTTGCCGTATCCGTCGGCGCAGTTCCTGCGCGACATCTACACGCGCTTCCCGGCGATCCGCAACGCGCATCCGGAATTCGACGGCGACTTCGAGCGGCTGGAGCGCGAGCTGGGCGACGTGTGGCGCCTGTTCATGCGTGGCGACTATCAGCTGGCGATGCAGCGCGGCGAGGCGCTCGGCCCGATGGGGCGGGTGTCCGGCAAGACGGCGCAGATGATCTACGCGATCTATCTGCAGCCGAACCTGGCGAAGAAACACATGCTGTTGCAGGACGCGGCGAACGTGATCCGCGAGCAGGGCGAAGGCCTGGAGCAGCTCAAGAAGTCGAAGGAGCAGATCTACAGGAATACTTACGTGGTCGGCCGCATCGCCTATACCTACGCGATCGGCCGCATCGCCGAGGACGTACCGATCCCGGTAGCCATCGGCCGCAACTACGTGTTCAAGGTGCTCGGCGCGATCGACGACGTGCGCACGCTGGCACCCGAAAATCCGCTGGGCTATGCCGCCAGCGCCGCCGCCGACGCCAACGTGGTGCGCAAGGTGGGCAAGGCCACCGGCCGCATCACTTTCGGTGCCAAGCAGGCCAACATCCGGACCTATTTCGAGCAGGCGCTGCGTACCTCGGACATGGCAATGATCCGCTACGAGTACGCCAACGCCCTGCTGTACGTGAACAAGAAGCGCGACATCGACGAGGCGATCGAGCAGCTCAAGCGCTCGGCGAAAACCCAGCCGCGGTTTGCCATGGAAGCGCTGGATGCCATGTATGCCTCCAAGCGCCGGCGCGAAGTCGAGGCGCTGGCACGATCGACCGCCAGTTTCCGTTCCTTCGAGCGCAAGCGGCTGAAGTACCAGAAGGAGCACAACGAGAACCTCTACTGCGTGCTTCCCGGTACCTGCAAACCGTTCATCATCCAGTGAGCGCCCGGTGAGCGCGCAGCGCGGTCGACGGGGGTACAGCCGATGAGCGTCGGGGAGTCGTTGCTGCCCCTGCAGTTGCCGGCGCGCAGCGAGCGGGTGGCGCTGCGTGAACTGCTGGCGGCGCCGGCGTCCGGCCGCCTCCGTCTGCCGGACGATCTGGAGCGGGAATACGGCAACTACCATCACGCGATTGCGCTGCATCACCTGCGCAGCTACTGGCCGCTGGTGGTGGCCGCGGTGGTTGCCATTGCCGCACTGACCTTCGTCTCCGGTGTGGCGGAGGAAGCATTGCGTCCGCTGGTGGCCTTCGGCTTCGCGGTGATGTTCGCCGTCATCGGCATGGTGATCGCCGCCGCGTTGTGGCCGCCGCTGCAGGCGCGCCTGACCGCGGTGGTGGGCCTGGCCGCGTTCATCGGCCTGCTGGCGATGCACGAGGGCACGTTGCTGGCCGCGGCCGGCACGCCGCTGCGGGCGATGGCCGAGTACGGCGTGGTGTTCATCACCGTGGCGGCTTTCTCGATCTCCTGTCTGCCGTTCCGCGACGCGCTGTTCTGGAGCGCGGCGGCACTGACGGGGTTGCTGGCGACCGTTGCCTTGACCGGCCTGCAGCCGGACTGGAATCATTTCTTTTTCTACGGCATCGGTTCGCTGCTGATCGCCGCCATCCTCGGTTTTTCGCAGGAAATCCGCGAGCGTACGGTGTTCCTGCAGGAGCGGCTGCTGGCGCTGGAAAAACAGGAACTCGATGCGCTGACCCATGAGCTGTCGCTGCTGTCGCGCCGCGACGCACTCACCGGGCTGGCCAACCGCCGGCACTTCGACGAAGTTCTGGCGCGGGAGTGGGCCACCTGCGTGCGCGAGGGTGTCGCGTTGAATCTGGTGTTCGTCGACGTCGACCACTTCAAGCACTACAACGATCACTACGGCCATCCGGCCGGCGATGAATGCCTGCGCCGTGTCGGCCACGCCCTCGGCACGCAGGCGCTGCGCGGCGCCGATTTCGTCGCGCGTTACGGCGGCGAAGAGTTCGTGGCGCTGTTTCCGCGCACCAGCCGCGAGGGTCTGGAAATCATCGCCCGGCGGATCGTGGATGCCGTCGACGCGCTGGCGCTGCCGCATGCGGCGTCCGCGGTGTATCCGCAGGTGACGGTCTCGGTCGGCGTGGCGTCGCTGACGCCGGACCGCGACAACGCGCCGGCGGATCTGGTGCGGCTGGCCGACGCGGCGCTGTACCGCGCCAAGCGCGACGGCCGGCACCGCTATGTGACGTCGTGGAGCGATACGACGGCCTGAGCCGTTTCAGATCGCGAAGGATTCCAGTTCGATGCCGTCGCGGCCGGCACGCAGGCACCAGCCGCGGTCCGGTCGCCAGTCGCCCAGCACGTAGCGTTTCGCGCGGCGTTCGCCGAGCTCCACCTCGTGTACCGCCGGCCGGTGCGTGTGGCCGTGGATCAGCACGTCGGCGCCGCTCCGGCGCAGCAGGTCGGCCACGGCGCCGGCATTCACGTCCATGATGTTGTCCGGCTTGTTGGCGTTGCGCATCTTCGATTCGCTGCGCAGTTTCGCCGCCAGTGCCAGCCGCAGTTCGAGCGGCATTGCCCGGGCGCCCGACAGCCAGTCCGGGTTGCGCACCATGGCGCGGAATTTCTGGTACTCGTGGTCGTCGGTGCACAGGCCGTCGCCGTGCGCCAGCACGGCGCGCGTGCCGTATAGGTCGACCAGGGTGTTTTCCGCCAGGATCCGGCCGCCGGCGCGTGCCGCGAAATCGTCGCCGAGCAGGAAATCGCGGTTGCCGTGCATGAAGTACAACGGCCGGCCGCCGTCGGCGAAGGCGCGGAAGGCGGCGATCACCGTGCGGGCGAGCGGGGTATCGTGGTCGTCGCCGACCCAGGCTTCGAACAGGTCGCCGAGCACGTAGAGCGCGTCGGCGCGCGGGGCTTCGCGGACGAGGAAGTCGAGCAGGCCCCGGGTGATCGCCGGCTGCTCCTCGTCGAGGTGCAGGTCGGAGATGAACAGCGTGTCGCCCATGCGCGTGGCCGGCGCCGCGTTATTTCTTCGCGGCGGAAGGCGCGGCGGGTTTCGCCTCGTCGAGGCTCTTGATGATGCGCGCCTCGGTGATCAGCACCGGCGACAGCGGCACGTCGCGTGCGGGGTAGCCCTGGACCGGCTTGATGCCGGTGCGGACTTTTTCGATGCGGTCGACCACGTCCATGCCGTACACCACGCGGCCGAAGACCGTGTAGCCATGGCCGTCCTGTGCCTGGTCGCGGTCGAGGAAGCGGTTGTCGACGGTATTGATGAAGAACTGGGCGGTGGCCGAATGCGGGTCGCTGGTGCGCGCCATGGCCAGCGTGCCGCGCTCGTTGCGCAGGCCGTTGCCGGCCTCGTTGACGACCGGGCTGCGGGTCGGCTTCTGCTGCATGGACGCATCGAAGCCGCCGCCCTGGATCATGAAGCCGTCGATGACCCGGTGGAACTGGGTACCGTCGTAGTGGCCGTCCTTCACGTACTGCACGAAGTTGTCGGCCGATTTCGGCGCCTTGTCCGGGTAGACCTCGACGGCGACGTTGCCGAAGGTGGTGACCAGCAGGATCAGCAGCGTTTTCATGGCGACAACTCCGTGTGCGGTTTCGTGCGGGGGCTCAGCCGATCACTTCGGCCTTGTTGATGATCACCGGCTCGACCGGGACGTCGGCGTGCATGCCGGCACGGCCGGTCTTCACGCTGCGGATCCTGTCCACCACGTCGAGACCGGCAGTGACCTTGCCGAACACGGCATAGCCCCAGCCCTGCATGGACTCGCTTTTGAAGTTCAGGAAGTCGTTGTCGACCGTGTTGATGAAGAACTGGGCGCTGGCCGAGTGCGGTTCGCCGGTACGGGCCATGGCGATGCTGCCGCGTACGTTCTTCAGGCCGTTGGCGGCCTCGTTCCGGATCGGCTTGCCGGTCGACTTCTGGTTCATGTCGCTGGTGAAGCCGCCGCCCTGGATCATGAAATCCTTGATCACGCGGTGGAAGATCGTGCCGTCGTAGTGGCCGGCCTTCACGTAGTTGACGAAGTTCTCGACGGTGACCGGCGCCTTCGCGCTGTCGAGTTCCAGTTCGATGTCGCCGGCGGTGGTGCGCAGTGCCACTTTCATGGGGTGATCTCCCGGGAGTTGGGTCGGGCCGGATGGCCGAACGGGCAGGGTTGGACGGGCAGGGCCGGCGGTTGGCTGGCCGGTACGCGGGGCCATCGCTACACTAGCGGCCTTTCCGCGCCCGGTCCGGCAGCCACGTCCGGTGGCTGCCCGGTTCTTCCGGCCCGTTTCGGGCCCGCACTATATCACCCGACGTCATCCATGAATCAGCCCGCGACCCCGACCAATTTCCTGCGCCAGATCGTCGAGGCGGACCTGGCATCCGGCAGGCATTCCACCGTGGCCACCCGCTTTCCGCCGGAGCCCAACGGTTACCTGCACATCGGCCATGCCAAGTCGATCTGCCTGAATTTCGGCATTGCGCGGGATTATCGCGGGACCTGCAACCTGCGCTTCGACGACACCAACCCGGAAAAGGAAGAGCAGGAATACATCGACGCCATCGAGCGCGACGTGAAATGGCTCGGGTTCTCCTGGCACGGAGACGTGCGCCACGCTTCCGGCTATTTCGCGCAGCTGCACGCGTATGCGGTCGAGCTGATCGACAAGGGCCTGGCCTATGTCGACTCGCAGTCGGCCGAAGAGATGCGCAAGGGTCGCGGCACGCTCACCGAGCCGGGCCGCAACAGCCCGTTCCGCGACCGCAGCCCGGCCGAGAACCGCGACCTGTTCGAGCGCATGCGTCGCGGCGAGTTCGCCGATGGCGCGCACGTGCTGCGCGCGAAGATCGACATGGCCTCGCCGAACATGGTGATGCGCGATCCGGCCATCTACCGCATCCGCAAGGCGACCCACCACCAGACCGGCGATACCTGGTGCATCTATCCGATGTACGACTTCGCGCATCCGCTGTCGGATGCGATCGAAGGCATCACCCATTCGATCTGCACGCTGGAGTTCGAGGAACACCGGCCGTTGTACGACTGGCTGGTGGAGCATGTCTCCGTGGCGGCGAAGCCGCGCCAGTACGAATTCGCCCGCCTGAACCTGAACTACACCGTCACCTCCAAGCGCAAGCTCAAGCAGCTGGTCGACGAGGGGCGGGTGAGCGCCTGGGACGACCCGCGCATGCCGACCATTTCCGGTCTGCGTCGCCGCGGCTATACGCCGGCGTCCATCCGCCATTTCTGTGACCTGATCGGCGTCACCCGCAGCGACGGCGTGGTCGACATGTCGATGCTCGAGTTCGCCATCCGGGACGATCTCGACAAGAGTGCTCCGCGCGCCATGTGCGTGCTTCGTCCGCTGAAGGTGACGATCACCTCCTGGGCGCCCGGCGAGGTGCAGGAGCTCGTGCTGCCGCGCCATCCTAAGGAAACGTCGCTGGGCGAGCGGAAGATTCCGATGGCCCGCGAAATCTTCATCGACCGCGAGGATTTCAGCGAAACGCCGCCGGCCGGCTGGAAGCGGCTGGAGCCGGGCCAGGAAGTGCGGCTGCGCGGTTCCTACGTGATCCGTTGCGACGAGGTGGTGAAGGATGCCGCCGGCAACGTCGTCGAACTCAGGTGCTCGCACGATGCGAACACGCTGGGCAAGAACCCGGAAGGCCGCAAGGTGAAGGGCGTGATCCACTGGGTGCCGGCTGCCGAGTCGGTGCCCTGCGAAGTGCGGCTCTACGAGCGTCTGTTCACCGATCCGGTGCCGGACGGCCACGACGACCGCGACTTCCTGTCGTTCATCAATCCGCATTCGCTGACGGTGATCGGCGGTGCGCGTGTCGAGCCGGCGCTGCGCGACGTGCAGGCGGAGGAGCGCTTCCAGTTCGAGCGCGAAGGCTATTTCTGCGCCGACCTGCGGGACTCGAAGCCGGGCGCACCGGTGTTCAACCTCACCGTGACCCTGCGCGACGGCTTTTCCAGGTAAAGGTCAGCCCAGCGCCTGCTCGCCGGCTTCCAGCGTCTGCAGGATCAGCGTGTTGATGGTCATCGGGCCGACGCCTCCGGGTACCGGCGTGTACGCCGCTGCGCGTTCCGTCAGCGGCTTGAGTTCGACGTCGCCGACCCCGCCCGGGTGATAGCCGGCATCGACGACCACCGCGCCGTCCTTGATCCAGGCGGCCTTGATGAATTCCGGTTTGCCGACCGCACCGACGACGATGTCCGCGCGTTTGATGTGCTCGGCGAGATCCTTCGTGCGCGAGTGGCAGATGGTGACCGTGGCATTCGCGGCCAGCAGCATCAGTGCCATCGGCTTGCCGAGGATGGGGCTGCGGCCGACGACGACCGCGTGCTTGCCCGCCAGTTCGACGCCGTATGCCGCGAGCAGCCGCATGATGCCCTGCGGCGTGGCCGAACCGTAGGCCGCCTCGCCCATCGCCATGCGGCCGAAGCCCAGGCAGGTCACGCCGTCGACGTCCTTGCGCAGGTCGATGGCGTCGAAACAGGCGCGCTCGTCGATCTGGTGCGGCACCGGGTGCTGCAGCAGGATGCCGTGCACGTCCGGATTGGCGTTCAGTTTCGCGATTTCGGCGAGCAGCTGCTGCGTGGTGGTGGCGGCGGGCAGGGTGACGGCGATGGACTCCATGCCGACGCGGCGGCAGGCGTTGCCCTTCATCTTCACGTAGGTGGCGGAGGCGGGGTCGTCGCCGACCAGGATGGTGGCCAGGATCGGGGTGCGGCCGTTGCTCTTCGCCTTCAGCGCCGCCACGCGTGCACTCATGTCGGCTTCGGTCTGCTGGGCGACGGCCTTGCCGTCGAGGACGCGCGCGCTCATCGGTGCCGGTTCCATCGTTTTCGCGGGGCGCGCATTATAGGGCGCAAATTGACGGGGCAGGGGTGACTCCCTATGATTCGCGCCTCCCTGCAGGCCGCCCCTGCAGGCCCGGTTCGATCCCGGTGTTTAGCTCAGCCTGGTAGAGCATCTGCTTTGGGAGCAGAGGGTCGGGGGTTCGAATCCCTCAACACCGACCATGATGCGCCCGTAGCTCAACCGGATAGAGCAACGGCCTTCTAAGCCGTAGGTTGCTGGTTCGAGTCCAGCCGGGCGCGCCACTTCCGGTCCTGCCGGGTGGCACAGGGCGACAGGTTTTCCGTGGTGGCTGTAGCTCAGTTGGTAGAGCACTGGATTGTGATTCCAGTGGTCGCGGGTTCAAGCCCCGTCAGCCACCCCATCTTTTCAATGAGTTAGCCGATTTTTTCTTCCGCGGCTTCTCGTTTGGGACAAATCCGGGACAAAAACTCCCTTCCTTCTGTTGCCCACCCCGGCAGGATGCCGGCATGGCAACGATCACCAAGCGCGGCAAGGTTTGGCAGGCCAAGGTCCGCCGCCGGAACCACGAACCCTACTCGGCCACCTTCGCCACGCGGGCGGAGGCCGAGGCATGGGCGGCACAGGTCGAGCAGCAGTTGGGCCACGGCGGCGGTGTTCTGCCGCGCGTTGCTGCGGACCGGTTGACGCTGGGCGACGCACTCGCGCGCTACCGCGACGAAATTACCCCCAGTAAAAAAGGCGCAGTGGTCGAGCGTTACCGGATCGCCCGTTGGCTCAAGCACCCG
>JBMOON010000033.1:0-1649 GCA_049323295.1 Pseudomonadota bacterium
CCCATCTTATTCACCGGCGATGTCGTGAAGGGTTGGCGGGAGTGGTGTAAGCATTTGCATTGTTGTAGGAATGTGGTTGTTCAAGCCAGACCTGCAACGGGGCAAAAAATGCCACAGACCACACCCGCCGGATGCGATGATAGCGCGGCTGCATTTTCGTTTCCAGCGGTTGGCGGCAAGAAGGTCACAGCTGCGTTTGACGGCGGCAGGCTGACCTCGGATGGCGGTGTGCTGCTGCTGGCTCAGGCCGAGCGCATGATGGGCATCTGCCAGCAGCTTGCGGCATGTATTGCTGATCCCCGCGATCCGTCGCGGGTGGTCCATCGGCTTGAGGATATTTTCCTTGCCCGTGTGCTGGCGATCGCGTGCGGCTATGAGGATGCCGATGATCTCGACGCCCTGCGCGATGATCCTGGTTTCCGCCTGGCGCTGGGCAAGCTGCCGGGGGCAGGTGCGGGACTTGCCAGCCAACCGACCATGAGCCGATGGGAGAACGCGCCGACCACGCGCGAGCTGGCCAAGATGCTGGCGGCCATGGTCGACATCTACTGTGCCAGCTATCCCGCTGCTCCGGCAGCCGTGACGCTGGACATCGATGATACCTGCGATGTCGTGCACGGCTATCAGCAACTCTCGTTCTGGAACGGACATCATGGCGAGCGCTGCTTCCTGCCGATCCATGTTTATGACACTGCGACCGGCCGTCCGGTGGCGATGCTGCTGCGCACGGGCAAGACGCCTTCGGGCAAGGAGGCTGCGGGCCACATCCGGCGTCTGGTGCGTCATCTTCGCCGCCACTGGCCCGATACCCACATCACCATCCGCGGCGACGGGCATTATGGGCGGCCCGAGGTCATGGCCTTCTGCGAGGCTGCCGGCATCGATTACGTGCTCGGCCTGCCGACCAATGCCGCGCTGCGCGCCGATCCCGTCATCGTCACGGCTGCCGATGCCTGTGCGGTCCGCCGCGCCGAGGAAGGCCGCGTGGTCCTGCGCAGCTATGCCGAGACCCGCTACGGCGCGAAGAGCTGGAACTGCCAGCGCCGCGTCGTCGCCCGGATCGAGGCCAGCACGCTGGGCATGGACATCCGCTACGTCGTCACATCGCTGACCGAGGGCTCGGCCGAGCACATCTACGACACGCTCTACTGCGCGCGCGGACAGGCAGAGAACCTGATCAAGCTGCACAAGACACAGCTGGCCAGCGATCGCACCTCGTGCCGGTCGGCCAATGCCAATCAGATGCGCCTGATCCTGCACACCGCCGCCTACTGGCTCCTGTGGCGCGTCCAGCAGGCGATGCCGAAGACCGCCGCTCTGGCGAGGGCTGAGTTTACCACCCTGCGCCTGCGGCTGCTCAAGGTTGCCGCCCGCGTCATGGAAAGCGCTACCCGCATCCGCGTCGCGTTCGCCTCGGCCTGTCCCGACGCCGATCTGCTGCGCGCCATCGTTCTCGCGCTCAAGCCTGCGCCCACATAGCCGGTGCGGCAGTGCCGCCGAAACCCCCGAGCCAGTCCTTCAACCCGAAAAGCCCATCGATCACAGCGCGGTGAAAAACTCCGCCAAAGGCGCTCGCCCGCGTCACGCCGCCAGCGGCACCGCCGGCGCCGGGTAGCCTGCAAACGCACCCTCATGAATAAGAGAGGCTA
>JBMOON010000034.1:0-107917 GCA_049323295.1 Pseudomonadota bacterium
GGACGTCTTCAGGCTTGGCGCGCAGGGCGTTTTCCATGCCGGCCTTGCCCTGGGCCAACCAGTCCTCGATCTCGGATGGCGGCAGGTCGAACTGCCGGCTGGCCGCCGCCACCGTGGTCTTGCCCTGGATGATTTCCAGGACCAAGGCCGACTTCCGGCGGGCGGTCCAGCGCTTGATGTCTTCTTCCATTGCGATGCTCATGGGGTAATTCCTCGTAAGGTTATACCTGAGCAGGAAATCACTGGGTCATTACATGCGCTCACACAGCCCGCCGAAAAGCGCAGGCCGAACCTAGACCGCATCATGAAAAATTCCCAACGATCCTCGCGAAAAATGTGATGCGCGTATCGTTATCGGGACTCCTGGGCCGCATCACGACGAGCCAGGCCAAGAAGCGCGTCGGCAAATATCTCCGGGCTTCCCCCGCGCGCGAATACATCCGCAATCGCCTGTCTGTCGGCCAGCAGGCTCTGCAACTCCGACAGCAAGGACGGCTCCTCAACCAGACGAACGAGATTGTTTACATATTCATCCTCGTTCCTTGCCACCAGCCACGACGGCAATCCAACGCGCTGCAAGAAGTCCTCTTCCTGCGCACCATGAATTTCCCTGGCCGACAGGCACACCACAGGCAACCCGTTGGACAGCGAATCAAATACGCTGTTAGTGCCCCCGAAAGGGAATGTGGCGGCATGAACATCGCATCGCGCCAGGGCATCAATGTACGCCCCATACTTCATGGCCGGGTAAACCACCGCCGACGGCAATGCCCGTAAAACCGCGTTCATTGCCGCCGGGAAACTGTAGCCGACAAGGCCCGAAAAAAAGTGGAATTCCACTCGGGAACCAACCCTCTCGCGAACCTTTGAAAGAGCCTCAAGAAAAGGCCAGGTCCACTTCTGGGCAAACGAAGGGACCGCTACGCGCAGCACATCATCGCTGCGCTTTATTTTTGGAGAAAGGCCAGAAAAGTCAGCATGCAGGGCATAACGAAGGGTCCCCCTCGGCAGGGCAATCATGTGCTCGCTGAAATGCCGGGGATCTACAATCCACTGCCCCTCGGTAAGGCCGTAATCAATGTATTTTGATTCGCTGGTGGCCGGGTGCCCGTAAGTCATGGCCTGAACCGGGGCCAGCCGGCGATTGCATAAATCAATCGTGTGGTGCTGCATGCCAATGCTTGGGTAAAAAACCATGGATGGCGAATAACTTGTCACCAGCTGGGCAACCAGCGCCATGTCTGTTTTTCCGCCCCGCCGACACTCCTTGTTGATGTCATGAAAAACATCGAATAATTCCCGGGATTCCTGGTCGACATTTTCATCCATGGAAATGGCGACCATAAAAAACCGTTTTCGACACTCCGCAAGAACAGGTCCATAACAACGATACATCGAGTGCGCGGACTGGAATTGCTCCAGCGGAACAATCATGACCGGCTTGTCACTTGCTGCCCGGGCCGGAAATTCCGCAGAACCTTCAGGCGGCGACTGCCGGGACAAAGCCTCATTTAGAAATCGCTTTATCTTGTGTTTTTTCGGCGATGTCGCATAACTGCAGAACATCCATGCGGAGTGAAAACCGTCACTGCCAAGCCCGGTTTTCTCGTAGTCCTCTACCTGAGGAGTGCCGGAAACAAGAAATTCTATGGCGGACTCACGAGCCCGGTGCGACTCGCGGGTAGACATCACCATCCCGCCAACGGTAGCGACCGCAACCGCAACCACCACCTTGGGCAGATGCGGGTAAAATTGCCTCCAGTCAATCGGGACTCGGCTGCCCGGAACCCACAACAACAGCACTCTCGCCAACGACTCGGGCGTATAACGGCCCGCGGCCCTGGCTTGCAAAACGGCCAGGTAATGATCCAGATTTCCCGAAGCAGAGCCATGCGCCAATTCATGTATTACATGAAGATTTCGCAGCAGCCTGAACAGCGGAGCTTTTGATATATCCAGCCCCGGATCAAGCAGCAACACCCCCCAGGCAGCAGAAAACCGCTCACACAAGCCGGAATTAGTCGGATAGGGACTGCCGCCATAACCGACGATATCTATCTCCCGATGGAAATATCGGGACTGCAGGAGCGTCAGGAATTCGATCGCACAGATGAATGCCTGCTCGGACCGGCGCTCGTGAACCAGCGCCTCGAAGAGGCCAAGCTTTTCGTAGGGATTCTCAATCGACATTGCCCGCACACACTCCCAACCCAGAAACTCCCGACGCGCTCACCCAAACAGCAGCTGGCCTGATCCCGGAATCGCCCATGATAACCAGCCTCCCGACTTGGCCGGCAGCAGTCGCCCCAGCCTGACAACACAGGGTCCTGCAGGTACGATGCCGCCAGTTGTCGGGCTGCCCGCCCCTGTAGCCAAGCAGGAATCCCATGGAATTCAAGGACATAGTTGCCACCGTCGGCACCGATTTCGCCGCCGTGGACCGCTTCATCACGAAGCGGCTGGACACCAGCGTCCCGCTGATCCGCGAGGTTTCCGAGTACATCGTGAACAGTGGCGGCAAGCGGTTGCGGCCGCTGATGGCCCTGCTGGCCGCCCGGGCGGCCGGCTACCAGGGCGACCGGCACGTCAACATCGCCGCCATCATCGAACTGCTGCATACCTCGACCCTGCTGCATGACGACGTGGTCGATCATTCGGACCTGCGCCGCGGACGGCCGACGGTCAACGCGGTCTGGGGAAATGCGGCGGCGGTGCTGGTCGGCGACTTCCTGATCTCGCGCTCCTACCAGCTGACGGTCGAACTCCACGACATGCGCCTGCTGGACATCCTCGCCGACGGCACCAACGTGATTTCGGAGGGCGAGGTCCTGCAACTGCTCAACGTCCGCGACGTCGACACCACGGAAGAGCGCTACATGCAGGTCATCCACGCCAAGACCGCCAAGATGTTCGAGTCGGCGGCCGAGGCCGGTGCCGTACTCGGTGCGCGCGACGAGGCCGAGGCGCGGCACCTGCGCCAGATCCTCGGCGGCTATGCAAAGCACGTAGGCATCGCCTTCCAGCTCATCGACGATGCGCTGGATTACGAAGGCGATACGGCGGAACTCGGCAAGAACGTCGGCGACGATCTCGCCGAAGGCAAGCCGACGCTGCCACTGATCCACGTGATGCGCGAAGGTACGCCGGCCGATGCCGAACTGGTGCGCGACGCCATCCGCAGCGGCGGCATCGACCGGTTGCCGGAGGTGGTGGCGGCCGTCCGGCGCAGCGGCGGCCTGGAATACACCCGCCGGCTGGCCGACGCCGAAGCCGATGCCGCGATCGCCTTGCTCGAACAACTACCTGCCTCGCCGTACCGTGATGCCCTGGCTGCGCTCGCCCGGCTGGCAGTACAGCGCACCCACTGAACCGTTTGCCCGCAGCGCGGTCGAACGCCGCGCCCCTGTCACCACCGGAGGATCCCCGCATGCGTCCCGTCCTCGTCCTTGCCGCCATCCTGTCGCTGGCCGGCTGTGCCCTGAGCCCGCAGGTCGTCGACCTCACGCCCACTCTCGTCCTGCCACCTGGCAATGTCGGAGCAGGACGCATCGTCAACGTGCAAGTGATCGACGAGCGGGACGACACTGCCATCGGCTCGCGCGGTGGTGTCTACGCCGGCTCCAGCACAATCAAGGCCGGCAACGACGTGGCGGCCGTCATCCGTGATGCCCTGGAAAAAGGCCTGGTCGCGCAGGGCTATGTCATCGGCAGCACGAACGCCGATGCGGTGCTGCACGTCGGCGTGCAGAAACTGTCGTATGTCGTACCGAAAGGCGCAGTGGCCACCAGCGCCGACATAACGGTCAGCATCGGCGTCACCGCCGAACGCGGCGAACGGAAGCTGGCCACCGGCTACCGCTCGACGGTGACCCATCGCTTCCCGGTTGCACCCACCGCCGAACAGAACGAGATCTGGATCAACGAGGTGTTGTCGGCCACCCTGGCGCGCTTCTTCGCCGACCAGCAGATGCGCGAATTCCTGACCCGGTGAGCTCCGACGGTCACTGCCCGGCGAGCGCGTACATGAGACCGCCGCCGAGCAGCGACACGCCGCCATCCAGCGCAACAATCTGCCCGGTCATGTAGCGACACAGCGGGCTCACCATCGTCAGGGCGAAATCCGCCATCTCGTCCACCGTAGTGAAACGCGCCAGCGGCAGCATTTTCGTCACCCGCTCCGCCTGCCCGGCCGCCAGCAGATCGCCACCGACCGTGTTCGCGACGTAACCCGGCGAGATGCCGTTCACCCGCACGTTGCGCGCGCCCCACTCCAGCGCCAGCGCCCGTACCAGCATGTTGACGCCCGCCTTGGCACTGCAGACATGTGCCTGCAGCGGCATCGGCATCTCCGCCTGCGGAGCGGAGATGGCCAGGCAGCGCACGTCGTCCGCCGCGAAGAATTCGCTGGCGGCCCGGAAAGTGTGGAACGTGCCCCGCAGGTCGATGTCCGTCACGGCGGCGAAGCCGTTGGCGGAAATCTGCGCCGCCGGGGCCATGAAATTCCCGGCTGCGCCGGCAACCACGATCCGGTAGGGACCGAAAACATCGGTCCCGGTCTTTGCCGCCGCATGGAGGGCCGCGTAATCACGGACGTCTGCCGGGGCTGCCAGCGCCTCGCCGCCGGCGGCCCGGATCATCGCCACCGTCTCGTCCAGCTTTTCCCGGCGGCGGCCGACCACCACCACCCGGGCGCCGAATGCCGCAAACCGGCAGGCAATCCCCTGGTTGATCCCGCTGCCGCCACCGGTCACCAGTGCCGTCTGGCCGGCCAGCAGATCATTCCGCAGCCAGTCCCGTGCCGTCGTCGCCATGGCCAGTCACCTCCCCGTGTATGCCGGCGCGGCCAGCGTAGCGGTTGGCTGCGGGCGGGCAAACCGGAATCCGTTCGCGCCGGCCGGTCTGGTCAGCGCCGGGATTGCCGATACAATCCCCCCTTCGCAAAACAACAAAGGAACCCCGCCCGGGGATCCACCAAGAAAGGTCCGGGGGCCGCCATGCTGCCTGTTCGCCTCTTCGCGCTCCGCCGCCTGCTCAGCCGCGGCTGGCGTCCTGCCGCGCTGCTGCTGGCCGCGCTGTTGCTGTCGGCCTGCGCCGGCAAGCAGATCGACTACGCGCCGCCGCCGGACGAAATCGCCGCCTACAGCGGCGAGATGCGCGAAGACACGTTCGTGAACCCGGACGGCATGAACATCTTCGGCCGCTACTGGCTGCCCTCGGGCGAGCCGCGGGCGGTCGTCGTGCTGGTGCACGGCACCCTGATGCATTCCGGCCTGTACGACGAATTCGGCCGCTATCTGGCCGCCAAGGGCTATGCCGTCTACGGCGTCGATCTGCAAGGCTGGGGCCGCTCGGACGGCATCGGTCCGCGCGGCGACGTGTACAACCACGACAAGTACGTCACCGATGTCGGCCTCATCATCGACCGCATGCGGGCCGAGTATCCGGGCCGACCGATCTTCGGTTTCGGTGAAAGTCTCGGCGGCACCGTCTGCCTGCTGGGCCAGGTGCAGCGCCGGACCTTCTTTGACGGCCTGATCCTGTCCGCGCCGGGCTACAAGCCGAATCCGCGGCTGCCCGGCGGCTTCCGGGCCCCGCAGATCTTCGCCAGCTGGGGCCTGGGCACGATGGGCTGGGGCGGAAAATATTTCCCGCACTGGCCGGTGGCCCCCTCCGACCTCCTGTGGCGCATCGGCATCAAGGACGACGTCATGCAGGAACAACTGCTGGACGATCCCTACGTGACGCACAGCTGGCTGCGCGCCCGCTACTTCACCGCACTGGCGGAAGCCAACAAATACCTGAAGGGGCACGTCGAGATGGTCAACGTGCCGTTGCTGGTCCTGATCGGCGACAAGGACGAACTGATTCCCCTGAGCTCGGCCGAAGAGCTGATGGCGCGCACTTTCACCCGCGACAAGCGCCTGCGCGTCTACAAGGGCATGTACCACGCGATCATGGTGCGCCCGGAGCGCTACCAGGGCATGCTCGATATCGGCAAGTGGCTGGACGACCGCACCGCTCCACGTTGACGACGCCCGCCGCTACGCGGAGGCGTTCCGCTCGCGCCAGACACTGGGCGAAACGCCGGTCCAGCGCCGGAAGGCGCGACCGAAATTCGACGGGTCACTGTAGCCCAGCGCGGTGGCGATCTCTTCCACCGAACGATTCCCGGTCTGCAGGTATTCGACGGCCAGACCGCGCCGCAACTGCTCGACGATGCCGTGGTAACTGGTGCCCAGCTCCGACAGGCGCCGGCGCAGGGTCCGCGGTGCCATGTGCAGTTCGTCGGCAATGCGCTCCAGTGACGGATCCTCCGCCAGGCGCCGCAGCACCCGGCGCCGCACCTCGCCCAGCAATCCGGATTCGTCGCGCAGCTTTTTCAGCTCCTCCTCGCACTGCGCTGCCGCCATGCGCACCAGCTGCGGGTCCGAGAAGTCGAGCTTCTGCGCCAGCTCGGCGGCCGGAAACCGGATCTGGTTGAACGCACAGTTGAACCGCAACACGTCGCCAAGCAGCTCCCGCAACCGCTTGTGGTGCGGCTGTTCGGCATATGTCACCCGCGCCTCCCCCTGCGGCACCGGACCGCGTATCAGCTGGGTGCGGATCACGTAGAAGCTGGCAATCATCGAGTCGATCGCGAAAGGCAGCAGGTCGCCCAGCGGCAAACGCTCGTCGAACTGCAGCACCGCCGTGTCGCCTTCGACGAAGAACTGCAGGTCCAGCGCGGTGGTGCGGGTGCGGTGATAGCGCACGGCCAGGTCGATGGCATCCGCCAGGGTGCGGCTGGACATCGCCGCATAGCCGAGAAAACCGTGTGTCTTGATGTTCATCGACAGCCCGAGCTGCAGGCCCAGCGACTGGTCGCCGGTCAGCTCGATCGCCCGGTGGACGATGCGCTGGAAAACGGTGTGCGGCACCCGGCCTGCAGGGTCGGCCAGGTCAGCCGGCGATGCGCCGGTACCGGCCAGCAGCCGGTCGCGGGCAATGCCGCGCGCCTCCAGCAACTGGCAGAGCAGCGCCACGTATTCGGCAACGACATGACCTTCGGAAAAACGACGGTGACCCGGCATGCAGAGGGCGGCGGTTGGCCGCAAATGACCGATAGTGCAGCGAAGATAACCTTCTGTGCCCGTCAGTCGCAAGCGAGAGTAAAGCGCAACCTGCACGCACGAGGTACAACCGCATGCCATCCGCCAGCATTCGCGTCCCGGTCCGCCGCATGGACTTCCGCTTCCCCGATGACATGCCGCGCTACTGGTTCCGCGGCAATCCGTGGATCACCCATTTCCTGAACGGCCTTTCCGCCGTATTCCCCGACGGCGAGCGCTTCTTCATTGATTCGGTCCGCCATTTCCAGGACCGCATCGAGGACCCGGAACTGAAGAAGCAGGTCCGGGGCTTCATCGGCCAGGAAGCCAACCACGGCAAGGAACACGAAGCCTTCAATGCGCTGCTGGAGAAACGCTTCGGCGTGCCGATGTCGAAAATATCGACCTACGTGCTCAAGCGCATGGCCCGCCTGCGCCGCGAGATGAGTCCGGAACGCCAGCTGGCGGCCACCATCGCACTGGAGCACTTCACCGCCATCCTCGCCAACCAGCTGCTGCAGCATCCGGAGGTCATGGACGAACTGGAAGCGACCTATGGCGAGATGTTCATGTGGCATGCCGTCGAGGAGACAGAGCACAAGGCCGTGGCCTTCGACGTCTACCAGCAGGTGAGCGGCGATTACGGCATGCGGGTGCGCGCGATGGCGATCGCGACGGTGATGTTCACTGCCCACCAGTTCGCCTTCATGCTCTGGTTCGTTACCCGCGACGGCAAGCTGACCGATCTCAAGGGACTCGCCGGGCTGGTGAAATTCCTGCTGATCGAGCCGGGCCCGATGCGCAAGATGCTCCCGGACTATCTGGACTACTACAAGCGTGACTTCCACCCGTGGCAGCACGATAACCGCGCCCTCATCGGCGCCATGGTGGAAAAACTGCGCGACCGGGAATTGCGCAGCGCCGCCTGAACCGACCGTACGGAACCGATCCGGGGAGCCACGCCATGAGCACCGACATCCGCATTCCCGTACGCCGCATGGATTTCGATTTCGACAGCAACCTGCCGAAATACTGGTATCGCGGCAACCCCTGGATCACCCACTACCTCAATGCCCTGTCAGCCGTCTTTCCGGACGGTGAGCGGTTCTTCATCCAGAGCGTACGCAACGTGCAGGACAAGGTGAGCGATCCGGTCCTGCAGGCACAGATCCGCGCCTTCATCGGCCAGGAGGCCAATCACGGCAAGGAGCACGAAGCGTTCAATAACCTGCTCGACGACCGGCACGGCGTGCCGATGCGTTCCACGGCACGGTTCACGAAAAACTGGCTGTTGGGCACGGCCCGACGGCTGCCGAAAATGCGGCAACTCGCGATCACCATCGCCCTTGAGCATTTCACGGCGATCCTGGCCAACCAGCTGCTCGAACAGCCGGAAACGGTCGAGATACTGGATGCCGCCGAAGGCCGCATGCTGCTGTGGCACGCAGTGGAGGAAACCGAGCACAAGGCCGTCGCGTTCGACGTCTACCGACAGGTCTACGGCCGCGGCGTCCTGCCGTATCTGGTGCGCATCCTGACCATGATCGTCACCACAGTGTTCTTTTTCCTGTTTGTCACGGCATTCCAGCAGCGCTTCCTGTGGCGCGACCGGCAGACGCTGAACCTCCGCGCGGCAGCCGGCTTCCTGGCCTTCATCTTCTGGAAGCCCGGGCCGCTCACCCGGATGGTTCCCGACTACCTTGATTACTTCCGGCCGTCGTTCCATCCCTGGCAGCACGACAACCGGGCCCTGATTGCCCGTCGCGTCGAAGAACTGCGTCGCTACGAACTGCGCGCCGGTTGATTGCGGATTACCGAAGCTGTCCCCTAATGACAAAAGGCTGACACGGCCGAACCTGTAGCACCCGTCAGCGCCCGGTCAGAGTGGACACCGTCTCCACCGTGACCGAGGAACACACGATGACCGCCGCCGTCGCCGCCCGCCAGCCGCTGGGTGCCAGCGTGAACATTCCGCCGCGCCGCATGGATTTTGATTTCACCCCGGCGCAGACGACGCGCTACTACTACGACAACGATGCCTTCCTGAGCTCGTTCCTCACCACCCTGTCCTCGCTGTTTCCCGAAGGCGAGCAGTATTTCGTCGATTCGGTACGTCACTACCGCGACGGCATCACCGACCCGGTGCTGAAGGCTCAGGTCGCCGGCTTCATCGGCCAGGAAGCCATGCACAGCAAGGAACACGCAGCCTTCAACGATGCTGCCACCGCACAGGGTTATCCGGTGGACAAACTCCACCGCGATGTCGGTGCCCTGCTGCACTTCGTGCAGAAGACCACGCCGAAGAGCTTCCAGCTGGCCACCACCGTGTGCCTCGAGCACTACACGGCCATCATGGCCGAAATGCTGCTTCGCGATCCGGACGTACAGGCAAAGTTCTCGCCGGAAATGCGCCAGCTGTGGATGTGGCACGCACTCGAGGAAAACGAGCACAAGGTCGTGGCCTGGGACGTGTACGAGAAGACCGTCGGCAGCTACCTGCTGCGGACCTTCGCGATGATCCCGACCACCATCGTGTTCTTCATCGTCGCCTTCACGTTCCATGCCCGGCTGCTGGCTGCCGACGGCCAGCTGTTCAAGTTCCGCCAGAACTGGAACGGCCTGAAGTACTGCTGGGGCGGTCGCAAGGGCGTCTTTTCCCGCCTGCTGCCGCAATATCTCGACTTCTTCCGCCCGTCCTTCCACCCGAGCCACCACGACACCGACGCGCTGCTGGACGAGTGGCGCGAGAAGCTGTTCCGCGAAGGCGGCCTGCTGCACGGCAAGGCGAAAAAGCCCAACGGACAGCCGCTCTGAACCAAACTCCGGCAGCAACGAAAAAGCCGGCATCACTGCCGGCTTTTTCTTGCCCGATCCGCTTGTAGCGCGCGACCTTCCGGTCGCTTTTCCTGCGGCGTTGCGCAAGCACGCCGCTTTTTTATTTCCGGGCAGCCGGCAATACGCTCAGCTGCCGCGCCATGCCGACGGGGTACTGCCCGTCCAGCGGCGGAACGCCCGTGTGAAATTGGCAACATCGGAGTAACCGAGCCGGTCGGCAACCTGTTCGATCGTCAGCGCCCGGTTTGCCAGCAGAAGCAACGCCTTTTCCCGTCGCACGCCGTCCAGCAGATCGCTGAACGTAGTCCCCTGCGCCGCCAGCTGGCGCTTCAGTGTGCGGGAAGAGACATGCAACCGCTCGGCGACTTCCTCAAGCGCGAGAAACCCGCTGGCCGGCGACTGCACCAGCGTCCGTACGCGACCGACCACACTGGCGAACTCGCCGAGCGCCGCGAGCTCGCGCTCGCACTGCTCCAGCGCCATGCGGGACGATTCCGGATCGCTCATGGTGAGCGGCAGGTCGAGATAGGACGCGGGAAAGACCACCCGGTTGGTAGGCTGATCGAATACCACCACGTTTTCGCCCAGGGCCGGCAGGAAAGGCTCCAGATAATCCGGACGCGGAAACGAAAACTCGCCGCGACCGACCAGCACCTTCCCGGTCAGGGCGGCGCCCATCTGCACGAGACCGACACAGACCGCAATCAAGGCCGTCTGCCGCAGGGGTTCGAGATCGGTATCGAAAACCATGGTCAGCGAGGCGGCATCACCTTCGACCATCAACTGCAGGTCGACGGCCGTGCTGCGCAGCGGCGCAAACCGTTCGGCGATGCGCAGCGCCTCGCCGATGTCCTTCGCCGTCATCGCCGCAAAGCCGATGTAGCCATGGTGTGAAATTTTCATCTGCAGGCCGGCGAGGATGCCGATCGCCGGCTGATGCGTGAGTTCGATCACCCGCTTCAGCATGTCGTTGGCCACCGTAAGCGAGACGCGCGCGTTCGGCGCTGCCAGCTGCTCGCGGGTGACCCCCGCCGGCTGGAACAGGGATTCGGCCGGGATCCCCATCGGAGCCAGCATGTCGGCAATCTGCAGCACGTAGTTGGCCGGCAAGGCCGTGGTATCCCGCATCGCATCCCCCGGCAGACCGGGCTCAAATTCGTCTGGCCCAGTATGACAAACTGGCCTGTAATGACAACAGGGTGTCACCCGCTAACCTGTGGCTAAGGCAAAAGCACTGGCACTTTCGCCGTATCGGTTCTGTATCCGGAACCTGTCGACCGAGGACCCGTCATGACAGCCGCCATGTCCCGCCAAGCCGCGGGTGCCAGCGTGAACATCCCGCCGCGCCGCATGGATTTCGAATTCGAAGGCAGGACGCCCCGCTACTGGTATGGCAACGACCCTTTCCTGAGCCTGTTCTGGTCGACCCTGTCGGCACTGTTTCCGGAAGGTGAGCAGTTCTTCGTGGACTCGGTGCGCCACTACCGGGACAAGATCACTGACCCGGTCCTGCGCGCACAGGTGGCCGGCTTCATCGGCCAGGAGGCCATGCACAGCAAGGAGCATGTGGAAATCAACAACGCGCTGACTGCTCTCGGCATTCCCGCCAACACGGTCGATCGTCAACTGGCGCCGATTCTCGGCGGTGTCCGCCGCTTCCTGCCGAAACGCATGCAGCTGGCCGCCACCTGCGCCCTCGAGCATTTCACCGCCACGATGGCCGAGCAGCTGCTGCGCGATCCGCAGCACGCCGCCATGGGGCACCCGGACGTGATGGGGCTCTGGATGTGGCATGCACTCGAGGAAAACGAGCACAAGACGGTGGCCTTCGACGTCTACGAAAAAGTCGGCGGCAACTATCCGGAACGCGTCGTAGTGATGGCGGCTGCCACGGTGGTGTTCTTCGCACTGACAGCATGGTGGCATGCGCAGATGCTGCGTGCCGACGGCCAGCTGTTCCGGCTGCGCAACCTGAAGAGCGCCCTCTATCTTTGGGGCCCGAAGGGTCTGTTCACCCGCCTGCTCCCGCAATATCTGGACTACTACAAGCCGGGCTTCCACCCTCGTGACCACGACACCGATGCCCTGCTGGAAGAGTGGCGGCAGAAGCTGTTCGGCGAGGGCGGGATGCTGCGCAACCAGGTGAAGGCGCCGAACGGAAAGCCGCTGCACTGACCCGGCCCGGGAAACCGGGCCCGGAATGCCGGGAACTGCCCCGGATTGTCAGTTTCGGGCCGGCCCGGGCAGGCCGCAGCATCCTGCAAAACGGGAATTTCCCGCAAAAATAATGTGTTGCGATTCACATAAAAACTGGCATGAAGTTCGCACTGATAGCGGTGTAATTACCGCCACCGGTGCCTCCCCATGCCAAAGCCGCTACTGCACCGCTTCCGCCATCCGGACCAGCAGGCAGAGCTGGCCCGCCTGAAGCGGCTCACCGGCCTGGACTTCCAGGCCGTGCCGCAATCGCTGCTGCCGCAGACCGCAGACGTGGCGGCCGACAGCGATCAGCGTGTGGCAATGATCGGCTTCGCGGTGACGGAAGCCCCGACCCGCTGGAAATAGAGTTCGTCGACGAACAATTCGCAGGCCGGCTCGCTGAGCAGCCAGACCGTCATCTCTTCAATGCGGCCGCTGGCAGGCACGACGACGCGGCCCGACAGCAGCAGGCTCGATTCCTTTTCGCAGCTGACACGATCGACGACAGCCTGTCGCTCCCCTGACGCATCGCGGTAGCGAACCGACAGTGTGACCGTGGATGCGAATTGCGCGCGACCGCGCACCCAGCACGCCACGTTGTATTCAGCCGTCCATTTCTGGCCGCCGGAGATGCCGGCCTGACTGAAGGTCGAGGCGGGAACAGGGGCAAGCAGACGCTCCAGGTTGGGCATGACGTACTCCGGTCATGGGTATCGGCGCAACAACCGACTCAGCCGGAATTCTGAGCAGATGCATCTGCGTCGTCATGATGAAGTGTGAAAAACCGGACTCAGCGCACAGGGTAAATCCTGTTTTTGTGACCCGCCCGGCATTCCGGCCATTTTCCCGGGGACAGGAAAATTCGGCCGGCGTTCGTCTTCGCACGATCGTGCAGTGCATTGCGTCTGCTCGTCGGCCGGAAGCGTATTCTGCTCGAATGTCTGACAAGCGCCCCCCGTGAAATTGGGCAGCTCACTATGATGCGCGCCGTTCCGCGGGCCGCCGGCCTGCGATTTATGTCGACGGAGAAACCGCCATGGGCGAGCTGAAGGAAATCCGTGACCAGCAGGAAACGCTGGTTGCACGCGCGAAGGAAATGAACCGCAAGCTGTGGCTGGCCGGCCTGGGCGCCGTCAGCAAGGCCGAAGAACAAGGCCGTCGCCAGCTCGACAAATACCGCCAGGCCGGCGAACAGGTCATCGGCACCGACGCCGCCGAGCAGAACCGCTACCTCGTGGCTGCCCGCGGCCTGGTCGTCACCCTGCGCTCGGAAGGCGACGAGCTGATCAGCAAGCTGGTGGACGCCGGCAAGCAGCAGCAAGGCCCGGAAGCCGCCGACAGCGAGTACGTACTCGCCGTCATCGGCGCCTTCGCGACCCTGCGCAACGAAAGCCAGCGCATCTTTGACGATCTGGTCGCCACCGGCGAAAAGCGTCAGGGCTGATCCCCCGATGACCCGTCCGGGTCACGTTGCACCGCACAGCAAAAAGGCGCCCACGGGCGCCTTTTTTGTTTGCTGCCGGCGCAGCACTCACCGTCGGCAGCCGGAAAAAGAAAAGCCCGCCATGAAGGCGGGCTTTTCGGTGCCGGGGTCCGCAAGCGGGCCGGCGAATCGCCGGAAGCGATTACTGGGCAGCCGGAGCAGCGGCAGCGTCAGCAGCCGGAGCAGCAGCGGCGTCAGCAGCCGGGGCGGCCGGAGCTTCGGCAACCGGGGCCGGAGCAGCTTCAGCAGCCGGAGCAGCGGCTTCAACGGCCGGAGCGTCTTCTTTCTTGCCACAGGCAACAACCAGCAGGGCCGCAACGGCCAGGACAGCAATCTTCTTCATGGAGGTATACCTCAAAGGGGGTCAGGGACAGCAAAACACCACGTGGTTTTCTGCCGTTGCCGGCAGCTCTGACCCAATCTGCCCTGACGGGCAAGCCGGAGTCATAAGCATGCCCTGCCCGGGGAAGGGCATGCTTATGTTTCCGGCGCTTGTGTGACTGGATCAACCCCCCGGCACCGATTGTCGGACAACCGCCGGGTCAGCGGGCGCGCGTACTATACGCAGGTTCCCGGCAAAACGGAATCCCCGTATTGCCCGGGAAAAAGCCGGGAAATACCGTCCGGAACGCATCATTGACGCCCGCCGGCCTGTGCCATGATCCGGGCGTTTCCCGCAGTTCCACCCGGAGTGGCCGACATGGCACGCGACCGCGACAACGACAACAAGAACGAACGGCGCTTCACGGCCACGACCCCCACCCGCCGCTTCCTGAAGCTGGCCGGAATGTCGACCTCGATCGCCACCCGGGTAGCCACCAGCGCGACGAAGTCCCTGTTCCTGTCGGAAGAAGAGCGGGAGAAGGAGCGCCAGAAGATGCTGGCGAAGATCGGCAGCGAGGTGGCGCAGACACTCGGCGAAATGAAGGGCGCCGTGATGAAGGTCGGCCAGATTGCCTCCCAGATCAAGGATCTGCTGCCCGAGGAGTTCGCGAAGGCGCTGGAAAAGCTGCAGAAGGAATCGCCGCCGATGCCCTTCCGGGTGATCCGCAAGCAGATGATCGACGAGCTAGGCGCACCGCCCTACGAACTGTTCCGCGAAATGGACGAGGAACCGTTCGCGGCCGCCTCGATCGGCCAGGTGCATCGCGCGGTACTCCACGACGGCCGGGAAGTGGTGATCAAGGTCCAGTACCCCGGCGTCGAGGAATCGATCGAATCCGATCTCAAGCACCTGCGCCGCATCCTGAAGCTGGCCGGCCTGCTGAAGGTGGAGGAGCGCGTCATCGACGAAATCTTCCAGGAAATCCGCGACCGCCTGCACGACGAGCTCAACTACGTACAGGAAGCGGAAAACCTGCGCCGCTTCCGTGAATTCCACGCTGCGGACGAAGGCATCGTGATCCCGCAGGTGGTGGACGAATTCACCCGGCGGCGCGTACTGACCCTCACTCTGGAGACGGGCGATTCACTGGAAACCGTCGCCACTTCCGCCGCCTACCCCCAGGAACTGCGCGACCGTATCGGCCGCCGGCTGTTCGACCTGTTCGGCAAGCAGATCTTCGTGCATCGGGCCGTACACTGCGACCCGCATCCCGGGAATTTCGCCTTCCGGCCCGACGGCTCGATCGTGATCTACGATTTCGGCGCGGTGAAGGACATCGAGCCCGACGTGATCGTTGCCCTGCGCAAGATCATGAATGCGACCTACGCCCGCGATTACGCGCAGATCGATGAGGGGCTGAAGGCGATCGGTGTGCGCAAGATCGACGGGCCGCGACCGGAAGACGAGTTCTACGAGCGCTGGATCCGGCTCTTCCTGCCCGCCTTCGACAGCGAGCCGTTCGATTTCGGGAAATCGCGCATGCATTTCGACGTGGTGAAACAGGCCCGTGCCACACCCCTGCGCTATCTCGACTCGTTCCAGCCGTCAGCCCGGGTGATGCTCATCGATCGCGTGCTGTCCGGACACTACTGGACGCTGATGAAGCTCGGCACCGTCGCCGCGATGCGGGACCTCACCGACAAGTACACGCGCGAAGCAGCCTGAACGGCGCCGCGTTTCAGGCCGGACCGGCGAAGAAATCGCGCAGGGTGCGGCGCGCGCGCTCGTCCAGCGTGCAGGCCAGATACTTGCCGTCGCGCTCGACGGCGATCAGGCCGGCATTCACCAGCTCCTTGATGTGGTGCGATACCGTCGGCGCACCGATTTCCAGCGAATTGATGAAGTCGTACAGGGCACAGCTGTGCTCCGGTCCGAGTGCCGACCGCTGGCGCCGCAGGATCTCGGTGTAGATCTGCAGGCGATTGGGGTTCGACAGGGCGCGGAACATCCGGGCCAGGCGTTCGGATTCATCGGCGACCTGGTCGGCGCCGGCACTGCGGGCGGCACGGGAAGCGGCGAGGCGTTTGAGTGTCATGGCGCCACGATACCGGAAACGCCCCACAAAGTTCGATAGCCATCGAACCGTCTGTCGGAAAGACTTTGATGATCATCGAACTGTCCCATAGTTTTACCGGCATCGAATTGACGCCCGACGGACCGAACCCATGACCCTCGCCCCTGCCACCCTCGATCGTCCCCTCGTACTGCCCAACGGCGTCACGCTGAAGAACCGCTTCGGCAAGAGCGCGATGAGCGAGTCGCTCGGCACGGTCGACAACCGCATGACCGATCGCCTGCCGCGCCTGTTCGCGCGCTGGGCAGCCGGCGGCACCGGCGTGCTCGTCACCGGCAACGTGATGGTCGATCGCCGGCACCTGGGCGAACCGAACAACGTCGCCCTGGAAGACGACCGCGACCTGCAACTGCTCAGGGACTGGGCCCGGGCCGGCACCGCCAACGGCACGCACCTCTGGATGCAGCTGAACCATCCCGGACGCCAGGTGGTGAAATTCATCGACCGCGATCCGGTCGCCCCGTCCGCCGTTCCGTTCCGCAAGGACATGCAGGCGATGTTCGCCACGCCGCGACCGCTGACCAACGCCGAAATCGAGGACATCATCCAGCGCTTCGCCACGGCGGCGCGGATCGCCCGGCAAGCCGGCTTCACCGGCGTCCAGATCCATGGCGCGCACGGTTATCTGGTCAACCAGTTCCTTTCTCCGCTCACCAACCGGCGCGACGACCGCTGGGGCGGCGACCTGCACAACCGCATGCGCTTCGTGGTCGAGATCTACAAGGCGATGCGGGCCGCCACCGGTCCGGACTTCGCCCTGTCGATCAAGCTCAACTCCGCGGATTTCCAGCGCGGCGGCTTCACCGAAGAAGAATCGATGCAGGTGGCGGCCACGCTTGGCCGGCTCGGGATGGACCTGGTGGAAATTTCCGGGGGCACCTACGAACAACCGGAAATGGCCGGCGGGCCGGTTCGCACCTCGACGCGCGAACGCGAAGCCTATTTCCTGAAATATGCGGAAGCGATCCGCGCGCACCTGCCGAAGACGCCGCTGATGGTCACCGGCGGTTTCCGTTCGGCGGACGCCATGCGCAGCGCCCTCGCGTCCGGCGCGACCGACGTCGTCGGTCTGGCCCGCCCGCTGGTGGTCGAGCCCGATCTGCCGAAGCGAATTCTCGCCGGCGAGGATGCGCTGTCGAAAGTCCGGCCGATCAGCACCGGCATCAGGATGGTCGATGAAATGGCAATGATGGAAGTGAGCTGGTACGCGCGCCAGCTGCATCGCATGGGTGCCGGCAAGGAGCCGTCGCAACAACCGCGCGGCTTCCTGTCGCTGCTGGCCGTACTGACCGAAATGGCGGGCGCCGGTTTCCGCTCGCGTCGGCTGCGCGCAACATCCTGATTCCTTTCGGCACCTGCACGGTGCCGTTTTTTTATTCGCCCCCTGTACGGGAGACACGTCATGAAGGATTTCTCGGGCAAGACCGCACTCATCACCGGCGCCTCGAGCGGCATCGGCGAGCAGATCGCGAAACAGCTGGCGCAAGCCGGCGCCCATCTGATACTGGTCGCGCGGCGTACCGATCGCCTGGAAGCACTGGCCGACGAGCTGGCGAGCCGGCACGGCATCCGCGCCGAAGCGCTGGCCTGCGATCTCGGCAGACCGCAGGCCGCAGCGGAACTGTACGCCCGCACCGAGGGCGCCGGCCGCCGGGTGGATATCCTGGTCAACAACGCCGGGTTCGCGCAGGAAGGCAATTTCCTCGACCTGCCGCTGGAAACGCATCTTGCCGTCAACCAGCTGAACATGACTGCCGTCACCGAACTCGCCTGGCATTTCGGCCGCGCCATGCGTGCCCGCGGCGAAGGCTGGATTCTCAACACCGCCTCCGTCGGCGCTTTCGCGCCGGTGCCGAAACTGGCCATCTATACGTCAGGCAAGGCCTATGTGCTGAGCCTCGGCGAAGCGCTGAGCGAAGAGCTTCGGCCACACGGCGTCACCGTCACTTCGCTGTGCCCGGGTGGCACCTGGACCGAATTCATGAGCGTCGCGGGTCAGACCATCGACGGCATCAAGAAGCTGGGCATGATGAGCGCGGAAGACGTGGCACGTGCCGGCCTGAAGGGCCTGGCGCGCGGCGAACGCGTGGTGGTGCCGGGTTTGATGTACAAGGCATCGATGCCGCTGCTGCGGTTGCTGCCCTCGATGCTGAAGGTCAAGCTCACGGACAAGGTGATGAACTGATGCGCCTGGCTGCCGGCACTGCTGCCCCCGATTTCACCGCCACGGTATATCGACGCGATCCGCTGACACTGTCGTCGTTGCGCGGACAGAAAGTGTGGCTGGCCTTCTTCCGCTATGCAGGTTGCCCGCTGTGCAACCTGCGCGTGCACCAGATGATCCAGCGCTACGATGCCTGGGAAGCGACCGGCCTGCGCATCATCGCGGTATTCCAGGCGCCGGTGAACGAGGTGGCGGAAAACGTCGGCGAACAGAACGCGCCGTTCCCCATCGTCTGCGACCCGGACGAGAAACTGTATGCGCTGTACGGCCTCGAGGCCTCGCTGGCCGGCTATCTCTCGGCGAAAAATCTGCCGGTGGCGGCCGAAGCCCTGAAGGCAGGCTTCCTGCCCGGCACGACGCACGGCACCAAGACCCGGCTACCGGCAGACTTCCTCATCGATGCCGACGGCCGTATCGTCGAGACTTTCTACGCCGGGCACATCGGCGAGCACATTCCTTTCGAGCGCATCGACGCCTTCACCGGCCGCACCTGATCACGCACCGCAAGAACCCCTTTAGAGAGGACGAAACGACATGGCACGCCCCGTTGCACTGGTTACCGGCGCCTCGATCGGCATCGGCAAGGAAATCGCGGCCCGGCTGGCCCGGGAAGGCCACGACCTGATCCTGGTGGCCCGCAGCGCGGACAAACTGCTCGCCGTGGCCGAAGAGCTGCAGAAAAAACACGGCGCGACCAGCACCGTGATCGCCGCCGACCTCGGCCAGCCGGGCAGTGCGCAGAAACTCTTCGATGCGGTGCAAGCGAAGCATCTCGTCGTCGACGTACTGGTCAACAACGCCGGGTTCGGCCTCAAGGGACGCTTCGTCAAGCTGTCGCTCGCCGAGCAGCAGGAAATGATCCAGCTGAACATCACCACGCTCACCGAACTCTGCTGGCTGTTCGGTCGCGACATGGCGGCACGCGGCCGCGGCCGCATCCTCAACGTCGGCTCGGTCGGCTCGTTCCAGCCCGGCCCGGAGTTCGGCGTCTATTCGGCCACCAAGGCCTACGTACTCTCGTTCTCGGAAGCGATCGATGCCGAGCTGCGCAGCCAGGGCGTGAACGTCACCGCCCTGTGTCCCGGCGCCGTGCTGACCAACTTCCATGCCCGCGCCAGCAACGAATCGAAGATCCTGCTCGCCACGGCAATGCAGGCGGAACCGGTCGCCCGGGCCGGCGTCCGGGCGCTGTTCGGCAAGCGGCCGGTGGTCATCCCCGGACTGCTGAACCGGATTGCCATCTTTTCGGTACGCCTGATGCCGCGCCGCGTGGTGACCGGGGTTTCCTACCTGCTGATCGGCCGCTCGCCGACCTGATCCGTACCCCGGGACTGCATAGGGCCGCGCCTTCCGGGCGCGGCCTTTTTGTTCGTGCCCGATGGCGGTTGCCGGCACGGCCCGTACAATGCGGGCCGTCATCAGGGCAGGCCGGGCGCCGCCCGCAGGATCACCGGAGGTTCCCGTGCGTGGACTCATCACCGTGAAGTACCGGGTGGCGACCTCGACCGTCGCCGGCGCCGGCAAGGGTTTCTTCGTCGAGGAGCCGGTACCTGCCGGCCGGGTCCTCATCGCGCCGACGCATGCCACGCACACCGTGCAGCTGGCGGAAATCTTCTCGCCGCAATCGCATCCGCATGCCGACACGTCGGTGATCTGGTTCGAAGATCACTGCGTGGTCAGCCCCGACTATCCAGACGATTTCTTCGTCAACCACTCGTTCAGCCCCAATGCCGTCTGGCATCTGGGTTTCACGTTCGCCCTGCGGGATCTGGTACCGGGCGAAGAACTGTTCCTCGATTACCGTCACCTGATCGCACCCGGTGTTGCCCTCGAGTTCCGCGACGGCGCGACCGGCCGCGAGATCGTCGGCTATCCGTGGAAAGACAGCCTGCGCATCACCGCCGGACAGGTGCTGGCGCTCGCCGAGCGCCTCTGACCTGCGACGCTGTGCGCAATGAAAAAGGCCCGGCATCGCTGCCGGGCCTCCGCCGTGCGTTTCAGGTCGCCGCCGTCTTGCGGGGCCGCGATTTCTTCGGTGCCGGCTTGCCGGCACCCTTCCCCGCCGCTTTCCCCGAACGCGCCTTCGCACCGGGCGGGCGCACGGTCACCGGCACGCCGTTGATGATCGCCATGCCGGTCAGGTGATCGTAAAGCAGCTCGTCGGTGACATCGTTCATGCTGGCACCCGGCGCCACTTCGCGCGCCACGGACAACTGCACGCCGTCGCGGCCATGGCCGAATCCGTGCGGCACCGACACCACGCCGGGCATGATCGCGTCGGTGACTTCCGCCGGCAGACGGATACTGCCGACCCGCGACACGACTTCAACTTCGGTATCGTCAGTCACTCCGAGCTTCGCCGCGTCCTGCGGATGGATCATGGCCGTGCAGCGATTGCGGCCCTTCACCAGCCGGTAACTGTTGTGCATCCAGCTGTTGTTGGAGCGCACATGGCGACGACCGATCATCAGCAGCCCGTCTTCCGGCGGCTGCGCCAGCCGGTCGGCCAGCCGCACCATGTCGGCGGCATACAGCGACGGCGCCAGGTTGACGGTCTTGTCCGGCGTCGCCAGACGCTCCGGCAACGCAGGCTCCAGCGGACCGATGTCGATACCGTGCGGATGCGCCTGCACCTTCGCCAGCGTCAACCCGCCTTCCGGTTTTTTCTCGGTGCCGTAGGGCGAGCTCGCCAGCAGTTCACGGATGGTCGGATTCGCCAGCAGGCGATCGAGCGCCTGGCGGCGGAATTTCGTGTACAACGGCCCGGACAGTCCGTTGCCGAGCAGCAGGTCGTCGAGTCGATCGAGAATGCCGACACGGTTGCCGTAGGGCCCGATACGCATCAGCAGGTCGATGATGCCTTCGTCGCCCAGCGCACGTACGACGGAGCGCGCGGCCTTGGCCGCCAGCGTGGAACGGAAATCGCGGCTGTCCAGACGGGTGGTCAGTTCGAGCAGGATTTCCCAGTCGTGCAGCGAACCTTCCGGCTTCGGATACATCGCCGGCGCGAAACGCACGGTGTTGCGGATGGCGACCGCATGGAAGACCGGATCGAACTGCGCGTGCTCCAGATGTCCCGTCGGCGGCAGGATGATGTTGGCGTGCCGCGTCGTTTCGTTGATGTAGATGTCGATCGACACCATGTAGTCGAGCTGGCCGAGGGCGGCATCGAGCTGCTTGCCGTTCGGGGTCGACAGCACCGGATTGCCGGCATGGGTGACCATCGCCCGGATCTGGCCATCGCCCGGCGTCAGGATCTCTTCCGCCATCGTCACCGCCGGCAGTTCGCCACCGAATTCCGGCAGTCCGCGCACGCGGCTCTTCCAGACACCGAAGTGCCCGGTCTGCCCGGTGAGCACCGCCAGCGCCACCACGTCGACCGCCGGTTTCGGGAACATCACGCCGCCCGGACGATCGAGATTGCCGGTGATGATGTTGAGCGCATAGACCAGCCAGGCGGAAACGGCACTGAATGCGCTGGTGCAGGTACCGACACGGCAGTAGGCGATGGCGCTTTTCGCCTGCGCGAAATCCAGCGCAAGCTCGCGGATCCTGTCCGCCGGAATGCCGCAGTGCGGCGCCACTTTCTCCGGCGTGAAGGCGCGGACCTTTTTCTGCAGCGATTCGATGCCGTCGGTGAAATCGGCAGCACGCCCGAGTTTTACTTTCCGCTCGGCAAACAGCACGTTGATCATCGCCGCCACCAGCAGCGCATCGGTGCCCGGCCGCACGAACAGGTGCTCGTCGGCGATCTCCGCCGTCTCCGTGCGGCGCGGATCGACCACCACCACGCGGCCCTTGCGCTTGCCGATCGCCTTCAGCCGGTTGGCGATGTCCGGCGCGGTCATGATCGAGCCGTTCGAGGCCAGCGGATTGGCGCCGATGCAGAGGAAGAAATCGGTGCGGTCGATGTCCGGGATCGGGAACATCGTCTGGTTGCCGAACATTTCCAGGCACGCCAGCATGTGCGGCAGCTGATCGACGCTGGTGGCACTGAAGCGGTTGCGGGTGCGCAGTGCTCGGATGAACGCCGGCAGCATCAGCAGGGCGCCGTGATTGTGCGCCGTCGGGTTGCCGGCATAGAAACCGATCGCGTTGCGGCCGTGCTCCTGCTGTACTCGCCGCAGATTGCTCACCACCTCGGTGAACGCCTCTTCCCAGGAAATCTGTTCCCAGCCGTCGGCGGTACGGCGCACCGGATGCCGCAGCCGGTCCGGATCGTTGTGCAGGTCCTGCAGCGCCACCGCCTTCGGACAGATATGCCCGCGCGACAACGGGTCGTTCCGGTCGCCCCGGATGGCGACGATTTCGTCGCCCTGACTGTGGATTTCGATGCCGCACATCGCTTCGCACAGATTGCAGGTGCGGTGATGCACGCGGATATCGTCGGCGCTCATGTTCGTCTCCGGACGGGTCCATCGGTAACCGGACGGGCAGTTTCCGCCGCTGGACGGTACCGCGACAAGCCCGAAACTCCGGGCGGTTGGCGGGTCTTTCCGCCGGCCCTTATCATCCGGGCATGCGGACACCCCGATCTGCAGCTCAGAAGCCAGGGAACGTGGCCCGGAATTTCCTTCATTGCCTGTGGTGGCTGTCCATCGCCTGCCTCCTTTGCGGCCGGGCGACGGCCGGCGACGTGCTGCTGCTCGCCAGCGACAATGTCAGCCGGCCGGCCGGCCTGTACCTCGATTATTTCGAGGACAACGCGCGCCGCTGCGATTTTTCCTGCGCCCGCACACGGTTCGACAGCGGACGCTACCGGGAAAGCCGGGTCAGCCGGCCGAACTTCGGCCTGACCGGCAGCTACTGGTTCCGGCTGCAGGTCCGCAACGACACCCGGCAGGAGTCCTGGGTCGCCGATACCGCCGTGGCCTATCTGGACGACATCGCGCTGTACCTGCAGGTTGACGACACGGTCACCGTCACGCACACCGGCGACTGGACGCCGGTCGGCGCACGCCCGCTGGACAGCCGCAATCTGGCGCTGCCGATGCACCTTCCCGCCGGCGCCCACGCCACGCTCTTCCTGCGCGTCACCAACGAAGGGCCGGTGACGCTGCCGCTGTTCATCGAGTCGCGACACACCTTCGAGTCGGAGGCGGCGGACGAAAACCTGGTCTACGGCGTCTACTTCGGCATCCTGCTCGGTGTCGCACTGTACAACCTGATGATCTTTTTCATCATCCGCGACCGCAACAACCTGCTGTATGTCGTCTACGTAGCCGCATTCGGCATCACCATGGCCACAGTCTACGGTTTCGCCGCGATCCATCTCTGGCCGGATCATCCGTGGTGGATCAACCGCGCCGTGCCGGTCACCGTGGTGGTGGCGGCCTTTTTCGTGATCCTGTTCGCCCGCTCGTTCCTGGAACTCGCGCCGCGGGATATCCACAACCGGATCATGACCGGCTTGCTGCTGACTTTCGTCCTGCTGCTGCCGGTGGCCCTCCTGGCACCGTTCGGCCTCGCGGTGCGGACCATCTATTTCGTCGCCATCGCCTGCGCCGTCTGGATGTTGTACGTAGGGATCGCGCAACTGCTGGCCGGCAATCGCTCGGCCCGCTATTTCATGCTCGCCTGGCTGGTCCTGCTGGTCTCCGCCGCCAGCTTCATGCTCACCAAATTCGCCGTGCTGCCCAGCGTACCGGTCACCGAATACGGGATCCTTGTCGGTTCGGCACTCGAAGCCGTGCTGCTGTCGCTGGCGCTCGCCCACCGCTTTGCCCTGATCCGCGACGAAAGCGCGCAACTGCAAAGCCAGGCAACCAGCGAGCTGGAGCGCCGCGTCGAGGAACGCACGCGGGAACTCGACCGTGCGCTGCAGGCGCGCTCGGAATTCCTGGCCACGGTGAGCCACGAGATCCGCACGCCCATGAACGGCGTGCTCGGCATCACCGAACTGCTGGTGGACACCGGACTCAACGATCGGCAGAAGGAATACGCACAGATCATCCAGAGTTCCGGGCACACGCTGCTCACCATCATCAACGACGTGCTGGATTACTCGAAGATCGAGGCCGGCAAGATGTCGCTGGAAAACGTGCCCTTCCGCATCCGCGAAGTACTCAACGGTGCTACCCAGATCTTCCGCGCCGAGGCCGAGCGCAAGAAGCTCCGCTTCACGACGGTCATCGACGACGACGTGCCGGCGGAAATCATGGGCGACCCGGTCCGCCTGCAACAGGTACTCAACAACCTGCTGTCCAACGCCATCAAGTTCACCGACGAGGGCGACATCCAGCTCAGCGTGCACCGTGAGGACGACGGCAAGCTCACCTTCGTGGTCACCGATACCGGCATGGGCATCTCGCCGGACATCCAGCCGCGGCTGTTCGAGGCATTCAACCAGGGCGACCAGTCGATGACCCGCCGCTTCGGCGGTACCGGGCTCGGGCTGGCGATTTCCCGCCAGCTGATCGGCCTGATGGGCGGCTCGATTTCCTTCGAAAGCGACCTCGGCCGCGGCACCACCTTCTACTTCACCATCCCGGCGGCGATTGCCGGCAGCGGCAGCTGGGCCAGCCTGCGCATGGTCGGCAGGACCCAGGACCGCTCATTGCACTTGCTGGTGGTCGACGACAACATGGTGAATCTGCAGGTGGCCGCCGGCCTGCTGCGCAAACTCGGCCACGTCGTCGAGACCAGCAGCAGCGGGAGCGATGCACTGGCTCGCATTTTCGCGCCCGGCACCCGCTACGATGTGATCTTCATGGACTGCGAAATGCCGGGCATGGACGGCTATGCGGCGACCCGCATTATCCGTACGCGGGAAGTGGCCGAGAACCGGGCACGCACACCGATCGTTGCGCTCACCGCGCATGCCTTTGCCGAAAAGATCGAGGCCTGCCTCGATGCCGGCATGGATGAACATCTCGCCAAGCCGCTCAACCTGCGGATGGTCGACCAGATGCTGGAGCAGATCCTGTCGCACCTGGCCGAGCGTCGCGTCGAGTGAACGAGCGCGGTTTCAGGCGCGCCGCAGGATGCGGCTGACCACCTTCTCCAGATCGGCCAGCGTGCGCGTACTCTCGGCGTAGGTGCAGTACGGGCGGTAACGCGGCATGACCGAATCGCCGCCGCCCCAGCGCCCGGGATGCTCCGGATTCAGCCAGATCACCTGCCGCACCCGCTCGCTGAATCGCTTGAGGATATCGACCCGCGGTTCGCCGTAGTTGGAACGTGCATCGCCCAGCACGATCAGTGTCGTGCGGTGATCCACGGCGTCGTAGCAGAGTTCTTCCAGCGACTCGAACGCCAGACCGTAGTCGGTCGAGCCGACGCCCCAGGTATCGAGGGTGACCTGCACCGCATCCGGGAATTCCTGTGTGCGGAACAGCTCCGTCACTTCGCCCAGCCGGAACGAGAAGGCAAAGGCCCGCACGCGCGGCAGGACATCGGCCAGGCTGTACAGGAACAGCAGCAGGAACTTCGCGTAGGCACGCACCGAATTCGAAACGTCGCAGACCACTACGACGTTGGGACGATCCATCCGCTTCCAGCGCCACTGCGGCTCGAACAGCACGCCGTCGTGGCGCACGTTGCGGCGCAGCGTGCGCCGCACGTCGAGCAAGCCGCGTTTCTCGATCCGGCGGCGCCGGGAATGCTGCGTCGCCAGTTTCCGGGCCAGCTTCCGGACCAGCACCTCGACATTGCGGAATTCGCCCAGCGTGGCAAGGTTCGCCTCGCGGATCATGTCTTCGCGCAGCGCCCGGTTGGCCTGCGCCGCCTGCAGCAGATACTGCCGGTCGATGAATTCGCGGATCTCGTCGCGCAGCAACTGCCGGCGTCGCTTGAGTTCGGCGGCCAGCGCCCGCGCGCCGGCATCGCCACCCTCTTCGGCACGCGTGTCGGCGGCGATGATTTCCAGGTCCAGCGCCTCGCCGCCCATTTCCTGGATCAGTCGCCGGCCGAACAGGCCGCGCTGGGTGAACAGCCGGAGATTATCGAGATTGATCCGCTGCGCCGCCTGCGCCAGCGCGACGGCCAGCGCATTCGCGTCGCCCTGCATCAGCAACTGGCCGAGCGGGCTCGCCGGCTGCGGCAACGACAGTCCGCCGCCACCGGATCCGCTGCCACTGCCCGGCGTACTGCCGGCACCCTGCCGCGGCTCGATCTCCGCGTCGTCCGGACGTCGGCGATCGGGATCGCCCAGCCCGCTCAACCGGCTGGCGGTGAAAAAACGTTCGAAGGTTTCGTCGAACACCGGTTTCTCGGCGCTGCTCTTGGCCAGCGCCAGCGACAGCGTATCGTGCAGCCGGGAGCGGGAGCCGTAACCGACCAGATCGACGGCGCGCAGCGCGTCCAGCGACTCGGCGGTGGATATCCGCACGCCGGCACCGCGCGCGGCGCGGATGAAGTCGAGCAGGACGTCGTGCGCCATGTCAGCGCTTCAACAGCGCCGCCAGCTCGCCGCGTACCTCGGCGATGTCTTCCTCGTGCTTGAGCAGCACGTTGAGCGTGCGGCTCACCGTATCCGGCGACAGACGGTCGGCATGCAGCAAGAGAAGCGTGCGCGCCCAGTCGATGGTTTCGCTGATGGCCGGATGCTTCTTCAGGTCCAGCTCGCGCAGGGCGTGCACGAAATCGACCAGCTGGGTGCGCAGTGCCGCCGGCACCCCGGGCACCTGCGCCTCGACGATGCGCCTTTCCAGCTGCTTGTCCGGAAACGGAATGTGCAGGTGCAGGCAGCGGCGACGCAGGGCGTCGGACAACTCGCGGGCATTGTTGGAGGTGAGGAACACCAGCGGCATGGCCTGCGCCTTCACCGTCCCGATCTCCGGCACCGACACCTGGAAATCAGAGAGGATTTCCAGCAGGAACGATTCGAATTCGGCATCCGACTTGTCGATCTCGTCGATCAGCAGCACGCAGCCGCCCGCTTGCCGCAACGCACTGAGCAGCGGTCGCGGCTCGAGGAACTGTTCGGAATAGAAAATGTCGCCGAACTGGTGCAGCCGCGCGACACTCTCCTCCAGCCCCTTCACGCCGCGCAGCAGATCGCCGAGCTGCTCCTTGAGCACCTGCACGTACAGCAACTGCTTGCCGTACTTCCATTCGTACAGTGCCTTGGCTTCATCGAGGCCCTCGTAGCACTGCAGGCGGATCAGCGGCAGGTCGAGTACCGCGGCGGACGCCTTGGCCAGTTCGGTCTTGCCGACGCCCGGCGGGCCTTCGACCAGCACCGGCTTGTTCAGCGCGCGGGCGAGATACACCGCCAGCGCGGTCGCCTCCGAGGCGAGATAGCCGCCGGCGGCCAGCCGCGCGGCGAGGATGTCCGGCGAGACGATCGCCGGGTGTACTGCGGGTTCGGTCATGGACGACTCCGGAAACGAGGCCCGAGTGTAGTACGCCGGCCTGCCCCCGTCCGCCGGGCGCTTGCCGCCCCCGCGGGAACACCACAGACTGCCGGCACCCGCTCCGGAGCCTGCCTGCCATGACGTCCCGTCCCGTCCGCGCCGTGTTCTGGGATTTCGGCGGCGTACTGACATCCAGCCCCTTCGAAGCCTTCCGCCGCTACGAAACGGCGCACGGGCTGCCGCCGGATTTCCTGCGCAGCACCAATGCCCTCAACCCGGAACACAACGCCTGGGCGCAGCTGGAACGCAACGACATCGACGTCGATGCCTTCGACCGGCTGTTCGCCGGGGAAACGGCGGCCCGCGGCCACCGGGTGCCCGGACGCGACATCCTGCCGCTGCTCGCCGGCAGCCTGCGGCCGGAGATGGTGCAGGTGCTGCGGCGGGTCCGCGACGACTACCGCGTCGCCTGTCTGACCAACAACATTGCCACCGGATTCGGGCCGGGCATGAGCGTCGATCCGGAGGCCGGCCGCGCCGTCGGGGAAGTGATGGCGCTGTTCGACTACGTGCTGGAATCGAGCCGGGCCGGCGTGCGCAAACCGGAGCGGCGCTTCTACGAGATCGCCTGCGAGGCGCTGGACGTGGAGCCGTCGGAAGTGGTGTATCTCGACGATCTCGGCATCAACCTGAAACCGGCCCGCGAACTGGGGATGCAGACGATCAAGGTCGGCGATCCGCGCGCGGCCATCGCCGAACTGGGCCGGCTGCTGGCGATCGATTTCGGCAGCTGACCCCGGCGGGGTTCAGTGCAGGGTGACCCCGGCCGGCACGGCCGCGGGATCCTCGGTGGCCAGTTCGACGGACTCTTCCGCGACCGGCTCGTCGGCATCCTCTTCGGCCGCCGAGTCGTAGCGCAGCGTCGACACTTCGCCGTCGATGAACAGCGGCAGGGCTTCGAGGAAGGTATCCAGACCCGCGCCCGACGCATGCTGGTCGAGGTCGTCGGCATCGCGCCAGGTCTGCTGGATCACGACGACGTTGGGATTTTCAAGGCTCACGAAGGCTTCGCAGCGCATGCAGCCCTGTTCGCTGCGGGTCTGGCTGACGAAGTCGTTGATGTGACGGAGGGCGGTGTTGCGACGTTCGCTCTGAACAGGAATGCGGGCCTGAACGATGACCATGCGCGTATCCCCCGGCGGGTTTGATCGAGTGTATAGCGCGCGTTCCCGGCTGTCACCCCGCACCGCTACCCCTGCCTTCAGGGCGGCCGCAGCACGAATTCGTCGGCGAAGTGCCGGGCGCGGGCCGCGGCGTCGTTGAACGGCATGACGCGGTTCTGCGTCGAGAGATACAGCGCGATGCCGTCGTCGTAGTGCCGGCTGGCCGGATCGGCCGACTGGCCGCCGGCGATCACCAGCCGCAGCGGCTCCGGATCGGCGAAATCCACCACCATGCGCATCGCCGGCACCACCGCCACCGCGAACTCGCCGCCGCCGACCGGATAGCCGCCGACATTGAGCGTGTTGTGGCTGCCGCCGGCGGGATACGGACCGCGGTCCAGATAACCGGCCAGCCGGTCGACCACGAAGCGCTCCGGCCACGACAGGTGCTCGCGCGCCTGCGTCGCCGCCGACCGCCAGTGATAGACGTGCAGTTTTCCCCACTGCCAGCCGGCACGGTCACGGCCGAATGCCGCTTCCGCCCGCTGCATCGCCGCCACCAGCGTACGGGCGACGATTTCCGCCTTCGTTTCGCGGTGGCCGGTCGTGCTCACGTCGTCCCAGAACGGACTGTCCGCGCGCCCGAGCAGATGGTCCTGCGCTGCCGAATACGAAGTTTCGGTATCGGCCACCAGCGCCCGCCACGCCGCGCTGCCGGCGCCGTCGTTTTCCCCGCTGCCCAGTTCGTCGCCGAACGCGAGGCGCGGCAACGCGTCCTCGAACAGGCCGAAGATCGCGGCCGGCCGCGAATCCGCCCGCTGCTCGCCGTCCCAGCCGGTCAGCGCGGCATGCGCTTCCATCGCCAGCAGGCTGTCGGCGGGCGGCAACCGGCCGATCGCCGCGCGCAGCTCGCCGGCCAGCGGATCGGCCAGCAGGACGCGCTGCAGTTTCAGCGCGAACAGGTTCAGCTGGTCGGCCTGCATGCGGACGCTGTCATCGCCGCGATGGTCGTTGCGCGCGGCCAGCAACGCATCGATGCGCTCGCCGCGTTCCGGATAGAACCAGCTGGACGACAACTGCACCGGATGGCCGGGCGGCACCTTGCGGTCGTTGGCGGTGCCGATGAATCCGGCCGGCGGATTCACCCGCGCCGGCTGCCGGGCGATGTCGACGAAACCGTTCCAGTCGTAATCGCCGCTCCAGCCCGGCGACGGCAGCTTGCCGGTGCCGGCGCGCCGCTGCGGATAGCGGCCGGTCACCTGCCAGCCGATGTTGCCGCGATCGGCGAACACCACGTTGAGGTGGATGTAGCGGATGTTGCGCGCCGCATCCTGCGCCTGCCCGATGTCCTGCGCCGCCGCCAGCTCCCACATCGCCGCCAGCGAGGCGTCCGGCGTTTCCGCGCTCCAGGCCAGCGCGTAGCCGTACCGGCGCGGCAGTTCGCCGGCCACCGGCTGCAGCGGCGCCAGCCAGGGATCGCGCAGCACATCGTCGAGCAGCGGGCCGTGCCGCGTGCTGCGCACCACCAGCCGTTCCGGTTCGGCGCGACCGCGCACCCGGATCAGTTCCTCACGCTCGCTCACCGGCAGCCAGTCGTCGCCGGCACGGTACAGCGTTTTCCCGTCGCGAATTTCCAGCTGTTCGACAAACAGGTCCTGGCTGTCCGCCATCACCATCGTCATGCCCCAGGCGACGCGCCCGTTGTAGCCGGCAACGACGCCGGGGATGCCGGCCAGCGCGACGCCGGCGGCCTGATATCCCGGCGCGCGCAACTGGATCGCCATCCACAGCGGCGGGTGCTGCAGCAGCAGGTGCGTGTCGTTGGCCAGGATGCTGGCGCCGCGCGCGGTGCGTTGCGGCGCGATGACCCAGTTGTTGGACGCCGCCATGCCGGCCGGCAGCAGCGCCGCGCGCAACGCGTCGTCCAGCACCGCCACCCGCGCATCCGCCGGCGCCAGCGCCGCGAAATCGATGTCGCCGAGCTTGCCGGCTTCGGCGAACGGCAGCGGTTCGTCCGGCATCGTCGGCAGCAGCCAGGCCGCCTTTTGCGGTCCGACGCGCGCCGCCAGCGAGAGGTACGCCGTTTCCTGGTGCAGGTTCATGCCCAGCGCCAGTTCGAGCAGCACGTAAAGATCCATGCTGTGCAGCGGCGTCCAGGGCTCCGGCATGCCGGAAGCGCGCAGCGGCAGCGGCAACCGGTCGCGGTGCGCATCGGCGTAGGCGTTCACGCCGTCGCTGAACAATTGCAGCCGGCGCTGCAGTTCCGGCGGTACCTGCGCGTAGTGCGCCTGCGCGATGCGGTGCACGCCCAGCGTGCGCAGGTAACGGTCCAGCGGCAACGCCATGTCGCCGGCCAGTTCGGCCAGCCGGCCCTGCGCGGTGAAGGCCATCGACACCATCTGCGGCAACCGGTCCTGTGCCATCGCATAGCCGGCGCCGAACGCCAGATCGTCGACGTTCCGTGCTTCCACCAGCGGCACGCCGTAGGCGTCGCGGCGGATGCTGACCGGCGCCGACGGGCCGGCCACGGTCAGCGTGCCGGCCGGCGGATCGATGCTGTCGGCGGTCTGCTGCCGCACCAGCGGTTCGATACCGAACCAGGCGGCGGCCGACAACGCGGCCAGCACGGCCGCCAAACTCGCGGAAACCGTCAGCAAACGCACCGGAATCTCCTCGGAAAGCCTGCGCGGCCGGCTGGCCGGACGGCAAACTTAACCACATCGTCGGCGGGCGGGCGACGCCCGAGGCAAGACCCCGCAGGATCGCTGTCTATAATCCCGTCAGCCCCCGTGACCGTCCGGTCTCCGAATTTCCCCTTTTTGTATACGCATGAGCGAACCCCTTCTTTCCGGTCATTCCCGCCTGATTGCCGAGCGCCTCGCCGAGGCGCTGTTCCCGGCCGGCGAACAATTGCCGGCGCCCGATGCCGGCGCCCTGGTCGACACGGCGGCCGCCTCGGTGGCCGGCAACCCCGCCCTGCGCCGGGCCCTCACCGGCCTGCTGTGGTGGCTGGAACTGCGCTACCTCGCCACGCACGGCACCCGTTTTTCCGCCGCCGCCCGCGAAGCGCGCAGCGCCTTCCTGCGGAAAAACGCCGGCGGCGTGTTTTCCGGCAACCTTCTGCGCGCGCTGTCGGCGCCGCTGCGCACCGCCTACCTGCTCGACGAAAACGTGCTGTCGCGCATGAAGGCGCGCAACGGCGTGCGCGTGCCGGCAACGATCGAGCAGGCGCGCTGGCGCAGCCAGGTCGCGAAGGCCGAAGAACAGACGGAAGCGCAGGACATCGAATGCGACGTGGTGGTCGTCGGCACCGGTGCCGGCGGCGCGGCCGCAGCCTATGAACTCGCCAGCCGCGGACTCGCGGTGGTGATGATCGAGGAAGGCCAGTACCACGACCGGCGCGATTTCAACGGCCGGCTCACCGACCTGATCCCGAAGCTGTACCGCGCGTACGGCGCGACCACGGCGATCGGCAACGCGGTGATCCCGATCCCGATCGGCCGCAGCGTCGGCGGCACCACCACGATCAATTCCGGCACCTGCCTGCGCACACCCGACAGCACCCTCGCCGAATGGCGCGCGCAGGGCCTCGCCGACTTCACGCCGGAAAACCTCGAACCGTACTTCACCGTCGTCGAACAGATGCTCAAGGTGCAGCCGGCCGATCCGAAATACGTCGGCGACATCGCCGACGTCATCGGCAACGGTGCCCGCCGCATCGGCATGAAGGAAATGCGGCCACTGACCCGCAACGCCGAGGGCTGCGACGGCCAGGGCCTGTGCCAGTTCGGCTGTCCCACCGACGCCAAGCAGTCGACCAACGTCAGCTTCGTGCCGCGCGCGCTCGAACGCGGCGCTTTCCTCTACACCGGCTTCCGCGTCGACACACTGCTGCGTGACGACAACGGCAAGACCACCGGCGTGGTCGCGCACGGCAAGGGCAGCAACGGCGAGCCGGTCACCCTCACCGTCCGCGCCCGTGCCACGGTGATCGCCATGGGCAGCCTGCTGACGCCGAATTTCCTGCGCGACAACGGCGTGAAGAATCCCTGGCTGGGCGAAAACCTGTCGATCCATCCCGCGACCGGCGTGATGGCCTGGTTCCCGGATCGCGATTTCGGCAACGGCCTCACCATTCCGCAGGGCTACGGCGTGTACGACCTGCGCGAAGACGGCCTGATGTTCGAGGGCGCCACCCTGCCCTTCGTCGGCCACGGCATGCTCAACCCGCTGCAGGCGGAAGATTTCGTACGCTTCACCGAGCGCTACCAGCAGACCGCCTATTTCGGACTGATGATCAAGGACCGCTCGCGCGGCCGCGTGCGGCGCGGTTTCGGCCGCGACCTGCCGCTGATCACCTACCGGATGAACGACGAGGATTTCGCGCTGTTCAAACGCGGCGTCGACCTTCTGGCGCGCATGTTCTTCGCCGCCGGCGCGCGCGAAGTCCAGCTGCCGGGGATGTCGCACCTCACCACGCTGCGCAACGTGGCGGACCTCGAGGCGTTCTGGAAAACAAACCCGAAGCCGCGGCGCTTCCTGATGAGCGCCTACCATCCGCTGGGCACCGCGCGCATCGCCGCCGATGCGCAGCAGGGCGTCTGCGACCCGCAACACCAGGTCTACGGACACGAAGGGCTTTACGTGATGGACGGCAGCAGTGTCCCGTCGTCGCTGGGCGCCAACCCGCAGGTAACCATCATGACGATGGCCACCCGCGCGGCACGCCTGCTCGGCGACCGGCTGTCGGCATGAAAAACAACCGGAGGAAAACGTCATGACCATGGGCATCGTGCTGGAAGAAACCATGAGCGGCTGGATCCGTATCGACGGCAAACAGCAACCGTTCAGCTTCACCATCCGCGCCTTCACTGCGCATATCTTCTCGCTGACGGCACCGCGCGAATTCCGCGGCGTGGCGAAAATCGGCATCGATGAAGTGCCGGTCACCGGCGTGCTGACCATCCGCGTCACCGGTCCGCGCTACGAACTGGACATCGATCATCCGAAACTCGGCGCATTGCACATCGAGGGCGAAAAATCCTATTCGGCCAATCCGGCGAAGCTGGTGGCCTCGCTGGTCACCTGCCCGCTCGCCGTATACCGCAACGGCCAGCCGGTCGGCGACGCCGAAGTGGTGTACCGCGACTCGATGATCGCCTTCCCGTTCAAGGCCCTGCGGCTGGTCAGCGAAGAGAAGGCGTACGGCGCGTACAGCCACGCACGCTGATTTGTCCGGCAGCCGCCGGCCGGTTCAGGACGACGCCAGCGCTTCGAGAATGTGCGGGACGATCGCCTGGATCGGCAGGACGGCTGCGGCTGCACCCAGCTTGATCGCCTCCTGCGGCATGCCGAACACCACCGACGTGGCTTCGTCCTGCGCCACGGTGCGCCCGCCCGTTTCGCGGATGCGCAGCAATCCCCGGGCACCGTCGTTGCCCATACCGGTGAGCAATACGCCGATCACCCGCGAGTGATAACTCTCGACGGCGCTGAGGAACAGCACGTCGACCGACGGCGCATGCCGGTTCACCGGTCCGTCGTTGCCGATGCGCGCCACCGGGCCGGCATGGCCGACCGCCATCCGCAACTGCTTGCCGCCCGGCGCCACCAGCGCCTCGCCCGGACCGATCTGCGCCCCGTCGACCGCTTCCCGCACCCGGATGTCGCCGAGCGTATCCAGCCGGCGCGCGAACGACTGCGTATACAGCGGCGGCATGTGCTGCACGACGAACGTCGGCGGAAAATCGGCCGGCATCTGCGCGAACAGCGTCGCCAGCGCCTCGGTGCCGCCGGTGGATGCGCCGATCACCACGCAGTGACCGCGCCGTATCGGCACATTGACCGGCGAGCGCCGCACCGCGGCACGGACCGGCGGCTCCACGCCCGACCGGCCACCGCGGAACAGCATCTTGTTGCGCGCGCCGGCCGCAGCGCGGACCGCATCGGCCAGCGTGTCGGCGAAATCGCTGCCCCAGCCCGGCGCCTCGCCCGGCGTGCCCTTGCACACCACGTCGATAGCACCCAGCGCGAAGGCACGCATCGTCTGCTCGGCACCGCGCGAACTCCACACGCTGCACACCACCACCGGCGTCGGCCGGTTGCGCATCAGCCACTGCAGGAAACTCAGGCCGTCCTCGCCCGGCATTTCGATGTCGAGCACCACGACGTCCGGATCCAGCGCCTCGATCTTGCGGCGCGCGATGTCGGCATTCGGCGCCGTGGCCACCAGATCGAAACCGAGCTCGGGGGTGAGCAGAAAACGATAGGCGCTGCGCGCCACGGCCGAATCGTCGACCGCCAGCACCCGCACCGGGGGCCGGTTCACCGGCGCTCCTCCGCCGCGAACGGCAACAGGCGGTAGACGGCCGGCGCGACGGTGCGCACGCGGTCGCTCAGGCCATTGAGACTTTCCGCATGCCCGAGAAACAGATAGCCGCCGGGCGCCAGCAGATCGAGCAGCCGGGCAATCACCCGTGCCCGCGAGTCGCGATCGAAATAGATGAGCACGTTGCGGCAGAAAATGGCGTCGAGCCGGCCGGCCACCGGATAGGACGCATCGTTCAGGTTGATGCGTTCGAAACGCAACGGAACCCGCACCGCGGCGCCGGCCTTCATCTGCCCTTCGTGCGCGCCGGTGCCGCGCAGCATGTAGCGCTTGAGCAGGGTTTCCGGTATCTGGCCGGCGCGCGCGATCGGCCAGATACCGGCGCGTGCACGCTCCAGCACCCGGGTGGAAATATCGGTCGCGAGGATGTCGAGGTCCCAGCCGGCATCGGCGGAAAAGCGCGCCAGCAGACTCATCGCCAGCGAGTAGGGTTCCTCGCCGGTCGAACAGGCCGCACTCCAGATGCGGATGCTGCGCTGCCGACGGCCGGCGGCCGCTGCCTGTTCCCAGTCGGGATAAACCACCTGTTCGAGGTAATCGAATTGCCGGGGTTCGCGGAAGAACTGCGTTTCGTTGGTGGCAATCGCATCGAGCAGCAGGATCATTTCGCCGCCGGAACGGTCGGCAATCACGTGATGGAAATATTCTTCGTAGCGTGCGAACCCGAGTTCCCGCAGGCGCCGGCCCAGGCGGCCGGTCAGCAACGCCTTCTTCGCCGGCGCCAGGAATATCCCCGCCTCGTCGTAGATCAGCTTCTGGAACTGCGCGAATTCCTTGTCGGAAATCGGCGCGAATGCAACCGGTGGCGAGTGAACGACCATGCTGGGATTCCCGATCCGGGCGGCCCCCGTGCCGGGGGCGGGCGACGGCCAGGTTGCGGGGCCCGCCCTACTGCTCAGAACGGCTTGAAGTCGCCTTCCGCACCCGCGACGGCAGCTGTAGCCGGGCGCCGGGCGGCGAGCGGATTCCTCGCCGGTGTCGCATGCGACAGGCCGGCATGGTGGATCGCCGTCCGCTCGTCGCCCGTACGGAAGAACGAAACCAGCTGGGCCAGCGCCTCCGCCTGCGAGCTCATTTCTTCGGCCGTCGACGCCAGCTCTTCCGACGCCGACGCGTTGCGCTGCGTCACCTGGTCCATAAGCGCCATCGCCTTGTTGACCTGATTGACGCCCGCCGCCTGCTCGCCGGACGCGGCCGTGACCTCCTGCACCAGTTCCGCCGTGCGGCGGATCGCCGGCACCAGATCGGCCAGTTGCTGCCCCGACCGCTCCGCGATCCGCACGCTCGATTCGGCCAGCTCGCTGATCTCCTTGGCTGCCGCCTGGCTGCGACCGGCGAGCTGGCGGACTTCCGCCGCCACCACCGCGAAACCACGGCCGTGTTCGCCGGCCCGCGCGGCCTCGATCGCCGCGTTCAGCGCCAGCAGGTTGGTCTGGTAGGCGATTTCCTCGACGATGCCGGTCTTCTGCGCGATCTGCTTCATCGCACTCACCGTCTCCTGCACCGAACGCCCGCTCTCGTCGGCATCGCGCGCGCCCTTGACCGCCACCCGCTCGGTTTCCCGGCTGTTCTCGGCATTGCGGGTGATGGAGGCGCTCATCTCTTCCAGGCTCGCCGACGTTTCCTCGACCGACGCTGCCTGCTCGCTGGTGCCCTGCGACAGACTCTGCGAAGTGGAAGACACCTGCTCCGAGGCCGAGGCCAGAGCCGACGCGCCGCTGCGCACCTCGCCGATCACCTGCTGCAGTTTCTCGGTCATGTCGCGCATGGCGCCAAGCAGCATGCCCATTTCATCGGTGCCGGTGACCGCGACCTTGGTCGACAGATCGCCGGCCGCGATGCGCGATGCCACGGACAGCGCTTCGTTGATGGAGCGGTTGATGCCGCGGATCAGTACCGCCGCGAAAACCACTGCGATCAGCATCGCGAGCACGATGCCGATGATCGCCTCGAGGCGCAGTTCGCGATACAGCTCGGTTTCCTTCTCGTAGACGGCATGCGCCTCGTCGAGCTGGACCATGGCCAGGCGATTGAGCGTGTCGAGCACCGGATCGATCCGGACGAACAGGTCGCTGACCATGAACCGCTCCAGGCCGTCCTTGTCCTGCTGACGCAGCAGCGCCTTGGCGCCGGCGATCGCATCGCGGGCATGGCCCATCTCGCGTGCCGCCTGCTCGGCGAGCTGGGCCTCCTTGTCGGCCAGGTGATGCTTGCCGAAGGCCGTCCAGTGCTTCTCGATGTTGCTCTCGGCCTCCTCGATATGCAGCACGGCCGCGCCCATGTCGACGACCCCCAGATCCGCCTTGGTCAGCTCCTCGATGATGCGGCCGTAGGAGTCGCTGACCTCCTTGACGTCCTCGAGCGGGATCACGCGCTCGTTGTACACCTCGCCCAACCCTTCGTTCACCTCGGCGATTCCGCTCAGGCCGAGCACACCGATCCCGATCGTCACCAGCGACATGAATGCCACCAGCATGATCAGTCGCGTGCCTATCTTCATTTTGTTCAGCATGTTTCCCCCTTCGCTCCTGAATGGCCGTGCAATCGCGCAGCCGCTCCCTTCAACCGGTGCCCTGCACCAGAACCTTCACCCATGCCCGTCCGGTATGGGCTTCGAAAACGAGTTTCCGCCCGGCAGCGCCGCCGACATCGCTGGCCAGCGGGGCCGGCAGCCGGCGACGCTGCAGCATCGACAGCACCGCCTCCACGTTGCGTTCGCCGATCCGCAGGCTGCCGGCATTCACCGGCATGCCCACCGCAGCGCCGCCGAACACCTTGACCTGCAGCCGGCAGGCACTGGCACCGGCAGCGATCACCCGCTCGTACAGGAAATCGCAGGCATCGTCCGACCAGCGCAGCGGTTCCGGATCGCGCGCGGGCGCCGCCCCCGGCAACAGGAAATGATTGAGCCCGCCGACGCCGGCCGCGACATCGAACAGACAGAGCGCGACGCAGGAACCGAGGATGGTCGTGCAGCGCACCGGTACGCTCGACACATGCACCGCGCCGGGCATCAGGTAGGCCTCGCCGATATCCGTCTGCATGTCCACCGGCGAACTCACGGCAACGCTCCCGCCGGCGCGAAACCGGTGAGCGAACCGATCTTGGCCAGCAGCTCGGTCTTGTGCACCGGCTTGGTCACGTAATCGTTGCAGCCCTGCAGGAAGGCATGCTCCATCGGGTCGGCATCGCGGTGGCAGCTGACCATGATCACCGGGATCGTTGCCGTCGCCGGATCGCGGCGCAGCGCCTGCACGACTTCAAGTCCGCTCATCTGCGGCATTTCGATGTCGAGCAGGACGATGTCCGGACGCCGTCGCCGCGCTGCCGCCAGCGCGTCCGCGCCGCTGCGGACCGGATCCAGCTCGAACGGCTGATCGGCGAGCAGCTCCCGGAAAAAACTCAGCTGCAGCTCGGAGTCGTCGACGATCAGTACCCGCAGGCGTGGCCGGTTCATGCATGGTCTCCGGCCGCGGCATCCAGCCACGGGAAAGGCAGGCGCAGACGCAGCAGGCAACGGTCCGTGCCGTCGTCGACGCACACGCCTTCCACCAACCGTCCGAGCTCGGGCGTGAGCCCGGCCAGATCGACGAAATCGGCATCGGAAAATTCGCGGATGCCGATCACCGCGTCGACCACGGCAATCGCTTGCGCCTCGCCGTCGCTGCCGACCACGACCTGGCCGGCGCGCGGTCCCGGACCGCAGCCCAGCCGTGCCGCCAGATCGACCAGTCGCAGCGAGCGGTCGCGCCAGGGACGACGGTCGCCCTGGTCGTGCCTTGCCACGCTGTCGCCGATCTCGACCACCTCGCTGACCGGCATCAGCAGGGGATAAGTCCCGCAGCGGACCTGCAGATAGGTCGTCATGACGCACTCAACAGGCTGCGCAGGGCATGCGCGCGGCGCAGTGCCAGCTCGATGAGTTTCTCGCCATCGAGAATGATCACGACCTGTCCGCTGCCGAGTATGGACACGCCGCCGACGCCCGGCAGGCTGGCGATGTCCGCATGCACGTCGCGCACGAACACTTCCGGACGACCGATGACACGGTCGACCAGGATACCGATGCGATGGCTGCCGCTCGCCACCACGACGATCTCGGCGAATTTCCCCGCCGCTGCCGCGCGACCGTAACCGAGCAATCCGCCCAAGCCGTAAACCGGCAGCATGGCGCCGCGCAGCAGGCAGCAGGCCTGCCCCTGTACCGACTGCAGCGCCGCGACCGGCAGGCTGAGGATTTCCTCGACATTGCGTTCGGGCAGCGCCATTTCGCGATCGCCGGCAGCCACCAGGATGACCGACTGGATGGCAACGCTCAGCGGCAACCGCAACGTGAAGGTCGTGCCCTGGCCGGCGCGGGTGCGCACGTCGACCTGGCCACCGGCCTGCGCGATGCGCGTCTTCACCACATCCATGCCGACGCCGCGGCCGGACACTTCGGTGACCCGCTCGGCGGTGGAAAAACCGGGCAGGAAAATCAGGTTGGCAAGCTCGCGCTCGTCCATCGCGGCAATCGCCGCTTCCGGCGCGACACCCATGTCGAGGGCGCGGCGGCGGATCCGGCCGGTATCGAGCCCGCGACCGTCGTCGGTGACGTCGACGACGAGCAGGCCGCCCTGCTGGCGCGCCGCCAGCGACAGCGTGGCGACTTCCGGCTTGCCGGCCGACGTGCGCACATCCGGCGTCTCGAGCCCGTGATCGACGGCGTTGCGGACCAGATGCATCAACGGCTCCAGCAACACGTCGACGAGACTCTTGTCGACCCGCACGTCCTCGCCGGCCATGTCGAGCCGGACCTGTTTGCCCTGCGCCTGCCCGAGATCGCGCACCACCCGCGGCAGGCGATTGAACACCATGGCCACCGGCACCACGCGCAGCGCAAGCACGTCCTCCTGCATCCGGCCGAGCGCGCCCTGGATGCGCAGATCGGTCTGTGCCAGGCGCTCGTGACGTTCGTCGAGCGCCACCAGCAGACCGTGCAGCTCGTCGAGCTCCTCATCGGTCAGCCGGCGGGCCGCCCGCTGGCCCAGCAGGGCGCGTGCGCGCCGGTGGCGGCCGGCGACACTGTCGTCCTGCAGCGCATGCGCCATCATGTTGCGCAAGGTCACCAGTTCGCCGATGCGGTTGACGAACTGGTCCACCACGTCGCTGTCGACGCGCAAGGTCTGCTGCTGCGCGCGCGCGGCACGAGCATCGGTCGCCGGCACCGCCGCTTCGGCGACGGCCACCCCCGCCGGCACCGCGCTTTCCGCCGCCGCTATCGGCAGGCAAGGCTGCAGATCGAAGAACCGCTGCGCCGGATCGAGCTTGCCCAGCGCGCGGCGGACTTCCTCCAGCGGCAGCGGCCAGGCGGCGAGGAAACGCAGCCGGGTGCTTTCGCGCTGGCCGCCGCCGGACGTTTCGCGGTGGAACACGGTCTGGTTGCCGATCTGCACACCGCTGCCGTCCAGCCAGTCGACGAAGGCGGCGCCGTTGCCCGGCGCATTTTCCATGTCGGCCTCGATTTCGGCGACGGTATCGCCGCGCGCCACCGCCTGCGCCAGGCGCTCCAGCGACGGCGGCAGCAGGTGGTCCAGCCATTCGCGCCGGATGTCCAACTGCAACAGGATGCGTTCGCGCAACGCTTCCAGATCGCGGCCCAGCGCCGCGCGGCTGGCGGCATCGCGCAGGCGCTGGAACAGCGCGCCGCACATGGCGACGCACGGCGCATCCTCGACCGGACCGGCCGGCAGGTCGAGCGGCAGCCCGGCGGCCAGCGCCAGCAGCTCCTGCAGCGTGGCATCCGGCTGCAGGCCGCGCCGGACGATATCGCGCAGCACCTGGCAAACCAGTCGCACGACACGCGCCGTTTCCGGCAGTTGCGCCAGCAGCGCCAGCGCAAGCAGGTCTTCCGCCGCCGACAGCGCGGGCTGTCCGCCGCCGGCCGCCAGCGCGGCCGACAGCACCGACGCACTTTCCTGCAGTCGACGGTGCAGTTCATCGCCGGCAGACGCCACGGCGGCCCGCGTACCGGCCTCCGTGGCGTGCGTACGTTCCAGGTCGGCGATCCGCTCGACGCACTCGGCGATCAGCGCGCCGCGGCGACGGACCTGCGGCGCCCCGGCCGGCAGCGCACCCAGCAACCGGGCGATCGCGTGCAGGCCGTCGGCTTCCGCGGCGGCGTGCAATTCCTTCGCCGCCGCCGCAAAGGCGGCCGGCGGTTTCGCTTGCAGGGCCGCGGCGACGAGCACGTCGAGACGACCGGAACAGGCGGCGAAAAACCGTTGCGGCAGTGCATCGGAGTGCACCGTTGCCGCCACCGGAGCGGACGCCGGGGCACGGGCCGCCGGGGTCGCGGCGGGCTGCCGCAGCCGGGCAACGAGGTCGTCGCGCGGCGGACCGTCGCGACGCGTCTGTTCGGCATCGCGCAGTTGCTGCTTGAGCGCATCGATGGCGGCGAGCAGCGCATCGATGAGCGGCTCGTCGAGCCCGCGCTCGCCGGCACGCACCGGGTCCAGCGCGTCTTCGGCGGCGTGCGCCAGCGCGCCCATGTTCACGTAACCCATCATGGCGCAGCCGCCCTTGATGGTATGGAAGTGGCGGAAGATCGCATGCACGTCGGTCGCCGCGACACCGGCACGCCGCACCAGCTGCAGTTCGAGCGCTTCCAGCTGCTCGGTGACTTCCGCGAAGAACGCGGGCCACAGACGTTCGGACAGATCCTTCACGAGGCGAGTCCTCCCACCGCGTGCAGGGTGGCGAGCAATTCACCGCCCCGCGCACGCGCCATATCCGTACTCAGCACACCCGAGGGCTTGGGCATGATGTCGTGCGCCCCCAGCTCCAGCGCCTGCATCGCCTGCTCGGTACCCGGCTGGGCGATGGAGGAAATCACCACGATCCTCGCCGCGGTCAGCTGCCGCGCGCGACGCAGGAAGCCGATGCCGTCCAGTCGCGGCATCTCGATGTCGAGCAGCACGATGTCCGGTGCCAGCTCCACGACCCTGAGCAGACCTTCCTCGCCGTCGGCCGCCTCGCCGACCACGACGAACGCCGGGTCGGTTTCCAGGATGCCGCGCAGGATGCGGCGCATCAGGAACGAATCGTCGATCAGCAGCACGCGGAGCGCCGCGGTCGTTCTGGCGGCACGGCTGCCGCGCGTGGCGGAACGTTCCGGCTGCATGTCAGGCATCCTCCAGCAACGGCTCGATGCTGAGCAGGGAGATCAGTCGTTCGTTGACGCGCGCCACCGCCTGCACCAGCCGGCCGCCGCCGTCGGCAAACGACTCGACCGCGCTGAGCGGCACATCGACGATGCGCCGCGCTTCGTTCACCGGCAGCGCCCATTCGCGCCCCTCGACGCCGACCACGACCCAGGCGCCGTAATTGCCGATTGCGGTTTCCGTCAGCCCCAGGGTGTCCTGCAGATCGAGCACCGGCAGGATGGCGCCTTCGATGTTCACCGCGCCGCTGACCCGCGATCCGTCGTCGTCGCCGTCGTCCTCGTCGAGCACCAGACTGGCGCTGTAACGGGCGATGCGCCGCACCGATGCCAGCGGAATACCGAGGATCTCGCCGGCCACGTCGACTTCCAGCAGCGCCCGCGTTTCTTCCTCCTGCAGCCGGTCGACGCGCGCGCGTGCCGGCGTGAACGGAGCCAGCAACCGGCGGCGCGCCTCGCCGAGCAGGCGTGCCGCATCGAGCAGGCCGATCGCCCGCTCGCCGTCGACGACGATGCCGGCCAGTTCGCCGCCCTCGCCCTCGACCGGACGCAAGTCGCCCTCGCCGTACGGCAGGATGCCTTCCACGACGTCCACGCGCAGGCCGTAGCGCGCTTCGCCGCGCTCGATCACCACGATGCTGCGCGAGTTCGTCGTCTCGCTGCGGCCCAGTACGCGGCCCAGCGACAACACCAGCAGCGCTTCGCCGCGCACCAGCGCGACGCCTTCGACCAGCGCCGGCGCGCCCGGCACCGGCGCGCAACGACCGATGTCGAGGATTTCCAGCGCTTCGGCCAGGGCTATGCCGTAGATCTCCTCGCCGGCGGTCACCACGATGCAGGCTTCGGTACGCGCCGCATCGCGCCGGATGCCGGTCGACAGCCGGCCGAGCAACCCGCGGCGCCCCGGCGCCGTTTCCTCCGCACTGACCAGATGTCCCAGTGCATCGCGGTCCATCACCAGCACGGTGTGGCCGTCATGGGTGAAACGTCCGGCCACCAGTCGCCCGGTCGTCGTCCCGGTATCGTCAGCGGCGGCGACAGCGACATCCAGCTGCGCACCGTCGACGAGCGCCGTCGCCACCACGCGGTCGACGCGCAGCGCGCAGGGCACGCGGGCGGTTTCCACCACGACCAGTTCGCTTTGCCCGGCCGCCGGGCTGTCCGGCAGCAACAGGCGCCGCAGATCGATCAGCGGCAGCACGCGATCGTTGATGCCGACCAGACCCTCGACATAGGCAGGGACATACGGCAACGGCGTCACATTGCGTGGCGCCACCGCGGATTCGACATCCTCTGCCCGCAACGCGAACAGACTGTCGGCAATCGAGACGATCAGGTATTCCTGCGCCGCCGCCGGAGTGCTCATGTCCGCCTCCGGTCAGTGCGTTGACGTCATTTTCTTCAGGGAGGTCAGGCGCAATACGGAGCGCAGATCGATGTCGTTGGGGGGTTTCGGCAGGTAGTGGTCGCAGCCGGCACCGCGGCCGCGGGTGAAATCCACCGGCGCGGAACGCGATGTCAGCATCGCCACCCGCACCGGCTGCACGCTCTTGATGAGCGCGCAGGCCTCGTAGCCGTCCATGCCCGGCATCACCACGTCGAGGAACACCAGGTCGTAGTGCTGGCCGGCCACGCAGCGCAGCGCCTTTTCGCCGCTGTCGGCGAAATCCACGTGTACGTGCATCTGCGCTCCCGCGAGCTCCTCCAGTTTCAGTTTCATGAACTGGCGGGCGGGGAAACTGTCGTCGACGACCAGTACGCGCAGCGACGTACCGTCGCCGGCCTCCTCTTCCGCGGGAACCTCCGCGGTGGCGGTGATCGCGGCGAGGATTTCCTCGAAATTGCGGATCGACAGCGGCTTGCGGATGACGCGGGCACCGCCGAAGTCACCGCTGCCGGCGGTGGCAATGATCGGTACCGCGCCGGGGAAACGCCGGCACAGCGCATCCCAGCGCGAGAGGGCGACGGGATCGTCGCCGTTGACGAACACCACGTCCGGGGGCTCGCTGCCGCCCGGTTCCCCGAATTCGAAATGCGAGGCCAGTTCGGCATTCATCCGGAACAGGCTTTCGATGACCAGCGTCTCGCGCGTGTCGAGGCCGAACTGCACGATCCGGCAGCGCTGCTTGGTGGTTTGATGCTGCCCGGCCTGCGCGGCCGGTATGACGTCCTTGTTCATGTCTCCTCCCGACATGTTTCAGCCCGGCCTGCAGACGACGTCCCGCATCGACCACCGCCCCGAAAGCGAAGCCCGCCCGAAGCCCGTCCGCCAGGACAGGACCAAGGGGAGACATCCCGTTGCATCGGGGCGGGGAAAAACTGACGCCCCGGCTGCGCGCTGCACACATTTCCCTTGTGTCTCGCCGCACCGCCGATGCGCCGCGCTGCTCCCGGGTGAGGGCAACAAGGCGCTCGAAAACAGTGCAACGGGCTAGAGCCTATGCCTCCTGTCGAGCAGGAGGCAACAAAAAATACGAATTTAGTATTAGGTAAGTCGCGGCGATCGCTGTCGACCGGCCGCCAACGCTCCGCGACGCCTCGCTCATAACAACATATTGATAATCAAGGAAAATATCTTCTCGGCCGGCAGGGGGTGCCGGCCCGTACCCGGACCGGGACGGACGGATGGCCATTGGTCCTGCGACCGGCGGCCCCCCTTCCGACGGGTGGCGCGTCGGTTCCGCGCCTGCCGGATACGGATATTTACTGACTGGCCGACCTGATGGTCACCGGCATAACTTGCTCCCCGCTGAGGCCGGTACCCATGTACCGGCCCGCCTTAACGGGTGGCGCGTGATGGCGCCGCAAGCTGAAGGCACCGGATGTGGAACGCAGGGTTCCGCATCCGGTGCTTTTTTTTTGCCCGGAGAAAAGGAACTCATGCAACGCCGCGGCACCTCCCACGAACCCCGCACCGCGATGCAGATCGCGATCCGGCTCGTCAGCGAGCGGGATCGCCAGCATCTGGAACGCGTGATCGACGTCGCCGCACGTCGCGCCGGGATCGTCCTGGAGTACCGCGCCGTGGACATCCGCGACGCCGACCTGCTGGTGCTGCGGCGCGGCGAGCCCGGCAGCAGCGTCCTGCTGGCCGGCAATGCGGCGCGACCGGTGCCGGTCGTCTACACCGCCAACCGCCGCGATCCGCACCCCTGGCGACTGGCCTGTCCGGTACACGCCGAAAACCTGCTCGTCCTTGTCGATGCCGTCCGCCTTCACCTGCAGCAACAACGCGCCGGCGACACCGCCGTGCCGGCCGCATCCCCGACCCACGCTGTCTTCCAGGAGTCACCCCGAGCATGAAACTCGACATCCGACTGACCACCAAGGCGCGCACGCGCATCCACCATCTGGGTCTGGATGCACGGGAAGCACTGGTGATCGAAAGCATCCTGAAAAACACGCCGGCACTGGCCGCCCAGTTCGTGTTCGGCCCGGCCCAGCCCGACGACGACATCGATCTGCTGTTCGTCAACGGCGACGATCCGGCCGCGGTCGGCAAATGGGAAACCCTGCGCCGCGCCCGCGCCGAGCTGGTCGGCATCCTGGTTTCCAGCGAAGACCCCGGCAAGCAACGCGAAGGCATGGGCTGGCTGCGACGACCGCTCGCCCTGCGTGATTCGCTGGGCATGATCCAGGCCATCACCGGCGCGCGTACCGGTTCGGCGGCAAGCGCCGGCCAGGACCACGTGCGCGTACTGGTCGTCGACGACAGTTTCCCCGCCCGCCAGTACATGAAGCTGAAACTGCAGGAGCTGGCCGGCGATTCGATCAAGCTGGCGGTCGATTTCGCCGAAAGCGGGGCCCAGGCGGTGGATGCGCTGCGCGAATCGCCCTACGACCTCGCCTTCATCGACGTGGTGATGCCGGGCATGGACGGCTACGAAGTGTGCCGCCAGCTCAAGCAGATCCGTCCGTTGCGGGTGGCGATGCTGACCGGCCAGAACGCCTATCTCGATTTCCAGAACGGCAAGAGTGCCGGCTGCGATCACTACCTCACCAAACCGCCGCACGACGCCGACCTGCGCAGCGTCCTGCGACTGACCTCGTTCCGCAAGATCACCGCCAAACCCTGAACAGCAACCACCCAGGAACCGCACCGGGAGAACCACCATGGCATTCGGCAACATGCGCCTGAGCACCCGCATCTACCTGCAGCAGTCCGTCCTGCTGCTGGTCCTGATCGGTATTTCCGTCTTCGCGCTCAAGGGCGTGCAGGACATCGCCGACGAGGCGAACACCCTTGAAGAAATCACGATGCCGATGGCCGTGGAAATGGCCGAGGCCGCCAGCCAGCGCCTGCGGCAGAACCGCAACTTCGAGCGCATCCTGCGCTACGGACCGAACATCCGCAGCAGCGAATCACAACGCGAGCTTTATGAAGGCGTCGTCGACAAGTTCTACGATCACGACGACAACGTGCACACGCACCTGAAGAAAGCCGAAGCGCTGGTACTGACTGCCCAGAAGAACGAGTCGGGTGCCGAAGACCGCGAACACCTCGAGAAGCTGCAGAAGGTCCTGGTGACCATGGAAGAAATATCGGTCATGCAGAAAGAATTCCGCAGCGACATGGATGAAGTGATCAGCGACTTCAACGAAGGCCGCGTGCAGAAGGCGTCGGAAGCCGGCGAGAAGCTGGAGGATGCGGTCAGCGCCAACAACGAGAAAATCGAGAACTTCATCGTCGAAGTGCAGACCCTGCAGCTGGATCCGGTCGAGGAAATCAACTGGACCACCTCGTCGCTCGCCAACAACCTGCTGATGGCCGGCATCATCACGGTCCTGGCCGCCATCGCCATGGTGGTCTATACCGGCCTGACCCTGCGCGAACTGCGCAAGTCGATGACCAACATCGGCAACTCGGTGCAACAGGTGGCCTCTGCCGCCTCGCAGAGCAGCAACGCCATCAGCGTGGTCGCCGACGGCTCCAAGCAGCAGTCCGAAGCCATCGGACAGGCGGTGACCGCCGTCAACCAGTCGGCCGCCGTGCTCACCGACGTATCGCGCAGCGCCGAACAGGCGACCGAGCTTTCGCGGCAGACGGCCGGGACCGTGAACGACGGCCGCGCCCAGATGGCCCGCATGGCCGACGTGGTGAACCGCATCGCCGACAACAGCACCAAGATCAACAAGATCACCGACGTGATCAACGACATTGCCAGCCAGACCAACATGCTGTCGCTGAACGCCGCGATCGAGGCGGCACGCGCCGGCGAACACGGCCGCGGCTTCGCGGTGGTTGCCGAGCAGGTGCGCAAGCTGGCCGAAAGCTCCCGCAATTCGGTGCAGGACATCGTCGAACTGGCCCGGCAGGCCAACACCGACGCCGGCGAGGCAGTGAGCGCCGCCGGCAGCGTCAGCCAGGAAATGGCAAAGATCGGCACCGCCGCCACCGAGACGGAAAAAATGATGCAGCGCATCGCCACCGCGATGGAGCAGCAGGTCGCCACCGTCGAGGAACTGCAGCACAACATGGACACGCTGAAGGGCATCGGCAACAACAACGCGAACGCCTCCGAGGAAATCACCCAGACCATCCTCGAGCTCTCGCACATCGCCGACGAGACCAACAGCGAAGTGCGGAAATTCAACATCTGAACTGTCGCTGAACGGAACCTTCGGCCATGAATGCAGCGCAGCGACTGGAAGAACTGCTGGCGGACCTCCGGCAGCTGGGCAATGCCCGCGCGCGGCCTGCCGCCGCGGCCTGCCCGGTGCCGGTACCGCCGGCGGCCGCCCGGGGCCGCGAGGAAGCGCTGGACGCACTGGCCGTCCTGCTGCTCTCCTTCGCCGGCTTCCGGCCGACGCCGCACCTGCAGCGCAAGCTGGACCAGGCACTCCGGCATCTGGATGCCGACGCCCTGAATGCGCTGGTGGCCGCGCTGCAGGCCGATGTGTCGCAGCGCGACCTGCAGGCGGTGGTCGAGGACATCACCAACCACGAAACCTACTTCTTCCGCGATCCGCAGCAACTGGACATCCTGGTGCAGCACGCGCTGCCGGCCGCCATCCGCCACAAGGCGCGCGGCGACCGCACGCTGCGCCTGTGGTCGGCCGGCTGTTCGACCGGCGAGGAAGCGTGGACGCTGGGCATGCTCGCGCTGCAGGCGCTGCTCGATGCCGGCCATGCGCGCGAAACGCGGCCCGGCGAAATCGAACCCGCCGCCGGCTGGCGACTGGAAGTGCTGGGCACCGACATCGCCCGGCCGGCGCTGCGGGTGGCCCGCGAAGGCGCGTACAGCGACAACGTGATGGCCTCGTTCCGCCAGTTCCCGGAACCGTTCCTGCGCTTCTTCGAGGAGCGGCGCGGCACGGCGCCCGGCTACCGGCGATTGAAGGACAGCCTGCGCCGCCACGTGACTTTCGAAAACTTCAACCTGCTCGGCAACACGCCGCCGCGACTGCAGTGCGACATCGTGCTGTGCCGCAACGTGCTGATCTACATCGATCCGGCAGTGCAGCCACGGATCCAGACGATGCTGCGCGATGCGCTGCGCCCCGGCGGCTTCCTGATGCTGGGCGTGGTGGATCGACTGTGGCGCCGCGACGATTTTGCCGAACACTGGTACGGACGCACGGTGATCCATGAACGCAAATGACCTGACCGCTCCGGACGGCGGCACCACCGCCTTCCTGCTGACCCGCATCGGCGACCGGCGCTTCGCGCTGCCGGCCGACCGCGTGCTGGAAATCGTCGCGGCCGGTACCGTCACCCCGCTGCCGTTCGCCCCGGCCTGGGTCTGCGGACTGGCCAACATCGGCGGCCGCATCCTGCCGCTGTTCGATCCGGCGCTGCTGCTGGGCGTCGACGCCACGGCGGGCGCGGAACTGGTGCTGGTCGACACGCAGCATTCGCCCTGCGCCCTGCGGATGACGGAAATCCTGGCGCGCATTGCGGTGCCGTCGGCCGACATCCGCCACATCGACTCCGGCAGCGGCCAGGTGATCGCCGAATTCGAGCACGAAGGACAACCGGTCCTGCTGCTCGACCCCGACGCCCTCGGCAAACTGCTGGCCGCCGACCTGGCGCCGGCCGAGGACAGCGGCCTGCTCGGCGCACTGGAAACGCAGGCCGACGGCGCGGCGACCGCCGACGGCAAACCGCATCTGGCATTCCTCGCCGGCGGCGCGCGCTATGCGATGGAGCTGACCGGCATCGGCGAAGTGATCGTGCCGCCGCCGCTGACGCCGGTTCCCGGCGCACCGTCGCTGGTGGCCGGCATCGGCATGCTGCGCGACGATCCGCTGCTGTTCGTTTCCCTGACCCGGTTGCTGGGCGTGGAAAACATCGCGCCGGCCGCCGCTCTGGTGCTGGACGACGGCGACCTGCGCATCGGCCTGCTGATCGACCGCATCGACGGCGTCGAACGCATTGCCGGCGGCAACATCCGCAATCTCGACGAAGCGCAGGGCGAGTTCACCGGCGTGGCGCACGACGATGCCGGACGCATCACCACGCTCACCGCCACCGGTCGCCTGCTGAACGGCGAACGGCGCCGGCTGCTCGCTGCCGTGGCGCCGGCGGCCCGCCGGAAAGAGACCGTCGCGCTGCGCGAATACCGCTCCTATCTGGAAACGGTCATCGGCGGCGAACGCTTCGGCATCCCGCTCGACGACGTGCTGCGCATCGTCGACTGGAGCGCGCCGGAAACGATCGACGGCGGCGACTCGCGGGTACGCGGCGCACTGAACGTCGACGGCAGCATCGTGCCGGTACTCGATCCCGCGCTGCTGCGGCGACAGGCCGGCCGGATCGCGGAAGGCGCCTGGGTGATCGTCGGCGACGCCGGCAATCCCTGGGCGCTGGGTGTCGACGAAGCCTGCCGCATCGTGCGCATCGCCCGCGACCAGATCGAGGACACCGGCGGCGCCGACACGCTGCTCAACGGCATCGCCCACATCGATCGCCGTTTCCTGTCGCTGGTGTCGATCCGCCAGGCCACCGCACGGAGCCTGTCATGAACGTCTGCGCCAGTGCTGCCCGCCTGCTGAAGGTGATGGTCGTCGACGACTCCGGCTTCATGCGGCTGGCACTGAAGAAAATGCTGCAGAACGACCCGGCGATCCGCGTCGTCGCCGAGGCGAACAACGGCGAGGACGCGCTGCGGCTGGCGCGCCTGCACCGGCCCGACGTCATCACCATGGACGTCGAGATGCCGGGCGGCGGCGGGCTGGATGCCACGCGACTGATCATGGAGCACTGCCCGACCAGCATCATCATGGTCAGCAGCCTGACCCGCGCTGCCGCCGACACCACGCTGCAGGCACTGGCCTGCGGCGCGGTCGACTACATTCCCAAGGCCTCCTCGTTCGTCGACCTCGACATCGTGGCGATCGAAAAGGAACTGCACCGCAAGATCCATTACTGGGCCAGTCGCCGCAGTCCGCTGCGCGGCGCCGCGGCGCCGATGCCGGCGGTACGGCCGCATGCCGCCGCGCGGCGGCCGGACGGCGCGCCGGATCTGGTCGTCGTCGGCGCCTCGACCGGCGGCCCGAAGATCCTGCCGCAACTGTTTGCCCAGGTGCCGCGGCTGCGCTGCCCGGTGGTGATCGCGCTGCACATGCCGCCGCTGTACACCCAGAGTTTTGCCGAACACCTCGCCGCCGCCAGCGGCCAGCGCGCGGTGGAAGGAGAGGACGGCATGCCGCTGGAGCCCGGCATGCTGGTGGTGGCACCCGGCGGCACCGACAGCCAGGTGATCGCCGGCGAACGCGGTTTCCGGCTGGCGGTGCGTCGCGACGACCGCTACGGCATTCATCCGTCCGTCGACGCCCTGTTCATGTCCGCCGCCAGCCAGGCCCGCAATCCGGTCGCCGTCGTGCTGACCGGCATGGGCGAGGACGGTCTGGCCGGCGGCCGCGAACTGTACCGCCGCCGGTTCCCGCTGCTGGCGCAAAACGAGCAATCCAGTCTGGTCTACGGCATGCCGCGCGCGGTGGCGGAAGCCGGTGTGGCCAGCGAAATCCTCGACATCCCCGGAATCGCCCGCCGCCTCGGAGCCTGGGCCGCCTGATGAACGCACGTGCAGGAGAGCAACGATGAGCAACGCAAACGAAGCCGGCGCCCGACGCGTCCTGATCGTGGACGATTCGCTGCTGATGCGGCGCGTCATCCGCAACATCGTCGAGCGCGATCCGGCGCTGACGGTGGTCGGGGAAGCGCGCGACGGCGTCGAAGGCCTGGAACAGGTGCTCAGTCTGGCGCCCGACGTCGTGCTGCTGGACATCGAGATGCCGCGCATGGACGGCATCGAATTCCTGCGCCGGGCACAACTGGTGTCGGTGGCCCGGGTGATCGTCATCTCCTCGGTCGCCCAGCCGGGATCGCCGCAGGCGCTGGAAGTGCTCGATCTCGGCGCCGTCGACATCCTGCCCAAGCCGTCCGGCGTACTGAGCATCGATTTCGAGGTGCAGCGCGGCCATGCGCTGCTGGAAGCCATCCACCGGTGTGCGGCCTGACATGAACGACTTCCTCGAACAGATGTGGCCGGCCTTCGAAGCCGAAGTCGGCGAACAGCTCGATGCCCTCGAACAGTATCTGGTGCGCGACGCGCAGCCGGACATCGACGGCATCTTCCGCCAGTTCCACACCATCAAGAGCACCAGCGCGATGATGGACTTCCGCGGCATGGAAGCCGTCGCCCACGCGGCGGAGGATCTGCTCGACCGCATCCGTCGCCAGCAGCGTCCGTTCGATCCGGCGTGCCGCGACGCCTTGCTGCGCGCCGTCGACACGCTGCGCCGGCAACTGGCCTCGGCGATCGCCACGCACCAGCCGCCGGAAGGCGACCCGGCGCTGGTGACGACGCTGCGCGGACTGGCCGGCAGCGGCACGACCGAAGCGGCAGCAGCGCCGGCGACGACGACCGCCGGCACCGCCGACGGCCCGCTCGCCGCCTGGCTGGCCTGCAGCCGCGCGCAGCTGCCTGCCATCGCGCTGGCCTGCGCGGGCAGCGACGCCCTGCCTGCCGCGACGCCGCAACTGCTCGCGCACGCCGAAGCCGCCGGCCTGGGTGCGCTGGCGCAGTTGCTGGCACAACTGCAACACGCCGCGCCGGACGAACGCCTGTCCCTGCTCGCCGAGTTGCTGGCGCGCCAGGCGCACGTCGAAAAACTCGCCGGCGAGGATGCCGGCACCCGCAACGCCTGCCGACAGCTGCGGCAGGCGCATCCGGAACTGGTCGCCGCGCCGCTGGCCGCTGCGGTGACCGCCACGGCCGGCGCGCTGGACAACGCGGCCGACGCCGCCGGCTGGCTGGGCGCCGCCGAACGGCTGCTGGCCGCGACGCGTATCACCGGTCTGACGGAAACGGCGCGCGTGCTGCGCCTGGCGCGCCAGGGTCTGCGGGAAATCGAGCGCGAAGCGCGGGCGGCAACGCCGGAACTGACCGGACTGCTGCGACTGGCGGTCCGGCTGGCCGGCGAACTCGATCCGCAGGAAGGCGAAGACGAACCCTATGCCGGCCTGGCCACGCAGGTACTGGACAAGCTGCAGGAGGCGCTGGCGGCAAACCCGGCGCCCGCCGCCGCCATGACGGAATCCGCCGGGCTCGATGCGCGCACGCTCGCCGCCCTGTCGCCGGCCGCGCGCGCCACGCTGGCCGCCGCCCTCCAGCGCGGCCACAGCGTGGTGGAAATCGACGCCGACCTGGAAGCGATGCCCGATGCCGGCGCCGGCTTCATCGACTGGCTCTCGGGCGAAGGCCACCTGCTGGGCAGTCACACACTGTTTGCCGGCGACGGCCACGAAGCGACCACCCGCCTGCGCTTCCTCGCCGCCCTGCCGCTGCCGGAAGCGGAAATCCGCGCCGCACTCGCCGTCCAGGATCCGGACGGCAACCGCCTGCAACTGCACGCCATCAATGCCGGCACGACGACCGCCGGCGCCGCACCGGTGCGCGAGGGGAACAACGCGGTCGCGACGCCGGCGCCCGCGGCACCCGCGATCGGCAACACGCTGCGGGTGGAAAGCAGCACCCTGGATACTTTCGTCAACCGGCTCGGCGAACTGGTGATGCTGCGCAACATGATGGCGCACACGCTGGTCGACAACGAAACCGCGCACGGCCTGCAGCGCCTGCGCGATCTGCTGGGCGGCAACGGCACGTTCGATCCGCGCGAACGCGAACAGCTGCTCGCGGTGGTTAACCGCCTGGGCCAGCAGCGCGAGCGGCTGCTGCATGCCGACGGCCGCCTGCAGAGCACGCTCGGCCAGTTGCAGGACGACGTGCTGGCGCTGCGCGTGGTGCCGGTCGGCGTGGTGTTCAACCGCATGACCCGCGTGGTGCGCCAGGTCGCCGACGCGCAGGGCAAGCAGGTGCAGCTGGACATCAGCGGCGACGACGTGCGCATCGACAAGAGCATGGTCGACCTGCTGGTGGAGCCGCTCACCCACATGGTGCGCAATGCGGTGGATCACGGCCTCGAAACGACGGAGGTGCGTGCCGCCGCCGGCAAACCGGCAGCGGGCACGCTGCAGTTGTCCGCACGCCAGCAGGGCAATGCCATCCTGGTCACCGTGGCCGACGACGGGCGCGGTCTCGACCACGCGCGCATCCTCGCCAAGGCCCGCGCGCTCGGGCTGGCCGGCGACGGCGAATATTCCGAACGCGAAATCGCCGGCTTCGTGTTCGCCGCCGGCTTCTCCACCGCCGAGCGCGTCACCGAAGTGTCCGGCCGCGGCGTCGGCATGGACGTGGTGAGGACGCGCATCGCCCAGATCGGCGGCCAGATCGACGTGCAGTCGCAACCCGGACGCGGCACCACGTTCACGTTGCGGCTGCCGCTGTCCGTCGCCATCCAGAACGTGGTGCTGGCGACCGCCGGCGGCACACGGCACGCGCTGCCGGAACGCAACGTGAACGAATTGCTGCGGCTGCCGGCAAGCGACGTGCAGATGGTCCGCAACCAGGCGGTCTGCCTGCTGCGCGGGCAGACGCTGCCGCTGTACCGGCTGGACGCGCTGCTCGGCAACCGCGACGGCGCGCCGCCGGCCGGCGACCTGCAGGTGCTGGTGCTCACCGACGGCACGCACCGCATCGGCATCGTGGTCGACGAAATCCACGGCCGGCAGGAAGTCTTCGTGCGCGACATCCACCCGGAGCTGATGCGGCTGCCGGGCGTCGGGGGTGCCGCCATCCTCGGCGACGGCCAGGTCATCGTGATCGCCGACTGCGACAACCTGATGCTGCTGGCGCGCCGCCGCGCGCAGTCGCTGGACAGCCTGCTGAGGGCGTCATGAGCGACCACTACCTGGTTTTCCGGGCCGCCGGCGGCGAGTGGCTGCTGGCAATGCGGCATGTCGTCGAAGTGGGACTGCCCGACGCGGACGACACCGGCGCGCACCGCCGCTGGCGCGACCGCGTGCTGCCGGTACGCGACATGAACGGACAGCTGGGCGGCACGGCAGCCGCCGGCACCGCCCTGCACCAGATCGTGGTGCAGGGCGCGGACGATCTCGAAGTGCTGGCGGTGGAGGAAATCGTCGGCCTGCAGACCGTGGCTGCCGACGCGCTGGTGCCGTTCGCACCGACCGATGCCCGCACCGCCGCCTGCGTCGACCGGGCACTGCCGCGTACGGACGGACGCTGCGCGCTGCGGCTGCGCTGGCCGCCGGCCGGCTGAACGTCACTCGCCGGCTTCGCGCCGGGCCAGCCATTCCCTGATGCGCACCAGCAGGGCCTGCAGACGATCGAGCAGGTGCAGCGCCTCGTCGCCCGTCATGCCGGCGCCCCGGGATTCCAGTTCTTCGCACAGCGTCGCGAACGACAGCGCACCGATCTGCCGGGCGGACGATTTCAGCTGGTGACCCAGCGCGGCGAGACCGCGCATGTCGCCGGTCATGCAGCCCATGCGCGCCTCGTGCAGGCGCACGCTGGCCATGTCGACGAACAGGCCGACATAGCGATTGATCGTTTCCGGCCGGTTGCCGATGTACTCGCGCAGCACCTGCCCGTCGATCACCGGTTCGGCGCCGCCGTTGCGGGCCGTATCCAGCGCGGCGAGGATGCGCCGGTACAGGATCGCCGGCTTCACCGGTTTGGTGATGAAGTCCGCCATGCCTACCGCAAAACAGCCGGCGCGGTCCTCGCTGGCGCTGTTGGCCGTCAGCGCCAGCACCGGAATGCCGGCGAGCAGGCCCTCCTGCCGCAGCAGCAACGTGGTTTCGATGCCGTTCATGCCCGGCATCTGCACATCCATCAAGATGCAGTCCACCCGCTCGCCGCCGCGCATGATTTCCAGCGCCTGCATGCCCGACGCCGCCATCACCACCCGCGCGCCGGCCAGCCCGAGCATTTCGCCGCAAACCTGGCGGTTCAGCACGCTGTCTTCCACCAGCAGCACGGAAACGCCCTGCAGCGCATGATCGGCCGGCGGCAACGACACCACCGGCACCGGCGGCGCGGCGCTGGCGGCAATGCCGAAACGGGCGGTGAACCAGAAACGGCTGCCGGCACCCTGACGGTTTTCGGCGCCGACACCGCCGCCCATCAGGCCGGCGATCTGCGCCGTGATCGCCAGCCCGAGCCCGGTGCCGCCGAAGCGGCGGCGGGTCGACGGATCGGCCTGCAGGAACGGGCGGAACAGCCGCTCCCGCACTTCTTCCGGAATCCCGATGCCGCAATCCTCCACATCGAAACGCAGCACCACCGAATCCGCCGCGCGCGACAGCATGCGTACCCGCAGCGTGACATCGCCGGCGTCGGCGAACTTGATGGCATTGTTCACGTAATTGATCAGCATCTGACCGAGACGCAGCGGATCGCCGTTCAGGTCCGGCGGCACGTCGCCCGCCATGTCGATCACCAGCCGGCGATCGGCCGCCTCCAGCACCGGACCGCCGACCGCGGCCACGGTCTGCAGGACGGTATCGAGCCGGAAGTCGATATTCTCCAGCGCCAGTTTTCCGGATTCGCCGCGGGAAAAATCCAGAAGGCTGTCGATCAGCGACAACAGGTGATCGCCGGATATGCGGATTTTCTGCAGGTAGTCGCGCTGGCGCGGATCCAGCGCCGTCGCCAGCGCGAGATGGCTCATGCCGAGGATGGCATTGAGCGGCGTGCGGATTTCATGCGACACGTTGGCGATGAACCGGCTGCGTTCCTCCATCGCCGACTCCGCCACCTGCTTGGCCTCGTAGAGCTGCCGCGTGCGCTCCTCCACCCGCCGGTCGAGATCGGCGTTCAGCGCGAGCAACTGCCGTTCCGCGCGCACCCGCTCGGAAACGTTGCGGACGATCCAGGACACCGCCAGCACCGCCTCCTGTTCGTCGAGGATCGGCGCCACGGCCACACTCACTTCCACCGGTGCATCCGGCCCCTGCGGAAACAGCGTGCGCTGGACGCGCAGGCTTTCGCGGCGCCCGACCCGCGCGAGCATGCCCTCGAACATGGCCGGATCGTCGCAGCCCATCAACCCGCAGGCCGACTGCCCGATGGCCTGCGCCGCCGGCGCGCCGAACAACGTCTCCGCACCGCGGTTCCAGGCCTGCACGATGCCGGCGGGATCGGTGCTGAAAATGGCGTCCTCGGCCGCCTCCACGATCGACGCGAGTCGCAGGCGATCGGCCGCCGCGCGCTTGATCGACGTCACGTCGTTGATCAGCACGATGAAGCCGCGCACGAAGCCGTCCTCGCGCCGGTCCGGCACGTACTTCAGGCTCGCCTCGATGCTGTTGCCGCGCGCATCCTCGAGCACGCCTTCGAATACCTGCGGCTCGCCGCGCAACACCGCCTCGATGTGCATCCGCCGCCGGCTGAACAGCCGGCTGCCGATCAGCGATTCCATCGTCGCGTTCTTCGTCGTCTGCTCGTCGAGGCCGAACCATTCGCGCCCGCGCGCATTGGCGTAGGCGCAACGCAAGTCGCGCGTCCAGTAAACGATCATCGCCGGGATGTTTTCGGCAATCACGGCCAGGAACTGCTCCTGCCGCGACAGCAGTTCCGTCTTGGTCGTCAGCTCCTCGATCGAATGCCGCAGATGCGTGATGTCGGCGAACGTGGACACCACGCCCTCGACCCGTCCCTGCGCATCGATCAACGGCTCGGCATTCACCGACAGCCAGACCCTGGCACCGTCCGGCCGGTGCAGTCCGATGACCGCATCCCGCACCGGTTTGCCGGCAGCCAGCGCAAGCTGCGCCGGATGCTGCTCGGCCGGATAGGGCGATCCGTCTTCGTGCACCGCCCGCCAGCGCGGATCGACGGACAGACTGTTGGCGATCTGCCCGGCCGACACGCCGAGTATCCGTTCCGCCGCCGGATTGCACTCGATGATCTTGCCGCCGGCATCCTGCAGCAGCAGACCCTCGACCATCGCATCCAGCGAACGGCGACGACGCAGGTCTGCCCGCTCGATCAGCTGCGCCGCCTGGCGGCGCTCGCGCGCCACGATGGCCGTGGCCATGCCGCTGAGCGACAGCACGGTGAGGAACATCCAGCAGGCGGTGAGCGAATCCTCGTCGATCCCCGTACCGAAGCGATTCACGCCGGCGTCCAGTCCGGCCAGCACCTGCACCGCCGTCATGCCCACCAGCAGCGCCGTCAGGTAGCGCCCGGCCGCCATGGCCGATGCCATCACCAGCAGGAACGTCCAGTAATCGCGCGCGTAGATACCGAGCAACTGCGGAAACCAGCCGGCGTAGATCGTCTGCCCGAGCAGGAAGGTCGCCAGCAGCAGCGCCCACTGCGATGTGCGCACCGGCAGCAGGCGACGCCGGCCGGCAATCCGCAGCACGATCGGCGCCACGATCAGCACGCCGAGAAAATCGCCCTGCCACCACGACAGGAAACGGTACGGCACGTCGGCCGGCGGCAAGAGCCCGGCAACGGAGAAGACGAACATGCCGACCGCGGCGCTGACGACGGCTGCCACGGCGCCGGCGCACAGCAATCCGACGTATTGCCGCATGCCCGACAGCAGGTGCGTGCCGGGAAACCGCCACTCGACCAGCCGGCACGCCAGCCAGACCGACAGCGCATTGCCGGCCGCCGTTCCCAGCGCCGGCCACCAGGCGTTGCCGGCCACCAGGCGTTGCCGGCCAGCAGGCTGCCGGCAGTCGCACCCGCCAGCACCGCCGGCCAGTAGTGCCGGCCGCCGGCCAGCATCACGCCGAGCGCCAGACCGCTCGCCGGCCAGATCAGCGATGCCACGCCGCTCAGCGCAAACCATTCCGCGGACAGCCAGGTCACCACGGTCAGCACGAAGGCCAACAAAAGCTGACGCCACGTCTGGTCGAAGGAAAACGCCGCACCCGCTGCGCGCGCCATACGGTTCTCCGTTCCGGATGGATGGGAAGCACCGTCTCGCCAAGCGCGCGGGACGACGGAAACCGCGTGCTAGTCTTGATCGAACGGGATGACTCGCGGACCCACACGGCAATGAGCGGAACCGGCCACATCCTGGTGATCGAGGATGACGAACTTTTTGCGACCCTGATGGCGGACACCTTACAGCAGGAGGGTTACGCCTGCACGATCGCCCCCACGCTGGGCGAAGCCCGTGCCCTGCTGGCCGCACAGCGCTTCGACGTCATCGTCACCGACATCCACCTGCCCGATTCCGCCGACTCGCCGGTGCTGGACATGCTGACCGGGCAGACCGGCACCGCCACGCCGCTCATCGTCATCACCGGGCAGCCGTCGCTGGACAGCGCGATGAAGTCGATGAACCTGCGCGCCTTCGCCTACCGCACCAAACCGCTGGCGATGGGCGATCTGCTGATCACCGTGCACGAAGCCGTGCGCGAAGGAAACATCCGCCGCCGTCTCGGCGCCACCCGCGAACGCCTGCGCACGCTGGACCTGCAACTGGAGCAGCTGCGCCAGATCACCCTCGCGCCGGCACCGTCGAACCTGAACCAGTCGCTGGCGGAATACATCCTGCTGCTGCTCGGCAACTGCGGCGAGAACCTGGCCGAGGCAGTGGAAGCGTTCCAGCTGATGGACGTGGAATCGCTGCAGCGACCGGTGCGGCAGCTGTCCCGTCACCCGGACGCGGAAATGTTCCGGCGCGCGATCGAACACACCATCGAAGTCCTGGAAAAAACCCGGCACTCGTTCAAGTCGCGCGAACTGGCCGAACTGCGGCAGAAACTGGAAACCGCACTGACCGTGACCCGCGACGGCTGACCGCCCCGGCTTGTCCCCGGATACCGGCCGCCGGGGCGGCTGCCGTCATGCCGGGCGCCGGCCGGCAACGTATGATCAGCCACTCCCCGTCCCCGGAAGCCTCCGCATGCTGCGCAACCTCGACTACTGGCAAGGCGCCCGCTACCAGTTCGGCCAGAAGAAAGGCCATTACGAAAGCTGGTTCCTGCGCGCCAACCATCCGTCGCGCAACGAGGCGTTCTGGATCCGCTACACGATCTTCTCGCCGCACGGCCGACCGCAGGATGCGATCGGCGAGCTGTGGGTCATCCATTCCGACGGCGAGAACAAACGCGTCCGCGCCGCGAAGGAAGAACTGCCGGTCACCGACTGCCATTTCTCGCCGCGCGGCCTGAACGTGAAGATCGGCGAAGCCACGCTCCGGCCCGGCGAACTGCAGGGCGAAGCGCGGCGGCCGCACCGCATCCGCTGGAACCTGCGCTACGAAGGCGGCGGCGCGCCGATGGTGTTCCTGCCGGAAAACCTCTACGAAACGCCGTTGCCGAAAGCCAAGGCGGTGACGCAGCGGCCGCTGGTGCGCTTCAGCGGCACGCTGGAAGTCGACGGCGAAACCGTCGAGATCCGCGACTGGACCGGCAGCGAGAACCACAACTGGGGCAGCAAGCACACCGACACCTACGCCTGGGGCCAGGTAGCGGGTTTCGACGACGCGCCCGATGCCTTCCTCGAAGCGGCGACCGCGAAACTGAAATTCGGTCCGCTGTGGACACCGCCGCTGACCATCCTCTGCCTGCGCCTGGAGGGTGAGGACTACAAGCTCAACGCGCTCACCCAGTCGCTGCGCGCCACGGGCAGCTGGGAATACTTCGACTGGCGCTTCGACAGCCGCGACCGGAAATCCGGGCTGCGCATCCACGGCCGCATCCACGCCACCCGTGCCGACTTCGTCGGCCTGACCTACTACAACCCGCCCGGCGGCGCGCACACCTGCCTGAACAGCAAGATCGCCGCCTGCGAACTCACCCTGGAACGGCCGGGCCGGCCGCCGCGCACCCTGCACACGGCCCACCGGGCCGCCTTCGAGATCCTCACCGACGACACCGGCCACGGCGTCCCGCTGGCCACCTGAGCACACGCCCGCACGGGCGTCCCCGGCACGCGCGGCACCGGCGGGTCATCGGAAAGGTCGCCGCAACCCCGCACAGGCGGCAAATGGCGACACGAATTGCCAGAGCCTGTCGTGCCCGGTCCTCGGGCGGGAGCGGCGCGCCCGATAGAATGACCCCTTCTTGTCCGACAAGAAATGGATTGTCCGACATCAAGAGGTCGCCATGTCTGCCCGCTCCCTGCCCCTGTCCGCAGTCCTTTTCCTTTTCTTCCTGTCCGGCAGCGTGACGGCCGGTACCGCCGACCCGGTCGCCCGCGGCGAAGCCATTGCCCGCGCCGCCGACGCACAGCTGCACGGCTACGGCGATTCGCGCGCCACCCTGGAGATGGTGCTGGTCAGCCCGGCCGGCGAAACCGCCAGCCGCGTGCTGACGGTCAGCTCCCGCGAGGCCGGCAGCGACGGCGACCGTACGCTGATGGTCTTCCGCACCCCGCGCGACCTGGCCGGCACCGCCCTGCTGTCCTGGAACCACCCGCAGGGCGACGACGAGCAGTGGCTGTACCTGCCGGCCGTGCAGCGGGTGAAGCAGATCGGCGCCCGCAACAAGTCCGGCCCGTTCATGGCCTCGGAGTTCGCCTACGAGGACATCGTCACCCCGTTCTGGCAGAAGTACCGCTACCGCTGGCTGCGCGACGAAACGCTGGACGGCCTGCCCTGCGCGGTGGTCGAGCGCGTGCCGCTCGACCCGAACTCCGGTTACGTGCGCCAGCTGGTGTGGATCGACAGCAAGGACTCGCTGATCCGCCGCATCGATTTCTTCGACCGCCGCGACGCGCCGCTGAAAACCTACGTCGCGCGCGGCTTCGTGCAGCACGCCGGCAAGCACTGGCGGCCGGCGGAAATGCACATGACCAACCTGCAGACGAAGAAGCAGACCACGCTGAAATGGCGCGACCAGGTCTTCGGCATCGGCCTGCAGGACAGCGACTTCACCCGCAACGCACTGCAACGGGTGAAGTGAGGTGCACGCAATACCGACGCGTGCCGGCGCCCGGTTGTTGCCGGCGCTCCTGCCCGGCATCGCCCTGCTGCTGCCGGCAGCGCCGGCGGCTGCCGGTTTCCGCGGCGAACTCGGCGCGGAAGGCTGGCAGTTTTTTGCCGAGGGCACGCGCGGCCAGGACGACACCGTCACCAGCGTGCGGCTGCGGCCGGAAGCCTGGCACGAACGCGGCGACGACCGCTACGCGCTGATCCTGTTCGCCCGCCACGACAGCGCCGATCCGGAACGCTCGCACGCCGACATCCGCGAGGCGAGCTGGCTGCGCCACGGCAGCTTCGGCGCCGACGCCGGCTGGGACCTGCGGGCCGGGATCCGGCAGGTGTTCTGGGGCGTGACTGAAGGCATGCACCTGGTCGACATCGTCAACCAGACCGACAGCGTCGAGAGCCTCGACGGCGAGCAGAAACTCGGCCAGCCGATGCTGAACCTGTCGCTGGAAAACGGCGCACACACGCTCGACGTCTACGCGCTGTTCGGCGCCCGCGAACGCACCTTCGCCGGCCGCGACGGCCGCTTGCGGCTGCCGTTGCCGGTCGACGGCGATGCCGCGGAATTCGAGTCGTCGAACGGCCGTGACCGCGTCGACGGCGCGCTGCGCTACCAGTACGGCGACCACGGCCTGCAGCTCGGCCTGTCGCTGTTCGGCGGCAGCGGCCGCGAACCGGAACTGCGGCCGGTGGTCGATCCGGCGCAGCTGGTGTTCAGCGGTCCCGTGCCGGTGGCGTTCCTGCCCGGCTACACGCCGCACTTCGTGCCGTTTTATCCGGTGATCCTGCAGGCGGGCCTCGACGCGCAATACACCGCCGGCGACTGGTTGTGGAAACTGGAAACGATCGAGCGCCTCGGTCAGCAGGATGCGTATTACGCCGCCGACGCCGGTTTCGAATACACGCAGGTGGGCGTGTTCGGCAGCCGGATCGACGTCGGCTGGCTGGCGGAATACCTGTACGACGAACGCGGCGCGGCGGCCACCCAGCCGTTCGAGCACGACATCCTCGTCGGCGCCCGCATCGCCTTCAACGACCCGGCTTCCAGCGAGCTGCTCGCCAGCCTGATCGCCGACGAAAACAGCGGCGAACGTCTGTGGAGCCTGGAAGGCAGCCGCCGCTTCGGCGACGCGCTGAAGCTGTCGCTGGAAGCGCGGGCCTTCGCCGGCATGCCGGCGCCGCAGGATCCCTTTGCCTTTCTCTTCGCGCCGGACACCACGCACAAGCTGCGCCCGCTGGCCGACGACGATTTCCTCCGCCTCGAACTCACCTGGTTTTTCTGAACGGATGCCGACATGACCGTGCACGACGATTCCGCCACCCCGATCCGGCCCGACAGCCGCAGCGAACGCCTCATCGCCGCGATCAGCGAATGGGTGGTCCGCCATCCCGGCCGCGCCATGCTGCTCGGCCTGTTCCTCGTGTTCGCCGCCGCCTTCGGCGCAAGGGGCTACCACTATTCGCTCGATCACCGGGTGTTCTTCAGCCCGGAAAATCCGCAGCTGCAGGCCTTCGAGAAGCTCAATGCCGACTACAGCAAGACCGATGCCGTGCTGGTGGCGCTGGCACCGCAGTCGGGCAACGTGTTCGAGCCCGGCTTCCTCGCCGCGCTGGCAGGGCTGACGGAGAAAAGCTGGCAGGTCCCGTACGTCCAGCGCGTCGAATCGCTGACCAACTTCCAGCACGTGACGGTCGCCGGCGACAGCATCGTCACCGCCGACCTGGTGGCCGATCCGGCCGGCCTCGATGCCGGCGCGCTGGCCCGGCTGCGCGACGTCGCCGTCAACGAGCCGTTCCTCGTCGATTCGCTGGTCAACCGGGACGGCTCGGTCGCCGCGGTGCGCATCACGCTCAACATGCCGGGCGTCGACCACATCAACGAAATTCCGGCAGTGGTCGACTACGTGCGCGGCCTCGCCGACGAGGTGCGCAAGACGCATCCGGACATCGCCGTGCACCTGGCCGGGCAGACCATCGCCAACAAGGCGTTCCCGGAAGAATCGCAGGCCGACTTCGTGCGCGTCTGGCCCTGGTTCATCCTCACCATGGCGCTGTTGCTGGTGTACCTGTACCGCAGCGTCGCCGCGATGCTCGTCACCTTCGTCGCCTGCGACCTGGCGGTGCTGGGCGGTGCCGGCTTCGTCGGTTTCTTCGATCCGGTGATCAACGATTCGGTGATCGTGTCGCCGGTGATGATCCTGTCGCTGGCCTTCGCCGACGGCATCCACATCGTGGTCAGCTGGATCCAGGGCATGCACGCCGGCCGTGACCGCAGGCAGGCGATGGTCGACAGCCTGAAGGCCAACATCGGGCCGATGACCATGACCACGCTGATGACCGCCATCGGCTTCCTCACCCTGCACTTCAACGATTCGCCGCCGTTCCGCGTGATGGGCTACATCGTCGCCGCCGGCGTGGTGTTCGCGCTGCTGCTCACCGTGCTGTTCACCGCGCCGCTGCTGTCCTGGCTGCCGCTGAAGGCGCCGAAGAAGATCTCGCCGCTGATGAGCGAGGATTCGCCGGCCATGGGCCGTTTCGCCGACTGGGTGATCCGCCACCGCTGGCGCCTGCTGGCCGTCATGGGCGTGCTGGCCGCCGCGCTGATCGCCTGCATCCCGCGCAACGTCGTCAACGACGACATCGTGAAGTACTACACGCCGGGCACGACCTTCCGCCAGGACATGGAGTTCGTGAACGACAACCTGACCGGCATCGGCGAAATCAACTACTCGCTGCCGGCGGGCCCGGCCGGGCAGGCGGCCGACGGCATCGTCGAGCCGGCCTACCTGCGGCAGGTCGACGCCTTCGCGCAGTGGCTGAAGACGCAGCCGGGCGTGACCCAGGTGAATTCGCTGGCCGACATCGTCAAGCGCATCAACCAGACCATGCACGGCAACGACCCGGCGTACTACGTCATTCCGGACGACCGCGCCGAGATCGCCCAGTACCTGCTGCAGTACGAAATGTCGCTGCCCTACGGCATGGACCTGAACCACCTGCTGCGCTTCGACCGCTCGGAATCGCGGGTCCGCGTGGCCGTCGGCTCCTCCAGCGGCCAGCAGATCATCGGCATCGACGCCGACGCGCAACGCTGGCTGCGGGACAACGCCCCCGCCTACATGCAGGTGCAGGGTGCCTCGCTGTCGCTGATGTTCGCCCATATCGGCGAACGCTCCATCACCGGCATGTTCAGCGGCATGATCGGCGCGCTGATCCTGGAATCGCTGGCGGTGATGGTGCTGTTCGCCGCGTTCCGGCTCGGTTTCGTCAGTTTCATCGGCAACCTGGTGCCGATCGGCATGGGCTTCGGCGCCTGGGCGCTGTGGAACGGCAACATCGATCTCGGCCTGACCATCGTGCTCGGCATCGCCATCAGCGTGGTGGTGGACGACACCATCCACTTCATCAGCAAGTACGAGCGCGGACGCCGCCGCTACGGGCATACGCCGGAGCAGGCCATCCGCTATGCGTTCCGCAGCGTCGGCTTCGCGCTGCTCACCACCACGCTGGTGCTGGGCCTCGGCTTTGCCTGGCTCGCCAACTCGAACATCCAGGTGACGGTGAACACCGCGCTGGTCACCACCACCATCATCGTCTTCGCGCTGCTGATCGACCTGCTGCTGCTGCCGGTGCTGTTCCTGCTGCTCGACAAGCGTCCGTCGGCGGCGCCCGTCGTCACCGGCGCGCCCGCCGCACCGGTCGGGGAGCGCGCGCCGTGAACGACCACCCTTCAACACCGGCGGCGCCGGCCGTGCCGGAAAAAGCGCTGGCCGACATCCGCCGCACGCTGCATGCCGCCCTGGGCAGCGACACCATCGCCGGGCTGCATGCGCGCCGGCCGGCACTCGACCTGCTGGCGCTGGCTGCCGCCCCCGCGCTGTTCCTCGGCAACGTCCAGCTGCTGGCAACGCTGGAGTTCGGCGCGCTCTGGCTGCTGGCCTTCGTGCTGCAGGGTTTCCTGCTGCAGCTGATGGGGCTGGTCAGCCACGACCTGCTGGTGCACCGGCAGGTGCTGGGCAACCGCGGTTCCTGGCTGATGTCGATTCCGCTCACGCTGCCGCGGCTGTCACTGGCCACCGGTTACGAGCGCGCGCACCTGGCGCACCACCGCTGGATCGGCAGTGCACGCGACACCGAAGCCTACAAGCAGCACCTGAACACGCGCCGGCGCCGCCTGCTGTTCGCCACCCTGCTCGGCGTGAAACTGGCGCAGGCCGGCAAACTGAAAAGCAACGACGGGCTGCGCGCCTATCACGACGTCAGCGGCCAGGGCGACGTCTACGAGCGGCGCGCGCGCATCGAGCGCCGGCTGCTGCGCGGTTTCCTGCTGGCGATGCTCGCACTGGCGCTGTTGCTGCCGGAGCAGGTGCTGTACGGCTGGCTGCTGCCGACCCTGGTCATGGGCCCGGTGGTCAACACGCTGCGCATCGTCATCGAGCACGCCGACGCCGATCCGCAGAACCCGTGGAACTGGTCGACCTGGTACCGCACCGGACCGCTGAGCCGCGCGCTGTTCTTCTGGGACAGCGGCGACTGCCATGTCGTGCACCACGTGTTCCCGCGCCTGCCCTGGTATCACATGGGGCGCGCCGTCGATCTCATGCGGCCGGTTTTCCTGGCTCACGGCGTGATCGAGCGCACGTCCTATCCCGCGCTGCTGAAAGGCTGGTTCATCGACGTGCTGCCGCACCGCTGGCCCTGGCCGCTGCCGCGCCCCCGCACTGCCCGTGTCATCCGCCCCTCCTGAGACGACGACCATGAATGCACTCACCGCCGCCTCGCCGTTCCACCGGCGTTTCCTCGCCTGGCTCGACGAACGTTTCCCGTTCGCCAACGCCCTGCTGTTCTTCATCCTGTATCTGACCACCGCCGCGCTGGTGCGCGCCGCCACCGGCCTGCCGCTGTTCGACGGTTTCGTCGGCGGCACCGTGGATTTCTCGCCGGTCGACGTGCTGGCCTGCGCGGTGACCTGGTCGTATTTCCTGCTGCTGCGGATCTTCGACGAACACAAGGACTACGCGCTGGACCTGCAGAACCATCCGCAGCGCGTGCTGCAGAGCGGCCTGATCACGCTGGCGCACCTGCGGGTCGCCGGCGCACTGGCGATCGCGCTGCAACTCGGTTTTTCGCTGTGGCGCGATGCCGGCGTCGGCGGCGCCACCGTCGCCTGGCTGGCCGTCTTCGCCTGGACCTGCCTGATGGGCAAGGAATTCTTCGTCGGCGAATGGCTGAACAAACACCTGACCTGGTATGCGGTGTCGCACATGCTGGTGATGCCGCTGATTGTCTGGTGGCTGGCCAACCTGGCGCTGCCGGGGACCGGCATGACCCCGATCCTCGCCGGCCTGATGACGCTCGCCTTCGTCAGCGGCTTCTGCTTCGAGATCACCCGCAAGACCAAGGGTCCGGAAGAAGAGCGCGACAGCATCGAATCCTATTCGCGCATTTTCGGTACCCGCGGCTCGGCCTTCGTGGTCATGGGCCTGGTGACGGCGATGGTCGTCAACCAGCTCTGGCTGGTGCAGGCGGTGGCCGGTGCGCCGGTGTGGTGGGCCGCGCTGCTGCTGGTCGCCGCCCTGCTGCTGGCACTGCGGCAGCTGTGGCAGTTCGTGCAGGCACCGGATGCGAAAGGCCGCGGGAAAAACGAGGCGATGGTCGCCATCGCCATGCTCGCCGGCTACGCCGTGCTGATCGCCGTGGCGATGAGCAGCCGCGGCACCCTCTTCCACCTCGGGTGACCGTCGCCATGAAACCGCAAATCTATTCGACCGCCCCGCGCTATCCCTTCAGCCGGGAGCACAACGCACGCTGCGTGCTGCAGCGTGACGGAATGTCGCTGGTCGCAACGCCGTTCGACGTGTCCAAGGGGCACCTCTGCGTGGTGCTGCCGGCCGGCAGCGCCGCACCGGCGCTGGGCGAACGCTTCGCCGAGGTGCAGGTCGGGCTGCTGGGCCGCGCCTTCGTGCTGCCCTGTCTGCAGGTGAAGAAGCTGGCCCGCACGGAACAGGACGAAGTGCAGGTCGTGCTGTCCGCCTGCGACAGCGAACAGACCGATCCGCTGCTATGGGAAATCAGTTACCTGCTGCGCATGCAACCCGATCTGGGCGCCGGCGTTTCCTACGACGAGCACACGCTGCCGAAAGTGCCGGCGCGCGGCCTCTACACCGAGGAGGCACGCCAGGAGCGCCTCTATTTCGTGCGCGGCGAAACCGGCGCCTCGCTGGCCGAGGTCGAACACACCCGGCTCGATCCGCGCAAGCTGGTGAGCAACATCGAGGCCTTCGTCGGCTCGGTGGAAATCCCGGTCGGCATTGCCGGCCCGCTGCACATCAAGGGCGCGCAGGCCGGCGGCCTGTACTACGCACCGCTGGCCACCAGCGAGGGCGCGCTGGTCGCGTCCGCCACCCGCGGCGCCACCGCGCTGTCGCGTTCGGGCGGCGTGACGACCCGCGTGCTCGGACAGCGCATGATGCGGGTGCCGCTGTTCGCCTTCGAAAGCATGGGCAGCGCGCTGTTCTTCGCCGAGTGGGTGAAGGACCACTACCGCGAACTGGCGCAGGAAGTCCGCAAGTACTCGAACTACGCGAACCTGGTGGAAGTGCAGTCGCAGGTGTTCGGCCGTGCGGTGCACGTGCACTTCATCTACGAAACCGGCGACGCCGCCGGCCAGAACATGACCACCACCTGCACCTGGCAGGCCTGCCAGTGGATCCTGCGCCGGATCCGCAGCTTCGACGGGCTGACGGTGGAGAACTTCCTGATCGAGGCCAACCTGTCCAACGACAAGAAAGTCACTTACCAGACTTTCCTGAAGGGCCGTGGCGTGCGGGTGATGGCCGAAGCCGTACTCACCGCCGAAGCCTGCAACAAGGTACTGAAGATCCCGCCGCGCCAGCTGGTCACCGCCTACCAGAATTTCGTCTCCGGCTCGGTGGCCGCCGGCATGGTCGGCCTGAACATCAACGTCGCCAACATCATCGGCGCGATGTTTGCCGCCACCGGCCAGGACATCGCCTGCGTCCACGAATCCTCGCTCGGCCAGCTGCATCTGGAACTGACCGAGGAAGGCGACGTGTACTGCACGCTGATGCTGCCGTCGCTGGTGATCGGCACCGTCGGCGGCGGCACCAACCTGCCGCAGCAGCGCGAATGCCTGGAACTGATCGGCTGCGCCGGCCCCGGCAAGGCGCACAAGCTGGCGGAAGTGATCGCCGGCTTCTGTCTGGCGCTGGACATCTCGACACTGTCGGCCATCGCCGCCGACCAGTTCGCCCGCGCCCACGAAAAACTCGGCCGCAACCGGCCGGTGAATTACCTGAAACTCGGCGATCTCGACACCGCCTTCTTCAACGCCGCCTTCGCGCGCAGCGGCCTGCCGGTGACCGCGAAGGCAACGCAGGCACTGGCGACCGAAATGAAGGGTTCGTCGATCATCACCGAACTGACCGCGCACAAGGTCAACAAGCTGGTCGGCCATTTCCCGTTCCGCCTCGACACCGTCGACGGACAGGCGCTGGAAGTGATGACCAAGGTCAAGCCGCTGGACGACGAGGTCATCCTGATGCTCAACAGCATGGCTGCCATGTGCGAGCCGCGGCTGGCCCAGACCTTCAACCAGTTCCGCAGCGAGATCGGCTTCAAGGGCTGCCACGTGCGCGAGCTGGCGGTGATGAGCCAGCAGGATCCGCGCTACGTGCGCAACGCGCCGCTGGTCTACGGCACGCTGCTCGATCCGGAACGCGAGGCCTACGTGATCGTCGAGGAAAACCTGAAGGACCTGGTCCTGATGGATACCGCCGACGACACCTGCTACTGGCAGCGCGAACACATCGAGGCGGCGATCCGCGGCATCGCCGAGGTGCACAGCATCTGGTACGGCCGCGAAGAGGAATTGCTGAAGCAGCCCTGGATGGTGGACTACCCGACCGCCATCGGCATGGAAGAAAAGTCCCGGCTGTGGGAACTGCTCGGCGCGCATGCACGCGAGGAATTCCCGGAGTGGTTCAGCGAGCAGGACCTGGCCGGCTTCACCACTCTGGTCCGCGACATCCCGCGCTGGTGGAGCGAGATCGAACAGATGCCGCGCACGCTCATCCACAACGACTTCAACCCGCGCAACATCGCGTTCCGTCGCGTGCCGTCCGCTGCCGGAACCCCGGACGGCCTGCAGCTGTGCGCCTGGGACTGGGAACTGGCGACGCTGCACCTGCCGCAGCACGATCTGGCCGAACTGCTGTGCTTCACCCTGTTCGATCCGGTCGACCCGGCCGACGTCGACCGTTATATCGAACTGCATCGCCGCGAGCTGGAGCAGCACAGCGGCCGGGCCATCGATGCGACGCAATGGCGACGCGGCTATCACCTCGCACTGATGGACCTGCTGGTGAACCGCCTGCCGATGTACACCATGGCGCACACGTTCCGCCATTACGGCTTCATGGAACGCGTCTACCGCACCTCGCGCGAACTGCTGCGCCTCGAAGGTATTTCCCGATGAACACCGCGACCATCATCCCGCCGGCTGCGCAGGTCTACGCGCAGGACGCAGCCCTGTTCCTTGATCCGGCCCTGCTCGGCGGCAAGGCCGCCAACCTTGCGTGGCTGACGCGCGAGCAACTGCCGGTGCCGGCCTGGTGGGTCGTCACCACCGAAGCCTTCCGCCGGCTGATCGCCGACAATGCGCTGGACGAAGTCATCGCCGCCGAACTGGCGAAGCTGGGCGACGGCAGTGACGGCGCCGCGGTCGAGGCCGCCCCCACGCGCATCCGCCGCCGGGTGCTCGACGCCCGCCTGCCGCAATCGCTGCGCGTCGAACTGGCGCAGGCGCTGGCCGGCCGCGAAGACCGTTTCTTCGCCGTGCGTTCCTCGGTGCTGGGCGAAGACGCGCAGGGCGCGTCGTTCGCCGGCCAGATGGACAGCTTCCTGTTCCAGCGCGGGCTCGACGCCATCTGCGACAGTCTGCTGCGCGTCTGCGCCAGCGCCTTCAATGCACGGGCACTGCAATACCGCATGACGCGCGGCATCGCGCTGACCGACATCCGTGCGGCGGTGATCGTGCAGGAGATGGTGGAAGGCGAGGTCTCGGGCGTGATGTTCACTGCCCACCCGGTCACCGGCAGCCGCCGGCATGCGCTGGTCTCCGCCGCCTGGGGTACCGGCGAAGGCATCGTCGCCGGCATCTGCAACACCGACGAATACAGCGTGCCGCACGATGGCGGCGACATCGCCTGCACGACGGCCGACAAGGACGTGGCCGTGATGTTCGATCGCGAAACCGGGCGCGGCACCCGCGAGGTGCACGTGGAGGAAAGCCGACGGCACGTACGCTGCCTCGACGATGCACAGGTCCGCGCACTGACCGCCCTCGGGCGCCGCATCGCCGACCGGCAGCGCTTTCCGCAGGACATCGAATGGACGCTGCGCGACAGCGCGTTCCACATCCTGCAGACCCGGCCGGTGACCCGTCTGCCGGCACCGAATCCGCCGGTCGGTCGCCGTATCGTGTTCGACAACTCGAACATCCAGGAATCCTACTGCGGCGTCACCACGCCGCTGACCTTCTCCTTCGCCAACCGCGCCTATGCCACGGTCTACGAGCAGACCATGCGCGTACTGGGCGTCAGCGAGAAACAGATCCAGGCGCATCGCGACATGCTGGACAACATGCTCGGGCTGGTGCGCGGCCGGGTGTACTACAACATCAACAACTGGTACCGCGGTCTGTTGCTGCTGCCCTCCTTCCGCGAGAACAAGGCCGATCTCGAACGGATGATGGGCCTGACCGATCCGGTCGATCTGGTGCAGGACCGGGAGCTCACCTTCCGCGAAAAACTCGCCCGCCTGCCGCAGGTGCTGCGCGCCCTGTTCCATCTGCTGCGCGGTTTCCGCCGCATGGGCGTGCTGGTGCAGGAATTCCGCGCCATGTTCGATGCCGCGTACCGCGGGGTGCCGCGCGACCGCCTGCACGAGCTGACGCCCGGCGAACTGATCGAACAGGCGAAGACGCTGGACCGCGCCCTGCTGCAGCGCTGGACCAGCCCGATCATCAACGACTTCTACGTGATGATGATGAACGGCCGCGTGCACCGCGCGCTGGTCGCCGCCGGCTTCGAGCACCCGGCCGTGCTGCAGAACAACCTGCTGTCCGGCGAGGAAGGCATCGAGAGCACCGAACCGACCAAGCTGCTGCTGCGCATGACGGCGCACGTACGCACGCAGCCGGCGCTGCGCGCGCTGCTGGAAAACGGCGACAACGCCACGCTGCTGGACCGCGTGCAGGTGCAGGATCCGGAATTCCACGCCCAGTGCCGCGACTACATCGAGCGCTACGGCGACCGCACCATGGGCGAGCTGAAACTGGAATCGGTGACCCTGCGCCAGGACCCGTCGTTCCTGTTCGCGGTACTGAAGAATTACCTGACGCGCGACGACCTGACGCCGGAAACGCTGGCCGCGAACGAAGCCCGGTTCCGGGCCGATGCCGAACGCGAAGCCTTCGCCGCCATCCGGGAAAAACAGGGCGTGCTGGCGCTGCGCCGCTTCCGCAGGCATCTGGATCGCCTGCGCGAAGCGATCCGCAACCGCGAGAACATGCGCCTCGCCCGTACCCGGATGTTCGGCCTCTACCGCGACATCTTCCTCGAGATCGGCGCCCAGTTCGCGATGGACGGCGTGCTGGCCGAACCGCGCGACATCTTCTGGATCTCGCTCGACGAGCTTTACGCCTGGTACGACGGCCGCGCCGTGCAGTGCGACCTGAAGTCGCTGGTGGCCGCGCGCCGTGCCGAGTACGCGGAATACGAAAAGGACGACCTCCCGCACCACTTCCACACCTGGGGCATGGTCTACCACCACAACGCATACGCGTATCCGTTCACGCCGGCGGAAGCCGGCGACGGCGGCCTCCGGGGCACGGGCTGCTATCCGGGCATCGTCGAGCAGAACATCCGGCTGATCTTCTCGCCGGAAGACGAACTGTCGCTGAACGGACAGATCCTGTGCACGGTGCGCACCGATCCGGGCTGGGCGCCGCTGTTCCCCACCGCCGGCGGCATTCTCGTCGAGCGCGGCTCGACGCTGTCGCACTCCGCGGTGGTCGCGCGCGAGCTGGGCATTCCCGCCATCGTCGGCATTCCCGGCCTCACCCGTGCGCTGCAGGACGGCGAACGGGTGCGCATGGACGGCAGCACGGGCAGCGTCGTGCGGTTGTCCGCCGCGACGTCGCCGGAGCGCGCCGCATGATCATCCATGCCGCCTGGGACGGCACGCAGCCGCTGCCGGAGGCCTTCGTGGCCCTGCCGGCGCAGGTCTACGCCGGCGATCCGTTCTGGCCGGGCGAAGACAGCGACGCACTGCGCCGCGACTTTGCCGCCACCAACCACTGGTTCGCCGGCGGCCGCGCCTGGCTGGGCGTGGCGCCCGGCACGGCGCGGCTCGCCGGCTTCTTCCGCCCGGGGCAACTCGTCGACGGCGAACCGGCGGCGTTTTTCGGTTACTGGGAATGCACGGCCGACAGCGCCGCCGCCAACGACGCCCTGTTCGCCGCCCTCGCCGGCTGGGCGCGCGAGCAGGGCGCCCGCCGGCTGTACGGGCCGATCAACTTCACCACCTACGGCAACTACCGCCTGCGGCTCGACGCCTTCGACGACGGCGCCTTTCCCGGCGAACCCTGGAACCCGCCGCACTATGCCGCGCAACTGGCCCGGCTCGGTTTCGACATCCGCTACCGCTATTTCTCCACCTTCAACGACACCGCCGCCATCGTCGACGCGGTGAAGAACGATTACCTGCGGGTGAAACCGAAACTGGAAACCGCCGTCCGGCTGGAAGCCATGACGCCGGAGTTCTGGCTGGCGAACCTCGACGAGCTCTACGGCTTCGTCGACCAGGTGTTCGGGGGCAATTTCGCCTACACGCCGATCGACCGCGCGACGTTCGCCGCCCAGTGCGGAACACCGTTCGCCGACCGCTTCTGTCCGCGCACCTCGGTGCTGGCGCGTGCGCACGACGGCCGCATCGCCGGTTTCTTCCTCGTCTATCCCGACTACGGCCCGTTGCTGCGGCAGGGCAATCCGCAGCGTGTCGCCGCCGCCGACCTGCGCTATGCCACGCATGCCGGTCTGCTGCCGCGGCCGCGACGCGCGCTGGCGAAAACCGGCGGCGTGCACCCGGATTTCCGGGCGCTCGGCCTGTTCACCGCCATGGGCTGTGAACTGACACTGCGCGCCGAAGGCCTCTACGAGCAGATCGCCGGCACGCTGGTGCGCGAGGACAACCGTTCGCTGAATTTCGCCGCCCGGCACGGCACGGCGGCACAGCACGCCTATGCGTTGTACGTACGTGCGCCCTGAGTCCCGCCGATGAATTTCGCCGCCCGCATCCTCGACGCCTGCCGCGCGCAGCCGCAGCGCCTCGCCCTGGTCGCGCCGCAGTGGCGCGATGGCGTGCCGGCCGGCGAAACGCGGCTGACCTACGGTGAACTGCAGCAGCAGATCGCCGGCTGGCAGCAGGCGCTGCAGGCGGCCGGTTTTGCCGCCGGCGACCGCGTCGTGGTGCTGGTGCCGCCGTCGCCGGCACTGTACGCACTGATGACCGCCCTGCTGGCCTCCGGCATCGTGCCGGTGCTGATCGAACGCGGCATGTCGCGGCTGCGCATCGCGCAATCGCTGCGGGCCGGCGGTGCCCGCGCCGTGATCGGCGACGTTGCCCTGCTGCGCCGCTGGTGGCTGTTCCCGCCGCTGTGGTCGCGCCGCCGTTACGCCGTCGACGGCCGCGGCTTCGGCCTGCGGCCGCTGCAACCGGCAACGACCGTCGCCCTGCCGGTCTGCGTCGACCGCGGCGCCGACGACCACGGCATCATCACCTTCACCTCGGGCAGCACCGGCGCGCCGAAAGGCGCCGACCGCACGCACGGCAGTCTCGTCGCGCAGCACCTCGCGATCCGCGAACACTGGCCCGACCGCGACGACGATATCGACTGCACCTGCTTCCCGGTGCTGGTGCTGCACAACCTCTGCTGCGGCATCGGCACCGTACTGCCGGAAGCCGACCTCGGCGCGCCCGGACGCGCCGATCCGGCGCGCATCGCCGCGCAGCTGCAGCGCGAGCGGGTGACCCGGCTGTCCGCCGCGCCGGCGTTCCTGCAACGACTGGTCCTGCACTGCCGCACGCACGATATCCGGCTGCCGCAGCTGCGCTCGGTGATCGTCGGCGGCGCCACGCTGTCGCGCCCGCTGGCGGAAAACTGTGCCGCCGTATTCCCGCAGGCGCACTGCCGGGTGGTGTACGGTTCCACCGAAGCGGAACCGATCGCCGATGTCGATCTGCCGGAACTGGTACGCGACTGGGACGCGCAGCCCGGCCATCTGGTCGGCCGGCCGGCGCACGCCGCCACGGTGGCGGTGGTCGATCCCGCGGCGACGCTGCGCTGCGAAGCCGACATCGGCGCCGCACGCCGTGCCGACGGCACGACCGGCGAAATACTGGTCGCCGGCGCGCACGTGCTGCGCGCCTATCTCGACAACCCGGAAGCCACCCGCGAAAGCAAGATCCCGCGCACCGGCGCGCATGCCGGCACCGTCTGGCACCGCACCGGCGACGCCGGCTTCCTCGATGCGCAGGGCCGGCTGTGGCTGGTCGGGCGGGTGAAGGACGCGGTGTCCGTCGACGGCACGGCGCGTTACACCTTTCCGCTGGAGAAAGCGGTCGACGCGCTGCCCGGCGTCGAGCGCAGCGCGCTGGTGGCCGACACGGGCGGACGCCCGGTACTGGTCGTTGCCGGCCGCATCGATCGCGCCGCCCTGCAGCGCGAACTGGCACGCCACGGTTTTCCCGGTGCGCGCATCGTCGCCGTCCCGGCGATGCCGGTCGACGGCCGGCACAACAGCAAGATCGACCGCCCGACACTGCGCGCGCTGCTGGCGCGGGAGCATCCGCCATGAGCCTGTTCATCGTGCGCCTGAACCGCGTCGACCTGCTGACGCTGTCCGGTGTCGCCAGCGCGGCGCTGGCCGCCGGCGCCGCGCTGGACGGCAAGACGCATCTCGCCACGTCGCTGCTGTTCCTCGCCATGCTGGTCGACGCGCTCGACGGCATCTGGGCACGGCGGCGCGGCGTCGTGCGCGACTTCGGCCGCTATCTCGACGGCTTCATGGACGTGCTGGTCTATCTCGCGACGCCGGCACTGGTGCTGTACCTGCACGGCTTTTCCGGCTTCTGGAGTCTTGCACTGCTGGCGATGACCGCCGCCGGCTGCATCCGGCTGTCGGTATTCAACGACACCGGCAACATCCGCACCGAAGACATCCGCACCGGCGGCGGCCGGCTGGCCTATCTGGGCATGCCGGTGTTCTGGAGCCTGTTCATCCTCGGCGGCTTCCTGCTGCTGGAATACGTGCTGCCGCCGATCATCGCGCGCAGTCTGCTCGCGCTGGCACTCGTCGCCTTCAGCGTCGCGATGCTGCTCAACCGGCCGTTCTTCAAGTTCACCGCGCTGTGGCAGATCCTCGCGCTGACCCTCGGCGGCGCGACGCTGTTCCTGGTCCTGCACCTGCGCGCCTGAGGCAACGATGACGTTCGCCGACGCCCTGCTCACTGCGCTCTACCTGCAGATCCCGGTGGTGATCGGCGGCGTGCTGCACATGTGGGTGGTGACGCGCGGCCACTGGGCAACGCTGGCAACGCCGGTCTGCACGGCCTGGTTCGGCACCAACAAGACCTGGCGCGGCTTCGTGGTGGTGCCGCTGGCCACGGCCGCCGGCGCGCTGTGCCTGCTGCCGGTCGAACGGATCCTGGATCCGGCGCCGTTCACCGGCCACCTGCCGGCGTGGCCACCGGCGCTCGCCCTGCTGCTCGCCGGCCTCGCCGGCGGCCTCGGCTACGTGCTTGCCGAACTGCCCAATTCGTACCTGAAGCGCCGGCTGGGCATCGCGCCCGGCGCCACGCCGACGCGGCACCGGCGGTTGTTCATCGCCCTCGACCAGCTCGATTCCGGTATCGGCGTGGCGCTGGTCTGGCTGCTCTTTCCCGGTTTCTCGCCGCTGGTCTGCCTGCTGTATGCGCTGACCTTCCCGCTCACCGCCCTCGGCGTAAAGCGCCTGCTGTTCCTTGCCCGGCTGAAGAAAAGCGCCGTCTAGCGTCCTGCGATATAGTCCGGCAGCCCGTCGCCGACCGATACCGCACCGCCGGACATGACCTCGCCGCTGCTGTTCGCCACCACCTACTCGCGCCTGCTGGCGCGCGAGCTGCAGCTCGACGCCGGCAGCGCGGCGCCGCTGCTGGCCGGCACCGGGCTCACGCCGCAACAACTGTTCCAGCTCGACGAATACCTGTCGCTGCCGGACCAGGTGACGATCATCCGCAACGCACTGCGACTGTCCGGCAATCCCGCGCTCGGCCTGCAGATGGGCTCACGCATGCACATCGCCGCGCACGGGCCGGTCGGCATCGCCGCCTACACATCCGCCACGCTGGGCGAGGCCGTGGAAACGATGGCGCGGCACCAGAACATCCGCGGCCAGTTCGCCGGCATGACCATCGAGCGCGATGCGCAGCACCTGCGCCTGCTGTTCAACATGCAGGTGCCCTACGACGAGGTCGGCCTGTTCCTGATCGAAGCGCTGGTCGCCTCGGCGCAGGGCACGATGGAATTCCTGCTCGGCCGGATCGTCGACGGCTGCCGCATCGAGTTCGGCTTCCCGCCGCCGCCGCATGCCGCGCTCTACAGCCAGTACCTGCACGCACCCTTCCGCTTCGACGCCCCGCGCTCGCTGCTGGAAATGCCGCGCGCGCTGGAGGCCACGCCGCTGCCGTTCGCCGACCCGGTGGCGAAGCAGCAGGCCGAACAACAATGCGAGCAGATCGCGGCCGAGATGAAGCAGCGCGGTTCGTTCGCCTTCCGCGTGACGGCGATCCTGCGCAACAACCCCGGCCAGCTGTGGACGCTGGACGACGTCGCGCGCTCGCTGAACATGTCGGCACGGACGCTGATCCGCCGCCTGAAGGACGAAGGCACCAGTTACCAGCTGCTGCTCGACGCCGAACAGCAGCGGCTGGCGCGCATCTACCTGGACAATCCGCGGCACACCGTGGAATCGGTCGCCGCCGCGCTCGGCTACCACGACGTGTCGACCTTCCGCCGCGCCTTCAAGCGCTGGTTCGGCGTGCCGCCGTCCGAATACCAGGGCCGGCAGGGACACTGACCCTTTCCTTCCGGCACACGGACGTCGTATACCTCCCCCACCGGAAACGCCCCGCCAGGAGAACGCCGCGTGCTGCAGGCCTACTTCCGCAACCTGTACAACCGCACCATGCGCGAAGCCTACCGCACGGCCACCGACGAGATCGTCGCCTCGATCCGCGACGGCGGCCCGGTGCTCGACTGCGGCGCCAACAACGGCCAGCTGTTCAATCGCCTGTCGGCCATCGCCCCGCTGACGCCGGAACGCTACTTCGGCGTCGAGTGGGATGCCGTCCGCGCCGGGCTGGGCCGGCAGCGCGGGCTGCAGATCGCCTGCGCCGACCTGAACCGCGGCATTCCGCATGCCGACGACACCTTTTCCTGCGTCTTCGGCCTGTCAGTGCTGGAACACCTGCTCAACGGCTGCCGCTTCCTGCGCGATTCGCACCGCGTGCTGCAACCCGGCGGCAAGCTGGTGATCCTCACGCCGAACATCAGCACCTATTTCACCGCCGCGCTGATACTCGCCGGCAAGATGCCCTCGAGCGGACCGCATCCGGATTCCGATGCACTGATCCGCCGGGAAGAAGTGCTCAAGGTCAGTCACCAGGACCTGCACACCGACGCCGAGCGCGATACGCCGGTACACCGGCATCTGGTGGTCTTCAGTTACCGCGTGCTGCGCGACTATCTGCACATGATCGGTTACACCGACGTGCGCGGTTACGGCTTCGGTCTCTATCCCTTCCCGAATTTCATGCAGCCGGTGCTGGAGAAAATCGATCCCTGGCACTGCCACCAGATGGTGTTCATCGCCCGCAAGCCGGGCGCGGCCTGAGCCGGCGACCGCTGGCAGCAAAAGCCCCCATGCCGGCACGCCCGGCACTCACCCGGCCAGGCCGGCCTCACGGATGCTGCGGACATCGACCCCGATCCGCATCCCGGAGTCCGTCATGGGCCACACGCCGCACCGCCACACCGCCGCCGGCACCGTCTTCCCCGGCGACAACCCGGAACTGCTGCGTGCACTGCAAACCAAACCGGACGTGGCATGGCCGACGGTGGCGCTGTTCACCGGCGGCTGGATCGTGGTGATCCTGCTCGGCGCGCTGACCCTGTACCTGCACTGGCTGCCGGTCCTCACCGGCGCCGTGCTGGCCGGCATCACCGGCTATTTCCTGTTCAGCCCGATCCACGATGCGCTGCACCGCTCGGTGTCGCGCCACGAATGGATCAACGACCTTATCGCGATCGGCACCGTCAACCTGATGCTGCCCTACAGCTCGCACAAGCTGCTGCGCTGGGGGCACATGCAGCATCATCGCCACACCAACGAGCCCGGTCGCGATCCCGACAAGTTCCTCACCGGCCACTGGCATGCGCCGCTCACCGCGTGGCCGTTCTTCGAACTGTTCTACGTGCCCGATTACTGGCAGCACCGCCACAAGCGGCCGCGCGGCGAAGTCGTGCAGGTGTTCGCGCAACTGGTGCTCGGCTTTGCGCTGCTGGCATTCATGACCTGGTGGCAGGGCATCGATTTCTTCCTGTACTGGCTGGTCGCCTCGCGCACCACGCTGTGGCTGATCGTCGCCGTCTTCGTCTACCTGCCGCACCAGCCGTTCAGCGTGCTGCAGAAGGACGCGCCCTACCAGGCCACCCTGCTGCGCCAGGGCCGGGAGTGGCTGCTCACGCCGCTGATGGCATGCCAGAACTGGCACCTGGTGCATCACCTGTACCCCAACGTGCCGTTCTACCGGTACAAGCAGGTGTGGCTGGCGCGTGAGGCCTTTCACGAATCGCACCGGCCGGCCCGGGTGGCCGCCTTCCGGCTGCTGCCGGAAACGGCCGGCACGACACCGGCCACCGGGCAGTAACGCGCGCCGGTCGACCCCCGCTGACGGGGCCGGGCGAACCGCCTAGACTGCCCGGACACCCGTTGTCCGAAAGGCCCCCCGCCATGGAATTCTCCGCCGTCCTGCGCCCGGCCTCCCTGCTGCTGGGCGCCTGTCTCCTGGTGGCCGCTGCCGGCAGCGCGCACGCTTCCGCTCTCCACGCCCTCAGCGATCTCTACGTGCTGATCGCGGAAACCTCGATGATCACCGCCGACCAGGAACCCGATGCCCATGCCGCGCGGGCACAGGAAACGCAGCGGCGGCTCGATGGCACCCTGCCGCCGGCCGTGCAGGCGCTGGCCGGCGACGATCCCCAGCGCGAGGCCGAACTGCTCGGCCAGTGGCAGGAGGTGAAAAACGCCTACGCCGGCAAACCCTTTGCCGTTGCCTTCCGCGAGAACAGCTACGACATCGCCGCGACCGCGCGCTACACCTCGGGCGCCAACGCCCTGCTGCAGGCGCTCGATCCGGCGGCCACCGCCGAAGCGAAACAATCGCCGGTCAGTACCGTCCGGCTGCGCGCGCTGAAAACCATCGTCAGCTACCTGCAGATCTCCACCGGCATCGTCGGCGGCACTGCCTTCAGTGCCAACGATGCCGACAATGACATCCCGGCCGGCGTCGCCGCCGTCGACAAGGGACTGGCCGAACTGCAGCAGCAATACCAGGGCAAGCCGGAAATGGCCGCCCTGCAGCGGGCGCGAACGCGCTGGCAGTTCCTGCGACCGACCCTGCTGAAGACCAGCGGCCAGTCCACGCCGTACATCGTCTACGCGCATGGTCTGAAAGTAGTGGCCGCGCTCGCCGAACTGGATCCGGCAGCGCGCTAGGTCCGGATGCCGGCCCGTTCCCGCAATCCGCTGCGCCGGCTGCAGTTCCGCGACCCGGCACAGGAGGAGCGTTTCCGCGCCCTGCACGCTGCCGAAATGGCGCAGCGCAGCCGGCTGTACGTGCCGGTGGCCATGATCGTGGTACTCGGCTCGGCGATCGGCCACCTCCTGCTCTTCCCGCAATTCGTCTGGATTCCCAGTCTCTCGCTGCTCGCCGTTTTCATGCTGCTGCCGCTGGCACTGACCTGGCGCATCGCGCACGCACCTGATGCCGTGCCGCGAATCTACCGCAGCGTATACCTCACCGCCGTCAGCGCATCGCTGGGCGTATGCCTGCTGATCGCCAGCGCCCGCATGCAGGGCTACCCGATGCCGTACGAAGGCACGCTGCTGGTGATGATGTGCGTGTTCCTGGTCAGCGGCCTGCGGGCATTCGACAGCTCGCTCTCGGCCTTCATCTGTCTGGCAGGGCTGGCCATCGTCGAATGGACCTGGCCACTGTCGCTCGGCGACGCAATCACCCGCACGTTTTTCGGCAGCACGCTGTGGATGCTCGGCGGAGTGTTCAGCGTAGTGATCGAAAGTTCGCTGCGGCGCGATTTCCGGCACCGCGAACGACTGAACATCCTGGCCCAGCAGGATCCGATGACCGGTGCGCTGAACCGGCGCGGCCTGGATGCGCGTTATGCCGGGATCGCCGCCACGGCGCGCCGGGAAAAACGACCGATCACCTTCGCCCTCATCGACATCGACCACTTCAAGGCCTACAACGACAGCTACGGCCATGACGGCGGCGACGCCACACTGGTGGCGGTGAGCCGGATCCTCGCCGGGCACGCCCGCCGGCCGCTCGATCTCTACGCCCGCCTCGGCGGCGAGGAATTCCTGATCGTCTGGTACGACGTCGACGCCACACGCGCGCTCGAACTGGCCGAAGAACTCTGCACCGCAGTCGTCGCATCCGCCCTGCCGCACTGCGGCGCGCCGCGCGGCATCGTCACCATCAGCGCCGGCGTGGCCACCGGCAATCCGCCGGAGAGTTTCGACGCACTCTACCGGCAGGCCGACCAGGCGCTGTATGCCGCCAAGAACGGCGGCCGCAACCAGGCGCAGGCACACCGCGCGGAACCGGACGCATGAACCCGCCCGCACGCGAGCGGCTGACGGCCGTTTTCCGGCTGCTGGCCGGCATCGGCATCCTGTTGCTGCTGCTCGTGTTCCTGCGTGCGTGCCTGTCGCCGCCGATGCTGCCGCCGAAAGGGCTGCCGACGCCCGATTCGCCGCCGGCCGCACCGCCCGATCGCTACTGACGGCTCAGCGGCGCAGCACGGCCAGCGCTTTCTCCAGCCGTTTCACGCGCGCCGGCGCCGCCATCGCCAGCAGCATGCCGTTGGCCCGCCAGTCGCGCGCGAAAGCGTCGTCATCGGCGGCCGCCAGCGCACCGGTCTGCGCCGTTGCCTGCGCCAGTTCCTGCTCGGCGCCGGCAAGCAGAAGATGCGTCAACGGATCGCCTGGCGCACGCGCCGCGCATTGCGCCAGGCGCGCCAGCACGGCGACGAGCGTGGCGAGCAGCGGCGCCGGCCAGTCGCGCCGCAGGCCCTGCACGGCCAGATGCGCGGCGATGGCCGTCGACACATGGATATCCTCGATCGTGCGGAACGGACGCGCATGATCGCGCCAGCCGTCACCGGGCAGGATCATTCCGGCATCGACCGCGACGGCATCGAAACGGGCACGCGCATGCGGCACGACGTCCAGGAAACCGTTCGCCGGCCGGCTCTCCAGCGTCACGCCGGCCGCCTGCGGCGACAGCAGGACGAGCGCCGAACGCAGACGGCCGTCGACATCGCTGCCGTGGCGGGCCAGCACCAGCAAATGTGTCGCCGCCGGGCCGCCGGCCACCCAGGATTTTTCGCCGTCGAGCCGGAACCGGTCGCCGGGCTGCGCCTGCAGGGCGGTGCGGATTTCTTCCGGCCGCTGCTGCCTGCCTTCGGTCACCAGCAGCGCGGCGAATGCATCGACCGGCAACGCCGGTACCAGCGCACGCAACGCGGCCTGATAACCACCGGCAAAGCAGAAACCGAGCTGGCCGGCCGCGAGACCGGCCTCGAACGCGGTGGCAAAACTGTCCGGCTGCACGCGGAAGCCGGCACGCCATGCGCCGAGATCGGCAGGCATCGCCGGCGCGGCGGCAGCGGCTTCACGCAAACGGAAAACCAGCGATTCGATCTGCATCATGTCGGCCACCCGCCGCGACGCCCAACAAAAAAGGCGGGGACATTCCCGCCTTTCCGCCGGCCACGCCGCCGGGTTATTTCAGGAAGAACCAGGCAACACCTGCCGCCACGACGACCAGCAGCACGATGAGCACCGTGTTGTTGCCGCCACCGGCAGCAGCCGGTGCTTCGGCCGGCATTTTCGCCTGCACGGAGGTCGGCGCGACCGGATTCGGTTTGGCGGCCGGTTTCGGTGCCGGAGCGGCAGCCGGTGCCGGCGCCGATGCCGTACGGAACTGGGTACGATCCTCGCCGTCGGCTTCCGCCACCGCCTTCTGGGCCGTGGTGTTGCCGCCCGGACCGGCAACCTCGAAGCTGAAGGTGTCGAAACGGACTTCGTCGCCGTTCTTCAGTTCGCCGTCGGTGATCTTCTTGCGGTTGATGTAGGTACCGTTGGACGAGTTGAGATCGCGCACCATCAACTTGCCGCCCACCAGCTGCACTTCCGCGTGCTGGCGCGAGACGTGGTTGGCCGGGAGCTGGATGTCGCAGTTGGTGGCCCGTCCGATGACGACCTTGCCCACCACCGGAATCGGGAACGACTTGCCGACGATCGAGCCGGTCTTGGCCTTCAGCACCCAGCCGCTGCCCTGCTTGCCGGCCGTGCTGGGCGCCACCGGAATGTTGGCCAGGGCCGGCGAGATGGCCGTGGCGCCTTCGGGCGCCGGGGCGATTTCCTGCTTGGGGTCGATCAGCAGGAATTCGATGTTGTGGATCGCGATCAGGTCGGAGGCACGCAGTTCGGTGCGGCGCTGGATCCGCTTGCCGTTGACGAAGGTGCCGGTCGCACTGCCGGTGTCGGAAATGAAGACCTGGTCGCCCTCGATGCGCAACTCGGCGTGGAAGGGGCTGACGCCGTCCTCGGCCAGCACGATGTTGTTCTGCGTGTCCTTGCCGATGGCGTAACGGGATTCGACAAGCCAGATGGCCGGCTTGCGCTGGTCCTTGAACTGCAGCTTGAGCATGGTGACCTCGGTCCCTGGATCCGCCGGCGGCAATCCCGCCAGCCTGCCCGGGCAACAGGCGCCGGGCTCATCTTGAAAAAGCCGCGTCTACTGTACCGATTGCGCGGGAGCGGGACTACCCTCGCCGGCCTCCGCAGACGGGGTTTCCGTCGTCTCCGGAGTGCTCGTCGTCGGTGCGGTTTCAACCGGCACGGCAGCCGGAGCCGATGCCGGCTCGACCGACGCCGGTTCAACCGGCGCCGGCGCGGGAGCCGGCGGCGCCGTTGCCGCAGGTTGCGCTGCCGGTGCGGATTCCGCCGGGGCCACCGGCGCCCCGGCATCGGCAGCCGGGGACGGCTCGCCTTCCGGAGCACGCTTGCCGTTGTTGCCGCGGCCGGCAAACAGGCCGTCGACCTCCTCGGGCAGCGCTTCGCCTTCCTGCAGGCGCGCAATGTCGCCGCGCGCATCGATTTCGAACGCCAGCGCGCGCACGCCGTTGTATTTGGCCGCGCTCAGCTCGCCGGCCGCCTTGCCGTCGCGCACGATGCTCGGGCGCAGGAACACCATCAGGTTCTGTTTGCCGCGATTGACGCTCTTGGCGCGGAACAGGATGCCGAGTACCGGAATGTCGCCCAGCAGCGGCACTTTTTTCACAGTCTCGGTGACCCGGTCCTCGATCAGGCCGCCCAGCACCACCGTCTGCCGGTTGCCGGCCAGCACGGTGGTGGTGATCGAGCGCTTGCTGGTGATGATGTCCGACGACTGCACGCCCTTTTCGCTCGGCTTGACGCTGGACACTTCCTGGTTGATGACCAGCTTGACGTTCTCGTCGTCGATCATCGTCGGCGTCACCTTGAGCTGAATGCCGACGTCCTCGCGCTTGATGGTGGTGAACGGGTTGGAGGTGCCGCTGCCGGTGGTGGTCGAACTGCCGGTGATGAAAGGCACGTTCTCGCCGACCACGATCGAAGCTTCCTGGTTGTCCAGGGTGAGCACGCTGGGCGTCGACAGCAGGTTGACGTTGGCGTTGGACGCCAGCGCCTGCAGCACGCCGCCGAACTGGATGTCGCCGTCGGCATTGCGCTTGCCGCCGGCCAGCGTCACGCCGTCGGCGAGTCCGCCGGACGCGGCCGGGTTGGCCACCGCCGCGGCGATTTCGTTGAGACTGCGGCCGGCGGTGCTGAAGTTGGTGCCGATAATTCCGGAATCGGGGTCGCCCGAGGCCCACTGCACCCCCAGGTCCTTGCCGGTGCTGCCGCCCACCTCGACGATCGCCGCCTCGATCAGTATCTGCGAGCGGCGGATATCCAGCTGCGAGACCACCGCCTTGATTTGCTGCATCACCGTCGGATCGGCACGGATCACCAGCGCATTGAGCGATTCGTCGGCCTGGATGGCGATCTTGCCGCCCACCGGATTGAGCAGCGCGGCCGCCCCGCCGTCCTTGCTTCCGGACGAGGAGGCGCTGCTGCCGCCGCCATCGACCATGCCCTTGAGGATTTCCGCCGTCTTCTTCGCCTCGGCATGCCGCAGGCGGATCACCTGTACCGTGCCGGTATTGGTTTCCGCCGGCACATCGAGCGTCTGCACCAGCGAGCGGATGCGCTCGCGTGCCTGCGCATCGCCGCGCAGGATCAGGCGGTTGGTGCGCTCGTCGGCGACGATCTTCACACGGCCGGCGGACAATGCGCTGCCGCCCTGCCGCGAACCTGCGGCCGCTTTCGGCGCATCGCCGGTGATGAACGTTCCGAGCATGTCGAGCACGTCGCCGACCCAGGCGTGCTGCAACTGCACGACCTCGAGTTCTTCGGCGTCGGCACCGTCGATGCGCGCCAGCACCTGCTCCAGCCGCGCGATGTTTTCCGCGTGATCGGTCACCACCAGCACGTTGGCGCCGGTCACCGCGGCCAGATGACCGGATTGCGGCACCAGCGGACGCAGCACCGGCACCAGTTCCGTGGCCGAGGAATTATTGACGGCAATCACCCGCGTGATCATCGCGTCACCGGCCGGGCGCTCACTGGTATCGAGCGGGATCGAATCCTGCTTCGCGTTGCCGTCGGGAACGATCTTCACCAGACGTCCGGTCGGCACCGCCGCAAACCCGTTTACGTTCAGTACCGAGAGAAAAACCTGATACACCGTGGCCGAACTCATCGGCTCCGGCGCGATCACCGTGATCTTGCCCTTCACCCGCTGGTCGACCACGAACGTCTTGCCGGTCATCGCCGACACCTGGTCGATGAACGCCCGGATATCGGCATCGCGCAGGTTGATGCTCCACTGACCGTCAGTGGCTCCCAGCGGGGCGGCGCAGGCGACCAGCAGCACGATGGCGGCCAGTGCGCGACGCAGGATTCCCTGAATATTCACGTCGTTCCCTTTTCTTCTCGTATTCTCGTTCGTTGCGCCGGGGATCCGGTCATGACTACCGGACCTACAGCGGATAATTCACGGTGAAGGTCTGGCTCCCGCGCTTGATCTCGACGCGCGCCTCGCCACTGGCCTTCACCTCGTCGATCATCCGGGCATCGTTCTGTACATTGCCCAGCGGTTTTCCGTTTACTGAAATCACGACATCGCCCGGCCGCAATCCGAGATTGCGCACCAGATCGGCACTTGCACCGTCGCCGACCGTGTAACCGCCGCCGTTTGCCGGCTTGAGGCCCAGATCACTGAGCACGGCATCCGGATTGCTTTTCATGTCTTCCGCATACTGACCGAGCGCCGAACGCGAGCGATCTGCCGCGTCGGGATCGCCGGCAGGTACCGCCGCCGGTGCCTGCTTGCTCATCCGGTCTTTCAGGTTGCGGAAACCGCCGGCGATATCGAGCCCGGTCGACGTATCCGCCGACATGCCGGACGACGCCTCATCGAAACGCAGCGTCTCCATCTGTCCGCGCCGCTTGAGCAGCACATGATCCTTGCCGACCTTCTCCAGCAACGCACCACCGGGCAACGAAGCGCCGATGCGGAACAGCTCGCCGTCCTTGCCGCGTTCCGCAATCACCGCACCCGCCAGGCGATCGTCGCCGGTACTGAAAATGCCCAGCAGCTGCAGTGCCAGATTCGTCTCGGGCACCGCGCGCTCGCCGGTGGCCGATCCCGTCGCCGCATCGCCGAACAGCGCCCAGCCGCGCGCCATTTCCGGCGTGAACTCCCGCGGCGGCGCTACTGCGGCTGCCGGCGCTGCGGGCGGCATCGCCGCCACCGGCACGCCCTCGACGGCCAGCCAGACAAAGGCCGCGAGCGTGTAGCCGATCAGCAGGACCAGCACGAGGCTCGCCGTCACGACCAGCGCCTTGCGCCCGCGACCGGTGGCCAGCGACTGCAGTCGTGCAACAAGCTCCATACGACCCTTGCGTGTTTCCTGAAGAAAGCGGGGCAACTTATCGGCCGGGCAGGGATAAAGCAACCGGGCGCAGGCCCGGAAGCCTAGACCCGGGGAAAAGGAAAGAGTTCAGGGCGCGCGCGCAAAAGCGTCAGCGCAACGGCTGGCTCAGCTCGAGGAAGGCGGCGTCGGGTGCGGCCGGGGCCGCCGGCGCCACACCGGCCAGGCGGGCCGCCCGATGGGTGACCACCAGTTGCAGGAGATTGCCCACAGGGTCGAGGGTCAGGGTGGCCAGCGGCGCCCCGGGCTCGTTCTCGCCATCGACCTGCACCTTCAGCCTGCCATCGGCCTCACGCAGGTAGCCGCGCAGGGCCGGCAACGCCAGGGGTTCCGGTCGATCGCTCAGACGCACCGTACCCGGTCCCCAGGCCAGTCGCCCGGACGCCTCCTCGATCCGGCCATCCGGCGCCAGCCCGAGCCCGATGTCCTGGAACTGCAGAGGCTGATCCGCCACGGCTCGCCCGCCGGAAACCCCGGAGATACGCTCCCCGGCCAGTTCGCCCCGATCGACCTGCACGCCGTAACCCCAGGGGGCTGCCGAAGCCGTACCGCGCGCGCTCAGCCCGCTGCCGGCCAGGGTCCAGTCGGCCTGCAGGGTAGCCAGCAGCAGGCGCCATGGATGCAAATCCCAGCCAACCTGCAACGGGCCACCGGATGTCGCGATCTGCGCCGAACCCTGCCACAGCGTGCCGGTCGGCGCCGAAATCCGCTGGGCCACCGCCGGCGGCGCCAGCCGCAGCCACTGGCCGAGCGGGGCCAGTACCAGCAGGCCGGCCAGAAAGGCCGCCACGCCGGCAGCAATCAGGAGACGTCGGGGATACATGCGGGAAAGGCCCCGGGCAGGCGCCCGGGGCCTGCCGGTCAGAACGGGATGTCGTCGTCGAAGTCGGTCGCGGCCGGCTGTGAAGCCGGCTTGCCGCGGCCCGCCGCCGCGGGCGCCGCAGGTGCCGCGGCCGGACGGTCGAAGCCCTGGTCAAAGCCATGGTCGTCGCCAGCGGCACTGCCGCCACCACCGCCACCGCCTCGCGAATCGAGCATCTGCATCTGGTCGGCGACGATTTCCGTCGTGTAGTGCTTCTGGCCGTCCTTGTCGTAGGAGCGGGTGCGCAGCGAACCCTCGATGTACACCTTGCTGCCCTTCTTCAGGTACTCGCCGGCAATCTCGGCCAGCTTGTTGAAGAAGACGACCTTGTGCCACTCGGTGCGTTCCTGCATCTGGCCGGACTGCTTGTCCTTCCAGCTCTCGCTGGTGGCAACGGTCACGTTGGTGACTGCGCCGCCGCTCGGCATGTAGCGCGTTTCCGGATCGCGGCCGAGGTTGCCGATGAGGATGACCTTGTTTACGCCTTTGCTCGCCATGGGATGCTCCCCGTGTTCCCGAATCGTCCGGCCGTCCGGACAGCAATGAAAATTTGCGGCGCCACTCTAGCACGCACCACCCGGCCGGTCGCCACGCGCATCCTGCCCGGCCGCCCGGCGGATTTCAGCCCAGCGCAGCGTGGAGGCGCGACTCGTTGCAGCGTACGTGATCCACGGTGACGTGGATGACGCCGTCCTCCGGCACCACGGTCGCCTCCAGGACACCTTCCTGCGCCAGCAGCCGCTCGGCCAGTTGCCGCGGATCGGCGCCGGGCGGCAGCGGCAGCACCAGGGCACGGCGACGGGTGCGCAACCGCAGGCCCATCGCAATCAACACCCACAGCGCCATGAGCACGGCACATACCAACAACACCGCTTCCGGCGCCATGACCGACGACAGGCCACCGCCGACCAGTCCGCCGGCAAACGCGCCGAAAAACTGGCCGCTGGAGTACACGCCCATCGCCGCACCGCGGGAACCGGCAGGACACAGCCGCCCGACCATCGACGGCATCAGCGCCTCCAGCAGATTGAAGGCCGTGAAATACAGCAGCAGGCCGATCACCACGCCAGGCAGGCTGCGATGGGCAAAAGCCAGCAACAGCAGCGACAGCACCAGTGCAACACCGGACAGCACCAGCGCCTCGCGCATGCGACCGCTGCGCTCGGCCGCCATCATCAACGGTGCCATGAAGACCAGCGACACCAGGATCACCGGCAGGTAGACCAGCCAGTGACGCTCGGCCGGCAACTGTTCGTAGGCGATCAGCGACGGCGGCACCACGATGAACACCGCCACCATCACCAGATGCAGCAGGAAAACGCCGAGGTCCAGACGGAACAGGCCCTGGTGCCGGAGCACGCGCCACAGCTCCGGCCACATGCGGCGACGCGGGGCGTCGCGAACGACGGCCACCGGTGTGGGCACGAACAGGAAAATCAGCGCCAGACTGGCCAGTGCCATCACCGAGGTGAACAGGAACAGGCCGTGCAGTCCGGTACCGGCAGCAATGAGCGGCCCCAGCACCATGGCCAGCCCGAACGACAGGCCGACCGTAGCCCCGATGACCGCCATGGCCCGGGTACGGTGTGCTTCCCGGGTCAGATCGGCCAGCAGGGCCATCACCACTCCGGATACGGCACCGCTCCCCTGCAGGGCGCGGCCGGCGATCACCCCCCAGATCGAGTCGCTGGCCGCGGCGACGAGACCGCCAACGGCAAACAGCAGCAGGCCGGCAAAGATCATCGGCTTGCGTCCGACACGATCGGACAACACGCCGAACGGAATCTGCAGGAAGCCCTGGACCAGCCCGTAGGCGCCGATCGCCAGACCGATCAGCAGCGGTGTGGCACCCTCCAGGTGAGGGCCATAAATGGCGAATACCGGCAGGACCACGAAGAGCCCCAGCATCCGCATGGCAAATACGGCAGCGAGCGCCGCCGTGATGCGGCGCTCCAGAGGGGTCATGGGATCAGTGGCCAAGGCTTCCGGTACGCGGGTTCGGCAACGGGGGCGGGATTCTAGCAGCCGCACGGGCGGCAGATGCCGCCACTCCGGCAGGAACACGCATGGCGCCGGTAGACGGGCGTGGCATAATACGCCATTGTTCTGACCCTGCCGTGCCCGGGGCAGTCTGTCCGCAGGATCGCGACGACCGATGACCAACAACAATCAACAAGCGACATCGGCTGCCGTCGTCATCGTCGGCAGCCAGCAACTCCAGAACTCGTTGCTGACCAATCTCCTCACCGGCGGCGGCGTGCGTCGCTGCTACAGCGCCACATCGCCCGGCGTACCGGCGGAAGCAGGAAACGCCGCCCTGTTGCTGTTCCTGGTCGACGCCTCCTCGCTGAAGCCGGTCGATGCGCTCGACAGCATCGACGAACTGCCGATCGCCGACCAGATCGTACGCATTGCCTTCTTCAATCTCGACGGCAGCGAGGACGTGGAAGCGCTGGCGGCACACCCGGCCATGAACGGCGCCTTCCCCCGCGACTGTCCGCAGGACCAGCTGATGAAGGGCGTGCAGGCCATCCTCAACGGAGAAGTCTGGCTGCCGCGCAAGATCCTCGAGCGCTACATGGCGAAGAGCCGCATCTACAAACGGCCGTCCAGCGCCAGCGCTGCCGCCCTCACCGATCGCGAAATCGAAGTGCTGCGCGTCATGGCCACCGGCGCGAAAAACACCGACATCGCCGAGCGGCTGAACCTCAGCCCGCACACCATCAAGACCCACATCTACAACATCTTCAAGAAGATCAACGCATCGAACCGCCTGCAGGCGGTCAACTGGGCCCAGGAAAACCTCTGAGCCCGGACGACATGCAAAAGGCCCCGGCAACGGGGCCTTTCTTTTTGTATGGTCTTTCACGGCCGCCCGTGCCATCCCGGGTAAGCCCGGAATCCGGCGGCGGATGGCGGCGTTCCCGTATAATTTCCGGTTCCTCTCCATACGCCGCCCTTTCTCTCCCATGGACAAGATCGTCGTCCGCGGTGCCCGCACCCACAACCTCAAGAACATCAGCGTCGAAATTCCGCGCGACAAGTTCGTGGTGATCACCGGGCTGTCGGGTTCCGGCAAGTCATCGCTGGCTTTCGACACACTCTATGCGGAAGGCCAGCGCCGCTACGTCGAATCACTGTCGACCTACGCGCGCCAGTTCCTGTCGATGATGGACAAGCCCGACGTGGACCACATTGAAGGCCTGTCGCCCGCCATATCGATCGAACAGAAATCCACCTCGCACAACCCTCGCTCGACCGTCGGGACGATTACCGAGATCTACGATTACCTGCGCCTGCTGTATGCGCGTGTCGGCGAACCGCGCTGTCCCGATCACGGCACGCCGCTGACCGCCAAAACGGTCAGCCAGATGGTCGACGAGACGCTGGCACTGCCCGAAGACACGCGGGTCATGCTGCTGGCGCCGGTGGTACGCGACCGCAAGGGCGAGCACTTCAACGTGATCGACAGCCTGCGCAGTCAGGGCTTCGTCCGCGTACGCGTCAACGGCAAAGTGTACGAGATCGACGAGGCTCCGACGCTCGACAAGAAGAAGAAGCACAACATCGAAGCCGTGATTGATCGGCTGAAGGTCAAGGCCGGCATCGAAACCCGGCTGGCAGAATCCTTCGAGACCGCACTCCGCCTCGCCGAAGGCATCGCCCTTGTTGCCTTCATGGACGACGACCAGCGGGAACCGCTGCTGTTCTCCGCCCGCTATGCCTGTCCGCATTGCGGGCACAGTGTCGGCGAACTGGAACCGAAGCTTTTTTCCTTCAACAGCCCGTCCGGCGCCTGTCCGACCTGCGACGGCCTCGGTGCCCGCCAGTTCTTCGATCCGGAGCTGGTGGTTGCCGACCAGGCGCTCAGCCTCTCCGAGGGCGCCATCCGCGGCTGGGATCGCCGCAATGTCTATTACTTCGCCATGCTCCAGTCGCTGGCCAAACACTACGGCTTCGACATCGACAAGCCGTTCGGAAAACTGCCGAAAAAGATCCGCGACAGCATTTTCTTCGGCAGCGGCGACGAGAGCGTGGAATTCCGCTACCTGAACGACCGCGGCGACCGCGTGGTCCGCAAGCACCCGTTCGAAGGCGTGATCAACAACATGGAGCGTCGCTACCGTGAAACCGAATCGGCATCGGTCCGCGAAGAGCTGGCACGCTATCTGAATACCGCCCCATGCCCGGACTGCCAGGGCTCCCGCCTGCGCCTGGAAGCACGTCATGTCTTCGTCGACAACCGACCGCTGCCGGACGTGGTCCGCATGCCGGTGGGCCATGCCGAAGACTATTTCGCAACGCTGAAACTTTCCGGCAAGCGGGGCGAGATCGCCGACAAGATCCTCAAGGAAATCCGCGAGCGTCTGCAGTTCCTGGTCAACGTGGGGCTCGACTATCTGGCGCTGGACCGCAAGGCGGAAACGCTGTCGGGCGGTGAAGCACAACGAATCCGGCTGGCCAGCCAGATCGGCGCCGGACTGGTCGGGGTGATGTACGTGCTTGATGAGCCGTCGATCGGACTGCACCAGCGTGACAACGAACGCCTGCTGCAGACACTGATCAGACTGCGCGACCTCGGGAACACAGTACTGGTCGTGGAGCACGACGAAGACGCCATCCGCAGTGCCGATTTCATTCTGGATATCGGGCCGGGTGCCGGCGTGCACGGCGGGGAAATCGTCGCTGCCGGCTCGATGGAACAGGTCAAGAACGCTCGTCGATCCATCACCGGCGACTACCTCTCGGGACGCCGGCAGATCGCCGTGCCGGCACAGCGCCACAAACCGGACAGAAAGCGCCTGCTGACGATTGCTGGCGCCGGCGGCAACAACCTCAAGAACATCGATGTCGACATTCCGGTGGGTCTGCTCACCTGTGTCACCGGCGTTTCCGGCTCGGGGAAATCGACCCTGATCAACAACACGCTCTATCCGGTGGCGGCGCGGACACTGAACGGCGCCACGACCGGAATCGAGGCGGCGGCACCGCATACGGCCGTGACCGGACTGGAGCACTTCGACTCCGTGGTCGATATCGACCAGAGTCCGATCGGCCGCACTCCGCGCTCGAATCCGGCCACCTATACCGGACTGTTCACGCCGATCCGCGAGCTCTTCGCCGGCACGCCGGAAGCCCGCTCACGCGGCTACCAGCCGGGCCGGTTCAGCTTCAACGTGAAGGGAGGCCGTTGCGAAGCCTGCGAGGGCGACGGCGTGATCCGCGTCGAAATGCATTTTCTCCCGGATGTCTACGTGCCCTGCGAAGTCTGTCGCGGGCAGCGCTACAACCGGGAAACACTGGACGTTCGCTACAAGGGCCGGAACATCCACGAGGTGCTGGCCATGACCGTCGAGGATGCGCTGGAATTCTTCTCGGCCGTCCCGGCCATACATCGCAAGCTGCAGACGCTGATGGATGTCGGGCTTTCCTACATCACGCTCGGACAGAACGCGACCACGCTCTCCGGTGGCGAGGCCCAGCGCGTGAAGCTGGCGAAGGAACTGTCCCGCCGGGATACCGGCTCAACGCTGTACATCCTCGACGAGCCGACCACCGGACTGCATTTTCACGACATCCAGCAATTGCTGCAGGTGCTCACCCGACTGCGCGATCACGGCAACACCGTGGTAGTGATCGAGCACAACCTGGACGTCATCAAGTGTGCCGACTGGATCATCGATCTGGGCCCGGAAGGCGGCGACCGTGGCGGCCAGTTGCTGGCTTGCGGCACGCCGGAGCAGATCGCGAAGACCCGCGGCTCGCACACCGGGCGGTTCCTGAAGCCGATGCTGCCCGGCTGAGGGTGGCGGGAACCGGCACAAACAAAAAAGCCGGGCATTGCCCGGCTTTTTCTCGCCTGCGCATACGCGCAGCTTATTCGGCGCTCTTGTCCTCGACCGCGACGGTATCGTCCGGACGATCAACCAGTTCGACGAAAGCCATCGGGGCAGCATCGCCTGCACGGAAGCCCATTTTCAGGACACGCATGTAGCCGCCCGGACGGGTCTTGTAGCGCGGGCCGATCTCGTCGAACAGCTTGGCGACCGCTTCCTTGTTGCGGGTGCGGGCGTAAGCCAGACGGCGATTGGCAACGGTGTCGTTCTTGGCGAGCGTGATCAGCGGCTCGACAACGCGACGCATTTCCTTCGCCTTCGGCAGCGTGGTCTTGATGGCCTCGTGCTCGATCAGGGCGATCGCGAGGTTGCGGAACAGCGCAGTACGGTGCGCCGATTTCCGGTTGAGTTGACGACCAATCTTGCGGTGACGCATGGCACTGTTTCCTGAGCTGTTCCTGCCGGCTGGCGCCTTTTCGATCGGCGCCGGCCTGGGCAGTACTGATTAGCGATACGGTATCAACGGTACTTGGCGTTCAGGCGCTCGTCGTTCTTGAGGCTGGCCGGCGGCCAGTTCTCCAGGCGCATGCCGAGCGACAGGCTCTTCGAGGCAAGGACATCCTTGATCTCGGTGAGCGACTTCTTGCCAAGGTTCGGCGTCTTCAGCAGCTCGACTTCAGTGCGCTGCACGAGGTCGCCGATGTAATAGATGTTCTCGGCCTTCAGACAGTTGGCCGAACGCACGGTCAGCTCGAGATCGTCGACCGGACGCAGCAGGATCGGATCAATTTCCGGACCGGCAGACTCGATGGCTCCGACTTCACGATCGCGCTCGAGGTCGACGAACACCGCAATCTGCTGCTGCAGAATCGTGGCGGCGCGACGGATCGCCTCTTCCGGATCGACAGTACCGTTGGTTTCCAGATCGATAACCAGCTTGTCCAGGTCGGTACGCTGTTCGACGCGGGCGGCCTCGACAACATAGGCCACACGACGGATCGGGCTGAATGAGGCGTCGAGCTGCAGGCGACCGATGGCGCGGGTATCGTCGTCTTCACGGCGACGCGCATCGGCTGCCACGTAACCGCGGCCACGCTCGACCTTCAGGCGCATCGACAGCTCGGCATTGCCGTTGATATGGGCGATGACGTGATTCGGATTGACGATCTCGACATCGTGATCGCGCTGGATGTCGGCAGCCGTGACGATGCCGGCGCCCTTCTTGCGCAGCACCAGCGTGGCTTCGCTGCGCGAGTTCATGCGAATGGCCAGACCCTTCAGGTTCAGCAGGATGTTGATCACATCCTCCTGGATACCTTCGATGGTGCTGTACTCGTGCAGGACACCGTCGATTTCCACTTCGGTGACTGCGGCACCCGGAATGCTGGACAGCAGGATGCGGCGCAGGGCATTGCCGAGCGTATGGCCGAAACCACGCTCCAGCGGCTCGAGCGTCACCTTGGCGTGGCTCGGGCTCAGGGCCTGGATGCCAATGGCCTTCGGCGTGAGGAAATCGGTAGCAGCGTTCGCCATGCGGGAATCCCTCAGGTCTTACTTCGAATAAAGCTCGACGATCAGTTGCTCGTTGATCTCGGCCGGAAGATCGATGCGCTCAGGCTTGGCCTTGAACGTACCTTCCATCTTCTTCTCGTCGACTTCGATCCAGGCGGCAAAACCGCGCTGTGCTGCCAGTTCCAGTGCGCTCTTGATGCGCAGCTGGTTCTTCGATTTTTCGCGGACGGCAACCACGTCGCCCGGGGCGACCTGGTAAGACGCCACGTTCACCGACTTGCCGTTGACCAGGATGGCCTTGTGGCTCACCAGCTGGCGGGCTTCCGTGCGCGTGGAGCCGAAGCCCATGCGGTACACCACGTTGTCGAGACGGCACTCCAGCAGTTGCAGGAGGTTCTCGCCGGTGTTGCCCTTGGTTTTGGCAGCCTTGGTGTAGTAGTTGCCGAACTGCTTCTCGAGCACGCCGTAGATGCGGCGGACTTTCTGCTTCTCGCGCAGCTGGTTGCCGAAGTCCGACTGACGGCCGCGGCGCGCAGCACCATGCTGGCCAGGCGGCGTGTCGGCCTTGCACTTGGAGTCGAGCGCGCGAATACCGCTTTTCAGCGCAAGGTCAGTACCTTCGCGACGGGACAGTTTGCACTTGGGACCAATATAACGTGCCATGTATCAATTCCCCGTATCAGACGCGACGGCGCTTCGGCGGACGGCAGCCGTTGTGCGGAATCGGCGTGACGTCGGTGATGCTGTTGATCTTGTAGCCGCAGGCGTTCAGCGCACGCACCGCGGATTCGCGACCCGGACCCGGACCCTTGACGCGCACGTCGAGGTTCTTCAGTCCGTATTCCTTGGCAATGATGCCGGCCTTCTCGGCGGCAACCTGCGCCGCGAACGGCGTGCTCTTGCGCGAACCGCGGAAGCCCGCGCCGCCGGAGGTCGCCCACGCCAGCGTATTACCCTGGCGATCGGTAAGGGTGATGATCGTGTTGTTGAACGAAGCGTGGATGTGCGCGATGCCGTCAGCCACCGTACGGGTGACTTTCTTGCGGGCGCGTGCTGCGTCTTTTGCGGCTACCTTGGCCATCTGTCTCTACCCGGAACCTTATTTCTTGATCGGCTTGCGCGGACCCTTGCGGGTACGGGCATTGGTCTTGGTGCGCTGACCGCGCACCGGCAGGCCGCGCTTGTGGCGCAGACCGCGGTAGCAGCCAAGATCGACCAGGCGCTTGATGTTCATGCTCACTTCACGGCGGAGGTCACCCTCTACCGGGAACTTGGCAACCTCACCCCGGATGACGTCCAGCTGGGCGTCGGAGAGGTCCTTGACCTTGGTGCTCGGGGCGATCCCGGCCGAGGCACAGATGCCCTGGGCACGGGTACGACCGATACCGTAGATATAGGTCAGGGCGATAACGGCATGCTTGCCGTCCGGGATGTTTACGCCTGCGATACGGGCCATCCGTATTACTCCACTCGTTCTTTCATCTAGCCTTTGGTTACGTTGCCGTCACCAGGGTGGGCCAAGGCCCGAAAAAAGGGCGCAAAGTCTAGCCGCCCGGCCCCTGTATTGCAACGACGACGGGTCAGCCCTGCCGCTGCTTGTGACGCGGCTCGGCGCTGCAGATAACCCGCACCGAACCCCGGCGACGGATGACCTTGCAGTTACGGCAGACCTTTTTCACTGATGCCTGGACTTTCATGACTTCCCACCCACCCAATGACCCCCGGAGGGATCTGACGGTTTAGCGCGCCCCGGAACCGTAGTTCTTGAGGTTTGCCTTCTTCAGCAACTTCTCGTACTGGCTGGACATCATGTGGGCGTTGACCTGCGCCATGAAGTCCATCACCACCACGACCACGATGAGCAGCGAGGTGCCGCCCAGATAAAACGGTACGTTCAGGGCCGCGTTCAGCCAGATCGGCAGGAGGCACACGGCCGTCATGTAAAGGGCACCGAACAGGGTCAGGCGGCCCACCACGTTGTCGATATAGCTCGCCGACTGCTCGCCGGGGCGGATCCCCGGAATGAAGGCGCCGCTGCGCTTGAGGTTTTCCGCAATTTCCTTCGGGTTGAACATCAACGCCGTGTAGAAGTAGCAGAAGAACACGATCAGGGCAGCAAACAGCATCAGATACAGCGGTTGGCCCGGCGCCATGGCCAACGACATCTCGCGCATGATGCTGGCAGCAACGCCTTCCTTGCCGGCGCCCATCCACTGGCCGAGGCTGGCCGGCAGCAGCAGGATGGAGCTGGCGAAGATGGCCGGAATGACGCCGGACATGTTCACCTTCAACGGCAGGTGGCTTTGTTGCGCGGCATACATCCGGCGCCCCTGCTGCCGCTTGGCGTAATTCACGGTGATGCGGCGCTGGCCGCGCTCCATGAATACCACGCCCAGAACCACGAGCACGGCCACGATACCGACAAACAGCAGCGCCCAAGTGCTCAGCTCGCCCTGACGGGCGCTTTCCAGGGCCATACCGATGGCCGACGGGATGCCCGCGACGATACCGGCGAAGATGATCATCGAAATACCGTTGCCCACACCACGCTCGGTGATCTGCTCACCGAGCCACATCAGGAACATCGTGCCGGTAGTCAGGCTGACGACCGCCAGGAAGAAGAACGAAGCGTTGGCCTGCAGGACCGCGCCCTGGCCTGCCATGCCTACCGCCAACCCCCAGCCCTGCACGATGGCGATAGCGACTGTCAGGTAGCGGGTGTATTGGGAAATCTTGCGGCGACCGGCCTCGCCTTCCTTTTTCAACTGCTCAAGCTGCGGGCTGACCGCCGTCATCAGCTGGATGATGATCGATGCCGAAATGTACGGCATAACCCCGAGAGCAAAGATCGACATGTTTTCCAGCGCACCGCCGGAGAACATGTTGAACATGGCCAGGATGGTGCCCTGGTTCTGCTCGAACAGCTGTGCCAGACGGACCGGATCGATACCCGGAACCGGGATATGGGCGCCGATGCGGAAGACAATCAACGCCATGAACAAGAAACCGATGCGGCGCAGGAGCTCGCTGACGCCTGCATCCGACAGGTTCAGTCCGCCAATACCCGCGTTCGGCATTGTCTTCCCGTTGCTCATTGCGTCAGGCGCCCTTTGTCTTCCGTACCCAGTCAGCCTTCAACGACCTTGCCGCCCGCAGCTTCGATCGCCGCACGCGCACCCTTGGTGATCGCTACGCCCTTGATCGTCAGTGCGCGGGAAACACCGCCCGACAGCACAATCTTGGCGCGCAGCATGTCACTGCGCACAACGTTGGCTGCCTTCAGGGCCGCCAGATCGACGACATCGCCCTCGATCTTGACCAGCTCGGAGAGACGCACTTCCGCCGTGCCCATCTTGATGTGCGAGGTGAAGCCGAATTTCGGCAGACGGCGCTGCAGCGGCATCTGGCCGCCCTCGAAGCCGGGCATGATGCCCTTGCCGGTACGGGCCTTCTGACCCTTGTGGCCACGGCCCGCAGTCTTGCCGAAGCCGCTGCCGATACCGCGACCGACACGCTTGCGTGCAGTCTTGGAGCCCTCGGCCGGGCTGAGTTCATTCAGGCGCATGGATTACTCCCCCTCAACACGCAGCATGTAGCTGACCTGATTGATCATGCCGCGTACCGCCGGCGTGTCTTCCACCGATACGGTGTGGCCGATGCGGCGGAGGCCGAGGCCGCGCAGCGTGGCCTTGTGTGCCTCGAGACGACCGTGCGCACTCTTGGTCTGCGTCACGCTGATCTGTTTCTTCGCCATGATTCTTCTCCCTCGTCCCGAACGATCAGTTCAGGATCTCCTCGACGGTCTTGCCGCGCTTGGCAGCAACCTGCTCCGCCGACGTCATGTTCTTCAGGCCATTGAAGGTCGCACGTACCACGTTGACCGGATTGGTCGAGCCATAGCACTTGGCCAGAACGTTCTGTACGCCGGCCACTTCCAGAACAGCGCGCATCGCACCACCGGCAATGATGCCGGTACCTTCCGAAGCGGGCTGCATGTACACACGCGATGCGCCATGGTTGGCATTGATCGGGTGCTGCAGGGTGGTACCGTTGAGATCGACCTTGATCATGTTCCGGCGAGCGGCTTCCAGGGCTTTCTGGATGGCCTGCGGGACCTCGCGTGCCTTGCCGCGACCGAAACCGATCTTGCCCTTGCCGTCGCCGACCACAGTCAGTGCGGTGAAAGACATGATGCGGCCGCCTTTCACCGTCTTGGCGACGCGGTTGACTTCGATGAGTTTCTCAACGAAGCCTTCGTTCTGCTCAACTTTCGCCATGATGCACCTTTAGAATTGCAGGCCGGCTTCACGGGCGGCGTCGGCCAAGGCCTTGACGCGACCGTGATAGCGGAAACCGGAGCGGTCGAAAGCGACGGTTTCAACACCGGCTTTCTTCGCGCGCTCGGCAATCAACTGACCGACTTTCTTGGCGGCGTCGACGTTGCCCGTCGTACCGTCACGCAGGTCCTTCTCTACCGTCGACGCGGTGGCCAGCACGCGATCACCGGTTGCCGTGGTGATCTGGGCGTACATATGGCGCGGCGTACGGTTGACGCAGAGACGGTACGCGCCGTTGTCGCGGATCTTCAGGCGCGTGCTGCGTGCACGACGCAGGCGCGATTCCTTTTTCTCGTTCATCGTCTTTGCCTCAACCAATTACTTCTTCTTGGCTTCCTTCTGCCGTACACGCTCGGCGGCATAACGCACGCCCTTGCCCTTGTACGGTTCCGGCGGACGGAAACCACGGATCTTGGCGGCCACAAGGCCCACCAGTTGCTTGTCCAGACCCTTGATCAGGATTTCGGTCTGGCTCGGCGTTTCCGCCGTGATGCCTTCCGGCAGCGCATAGGCGACCGGATGCGAATAACCCAGCGTCAGGTTCAGATTGCGACCCTGAGCCTGGGCGCGATAGCCGACGCCCACCAGCTCGAGTTTCTTCTCGAAACCTTTCGATACGCCGAGCATCAGGTTGTTCAGGTTCGCGCGGGTGGTACCGGCGCGCATCCAGCTATCGGCGGACGGCACGCGCGGCTCGACCTTGACGGTCTCGCCCTCGACAACGACATTGATCGCCGGGTCGATCGCCAGGCTCAGCGTGCCCTTGGCGCCCTTGACCGTGACTTGCGCATCGGCAACGGTCAGCTGCACGCCTTTCGGCAGGGTGATCGGTTTTTTGGCAACTCGCGACATGGTTGGCTACCTGCTTTTCGTCGTTACGGCCGGCGTTACGACACGCGGCAGATGATCTCGCCGCTGACATTGGCCTTGCGGGCCGCGCGGTCGGTCATCATGCCCTTGTTGGTCGACAGGATCAGCACGCCCAAGCCCTGCTTGACGCGCTGAAGCTGATCAACTTTCTTGTACACGCGCAGGCCCGGACGGCTGACGCGCGTGATTTCCTCGATTACCGGCTTGCCTTCGTAATACTTCAGATCGATCCGCAGCGTCGCGACTGCAGACTCGCTGGCAACACCGTAGCCGACAATGTAGCCCTCGTCCTTCAGGACGCGGGCGACTTCGAGTTTTTGCTTCGAAGACGGCATTTCAATCGTCTTCTTCCTGGCCAGTTGCCCGTTGCGGATACGGGTGAACATGTCGGCCAACGGATCCTGGAGACTCATCTCATCAGCTCCCGAAATTACCAGCTGGCCTTGAACAGGCCGGGGATATCGCCACGCATGGCAGCCTCACGCAGCTTGTTTCGGCCCAGACCGAACTTGCGATAGAAGCCGTGCGGACGACCGGTCAGGCCACAGCGGTTGCGCTGGCGGCTCGGCGAAGAATCGCGCGGCAGCTGCTGCAGCTTGAGCTGGGCTTCCCAACGCTCGTCTTCGGACGACTTCGGATCGCGCACGATCGCCTTCAGTGCGGCGCGCTTGGCGGCGTACTTGACCGCGAGCTTCACACGACGCTTCTCGCGGTTAACCATCGAAAGCTTGGCCATGTCTTGTCCTGCTCTCTCTAAATTACTTGCGGAGCGGGAAGTTGAACGCACGCAACAGCGCGCGGGCTTCCTCGTCCGTCTTGGCGGAGGTGGTAATGGTGATATCCATGCCACGCAACGCGTCGATCTGGTCGTAATCGATCTCCGGGAACACGATCTGCTCCTTGAGACCCATGCTGTAGTTGCCGCGGCCGTCAAACGAACGGGCGTTCAGGCCACGGAAATCGCGCACGCGCGGGATGGCGATGGTCACCAGGCGCTCAAGGAACTCGTACATGCGCTCGCGGCGCAGGGTCACCTTGACACCCACCGGCCAGTTTTCCCGCACCTTGAAGGTGGCGATCGACTTCTTGGCCTTGGTCACCACCGGCTTCTGGCCGGCGATTTTCGTCATGTCCGTAACCGCACCCTCTATCGCCTTGCGATCCTGGGTTGCCTCACCGACACCCATGTTGAGGGTGATCTTGGTGATGCGCGGCACTTCCATCACGTTCTTGTAGCCGAACTCCTTGGTGAGCTGCGGCACGACTTTCGTCTGGTAATGCGTCTTGAAGTTGCTCATGTCTTTAAACCTCAGCCGCCGACGACATCGCCGGAGGACTTGAAGACGCGGACCTTCTTCGCACCGTCGACCTTGAAACCGACGCGGTCGGCTTTCTGGGTCTTCGGGTTGTAGATGGCCACGTTGGAGGCCTGGATCGGCTGCTCCTGCTCAACAATACCGCCCTGCTGGCCACGCTGCGGGTTCGGGCGCTGGTGCTTCTTGGCGACGTTGACGCCGGAAACCACCAGACGACCATCATCCATGACCTTGGTCACGGTGCCACGCTTGCCTTTGTCCTTGCCGGTGATGACGACGACTTCGTCGTCCTTCTTGATCTTCAACATGACTCGCGACCTCAGATGACTTCCGGCGCCAGCGAAATGATCTTCATGAACTGCTCGCCACGAAGCTCACGGGTGACCGGCCCGAAGATACGCGTACCGACCGGCTCCTTCTTGTTGTTCAGGAGCACAGCGGCGTTCTCGTCGAAACGGATCACCGAACCATCGGGACGACGTACGCCCTTCTTGGTGCGGACAACCACCGCATTCATCACGTCGCCTTTCTTGACGCGCGCACGCGGAATGGCGTCCTTGATGGAAACCTTGATGACATCGCCGACCGTCGCATAGCGTCGCTTGCTGCCGCCGAGCACTTTGATGCACTGCACTCGACGAGCGCCGCTGTTGTCGGCAACCTCGAGTACGGTTTCAGTTTGAATCATGGGCGTTCTCTCCCGTCATCACTTCGACTGGCCGACAGGCTCAGCCGGCGCGCTCAACGACTTCAACCAGGCGCCAGGCCTTGGTCTTGGAAATCGGACGACACTCTTCGATCGTCACGACATCACCTTCATGGCACTGGTTCGTTTCGTCGTGCGCATGGATCTTGCTCGACTTGCGAACGAACTTGCCGTACTTCGGATGCTTCACCCGGCGCTCGATAAGCACCGTGATGGACTTGTCCATCTTGTTGCTGACGACCTTGCCGGTCACCGTGCGCTTGGTGTTGGTGGCTGCAGAGGTCATATCAATTGCCCTTCTGTTCCAGGACGGTCTTGGCGCGCGCGATACCGCGGCGAACCTCAACCAGCTCATGCGTTTTCGCGAGCTGACCGGTGGCCTTCTGCATGCGCAGCTTGAATTGCTTCTGCTGCAGGTCCTGCAGATGCTTGGCCAGTTCCTCGGCGCTCTTGGCGCGCAGATCGACAGCTTTCATCACATCACCGTCCGCGAAACGATTTTCGTCATCACCGGGAGCTTCGCCGCCGCCAGGGTAAAGGCTTCGCGCGCGACCTCTTCCGAAATGCCTTCCATCTCATACAGCATGCGGCCCGGCTGGATTTGGGCCACCCAGTACTCGACGCTGCCCTTGCCGGAACCCATCCGCACTTCGAGCGGCTTCTGGGTGATCGGCTTGTCCGGGAATACCCGGATGTACAGTTTGCCGCCACGCTTGATGTGGCGGCTGATGGCGCGTCGGGCCGCCTCGATCTGGCGTGCGGTCAGACGGCCGCGGCTGGTCGCCTGCAGGCCGATCGTGCCGAACGAGACCTTGTTGCCGGACTGCGCCAGACCGGTGTTGCGGCCCTTGTGGACCTTGCGGAATTTCGTGCGCTTTGGTTGCAGCATGATTCAGTACCTTTACTCAGCGCCTCAGGCCTTGGCCGCCGGCGCGCGACGCTTGGCCGGCTTCTTCGGGGCAGCAGGCTGCTCATCGACAACCGTAGCCGTCGACGGCGTATGCGCCAGACCGCGCTCGCCCAGAACCTCGCCCTTGAAGATCCATACCTTGACACCGATGGTGCCGTAGGTGGTCTCGGCGCGGGCCGTTGCATAATCGATGTCAGCGCGCAGCGTGTGCAGCGGAACGCGGCCTTCGCGATACCACTCGGTACGCGCGATTTCGGCGCCGCCCAGACGGCCGGACACCTGGACCTTGATACCCAGTGCACCCTGCTTCAGTGCGTTCTGCACCGCACGCTTCATGGCGCGGCGGAACATGATGCGGCGCTCCAGCTGGCTGGCAATGCTTTCCGCGACCAGCTTCGAGTCGACGTCCGGCTTGCGGACTTCCTCGATGTTGATCTGTACCGGCATGCCCATCAGCTTCGCCACTTCACGGCGCAGCGTCTCGACATCCTCACCCTTCTTGCCGATAACCACGCCCGGACGCGCCGTGCAAATGGTGATCTTGGCATTGTCGGCGGGACGCTCGATCAGCACGTTGCTGATCGACGCATTCTTCAGGCGACGAAACAGGTATTCACGTACCTTCAAGTCGCTGAGCAGGTAGTTCGAGTAATTTTTCGGGCTCGCATACCACGTGGAGTTGTGCTTGCGCACGATGCCCAGGCGGATGCCAACCGGGTTGACTTTCTGACCCATCGGTTACTCCGATTACCTGTCCGAAACCTTGATCGTGATGTGGCACGTCTGCTTGCTGATCCTGTCGGCGCGACCTTTCGCGCGCGGCATGACCCGCTTCATGACGAGCCCCTGGTCGACAAAGATCGTCGACACTTTCAGTTCATCGACATCCGCGCCTTCGTTGTTCTCGGCGTTGGCAATGGCCGACTCGAGAACCTTCTTGACGATGCGCGCAGCCTTTTTCGGGCTGAACGCCAGGATGTTCAGTGCGCGATCGACCTTCTGGCCGCGGATCTGGTCAGCGACCAGACGGGCTTTCTGGGCCGAGATGCGGGCGCCGCGAAGGCGTGCTGCAACTTCGATGCTCATGGCTGCCTCACTTCGCCTTCTTGTCGGCAGCGCCTGCGTGCCCGCGATAAGTGCGGGTCGCGGCGAACTCGCCGAGTTTATGGCCGACCATCTGCTCGCTCACGAACACCGGCATATGCTGGCGGCCGTTATGCACGGCGATGGTCATGCCGACCATCTCCGGAATGATCATCGAGCGACGCGACCAGGTCTTGATCGGTTTTTTCGAGTTGGCGGCCATCGCGGCCTCCACCTTCTTCAGCAGGTGGAGGTCGACGAACGGGCCTTTCTTCAGGGAACGGGACACTGCCTATTACCTCTTCGTCGATTACTTCACGCGACGATCGCGAACGATCATCTTCTGCGTACGCTTGTTCTTGCGGGTCTTGTAACCCTTGGTCGGTTGACCCCAGGGCGAACAGGGATGGCGGCCACCCTTGGAGCGACCCTCACCACCACCATGCGGGTGATCAACCGGGTTCATGGCCGAGCCACGAACCGTCGGACGCACGCCGCGCCAACGCATCGAGCCGGCCTTGCCGTACGAGCGCAGATTGTGTTCGGAGTTGGAGACTTCGCCGATCGTCGCGCGGCAGTCGGCATGCACCTTGCGCATTTCACCGGAGCGCAGGCGCAGGGTGACAAAACCGCCATCACGGGCCAGCAGCTGAACCGCGGCGCCGGCGCTGCGCGCCAGTTGGGCGCCCTTGCCGACCTTGAGCTCTACGCAGTGAATGGTGGTACCCAGCGGAATGTTGCGCAGGGGCAGCGTATTGCCGCTCTTGATCGGAGCATCAGAGCCCGACTGCACGACATCACCCGCCTTCATGCCGCCGGAAGCAATGATGTAGCGACGCTCGCCATCCGCATACTTCACCAGAGCGATGTGTGCACTGCGGTTCGGGTCGTATTCGAGACGCTCGACAACAGCAGGAATGCCGTCCTTGTCGCGGCGGAAATCGACCACACGATAGAGCTGCTTGTGCCCGCCGCCCACGTGACGGGTCGTAATACGGCCCGTATTGTTGCGACCGCCACTCTTCTGCTGACGCTCAACCAGGGCATCGTGCGGACGGCCCTTGTGGAGGTCGGCGTTTACAACCTTGACGACAAAGCGACGACCCGCGGACGTCGGTTTGGTCTTGACGATAGCCATCGGTCAGTTCCTCACTCGGCGCCGGCGAAATTGATGTCGAAGCCCGGCTTGAGCGATACGTAAGCCTTCTTCGTGTCGCCGCGGCGACCCTCGAAGCGGCCGAAACGCTTGGCCTTGCCCGGCAGCGTGGTGGTCTGCACCGACGCCACTTTCACGTCGAACAGCTTTTCCACGGCAGCCTTGATTTCCGGCTTGGTGGCATCCTTGGCGACCTTGAACACGAACTGACGGTTCTTGTCGGCGGCAAGGGTTGCCTTTTCCGAAATGTGCGGCGCGAGCAGCACCTGATAAATGCGATCGGAGTTCATGCCAGCGCCTCCTCTACCTGCTTGAGCGCCGACACGGTTACCAGCACCTTGTCGAAGGCGATCAGCGCAACCGGATCGATACCGGCAGCATCACGCACGTCGATCGACGGCACGTTACGCGCGGCCAGGAAAAGATTTTCATCGACGTTTTCGGTGACGATCAGCGCATTGGAAAGGCCCAGACCCTTCAGCTTTGCCAACAGGTCCTTCGTCTTCGGCGCCGCAACGCTGAAGTCGTCGACCACCAGCAGGCGATCCTGACGCACCAGCTCGGAGAGAATGCACTGCAGGGCACCGCGATACATCTTGCGGTTTACCTTCTGGTCGAAATCACGCGGACGCGCAGCGTGGATCTTGCCGCCGCCACGCCACAGCGGGCTGCGGATAGAACCGGCACGGGCGCGGCCCGTACCTTTCTGTTTCCACGGCTTCTTGCCACCGCCACGGACTTCATCGCGCTTCTTTTGCTGGGCAGTGCCCTGGCGCGCGCCAGCGAGGTAAGCGGTCACTACCTGGTGGACCAGCGCCTCGTTGAATTCCTTGCCGAATGCAACTTCGGAAACGGCGACCGTTCCACCGGATGCTTTATTGAGCTTCATCCGTCAGTTCCTCTCAGGCCTTGACCGCCGGGCGAACGATCACGTCGTTGCCCGGAGCGCCCGGAATGGCGCCCTTGATCAGGAGCAGATTCTTCTCGACATCGACACGAACGACTTCGAGGCTCTGTACCGTGACCTGTTCACTGCCCATGTGGCCGGACATCTTCTTGCCCTTGAACACGCGACCCGGCGACTGGCGCTGACCGATCGAGCCCGGGGCCCGGTGCGACAGCGAGTTGCCGTGAGTGGCGTCCTGGGTGGCGAAGTTCCAGCGCTTGACCGTGCCCTGATAGCCCTTGCCGCGGGACGTGCCCTCGACGTCGACCTTCTGGCCGGCGGCAAAACGCTCGACCGTGATGGTGTCGCCCGCCTTCAGGCTGGCGAGATCGCCGGCCTCGGCACGGAACTCCCACAGACCACGGCCCGGCTCGACGCCGGCGGCCGCGAACTGGCCTGCTTCCGCCTTGTTCAGGCGGCTGGCCTTCACGCTGCCCGCAGTAACCTGCACGGCACTGTAGCCGTCCGCCTCAGCCGTGCGCACACGGGTAACGCGGTTCGGCTGGACTTCGATGACGGTGACCGGGATCGACTCGCCGCTTTCGACGAAGACCCGGGTCATGCCCGCTTTACGACCGATCAATCCAATAGCCATTGCTCAACCCCTTGCGTATGCGTGCGCCGATCAGCCCAGGCTGATCTGGACGTCCACGCCCGCGGCAAGATCCAGTTTCATCAGGGCGTCGACCGTTTTGTCGGTCGGGTCCACGATGTCGATCAGGCGCTTGTGCGTACGAACCTCGTACTGGTCACGCGCACTCTTGTTGACGTGCGGCGAGGTCAGGACGGTGAAGCGCTCCCGACGAATCGGCAGCGGAATCGGGCCGCAGACCTGGGCGCCGGTACGCTTGGCGGTATCGACGATTTCGGTGGAGGACTGATCGATCAGCTTGTGATCGAACGCCTTGAGCCGAATGCGAATCCTCTGACTTGCCATTGCAACCACTCCGAAGAGAGCTTTTGACGCGAAAAAACCCGCCGCCCTCGGAAAACCCGGAGGGGGTGGGTCATGCCGCAGGCCGGGAACCATGCCCCGGTTGTCCAGAAATCATGCCCGACGCAGGACCCATGGTCCGGCGAGGGGCGCGAACTATACCCCGGTCCCCCGAGGCTTGCAACCCCGGGGGACCGGCTTTTACCGACTTACTTGATGATCTTGGCGACGACGCCGGCGCCGACGGTACGGCCGCCCTCGCGGATCGCGAAACGCAGACCTTCGTCCATCGCGATCGGCGCAATCAGCGTCACAACCATCTTGATGTTGTCGCCC
>JBMOON010000035.1:0-1461 GCA_049323295.1 Pseudomonadota bacterium
CGCCAGATGCCCTGAGCGGTGGCGCAGACCTTGCCGTCCTCGTTGACGAACTGGCCTTCGGCAAAGGCCGTGCCGCGGCCCAGGCGCAGCACGCGGCCTCGGGCCTCGAAGCGGTCGCCGCGCGCCACGTCAAGGTAGGTCATGGTCAGCGTGATGGTGAAGGTGCGCAGTTCCCGCGCGTCGACCGTCTGGGCTTCGGGCAGCGCCAGCAGACCCGAGATGATCGAATAGCCGAGCGCACCGTCGCACATGTACGAGATGACGCCGCCGTTGAGCACCTTCGCCGCGTCGCCGCCGGCGCCGCCACCGCGCTGCGACGGCGTCGCTTGCGCCAGGCAGATCGTGACCTCGCCGGGCGCGTGCTCCTGAACGCTCAGGCCCTGGGCGCGCATGAAGGCGTCTTCGTTCCAGCCGCGCTTGATGCTGGCGATGACGCCGCGGTTGCGGCTGGTGTCCATGTCCTGCGGCTTTCAAGTGACAGTGAGATCGTCAAACTAACACTTGTTATGTTATCGTGAATGTTGGCGCACACGCCGTGCGGCCGCCCTGAAGGAGCCCGGGAACATGTCCGACCAGCCGCCGGTTCGCCTGGATGTCGACGCCGACGGCATCGCCACGCTGACGCTGAACCGCCCGGAGCAGCTCAACGCCTTCGACCTGAAGATGATCGAAGCTTGGCGTGCCGCGCTCGAAGCGGCCGAGGCCGACGAGCGTGTCAAGGTGGTCGTGGTCACCGGCGCCGGCCGCGCCTTCTGCGCCGGCGGCGACTTCGAGGAGATGGCCAAGTTCAGCGAGATGAACAGCCTGGACCGCAAGAACTTCCTCTACCGCAACGTGCACCGCATCCCGCTGGCGCTGGAGCGCATGGACAAGCCGGTCATCGCCGCCATCAACGGCGCGGCGCGCGGCGCCGGCCTGGACATGGCGCTGATGTGCGACATGCGCTTCATGGCGCAGACGGCCACGCTCGCCGAGACCTACATCAACATCGGCCTCATCGCCGGCGATGCCGGCTCGTGGTTCCTGCCGCGCCTGATCGGCACGGCGCGCGCGCTCGAGCTGTTCTGGTCGGGTCGCGTGGTCGGCGCCGAGGAGGCCGAGCGCATCGGCATGGTCAACCGCAGCGTACCCGACGCCGACCTGCTGAAGGTGACCTACGAATTTGCGCGCACCATCGCCTCTAAGCCGCAGCAGGCGGTGCGCTTCTTCCGCCGCGCCGTCTACCAGAGCCAGACCATGGGGCTGGGCGCGCACCTGGACATGGTGTCTTCGCACATGGCCGTGCTGGAAGACCTGCCCGAGCACCGCGACGGCATTGCCGCGTTCCGCAACCGCGCGCGCGGCAAATCCTAGGCGCAGGCGCAGCGCCATCAATCCCTTGGCCGGCATGGCGGGCATTCTCGAAGGCATCACGGTCGTCGACCTGTCGCGGCTGATCGCCGGGCCGTACTCGACCATGGC
>JBMOON010000036.1:0-4651 GCA_049323295.1 Pseudomonadota bacterium
ACAAGTTTCGCGCCATCGCGCGCCCCTTGCTCGACGAACAGTCGAGCGACGAGGTGCTGGACTTGATCGATCGCCTCGAGGACCTTCCAGATCTGTCGCCGCTGGCGGGCCTGCTGGCATGCCAGCCGGTGCGCGTCCCGCGTCACTGACGTCAGCCAGGACGATGACCCCATGAACTTCCTCTCCGAAGAACAGCAGGCCTGGAAGGACTCGGTCCGCCGCTGGGTGGATCGCGACATCGGCCGCGAGTACATCCGCAAGTGCGACATGGACCGGGCCTTCCCTTTCGAAGCCTACGAGAAGGCCGCCAAGCTTGGTTTCCACAGCCTGCTCGTGCCCGAACGCGACGGTGGCGATGGCGGCGACGTGTTCTCCTATGCACTGCTGTGCGAGGCGCTGTCCTGCTACGGCGTGGACTTCTCGGTGGCCATTGCCGGCGGCATCTTCACCGCGATGAACCTGTCGCTGCATGGCACCGAAGACCAGAAGCAGCGCTTCCTCAAGCCATTCATGCGCGGCGAGATCCGCTTCCCGATCTCCATGTCCGAACCCAACGCCGGGTCGGACGTGGCGAACGTGCAGACCCGCGCCGAGCGCGTCGGCGACGATTACGTCGTCAACGGCCAGAAGCTGTGGTGCAGCGGCGCCAGCAACCGCGGCGCCGTCATCCTGATGCTGGTGCGCACCGCCAACACCCCGGATAAGCGTGATGGCCTGTCGGTGCTGATCGTGCCCAACGACCTGCCGGGCCTGACCATCCGCCCATTGCAGACGCTGGCCCGCCGCTCCGTCGTGACCACGGAGATCTTCCTCGACAACGTGCATGTGCCGGCAGCCAACATGCTGGGCGCGCCCGGCGAGGGCTTCAAGATCATCGCGGGCGAACATCTGGCGCTGGAGCGCATTGCGGTTGCGGCCAGCTATGTCGGCAATGCGCAGGGCGCCGTCGACGACGCCCTGGCCTACGCACAGCAGCGGGTGCAGTTCGGCAAGCCGATCTACGAGTTCCAGGTCATCCGCCACATGCTGGCCGATATGCAGACGCAAACCGACGCGGCCCGGCTGATCACTTACCGCGCCGCCGACCTCGCCGCGCGTGGCCTGCCCTGCCGCAAGGAAGTGGCGATGGCCAAACTGTTCGCGTCCGAGACCCTGCAGACCGTGACCCGCCAGGGCATGCAGATCCTGGGTGGCTACGGCATGACGCCCGAGGGCGACATGGAGCGTTACTTCCGCGAGGGCATGCAATCCACGGTGGGTGGCGGCACGTCGCAGATCCAGCGCACGATCATCGCGCAAGAGATGCGGGTCTGAGGTGAGCGGCCCGACGAGCAGCGAGCCGGCCGTGGCGGCCGTGGCCGCCACCCTGGTGCTGGTGCGCGATGGCCCGCAGGGGCTCGAGACGCTGATGGTGGTTCGGCACCACGAGATCGACTTCGCCCGCGGCGCTGCGGTGTTCCCCGGGGGCAAGATATCGGCCTCCGACAACGACCCGCGGATCGCCGCGCGCGTGGCTGGCGGCCGCCTGCCGGGCGAAACGCAGTTCGCACTTCGGGTGGCCGCTGTCCGCGAGACCTTCGAGGAAAGCGGCCTGCTGCTGGCCCGCCACGGCGGCGCCATGATCGACGGCACGCAGCGCGCCGCCCTGCACCAGCGCTGGCAGGCGCGGGTGGCCAGCGGCGGCCATGCCTTCGTAGACATGGTCTGCGAAGAAGACCTGGAGCTGGCGCTGGAGCAACTGGTGCCCTATGCCCATTGGGTGACGCCCGAGGTTTCCCCCAAGCGTTTCGACACCCACTTCTTCATCGCCGCTGCGCCGGCTGGTCAGGTGGCACAGCACGATGGATCGGAGGCGGTGGACTCGTTCTGGATACGCCCGGCCGACGCGCTGGACGACTGCGCGCGGCGCCGCCGCACCATCATCTTCCCGACCTTGTGCAACCTGGCCCTGCTGGCCCAGACAGGCGACGTTGCCGGCGCCGTGCAAGCCGCGCGTTCACGGCCGCTGCAGCGCATCCAGCCGACGCTGGGCAGGCGCGCAGACGGCAAGCTGATTCCGTTGTTGGCACCGGATTGCGGCTACCCCGAGCTGAGCCCAGACCTGATGAACCTGGTCGCCCGTTGACCCCGATACAAAGAGCGAGACCCATGGAAATCCTCGGCATCGGCCTGCACTTCGAAGACCTGCCTCTGGGCCGCCAGTTCCGCACGGTGGGCCGCACGGTGACGGAAGCCGACATCGTCAACTTCTGCACCTGCACCGGCATGACCGAGGTGCTGTTCACCGATCTCGAGTTCCTGCGCACCGAGTCGGACATCAAGGGCCGCGTCGCCCCTGGCGCGCTCGCCTACACCTTCGCCGAAGGCCTGCTGGTGCACGCGACGATGCAGCACACCGGCTTCGCCTTCCTCGAGATGGACCTGAAGGTGCACAACCCGGTGTTCGCCGGTGACACGCTGCACGTCGAGTGCGAGGTGATCGAAGCGCGGCTGAGCAAGAGCCGTCCCGGCCGCGGCCTGGTGCGCACACGCAACCGCATCGTCAAGCAGGACGGTACGCTCGCGATCACCTACACGCCGATGCGCATGATCAAGTGCCGCGACAAGGCGGCAAGCTGAAGGGCCTGCGGCTCATGCCAGCCTATGCACTGAACGACGAGCAGCGCGAGATCCAGGCCCTGGTGCGGCGGCTGGCGCGCGACAAGGTGGCGGCACGCGCCGCCGCCATCGACCGCAGCGCCGAGTATCCGCAGGACATGTTCGACCTGCTGCGCGAAGTCGGCCTGTTCACGATCCCGTTTCCGCAGGCCTACGGTGGCACGGGCAGCATGCTGTCGGCCGCCGTGGCCGTGGAGGAACTGGGCCGCGTCTGCTACAACACCGCCTACTTGCTGATCGTGCAGTGGGTGCCGTTCGGCGCCATCCTGGCCGCTGGCAGCGATGAGCAGAAGCGGCGCCTGCTCGGTCCGCTGGCCGCGGGCGAGATGCGCGGCGCGTTTTCCACCACCGAGCCGCAGAGCGGCAGCGACGTCGCCGGCATCCGCACCCGTGCGCAGCGCTGCGACGGCGGCTACCGCATCAGCGGCTCGAAGATCTGGTGCACCAACTCGCACATCGCCGACTTCGTGCTCGTGGCGGCCAAGACCGGTGACGACGACGGTGCACGCGCCATCAACCTGTTCATCGTCGAGCGTGGCAGCAAGGGCTTCACCGTCGGCCGCCACGAAGACAAGATGGGCGCACGCGGCGTGCCGTCTTGCCCGCTGTTTCTCGACGAGGTGTTCGTGCCCGAAGCCAACCGCATCGGCGAGGACGGGCGCGGCTTCAAGGACGTGATGGAGGCCTTCAACAAGAGCCGCCCGCTGATCGGCGCCCGCGGCATCGGCCTGGCGCAGGGCGCCATCGACCACAGCATCGAGTTCGTGAAGAACCGCGTCACCTGGGGCCGCAAGGTCAGCGAGAACCAGGGCATTCGCTGGATGCTGGCCGACATGGCGATGCAGACCGAGGCCGCGCGCCAGCTGGTGTACCGCGCGGCCGCGGTGGTGGACAGCGGCGCGTCGGGCATCGAGCTGGCGCCGATCGCGGCCATGGCCAAGTGCTTCGCCAGCGACACCGCGATGCGCGTGGCCACCGACGCCGTGCAGCTGTTCGGCGCCGCGGGCATCTCGGCCGACACGCCGATCAACCGCTACTTCCGCGACGCCAAGGTGCTGCAGATCATCGAAGGCACGAACCAGATCCAGCGCAACATCATCGGCGACAGCCTGCTCGGGCGCGCGGCGCGCTGAGGCGGTCACGACCGGCCCGCATGTGCAACCCCCGACCTGCCCATCACGCGGAGAACAATCTTGTCCGACCTGGCCCCTGCGTCCAACGCCGATGCGCGCACCGACATCCTCGTCGAGCGGCGCGAAGGCGTGGCCATCGTCACCCTGAACCGCCCGCGCGAACGCAATCCACTTGGGCTGGCCTTCCCCGACCAGATGCTGGGGGTGCTGCAGCAGCTCGACGACGACCACGACCTGCACGCCGTGGTGCTGACCGGCGCCGGCAACGTGTTCTGCGCCGGCGCCGAGCTGGGCCAGGTCGTCAAGCCCGACGGCATCGACCCAGAGCTGCAGTTCCGCGTCATCCGCGGCCTGCACAAGGTGGTGCAGCGCATCCGCGACCTGGAGCTGCCCGTCATTGCCGCCGTCAACGGTGCCGCGGTCGGCGGCGGCGCGGCCCTGGCCATGGCCTGCGACATCGCCGTGGCCTCGGACAAGGCGCGCTACTTCTTCGCCTTCGGCCGCCTGGGCGCCGCGGCCTGCGACATGGGCTGCTCCTACCTCCTGCCGCGCATCGTCGGCAGCGTGCGCGCCAGGCACTGGCTGCTCACCGGCGCCAGCGTCGAGGCCGTGGCCGGGCGCGCCGCGGGCCTGTTCGTCGATGTCGTTCCTGGCGAGCGTTTGCTGGACGCGGCACTGGCCATCGCCGCGTCGATCAAGCAGGCGACACCACGCCGCGCCGGTGCGGCCAGCAAACTGGCAATTGCCCGCGGCGAGGACACCGACCTGCAGTCCTGCCTGAGCTACGAGGCCTACGTGCAGAACTACCTCTTCTCCACCGACGAGCACAAGAGCCGCCTGCGCGCGCTGATGGAACAGCG
>JBMOON010000036.1:4751-12740 GCA_049323295.1 Pseudomonadota bacterium
GGGGTCGACCCACGCTAACGACCCGGCCGAGGCACGTGCCGCCGCAGCAGGTCGGCGAGCGCGTCCGGAAGCGCCGGCTTGCAGAACTGGTGGCCCTGGATCTCGTCGCAGGCCTGTTCGCTCAGATAGGCCTGCTGCTCCGGAGTCTCGACGCCGCTCGCGACAACCGTCAGGCTCAGTGTCTTGCCCATCGCGATGATGGCCTGCGCGACGGAGCCGTCTCCCGTGTTGCCGTCGATCTCGCGAATGACCGATCGGTCGACCTTCAGCGTGTCGATCGGCAGGCCGTCGATCTGTGCCAGCGACAGAAAGCCCGCGCCGAAGTCGTCGATGGCAATGCGCACCCCAAGCCGTTTCAGCTCGCCGAGCAGCCGCACCGACCGCGCGGCATTGCCCATCACGGTGCCTTCGTTCAGCTCGAGCTCCAGCAGATGCGGCTCCATGCCCGATGCCTGCAGCGCAGTGGCCACGTCGTCGGGCAGTTCGTCGGTGAACTGCCGTGGTGAAATGTTGACCGCCACGCACACCGGCGGCAGGCCCTGGCGCTGCCAGGCGACGTTCTGGTCGCAGGCTGCCTTCAGCACCCACTTGCCGATCGGCACGATCAGTCCCGTCTCCTCGGCCAGGGCCATGAACTGCAGTGGCAACACGGTGCCCAACTCGGGGTGCCGCCAGCGCAGCAAGGCTTCGACGCCCGAGATGGCCCCGGTCTTCAGATCCAGCTTCGCCTGATAGTGCAGCAGGAACTCGTTGTGCAACAGCGCCTGGCGCAGACCGGACGCCAAGGCCATCCTCTCGAGCGACCGAAAATCGTCGTCTGCGGAGAAGAACTGAACGTTGTTCTTGCCCTGCGCCTTGGCGCGGTACATCGCGACGTCGGCGTTCCTCAACAACGCCTGCTCGTCCTGCGCGTCTCGCGGGAACATGCAGATGCCCACGCTGGCGGTCACCCGGCATTCACGCCCCTCGATCGTCACCGGCCTGATCGCGGCCGACAGGATCTTGCGCGCAACGGCGTTCACTTGCTCGATATCGCTGGCCTCCTGGACCAGCACGACGAACTCGTCGCCGCCCAGGCGGGCCACCACGTCGCTGGCGCGCACACTGCCCGAGAAGCGAGCGGCCATCTCCACGAGCAGGATGTCGCCGGCCTCGTGCCCGAAGGTGTCGTTGATGGCCTTGAAGCCGTCGAGATCGATGAACATCAGTGCGAACCTGCCTTCGTAGCGGCGCGCCGACTGGACTTGCCGGTTCAGCAACTGGCTGAAATGGGCGCGGTTCGGCAAGCCGGTCAGGCCGTCGTGCGTCGCCAGATAGTGGACGCGTTCCTGAGCCTGCACTTCCATCGTGACGTCGCGCGCAACGCCGCGGTAACCTTTCAGGTTGCCGTGCTCGTCGACGATCGGTTCGCCGCTGAGCCGCGCGTACATCTTGGGCAAGCCCGGGAGGCTGCCTTGCACCAGAACATCGCGGAACGGGAGACGGCGCTCGAGCAGCGCGCGGTGGGCGTCCCAACCACCCTCGATGTCGACGCCCAGTTCCCAGTTCGCCTTGCCCAGGATCAGATCGGCCAACCTTACGCCACCCATGGCTTTGCCGCTGCCCGAACGATAACGAAACGACGCGTCCTGTTCCCAGTACCAATCGGACGACAGCTCGGTCAGGCTGCGAAAGCGCGCCTCGCTCTCGCGCAGCGCACGCTCGGCCCTGGCACGTTGCGTGATGTCGGTGTAAATGGTCACGAAACCGCGTCCGGGAACCGGAATGCCGCGGATGTCCAGCACCGTGCCGTCGGGCCGTTCGCGCTCGAAATGGTGGGGCTCGAAGCGGCGCGCCAGTTCGACGCGGCTTCGCACTTGCTCTTCGACGTCGCCCGGGCCGTAGTCGCCCCGCTCGGCGTTGAAGCGGAAGAAGTCCTCCATCGGCGTTCCCGGCCGGCACAGCCAGAGCGGAAACCCGAACAGTTCGCGCAGCCGCCGGTTCGTCGCCACGATCCGCAAGTCGGCATCGAGCACACTGACGCCCTGATCCATGTATTCGAGGATGTCCTGGTGCAGGGCGAGGGCAAGCCGCAGGGCATCCGCCTCGGCGGCTGCCGTTCCGGCCGCCTGTGCACAACGCGACTTCAGGGCGCCGGCCTCGTGCATCGACAACTCCTTCTCGTTCTCGAAGTGCCTGACATGCTCGACAACGCCGCGCGTGCGCTGGTACGGGTCAAGTCACACGAGCGAGTATGCGCCGGCAGTCGGGCGGGCATCGACCGCAATTGACCTGGACCTGCGGCGCTGTTCGCCGGATGGACGATCTCGGAAACCGATCGATTCGTCCGTCGGGCGACCACCTCAGTCCGGTGTCACAACGGCAAGGACGGCACTACGCTCGACAGTCTGCCCCGCCTGGCAATGGACCGAGGCCACCGTGCCCGCGCACTCGGCGACGATGCGCATTTCCATCTTCATCGACTCGAGGATCGCCACCACGGCGCCCTTGTCCACCCGGTCGCCGGGCGCCACGTTAACCTTCAGGATCAGGCCCATCATCGGCGCCTTCAGTTCGCCGCTGGCCTGGGCCGAGGTGCTGATGTAAGACAAGTAGGGCACGACCTTTAGGCTGTGTGAACCGCGGCGGTCGTGCAGGTACAGCATGTCGCCGTCCCGGTGCAGGCGCACGGTCTCGCGACGGCTGTCGGTGACCGCCAGGAAGCTGCCGGCGTCGCCAGCCGGCGCCAGCCGCACCGGCACCCGCGCGTCGTTCACGCCCACCAGCAGGCTGCCGTCGGAGCGCGTGGGGCCGAAGCGGATCTCGGCGCTGGCGCCGTCGCTCGTTTCGACGTGCAGACTGGGAATCGGCGCCAGGCTTTCGCCGCCGACGCGCATCTGCCAGCCGCTGCTGTGCCAGCGGGTCCAGGGGCTGCGCGACTCGACCTGGCGCTGCAACTGCAGCCAGTGGCAGGCGGCCACGGCCAGGGTCTGCGTGTCGTGCAGCGCGTCGCCCAGCGACCAGCCGGCGATCTGCTCGTCGATCAGCCGCGTGTGGAAGGTGGCGGCGCGCGTCTCGGGCAGGTCGATCAGGCGGCGCAGCAAGCTTCGGTTGGTGGTGACGCCGAAGACCACGGTCTCCTCGAGCGCCAGGTTCAGCCGGTCCAGCGCTTCGTCACGCGTCGGCGCATGCGTGATCAGCTTGGCCAGCATCGAGTCGTAGTAGGGCGTGACCTCCATGCCGCTTTCGATGCCGGTCTCGACGCGCACGCCCAGGTCGGGGAAGCGCACCTGCGCCAGTTTGCCGGTGGAGGGCAGGAAACCTGCCGCCGGATCCTCGGCGCAGATGCGTGCCTCGACGGCATGGCCGCCGATGCGCACATCGCCTTGCTGCACGGGCAGGCCTTCGCCGCTGGCGATGCGAAGCATGATCTCGACGATGTCCAGGCCCGTCACCATTTCCGTCACCGGGTGCTCGACCTGCAGGCGCGGATTGACCTCGAGGAAGTGGTACTCGTCGGCACCGACGATGAACTCGACCGTGCCCACGCCGCGGTACTTCAGCCGTTCGCCCAGCCGCACCGCATCGGCCGCCATGCTGTCGCGCATCCTGGCGCTGAGGTTGGCCGCGGGCGCCTCCTCGATCACCTTCTGGTGCCGGCGCTGCAGGGTGCATTCGCGCTCGAACAGGTGGATCACGCGGCCCTGGCCGTCGCCGGCGATCTGGATCTCGATGTGGCGACCGCGCTCGATCAGCTTCTCCACGATCAGGCCGGCGTCTCCAAACGAGTTCTTGGCCTCGCGCATCGCCGATTCGATTTCCAGCTCCAGACCTTCGAAGCGGGTGATGCCGCGCATGCCCTTGCCGCCGCCACCGGCCGCGGCCTTGAGCATCACCGGCAGGCCGACCGAGCGCACCGACTCGGCGATCGCAGCCGCATCGACGCTTGGTGCCTCGCTTCCGGGCACGACCGGAACACCGGCGGCCTTGGCCTCGCGCTTGGCCGCGGCCTTGTCGCCCAGGCGCTCGATCACGTCGGCGGTCGGGCCGATGAACACCAGACCCGCCGCTTCGACCGCCCGCGCGAAGGCAGCGTTCTCGGCGAGGAAGCCGAATCCCGGATGGATGGCCTCGGCCCCGACGGACTTCGCGGCGGCGATGACCGCGTCGATGCGCAGATAGCTTTCGGAGGCGGGCGCGCCGCCGATCTCCACCGATTCGCCGATCTGCCGCACATGCAGCGCGTCGCGGTCGGCGCTGGAATGAACACCGGCCACCGCCACGCCCAGCCGCCGGCAGGTGCGGGCGATGCGGCAGGCGATCTCCCCCCGGTTTGCAATCAGTATTTTCTTGAACACGGGTCGCCTTCCCAGGTCACATCCGGTACACGCCGAAGCGCGACGGCACCGCCGGTACGCGGCCCGCCAGGTCGAGCAGCAGCGCCATCACGTCGCGCGTCTCGGCCGGCTCGATCACCATGTCGCACCAGGTGTTGCGCGCGAAGTTGTAGGCGTTGGCGAAGTCCTCGAAGGTCTTGCGCACCGGCGCCTTGTAGGCCTCGCGCTCAGCGTCGGTCCAGCTCGTGCCGTCACGCTTGTGCTGGTCGTCCTTGACCATCGCCAGCGTCGTGGCGGCCTGGTCCGGGCCCATGATCGCGGCGCGGCCGTTGGGCCACATGATCAGCGCGTTGGGCTTGAACGCGCGGCCGCACATCGCCAGGTAGCCCGCGCCGTACGAGCCGCCGATGATCAGCGTGTACTTGGGCACGTTCGCGCAGGTCATCGCGGTGATCATCTTCGCGCCGTGCTTGGCGATGCCGGCCTCCTCGGCCTCGCGGCCGACCATGAAGCCGTTGATGTCGGCCATGAACAGCAGCGGGATGTCGCGCTGGCAGCACAGCTCGATGAACTGCGTCGCCTTCATCGCGCTTTCGGAAAACAGCACGCCGTTGTTGCACAGGATGCCGACCTCGAAGCCCTTGATGCGGGCGAAGCCGGTGATCAGCGTGTCGCCATAGTCGGGCTTGAACTCGTGCAGGTCGCTGCCGTCGATCAGGCGCAGCACGATCTCGCGGTTGTTGGTGGGGATGCGCGGGTCGGCGCTGATGATGGCGTTGATCTCCGCGGGGTCGTGCAGCGGCTCGACGACCTCGGCCACGTCGCGGCGCTGGCGTGGCACGTCGCCGAGGTGGGCCACGACGTCGCGCAGGATCGCGATCGCATGCGCGTCGCTCTCGGCCAGGCGGTCGGTATTGCCGTCCTCACGGTTGGCGCGGTCGGCATCGGCGGGCACCGGCACCGCGTGGCTGCCGAAGGCCAGTGCGCCCTGGTCGCGCACGACGACCACCTCGTCGCACACCGCAGGCACGAAGGCACCGCTGTCGGCGGCCGGGCCGTGCACGCTGGCGATCTGCGCGATGCCCTCGCGCGACATGCGCAACTGGCAGTACAGGATGGAGCCGAACTGGCCGTCGTCGGCGAACGCGCCAGGCTGGCCGCTGCCGTCGCGCAAGAACTGGCGCCCGCCCGACTGCACCATCGTCAGGCAGGGCAGGCGGTGCATCCAGGCGAAGCGCAGCGCCCGCACATGCTTCTTGCCGGTGATGGCGCTGTAGGCGCCGTCATGCACCGCAGCGTCGTTGGCGATTACCATGCAGGGCCGGCCCGAGACCATGCCCACGCCCACCACGATGCCGGCGCCCGGCACGGTGTCGCCGTGCAGGCCTTCACCGGCCAGCTGGCACAGCTCGAGGAACGGCGAACCCGGGTCGAGCAGCGCGCTGACGCGCTCGCGCACCAACAGCTGGCCGGCTTCGCGCAGAGCCGTGCGCGCAGCATCGGTGCCGGCGGCCATCGCCGCGGCACGGCGCGCGCGCAGATCGGCCACGCGGCCTTCGTAGAACTCGCGGTTGGCGCGCAACTCTTCGGGGCTGGCCGACAGGGCCGACTTGACGACGCTCATCGCGCGCTCCTGCCGGCACACGGCAGGCCTGATGCGGGCCGCGCCGCGAGTTTCGGGGATTTCATCCGAGGGTGTCCGTGGATTGCAATGGGTGCAACAAGGCCGGTAAGATAACAAACATTCGTTAGGCTGCCAACCCGTGCCACCCTACCGGCGCCGCACCAGAACCCCATGCAACCGATCCAATCCGACATCGCCACCGACAGTGCCGACTTCCAACGCCGGCGCGCCGCGTTCCTGTCGCGGATGGCGGCGCTTCAGCCGCGCCGCGACGAGGCCACGCTGGGTGGCAACGAGAAATCGCGCAAGCTGCACAAGAGCCGAGGCCAGATGCTGCCCCGCGAGCGCATCTCTGCCCTGCTCGACCCGGGCTCGCGGTTCCTGGAGATCGGCCACCTCGCCGGCGCCGACCTCTACGACGGCGTGCCTCCGGGGGCGACCATCATCACCGGCGTCGGTCAGGTCAGCGGCCGCGCCTGCATGCTGATCGTCAACGACGCCACCGTGAAGGGCGGCACCATGTTCGGCATGACGACCAAGCGCCACACCCGGGCGCAGTTGTTCGCCTGGCAGCACCGCCTGCCCTGCATCACCATGGTGCAGTCCGGCGGCGGCTTCCTGCCCGACCTGGCCAATATCTTTCCCGACGAAGGCCAGGCCGGGTCGATCATGTACAACCAGGTCAAGATGTCGGCCGAAGGCATTGCGCAGATCGCGCTGGTGCATGGCCCGTCCACCGCCGGCGGAGCCTACATCCCGGCGCTGTGCGACGAGGTGGTCATCATCCGCAACCAGGGAGCGATGTTCCTCGGCAGCCCGCAGCTGGTATTCGCCGCCACCGGCGAGGTGATCGACATCGAACCGCTGGGCGGCGCCGAGATGCACAGCAGGGTCAGCGGCGTCACCGACCACATGGCGGAAGACGATGCGCATGCCTTGCAGATCACGCGCAACATCGTCGCCCATCTCGGCGAGGCGCCGCGCCTGCGCTGGACGCGCACCGCCGTCGAGGCGCCCCGGTACGACCCGCAGGAACTGCCCGGCCTGGTACGCACGGGCGAACACGCCGGTGGCGACTGCCGCGAGATCGTCGCCCGTCTGGTGGACGACAGCCGCTTCCAGGAGTTCAAGCAGCTGCATGGCCAGACCCTGGTCTGCGGCTTCGCGCGCATCGAGGGCTTCGAGGTCGGCATCCTGGCCGGCAATGGCCTGCTCACCTCGCAGGCATCGGCCAAGGGCGCGCACTTCGTCGAGCTGTGCTGCCAGCGCGACATCCCGCTGCTGTTCCTGGTCGACTCACCGGGCTTCGCCGACAGCGACCAGGGCGACCAGCGCGGCGTGGGCAAGCATGGCGCCAAGCTGCTCAATGCCGTGGCCAACGCCGATGTGCCCAAGTTCACCCTCATCGTCGGCGAAGCCTACGGCGCGGCCTATCACGCGCTGTGCGGCCGCGCCTTCAAGCCCAACGCGCTGCTGATGTGGCCCAACGCCCGCGCCGCCGCCTCGCGCGACGCCGCCGACGACGTGGCCGGCGCGCTGAACTGGGCTCGCCATCTGTGGTGCGACATGGTCATCGACCCGACCGAGACCCGCCCCGTGCTCGCCCAGCTGCTCGACGTGGCCGGCCGGACGCCCGCCAAACCCACCGAATTCGCCGTGTTCCGCATGTAGCGGCCTTCAGACGAACGCGCCGCTCTCGTCACGGCGACCCCGCGAGCCGAGAAATTCGATCATCAGCCGGTTGACATCGTCCGGCGCCTCGAATGCCACCCAGTGGCTGGCGCCGGGAACGATGCGGCACGTGATGCGTGGCGCGGTGCGTTCCAGGTAGGCGGCGCGCGACGCGACGTCGGGTTGTGGCAGCGGATCGCGCTCGGGCAGGATGGCCAGCGCCGGGCAACGGGTCTGGCGCAGGCTCGGACCCAGCGTGTCGCGGTAACCGAGAAAGCGCGACTTGAAGCGTGCCATGCCGTGGTTGCGGCGCTGCATCGCGACGGCCAGTTCGTCGATCCGCTTCGGGTCGCCGATCATCATCAGCCCGAGATTGCG
>JBMOON010000037.1:0-1443 GCA_049323295.1 Pseudomonadota bacterium
AGTTCCATGCGGCACCGGCGGCTGTGCAGCGGATGTCGGAACGGCGGGCGAAGTCTTCGCCCCCGAGCGTGACCGGCTTGGACCACTCGACCGTGTAGGTGCGACCGGTCTCGGTGCCGAGGGTGGTTTCGACGGTGGTGGTCAATTCCTCGTCGATCCCGTCGCCATCGGCATCAACGAGCGCGCCATAGGTGTGGTCGGTCACCCGGCTGGAGGTGTCGGGATCGCCGACGGTGGAGTTGAGGAAGGGCCGGACAACCCTCAGCGGCCGACCAGTGGCATCGTAGGTGTGTCGCTCCCAGGAGCCGTCGGGGCGGGTCCGCTGCTTGAGCAAGGCATATCCGGGAGCGCCCTCCGTCGTGCAGAACTCCGAAACGGTCGCCAGCGCCGCCCCAGCGGGATCGAGAACCTCCCGGGTGGTCTCCTCACCCCAAGGGAAAACGGTGATCTCGCGGTCCATTTTGCTCACGACGGCGTCGTTCTCGTCGTAAATCACGGAGGTTTCGCGACGCAGTCCTCCACCCAGCTCCTCGACTGCCGTGCTCTCCTTCCGCAGGCCGTTGCCCTGCGTGAAGCTCCACGTGTTGTTCGCGGCGTCATGGGCAAACTCGGTCACGCGCACGAGGCTGCCGCGGGTTTCGGTGAGCCGCAGGCGGCCGGAAGCCGGATCCGCGGATGCGGGGTTCTCGAATTTGAACACGACATAAGGCGTGCCACTGACGGCGAAGATGCCGGTCTCCGCGTCAGCGACACCGACATCCGCCGCCGTGTAAAAGCGCACCTCATAGGCGCTCGCGGAAAGCGTGACGATGTCGGCCAGCGCGCTGGGCGCCTGCATCTGCCGGAGGGCTCCGGCGGCATCCCGCACCACGACCGTGCCGTTGCCAAAGGGCGTGGACGGCACCAGCGCCGCCGGCGAATAGAGCGCTGCCGTGATGGTGTCGGCATCGAGCATGACCGCGCCGGCGGAAAGACCGGCCGCACCCCGCCCCAAGTCGAGATGGATGTGGACGCTCTCCCGCCACACCTTGGGTGTGCCGGCCTCGGAGGAATCGCACCCGCGCGTGATGTCGGCCCCGAGCAGCGTGTAATCGGTGTCGTATTCCATCTGCTCAAAGTGACCGGCAGCCGGCAGCCGAAACTGCATCTGCCGGATGTCGAACGAACCGGCGAGCACATGGTGACCGGCGGCAAAGTGCTTTTCGATCACCCGGGTGTATCTCTCGCCCGGTCCGACCGAGCCATGCGGTTTCTTTTCAAAATGGAGCCGCACCTGGTAGGAGCCCTCGCAGGCGATGTTGCGCGGCACCTGGAAATCGAATTCGCTGAAAGCGAAACTCAATCCCGTCGTGCGCTTGGTGCGGTAGGCCGTGCGAGCGGAGCCGGGGGTGGCCGCCGCCCATGCCCGCTCCAGCGCAGCTTCGTCGGTGTCCTCATCGGACA
>JBMOON010000038.1:0-1407 GCA_049323295.1 Pseudomonadota bacterium
CGTGGACGGTTCCGCGCACGCCTACACGACGAACAACCTGAACCAATACACGCAGACCACGCGCTACCCCGGGCTGAACGTCACCGGCCTGGCGCCCGCCGCCGCCGCGGTCACGGTCAACGGCGCCGCCAGCGGCATCACCCGCCACGGCGACTACTACTTCCAGGGCTTCGCCGCCGCCAACGCCTCCGCCCCCGTCTGGCAGTCGCTCGCCATCGCCAGCTCCTACGGCGGCTCGTCCACCCGCTATTCCTTCCTCCCGCTCAGCCCCGAGCCCTTCAGCTACGACCTGGATGGCAACTTGCTTTCCGACGGCCGGTGGGACTACGCTTACGACGCTGAGAACCGCCTCGTCGCCATGCAGCCCCGCCCCGCCGTCCTCGGCCCCATCCCCAACGCCGACGCCCGGCGGATCGAGTTCAAGCACGACCACCTCGGCCGCCGCGTGCAGAAGACCGTCCGCGCCGGCTGGAACGGCGCCGCCTACACCACCGTGGTCAGCGACACCAAGAGCCTCTACAACGGCTGGAACCTGGTGGCGGAGCTTAACGCTGACAGCTTACAGCTTAAAGCTACCTATGTCTGGGGCCTCGACTGGTCCGGCACGTTCCAGGGCGCCGGCGGGGTGGGCGGCCTGCTTTATCAGAACGACCTCGCCGGCGGCGCCACCATGATCCCCGCCTACGACGGCAACGGCAACGTCATGGCCCTGCTCAAGCGCTCCGACAGTTCCGGCAGCGTCGTCGCCGCCTACGAATACGACGCCTTCGGCCAGACCCTCGCCGCCTACGGCAGCCACGCCGCCGCCAACCCCTTCCGCTTTTCCACCAAATACACCGACACCGAGACCGGCCTGCTTTACTACGGCCTAAGATATTACAGCCCCACCCTCGGCAGGTTCGTAAACCGCGACCCCATCGAGGAGCAGGGCGGGCACAATCTGTATGCGTTCGTGAGTAACAACGGCGTCAACAAATGGGATTACTTGGGGATGAATGAAGACAATCCCTACATGCCCAATAACACGGGTGGAGGGTGGTTCGCTGGCATTTACTACAACCAAGAGGCGTGGAATCAGTTTCTGGCGAATGTCATCAACAAGCCGGGCTACTTCGACGGGAGTTCGTCGGTCAGTGTGGCCGGCAACCTGACACCGGTGCCACAAGGTAGCGGGCCTGCTCCTTATGTAAGCCCTAATTGGGACCCGACCGATGCGTCGATTTACCAACAGTTCAGTTCAGGAACAGGCATCTACGCACCGCAACCTTCGGTCAGTTCCGCGCAAGCAATACTAGCTGCCGCTGGCTACAGCGTGACCACGGGGAAAAGCAACGGCAGAGACGTTTCGCTGACGATTGCCGATCCTGACGGAAATGTAGTCGTTGCCGTCTCCAACGCCCCAAACAG
>JBMOON010000039.1:0-1312 GCA_049323295.1 Pseudomonadota bacterium
AATTTCATGCAGGCGGCCTACGGCCTCGACCCGGCTGGCGACGCCACCATCGAGGCACATGCCGATGCGCTGGTGAGCATCCTCGAAAGCGGCCTGTTTGGCAGATCCTGAGCAGGCCGCGCTCACAAGTTCTCGATCCACTCCACCAGCAATTGCGGCGTGTACACGCCGCGGTACTCATTGACGTCCAGCCGATAGGCAATGCGAACCCGACGCGCATCGTTCGGCCAGAGCCGCGTATCGACATTGAATGCAATCGCATCAAGCACCCGTCCGCCAGCGGCCGGCGCCGAGAGCACCAGCTTCAGATGCTTCTCCCCGACCAGGCGCTGCGCAAGCACCTCGAACTCGCCGTCGAACAGCGGCTCCGGAAACGCCTGCCCCCAGGGCCCGGCATCGCGCAACGTTTGCGCGAGCGCGAGATCGAGTTCGGCAAAGGCCAGCGCACCGTCCGACAACAGCACCGGCGACAGTGCCGCCGCCGGCAACACGCGCAGCACTTCCGCGTTGAAGGCACGGGCAAATGCCTCGTAATTCGCCCGCGCCAGCGTCAACCCGGCGGCCATGGCGTGACCACCGAAACGACTGACCAGACCGGGATTGTGTGCGGCAACCGCATCGAGCACGTCGCGGATGTGGACGCCTTCGATCGAGCGCGCCGAGCCGCGCAGTTCGCCGTCACCATTGCTTGCCTGGCCATCAGCCGGCGCGAACGCAATCACCGGCCGGTGGCAGCGCTCCTTGATTCGCGCGGCGACGATGCCGATCACCCCCTGGTGCCAGCTGGCATCAAACAAGCAGATACCGTGCGGCAGCCGACCCTCGTCCAGCGTCAGTTGCGACAGCGCTGCAAGCGCGGCCTGCTGCATATCGCCCTCTATCACTCGCCGATCCTGGTTCATGGCGTCGAGTTCGGCCGCATAACGTTGCGCCTCGACATCGTTGTCGGCGAGCAGGCAGCGAATACCGATCGACATGTCATCGAGGCGGCCAGCGGCGTTGAGGCGTGGGCCCACCGCAAAACCCAGATCGGCCGCCACCAGCCGCTCACGGTTGCGCTTCGCGATCGCAATCAGCGCGGCGATGCCCGGCCGCACGCGGCCGGCGCGAATCCGTCGCAGGCCCTGCGCAACGAGGATGCGGTTGTTGGCGTCGAGCGGTACGACATCAGCAACGGTGCCCAGAGCAACAAGATCAAGCGCGTCGGCCAGATTCGGGGCTGGGCGCGCCGCGTTGAACCAGCCACGTTCGCGCAACGCCGCGCGCAGCGCGCTCATCAGGTAGAACGCGACGCCGACACCGGCGATGGCTT
>JBMOON010000040.1:0-316750 GCA_049323295.1 Pseudomonadota bacterium
GGGCCACGATTTCCGCGAGGATTACCTGGCGCTCAGCGTGTTGCACGAGCGTTATCCCGACGTGCCCCGCGTGGCACTCACCGCCACCGCCGACGATCTGACCCGTGCCGACATCGTCGCGCGACTGCAACTGGAGGATGCGCAGCTGTTCGTCAGCAGCTTCGATCGTCCGAACATCCGCTACACCGTTGTCGAGAAGGACAATGCACGGGCACAGCTGCTGCGCTTCCTGCGCGACGAGCATCCGGGCGATGCCGGCATCGTGTATTGCCAGTCGCGCCGGAAAGTCGAGGAAACCGCGCAGTGGCTTGAACAGAACGGCATTCCCGCGCTGCCCTATCACGCCGGTCTGGATGCCGCGGTCCGCCAGCGCAACCAGGACCGCTTCCTGCGCGAGGACGGCCTCGTGATGGCGGCGACGGTGGCCTTCGGCATGGGCATCGACAAACCGGACGTGCGTTTCGTGGCGCACCTCGACCTGCCGAAGAACATCGAAGGCTATTACCAGGAAACCGGTCGCGCCGGTCGTGACGGCCTGCCGGCCGATGCCTGGATGACCTACGGCCTGGCCGACGTGGTGAACCAGCGACGGATGATCGATGAAAGCCCGGCTGCCGAGGACTTCCGCCGCGCACAGCGCGGCAAGCTCGATGCGCTGCTGGCGCTGGCCGAGGCGCACGATTGCCGGCGCGTGCGCCTGCTGCGCTACTTCGGGGAGACCAGCACGGCCTGCGGCAATTGCGACAACTGCCTGCAGCCGCCGGTGACGGTGGACGCCAGCGAAGCCGCGCGCAAGGCGCTCAGCGGTATCTACCGTTTCTATCAGCACGGCGGCCCGCGCTTCGGCGCCGGGCAGCTGATCGACGTGCTGCGCGGCAAGTCGACCGACAAGGTGCGGCAGTACGGCCACGATCGCCTGACCACGTTCGGGATCGGCGCCGATCTGGACGAAGCACAGTGGCGCGGCGTGCTGCGTCAGCTGATCGCCCTGGGATGCGTGCATGCCGAAGGCGAATACGGCACGCTGGCGCTGACCGATGCCGCCCGCGCCGTGCTGCGCGGCGAAGTGCCCGTACTGATGCGCCGGCCGGCAGAACCGTCCGCCCGCAGTCGCGACCGCGCGCGGCGCAGTGCGGGTGCGAAAACCGCGCCGGTCCCGCTTGATGCGAACGCCGAGCAGCGGTTTGCCGCCCTGAAGGCATGGCGCGCGGACATTGCCCGCGAGCACAACGTGCCCGCCTACGTCGTTTTCCAGAATGCCACGCTGGCGGAGATGGCGCAGATCGCGCCGCGCACGCTCGGCGAACTGGCACGGGTCAGCGGCGTCGGCGCGAAGAAACTCGAAGCCTACGGGCACGACATCCTGCGCGTGCTGGCGGCGGACTGAGATGCGGACCGTCGCGCGTGAAGGCGGGCAGCGCAGCTGGCTGCTGGCGTTGTTCGCCCTGCCGTTCGCCGGTGCCGGCTTCGGCGTGCTGGGCTTTCTGGTTGTCTGGCCGCTGGCGGAGTGGCGCGACATGCAGGGCTGGGACACCGTGCCGGCCCGGTTGCTGGCTGCGGAGCTGATCGAGCATCACGACGACAGCACGACCTGGCGCGCGACCGCCCGCTACCGGTACAGCTACGCCGGGAACGACTACGAGAACGACCGCGTGACACTGGTCGGCGGCAGCGACAACATCGGCGATTTCCAGCAACAGCTGGGCCGCAGGCTCGAGCGGGCGCTCGCCGCCGGCGAAACAATCGACATTCACGTGAATCCGCGGGCGCCGCAGGAATCGGTGATCAGTCGTGAGCTGCGTATCGGGCAGACGGTGGCGATCGGCATTTTCGGCACGTTGTTCGCGCTGATCGGCAGCGTGCTGCTGTATGCGGGTCTGCGGCGCAGCGACGGCGATGAGCCGGCGATCGCCGTTCCGGCAGCCGCGGCCATGCCCTGGCGAACGCGCCCGGAGTGGAGTTCGCCGGAAATCCGCAGCGGAGCCGGGCAGGGCGCCCTGATGCTGTGGGTCTTTGCGCTGCTCTGGTGCGCGATTTCCGGTGTGGCCTCGATGGCGATCCTCGACGGGATCCGGTGGCAGGAAAATCCGGCGGTGCTGTTCGTGCTGTTGTTCGATGCGATCGGTCTCGCACTGCTGGCCTGGGCGATCCACGCGACGCTGGCGGCACGCCGCTTCGGGGAACCCGTGCTGCGTCTCGATCCGCATCCGGGCAGTATCGGCGGCGATGTCGGGGGCATGCTCGATCTGCCGGTGCCGCACGACGGCAGTCGCACGTTCGCCGTGACGCTGGCTTGCGTGCACGTGTATGCGCGCCGCAGCGGCAAGGATCGCGAGACGCGCCGCGACCCCGTCTGGTCCGACACCCGGCATTTTCTTTCCGAGCCGACCGTCGACGGCAATTCACGCGTCCATTTCCTGTTCGCGGTACCGGAGGGGCTGCCGGTATCGACACCGCCGTCGGACGACTGCCACGAATGGAAAATCGACGTTGACTGCGCCCTGCCGGGCGTCGACCTCTCGCGGTCGTTCGCGATACCGGTTTTCGCCACGACGACGAAGTCGCGACTGGCTCCGAGGGTGCGCGAATCGCAACTCGAGTCGCTGGCGCACCTGGAATCGCTGATGAACCTGACGCAGGTTCCCGGCGGGGTGACGCTCGATTTTCCCGCCGGCCGCAGCTGGCGGGGCGGTGTCGGCGTGCTGGCGTTCGGTGCCCTGTTCGCCATCGTGCCGCTGTTCATGTATTACACCGACGTGCCCTGGTTCGTCGGGCTGTTGTTCGGCGGAATTTTCGGTCTGGTCGGTCTGCTCTGCGTGGCCGGTGGATTGTGGATGATCGGCAATCGCCTGCGGGTGCACATCGACAGGAATGAGGCCCGGGTGCGCAACGATCTGTTCGGGCTGCGGGTGAGCGAGCGCACGCTGCCGCGCAGCGGGCTGGCCGGCATTGTCATCGTGCGCGCCGGCTCGATGACGGTCGGCAACAAGGTCACGGTGTTCTACGACCTGCAGCTGAAAACGGTCGACGGCAAAACGGTGCGGATCGGCGACGGCTGTCGCGGTTTCGGCGAGGCGGAACGTGCGGCGCAGTCCATCGCCACGTTCACCGGCCTGGCCTTTCTCGGCGAACGCGACCGCAAGGCAGAAAAAGCCGCGCGCCGGGTGTAGTCTTCGGGTTCCGTCCCGGAACCCTTCACGGAGGATGTCCCATGAAACGCCTTGCCCTCGCCGCGCTCGTGCTTGCCGTACCGGCCGTCTCGCCGGCCGATACCGTCGGTACCTATGCCATCAAGAGCGACAAAGGTTCGCGTGCGCTGACCGTCAGCTACAAGAACGAGCAGGCGGTGCGCATGGATGTCGGCGACGATGCGTACATGCTCGTCTCCGGCGACAAGGTCTACATGGTCAGCATCCGCAACGGCAAGACCACGGCCGTCGACATGAGCACCCTGCCGAAATTCGGGCCGACGCCCAAACCGGAGAGCAAGCCGTCCGAAGGCAGGATGACGAAGACCGGCCGCACCGAAACCATCGCCGGCGTGCCGGGCGACGTCTACGAAGTGATTACCGCCGAGGGCAGGAAGCACGAACTGGTCGTGTCCACCGACAAGCGCGTGCAGGGCATCGGCAAGGGTTTCATGGCGCTGGGCAAGCGCATGAACCAGTCGTCGGGCGGTGACCCGTCGATCGATACCGCGCTGCGCGCGGCGTTGAAGCAGGGTGGCGGCGCCATGCTGCGCACCGACCAGTCGATGGTGCTGCAGAGCGTGGCCGAGAAATCGTTGCCGGCGTCGCACTACCAGCTGCCGGCCGGGGTGACGCCGCAGCAGATGCCGTCCTTCGGCGGCGGGCCGGGCGGCCAGGGCATGCCGCAGATGGACCCGGCGGCGATGAAGAAGATGCAGGAAGCGATGCAGAAGATGATGCAGCAGCGCCAGCAGCAGGCGCAGTAAGCCGCCCGCGACCCGCACTGGACAGCAGGCACTGTACACATGTACAGTGCCTGCATGATCTACCCGCCGCACAGCCCGCCCGCGCCGCACCGGTCCCGGAATGCTCCGGAACCGCCGGTACCGGTGTTCTCCCCGCCGCCGGCGGCACCGGAACATCCGCCGGATCGCACCCGCGGCGCCGTCTCCAACACGGAAGGGCGCTTCGCCACCCATACCGCGACCGGCGAGGACGACGGCTGGTTCCGGGAAGACCTGCCGCCACCGCCGCGGCCGACCGAGCTGCTGATCGACCGTACGCGGCGGATCATCACCTACAACGATGCGCCGGACATTCCCTTCGACCGCAGCATCAATCCGTACAAGGGCTGCGAGCACGGCTGCATCTATTGCTTCGCCCGCCCGTCGCACAGCTATCTCGACCTGTCGCCCGGCCTCGATTTCGAAACGAAGATCGCCTGGAAGCCGGATGCGCTGAAGTTGCTGCAGCAGGAGCTGGCCAAACCGGGCTACAAGGTGGCGCCGATCGCCTTCGGCACCAACACCGATCCCTGGCAGCCGGTGGAGCGGGAGCTGCGGGTGACCCGACAGCTGCTCGAATTCCTTTACGAATGCCGGCATCCGGTCACCGTGCTCACCAAGGGCAGCCTGATCCTGCGCGACGTCGACCTGCTGGCGAAATTCGCCGAACAGAATCTGGTGCACGCCATGGTGAGCGTCACCACGCTGGACAACGAACTCAAGGCGAAGCTCGAGCCGCGTGCATCGTCCGGTACCACGCGCCTGCGTGCCATCCGCCAGCTGGCCGCCGCCGGCGTGCCGGTCGGCGTGATGGCGGCACCGATGATTCCGTTCATCAACGACCACGAGCTGGAAGCGATCCTCGGTTCGGCGCGCGAAGCCGGCGCCACCCGCGCCGGCTACACGTTGCTGCGGCTGCCGTACGAAGTGAAGGACCTGTTCGGCGAATGGCTGCAGACGCATTTTCCCGACCGCGCCGAACGGGTCATGTCCGCGGTGCGGGACATCCACGGCAGTCGCGACGCGAAATTCCTGAATCGCCGCGAACACACCGGCGCCTTTGCCATGCTGATGGCGCAGCGTTTCGCGGTGGCGCGCCGCAAGGCCGGTTACGGCCAGGCCGTGCGCGGACACGATCGCCGGCCTCTGGACGTCACCCGGTTCTGCCCGCCGCGGCCGCCGTCTCCGCAGGGCGACCTGTTCGCCTGACGCGTTTTGCCGGCTGGTTGGCAATTCCCCGCACCGGAGTTGCGACTGGCCGCAGGTATGGGCCACATTGGCACGGACATCCGGTCCGGAGACCTGCCGATGGCGCATGACATGCTCAGAACCGCCAGCGTGCAGTGCCCCTACTGCTGGGAATCCATCGAGCTGGTGATCGATTGTTCGCTGCGGCGGCAGGAGTACGTCGAGGACTGCCAGGTCTGCTGCCGGCCGATCGTGGTGCGCGTCGTGGTGAAGGACGGCGGGATCGCCGAACTCGACGTGCGCACCGAGGACGAGTAACGTCCGGATGCTGTCCGCCCGGGAGACGACGCACATCAGGAATGTGCGCGTGGTGTCGACGGTCGAGTACTACCTGTCGGACTGAGCGCCGGAGGGCACGTGAAGCCGCGCATTACCCTGATCACGCTCGGCGTCGACGATCTGGAGCGCGCGCTGCGTTTCTATCGCGAAGGTCTCGGATTTCCCTCGGACGGCATCGTCGGCGGTGAATTCGAATACGGGGCGGTGGCGTTCTTCGAACTGCAGGGCGGCCTGCGGCTGGCCCTGTGGCCGCGGCGCAGCCTGGCCCGCGATACCGGGCTGGTGCCCGGGCCGGCATCGGCCACCGAATTCTCGCTGGCGCACAACGTGGACTCGCGGGCAGAGGTCGATGCAGTGATGGCGCAGGCCGGTCGTGCCGGTGCGCGCATCGTCAAGCCGGCCGCCGATACGTTCTGGGGCGGATACGCCGGCTACTTCCAGGATCCGGACGGCCACCTCTGGGAGGTGGCCTGGAACCCGCAGTGGACCGCGCCGGCATGACCGGCCGCCGACGGATTGGCCGCTTCTGACAGCCGGCGGTACCGATCCTGCCATTCGCGGCCACGCGGGCTTTGAGTACTGTCAGCGTACTCCCTGCCGCATCCGGAACCGCCGATGTCCCTTCCGCACGTTGCCTTCCGCGCCTCCGCCCCGCTCACCGCCAGCACCCAGGAATACATCGAGCTGCTCGGCAATCCGCGCAACCGGCCGAACCCGGCGCTGCTGGCGGACGTGATGAACCATTTCACCCGCGACAGCATCGACGCCTTCATGCTGGCGCCGGTCGAGCAGCTCGGGATCACCGGCGGCCAGCGCAGGCTCGTCGAATTCGTCGCCGAAACCGTGCACAAGTCCACCCAGGTGGTGATGAAGGCCACCGTCAACAAGCTCGATCACGACCAGCATCGCCGCTGTGCCGAGTACATGGACGCCATGCGTCTGTTGCTGCCGCACGAGGAGGGCGACGGGCACTGGTACGTGTCGTTTCCGGCGCCGGCCGCGTTCGCGCAGCGGGCGCGCACCTCGATGCATCGTGCGCGTACGCACGGCCCGAAGGGCGAACTGCAGGAAACCATGTCGGTGATGAAGGCACTGACCGATCTGGCGATCGAGAATTATTACGAGCGACCGCTGGCGCTCCTGCGATTCGGCCCCATCCTGAGCAAGGTCAGCGACGTGGCGATCGGCGCGGTGCGCAAGGGTTCGCATTCGACGATCGACAATCTGTTCCCGAAACTCAGCGAAGAGCAGCTCGCCAAGGGCGTCGATTATTTCGATGCGCTGCTGATCGACGTGCCCAGGGCGCACCTGCGCGAGCCGGTCCGGCTCTCGTCCTGATTCAGCCGCGCAGCAGGCGCGCGATCGCCAGCTGTTTCAGGCGGTCCGGCACGCAGCGCGCGACGAGCAGGGCCGCCAGGCCCATGCGACCCACGGTGTAGCGCAGCGCCGGCCGGCGCGCGGAAACCGCGCGGAAAATCGTCGCTGCCACGTCGTCGGCCGTCGAGGCGCCACGACCGTGCGTCGTCGCCAGACGCGCGCGCATGATCCGGTACAGGTTGCGGTACGGGCCATCCGCGCGATAACCGGAAGCCTCGCGTCGATTGCGGTCGAAGTGCGTGGCCACCGCCCCCGGCTCGATCAGCGACACGCCGATGCCTGCCGGCGCCACTTCGTGGGCCAGTGCTTCGCTGAAACCTTCCAGCGCGTATTTCGAAGCACAGTAGGCAGCGAACATCGGCAGTGCGATGCGGCCGAAACCGGAGCTGACCTGCACGATGCGGCCGCTGCCCTGCGCCCGCATGTACGGCAGCGCGAGCTGCGTCAGGCCGATCGCGGCCAGCAGGTTGAGTTCCAGCTGCGCGCGGTAATCGGCCAGCGACAGTTCCTCGGCAGCACCGATGATCGAGGCGCCGGCATTGTTCACCAGCGCGTCGAGGCGCCCGCGCCGCTGCAGGGCGGAACCCACGACAGTCGTGACGGAGTCTTCGTCGGTCAGGTCGGCCTCCAGCACCTCGATGCCGCGGAATTCCGCGCGCAGCGCTGCCGCGTCCTCCGGTCGGCGCACGGTGGCGATCACCTGCCAGCCGGCGGCTTGGAAGCGCGCCACGCAGGCGCGACCGATACCGGAAGACGTGCCGGTGACCAGGACGACGGACGACACCGTTGGCGCTGCCTCAGGCCGCTTTCTTCTCGGTTACCCACAGCGTGATCGTGCCTTCGATCACCGTTTTGCCGGCCGCGTCGGTCGCCCAGACCTTCACGTCGACGTCGCCCGGTTTCCAGGCCTCGGCGGCGACTTCGGCATAGCCGGTGATGTCGCTGCCGGCCTTCGCGGTGTAGCGCACGGTCATGCCCTTGGGCAGCCAGCGCAGGTGTTTCGGGATCGACGCCTCGGCGCAGACGCCCATGCAGATTTCCATCAGGTTGCACAGCGCGATCGCGTGCACGGTACCGATATGGTTCTGCACCGCGCGCCGCTTCCTGATCGACACTTTCGCGTAACCGGGGCGCAGTTCCTCGATCAGCGGGCCGATGGTGTTGAAGTAGGGCGCCTTGTTGGCAACCACTTTCGAGAACAGCCATTTGCCGCCCGGGTAGCCGGACAGGCGATTCCACTGGGCGAGCACGAAGTTGTCGGCGGACATGGGTTTCCTCACGGGACTGCGGGCGGGAGCGCGAGTCTTGCGGACCGGCGCGGTGCCGGGCCTTGGCCGGCGGGCACCCGGCGGCGGGCCGGGGCGCCAAAGGGTAGCAGCGGCGGACGGGGACCGGGCGACGGATGCGGGCGGTTCCCGGCGCCGATCGCCGCGCCTGCTTGTGATCGGGCGACACGCAGCGGTCGTCGGTCACTACTGACCGGTGACCTGAGGGTCATATAAGTTCGGTGGCGTCGGGCCACAACCGTGGCCGTTCATTACCGGAGTCCGCCGACATGGCCGCACGCAGCCGCCGCCCCGCCGACCTCGACATCCAGGCCCGCACGCCGACCTTCGACCTGCAGTCCCTGCTGGCGAAACACCGTTACTGGCACGGCGACGACCCGGTCGTCACCCACTTCTTCAACGCCATGCAGGCGACGTTCCCGCAGGGCGAGCGCTTCTTCATCGATTCCGCCCGCGATGCGCGCGAACAGATCGGCGATGCCAATCTGTCGGCGCAGGAGCAGGAAGACATCAAGCGCTTCATCCGCCAGGAAGCCATCCACGGCAAGGCGCACGATGACTGGAACGAAGCGCTGATCGGCATGGGCTATCCGGAAATGAAGCGCTTCGACGAGCAGATCGAGAAGGAGCGCACCTGGGCGCGCAAGAACATCAGCGCCCGCTGGCGCATCTCGATGACCGCCGCCGCCGAGCACATGACCGCGTCGTTCGCGCGGATGATCCTCGAGAAGCGTCCGGACCTGGTCGACAATGCCGCGTCGCCGATCCGCGAACTGCTGCTCTGGCACGCGCTGGAGGAAGTCGAGCACAAGGCCGTCTGCTTCGATCTGGCGGAGAAAATCGACGACGGCTACCGTCTGCGCGCCACCAGCATGGTGCTCACCTTCATCGACTTCATGAAGCACATCTACGAGCGGCAGGTGTACCTGCTCAAACAGGATGGCTTGTGGACGGTCCGCAATCGCATCCGGTTGCTGAGCGTGGTCTGGGGGCCGGGCGGCATCGTGATGTCGCTGGCGCCGTACCTGCTCGAGTACTTCAAGCCGGACTTCCATCCCTGGGATACCGACGAGCGTCCCGCCTTCCGCCACCGCTACGGCATGGATGTGCAGGGCGTGGCCACCGCCGTGCCGGCCTGAGCCGCCGGGGAAATTTTCTGCCGCAATACGCGCCTTGACCCCGCGCATGCGCAGGGGCAGCGTATCGGGCCGGGCTTCATGCCCGGCCTTTTCTTTTCACGTGTGACGGACGCGCCGCCGCAAGGCCGCGCGGCAGTACCGATGACCGAATTCCTCTACACCCGCAGCGGCGATTTTTTCGTGCCGACCGATGTCGGCGGCAGTCCCTGGCATCCGTCGCTGCTGCACGGCGGCACGGCGACCGGCCTGCTCGGCCATGCGGTGCAATCGCAGCTGCCACCGGGCTTCGTGGTGACGCGGCAGACCATGGATCTGGTGCGTCCGGTGCCGAAGGCGCCGCTGGCGGTGCGCAGCGAAATCGCGCGCGACGGCGCGCGGCTGAAGGTGATCGGGATCGAGGTGACGCACGACGGAAAGACCGTGTGCCGTGCCAGTGCCGTGGCGATGAAGACGCAGCACGTGACGCTGCCGGACTACGCGCCGCTGCCGCATCCGCCACCGCCGGGCCCGGACGGCCTGCCGCCGTTTTCCATCCAGCAGATGCTCGATGCCAAGGGGTTGAAGATCCCGCGCGGCCTGCACACGCGGGTGGAAGTGCGCGGTCGCGAGCTGTGGCAGGAGCGCGGGCACAACATGAGCTGGATGCGATTGCCGGTGACCATTCTCGAAAACGAGCCGCTGACGCCGTTCGTGCGCGCCTGCCTGCTGAGCGATCTGGGCAACGGCGTGGCGCAACTCAACCTCGGCAACGCCACCGGCATGATCAATGCCGACGTCACGCTGGCGCTGTACCGGTTGCCGGTCGGCGAATGGCTGGGTTTCGATGCGGAAGCGCAGGTGCAGGCCACCGGCACCGGCATCGTGCATTCCACGTTGTACGATCGCGACGGTTCGTTCGGTTTCGTCGTGCAGTCGGTGATGACCAACCGCGAGTTCTCCGGCTGAAACGTCGTCAGCCGCGGCGCGACACCAGCGGCAGGTGCACGCTCACTGCGAGCCCGCCGCCTTCCCGGTTGGCCAGCCGCACGCTGCCGCCGTGCATCATCGCGATGCGCCGGACGATGGCCAGCCCGAGGCCGGAGCCCTGGGTGGTGCGTGCCTTGTCGCCGCGCGCGAACGGTTCCAGCACGCCGGCGATTTCGTCTTCCGGGATCCCCGGGCCGCGATCGGCGACGCACAACACGATTTCCTGGCGGGCGGTGCGGGTGGATACGGTGACATTGCCTGTCTTCGCATAACGGAAGGCGTTGGTCATCAGGTTGTCGACCAGTCGCTTGATCGCCAGCCGGCGGAAGGCGAAGCGGGGCAGGTCCTGCAGATCCAGCTCGACGCGCTCCGGATCGTGGTGTGCCGCGACCTGCCGCACGAGCTCGTTCAGGTCGCCGGCCGCCACCGGCTCGTCGCGACCGTCGCGGATATAGGAAATAAACTGCTCGAGGATGGCATCCATGTCGGCGATGTCGGCAACGATGCCGTCGCGCAGCTCCGGATCGTCGAGAAATTCCGCCGACAGCCGGATACGGGTGAGCGGCGTGCGCAGGTCATGCGAGACGCCGGCCAGCAGCAGCTCGCGATCCTTGCGCGAGCGGTCAAGGTCGGCGGCCATGCGGTTGAACACGTGGTTCACCTGCCGGAATTCGAACGGTGCGCTGGTTTCATCCAGGTGCGGCATGCCTTCGCCGCGGCCGACCCGCTGTGCCGCGCCGGACAGCCGGCGCAGGTGCCGGTTGAGCTGGCTGGAAATGAAGAAGGCAGCCAGCAGCGACAGGATCGGGTTGACGATCGCATAGGCGATGATCACGTAGCGGTCGTACTGGCGCAGGAATTTCCAGGGCACCACCAGCCAGGTGTCGCCGAAACTCGGCGCGTGCACCCAGACCACCGGCGACTTGCGGAACTCCAGCCGGACCTCCACGGCTTCGTGCAGGCCGTTGGCCACTTCCTGGGCGTAGGCCTGCACGACGTAATCGAGAAAGGGATAGCTGGCGTGCTGCGGGACCTCGCCCGGCAGCGGCGTGCGCGCCTCGATGCCGGTGGCGCGTACCAGCGCCTCGCGGGTGCGCTCGGTACCGAATTCGCGCTGCGGATGGAAAACGTTGTTTGCCTGCAGGACGGTGAACTGCGCATAGGCGCGCACGCTGGGCAGGTACTGGTTGTCGAGGAAGAACAGGAAGGACAGGAACTGGCTGGTGGAGATCACCAGCAGGATGACGATGGTGGTGCGCCAGAATGCCGTGCGCGGAACGAGCCGGAACCGGCGCGGCCACCAGCGCGGCGTGCGCATCAGGCGCCGTCCGGGACGAACACGTAGCCGACGCCCCACACCGTCTGGATGTAGCGGGCGTTGGAAGGATCGTCCTCGACGATGCGGCGCAGGCGCGAGACCTGCACGTCGATCGAGCGCTCCATGGCGCTCCACTCGCGGCCGCGGGCGAGGTTCATCAGCTTGTCGCGGGTCAGCGGCTCGCGCGGGTGCATGACCAGCGCCTTGAGCACGGCGAATTCGCCGGTGGTCAGCGGCACGGCATCGTTGCCGCGGAACAGGCTGCGGGTGGACAGGTCGAGCCGGAACGGCCCGAAGGTCACCACTTCCTGCTTCTGGCTGGGGGCGCCGGGCACTTCCCGCACCTGCCGGCGCAGGACGGCCTTGATGCGGGCGGCCAGCTCGCGGGGGTTGAACGGCTTGGGCAGGTAGTCGTCGGCCCCGGACTCCAGGCCGGTGATGCGGTCGCCCTCGTCGCCCTTGGCAGTGAGCATGATGATGGGCAGGGCGCTGCCCTTGCCGCGCAGGCGCTGGCAGATGGCCAGACCGTCCTCCCCCGGGAGCATCAGGTCGAGGACGATCAGGTGGTAGATCTCGCGGGCCAGTGCCCGGTCCATCTGCTCGCCGTCGCCCACGGCCTTCACGGCATAGCCTTCCTCTTCCAGGAAACGCTGGAGGAGGTTGCGCAGGCGGGCATCGTCGTCGACGACCAGGATCTTCTCGGTCGGTGCTTCGCGGTTTTCGGCCGTGTTGGTCATGCGTCTGCTGCGGGTCGGTGCGGGTCGCCGGCGGCGCGGATCGCGGCGGCCGGGCGTGGTGGCGCCATCCTGCAACCCTGCGGCCGGGGCGGCAAGTACAGGATCGGTTACCGGGAATGACGGTATCGGTCACCCGGGGCGGCCGCCGGCCGGTATCCGGCCGCCTCCGGGCGGCATGCCGTCTGTCGGCAGCATGTTATGATTCCGCGGCCGGTTCAGGGTCCGATGCGGCCCGCAACCAAACAACAATCGACCGGCATCCGGGGGGAGTGAATGGCGCGCATTCTGGTGGTCGACGATTCGCCGACCCAACTCGCGAACCTGGTCAAACTCCTCGAGTCCAGCGGCCACAACACCATCACCGCCGACAACGGCATGCGTGGTGTCGAACTCGCCGAACAGCACCAGCCGGACCTCGTCCTCATGGACGTCGTCATGCCCGAGCTCAACGGCTTCCAGGCCACTCGCAAGATCACCAAGAACCCGAAAACCGAACACATCCCCGTGATCCTGGTCACCACCAAGGACCAGGAAACCGACAAGGTCTGGGGCGAGCGCCAGGGCGCCAGCGGCTACATCACCAAGCCGCCGAACGAGCAGGAGCTGCTCGCCAAGATCAACGAGCTGCTGGCGAAAAAGTAAGTCGCCCCGTCTCGCCGAACGCCGCCTCCGGGCGGCGTTTCCGTTTCTGCGGCCGGCGCAGCGAAGGCCGCGCCTACGCAGGAAATGCCGCCGACGCAAGCCTGTCAGGGCTGCGCGGGCGCGCCTAGAATCACGCCTCCTTCCGCACCACGTCGCGTGATTCCTCCATGTCGTCTCCTGCCGCCGAAACCGCGCTCGCCATCGCCCGGAAAATTGCCGAAGAACTCGGCGTGAAACTCGCCCAGGTCGTTGCCACCGTAGGGCTGATCGACGAGGGTGCTACGGTTCCGTTCATCGCGCGCTACCGCAAGGAGGTCACCGGCGGCCTCGACGACACACAATTGCGCAACCTCGACGAGCGCCTGCGCTACCTGCGCGAGATGGAGGAGCGGCGCGAGGCGGTCATCAAGAGCGTTGCCGAGCAGGGCAAGCTGACGCCGGAGCTGGAAAAAGAGTTCCGCGAGGCCGACTCGAAGGCCCGTCTCGAGGATCTGTACCTGCCGTACAAGCAGAAGCGCCGCACCAAGGCGCAGATCGCCCGCGAGGCCGGCCTCGAGCCGCTGGCGGATGCGCTGCTCGGCGATCCGGCGCGCGTGCCGGCGGAAGAGGCGCTGAAATTCATCGATGCGGAGAAGGGCGTCGCCGACGTGAAGGCGGCGCTGGACGGCGCCAGGCAGATCCTGATGGAACGTTTCGCCGAAGACGCCGCGTTGCTGGCGCGCATGCGCGATTTTCTGTGGCGCGAAGCGACGATCAGCGCGAAGGTCGTGCCGGGCAAGGAAAACGAGGGCGTGAAGTTCCGCGATTATTTCGCGCACAGCGAGAAGCTGGCCGCGGCGCCGTCGCACCGCGTGCTGGCGATGCTGCGCGGCCGCAACGAGGGTTTCCTGTCGGTCGGCCTGGCCGTGGGCGACGAGGAGGACCGCACCCGCATCCATCCCTGCGAGGACATGATCGCCGGGCACATCGGCTGGTCGCATCGCGCGCGGGCTGCCGACGATTTCCTGCAGGAAGTCGTGCGCTGGACCTGGCGGGTCAAGCTGCTGATGCATTTCGAGAGCGAGTTGATCGGTGAAATCCGCGAGAAGGCGGACGAGGAGGCGATCAACGTGTTCGCCCGCAACCTCAAGGCGCTGCTGATGGCGGCGCCGGCCGGCATGCGGCCGACCATGGGCCTCGACCCGGGCCTGCGCACCGGCGTGAAGGTCGTCGTGGTCGGCGCCACCGGCGAACTGCTGGCGCACCTGGCAATCTTTCCGCACGAGCCGCGCAACGACTGGGACAATTCGATCGCCGTGCTCGCCGCGCTCTGCCAGAAGCACAAGGTCGAGCTGATCGCCATCGGCAACGGCACCGCCAGCCGCGAAACCGACAAGCTCGCTGCCGAGCTGCTGAAGAAGCACCCGGCGATCAAGGCACAGAAGATCGTGGTCAGTGAGGCCGGCGCTTCGGTGTATTCGGCCAGCGAGCTGGCGGCGAAGGAATTCCCGGATCTCGACGTGTCCTACCGCGGCGCGGTGTCGATCGCGCGCCGGTTGCAGGACCCGCTGGCCGAGCTGGTGAAGATCGAGCCGAAATCGATCGGCGTCGGCCAGTACCAGCACGACGTCAACCAGCTCAAGCTGGCCCGCTCGCTGGACGGCGTGGTGGAGGACTGCGTGAACGCGGTCGGTGTCGACGTCAACACCGCCAGTGCGCCGCTGCTGGCGCGCATCGCCGGCCTCAACTCGACCATCGCCGGCAACATCGTCGCCTTCCGCGCGAAGAACGGCCCGTTCGCCAGCCGCGAAAAACTGAAGGACGTGCCGCGTCTCGGCGAGCGCACCTTCGAGCAGGCGGCCGGCTTCCTGCGCGTCACCGGCGGCGACAACCCGCTGGACGCCTCGGCGGTGCATCCGGAGGCCTATCCGCTGGTCGAGGCGATCGCGCAGAAGAGCGGCCGTGAACTGAAATCGCTGATCGGCGACGGCAGTTTCCTGCGCAGCGTGAAGCCGCAGGAGTTCGTGAGCGAGAAGTTCGGCGTACCGACCATCAGCGACATCCTGAAGGAACTCGACAAGCCCGGCCGCGACCCGCGCGGCGAATTCCGCGCCGCCGAGCTGCGCGAGGACGTGCAGGACCTGAAGGACCTGAAACCCGGCATGGTGCTGGAGGGCACGGTCACCAACGTGGCGGCCTTCGGCGCTTTCGTCGATATCGGCGTGCACCAGGACGGGCTGGTGCATGTGTCGGCGCTGGCCAGCAAGTTCGTGAAGGATCCGCACGAGGTGGTGAAGGCCGGCGACATCGTCAAGGTGAAGGTGATGGAGGTCGACATCGCCCGCAAGCGCATCGCCCTCAGCATGCGCATGGACGATCAGCCGGGCGCGAAGCAGCCGGCCGGCGGTGCCGGCGAGGCGCGCGGCGGCCGTGGCCGACCCGATGCCGCCCAGCAGCAGCGTTCTTTCGGCGGCGCACCGGCGGCCGGCGGCAAGGGCGCCTTCGCGGCGGCGTTGCAGAAAGCGGGCGTCAACAAGAAATAGGCCGGCTCACAGCGCCGCCAGCAGCGCGGCGAGGAAGCGCGCCGCCTCGCCGCCGGTGACCGCGCGGTGATCGAAGGTCACCGACAGCGGCAGCAGGCGCCGCGCCGCCACCTGGCCGCCGATCACGCGCGCACCCTCGTGGATGCGGCCGGCGGCGACGATGCATACCGTCGGCGGCACCACCACCGGCGTGGCATGCCGGCCGGCGAACACGCCGAAATTCGACAGCGTGATCGTGGCGCCGCGCAGTTCCTCCGGCGGAATCTTCCGTGCCCGCGCATCGGCTTCAAGACGGTCGATGCCGACCCGCAGGCTGGCGTCGTCGCGGCCGGCGATGTCGCGCAGCACCGGCACCAGCAGGCCGTCCGGCGTGTCGACGGCAATCCCGAGATCCACCTGCGGACACAGCTCGCGCCGCCGCGTGTTGCCGTCGTACCACGCGTTCAGTGCGGGCTCGGCGATGCAGGCGGCGGCGATGGCGCGGGCGATGCGCACGCTGATGTCGGCGTGCGGCGGCCAGTCGCCGATGTCGGCCTCGTCGAAGATCGACACCGGCACCACGACGCGGCCGGCATTCTCCATGGCGATGGCCATGCTGCGGCGCATGCCGCGCAGCGCTTCGCCGCGCGCCGGTTTGCCGGCGGCGCTTTTCTGCTGCAGCGCGGCGTCTTCCACGTCGCGGGCCTGGAGGCGGCCGCCGGGGCCGCTGCCGCTCACCGTCGAGAGGTCGACGCCCAGCCGCGCCGCGAGCGCGATCACGGCCGGTCCGGCCACCGCGCCGGCCGCCGGCGCGGCACGGAAGCGGTCGGCGGCCGGCGTCGGTACGCTGGCCAGCGTGCCGACCACCGTGCCGCTGTCCTCGCCGGCAAATTCCACCAGCGGTTCGCCGACGGCGACCACGTCGCCGGGCTTGCCGAAGCAGTGCCGGATGCGGCCGGCGACGGGGCTGGGAATCTCGACGATCGCCTTGGCGGTTTCCACCGTCAGCAGCAGCTGGTCGACGGCGACTTCATCGCCGTCGCGCACGTGCCAGTCGACGATTTCCGCATCGTGCAGGCCTTCGCCGAGATCGGGCAGGCAGAAGAAGCGCATGGGCAGTCCCTGGTCGGTGTTTTTCCGGACGTCAGGCAAACGCCATGGCGCGCCGGCAGGCATCCAGAATATCGCCGCTGTCCGGCAGGTAGCCGGCTTCGTTGCGCAGATAGGGCATGACCGCATCGAATCCGGCGACGCGCTGCACCGGTGCCTTCAGGCTGAACAGCGCTTCTTCCGCCAGCACGGCGGCGATCTCGCTGCCGGGGCCGTTGCTGCGCGGTGCTTCCTGCACGATCACGCAGCGACCGGTACGTGCCACCGAATCGACCAGCGTGGCGGTATCCAGCGGCTTGAGGGTGGCGACGTCGATCACTTCCGCCTCGATACCTTCGGCGGCCAGCGTTTCCGCCGCCTGCAGGCAATCGGGAATCTGCGCGCCCCAGCCGATCAGCGTGAGGTCGCTGCCTTCGCGCAGGATGAAGCAGCGGTCGAGCGGCAGCGCCTCGCCGTCGTCGATCACCGGCATTTTCGCCGCGCGGTACAGCCGCGCCGGCTCGAGGAAGATCACCGGATCCGGATCGCGGATCGCCGCCAGCAGCAGGCCGTAGGCACGCGCCGGCGACGAGGCGGCCACCACGCGCAGCCCGGGCACGTGCATCAGCATCGCCTCCATGCTTTCCGAATGGTGCTCCGGAGCACGGATGCCGCCGCCGTACGGCGTGCGCAACACCAGCGGACAATGCAGCCGGCCGCGCGTCCGCGTGCGCATGCGCGCGGCGTGCGACACCAGCTGCTCCATGGCCGCGTAGATGAAACCCATGAACTGGATTTCCGCCACCGGTTTCAGGCCTTGGGTCGCCATGCCGACCGCGACGCCGGCGATCAGCGCTTCCGCCAGCGGCGTGTCGAGCACGCGCTTCGCGCCGTATTTCTGCTGCAGGCCGAGCGTGGCGCGGAACACGCCGCCGTTGACGCCCACGTCCTCGCCGAGGATCACCACCGATTCGTCTTCCTGCATGGCGCGGTCGAGCGCCAGCGTCACCGCTTCCACCAGCGTGACGTCGTGCGTGGTTGCCGCGGGCGCCGGCCCGGTGCCGGCCATGTCGTGCTGCAGACGGCTCACTGGCGACCTCCGGCATGGCGGGCGACGCGCGCCAGCAGCTCGTTGCGCTGTGCGGCCAGCGTTTCCGGCCAGTGTGCGTAGTGGTGATCGAGCAGATCGGTCGGCGCCTGCGGCGCGAATGCCAGATAACGCGCGACGGTCGCTTCCACGTCGTGCCGGCATTGCGTGTTCCAGGCCGCTTCGTCCGCGTCGTTCCACAGGCCGAGCGTTGCCAGCAGCCGGCGCAACCGCGCCACCGGCTCCAGCTGCCAGGCGGCCTGCACGTCTGCCTCGTTGCGGTAGCGCGACGCATCGTCGGCCGTGGTGTGGTTGCCCAGCCGCCAGGTGACTGCCTCGATCAGCATCGCGCCCTTGCCGGCGCGGGCGCGCGCCGCGGCATCGTGCACGGCGAGATACACCGCCAGTGCGTCGTTGCCGTCCACCTGCAGGCCGGGAATGCCGGCGGCCACCGCCTTCTGCGCCAGCGTGGCGGCCGCGGTCTGTTTCGCCAGCGGCACCGAGATCGCCCAGCGATTGTTGTTGATCACGAAGACCAGCGGCAGGTGCCAGGCGCCGGCCAGGTTCAGTGCCTCGTGGAATTCGCCGCGCGAGGTGCTGCCGTCGCCGCCGCTGACCACGCAGCAGCGCGCCTCGCCGCGGATGCGGAACGCCGCCGCCACGCCGGCGGCGTGCGTGTACTGGGTGGCGATGGGCACGCAATTGGGCAGGTCTTCGCGTACCCGCGGATCGCGGAAGGCGTTGCCGCGTTCGTCGCCGCCCCAGTAGAGCAGCGTCTCTTCCGGCGCCACGCCGCGCGCGATCTGCGCGCCCTGGTCGCGGTAATAGGGAACGAACACGTCGTCTTCCCGCATGGCCAGGCCGGTGGCGACGCCGACCGCTTCCTGGCCGAGGCAGGAAGCGTAGGTGCCCATGCGACCGGTGCGCTGCAGGGCGATCGCCTTTTCGTCGAGCGCGCGCAGGAAAACCATCTGCCGGTACAGCGCCAGCAGCGTGTCGTCGTCGATCGGGAGCGTGTCGCGGGGAACGAGCAGGCGGCCGTCGGGATCGACGAAGCCGCGGCGATGGATGCGGAATTCGGCAACGACCCGGTCGACGGTCCCGGTGGCGGGCGCTGCAGTGGCCGGCCGGCCGGTGCCGGCAGCGGTATCGTGACGCGGACGATCCCCGGGCATGGTTGCCTCCTGCGGAGCATGTCGCGGCGAGATCGTCGCCGCGCGGTCGCGCATGGCCTGCGGATGCGTGCGGCTCGTGGCCGCGGCGTTTCCGGCAACCACCAGCCTAAACCTCTGCCGCGCGCCTGTGCAGTCGCGCACGCCGCGGCCGGCGATGGACGGTCGGCGCCGGATGGGCGATAGTTCCGCGACCTCCGACGACCGGTTGCCCGTCTCCGTGCTCGACACCGAACGACTTGCCCACCGCATTGCCGCGTTGCGCGGCGCCCGCAAGGAACACACCCTGCGCGGCATCCGGCGCGGCATCGAGAAGGAAAGCCTGCGCGTCTCGCCGAAGGGCCACATCGCGCAGACACCGCATCCGGCGCCGCTCGGTTCGGCGCTGACCCACCCGCACATCACCACCGATTATTCGGAAGCACTGCTCGAGTTCATCACGCCGGCCTACGAGCACGTCACCGACTGCCTGCTGTTCCTCGCCGACACCCATCATTTCGTCTACGAGCAGCTGGGCGACGAACTGCTGTGGGCCAATTCCATGCCCTGCGTGGTTGGCGACGAGCTGTCGATCCCGATCGCGCAGTACGGCAGCTCGAACCTCGGCCGCTTCAAGACCGTCTACCGGCACGGCCTGTGGCACCGTTACGGGCGCCACATGCAGGCCATCGCCGGCATCCACTACAACGTTTCGTTCCCCGACAACTTCTGGTGGGCCTACCGGCAGAACGAAGGCGCGGCTTCCACCGACCTGCAGGAATTCACTTCGCGCGAATATTTCGCGCTCATCCGCAACTACCAGAAATACGTCTGGCTGGTGGCCTACCTCACCGGCGCCTCGCCGGCGATGTGCGCCAGCTTCCTGCGCGGCCGCAGCCACGACCTGGCATCGGCCGACGGCCATACCCTGTACCGGCCCTACGCCACCAGCCTGCGGCTGGGCGATCTCGGTTACTCGAACAGCGCGCAGAAAAAACTGGCCGTCAGCTACAACTCGCTGGCGGCCTACGTCGATTCGCTGGACACCGCGATCCGCACGCCGCACCCGGATTTCGCGCGGATCGGCGTCGAGTCCGGCGGCGAATGGAAGCAGCTGAACGGCAACATCCTGCAGATGGAAGCCGAGTTCTACGGCTCGATCCGTCCGAAGTGCGTGCCGCTGCCGGGCGAACGGCTGGTCAGCGCGCTGCGCGACCGCGGCGTCGAGTACGTCGAGATGCGCAGCCTGGACCTGAACCCGTTCCTGCCGGTGGGCATCGATCACGAAACGTCCTACTTCATGGAACTGTTCGCCACCTTCTGCCTGCTGCACGACAGCCCGCCGCAGGGCGAGGCCGAGCTGGCGCAGAACAAGGCCAACCTGCGCATCGCGGTCAACGAGGGCCGCTCGCCCGATGCCCGGATCGTGCTCGACGGTACCGAGGCGCCGCTGCGCGAATGGGGCTTCGCCCTCTGCGAGGCGATGTACCCGGTGGCGCGCCTGCTCGACGAGGCCCGGCCGTCGTCGCAGGGCTACAGCCGCTCGCTGGCGGCCCAGCGGCGCAAGTTCGTCGATCCGGCGCAGACCCCCAGCGCCCGCGTGCTCAACGACCTGCGCGAGCGGGAGCTGTCCTTCTTCGGCTTTGCGATGGCGCAGTCGCTGGCGGCCCGCGACCATTTCCGCGCCCAGCCGCTGGCGCCGGCGCGGCGGGAGTTCTTCGAGCATCTGGCCGCCGAGTCGCTGGAAGAGCAGCGCGAGCTGGAAGCGGCGGACAGTCAGCCGTTTGCCGATTACGTGGCAGCGTTCTATCGCTGAAACGCGATATTCTGGCCTGCCCCGGCGCGCACCCCGCGGCAGGACACCCCCAAACCCGGCCGCCCCGCGGCAAGAAGAGGATTTCCCGATGATCAAGTACGGATGGCTCATGGCGGCGGTGCTGGCGACCGGTCTGGCGCAGGCCGGGGATCCGGCCGTACCGCCGCCGGCAGCCGCGGCCGGCGGCAACGACGGCTGGCGGATCGGCTACACGCTCGGCTATTCGCTCGGCCAGCGGATGAGCGCCGACATCGCCGACCTCGACACCGCCGCCTTCAACGAAGGCTTCAGCGAGGCCTTCGCCCGCAAGCCGGGCAAGATGTCGCAGGAAGAAATGCGGCAGGCCTTCGAGCAGTTCCAGGAGCGGCGCATCGCGCAGCTGCAGGCGGCCCGGCAGAAACTGCTGGCCGACAACCAGGCGAAATCCGACGCCTTCATGAAGAGCAACGGCAAGCGCAAGGGCGTGAAGACCCTGAAGTCCGGCCTGCAGTACGAGATCCTGACCAAGGGCAAGGGACCGACGCCGGCGGCCGGCGACTTCGTTACCGCGCACTATCGCGGCACGCTGCCCGACGGCACCGAATTCGACACCACCGCCGGCGGCGAGCCGGTGGAATTCCCGCTCGACCGCGTGATCGTCGGCTGGCAGGAAGGCGTGCGGCTGATGAGCAAGGGTGCGAAGTACAAGCTGTTCGTACCGCCGGAGCTCGGCTACGGCGAAACGGGCGCCGGCGAGGGCGACGTGATCGGCCCGAACCAGGCGCTGATCTTCGAGGTCGAACTGATCGATTTCCGCGCGCCGCCGGCGGCGGAAGAAGAAGGCGCGGCGGTCGAGGAAGCCGGCGAGGCCGGCAAGACGCTTTGATCGCGCAGCCACGGGAAGCAACCGCATGACCTTGCCGGGTTATCGCGCCGTCAACCTGCTCGGGCTGGCGGCCTGTTTCGTCGCGCTGGGCTTCGCGCTGTATCTGCAGCACGTGGTGGGCCTCGAACCCTGTCCGCTGTGCATCCTGCAGCGGGTGGCGGTGTTCGGCGCGATGGCGGTGCTGATCGTCGCCGTGATCCACAATCCGAAACGTTTCGGCCAGCGCGTCTATGCGTTGCTCGGGCTGGCCGGCTCGCTGGCCGGTCTCGGGGTCGCCGGCCGCCATGTGTGGCTGCAGTACCTGCCGGCCGACCAGGTGCCGGCCTGCGGCCCCGGCCTCGAATACATGCTCGAGGTGTTTCCGCTGCAGGACGTGGTGAACATGGTGCTGCGCGGTTCCGGCGAATGCGCGGTGGTCGACTGGACCTTCTTCGGCTTCAGCCTCGCCGAACTGACGCTGGCCGTGTTCGTCGGCCTGTGCGCGCTGTTCCTGTTCCAGCTGTTGCGCCGCCGCGCCTGACGCCGTCCGCAATGCTCGACCTGCTCTTCGGTTTCGGCCTGCTGGTGGCGCTGCAGCTGGCCGGCGAAGCGCTGGTGCGCGCGCTCGGCATTCCCTTTCCCGGCGCGGTGGCCGGCCTGCTGATGCTGCTGGCGCTGCTGGCGGTGTTCGGCGAGCGCCTGCTCGGCCGCATCGCCCGTGCCGCCGACCTGCTGTTGCGCAACCTTACCCTGCTGTTCTTCGCGCCGGTGGCGGCGCTGGTGCTCGACCACGCGAAATTCCTGCCGGCCGCGGCACCTGTCGCAATGGCGATTTTCGTCGCCACGCCGCTGGCAATGCTCGTGCTGGCGCTGGTCCTGAAGACGGCGCTGCCGCCCGAGCCGGATGCGAAGGAGGGCAAGACGCCGTCGGAGACCACGCCGTGACGTTCGCCGCGCTCGCCGTCTCCGCGCTGTGCATCGCCGCCTGCGTGCTCGCGTGGCTCGCCGGCCAGCGCCTGTGGCGCCGGCTGCATCATCACCCGCTCGCGCATCCGCTGGTGACCGCGACGGTGCCGCTGGTGGCGGTGCTGGTCTGGCTCGACATGCCGGTCGACGCCTGGCGCGAGAGCACGCAACTGCTGTACTGGCTGCTCGGCCCGACGGTGGTCGCCATCGCGGTGCCCGTGTACCGCCAGCGCCGCACCATCCTGCACGCGCTGAAACCGGTGCTGCTGGCGGTGACGGTCGGCGGCATCGTCGCGCCGCTGCTGGCCGTCCTGTTCGCGCTGCCGTTCGCGCCGACACGCGAACTCCTGCTGTCGCTGGCGCCGAAATCGGTGACCTCGGCGATTGCTTTCCCGGTGGCGCAGATCACCGGCGGCAATCCGGAACTGGCGGCCGGCATCGTGATCGTCACTGGCGTCGTCGGCGGCATCGTCGCGCCGTGGATCTTCCGCGCACTGCGCATCACCGACGGCCGCATCCAGGGCCTGGTGCTGGGCGTGGTCGCGCACGCCGTCGGCACTGCGCGCGCCATCGAGATGGGCCAGCGCCCCGGCGCCTTCGCCGGCGTCGGACTCGCGCTCACCGGCCTGCTGACGGCGCTGGTGTTGCCGGTGGTGGTGGCGTTGCTGGGGTGATCGGGCGGTTTATCCATGCCAATCTGGCAGTGCCGCATCCGCTCTATGCTCGGTCGTTCGGCCGATACAGTTACGCGCAAATTGCGCATGCCAAAAGAGAGTAAACGCGGATTGATGGCAAAGGCGTCGCCGCTATTGGCTCCGTGGCCGGGCCATTTTTGCGTATACGGGCAACCTGCTGGCTTCATGCCTTAATTTGACTGCCGGCGGCGGAGAGCTTGCGAATTATTGGAGCGTGGAATCTCGGTGACGGGTATTCGGCAATGAATAGCGTTGTGGTGAATGTCAAGTTGGGAGGCCTGTGTTTGGCCGCCGCCATAGTGGCAGCAATAACTGGCTGGCTGCTTCCGGATGAGTTCGTGCTCGTGTTGGCGGCCACCGATTTTGTTGATTTCGTGCAGCGACAAGTTCCGATAATTGGGGTTGTATCGGAACATTTCTCGGATCAACGCCGGGCAGTTCTTACGTGGAGCATTCAGTGGGCCTTTGTCCCTTTGCATTTTCTTGTGCTTGTGTTGCGCGCGCCCCCACGCAGCCCTGCATTCGTTGAGGCGGCGCGGCTTAAAATAAGTTCTTTCTCCCGTCCCAAGGCCGCGTTTGCCCTGCTGACCGCGCTGGTCTTCGTTGCAATTGTCATTCTGAGCGATATCGGAGTCGTTGATTTTTACAGCTTGTACCGGGGATCCCCTTTCGTCGTTAGCGGTGATTTGGCCGCGGCCCCAATTCTTTTGCGGGCGCCCCACACGTCAGTGTTCGGCATGGTCGTGTATGCGTGGGCAGTCCCTGCAGCCGTGACTTTTATGTATTATTTTTTTCTTTTGTTTTTTGTGTCGGTTATTCCGCTTTACGTGGCCCGTATCCTGGGCGTGGAAAAGTCATCAGCATAACTATTACCGCTACCGCATTGTCTCCCGAGACTTTCGGGGTGCTGGCGAATGCCATTTTTCCCGGATACAAAATGCGCCCCTGGGCGTCAAATGCCTCGGGCCCAGCGATCAGTCCTCCGTCTTCCCCGGATAATCCTCCGGCTCTCCGGAGAGTTGTCGTGGTTGGCCTGCACCACATCGTCCGTACGGCCTCTTTTTGTGCAGGGGTGTCCGCCGCCTTCTCGCACCGCAGCGCGAATGAGTGCACTTCCAGCGATTGCCCGTGCTGAATCCGGGCCGGAGTGCATTATTCAGAAGCAGGTTCTGCCGGCCGGGTGCTCCAGAGCAGCAGGGCGAACTCTGCCCGCAGTTGCCGGATCTCCGTCACGTTCCGCCGGGCCTTGTCCGCCCGCCACGCATACGGCGTCATCGTCAGCAAATCCTGCAGCGCCGATTGATCCAGTGTCAGGTCGAAGGCGACATCCACCTGCTGCACCAGCTCGAAGCGCGGCGCCAGTTGTTCGACGAATTTCTCCGGCGCGTGCGGCCGCACTTCGTCGAACAACGCTTCCCGCAGCGCCCACAAATGCCGCGGGCCCGGCGTGACGACCAGCAGGTGGCCGCCGGGTTTCAGCACGCGGGCGATTTCCGCCGCCGGCAGCGGGCTGAACAGGCTGGTGACGACGTCCATCGAGGCATCGGCCAGCGGCAGTGCGCTGCTGCCGGCGACCAGCCAGCGGATGCCGGGATGCTGTTTTGCCGCCAGGCGCACCGCGTCCTTCGACAGGTCGAGGCCGGTGACGTCGGCGGCCACCGTGCGCAGCGCGCCGGTGTACCAGCCCTCGCCGCAACCGATGTCGAGCAGCGTCCGCGGCTGCAGCGGCCGCAGCAGATCCAGCACGGCGTCGCGCAGCGGCGCGTAGTGGCCGGCGGCGAGGAAGGCACGACGCGCGCGCACCATTTCCGGGTTGTCGCCCGGCGCGCGGCTTTTCTTCTGCTGCACCGGCAGCAGGTTGAGGTAACCCTCGCGGGCGGTGTCGAAGGCGTGGCCCTGCGCGCAGCGCCAGCTGCGGTCGTCGGGCGCCAGCAACTGGCGGCACAGCGGGCAGACGAGGAATGCCATGGGGCGGCGGCGCAAACGAAAAGGCCGGTCTGTGACCGGCCTCTGCGTCGTGGCGTCGTGCTTACTTTTTCGGTGCCGTCACCGGACCGAAATCGACCAGCTCGATTTCGAAGACCAGCGCCTGGTTCGGGCCGATCTTGCCGCCGGCGCCGCGCTCGCCGTAGCCGAGAGACGGCGGTACGTAGAGCTTGTACTTCGCGCCCTTGTTCATCAGCTGCACGCCCTCGGTCCAGGCCGGGATGACGCGGTTCAGCGGGAACTCGGCCGGCTGGTCGCCGCGCTCGCGGGTGGAATCGAACACCGTGCCGTCGAGCAGCGTGCCGTGGTACTTCGCCTTGACGATGTCGGTGGCTTTCGGCGACGGACCGGCGCCGGCGGCCAGCACTTCGTACTGCAGGCCCGACGGCAGGGTCTTCACGCCCGGCTTTTTGGCGTTCTCGGCCAGGAAGGCGTTGGCGTCGGCGAGGTTCTTGTCGCTCTTCTGCTTCATCTCGTCGCGCAGCTGGGTGACCCGCTTTTCCTGGTAGGCCTTGATGGTCGCCTGCATGTCTTCTTCGGTCAGCTTCGGCTCTTTTTCGCCCTTGTAGGCATCCTTGAAGCCTTTGACGAAGCCGTCGACGTCGAGATCCGACACTTCCTTCTGGACGCGCTCGCCGAGCTTGTAGCCCAGGCTGTAGCCGACCTTCCAGCCCTCGTCGTCCGTGTCATTGCAGCCGGTGACCAGTACGGCACCCAGCAGCAGCAAACCCAAGCGTTTCATGCATCCTCCGGTCGGGACGCCACGGGCGCCCCGGATTGGCACATCGTTGTTGTCGATTGCGGTTGTCGCGCACCGGTTTCGGCCGGGACCGCGGCATTCTACCGGAATCGGGCCGGCGCGCGGCGGCCGGCATCTTGAACTGCCAAACGGTTTGCCTACACTGTCTGCGCTCGGTCCGTTGCCGGTCGAAACCACCCGTCGAACCCCATTCAGGAATGCAGCCATGGCCAGGAAGAAAGCAAAGAAATCCAATGCGGTGAACAAGCTGAAAGCCGGCGCGAAGAGCCTCGGCCAGAAAGTCCTCAAGGCGATCGACAAGGAAATCGCCGAAGCCAACAAGTTCGTCGCCAAGCTGACCAAGGACCTCAAGTCCACGGTCAAGCACGAAAAGGCGAGCATGAAGAAGATCAAGGCCGCGGAAATGAAGGCCAACAAGGCCAACAACGCCGCTGCCCGCAAGGAAGTCGACAAGGCCCGCAAGGCCGCCACCGAAGCCTTTGCCGCCGCCCGTCACGCCGCCGAGAAGCTGGCGAACGCCAACCAGGCGCTGGCCAAGATCAAGGTCGCCGAGCTGGCTGAAGCCGTGGTCGAGCGCGCCGAAAAGGCCGTGAAGGGCGGCAAGAAGAAGCCGGCCAAGGCGAAAAAGGCCGCCAGGCCGAAAGCCGCGAAAAAAGCCGCGAAGAAACCGAAGGCCGCGAAAAAGGCCGCCCCGGTGAAGAAGGCCGCGCCGGCCAGGCCGAAGGCCGCGAAGAAGCCGCAGGCCCCGAAAGCCGCCCCGGCTCCGGTCGCTGCGCCGGCCCCGGCGATGGCCGTCGAGCCGCGCCCGGTGTTCAACCCGGCCGTTGACGCCTGATCGTTCGTTCCGCTGCGCAGGAAGGCGGCCGCAGGGCCGCCTTTTTGTTGCCCGGTTTTCAGTGCCCGGCGAGCAGCCGGCCCAGGTTCTCGGCCGCCGCGTAGGCGGAATCCGGCGGATCCAGGGTGCCGTTGCCGTGGGCGTCGACGATGCAGTCGAGATTGCGCGGCAGGGCGTCCTCGGCATTCCACAGCGCGCGGCCGCGCAGGATACCGGCCGCTTCGTCCAGCAGCCCGCGCTCCACCGCCAGTTCGAGTTGCCGCGCCTGGTCGTAGGCCGGCGAGTCGGTGTCCTTCAGTGCCCGGCGGGCGGCGCGCAGCGGCACCAGCACGTTGTAGTGCCAGCGCACGACCAGCGTGCGCAGGGCCGGCAGGGCGCCTTCGTGGATGGCGATGCCGCGGCGGCCGACGACGATGGCCAGCAGCAGCAGGGTGATGCTCAGGCCGTGGCTGTCCTGGACGCGGATGCAGCGCGGCGCGGCGCCTTCCAGCGCGTACAGCTCGCCGATCTCGCGCCAGAGGGTGTCGTTGTCGGGAAAGGGGATGCGGGACATGGCGCGCAACGTAACACAAGGATGCGCGTCCGGCCGCGCCGCCGCGCAGGGTTCGGGTAAACTCCGCGCCCCATGATCCGCTTCCGCAACCTCCGCCTCGCCCGCAACGGCCGCACCCTGATCGAGGGCGCGGAGTTTGCGCTGCACCACGGCTGGCACGTCGGCCTCACCGGCCGCAACGGCGCCGGCAAGTCGACGCTGTTTTCCATGCTCAAGGGCGAGATCGGCCCCGACCAGGGCGATCTGGAGCGGCCGCGCGACTGGGTGGTGTCGCACATGGCGCAGGAAGTGGCGGCGCTGCCGCGCCACGCGATCGATTTCGTGGTCGACGGCGACGTCGAGCTGCGCGTGCTGGAAGCCGAGCTGGCGAAGGTCGAACTCACCGACGACTACGACCGCATGGCGCAGCTGCACGAGAAGATCGCCGATGCCGACGGTTACACGGTGCGCGCCCGCGCCGCCCGCGTGTTGGACGGGCTCGGTTTCGCGGCCAGCGACCACGAGCGGCCGGTCAGCGACTTCTCCGGCGGCTGGCGGGTGCGCCTGAACCTGGCGCACACGCTGATGCGCCGTGCCGACCTGTTGCTGCTCGACGAGCCGACCAACCACCTCGATCTCGATGCCATCCTCTGGCTGGAAGAGTGGCTGCACAAGTTCGAGGGCACGCTGTTCCTCGTGTCGCACGACCGCGATTTCCTCGATTCGGTGGTCGGCCACATCGTGCACATCGAGCAGCAGAAGGCGACGCTGTACACCGGCAACTATTCGCAGTTCGAGCGGCAGCGTGCCGAGAAGCTGATGCAGCAGCAGGCGGCGTTCGTGCAGCAGCAGGCGAAGATCGCCCACATGCAGCAGTTCGTTGCCCGCTTCGGTGCCAAGGCTTCCAAGGCCAAGCAGGCGCAGAGCCGCCTGAAGGCGCTGGAGCGGTTGACGGTCATCGCGCCGGCGCATGCCGATTCGCCGTTCGATTTTCATTTTTCGCCGGCGCAGAACCTCACCAGCCCGCTGCTGCGGCTGGACAATGCCGACCTCGGCTACGGCGAGCGCACCGTGCTGGGCAACGTGAACCTGCAGCTGACCCCGGATTCGCGCATCGGCCTGCTGGGCCGCAACGGCGCCGGCAAATCGACCCTGATCAAGGCGCTGGTCGGCGAGCTGGCGGCGTTGCGCGGCGAGCGGATCGCGGCGGAGAAATGCCGTATCGGCTATTTCGCCCAGCACCAGGTCGATTCGCTGGACCTGAAGGCGACACCGCTGCTCACCATGCAGCGCATCGCGCCGAAGGTCCGCGAGCAGGAATTGCGCACCTTCCTCGGCACCTTCGACTTCCGCGACGACATGGCACTCACGCCCTGCGGCCAGTTCTCCGGCGGCGAAAAATCGCGGCTGGCGCTGGCGATGATCGTCTGGCAGAAACCGAACGTGCTGCTGCTCGACGAGCCGACCAACCACCTCGACCTGGAAATGCGCGAGGCGCTGACCGAGGCGCTGCAGGAATTCGACGGCGCGCTGGTCGTGGTGTCGCACGATCGCCACCTGCTGCGGGCGACGGTGGACGAGCTGGTGCTGGTCGACGACGGCATGGTGCGGCCGTTCGACGACGATCTCGACGGCTACGCCAAGTGGCTGGACATGCGGCGCGCCGAAGCGGCGCGGGCGGCCGGCAGGGCCGGCAAGGGCAATCCGGCGATGCCCGCCGCGGCGCCGGCCGCCGTCGCGGAGAAAGCGCCGGAGAAATCCGGCTCGCGCGACCTGAAAAAAGCGCAGAAGGCCGTGGCCGATCTGGAAACGCGGCTGGTCCAGCTGCAGACCGAACGCGACACCGTCGAGGCCGGTCTCGCCGCCGGCGACATCTATCAGCCCGCCAGCAAGAAAAAACTCGACGCGCTGCTCGCCGACCGCGCGCGTCTGGCGGCGCTGATCGACGATGCGGAAGCGAAGCTGCTGGCGGCGATGGAACAGCTGGAGGCGGCGCAGAGCGGTTGAGCGACCGCGCGGCGCCGCAAAGGTTCAGCGTGTGGCGCCGGCCACCGGCAGGGTGATGGTGCCGGCGATCGAGGCATCGGTGCCCCAGCCGCTGCCGGTGAGCCGGAACTGGTTGCTGTAACCGTTCACCAGCAGCCCCACCACTTCGCCTTTTTCGAGTTTCGCGCGCACGGCGCCGAGTTCGACCGAGAGCCGTCCGGTGCCGCGGATCGGCGTCACCTGCTGGCTCAGGATGCGGTACATGCCGCTGCCCGGCTTCCACGCCGCCAGGCGCAGGAACAGGATCGGGTTCGGGCGATCGTTCCCGAAGACGTCGAGTTCGGCGCGCGCACTGCCCAGCACCCAGGTCGGCCCGTCGATTGCCAGCAGCGGCACGCGCGCCGGCCGCAGCCACCCATTGGACGGCTCGGCCCAGTCTTCCGGCATGCGTGCCGGCACGAACCAGTTGCCGGCGGCATCCAGCGGCCGCATGAACCATTCGAACAGTCCGCTGGCGCCGCTGCCGACATGCACCGCAGGGACATCGACCTGCATCGGCTCCGGGAATGCCTGCGCTGCGTCGACCGTGCGATCACCGCTCATGCACCAGGCCGGCACCGTCGAATCGGGCATGTGCCGGTCGCGCAGCTTGATGTCGAACCAGTTCACGATCATGTCGCGCAGCGCGTACTGGCGACCCTCGCAGCGCACGTTCGGCGCCACGTGCCAGATCGGGATCTTGCCGATCGGCGGCAGCTGCGCGGTGGGCGCGAGATGACCGTGTTCGACGCCGATCACCCGCGCGTCGCGGCCGCCCTTGCGAAAACAGTCGCGCATCTTCACCGCGTCGTTGACCGGAAATATAACGTCGCGGAAACCCTGGATGATCAGCGCGTCGGCATGCGGATAGGAGCCGCCGTCGCAATGAAAGGCGAGGCTGTTGCGGTGCAGGCGACCGCGCAGGTCGGGCTGCGGATCGTCGAAGAGGATTTCGCGGAACATGCCGCCGGCGATCTGGCCGTCCATGTGGAAGGTGTTCAGCCCGTAGCCGGCCACGCCGAGGAAGAGGATCCACTCGCTTTTCGGTACGCCGTCGGGGATCAGCGCGCGCTCGAGGTCGTACCAGGTGGTGACCGGCACCAGCGCGTCGATGCGCGGATCGGCCACCGAGGCCAGCAGCTGCACGCCGCCGCCGTAGCTTTCGCCAATCATGCCGACCTTCGGATCGCCGTCGACCGCGGTGACCGCCAGATTCTTCTGCGCCCAGTCGATCAGCAGCGAGACATCGGCGATTTCCTTGTCCCACTCCATGAGGCCGACCTTGCCCTGCGAGCCGCCGTGGCCGCGCTGGTCGAAACTGATCACCCAGTAGCCGCGGTTCCAGGCGTCCAGCGCAGCCTGGCCGGTGAGCAGGAATTTCGCATACAGATCCATTTTCGAGTTCATGCGCGTCAGCGCGAAGCCGTGCGCATGCAGGATCAGCGGCGCCGTTTGTCCCGGCCGCAGCGGCGGCTGCCAGACGGTGAAGCGGATGCGCTTGCCGTCGGTCGCGACGAGCTCGCCGTGATAGCGGGTTTTTTCCAGTGTGCGGCCGTCGCGGTCGAGCAGCTTCGGGGCGTCGCGGTGATGGGTTGCGCACCCGGCCGACAGCAGCAGCGGCAGGGCGAGCAGCAGGCAGAGAAGACGGTTCATGGTTTTGTTGTTGTTGGGAGAGAAAGGAAGTCGCCGGCCGGTATTGTGCGGCGCCGGCCCGGCCGCGCATTTCGCCGCCGGGCAATTCTGCGGCGGCAGCGGAGTCAATTCGTCGGCAAAAGGCGACGGGGCCGGGCATGAGACGCCACGCCGGCGGGCGCTCAGGACTCGATGTTGTGCCGGCGCCGGTATTCCGCCGGCGACAGACCGGCCCAGGCCTTGAAGGCACGATGGAAGGTGGCCGGCTCGGAGAAGCCGAGCGTGGCGGCGATGGTGGCGATGTCCTGCGTGCCGTCGCGCAGCAGGGCCTGGGCCTGCCGCAGCCGCAGGCCGTCGCGCAGCTGCTGGAACGTGGTGTGCTCTTCGACCAGCCGGCGCTGCAGGGTGCGGGTGGTCATGCCCAGTTTTGCGGCCACTTCGCCGAGGTCGAGTATCCGCGTGCCGGTTTCCTGTTCCAGCAGGCGCAGCACCGCGGTGCTGGCAGTCTCGACATTCGGCAGTTCGGCCAGCCGCGCCAGTGCCGCTTTCTGCATCAGGGCGTGGATGGCCGGCGAATGGCCGCGGTTATCCCTGTCCAGCCATTCGCGGCGGAACACCGCGACGTTGGCCGGTGCGTTGAACACGAATTCGGTCCGGTCGCCGAAATGCCGGCGCCAGGCATCCAGCCAGCCGCTGCCGTCGTGCTGCACTTCGATGCGCAGCAGCGGCAGATCGGGCTCGCCCGGACGTCCGAAGACGCTGCGCATCATGCGGTAGCCGCCGGCAAAACAGGCCTCGGCATGGAAGAAACGCGAGTCCGCGCCCTGGCCCGGTACCAGGTGGCAGAAGTAGTGGGCCTCGTCGCCTTCCTCGGCCAGCGAAACGTCGATGCAGGGATCGATCAGCGGCATGAAACGCACCGTGTCCTGCACATAGCTGCGGATGGTGGCGGTGGTGGAAAACAGCGGACCCAGCACCTCGAACATGTCGAGCCGTATCCATTCGCTGACGTTCAGCGCGAACGCCGGATCGTGCAGCAGCCGGCCGCCGAGAGCGGCCAGTTCGTGGTACTGCCGGCCGGTGATCAGCGCCTTCGGATCCGCCAGCAGGCCGTGCGGAATGCCGGCCATGTCGGCCAGCGCGTCCATGTTCAGGCCGAGGTTGGCCACTACGGAAATCGCCGGCGAGAACGTGGCCAGCGGGAACAGGCGATCGGTCATGGGGTACTGCGCAGTTATTCGTTGCCGCCGTGGCGCCGCCGGAATTCGGTCGGCGAGAGGCCGCTCCAGCTCTTGAAGGCGCGGTGGAACGTGGTTGGTTCGGAGAAGCCGAGCGTGGCGGCGATGGTGGCGACGTCCATGCGTTCGTCGCGCAGCATCGACTGCGCCTGCCGGTAGCGCAGCCCGTCGCGCAGTTTCTGGAACGACGTGTTCTCGTCGCGCAACCGGCGCTGCAGAGTGCGGGCGGTAGTGCCCAGCCGCTCGGCCACCTGCTCGAGATCGAGTACGTCGCGCCCGGTGTGCACTTCCAGCAGCCGCAATACCGAAGTGCTTGCGGTTTCCACGCTCGGGACTTTCGCCAGCCGGGCCAGCGCCAGGGTCTCCATCTGGGCGTGCACGGTGGGCGAGTTGCCGGCGTTCGGGACATCGAGCAGCGAACGGTCGAAGACCGTCACGTCTTCGCCGGCATTGAATTCGATGACGACATCGCTGCCGAACAGCCGGCGGAACTCGGCCAGCCGTGCGCTGCCGTCGTGCCGCAGGCGGATGCGGACCGGGTTGATGTCGGGGCGACCGGTCAGCGTGCGGATCAGGTGCCAGGTGATCGACAGCGTAGCCTCGGCATAGAGGAAGCGGAAGTCGTCGGCCAGCGAGGGAGCGATCAGGCAGTAATAGCGCGCTTCATTGCCGTCTTCTTCCAGGGCCGCGTCCACGCAGGGCGTAACCAGCGGCATGAAGCGCACGCACTGCAGCAGCGATGCGCGCACGGTCGGTGCGGTGAGATACAGGGTGCCGATCACCTCGGCGGTTTCCACCCGCAGCCATTCGCCCAGGTGCAGGGCGAAGGCCGGATCGCCGAGCAGCGCCTGGGCCTGCACGGCCATCTCGTGGTACTGCCCGACGGTGATCAGGGCCTCGGGGTCGGCCATGACCTGCGGCGGTACGCCGGCCCGCTGGAACAGGATGTCGGCATTGACGCCGAAGCGGGCCGCATAACTGACGGCGGCGGAGATGATGGAAATCGGGAACAGGCGTTCGCTCATGGCGGAAGGATGCGCGGTGCGCGTCCCCCGATCAACAGATGTCTCCGGGGCGTCGGAATCCGTTACACCTGTTCCGGGGGAACACTGGTACGGCAGCCGATCCGGGCGGTTAGAATGCGGGCCCATGACGACCCCCATCGAAAAGCTGCTGTCCAACAACGCCGCCTGGTCCGCGCGGGTCCGCCGCGACCACCCGGGCTTTTTCGAGAAGCTGGCCCGCCAGCAGGCCCCGGAGTTCCTCTGGATCGGTTGCTCCGACAGCCGGGTGCCGGCCAACGAGATCGTCGACCTGTTGCCGGGCGAGGTTTTCGTCCACCGCAACGTGGCCAACATCGTGGTGCATACCGACTTCAACTGCCTGTCGGTGCTGCAGTACGCGGTGGAGGTGTTGAAGGTGAAGCACGTCATGGTGGTCGGTCATTATGGTTGCGGTGGCATTCAGGCGGCCCTGCAGCCGCAGAACCTCGGATTGATCGACAACTGGCTGCGCAACATCCGCGACGTCGCGGTGAAGCATCACGACGAGCTCGCGCAGCTTCCGGATGCGGACCGTCTCGACCGTCTCTGCGAGCTGAACGTGATCGAATCGGTGCACAACATCTGCCATACCACCATCGTGCAGAATGCCTGGGCACGCGGCCAGCAGCTGACCGTGCACGGCTGGGCCTACCGGCTCAACACCGGACTGGTGCGCGATCTGGGCGTGAGCTTTTCCGCGCTGGACCAGGTCCGCGACGAATACCAGATCTAGGCGCGCCGCTCAGAGCGTGCCGGGATTGCCGTCGCGCGCGTCGCTGGCCACCGCCGGTTTTCCGTCACGGTCCGTCGTCGCCTGCGCCAGCGGCAGTTCGACGCTGCCGCCGATCGAGGCATCGGTGCCCCAGCCGCTGCCGCTGAAGCGGTACTGGCTCTGGTAGCCGCGCACCAGCAGACCGACCACCTCGCCTTTTTCCAGTTTGCCGCGCACCGCGGCGAGATCCGTTTCGATGGTGCCGGTGCCGCGCACCGGTGTGACCTGCTGGCTCAGGATGCGGTAGCTGCCGCTGCCCGGACGCCAGGCAGCGACCTGCAGGAACAGCACCGGTGCATCGCGGTCGCTGCGATCGATCACCAGTTTCGCGCGCGGCACGCCGGCCACCCACTGTGCGGTTTCGGCGCGCTGCAGCGGAATCAGCGCCGGCCGCAGCCAGCCGTTCCGCGGTTGCTGCCAGTCGTTGCCGTCGGCCGGGACGAACCAGTTCTTCACGTGATCCAGCGGGCGCGCCGCCCACTCGACGAGGCCGCTGGCGCCGCTGCCGACATGGGCCCGCGCCAGCGCGAACGTCTGCCGTGCCGGCGGCGCGCCGGCCGCGTCCACCTGCGGATCGCCGGTCAGACAGAAGTCCGGCACGTTGGCCAGCCGCTCGCTGCGCCCGCGCAGCTTGGCCTCGAACCAGTCGCGGATCACGTCTTCCGTCTTCTGTTTCCGGCCGTCGCAGTCCAGCGTCTTTTCCACGTTCCAGCCGACCATCCAGCCGGGCGTGTGCTGCGACAGCGGCAGCAGGTGACCGTCCTCGATGCCGATGAAGCGCACGTCGCGCCCGGCCTGCTGCAGGCAGGCGCGCACGTCGAGCCCTTCGTTGACCGGGAACAGCACGTCGCGGAAGCCCTGCAGGATCAGCGCGTCGGCATGCGGCGCCTGTCCGCGCTCGCAGAACCACGACACGTCGTGGTCGGCGAACTCGTCGCGCACCCACTGGTCGATGTGGCCGTCGCGCGCGCGCCAGTAGGCGCCGTTGAGCCGGTTGTCGTAGTCGGCAAGCGTGTTGCCGGCCAGCACCAGCAGTGTCAGCCAACCGCTTTTCGGCACGTCGTTGGGTGCCAGCACGCGTTCGAGGTCGTACCAGCCGCCGATCGGCACCAGCGCGTCGATCCGCGGATCGAGCGTCGAGGCGACCAGCTGGATGCCGGCGCCGTAACTCTCGCCGATCATGCCGATCTTCGGGTCCCCGTCGACGGCCGTGATGGCCAGGTTCTGCATCGCCCAGTCGATGAGTCGCGACACGTCGCGGCCTTCTTTCTCCGGATCGGCGATGTGCATCACGTCGCCGGAATCGCCGTGGCCGCGCTGGTCGAAACTGATCACCCAGTAGCCGTCCTTCCACGCTTGCCGGACCACATCGCCGGAAGTGAGGATGTGGCCGATCGGCGACCGCGGGCCGGACATCCGCCAGAAACCGAAAGGGTGCGTCTGCAGCAGCAGCGGCGCGGTTTCGCCCGGCGCCAGGGCCGGCTGGAACACCGTGTAGCGGATCAGGGTGCCGTCTTCGCTTTTCAGCTCGCCCTGGTAATGGGTCTGCTGCAGCCGGCCGTCCGGGGCCACCAGCCGGGGCGCCTCGGTATGGCGGGTCGCGCAGGCGGTCAGCAGCAGGCCGGCGGCCAGCGGCAACAGGGCAAGGAGGCGGCGGGACATGGGAAACCCGGTATGTGGTTGTTGGAATTTTGAGCAGCGGGGGGCGGGCGACAGGTTGCCGGGGGCGCCGCGACCGGGCATCGGCCGGACGCGACAACCCATGGCATTACGCGCCAGCATTTCAGGACCGGGATGCCGCCGTCCGGCGGCTGTCACGACCGTCAGCCCCCGGGATGCCGGATGCTGATGCCCGCCCCGTCACCCGAACCCGAACCGGAGGAGAGTCCCATGAAAGCCATCCACCTGGCGGTTGCCGCCGCCGTCGCCGGCCTGCTGGCGACGGGCAGTGCACTGGCCAAGGACCTGCTGACCAAGGAGCAGTACATCGACTACAGCGCGCAGGTGAAGTGCGCCGAGCAGAAGTATTCGTACAGCGATCCGGACCGCTACGAGAAGGAGCTGGACCGCATCGAGAAGACGTTCGGCATCAAGGACAAGGACATCGAGAGCGGCCGCATGGACGATCTGGCGGTCAAGTACGATGCCGAGCCCGACACCTACGACGCGGTCGACACGAAAAAGGCGGCGCTCTGCCCGCAGCCGGCGGAGTGATCGCCCGCGCGACGTGCGCACAACAAAAAGGCCCGGCGATCCCGGGCCTTTTTGTTGTGCCGGAACGCGTCAGCGGCGGCGCAACACCTCGGCGGAGCCGACGCCGCAGCCGATCACCGTTTTCATCATGGCGTCGACCTTGATGTCCGGCCGCAGCTCCACCAGCTCCGGGGCCACGTGATAGATGAAGCCGGTGGTCGGGTTCGGGCCGCAGGGGACGAACACGGTGAGCGTGCCGTCGGCGTGGCGCGACGTGACCATGCCGGTGACGCGGATGTCGACCTGCGCACCCATCACCTTCACCAGGCAGACTTCGCCGCGCGTGCCGCCGCCCTGGCCCACCAGCTGACCGACGATGTCCTTCACCGCCTTGTAGCCGGGGACCTTTTCGCCGAGGAAGCCGTCGATCTGCTCCCACAGCCACTGACCGATGCGCGTCGACACGAAACTGCCGGCGATGAAGCACAGCAGCACGATCAGCGTCACCACGATGAGGTGGCCCGCATAGTCGGGCATTGCGTACACGTCGGTGAGCTGGTCGGTGTACGGCTGGATGAGCCCGGTGAAGAACCGGAACATCCACTTGAAGAAGGCGACGATGATGGTGAGCGGCAGCAGCACGACGATCCCGCCGAGCAGCGCCTGCTTGATGAAGCCGCGGATGCCGATGCCGGCGGGCTGCGCGACATGTTCGTTCATGGTGCCGGACTCCCGTGCGACGCGTTGGCGGAATTTTCGTAGCGGATGGAGACAACGTGCAGAACGCGGACGCCGGCCGGCGTCCGGACCTCGACCTCGTCGTCGACCTGTTTTTTCAGCAACGCGCGCGCCAGCGGCGCGTCGATGCTGATGTAACCGGGCGCGTGGGCGGTCTCGTCCGGGCCGACCAGCCGGTGGCGCACGAGCGCGCCGGATTCGTCCGCCAGCTCGATCCAGGCGCCGAAGAAGATGCGCGAGGTGTCGTGCGGCGGCCGGTCGACGATCGTGATGTCTTCCAGCCGCTTCGCGAGGAAGCGTACGCGCCGGTCGATCTCGCGCAACTGTTTCTTGCCGTAGATGTACTCCGCGTTTTCCGAGCGGTCGCCCTGGGCGGCGGCTTCCTGCACCGCCCGCGTGACTTCCGGCCGCTTCACCTTCCAGAGGAACTTCAGTTCCTCGTCGAGGCGGCGCCAGCCTTCGGGCGTGATGTAGCGGGAAGCGGGCGGGGCGGGGGGCCGGTACCGTGACATGAGGGCGGCAATCGGGGAAACCGTCGGAACCACGGGCTGAAAACCGCGCTATTCTCGCACGGCCGGCGCCGGACCAGGCGGCCGGCACCGCTGTCCGGCAACGGGGCCGGCGCGGCACGCATCGGGACCGGGCACTGCATGGCCGAATCCGGCGACAACGACATTCCGGTCCTGCGCACGCTGGCGCGCTGGCGCGAACGGGCACGCGAACGCTGGCAGCAGCATGGCCAGCCGCTGGTGGCCGCCGCCCGCGACCGGGTGTTCGGCGCCACGGTCGATCCCCGCGAAGAGCTCGCGCGCGAACGGGTGGTTCGGGTCGGCGAGGCGCACCTGCGCCGCCTGCTGGCCGACCAGATCGCGCGGTCCCGCCGCCTGGTTTCCGGCGAGCTGTTTTTCGAAACAGACGCCATCCGCGTGCATGTCGTCTTGCGCCGCTGGCGTCCGGTGGATGCCACGGTGCGTTTCCGCCTCGAGGTCGGTCGCCAGGATGACGACACCATCGAGATCGGTATCCGCCGGCTCGGCCCCACGCAGCTGGACAGCGCGCATCCGCTGATGCGCTGGCTGGTGCGCCTGCACGTCTGGTGGGCCCGGCGCCAGGGCGAGGCCGATCCGTTCGACCGCCTGCTGCTGCGCCGTCGGGGCGCCTTCCGCGCCGGCGATCTGGTCTTCGTGCCGGTGCCGCGCGCACCGATCACCGCGCTGGCCGGCAAGTCCCGGGTGCTGCGCCGCATCGCCGCCTACGCCACGATTTCCTCGCTGACGGTGAAGCCGGAGACACTGGAGGTCGGCTTTCATCTCGGCCGGCTGGCCGAGCGCATGGCCGACATGTACGTGCTGCGGCACATCCTCAGCGAATCCGCGCCGCTCGGCGAACCGTCGTCCCGCCCTGCGCCCGGCAACCGCTGAGCGGTCGCGCCGGCTGCTATCCTAGGGCGCATCGCCCTTTTCACCTCGCGGAGCCGCCGCCGTGGTCTTTCCTGCCCGTGGACCCTATCCCTTGTCCCGTCCGCGCCGCCTGCGCCGCGACGATTTTTCGCGCCGGCTGGTGCGCGAAACCGTGCTCACCGCCGCCGATCTGATCTGGCCGGTGTTCGTCATCGAGGGACACAACCGGCGCGAGCCGGTGGCCAGCATGCCCGGCGTCGAGCGGTTGTCGGTCGATCTGCTGGTGCGGGAAGCGAAGGAAGCGGCGGCGCTGGGGATTCCCGCCATCGCGCTGTTTCCGGTGACGCCGGCGGAGAAGAAATCGGAGCGCGCCGAAGAGGCATGGAACGACGACGGGCTGGCGCAGCGGGCCGTGCGTGCGCTGAAGCAGGATGTTCCGGGGCTCGGCGTCATCACCGATGTCGCGCTCGATCCGTTCACCACCCACGGCCAGGACGGCATCGTCGACGGCCAGGGCTATGTGCTGAACGATGTCACCGTCGAGGCGCTGGTCGCGCAGGCACTGTCGCACGCGAAGGCCGGCGCCGACATCGTTGCGCCCAGCGACATGATGGACGGCCGGGTCGGCGCCATCCGCGAGGCGCTGGAGCGTGCAGGGCATGTCAACACGCGCATTCTCGCCTACTCCGCGAAATACGCGTCTGCCTATTACGGCCCGTTCCGCGATGCGGTGGGTTCCGCCGGCAATCTCGGCAAGGGCAACAAGTACTCGTACCAGATGGATCCGGCCAATGCCGACGAGGCGCTGCACGAGATCGCGCTCGATCTCGCCGAAGGCGCCGACATGGTGATGGTCAAGCCCGGTATGCCGTACCTGGACATCGTGCGCCGGGTGAAGGACGAATTCCGCGTGCCGACTTTCGTTTACCAGGTGAGCGGAGAATACGCGATGCACATGGCGGCGGCGAAGAACGGCTGGCTGGCCGAAGAAGCCGTCATGATGGAATCCCTGCTGTGCATCAGGCGCGCCGGCGCCGACGCCATCCTCACCTATTTCGCTAAAAAGGCCGCCGCCGTCCTGGCGCGCTGAGCGCGTCATGACCTCGTTCGCCATTCCTTTCCATCGCCCGTCGTATTCCGCGCTCGAGGAGGAATACGTCCGCCGGGCGCTCGCGTCCGGAAAACTGCACGGCGCCGGTGAGTTCACGGCCCGCGCCGAAGCCTGGCTGCGGCGCGAAACCGGCGTTGCCGACGTTCTTCTGACGTCATCGTGCACGCATGCGCTGGAAATGGCGGCACTGTTGCTGGATGTCGGTCCGGGCGATGAAGTGATCTGTCCTGGCTACACCTTCGTGTCGACCGCCAGCGCGTTCGCGTTGCGCGGTGCGCGACTGGTGTTCGTCGACATCGACCCGGGCACGATGAGCCTGGATGTCGATGCGGTGCGGGCGGCGATCTCGCCGGCCACGAAAGGCATCGTGGCGGTGCACTATGCCGGTGCCTGCGGCGACCTCGGCGCATTGTCGGCGCTGGCCGATGCGCATGGCCTGTGGCTGGTCGAGGATGCGGCGCAGGGCGTGCGTGCGCGCTGGCGCGGCCGGGCGCTCGGCAGCATCGGCCGACTCGGCGCCTGCAGTTTCCATGCGACCAAGAATTTCACCGCCGCCGGCGAGGGCGGCGCGCTGCTGGTCAACGATCCGCGGCTGGCCGCGCGGGCGGAAATCCTGCGCGACAAGGGCACCGACCGCGCGCGCTTTCTGCGCGGCGAAGTCGACGGCTACGGGTGGCAGGCCCTCGGTTCGAGCTACCTGATGACGGAAATGCAGGCGGCCTTCCTGTGTGCGCAGTTCGAGCGGGCCGATGAAATACAGGCCGCGCGCCTGTCCGTGTGGCGGCATTATCACGAAGCGCTGGCTCCGCTGGAGGCAGCGGGGCGGTTGTGCCGGCCGCGGCCGGCCGACGACGTCGAGCACAACGCGCATACCTATTTCCTGCGCACGGCGCACCGTGACGACCTGCTGGCCTGGTGCCGTGCGCGCGGCGTCGAGGTCGCCACGCATTTCGTACCGCTGCACGAGACGCCCGCGGGACGTCGCTACGGCGAATTCCGCGGCGAGGATCGCCACACGGCAAACGGCAGCGCGCAATTGCTGCGGCTGCCGCTGTGGGCCGGCATGCAGGACGCGCAGGTCGCGCAGGTGATCGATACCGTGCGGCAGTTTTTCGCCGCGCGCTGAAGCGCCGGCCGGGTCAGCGTGCCGGCGCGGGCGGCAGTGCCGCGCGTTGCGGTGCCGAGTCGACGGCGACCAGATACAGCGCGAACAGGCCGTCGGCATGGACCGGCGAGAAACCGGCCATCTGCGGCGCACCCTGGAACAGCACCAGTTTCCGTTCGCCGGGTGCCGGCATGCGCAGGCGATACCACGCATGCGGCGGATCGCCCGGCTGCATGCCGAAATAGGCGCCGCCCAGCCATGCGCCGGCGATGGCCTCGTTGGTCGGCAGATACACGACCGGCACGCGTTCCTCGATCGCCGGGTCGAGGTGATAGAACAATTCGGTGTTGGTGATCAGCACCCGCTCGATGTCGGGATTGCCGCGGACGATGCCGGCCACGGCCGCAGCCACATTGGCCCGGCGCTGGTTGGCGGCCGCCGACAGCGAACCGAAGTAGTCGCGGCCCGCCGGTACGCCGGCGATCGGCCAGCGCCGGTCACCGAACCCGGCCTTGACCGGATCCAGTTGCAGGAAATGTTCGGCGAGCACGCACAGGCTCAGCACGCCGAAGGCCACCGCGACGCCGCGCCGGAAACGCGGCGACGGCCGCAATGATCCCAGCCAGGCAAAGAAGAGCGGCCAGCCGATCGCCAGCGCGGGCAGTACGGAGAGGTAGTAGCGGCCTTCGTGGAAGGCGCTGCGGGTGGCCACGAACCCGATGGCGATTGCCAGCCACAGCGCGGCGCCGGCGAACACCGGCCACCAGCGGCGCATCGGCGGCAGCGCGAGCGCGCACAGCGCGGGGACCGTCCACAACGGATTGAAGGTGTCGAAAAAGCGCCAGGGTCCGCGCAGGCCTTCGGTGTGTGCGTGCTGCAGGACGGACGCCAGCTCGAGACGCCAGAGCATGTAGTCGCCGATCCGCTCCAGCGTGGCCAGCAGGTAAAGGGCATACAGGAAACCCGGCGCGCCGAGCAGGGCGAGCAGGGCGAAGCGTCGTTGCAGCAGCAGGTGCAGCGCCAGCGGCGCCAGCATGAAGATGCCTTCCGGGCGCAGCAGCGGCAGCAGCGAGAAGAGCACGACGGCTGCGCGTTCGCGGCCGGACACGAAGCACCAGATGCCGGCAGCCAGCGCCAGCGTCAGCCAGTTCTCGCCGTAGAAACTCAGAAAGACGAACGCGTACAGCGGCATCAATCCCAGCAGCAGCACCGAGACCGTCATCGCCCGCCGCGTTGCGCCCAGTTGCAGGCCGGTCAGGTACACCAGCCACAGCGTCGCGCCGCCGGCGATCGCGTGCAGGGCACGCATCAACCACAGCTCGCCGGCGGTCAGGGTTGCCAGCAGGCCGTCGGCCGCCGCGGCGCCCGGCAGCAGGTAACTCCAGTGATAGAGGGCGGGATCCGTCCAGGCCGTCTTCGCGAGGTAATAGCGCCAGGCGTCGTCGATCGCGAACACCTGTTGCCCGTCGACGACGCCCAGCGCCCACCATTCGGCGCGACCGCAGGTCACCCAGGCCAGCCCGACGTACAGCGCGACTACCGCCAGCAGCAGCCAGCCGGCGGGTTCCTGCAGGAAGGGGCGGCGGGTCGCCGCCGCAGGTTCGGGCTGCCGGCGGTGCGGCGGCCGGCCGGGGGGGCGGGTGTGGCGGCGGCGGTCGGTCACGGGGTCGGGGCGGGCGACAGGGATCGGGACGACCAGTGTAGGTATCCCGGCCGGGGCCGGCAAAACGCCGGCCGGCGACTGTCATCAGGGCGCCGCAGGCGGACTGCTAGTATCGGGAGCAACCCCCCGCTGCCCGCGTACGGCCCCGATTTTTGCCGCCATGAACCAGCCCGTTCCGCACATTGAATCCGCGATCGACCTCGACCGGCCCGACCTCTACACCAACCGCTGGCTGTCGCTGCTGCAGTTCAACCTGCGGGTGCTCGACCAGGCGCTGGACGAACGTCATCCGCTGCTGGAGCGGCTGAAGTTCCTGATGATCTTCAGCGGCAACGTCGACGAGTTCTTCGAGATCCGGATGGCGACGCTGAAGCAGCAGATCCGCACCGGCGAGGCGAAGGCCGATGCCGACGGCATGCTGCCGCAGGAGCTGCTGAAGAAGCTGCAGGCGCTGGTGCACGAGGCGGTGGCGAAGGAGTACCGCATCCTCAACGACGTGCTGATCCCGAAGCTGGCCGAAGAAAACATCCACTTCGTGCGCCGGCGGCACTGGACCGCCGAACAGCGCGAATGGATCCGGCATTATTTCCGCGAGCAGGTGCAGCCGGTGCTGACGCCGATCGGTATCGATCTGGCGCATCCGTTCCCGCGCGTGGTCAACAAGAGCCTGAATTTCATCGTGTCGCTGGAGGGGCGCGATGCGTTCGGTCGCCAGCTCAACCTGGCCATCGTGCCGGCGCCGCGCTCCCTGTCGCGCCTGATCCGTCTGCCCGACCATCTGCAGACCAACGGCGGCGACAATTTCGTGTTCCTGTCGTCGATCATCCACGACAACGCCGACCTGTTGTTCCCCGGGATGAAGACCACCGGCTGCTACCAGTTCCGCATCACCCGCAACGCGGACCTGATGGTGGACGAGGGCAACGTCGAGGACCTGCCCGACGCACTGAAATCCGGGTTGTTCTCGCGTCGCTACGGCGATGCGGTCCGGCTCGAAGTGGCCGACAACTGTCCGCAGCACCTGATCGATTTCCTGCTCGAGGAAACCGGGCTGGCCGAAGACGACCTGTATCGCGTCGACGGGCCGGTGAACCTGGCCCGGTTGCTGGCCATCGTCGACGTCAACCGGCCGCGCCTGAAATGGACGCCGTTCATTCCCGGCCGCGGCAAGCGGGTGCCGACCGAGGGACCGCTGTTCGACGCACTGCGCGAACACGACATCCTGCTGCACCATCCGTACGAGTCGTTCGGTCCGGTGGTCGACCTGCTGGCGCAGGCGGCACGGGATCCGAACGTGCTGGCAATCAAGCAGACGCTGTACCGCACGCGCAACAATTCGCAGATCATCCAGCATCTGATCGAGGCGGCGCGCAACGGCAAGGAAGTGACGGTCGTCGTCGAGCTGCGGGCGCGCTTCGACGAAGAGAACAACATCAACGACGCCACCCGGCTGCAGGAGGCGGGTGCGATCGTGGTGTACGGCATCGTCGGCTACAAGACGCATGCCAAGATGCTGATGATCGTGCGGCGCGAGGGCGACAAGCTGCGCCGCTATTTCCATCTCGGCACCGGCAACTACCACGAGGGCACGGCGCGTCTCTACACGGACATCGGCCTGCTGTCCGCCGATGAAGAGCTGGGCGAGGACGTGCACAAGATTTTCCTCGAGCTCACCGGCCTGGGCCGCGCGGCGCAGCTGAAGCACATCCTGCACGCGCCGTTCACCCTGCACAGCGGCCTGAAGGAAATGATCGAGCGCGAGATCGCCCATGCCCGCGACGGCCGGCCGGCCTGGGTGCGGATGAAGCTGAACTCGCTGACCGAGAAGGACCTGATACAGACGCTGTACCGCGCGTCGCAGGCCGGCGTGGCGGTGGATCTGGTCGTCCGCGGGATGTGTTGCCTGCGGCCCGGCGTCCCCGGCGTTTCCGACAACATCCGGGTTCGCTCGGTGATCGGCCGTTTCCTGGAGCACGCCCGGGTCTATGCCTTCGCCAACGGCGGCGATACCCGGCTCTACTGCGCCAGCGCCGACTGCATGGAGCGCAACCTGTTCCACCGGGTCGAGGTCGCGTTCCCGGTTCGCGACCCGAAACTGCGTCGCCGGGTCGAGGAGGAGTGCCTCGATCTCGCGCTGGCGGACAACGAGTCGGCCTGGCTGACCCTGGCCGACGGCAGCGCGGAGCGGGCAGTGCTCCTCGAGGCGGACAAGCCCCTCAACGTGCAGGCGGAACTGCTGGCGCGACTCGCGCGCTGAGCCGTTTCGCCGCCGGTCGCGGCAACGCCCCCGGCCGTCGGCCGGCCTCCGCAGCCGCCGCAAACCCTCAGGTACATGCCCGTATACGGCCGGCACCGGCCGTCGTTCCTAATGGGCCGCTGGCGCCATTTGTCCCCCGCTGGCGCCCGTCGCCACTCCCGACAGGTCATGCCGGCAGCCACTATCCCGTTATCTAACAACAAGATAAGGCATCACCCGGCCGGACGCGGCCGGGCGACCGACAACCCCATGTCCCTCCCAGTCCGGTTTGCCGTCCTCCTTGCGGGACTGTGCCTGGTCGTCGCGTCGTCGACGGCGCGGGCGGCGCTCGACCGTCTGGACGACGGCGAGATGGCGGAAGTCTCCGGCACCGGCATCGCGATCGCGCTGGAAAATTTCCAGTTCGCGATGGCGCCGACCAGCTATTTCGAACAGTTCGGTTCCACACCGTCGAACCCCTGCACGGCCACCGGCAACGTGGCCGCCAACCAGAACTGCTGGCGCCGCGGCGACCTGCGCTGGTTCGGCATCAACATTTCCGATGCCTCGGCCGCGGGTTATCACTGGAACAACAGCACGGCCTGTACGCCGAACGCGGCCGGCGATTGTCCGCGCGGCGGCACCATCGGCTGGTTCTCGCCGTTCGACAACCCCTACATCATCCGCGCCTGGTCGCCGCAGGGCATGCACTACAACGGCGACTGCATCAACGGCACCGACGGCGCGGGCGGCTGCAACGACGCCGTCAACACGACGAAGACCGTGTACGAATATCTGGCGCCGACGTCGCAGCCGAACTACATCCTGTCGTTCTGGGGCGAGATCGAGGCCGGGACCACGCGCAACACCCAGACGCAGGCGCTGACGGTCGGCACCGGCGGCACCGGCTGGGGCCTGCTGAAGAGCCAGACGATCATCCGCGGCAACGCCGCCGGTTCGGTGTTCCGGATGTTCCAGTTCCCGCAGGCCGGTAACCAGACGTTCGCGATGTACTACCACTCGTACCTGCGCGGCGATTTCCGTTTCAGCATCAACCAGGGCGCGGCACCGGTGGCGAATACCCCGGGAACGGTGCCGGTGTTCGCCACCGTCGAGGGTCTGACGTTCCGCAACGTGTCGGCCTTCGTGCCGATGGGCCAGCTGTATTACCAGGCGCTGACGCTCGGTGCCGTCGGCACGGCCGGAAACTTCTATCTCGAGCTGACGCCGATCCCGAACAACGCCACGGTCTACAACGAGTTCTACGGCATCCGCAGCGGCGACACGCGCGGCTACGAAACCGCCAAGTGCAGCGTGCCCGGGACGCCGACGGCGGCGCCGGCCGGCTGGACGGCCTGCGGCGGGGTGAATTCCGATTACGCCGTGTCGCACGGCTATTCCCGCTGGGGCGGCTGGTATCCCGCCCGCTACGGCTACAGCGCGAGCGCCGATCCGCGCAACACCGCCAACCTCACCACCGACGGTTTCGTCTTCCAGGCCTGCAGCACCTGCGGCATCTTCTACGCATTTGCCGACCGGCCGGTGGTCATCGACAAGCGCGGCGAAACGGCGAGCCGCCACCAGACGCAGAATTACAACTGCGCCACCGGCAACGCCGGCGGTTGTTCGTCGGCCGCCGCCGGCCCGATCACCGGCGGGCCGGGCAATGCCACGCGCACCTATCCGACCGCGGCGGTGAATCTGGGCGACGGTCGCATCGAAGGCCTGTTGATCGACCACCTCCGCCTCGAAAGCTGTCCGAAAACGGGGGCTTGCTGATGCGCGCGCCGATCCTCCTCCTGCTGGGCCTGTTTGCGGCGCTGCCGGCGGCGTTTGCCGGCGATGCGTCGTCGGCCGCCATCTCCTCCGCGAACCTGTCCATGACGCAGCTGAGCGACGACGAAATGTCGGGCGTCCGTGGTCGCCAGGGCGTGGTCCTCGACCTGAAGCTGCGCAACAACGTCGATGCGGCCTATGCGCCGATCGGTTGCACGGTGGCCACCGGCACGCCGTTCGGTACGCCCAACCCCTGCCGCATCGGCATCGAATTCGCGGCACGTGCCGGCATCTGGCTGATGCTCAAGGAGTACTACGGCTACATGCAGCTGAAGGACATCCGTCTGGATGTCGCTTTCCTGCCGGGCACCAACACCGGGTTCCAGAACGCGGCGCGCTTCCAGAATGCCGCCGGCACCAGCTGCCTGCTGGCCGGACACGCGCTGGCTTCCTGCTGGCCGACCGGCGATGCGGCGATCAAGCTCAGTTATCCGGGCACCGACGGCCCGGCGGTCTACGACGATTTCTACAGCTTCCTCAACGTCGGCCGCGCCTGGCTCGAATACGACTGCAACCCGGGCGGCAGCGGAGCCACGCTGTGCACGCCGGCCACTGCCGGCTACAACCGCGATACCACTACCGACAGCGCGTTCAGCATGCGCATGGCGGATTCCACGGCACTGAACGCACCGGCCCGGATGCGCTTCCTGGGCAATGCCTATGTTTTCGGTTTCTAGGCTGCTTCCGGCGTTACTGGCGATCTGCGCGCTCGGCGCGGCGGCTTCGGCACGCGCCGATTTCGTGCCGGTCGACGAGGCGCGGATCGCGCAGGCGATCGAGCGCAGCGCCGGCGCACGGCACATGCAGCAGCTCGACGATGCCGGTCTGGCCGATGTGCAGGGGCAGGCGGGCAGCCTGTTCCTCGCCGACAAGATCACTCCGAACGAACTGGAAGGCCAGCTCGGCGTCGGCAGCAGCACCGACTTCACGTTCTACCGCATGGGCATGGACGTGAAACTCGACATGAACCTGAACATGTCGAAGCTGCAGCTGGGTTGCGGCGGCGTGAACGACTTCCTGACCGGACCAGGCGGCCCGGCCTGCGACATCGACCTCGACTATGTCGGCTTCATGGGCGTGAACGCCAACGGCGACCGGCCGGCCACGACCGGTCCCGCGAGTTCGTTCACCCTGACGCGTCCGTACATCCAGATCGCGGTGAAGAACGACGGCACGGCGAACCGCGAGATCGTCGGCCTCGCCATCGGCGCCCAGAAAATCAACGGTGCGCTGCGCATCGGTCGCGACTACACCGGCACCGGCGTGCCGCCGACGCTGGGCGGCAGCGGGTCGATGGGCAATGAACCGAACCTCGTGAACCAGGAAAACGGCGGCACCTGCAATCCGTCGGCCACCACCGGCAGCGGCGTGGTGAACTGCCATTCCGGCATCAACTCGCTCAGCGGCTTCCTCGCCGGCGTGGAACTGTCGGCCGGCTTCTACGCGCGCGCCCGGGTCTGTCTCGATCTCACCACCATCTGCCCCTGGGGCGTGGGCGAGGTCGACATGGACATCGACGGTTGCCTTGGTCGCATCAACTTCAACCCCTGCAATGCCAACAGCACGCCGTTCTTTGTCGACGCCGGCGGCACCCGCCTCAGTCAGCTGCACGTGGCGGCGGCCAAGCTCAACCTTTCGACCAACGTGGTGTTCCCGATCGAGCTTGAAGGCTATGGCGCATTGATCCTGAACATGCGGCAGATCCACTACCTGATCGCCAACAACAGTTCCGACTTCTATCTCTCGTTCCAGCGCCAGCCGGTGTCGTGGCCACGCTACGAAAAGGTGCGACCCAACGTGCCGCAGGGCGATCCCGGCTCACCGGGCACGGTGCCCGGACCGGTGGCGCAGGAACCCTATTACGACAGCTGCAACTCGGCCTGGGGTCAGGTGCCCACCAACGGCCGCTGCAGCAGCGCGTACTCGGAGCCGGCGAACACCGGCTGGTGGCTCAACGCGGCGAACATGAAGGTGCTCAACCTGCAACCGGGCAACCGGATCGTCATTCCGGGCACCTTCGACATCTACACGCTGCTGGGCGCACTCGGCCCGGACAGCAGCAATCTCGTGATCGACAACCCGAAGCTGGACTTCGTGGCGGCACGGAACTGTTATGGCGCTGCGGCCTTCTGCTGAGACCCGCCGGCCGGCCGGCGTCGCGCGCGTCGCGGCGCCCGTCCTGCTGTTGCTGGCGGGCGCTGCCGGTGCGATGCAGGCGCTCGACGAGAGCGCCATGTCCGGCGTGCACGCCCGCGACGGCCTGGAAATCGACATTTCCAGTACCGGCACCGAATCGCTCGCGCAGCTGAACTGGATCACCGATGCCGGCGCTTCGGCCTTCGGCACCTGCACCGGCGGCGTCGCCGACCGGCATGCGTGCACGCTGCTGAACAACCTGACCATGGCCGGCGACGGCATGCCGCTGAGCATCAATGCCGAGCTCGACGTCGGCAGCAGCAGCCTGGTCGGCGGCATCAACCGCATGATGCTTGACATCACCTGGCAGCCCAACCTGCTGGTGTTCGGCGGCTGGACGCTGAACACGCCGACCGTCGATTCGAGCGCCAACTCGCTGGGCACCTTCGCCGTGCGTTCGAGCGGCAACCTGAACATCAGCAACGTCGACGGACTGTTCAACGGCAATGCCGGCAATTCGGCGATGCTGAGCTATACCTCCAGCGGCGATGTGTTCTTCCGCCAGGGCGGCGCCACGGCGCCGGAACTCAGTCTTGCGAACTTCACATTCGCAAACCGGTTCACCACCGGCGCCGCCGGCGGCCAGGCCACTTCGACCGGCGTCATCGCGGTGGACAACCAGGGCCTGCTGGTCACTGCTCCGTATGCGCAGACCAGTCTGCTGCTCGACTTCAATTTCAAGGCCGCGCCGGCCAACTTCGATACCACCGGCCGCAGTTCGATCACGCTGTTCGGCTGGAACGGCGGTCTGGTAAATCCGACGTTCCGCGTTGCGCCGGGCGGCATCGGCTACGGCACCTACGCGACCACCGCCAACACGCTGTCCGGCATATCGCGCAACTTCTACGCCGATGCCGGCGGCGGCGGCGCTCGCTCGGAAGGCCTGAACATCACCTCGTCGTGGGATTTCGATACCGATTTCGACTGGCGTATCGGCCAGGCGGGCGGCAACCGCACGCAGCTGCGCTTCTCCAACTGGCGCAAGATGGGCACGTGGGCCGGCAGCATGCTGTCGATGCCGGTGACCCTCGACGTGATGCAGAACAATGTCGGCCCGGCCGGCCTGTGCTTCGGCGGCGGTTTCACCGGCGGCGCGCCGTTGCAGGCCGACTGTACCGCCGAGGGCGGCAGCTGGATCGCCGGCGGCGTGCCGGCGGGCGCCGCGGCATTCGCCGCGCACATCCGCGACGGGTATTTCCGCGCCTACAACCAGACCGTCGATGTTTTCGAAGGATCGCCGGTGCCGTCGTCGGTCGGTTCCTACCGCTGGAGTCTGCTGTACACCTTCGGCAAGCTCGATGCCGACATGTATTTCTACCCGCAGGGGCGGGCGGCCGGCCTGGCGGTCGCCACGACCGCCACGGGCATCCGTTCCGACATCACGCTGATGACGCAGTCGCCGGGCTACTGGGACCAGGCCAACGGCAGCGCCGCCCAGCGCGCCGCGCTGTACACCACCGGTGCCGGCACGCGCTGGTCGACCAACACGCATTTCATGCTGGCCGACACCGCGGTCGGCGGCGTCGCCACCACGCAGTACGGTGTTGGCCTCGTCAACGCCGATCTCCTGTGGAAAGCGCGCAACATGTACCTGCGTATTATTGCCGGCGACAGCGCCTATCCGAACCTGCCGGGCGGCCTGTGGCTGCAGACCGATACCGGGGCGCAATATCGTTTCCGCGGCCTGCTCGGCGGCGGCAACCTCATGGCGCTCAGTCCGCCCTCGCAGATCGCGTTGATGGACGTCAACCTGTCGACCAACCGATTCATCTTCGTGCTGGCGCCGGGCACGCCGGTGGGCAGCGATGTGCCGATCGCGTTTGCCGGCCTGCTCGATTTCGACGGCACCTCGTATTTCCGGCTCGCCGAGCCTTCGCAGCCGGCCAGTTATTTCTCGCTGTCGAACGTGTCGGGACGCGTCGGCTGGGCCAACGGCAAGGTCAATCTGGTGTCCGGCCCCAACAACCCGCCGACCAACCTGCCGAAGCTGGTGATCAGCAACGACCTGTTGTTCGGTTCCTCGGCCACCTTCGGCAACGCCACGGCGCCGGCGCTGGCCAATGCGCAGCCGCTGATCGGCAACGTCGGCTTCGGTGCGGAGAATTTCGGCCGCATCGTGTTCCCGGCCGGACAGTGGAACAGCGAGATCGCGATCAAGATTCCCGGTACGTGATCAGCGTCCGCCGGCAACGTTCAGCACGTAGCCGGCCACCCCTGCGTATTCCGCCTCCTGCGCGAGATCCGCCAACGCCAGCGTGCGCGTGCGGGCCCAGTTGGCGGGCACTTTCAGCGTCAGCCGGTGGCCCTGCGCACGCAGGGTGAGCGGCGGCAGTCGCTTCTCGCTGCGGCCGTGGTGCAGGATCACCGCCAGCCGCAACAGCAGGCAGAGACGCAGTGCACGGACCTGCAGCGACGGATGCAGATCGTCGAAGTGGTCGGGCGACAGCTTGCGGCGGTGATTGCGCACCAGTACCGCGAGCACGCGCTGGTCTTCCCGCGAGAAGCCGGCGAGGTCCGAGTGCTGCAGCAGATAGGCGCCGTGCTTCTGGTAGTGCGAGTGCGAGATGTCCAGCCCGATCTCGTGCGCCAGCGCCGCACGGCGCAGCAGCTCGCCGTCTTCGTCGTCCAGTCCCCACGGGCGCCGGACCTGGTCGAACAGCCGGCGGGCGGTGGCGGCCACCTGCCGTGCATGCGGCACGTCGACATGATTGCGCTCCATCAGTGCGGCGATACTGCGGTCGCGGACGTCCTCGTGCGAGTTGCGGCCGAGCAGGTCGTACAGCGCGCCTTCGCGCAGGGCGCCGATCGAGTACTGCATGCGCTCGATGCCGAGCGCTTCGAAGGCGGCGACGAGGATGGCGAGTCCCGGTGCAAATATGCCCTGCCGCTGTGCTTCCAGGCCCGGCAGCTTCAGGTCGGAGGCGCGACGCGCCTTCAGCACGCGGCGACGCAGCAGCAGGAGTCCTTCGCGGGTGATCTCGTCGCCGTCCAGTCCGCTGGCGGCCAGCACGGTCTGGATCGCCTTCACGGTGCCGGACGAGCCGACGGCATTTTTCCAGCCGGCACGGCGAAACAGCTTGCGCACCGGCAAGAGCTCGCGGTGGGCGGCCGTCACCGCGGCATCGAACTGCTTTTCGCTGATCGTTTCGCCGGGGAAGTAGCGCAGCGCGTAGTTGACGCAGCCCATGTGCAGGCTTTCCATCAGCAACGGTTCGAAGCGCTCGCCGACGATGAATTCCGTGGAACCGCCGCCGATGTCGACGACCAGCCGCTTGCCCCGGTCGTCCGCCAGGGTGTGCGATACGCCCAGATAGATCAGGCGCGCCTCCTCGCGGCCGGCAACGATCTCGATCGGGTGACCGAGGATCTTTTCGGCGCGGGCGACGAATTTTTCGCTGTTCTTCGCCACCCGCAGCGTGTTGGTGCCCACTACCCGCACCGCGCCGGCGGGGAAACCGGCAATGCGCTGGGCATAGCCGCGCAGGCAGGCCAGGGCGCGGTCCTGCACGTCGCGGGTCAGTTTCTGGTCGGCATCGAGTCCGGCACCCAGCTGGATCTTTTCGCTGCGGCGGTCCAGCACGCGGATTTCGGTGCCGTCGAGGCGGGCGATCACCAGATGGAAACTGTTGGAGCCGAGATCGATGGCGGCGATGCGCTGGAACGGCTTCTGGCTGCTGGGCACGCGCTTCCCCGGATTGTGCGTCGATGCCGCGATTCTAGCCGACGGCATCGCACCGGACGGGCGGGCGCGCCGGCCCGCGCCGGGCGACATAGCCGCCGGCAATCGACGGGATAGTGCCGGCACACCGCGCCTGCGCTTGTATTGGCGCCGCCGGCCCCCATAATTGCCGGGTCCGGCAGATCTGCCGATCCAGATAGTCAGGGGTTTCCCATGAGCGAACACATCGTCAACGTTTCCGAGGCGTCCTTCGAACAGGACGTTCTCAAGGCCGAGGTTCCGGTACTGGTCGATTTCTGGGCCGAATGGTGCGGCCCCTGCAAGATGATCGCGCCGGTGCTCGACGAGGTGTCGAAGGAGTACAACGGCCGCCTGAAGGTCTGCAAGGTGAACGTGGACGACCACGGCGCGCTGGCCGCGAAATACGGCGTGCGCGGCATCCCGACGCTGCTGCTGCTCAAGAACGGCACGGTCGAGGCGACCAAGGTCGGCGCGCTCTCCAAGAGCCAGCTCACCGCCTTCCTCGACGGCAATATCTGAGCCGCCGCCCGCCATTCTGCAACCCCCGCCCCGTGCGGGGGTTGTCGTTTGGGGCGCCGGCGCAACAGCCGCGTTGCCATACCCGGAAAACCGGTGCTAGATTTGGGCCTCGCAAGGTACGACCGTCCGCCGCCCGGCCATCGGGCTACCGGCTGCAGCGAAGAAGCGGCAGCCGGACGGCACAAGAGACGTCGCCGGCCTGATCACAGGCGCTCCGCCGGGACCCTCCGTCCGGCAGCAGACCGGACCACTCCCCAGCACAACCGCTTCCGCCCCGACGGGCACACCCTCTCCCTACCCGAAATCCCACGCCAGACGCACTCCTTCTATGGACGAGCACCAGCAATCCGAGCACCAGCAAGACAACGACCAGGGCAACGGCAACACGGCCGGGCCCGGTGAACAGGCTGCCGCCAACGGCAATACCGGGGGCCAGTCCCGGCGCGAAGACCGCGGCGACCGCGGAGAGCGGGGAGAGCGGGGGGAAAAAGGCGAGCGGGGCGACCGTGGTGAGCGCCAGGAAAACCAGCCGCCGCGGCCCGCCGGCCCGCCGCTGAGCCTGACCGACCTCAAGCGCAAGCCGATCGCCGAACTGGTCGACATGGCCGACCAGATGGGCCTGGAGAACATGGCGCGGGCGCGCAAGCAGGACATCATCTTTGCCCTGCTCAAGAAGGCCGCCCGCAACGGTTCCGACATTGCCGGCGACGGCGTCCTCGAAATCCTCCAGGACGGCTTCGGCTTCCTGCGTTCTTCCGAGGGTTCCTACCTCGCCGGCCCGGACGACATCTACGTCTCGCCGAGCCAGATCCGCCGCTTCAACCTGCGCACCGGCGACACCATCGCCGGCCTGATCCGCCCGCCGAAAGAGGGCGAGCGCTACTTCGCGCTGCTCAAGGTCGATCACATCAACTACGACCGGCCGGAAAACGCCAAGAGCAAGATCCTGTTCGAGAACCTCACCCCGCTGTTCCCGCAGCGGCGGATGAAGATGGAGGCCGGTACCGGCTCCACCGAAGACATCACCTGCCGGGCGATCGACCTGATGTCGCCGATCGGCATGGGCCAGCGCGGCCTGATCGTGGCGCCGCCGAAGGCCGGCAAGACCATGCTGCTGCAGAACATCGCGCACGCCATCACCCGCAACAATCCCGAGTGCTATCTGATCGTCCTGCTGATCGACGAGCGCCCGGAAGAAGTGACCGACATGTCGCGCACGGTACGCGGCGAAGTGGTCGCCTCCACCTTCGACGAACCGCCGGCCCGCCACGTGCAGGTCGCCGAGATGGTGATCGAGAAGGCCAAGCGTCTGGTCGAGCACAAGCACGACGTGGTCATCCTGCTGGACTCCATCACCCGTCTGGCCCGGGCCTACAACACGGTGATCCCGAGTTCCGGCAAGGTGCTTACCGGAGGTGTCGACGCCCACGCCCTGGAGAAGCCGAAGCGCTTCTTCGGCGCCGCCCGCAACATCGAGGAAGGCGGCTCGCTGACCATCATCGCCACCGCGCTGGTGGAAACCGGCTCGAAGATGGACGAGGTGATCTTCGAAGAGTTCAAGGGCACCGGCAACATGGAGCTGCACCTGGACCGCAAGCTCGCCGAGAAGCGCGTCTACCCGGCGATCAACATCAAGAAGACCGGCACCCGCCGCGAAGAGCTGCTCACCAGCGAAGGCGAGCTGCAGCGGATGTGGATCCTGCGCAAGCTGCTGCACCCGATGGACGAGATCTCGGCGATGGAGTTCCTCATCGACAAGCTGCGCGAGACGAAGACCAACGACGAGTTCTTCGATGCGATGAAACGGAAATAACCGGGGGCGATCATCATGCTCCCGGGCGGTGCAGGCCTGCCTGCCCGCGCACGGAAAAAGGCCGCACGACGTGCGGCCTTTTTTGTTGCCGGACGGCAGTGTCTGTCGGACAGCGTTTCATCAAAATGCCGCCTTCTGTCCGTACCGTGAACGCCGTCACATCCGCCACCGTTGCCGTACGGCGGTTGCTGCCGGAAAGTAGCGCCCCGCATACGTAAGGGTCACGATTCTGCCGGCATGCCGGTCCGCCTATCCTGCGGACCGGTATCAAGACCACGGATGTCGCCTGACCGGCGTGTGGTAAACCAGCCAGGAAAGTCGCCATGAAAGCCATCATCCTCGCCTTCCTTCTGCAGATCGAAGCCATCGGCGCTGCCGACCCGGCGATGTACGACATCAATGTCCTGGCTGCGGTCCACCAGCCGATCCACGCCACCCTGGTCGAGGGTCGGGAAGCCACGCTGCCGGCCAGCTTCGGCCTCTCCAGTGCCAGCGGCGAACAGCAGCTGCGCACGGCCCTCGAACAATTCATCCGCGATGCCCGCGCCAGCCGCGAGTACGCTTCGGCCGGCACCCGCGATGCCCGCCTCGACCTGCTGTTCGCCGACGGGGCGGTGACCCCGGCCGGCCACGACTACGACGATTATTTCGCCTTCGCCGAGAACTGATCCGGGCTGACTCGCCCGGCCCCCGGGCCTCCGCTATCCTGCTGCCTCCCTCCGGGAGGCAGACATGCAATACACCGACCTGCGCGATTTCCTGCGCCTGCTGGAGGCGCGCGGCGAGCTGAAACGCATCGCCACGCCTGTCTCCCCCCGTCTCGAAATGACCGAAATCTGCGACCGCGTGCTGCGCGCGCAGGGGCCGGCCGTGCTGTTCGAAAAACCGGCCGGCCATACGATGCCGGTGCTGGGCAATCTGTTTGGTACGCCGCAGCGCGTGGCGCTGGGCATGGGCCAGGAGAGCGTGGCGTCGCTGCGCGAGGTCGGCCAGGTGCTGGCCTTCCTCAAGGAGCCGGAGCCGCCGAAAGGCCTGCGCGATGCCTGGGACAAGCTGCCGCTGTTCCGCCAGGCGCTGAATCTCACGCCGCGCGAAGTGTCGCGCGCGCCCTGCCAGCAGAACGTGCTTCGCGGCAGCGAGGTCGATCTGGAGAAGCTGCCGATCCAGACCTGCTGGCCGGACGATGCCGGACCGCTGGTCACCTGGCCGCTGGTGATCACCCGGGGCCCGCACAAGGAACGGCAGAACCTCGGTATCTACCGCCAGCAATTGATCGGCAGGAACCGTCTGATCATGCGCTGGCTGTCGCATCGTGGCGGAGCGCTCGATTTCCGCGAATGGTGCAAGGCCAGTCCCGGGCAGAAATTTCCGGTCGCGGTGGCGCTCGGCGCCGACCCGGCGACGATCCTCGGCGCCGTCACGCCGGTGCCGGATACGCTGAGCGAATACGGCTTTGCCGGCCTGCTGCGCGGCGCGCGCACGGAGGTCGTCAAATGCCTGACCAGCGACCTGCAGGTGCCGGCGAGTGCGGAAATCGTGCTCGAGGGGCACATCGCTCCGGGCGACATGGCCGATGAAGGTCCGTTCGGCGACCACACCGGCTACTACAACGAGGTCGAGCGTTTCCCGGTATTCACGGTTGACTGCATCACGCACCGCGACAATCCGATCTATCACTCGACGTACACGGGTCGCCCGCCGGACGAACCGGCGATCCTCGGCGTGGCGCTCAACGAAGTATTCGTGCCGATCCTGCAGAAGCAGTTCCCGGAGATCACCGATTTCTACCTGCCGCCGGAAGGTTGCTCCTACCGCATGGCGGTGGTGACGATGAAGAAGCAGTATCCGGGTCACGCCAAGCGGGTGATGCTCGGAGTGTGGAGCTTCCTGCGCCAGTTCATGTACACCAAGTTCGTGATCGTTACCGACGACGACGTGAACGCGCGCGACTGGAAGGACGTTGTCTGGGCAATGACGACCCGCATGGATCCGGCACGCGACTGCACTGTCATCGAGAACACGCCGATCGATTATCTCGACTTCGCCTCCCCGGTCTCCGGTCTTGGCTCGAAGATCGGATTCGACGCCACGAACAAGTGGCCCGGCGAAACGACGCGCGAATGGGGCCGGCCGATCGCCATGGATCCGGCGGTGAAGCAGCGTGTCGATGCGCTGTGGGACGAGCTGGGGCTGGGATGACGTTCCGCATCCGGCTCGATGGCCGCGACGATTCGTTCGTGGCGCTGCCCGGCGAATCGCTGCTCGACGCCGGACGTCGGGCCGGCTTCACGTTTCCCCAGGCCTGTCGCAACGGCAACTGTTTCCGTTGCGAAGGACGACTGCTGGCGGGCGAGGTGGAACACCGGCGCACGCATGCGCGCCTGCAGGCGGCGGAGAGCCCGGAGCCGGTGTTGCCGTGCATCGTCGAGGCGCGCAGCGATTGCCGGCTGCGGGTGGAAGGCGTCTACGGGCCGGGCGAACTGCCGGTGCTCGATGTGGCCGCCCAGGTCGTTGCCGTGGAGATGCTCAACCACAATGTGGCGCGCATCGGCCTGCGCCTGCCGGCCGGCCGGCGCATCGCCCGGCTCGCCGGGCAATATCTGGAAATACTCGATCCGGCCACCGGTGCGGCCTATGCGTTCTCCATCGCCTCGCCGCCGGAAAGCGGGCGCGACATCGAGTTGCACGTGCGGCATGGCGAGGACAATCCGGCTTCGCTGGCCGTCATGGCGCTGCTGCGCGGCAATGCCGTGGTGCGCGTGCGGCTGCCGATGGGCGATTGTTCGCTGGCCGGCGAACCGCGGTTGCCGTTGCTGATCGTTGCCGGCTCGACCGGGTTCTCGCAGGCCAAGGCGTTCGTCGAGCACGCCATCGCGTGCCGCTGGAAGATTCCGGTCGCGCTGTACCGGGGCGTACGTGAACCCGCCGACCTGTATTTGCCCGACCTGCCGGAGCAGTGGGCCCGGCAGCACGCCAATATCCGCTGTATATCGGTGATCTCGCATGCTGCGGATACCCGGGGCATGCGGCACGGTCACGTGCACGAGGCCGTGCTGGCGGATCGCCCGGATTTTGCCAACCTGCTGGTCTATGGCTGCGGCTCGCCGCCGATGGTGTATGCCGCCCTGGACGCCTTCACCGCCGCCGGCCTGCCGCGCGAGCGGTTTTTTTCCGATGTCTTTGCCTGGGCGCCCCGCGACTGAGTGCCGGTGTGCGGACGTTCAGGTGCGCGCGGTCGGCAACGGCAGTTTCGGCAATTCGTTGCCGGTGATTTCGATGTGCCGGCGCAGATATTGTTCGGCCCGCGAGCTTTCGCCCAGCCGGGAATACAGGCGGGCCAGTTCGGCGCAGACTTCGGCGGTGATCTCCCGTGCCGCGCTGGCCTCGAAATAATCGCGTGCCTTGCCCCACAGCCGATTGCGCAGACTGATGCGGCCGGCCGCCAGCAACAGCGCGGCGTGGGTCGGGCGCAGTTGCAGCCATTTTTCGGCCACGGCCAGCTGGTCCGGCGGATTGCCGGCTTCCAGGCGGCCGTAGAGGTTGAGCAGGCGGTCGTCCACCGCGCCGCCCGACATGGCGGCGCCCAGCCATTTCTCCAGCACGGCCTGCGCATCCGGAATCGCTTCCTGCTGCAGCAACAGGGTGACGTAGGTAACGAGCACGTCGTTGTCGGCGCGCATTTCCGGCGGCGCGGCCTTCCAGGCATTGTTCAGTGCTTCGGTGCGTGCGCGACGGCTGGAATAACCGGCTTCGCCTGCCACGGTCTGCAGTCTGCCCTGCCAGCTGCGGCGGGCGAGGATCGTCCAGTCGCCGGGCGGAATCTGCGCCTTCACCGCCGGCAGCAATTCGGTCAGCGCCTGCCAGGCTTCGAGTCGCGCATAGATGTCGAGCAAAAGTCGCAGTGCGCGCGGATGCTTCGGGAAGCGTTCGCGCAGACGCTCCAGCACGAGCCGCGCGCTGGCCGGATCGTTTTGTCGCAGTTTCATCGAGGCGAGTCGCACCTCGACCAGCGGCGCCGCATCGCCGGCGGTAGCGCGCGCCTCGCGCAGGATCTGTTCGGCGAGATCGAAGCGGCCGTCTTCTTCTGCCGCCCGCGCGGCAGTCAACCGTACCGGCAACGGCACGTCCATCAGTTCTGCCGCTTTCATCAGCGTGCTGGCGGCCTTGCTCCAGTCGGCCTCGGCATATTGCGTCAGCCCGGTTTCGGTGAGCCGGCGCGCCTGCTGCGCGCGTCGTTCCGCCCGCCAGCGACGCCAGGCAGCGGCGGCATCGAACAACGAGTTGAGCAGACCGAGCGAGAACAGCACGGCAACGAACAGGATCAGCACGCCGGTCAGCGCCACCCAGAGGCTGGTGGTCAGCACCCAGTCATGCCAGCCGACCAGCACGTAGCCGGGATCGTCGAGCATCAGCTGTCCGGCGATCGCGCCCAGCGCGAGCGCCAGCAGCAGCCACAGCAGCGCGCGCTTCATGGCGCGCGCTCCACGGCGTCGGTCTCCGGCAGCAGCCGCGCCGCCAGCGTGCGGGTGGCGGCGAGCGACGTGGTCAGGTCGGGCGCGTTGCGGCCGATGTCCAGGGTCTGCAGGCTGGCGATTTCGCGCTGCAGACGCGTACGTTGCAGCGGATCGCCGCCGGTGGTGCGCGCCAGCCAGCGATCGGCCTGTTGCAGGGCAGCGCCATAGACGCCGGCGCGGCGCTGCAGCAGGGCCAGCTGTGCCTGCTCGACCAGCAGCCGGAAATTCTGCGCGGCAAACTCGCGTTCTCCGGTGGTGACCAGCGGCGACAACGGCTCGTCGACGCGCCGCAGGGTGACCAGTGACATCAGGCTGTTGCGGAAACGTTCCCAGCCCGTGCCTGTCGTTGCAGTACGGTCGTTGCCGGCCGGCGCGCCGGTGGCCGCATTCGCTGTCGTGCGTGGCTGTACCAGTCCGTCGAATGCCGTCGACAGGGCGGCCAACCGCAACCAGGTTGCCTCGACGTCGAGTGTGGCCATGTCGCGCAGCCGGGCGATGTCCTGCGCGAGCGCGCTGCGTGCGGCGTGGGTGTCGGCCGTGCGCACCGACTGCAGTGCGGCGTCGGCGGCCAACAGCAGGGCCAGTGCGCCCTGCGGATCCTGCATCAGGGTCAGTCGTTGCGCGGCGAGCCGGACCAGGTGCTCGGCTTCGGTAGCCAGCAGGCCGGCGCGGCGCGCACCGGCGAGATCATCCACCCGCTGTGTCAGATCGGCGAGGGACGACGCCACCTGACGATCGTCACCGGCAAGCGATTCGGTGCGGCGCGCCATCTCGGCCAGGCGCTCGCCGACTTCGTCGCTGTGTGCGTGCTCGCGCGATTCGAGTGCGCGCATGCTGTTGAGCAGCCAGAAACCGAGAGCAAAGGCGGCGGCCACCGCAGCGATGGTCAGTACCGGCATCGTGGCACGGCGCGCCGGCCAGTGGGCGGTCGGAAAATCGTCCGTCATGCGCGATCCTCGTCGGACTGGCCGGCGGCGCCGGCGTGGTCGGTGGAATGCCGGGCGGCCAGCAGCGCGGCCAGCAGGTTGTCGTCGTCGGCGCCGGTGGCAGCCACTACGCGCGGCAACCCGCCGTCGCGCGCCAGTGCGGCGATGCGTTCGCCGGCGGCCACCACCAGAGCATCCTGCGTGCGCAGCCACGGCGCCCGTGCGAGCAGATTCTGCAATGCGTCGCCGCTGGTCACCAGCACCGCGCGTTGCGCGGCGGGTACCGGCAGGGCGCGCCATGCCGCCAGTGCCCGGCCGGCCTCGGCGTTTTCCGTGCGGCGGTAGGCGGCCAGGCGTTCGAGACGGGCACCGCGTGCCGTCAGCGCCTGCTCGAGCAGGCCGCGACCGCCTTCGCCGGTGAGCAGCAGAACGCGGCGGCCGGCAATGTCATTCAGTTGCGGCAGGGCCAGCAGGCCTTCCGAGCGCGCATCGTCCGGCGCGGCAGCCGTTATGCCCCGTACGGCGAGCGCGGCGGCCGTGGCGCGGCCGACGGCCAGCCAGCATACGCCGGCCGGCCACTGCGGCCAGTATTCCGCCAGCCGATCGACACCGAATTGCACGGCGTGGCGACTGGTGACGATCACGACGTCGAAGCGGTCGAGGTCCTGCGCGAGTGCCCGCGCGGCGGTTGTTTCCGGCAGCGCCTCGATGGCCAGCACCGGCGCGCGGTGCACGATGGCGCCGGCATCCGTCAGCGCGGCGCACAGCGAATCGGCGACGCCGGCCGGACGGGTGACCAGCACCTGCCAGCCACGCAGCGGTTCAGTTCGCGGTTCTGCCGTTGTCATGCGTGTCGGCAAGCAGGCGCCCGGCGCCCCGGGCGAGCAGGTCTTCGGCGGCGGCGATGCCGAGCGCCTCGGGATCGTGTGCCGCACCGTGCCGCTCGGTGCGCAATACCGCGCGGCCGTCGACTCCGGCCACCAGCGCCCGCAGGCGCAGCGTGTCGGCAGCGACAAATTCGGCATAGCCGGCGATCGGCACCTGGCAACCGCCGGAGAGCCGGCGGTTCAGCGCGCGTTCGGCGCGCACGCGTGCCGCCGTCGGCGTGTCGTCGAGCGACGCGATCAATGCCTGGATGCGCGGATCGGCGGCGCGGCATTCGATGCCGACCGCGCCCTGGCCGCAGGCCGGCAGACTGTCCTCGACCGGCAGCAGTGCGGCGATGCGCGCTTCCAGGCCGAGCCGTCGCAGGCCGGCGCTGGCGAGCAGGATGGCGTCGTATTCGCCGGCATCGAGTTTCGCCAGCCGCGTCTGCACGTTGCCGCGGCAATCGCGGATGACGAGATCGGGTCGCCGCGCACGCAGCTGCGCTGCCCGCCGCAGGCTGCTGGTGCCCACCACGGCGCCGTGCGGCAGCTGGTCCACGCTGCGGAAGCGCGGCGACACCAGCGCATCGCGCGGGTCCTCGCGCTCGCAGATCACCGGCAGCACGAGGCCGGCCGGCAATTCCATCGGTACGTCCTTCATCGAATGCACGGCGATGTCGGCGCGACCGTCGAGCAGCGCCTGCTCGAGTTCCTTCACGAACAGGCCCTTGCCGCCGACCTTCGCCAGCGGCGCATCAAGGATGCGGTCACCCTGCGTGGTGAGCAGCAGCAGTTCGGTCTGCAGACCGGGGTGTCGCGCGCGCAGGCGTTCGGCGACGTCGTTCGCCTGCCAGAGGGCGAGCGGACTCTTGCGGGTGGCGATGCGCAGCGTGTCAGCCATGGCGCTTCAGGGTTTCCTCACGACCGGAAAACGAAAAAGGCCGCGTAGTGGCGGCCTTTTCCGGAAACGCGGCCGGATCAGTTGCCGTACACGACGACCGTGAAGTCCGCGACGATGCCGAAGACGTTCTGCGCTTCGTAATCGACGTGGTGGATCTCGGTGATGCCGCCGTTCTGCGCCGCCGTCTGGATCGAGGCGTCGCCGGTGGCGATGAAGCCGAAGAACGAACGTACGGTGGCGCGACCGACGCGGGTCGGTTCCTTCGAGCTGCCGGTCGCCGTCCAGGGATACTTGGCGTTGGTGTAGCCGAAACCGGTTACCGGGCCTACGGTCACGGCGCAGCCGCTCAGCGCCAGGGCAAGCGCAAGGGCGGAGCACAGGGCAATGAAGCGCTTCATACGGCGATCCTGTTGTTGTTCTGGTTGGAGGTCGTCGGGCGGAAAGCTGGCCGCGCGGTCGGGGGGAGGATAGCGGAAGCGGGCTGGCTGGGCCAGCCGACCGGGGTTACAGATGCTGCAGCAGACGCCGCAAACCGGATACATGCCGGCGGCTGACGGTCAGCCTTTCGTCGGTGTCCCGCAGTCGCACCTGGTAATGCCCGGTGCTGATCTGCTCCAGACCGTCGATGAACCGGCGGGCCACCAGCGAGTTGCGGTGGATGCGCACGAAGCGCTCGCCGAACTCGTCTTCCAGCTCCTTTAGCGTCTCGTCGATCAGCACCTCGCCGCGCCCGGAGCGGACGGTGACGTACTTCTGGTCGGCGAGGAAATAACGGATGTCGTCCACTGGCACCAGTTCGATGCCGCGGTGGGTCTTGGCGCTGATGTGGGTCCGCTGCTTGTTGCCGTGGCTCTGGTCATTGGCGGCGTTCACCTGCGCCAGTGCGGACAGCTGTACCCGGTTGAGGCTGCGCGCCTTGTCCAGGGCTTCGGCGAGCGCTTCCCGGCGTACGGGTTTGAGCAGGTAGCCGACGGCGTTGACGTTGAAGGCCTGCAGCGCATGGTCGTCGTAGGCGGTGCAGAAGATGATCGCCGGCGGTGCCTTTTTCTGGCTGATCAGCTTGGCGGCCTCGAGACCGTCCATCTGCGGCATGCGGATGTCCAGCAGGACGATGTCGGCCTCGGTTTCGCGCAGTCGCTGCACGGCCTCGGCGCCGTTGACTGCCTCGCCGACCACCTCGTAGCCGTCCATGTCCGAGACCAGGCGGGAGAGCCGCTCCCGGGCCAGTTGCTCGTCATCGCACACCAGTACCTTCATTGGCGTGTACCTGCTTGTTGTTCTTCTGTTTTTCGGGCCAGCGCGCGCCCGTCGCGACCGATATTAAAAGGATAGTGGAGGGTCGTGCCATAGCTGTCGCCCTGTCGCCCCCCCTCGATGCCGGCTTCCGGGCCGTACATGGCCTGCAGCCGGTAGCGGATGTTCTCCATGGCCATGCGGTTGCCCCGGTGGCCGGTCTCGGGCGGGGCGTCGCCGACCGGGTTGTCCACCCGGATCCGGATTTCGCCGTCCCGGAAGGTGGCTGCCACCGTCACCGTGCCCCCGTCGGCCAGGGGCTGGATGCCATGGTAGATGGCGTTTTCCAGCAGCGGCTGCAGGGTCAGCAGGGGGATGCGCAGGTCGGCCAGCGGGAGGTCGGCCAGTTGCCAGTCCACCCGCAGGCGCTCGCCCAGCCGCAGCTGCTCGATCCGGATGTAGCGCCGGCACAGATCCAGTTCCTGGGCCAGCGGCACCTCGTTGCCGGCATCGCGCAGGCTGGCCCGGAACAGGTCGGCCAGGTCCTCGACCACCGTTTCCGCGGTCTCCGGATCGGTGGCGATCAGGCTGGCGATGATGTTCATGCTGTTGAACAGGAAGTGCGGCCGGATCCGCGACTGCAGGGCCTGGATCCGGGCCTTCAGCTCGGCTTCCTGCTGCAGCCGCAACTGCTCCTGCACGTAGAAGTACCGCATGATCAGGCCGCCGATGATGGCGGCGATCAGGACGTGGGAAAGCACGCTGGCCAGGGTTGGTCCGGTCGCGGGATTGGCTGCGCCGAGCACGGCGCCGTAGAGATACTGGGTGAGCAGGCTGAAGAACAGGGCGTCGGCGACGATCACCCCGTAGGCCAGTACGGCCGCCTGGCGGCGGTGCAGGCCTTCCAGATGCTTGCGCAGCTGGCAGAGGATGGCCGCCGAGGAGAGGGCGACCAGCTGCACGAACAGCGAGGTGACGGCCAGATCGAGCCAGGCATCGGTTGTGAGGCCGCTGCGGGCCAGTACCAGCACGATGGCCAGCAGTTCGGCCACCAGCACCAGGATGCCGACGGCCTCGCGCCCGCACAGGTCGGGCAGGAAGAAGTGTTCGGGCGTGGTTTCGTCCGTGGTCCGGGGGGGCGGACCACCGGCGCGGCGGCCGGTCGAGTCGTTGCGTTCCATCGCCGGCGAGTGTCGCGGCCACCGACGGCCGTGGCAAGAGCCGCGACGGTATACTGCGCGCCGGTCTTTTTTCGGCGGCCCGTCGGGCCCAACGTTTTCGAGGCTGCCTGCCGGGCTGCCGTGACGCGCGGAATCTTCCATGAGCGAAAAGCAGGACACCAACCAGGCCTGGGGCGGCCGCTTCACCGAACCGGTGGATGCCTTCGTCGCGCGCTTCACGGCCAGCGTCGGTTTCGACCAGCGCCTCTGGCGCCACGACATCATGGGCTCGATCGCGCACGCCACCATGCTGGCGAAGGTCGGCGTACTGACGGCGGCCGAGCGCGACGCCATCGTCGACGGCCTGAAGAGAATCGGGGCGGAAATCGAAAGCGGAAGATTCGAGTGGCGCGTCGACCTCGAAGACGTGCACATGAACATCGAGGCGCGGCTGACCGAGCGCATCGGCATCGCCGGCAAGAAGCTGCACACCGGCCGCTCGCGCAACGACCAGGTTGCCACCGACGTGCGCCTGTGGCTGCGTGACGAGATCGATGCCGTGCTGGCGGAGATCCGCCGCCTGCAGCAAGGGCTGATCGATCTCGCCGAACGCGAAGCCGACACCATCATGCCGGGCTTTACCCACCTGCAGACCGCGCAGCCGGTGACCTTCGGGCATCACCTGCTGGCCTGGTTCGAGAACCTGGAGCGCGATCACTCGCGTTTCGTCGACGTGCGCAAACGCGCCAACCGGTTGCCGCTGGGTTCCGCCGCGCTGGCCGGAACGACCTATCCGATCGATCGCGAGCTGGTGCGCGAGTTGCTCGGCTTCGACGACATCTGCCGCAACTCGCTCGACGCGGTGAGCGATCGTGATTTCGCCATCGAGTTCTGCGCGGCGTCGGCTATCCTGCTCACGCACCTGTCGCGCTTCTCGGAAGAGCTCGTGCTGTGGACTTCGGCGCAATTCAATTTCATCAATTTGCCTGATCGTTTCTGCACCGGCAGTTCGATCATGCCGCAGAAAAAGAATCCGGACGTGCCCGAGCTGGTGCGCGGCAAGAGCGGCCGCGTCAACGGCGACCTCGTCGCGCTGCTGACGCTGATGAAGTCGCAGCCGCTGGCCTACAACAAGGACAACCAGGAAGACAAGGAGCCGCTGTTCGACGCCGTCGATACCGTGCGCGGCTGTCTGCGCGCCTTTGCCGACATGGTGCCCGCCATCGAGCCGAAGCGCGAAGTGATGCGCGAGGCGGCCCGCCGCGGCTTTTCCACGGCGACCGACCTGGCCGACTATCTGGTGAAAAAAGGCGTGCCGTTCCGAGAGTCGCACGAGATCGTCGGCAAGGCGGTGCGTTTCGGCGTCGAGCAGCAGCGTGACCTGGCGCAGCTCGCGCTGGCCGAACTGCAGGAGTTCTCTGCACACATCGCCGACGACGTGTTCGCCGTGCTGACCCTGGAGGGCTCGGTAAATGCCCGCAATCATGCCGGCGGTACGGCGCCGGCGCAGGTCCGCAAGGCCGTTGCCGACGCGCGCCGGCGCATCGGTGGTTGAGGCGATGCGTTGCACGCCATCGCGCCGGGCGCTGCTGATTGCCGCGCTGATCGCGCTGCCGCTGTTCGCGCTCGCGGGTTGCGGGCAGACCGGCGCGCTCTATTTTGACGAGGATCCGCCGGCCGACCAGTTGCCGCCGTCGCGTCGCCAGCCGGCCGCCGCGCCGCTGCCGGTGACGCCTCCGCCCGCCGCGCCGGCACCGGTTGCGCCGGCCGCCGGAACGCCGACACCGGAACCGGAAGCCGACGATGCCGCCGCAACCCCGCCCGGGAACCCCGAACCGACGACGCGCTGACAGCAGGATCCATGGACCACTTTTCCCATCGCAACGACGCCCGCGGCGTGACGACCCTCTTTGCCGAAGACGTGCCCGTGCATGAGCTGGCGACCCGTTTCGGCACGCCGCTGTACGTGTATTCGCGCGCTACGCTCGAGCGCCACTATCGCGCTTTCGACGAGGCGTTCGGCGCACATCCGCACCGCATCTGCTTTGCGGTCAAGGCCAATTCGAACCTCGCGGTGCTGAACGTGCTGGCACGGCTCGGCGCCGGTTTCGACATCGTGTCCGGCGGCGAGCTGGAGCGCGTGGTGGCAGCCGGCGGCGACCCGCGCAAGGTGGTGTTCTCCGGGCTCGGCAAACAGGAAGCGGAGATCCGCCGCGCACTGGAACTGGGCATTGCCTGTTTCAATGTCGAATCCGACGCCGAACTCGACCGCATCAATGCGGTGGCCGGTACGCTGGGCGTGAAGGCGCCGGTGTCGCTGCGGGTGAACCCTGACGTCGATGCGCAGACGCATCCCTACATTTCCACCGGCCTGAAGGAAAACAAGTTCGGCGTCGACATCGAGGCGGCGCGGACGATCTATCGTCGCGCTGCCGGCCTGCCGAACATCGACATCGCCGGCGTCGACTGCCACATCGGTTCGCAGCTGACCTCGACCGCGCCGTTCCTCGACGCGCTCGATCGCGTGCTGGCGCTGGCGGATGCGCTGGCGGCGGACGGCATCGCGATCCGCCATCTCGATCTGGGCGGCGGTCTCGGCGTGCGTTATCGCAACGAAACCCCGCCCTCGCCGGCGGAGTACATTGCCCGCGTGCTGGAAAAGCTTGGCAACCGGCAGTTGCCGGTCTACATGGAACCGGGGCGGGCCATCTGCGCCAACGCGGGGATCTTCGTCACCCGGGTCGAGTTCCTGAAGAACAACGGCCACAAGCACTTCGCGATCATCGACGGCGCCATGAACGACCTGATCCGCCCGGCCCTGTACGGCGCCTGGCAGGACATCGTGCCGGTCACGCCGCGCAACGACGGCACGCCGGTGCAGGCCTTCGACGTGGTCGGCCCGGTCTGCGAGACCGGCGACTTCCTCGGCAAGGAGCGGGAGCTTGCCATCCGGCCGGGCGACCTGCTGGCCGTACGCTCGGCCGGCGCCTACGGGTTCGTGATGAGCTCCAACTACAACACCCGCGGGCGTGCGGCCGAAGTCATGGTCGACGGCGCGCAGGCCCATGTGGTCCGGCGGCGCGAAACGGTATCCGAACTGTTCGCACTGGAAAGCCTGCTGCCGTAACCCCAGAATCGGCCCATGCGCCTCAAATTCTCCAAGATGCACGGGCTCGGCAACGACTTCATGGTCGTCGACCTCGTGACCCAGCACCTCGACGGGAAAGTCCGCGAGCGGTTTTTCGCGCCGGCCACCATCCGGCGGCTGGCCGATCGGCATTTCGGCATCGGTTTCGACCAGTTGCTGGTCGTCGAACCGCCGCAGACGCCGGATGCCGATTTCCGTTACCGCATCTTCAATGCCGACGGCGGCGAAGTGGAGCAGTGCGGCAACGGCGCGCGCTGCTTTGCCCGCTTCGTGCGCGGGCGCGGCCTGACCCGCAAGCGTCATCTCGACGTCGAGGTGATGAAGGGCGTGATCGGTCTCGACGTGACGAAGGACGAGCAGGTCGTGGTCGACATGGGTCCGGCCCGTCTGGCGCCGTCGGACGTGCCGGCCGACCTGCAGCATGCCGTATCGACGCGCGCCACCGGCGGCTCGGCCGGCGGCCATGCCGGCACCGTGGCGACGGTCGACACCGTGCTCGGTCCGCGCGAGCTGACGCTGGTGTCGATGGGCAACCCGCACGGCGTGATGCGGGTCGACGACGTGGCGAACGCGCCGGTGGCCGCGCTCGGTCCGCAGCTGGAACCGCACCCGCTGTTTCCGGCGCGCGCCAACATCGGGTTCATGCAGGTGATCGATCGCCGGCACATCGCACTGCGCGTGTTCGAGCGAGGCAGCGGCGAAACGCTGGCCTGCGGCACCGGCGCCTGCGCCGCCGTGGTGGCCGGACAGCTCAACGGCTGGCTGGACACCGAGGTAACGGTTACGCTCCCCGGAGGCCGGCTGCTGGTGCGGCACGATGCGGCGGCTGCCGACGCCCGGGTGCAGATGACCGGTCCGGCGGCCACCGTCTACCACGGCCAGATCGACATCTGACCCCTGAATTTCACCACCTGCCGCGAACGGACGCCTGCATGAGCGAAGACATCCTCTCCGAAGAACAGGTTGCGAAGTTCCTGCGCAGCCATCCGGATTTCTTTGCGACGCACCCCGAGTTGCTGGCCGACCTGAAGATCCCGCATGAAAACGGCAGCGCGGTATCGCTGGTCGAGCGCCAGGTGTCGGTATTGCGCGAGCGCAACGTCGAGCTGCGCGAGCGGCTGAACGGCCTGCTGTCGATTGCCCGCGACAATGACGTCATCTTCGAGAAAACGCGCGCGCTGGTACTGACGCTGCTCGAGGCCCAGGATCTGGCTGCGGCGACGCAGGCACTGTCGCAGTCGCTGCTGGACGATTTCGGCATGGCGGCGATGTCGGTGATCCTGTTCGATGCCGGTGTCGAGGCGCCGCCGCCGCGCGTGCAGCTGGTCGATGCCGCCGCCGCCGAGAGCCGCATGGGCGGCCTGCTGAAAGGTCGCCGTGTCGTCTGCGGCGTGCTGCGACCGGAGGAGCTGGCGTGGGCGTTCGGTTCGGCCGCCGATGCCGTCGGCTCCGCCGCGATAGTGCCGCTGGTGTTCCACGGCAACCTGGGCCTGCTGGCCATCGGCGCCCGCGATCCGCAGCACTTCAAGTCCGGCATGGACACCCTGTTCGTCGGCCACATCGGCGATGTCCTGGCCCGGCGGCTGCACGTGCTGCTGCCGGCCCGCGACCGCCAAGATCATGCGCGCAGCGGACGCTGACGCGAAAACATCTGCCGCGGCGCCGGCCGCCGACGGTCCGCTGTCGCTGCCGCTGACCGCTTTCCTCGAACACCTGGCTGTCGAACGGCGCCTGTCGGCGCATACCGTCGACAATTACCGGCGCGACCTCGAACAGTTGCAGGCATGGTGCGAAAAACAGCGCATCGGCGACTGGGCGCAACTGAAAAGCGCACACCTGCGCCAGTTCGCCGGCCATCGTCATCGCAATGGTCTCGGCGGCCACAGCATCCAGCGCCTGCTGTCGGCGGTGCGCACGTTCTACGGTTTCCTGCTGCGCGAGGGACGGGCCGTCGACAATCCGGGCCTGGGCATACGGGCGCCGAAGAGTCCGCAGAAACTGCCGGCCGTGCTGGATCCCGATGCGCTGTCGCAACTGCTCGACGGCGCGCCGACCGACGACGATGCGTGGCTGGCCGCCCGCGACCGGGCGATGTTCGAGCTGATGTACTCGGCGGGGCTGCGGCTGGCGGAACTGGTGTCGCTGGATTGCGACGACATCGATCTGCGCGCCGGCGAAGTGGTCGTCACCGGCAAGGGGCGCAAGACGCGGCAGGTGCCGGTGGGCAGCAAGGCGGTGGCGGCGATCGCTGCCTGGTTGCCGCATCGCGAGGCGGCGCTGGTCGATGTCGCCGAGCGTGCGTTGTTCGTCGAAGGACGGGGTCGCAACAAGGGGCGCCGCATTCATGCGCGCAACGTACAACTGCGACTGGCGCGCGCCGGGCAGGTGAAAGGCGTGCCGACGCGCCTGCATCCGCACATGCTGCGGCATTCGTTCGCCACCCACCTGCTGGAGTCTTCCGGCGACCTGCGCGCGGTGCAGGAGCTGCTCGGCCATGCCGACATCTCCACCACGCAGGTATACACCCACCTCGACTTCCAGCATCTCGCGCAGGTCTACGACCAGGCGCATCCGCGCGCGAAGAAACGCGACGACGAGTGAACCGGAATTCCGGCGTCAGCGGCGCCGGCGCAGCGCCAGCAACCCCAGCAGCGTGAGCGCCAGCGGCGCCAGCGGGCCGCTGTCTTTCTTGCGGCCCGACGGCGTGGGCGGCGGCGTGGTCGAGCCGGTCGCCAGGTAGACGATGGCCGCGCTGTCGGCGGCGTCGGGAGTGCCGTCGATCGTCGTCGGGAAATCGCCGTTGGTTGCCGTTGCGGCGAGGGTGGCCGTGCCGTCGGTGCGCGGCGTGCTGTCGAAGCGGAAGGTGTGGGTCACCGCGGCGCCCGCCGCCAGCGCGCCGACCGTGCAGGACAGCGTGCCGCTGCCGGTGCAGGCGGCGCCGGTGGAAACGAGCGCGTGGGCGGCCGGCACGGTCAGCGTGTAGGCCACGCCGGTGGCCGTGACGTGGGTCGAAGCGTTGCGCACGGTCAGGGTCAGGTCGAGATGACCCAGATTGTCGTTGCCGGCATCGCGGGCCGCCACGGCACCGTCGATCGACACCCGCAGATCCGGTTGGTCCGTGAAGGCGAGTACGTGCCGGATGGCGTCGTTCGCCGGCCGGTAATCGTCCTGGCCCGCGTCGCGCACGGTGAGGGCATTGATGACGAGTTCGGTGTCGTTGCTGCCGCCGGCGGTGAAAGCGGCGAACGCGCTGTCGCCGGCGGCAAATGCGCCGCTGTTGGCCGTGCAGTTGTAGTTGCCGGCACCGGCCGTGCAGGTGACGCCGGCCTCGGTGTCCAGGGTGAGCGTGCCGCCGCTGTAGACGATTTCGATGCCGACGCCGTCCACGGTGTTCGCGATGCTGTTGTTGTCCAGCGTGAACGTCAGTGACGGCGTGCCGGCGGCGGCCGACGATGTGGTGCCGGTGACCCGGACGCCGAGGTCGGCGAGCGCGTTGCCGCCATCGGCGGTGGCGCTTTCGATCCAGTCGATGAAACCGGGTACGCGGGCATACACGCCGGGAAAGCCGGAGCTGCCGCACTGGAATTCCTGGCCCCAGCTCACCAGGCCGGCCAGCCAGGCATCGTTGCCGTCGCGGGTGACCAGCGGGCCGCCGCTGTCCAGGACGCACACGCCTTCGCCGTCGGCGTCTGCCGGCGTGGCGTCCCCGGTGTCGTCGGGCTCGATGACGGCGGGGCTTTCCTCGAGTGCGCACAGCATGGTGTCGAGGTTGAAGTCGGCCGGGTACTGCGCTTCGCATTGCGGCCGGTCGAAATCGAGGGCGACGCGCTGCAGCACGTTCGGGAAGGCGCCGGTGACGCTGAGCCGACCCCAGCCGAGCGCTTCGGCGATGTCGTTCGGATTGCCGGTGCCGATCTCGAGCGCGTCGAGCACGCTGTCATAGGCAATGCTGGCCGGTGTCATGCCGGACGGTGAAGGCAGGTGAAGCAATGCGATGTCGTTGTCGTAGTTGGCGGGCGCGTTGGGTGCCAGCGGATGCTGCAGGTACAGGTCGGGATCGACCAGTACGAGGCCGGCGGCGTTGAGGTCAGGCTGGCCGATGGCCAGCCGGAAGTCGGTTTCCGGATCGCGGCCGATCGCGCAGTGGGCAGCGGTCAGCACCCACTGCGGTGCGATCAGCACGCCGCCGCAGACTTGCCGGCAGTAGGCATCGCTGCCGCCGGAGCCGGTGCAGGACGGCGAGGGCACGATGCTGTTGTCGAGGATGGCCACCATCCACGGCGCGTCGGCGGCGGTGGCGGGCTTGCCGCCGACGATGGCGACAGCAGGACCGGCCTGCAGTGCAAGCAGGAGCGCGGCGAGCAGGGTGGCGGCACGCGGCGCGGAGTACGGCAGGAGAAACGACATGCGGAGTACCGGCAAGAGGATGACCGGATCGTAGCCCAACCGGTTCGCGACCGCCTGCCGGGAGGTTGCCGGCGCGGCAGCGCCACCGACGGACGGCCGGTTCGGATATCCTGCCCGCATGCCGCTCAAACTCTTGTGCTTCGACCTCGACAACACGCTGTGGCCGGTCGAGCCGGTGATCGTGCGTGCCGAAAACGAAACCTGGCGCTGGCTGGCCGAACGGGCGCCGGATGCGGTGGCACGCATCGATGTCGACGCCATGCGCGCGCTGCGACTGCAGTTGCTGGCCGAGCGTCCGGACTATTTCCACAACCTCACGGCGCTGCGGCGCGACGCGATGGCGCGTGCCCTGGTCGCCGGCGGTTACCGTGAACCGGAAGCTGCCGCGCTGGCTGACGCCGCGCTGGCCGAATTCCTGGCGCACCGCAACCGCGTGGAATTTTTCCCCGGCGCGCGCGAGGCGCTGGAGCGGCTGGCCGGGCGTTACCGGCTGGCGGCGCTCAGCAACGGCAACGCGGATCTCGCCCGCATCGGCCTCGATCACCTGTTCGACAGTGTGTTGTCGGCGGAAAAGGTCGGACGTGCCAAGCCCGATCCGGCGATGTTCATGCAGGCGCTGCGGGACACCGGCACGCGTGCCGGCGAGGCCCTGCATGTCGGCGATCATCCGGAGCAGGACGTGCTGGCGGCGCGGGCGCACGGACTGCGGCCGGTCTGGGCGAACCCGTTGCGGTTGTCGCGCCCGCCGGCCCTGCCGGACGACGTGCCGGCCTTTGAGTATTTCCACGAACTGGAAATGCTGGTCGACCGCCTGCACCATGGGTGAAGGTTCCGGCGCGGAAAAATGAACGGGAGCAGTGCGTGGAAGAACGTATCCGCAGCGAAATCACCGAGCGTCTGGTCGCGGTGGAGATCGAACTGCGCCGCATCGGCGTGTGGGAAACGGCGTTGCCGACAGCCGAGCAGCTGGCCAGCGACGTTCCGTTCAGCCACGATCGTCTTGAATTCACGCAATGGCTGCAGTGGATTTTCCTGCCGCGTTTCCGCGCCGTGCTCGAAGGCGGCCATCCGCTGCCGCAAAGCTGTGCCGTGGCGCCGATCGCCGAGGATGCCCTGGCGCGGCTGAATGCCGACACGGCCCTGCTGCTGGCCCATCTCCAGGACATCGACCGCCTGATCACCGAACGCGTGTCGCCGCCGTCCGCGCATTGACTGTCCGGCACCCGCCGGGCATTGGCCTCAAGTGACAGCAGGTTGTCAGGAACGGCCATGCCGGGCTGCGGACGATTTGGGGATAGTACGGTTCCCGCCGCGGGACCTCCGTCACCCGCGGCCTGTCCACCCAGCGAGAATTTCCGATGCGTACCCGGACCGTATCGACTCCCGAAGTCGATCTTCACGTCGTCGAGGACGGCGACCCGAGCAAGCCGGCCATCCTGTTCCTGCACGGTTTCCCCGACTGCCATCGCGTCTGGGAAAAGCAGATGGCGGCATTGTCGCGCAGCTTCCACGTCATTTCGTTCGACATGCGCGGTTGCGGCCGCAGCGGTGATCCCGAAGGCCGCGATACGTTCCGCATCGATCGTCTGCTGCCGGACATAGCGGCGGTGATTGATGCCACGCGCGGCAAGAAAGGCCGCGTGCATCTGGTCGGACACGACTGGGGTTCGGTGATCGGCTGGAGTTTCGTTGCCGATCCGGCATACGCGAAGCGCGTCATTTCCTGGACCAGCATGTCCGGTCCGCATGTCGGGCTGATGTGGCAGTGGCTGTTCCGTCGCCTGCGCAGCGGCAGCCTGCAGCAGTGGCGGGAGGCTGCCGAGCAGTTTGCGCACAGCTGGTATGTGTTCGCGCTGAACATTCCGGGGGCCGGCCGCGCGCTGTTCCGTTTTGCCGGCGTCGAGGTGTGGACGCGCGCGCTGCAGCGGGGCGGCGTGCCGCCGACCGATCCCTATCTGGACGTCGGCCAGAACGAAGTCGAGCGGATGACCTTGTTCCCGCTGCGCCTGTACCAGCAGAATGCCTTCCGCCCGCCGGCGCCGCCGGCGCCCGGTTCCATCACCCTGCCGGTGCAGCTGATCGTGCCGGTGGACGACGAGTTCGTACGTCCGCAGCTGTTCCATGAGCTGGGCGAGGTCTGCACGCAGCTGGAGCGGGTGAACATCGACGCCAACCACTGGGCGCAGCGTTCGAACCCGGAGCAGATCACGATCCTGGTGCGTGAATTCGTCAAGCGATACGGAGCGAAGGATGAAGGACTTCAGCGAAAAGCTGGTACTGGTAACCGGCGCCGGTAGCGGCATCGGCCGCGAGACGGCCATTGCCTTTGCCCGGGGCGGCGCCCGGCTGGTGCTCACCGACATCAACGACGAGGGCGCGGCGCAGACCGAAGCCCTGATCGAGCAGCATGGCGGCACTGCCAGCCGCTACGTAGTGAACGTCACCGATGCCGAGGCGATGAAGAAGCTCGCCGGTCGTGTGCAGCGCGAACTCGGGGTGGTCGATGTGCTGGTGAACAACGCCGGCATCGGTTCCGCCGGCCGCTTCCTCGACACCACGCTGGAAACCTGGCGCAAGGTGATGGACATCAACCTGATGGGCGTGGTGCACGGCTGTCATGCCTTCCTGCCGGCGATGGTCGAGCGCGGCACCGGCGGGCATGTGGTGAACCTGTCGTCGATGGCCGGTTACTTCGCTGCACCGGACATGCCGGTTTACGCGGCCAGCAAGTTTGCCGTGCTCGGATTTTCCGAATCGCTGCGCGGCGACATGGCGCAGCACGGCATCGGCGTCACCGCCATCTGCCCGGGCGTGATCAACACCGGCATCATCGCGGCGACGATCATGGAAGGGAACATGGGCGGCAGCGGCGTGCGCGACAAGGTGCAGCAGCTGTACACGAAGCGCAATTTCACGCCGGCACAGGTTGCCGATGCCATCCTCGACGCGGTGCGCCGCAACCAGGCCGTGCGGCCGGTGTCGCCGGAGAGCTGGGCCGTGTACTACGCCAAGCGGCTGGCACCGGGCCTGGTGGCGCGGGCGGCGCGCATGGAAAACCCGTTCGTCAAATGAGGCCGGGCCGGGCGCCGCAGGCTATACTGCGCGCCCGTCCAGCAACCAACCCGATCCGGAGATCCCCATGGGCCGTGGTGACAAGCGTTCCCGCAAGGGCAAGATCTGGCGTGGTTCGTTCGGCAACAGCCGTCCGACCGCCAAGAATGCCCGCGCGAAAAAGGCCGCCAACAAGGGCTGAGCCCCGGCAGGCCGGCGGCTCTCGCGCCGCCGCAATGCGAAAAGCCCGGCTGTTGCCGGGCTTTTTCGTTCCGGCCCCCGACCAGACCGGTAATTCGTCACATTTCCGGGCATTTGGCCCGGATGCCCCCGCCGGATGTCCTGTCGGCGCATGGCGGGCCCGGCGCCGCTGGCTAGACTGCGGCCAATTTCCCGACCGAGATTGCTCCGGATGCGTTGCTCCCTCCTGGTCCTGCTGCTGGTGTCGTTGCCGGTGCCGGCCGCGGTCGACCCCGACGATCCGGAGGGCATCGGCGCCGACATGGGCTACCGCATGTACGGCACGATGAGAAAGAACGCGCCGCTCCTGCTGCAGAACTCGCGCCCGCACCCGGTGCAGGTGTTCGATGAGCAGAAGGGCGTCTACGTGCAGATCCCGTCGTGGTCGGACCGCGATTTTCCCTGCAGGGGCAAGGCGCGGGTACTGCATGTGCGGTTCGTGGATTCGTTCGGCGAGAGCGCGCCGTTCCAGGTACGTATCGGCTGCGGCCGTGAGCTGCAGTTCATCGCCAGGGAACAGACCGTCAGCCCGCAACCCGGCGCAGCCATGCCGGCAAATGCTCCGGAAAAGGGGGCGGCCGGAAACGGCGCGACGGAATCCGCGGCTGACGCCGCCCCGGCAACGCCGGCACGCGAAGCGTCGCCGCCGGAAGCTGCTCCGGTCGCGTCGCCGCTCGAGTCCGCGACGCCGGTTCCGCCGGATGCCGCAGCGCCGTCCGGCGACGAAGGTCCGCTGCTGTCGCCGCTCTAGCGGCGCGATTACTTGCGGTTGCGGCCGTACCGGTCGTGGCTGGACACCCACTGGTCGGAAACGACAGCCGACAACAGCGACAGTTCGCCGCACAGCACGGTGGCAGCGACGATTTCGGCGAATTTCTTCACTTTCCCCTTGCCGCTGCAATCCAGCAGGTCGAGGCACTCCTTCTGCGTCGGCAATGCAGTGCCGCCGCCGTAGGTGGCCACGATCAGCGAAGGAATGGTGATCGAAAAATAGAAATCACCGTCCGGCTTCAGCTCGGTGTGCACGAAGGCTGCCGACGATTCGGCGACGTTGGCCACGTCCTGTCCGCAGGCGATGAACAGTGCGGTGATCCCGTTGGCGGAGTGCGACCCGTTGTTCACCGAGCCGGCGAGCAGGGAGCCCATGTTCGAATACTGCCGTTGGCGGAACAACGCTTCGCCGCTGGTGTGCATGACTTCGCGGATGAGGGCGTCCGGCAGCGTGATTTCCGCGACCACCCTTTTGCCGCGGGTATGCAGGTTGTTGACCTGCGAATGTTTCTTGTCGGTATCGAAATTGGCGGCCAGCGTGAAATGCTCGAGACCGGGAATTCCCTGGTCGATCATCCACAGACAGGCGTGCCGCGTGGCCTTGCTGACCATGTTCTGGCCGGCGGCATCGCCGGTGGTGAAGTTGAAGCGCAGCCAGCGCATCTTGCCCATGCTGTACTGCTCGATGTCGCGCAGGCGTCCGCTGGATGTCGTTTCTTCCGCCTTTGCCTTGATGGCGACGAAATTGGCCGTGACCCAGTTGCCGAAATCGCGGGCAGCGCGGGCATCGGTGAACGCGAACATCGGGGCGCGCTGCATGGCATCGTCGATCACCGTGGTTTTCACGCCGCCGGCTTCGCGGGTCAGTCGCATGCCGCGCGAATAACTGGCAACCAGCGTGCCTTCGGTGGTGGCCATCGGGACGTAGAATTCGCCCTGCGCATGCTCCCCGTTCACCCGCAGCGGTCCGGCAAGCCCCAGCGGAACCTGCGCGACGCCGACAAAGTTCTCGATGTTGCCGGGCAGGACGGCCGGATCGAAAGAGCAGGCGCCGGTGTGTTCGAGAGCGACGCCTGTTTCCGCGCGGACGGCCTCCCGACGGGCGCGTGCCATGTCGCGGGTGTAGTCGTTGTCCTTGTCGCGGGGAAGTTTCTGCATGACGCGCTCCGGGCCGGGTAGGGAGGGCTTACCTATAGCACCGGAGCGGCAGCCGGTGATTGGCCGCGGGGCACGCTGCCGCGCTGCGCCGCGGCAGGGCGCTCATGCCAGCTGTGCGATGGCCACCAGCCCGGTGAGCGTCAGGGTGACGGTATAGGGCAGGGCCATCCATGCCATGCGGCTGTAACCCAGGCGGATCAGCGGTGCAATGGATGAGGTAAGCAGGAACAGGAACGCGGCCTGCCCGTTGGGCGTGGCGACGCTGGGAATGTTGGTGCCGGTGTTGACCGCAACGGCGAGCAGTTCGAACTGCTCGCGGGTCAGTGCCCCGGCATCGAAGGCTGCCTTGATCTCGCTGATGTAGACCGTGGCGACGAACACGTTGTCGCTGATGGCCGACAGCAGGCCGTTGACCGAGTACATCAGCGGCAATCGCAACGAGTCTTCCTGCTGCAGCACGTAAGCGATGACGGGCTGGAACAGGTGTTGTTCGTGGATCACGGCCACGATGGCGAAGAACACCACCAGCAGCGCGGTGAAGGGCAGGGCCTCTTCGAAGGCATGGCCGAGGCGCTTCTCCTCGGTAATGCCGCACAGGGCGGTGGCCAGCACGATGACGGCCAGCCCGATCAGGCCGACCTCGGCCAGATGGAACGCCAGCCCGACAAACAGGAACAGTGCCGTGAGCGCCTGCAGGACGAGTTGCAGTTTGTCGTGGCGGGTGCGACGGGCGGCTTCCGCGGCGAAATGGCGGCGCATCACGTCGCGTACGGACGGCGGCAGCTCGGCGCCGTAGCCGAACCAGCGCAGTTTCTCCAGCGCGGCGCAGGTGAGCAGGCCGGCCACGAGCACCGGGCCCGACACCGGCAGGGTATGCAGGAAGAACTCGGCGAAGTTCCAGCCGGCAACGGTGCCGATCAGCAGGTTCTGCGGTTCTCCCACCAGGGTGGAGACACCGCCCAGCGCCGTTCCGACAGCGGCATGCATCAACAGTCCGCGCAGGAAGGCACGAAATTTTTCCAGATCCTCGTGCGCCAGGTCGGGAGTGCCATCGGCATCCAGGTCGGCCTGTGTCGACGCGGCCGCGTGGTAGACCGCGTACAGGCCGGCAGCGACGGTGATGACCACCGCGACCACCGTCAGCGCATCGAGAAAGGCGGACAGGATTGCCGACGACAGGGAAAACAGAAGCGCGAGTGCGATGCGCGACTGCACGCGCATCAGGATGATGCTGAATACGTAGAGCAGGAGATCGCGCAGGAAATGGATGCCGGCGACCATGAAGATCAGCAGCAGGATCACCGGGAAGTTGGCGGTGATCTCGGCGTAGACCGCATCGGGGCCGGCCATGCCGAGCAGGATGCCCTCCAGCGCCAGCAGCCCTCCGGGCTGCAGCGGATAACACTTCAGCGCCAGTGCCAGCGTGAAGATGAATTCCGCCAGCAGGAGCCAGCCGGTGAAAAAGGGACCCGCCAGCGCCAGGGCCAGCGGGTTCAGCAGCAGGAAGCCGAGAATCGTCCACTTGTACCAGTCCGGCGACTGCCCGAGGAACGATGCGAAGAGCGCCGGCAGCCAGCGGTCGGGAGCCGTTCCGGATGTCGGATGTCCGGTCATGTCGTTTTCCCCGTGGACAAGCGGTGGCGGCCGTCAGGCGGGCCGTTCGACGGTGTGCACGCCGTTGTCGTCGGCGTGCAGCAGGATGTCGGCCGGACGCCGGGCGAACAGGCCGTTGGTGACCACGCCGACGATGGCGTTCAGCCGGTCCTCGACCTTGCCCGGCACCGACAGGTCCAGGCCGGTGACGTCCAGGATCTGGTTGCCGTTGTCGGTGACGAAGCCTGCCCGGTATGCCGGGCGGCCGCCGAGCTTGACCAGTTCGCGCGCCACGTAGCTGCGAGCCATGGGAATCACTTCGACCGGCAGCGGGAAGGCGCCGAGGCGGTCAACCCGTTTCGATGCGTCGGCAATGCAGATGAAGCGCCGGGCCACCGCGGCGATGATCTTTTCGCGGGTTAGCGCGCCGCCGCCGCCCTTGATCATGGCGAGCCGGCCGTCGATTTCGTCGGCACCGTCCACGTAGACCGGAATGTCGTCGACCTCGTTCAGGTCCAGGACGGGAATGCCCAGCGCTTCCAGTTTCTTCGTCGAGGCCTGCGAGCTGGAGACCGCCCCGCGCAGGCGCGGCCGGATGGCGGCCAGCGCATCGATGAAGAAATTCACCGTCGAGCCGGTACCCACGCCCAGGATGGCGTCGGGATCGACGTAGCGGACGGCGGCTTCGGCGGCGGCTTTCTTGCGGGCGTCCTGCGGATTCATGTGCGGCTCCGGCGGGCGGGGATGCGGGGCGCGCGCATTATAGGCTGTCGTCGGCTACCATGGCCGCTTCCCGCGGGTTTCCGCCGACTTCCCTGTTCCGGGCGCCGTCATGTCACTGGAAGATTATGTTCGCCGCATCCTGACTGCCCGCGTCTACGACGTTGCGATCGAGTCTCCGCTGTCGCCGGCGCCGCAATTGTCGCGCCGTCTGGACAACCGGGTCCTGCTCAAGCGCGAGGACCTGCAGCCGGTCTTCTCGTTCAAGTTGCGCGGTGCCTACAACAAGATCGTGCATCTGCCCGAAGCGCAGCGGGCGGCGGGCGTCATCACCGCCAGTGCCGGCAACCATGCCCAGGGCGTGGCGCTGGCGGCGCAGTCGCTGGGCATCAAGGCGGTCATCGTGATGCCGCAGACCACGCCGGAAATCAAGGTGAACAGCGTGCGCCAGCGTGGCGCAAGGGTCGTGCTGCACGGCGACACCTTCGATGAGGCGCATGCCCATGCGCGGCAGCTGGAAAAGGAAAAGGGCTACACCTTCGTCCATCCCTACGACGATCCGGAAGTGATCGCCGGGCAGGGCACGATCGCCATGGAAATCCTGCGCCAGCATCCGGGGCCGATCGATGCCGTGTTCATTCCGGTCGGTGGCGGCGGCATCGTTGCCGGCATGGCGGCATACATCAAATACCTGCGGCCGGACATCCGCGTGATCGGCGTCGAGCCGGAGGATGCGGCCTGCCTGCAGGCCGCGCTGAAGGCGAAAAAGCGGGTCGTGCTGCAGGAGGTCGGCCTGTTTGCCGATGGCGTTGCCGTGGCGCAGATCGGCGAGGAAACTTTCCGGATCGCGCGCCGGTACGTCGACGAGGTCGTCACGGCATCGACCGACGAGATCTGCGCGGCGATCAAGGACTTCTTCGACGAGACGCGGGCCATCGCCGAGCCGGCGGGCGCACTCGCCATCGCCGGCATGAAGAACTGGGTGGAGCGCGAAGGCGCGCAGGGCAGGACCCTGGTGGCGGTGGCCAGCGGCGCCAACATGAATTTCGATCGCCTGCGGCACATTTCCGAGCGGACGGAACTGGGCGAAAAGCGCGAGGCCGTGCTGTCGGTGACCATTCCCGAGCGGCCGGGTGCCTTCAGGGCGTTCTGTCACGCGCTGGGCAAGCGCAACATCACCGAATTCAATTACCGCTACAGCAGCCGCGAGCGTGCCGACGTGTTCGTTGGGCTGACGCTGGGCAAGCCGGGTGATCGCGAGGAAATCATCGACAAGCTGCGTGCCCACGATTATCCGGTCATCGATCTGACCGACAATGAGATGGCCAAGTTGCACGTGCGCTACATGGTCGGTGGTCACGCGCCGGAAGCGGGGAAGCAGGAGCTGGTTTTCCGCTTCGAATTTCCGGAGCGTCCCGGCGCGCTGATGAAGTTCCTCGACCGGCTCGGACAGCGCTGGAACATTTCGCTGTTCCATTACCGCAACCACGGCGCCGATTATGGCCGCGTGCTGGCCGGTTTCCAGGTGGATGCCGGGGAGCGCAGGGCGGTGGAAAAGTCGCTACGCGACCTCGGCTACCCGTTCATTGACGAGACCGACAACCCGGCTTTCATCCAGTTTTTGCGCTGACGTTGGGGAACCGCAAAAAGAAAAGGCGCCGCAAGGCGCCCTTTCTTTTTGCGGCGTGGCGTTACTTGCCGAAGCGCAGCTTGATGCCCAGCTCCACGCTTTCGATTTCCACCTCGTCGTAGGACGCGAAATTGAAATTGAGCGTCGCACTCTCGTCGAGATCGAGTTCGGCGCCGATGCCGATGTAGGGGTCGTTGCCGTCATCGGTGGTTGCCACGGTGGTTGGCGGATTGACGACATGGCCATCGACGTCCCACGCCAGCAGGCCGGCGCGAGCCGTCAGGCGCGTCCGTTCGCTCACCGGCAGGTAGCCGTTCAGGCCCAGGAACAGGCCGGTCATGGTCGTACTGATCCTCACGTTGCCGGCCGTCCATACGGCACCCGTGCCGTCAGAAATTGCCGACAGTGCGATATCGCCGCCGTCCATGTAGCCGGCCTCGATGCCCACGTAGCGGTTGAAGTCGTAACCGCCGCCGAGGCGCAGGCTGGTGTCCCGGGTGCTGTCTTTCGGGGCGGAGAGGGATCCGTCGTTGAAGTCCCTGATGGAGACGTCGACCTCCGCTTCCCCGAGGTGAACGCCGACCCAGGCGCCGGCAGCGACGAGCGAAGGGGTGGCGGCCAGCGAAAGCGCGACGCCGGCCAACATCAGTTTCTGCATGTGCGGATCCTTACCAGCCGAAGCCGAGTTGCAGGTAGGCGCCGAGCGTGCCGTCGCTGGCCGCGGCGGAAATGTCGACCGGACCGAGACCGAAACCGATTGAAGCAACATCGGCGACATCGCTGCCGGCAAGGTTGGCACGATAACCGGCCCGCAGCTGCAGGTAGGTCAGATCGTATTCGGCGCCGAAGGCGAGGAACTGCGTGGCGTCGGAAGACGTCGTGCCGTCGTTTTCGGTCAGATCGAGATCAAAGGCCAGCGTCGTGCGCTCGGTGACGTGTGCGGCGCCGGCGCGGAGCTGCATGCCCAGGTCGATGGTGCGGCCGCCGGCGGTTTCGTATTCGCCGCCGACCAGATTCTTCGCCACGAAACCGAACTGCCAGGGCGATTCGGCGCCGGTCTTGTAAACGGCGCCGAGATCCACGTCGAAGGCGGAGTCGGTGCGTTCGGTCAGTTCGATGTCGCTGTCTTCGAAGTCGTCAGTGTTGGCGGTGTAGTCGTAGGTGAGGATTTCGACGGCCTTCGGCGTGATGCCGGCGCTGAGGATGCCGCCGCCTGCGAGATCGAAGCGATGCGATAAGGCAATGCCGGCTTCGGCAACAGCAACGCCAATGGCGCGGGCCGAGGATCGGGCGTCGAAGGCGCCGTCGACATTGGTAACGAAATCGACTTCGTTGCTGCTGCCGGTGGTGTCGACGAACAGGTCGCTGTTGGCGGTGACTTCGGCGCTCGACACCACGCCGTCGGAGAGGATGGCCGCATAACGATCGAGACGGCTGGTGTCGCTGTTGTCGATGCTGGTAGTGATCGACAGCTGGCCATTGCCGCCGATGAACACGCCGACGCCGAGTTTCGGGCCGGGTACGCCGAAGCCGAGGCCGGCTCCGGGCAGGACATTGGCGGTGTCGTCGTCCAGGCTCTTGAGCTGGTTCGACAACACGGCCGTTGTCACGCCGGTGTCGTAGAGGCTCTGGTTGAAGGCGGCGTTCAGCTGGACCACGGCGGTATCGATGCCGTCGATCGCGTTGTTGAGCGCCTCCATGGAGACGTCGAGCTCGTCGAACTGGTCCTGTATCTCGTCTTCGTCGGCAACCGTGCCGCCGATGCCGAGCACGAACTGGAAATCGTCGTCCGCGTGCTGCATCGACAGCATCGCCGGGTTGAACAGGGCCGCGCCGGCAGCCTTGGACGAAGCGACGCCGGTGCCGCCCATGCCGGCGGCGCGGACATCGAACGGGGCATAGGGGGCGGCAGCGGCGGAGCCGGCGGCAGCGGCGGCGGCCAGCAGGCAAAGCGGGCGGATAGGCATGGCGGCGTCCCTGGCGGTGGCACGTGGAGCGGTCGGGGGTCGAAACGTGCGCAGTATCACAGGCGAAACGGGCCTTCGCCACAGAGCAAGGGGGAGTAATTCACAGATCCTGAGGATCTCCTGAAAATACCCTTATAACTTTATGATCCGACAGTAATTTCATGCTTGATTCTTGACCGGGTTCACGGAATGATCCGTGCCCTTGGTCAAAACTTCACCGGCTGTCACTCCCTACCCGGCCCACCACAATGAAAAAGAAGTCCCCTGACATCCTCTGGGTGTTCGCCGCCATCTTCATGGCCGGCGTGCTGTTCAGTGCCGTCAGCGAAGGCGGCAACCAGGACGATGCGCGCCGCGCCGCCGGCATCATGGTCCACGGCGGCTGAAGCCGCCGTCCTTCCGCAAGCCCTCGGCGGTCAGTCCGTGAACACCCGCGCCAGCGGGATGTCCCACGGACGGGCCGGCAGTTCTGCCACTTCCTGCAACCGGTGCGCCAGTCCGCAGAGCACCGGCCGGCGCGGCCAGCGCCCGGCCTGCGTGCGGGCAAAAGTCCGGTCGTAGTACCCCCCGCCCATGCCCAGCCGGTTACCGGCCCGGTCGAACGCCACCAGCGGCGTCAGCACCAGATCCAGTTGCCAGGGCGCTGCACGTTCACGCCGTGCCCGCGGCTCCGGTATGCCGTAGCGATTGCGCCGCAGGGCAACGCCGGCGCGGTAGCGCACGAACAGCATGCGGTTGCGGGTCAGCGGATGGAGGACCGGCAGGTAAACGTGCTTGCCGTCGCGCAGTGCGCGGACGGTCAGTGGCGCGGGATCGATTTCGCCGTCGGCAGCCAGATACAGCGCGATGCGGCGGGCTGCCCGGTATTGCGGGCTGGCCACCACGCGGCGACACAGGCGTCGTGCCGCCGCTCGTTGCTGCGGTTTGCCCAGCGCGCGTCGCCGGGCCCGCAGGGTCCGGCGCAGGTCGGCGGCTTCGGTGCGGGGCATGGGAAAGAAGGTTCTCCGGCGTGCCGCTGCGGGTGTGGCCCTTGAACCCGGGGTTCAAGGTTGGTGGCGCGAGGATGCCTCAGGCTTTCCGTCGGGCGGACATGCACACTAGCACCGCAACACGCCTCCGTCGCGATATACGCATCGGCTCAGGGGACGTAACCCGGCTGGCGCACACGCCAGAGAACGCGGCCAGTATAGCGGACTGCTGCGGCCGGGCCGTTGGCAAATCGTGACGGAAAATGCGGATGTTGCGCGACAGCTGACCGCTCAGGGATTCGGGCGGTTGCGCTCGTTCAGCTGTTCGATGGCGAGCAACTCCTCTTCCGCCTGCGACAGCAGGCGATCGAGACGGGATGCCGAATCGGCGTCGCGCCGGGCATTCCCGCGATTCTGCAGCAGTTCGTAGCCGAGATTCAGCGCTGCCATCACCGCAATGCGCTCCAGGCCGATCATGCCGCCGCCCTTCAGCTCCTTCATGCGCTCGTCGAGGAGGCGCGCTGCCTGCAGCAGGCCGTCGCGCTCGTCGGCCGGGCAGCTGAGCTTGTATTCCTTGCCGAGGATCTGGACGGTGACGGTGTCCATCGCGTCGATGGTCATGTCATTCCTGCTCCAGTTCCTTGAGGCGCGATATGATGGCTTCGACTTTTGCCCGCGCCAGATCGTTTTTCTTCAGCAGGTCCGCCCGCTCCTCGCGCAGCGACGCTTCCCGGGTCAACGAGGCCTGATAGCGTTCGCGCACCCGGCGCGAGGCACGGACCAGCGCTTCGACCTTTTCTTCCAGCTGGCGCAGTTTGTCGTCGCTCATCTGTCGCTCGGCAGGGGGCCGTCGGGGAGGAGGGGGCCGGCCACGGCAATTGGGCAATGCAGGGCGGAAATCCGGCCCGATGATCGGGCTAATATAGTGAGCCGGCCGGTCAAGGGTCAATGAAACCGACCACTTGCGGACGGAATGCAGAATTTTGCTGAAGTACGGCACCAGGAAACCGTGATGACCACCGAGTTGCTGCCTCCCCACGACGACATCGACCTGGCCCTTGAGGACATCGGCGCGGCCGGCGGCGCCTCCTCCGTGCACGGCCTGCTTTCCGGCCTGGCCTGCGGTGGTCACGGGCTGCCGGAAGCGAAGCTGCGTGCGCTGCTGGCCGACGAACTGGATGCCGACCTCGACGACGTCACATTCCGCGAGCTGCGCCGGCTGGACGAGATCACGCGCCGGCAGCTGGCCGACGACGAGCTGGGTTTCGAGTTGCTGCTGCCCGAGGATGACCGCCCGCTGGCCGAACGGGTGGCCGGCATGGCGGAATGGTGCGAAGGTTTTCTCGGCGGGTTCGGCACCGCGAGTGCCGGCCGGCACGACCGGGACCTGCCGGAAGACGTGCGGATGCTGCTCGACACCATCGGCGAATTCACGCGGGCGGAGGTCGGTGACGACACCGACGGTGATGACGAAGCCGAGCGCAACTACATGGAGCTGGTCGAATACCTGCGGATTGCCGCCCTGACCATCTACATGGAGATCGTGCAGCCGCGCGATGGCGGTCCGGGTGCGGAAGCCCCGGTGCACTGACGGATGAGCGATGACCGACAGGAGAATGCACGCGTGAGCATCACGGCGCAGGAATATGCCCGCCGCCGCCGCGAACTGATGCGGCAGATGGCGCCCAACAGTATTGCCATCCTGCCTGCGGCCCCGGAGCGCAAGCGCAACCGCGATATCGAATATCCCTACCGGCAGGACAGCGACTTTCATTACCTGTGCGGCTTTCCCGAACCGGAAGCCGTACTGGTGCTGGTGCCGGGCCGCGCGCACGGTGAAGTCGTGATGTTCGTGCGCGAGCGCGACCGCGATGCCGAAATCTGGAACGGTTATCGCGCCGGCCCGGAAGGTGCCTGCAAGCAATACGGTGCCGACGATGCATTCCCGGTCGGCGACATCGACGAGATCCTCCCCGGCCTGATCGAGGGCCGCGACCGTCTTTACTACGACATGGGCCGCGATCCCGAGTTCGACCGCACGGTGATGGGCTGGGTCAACAGCATCAAGGCGAAGATACGTACCGGCGCCCATCCGCCGGGCGAGTTCGTCGCGCTCAACCACCTGTTGCACGACATGCGGCTGTTCAAGAGTGCCGCCGAGCTCAAGCTGATGCGGCGTTCGGCGGAAATCGCCGCCGGTGCGCACCGGCGGGCAATGGAAACCTGCGTGCCGGGCATGTACGAGTATCAGCTGGAGGCGGAATTCCAGCACGAATTCATCCGTCACGGTGCGCGCTATCCGGCCTATTCGCCGATCATCGGCGGTGGACGGAACGCGTGCATCCTGCATTACCGGGAAAACGATGCGTTGCTGCGCAACGGCGATCTGTTGCTGATCGACGCCGGCTGCGAATACCAGCATTACGCTTCCGACATTACCCGGACCTTCCCGGTCAACGGCAAGTTCACCAAAGAGCAGCAGGCTCTGTACGAACTGGTGCTGGAGTCGCAGCTGGCGGCGATCGGCGAAGTGAAACCGGGCAACCACTGGAACGCGCCGCACGAGATCGTGGTCAAGGTCCTGACGCAGGGGCTGGTTGATCTCGGGCTCCTGAAGGGATCGGTGAACGATCTGGTCGCCTCGGAAGGCTATCGTCGCTTCTTCATGCACCGCACCGGCCACTGGATCGGCATGGACGTGCACGACGTCGGCGACTACAAGGTCGACGATCACTGGCGGGTGCAGGAACCGGACATGGTGATGACCGTCGAGCCGGGCCTGTACGTGAGCCCGGACGACGAGACGGTCGATGAAAAATGGCGCGGCATCGGCATCCGCATCGAGGACGATGTGGCAGTCACCAAGACCGGTCGTGACGTGATGACCATCGACGCGCCGAAAACGGTTGCCGACATCGTGCGCACGATGTCGGAGGCTGCGCGCACCCGCGTTGCCGTCGGCGGTACGCGCAAGCACGCCGGCTGAACGGACGATGAGCCGCATCCTGATCGTCGGCGGCGGCATGGCCGGCGCGTCGCTGGCGTTGCTGCTGGCGCGTCGCACGAAGCACGACATCGTGCTCGTCGAGCAGGCGCCGCTTACCGGCGGACCGTTCCCCGATACCCCCAGTTACGATGCCCGCTCCACCGCGCTCGCGCTCGGCAGCGCGGAAATCCTCGACGCCCTCGGCGTGTGGGCCGTGCTGGCGGCGCATGCGCAGCCGATCACGCGGATCGGGATTTCGCACTGCGGGCGCTTCGGCTCCGCCCGGCTGGAGGCGGCCGACGAAGGGGTCGCCATGCTGGGATTCGTCGCGGAAAACCGCCATATCGGCCATGCGCTGGTGGCGGCCCTGCGCAACACCCGGGTAACGATCCGTTCGCCGATGAAAGTGGCTGCCGTGGCACGGGACGGTGCTGCTCACCGCGTGGTGCTGGCCGATGGCGAATCCCTGACGGCCGATCTGCTGGTGGTTGCCGACGGCGTGAATTCGTCGCTGCGGCAGACGCTCGGCATCGCGGTGCACAGCCACGAATACGGCGCGACCGCGCTGGTCTGTAACCTGAGCACGCGCGAGCCGCACGCCGGCATGGCTTTCGAGCGCTTCACCGACGACGGCGCCGTTGCGCTGTTGCCGCTGGTGGGCGAAACGTCCGGCAACCGTGCCGAGGACAGTCGCCGGCTGGCCCTGGTCTGGTCGGTGCCCGATGCGCGCGCGCGGGAACTTCTGGCGCTGGACGAGCGCGACTTCATCGCCGCGCTGGACGCCGCCACCGGCGGCCGTCTCGGCGGGGTCGCGAAGACCGGCGTGCGCCATGCCTATCCGCTGGTGAAAACCGTCGCTGCCGAACAGGCGGTGCCCGGCGCCGTGCTGGTCGGCAATGCCGCGCATCTGCTGCATCCGGTCGCCGGGCAGGGTTTCAACCTCACGCTGCGCGATCTGGCGGCGCTGGCCGACACGCTTGCGCAGGCGGAGCGCGATGGCGAGCCGGTCGGCGAGCTGCGCGTGCTGCAGCGTTATGTCGATAGCCGCGCCCGCGACCAGCAACTGACGGCCGGGCTTTCCCATCGTCTGCCGCAATTGTTCGGCGCCGGAAATCCGCTGCTGTCGGCGGGACGTGATTTCGGTTTGTTCGCATTCGATGTGCTGGCGCCGCTGAAGCGCGAGTTCGCCCGCCAGACCATGGGGGTCGGTGTGTTCACGGGAGGCGTCAGTCGTGCCGGTTGATGCGCAGGTCGATGTCGTCATCGTGGGCGGCGGCATGGTGGGCGCGGCGCTCGCGGCCGCCCTGGCGCCGACGAAACTGTCGATCCGGGTGTTCGACGCCGAGCCGCCGGCAACGGCCATCGCAGCCGCGGCTGCGGGGGTCGACGATGTCGAGCCGCGCGTCAGTGCCCTCACGCATGCAACGCAGGCCCTGCTGCAGCGGACCGGCGCCTGGCAGCACCTGTCGCCGGCGCGCCTTTGCGCCTACGAGCGAATGGAAGTCTGGGACGCCGACGGCACCGGCGCCGTTCATTTCGATGCCGCCGACACCGGAACCGCGGCGCTCGGCTGGATCGTCGAGAACCGGCAGCTGGCGGCTGCCCTGCAGCAGGCATGTCGCGCGCACGCGAACATCGACTGGCGCGCGCCGGCAAGAATGACATCGCTGGCCCGCCGTGGCGGGCGCTGGCAGATCGGTACTGCGGACGGCACGGTCACCGAAGCGAAATTGCTGGTTGGCGCCGACGGCGCCCGGTCGCGCGTGCGCGAGGAGCTGGAATTCCATACCCGCGAGCACGATTACCGGCATCGCGCGATCGTTGCCACCGTGGAAACGGAGTTGCCGCACGACGGTTGCGCGCGACAGCGCTTCATGGACAGCGGCCCGCTGGCTTTCCTGCCGCTGGCGGGGCGTCGCGACCGTCTGTGCTCGGTCGTCTGGTCGACCGGGCCGGAGGAAGCGGAGCGCCTGCTGGCGCTCGACGATGCGGCTTTCGCCGCCGCAATCGGCCATGCGCTGGAAGATCGTCTCGGCGGCATCGTTGCCGTTTCGCGGCGGAGCGCGTTTCCGCTCATCGAACAGCATGCCGACCGGTACGTGAAGGACAATGCAGTGCTGGTCGGCGACGCGGCCCACACCGTACATCCGCTGGCGGGGCAGGGCGTGAACCTCGGCTTCCTTGATGCGGCGACGCTGGCGGAAGAAATCGCGCGCAATATCGAGCGCGGCCTCCGCTTCGACGAGCCGCTGGCCCTGCGCCGCTATGAGCGGCGGCGGAAGCTGCACAACACGCTGATGCAGAAATCGTTCGCCGGCTTCAAGGCGCTGTTCGGGAACCGGGCACTGCCGGTGCGCTGGCTGCGCAACACCGGCATGGCGATGCTCGACGGCGCGCCGCCGCTGAAGGTACTGGCGGCCCGCCAGGCCATGGGCCTGGACGGCGACCTCCCGGCCCTCTGCCGCCCGCCGCTGCGCGGCGCCGGGCTCTAGACCCCCGGTCGGGGCGGTCTCCCCCGGTCCTGCTTCTCAGGAACCTCTGCCCCGGCGCGGCCGGGTGATGTGCGGATATCCCGAACGATGCGTGAGGGATGCAGTACATCACCCGGGACAGCCGGCGGCACTCCCGTTCCGTTGTAGAATGCCGACCTTCCCGCAACACCCCCGATCCGGCGCATTCCTCTCATGGGCCATCGCACCCCGTTGTACGAACAGCACCTGGCCGCCGGCGCGAAGATGGTCGACTTCGGCGGCTGGGACATGCCGATCAATTACGGCTCGCAGATCGCCGAACACCGGCAGGTGCGCAGCGCGGCCGGCGTGTTCGACGTCTCGCACATGACCGTGGTCGATGTCGGCGGCACCGGCGCCCGCGATTTCCTGCGCCGCCTGCTGGCCAACGACGTCGACCGCCTGGCGAAGAACGGCAAGGCGCTGTACTCGGTGATGTGCCGTCCCGACGGCGGCGTGATCGACGACCTGATCGTCTATCGCACCGATCCGGGCTATCGCCTGGTGGTCAATTGCGGTACCCGCGAAAAGGACCTGGCCTGGCTGGCGCAACAGTCGCAGGGTTTTGCCGTCGACATCCGCGAGCGTGCCGATCTGGCCATGCTGGCGATCCAGGGCCCGCAGGCGCTGGACAAGCTGTGCACGCTGCTGCCGCATGCGACGGCGCTGATCCGCTCGCTGGAATATTTCGAGGGCCAGCCGCACAACGACTGGTTCATCGCCCGCACCGGCTATACCGGCGAGGACGGCGTGGAGATCATCCTCCCGAACGAAGACGTCGTTGCCTTCTGGAACGATCTGCTTGCCGCCGGCGTGGCACCCGCCGGCCTCGGCGCGCGCGACACGCTGCGCCTGGAAGCCGGCATGAACCTGTACGGCAACGACATGGACGAGTCGGTGAATCCGCTCGAATCCGGTCTCGGCTGGACCCTGGCCTGGGAGCCGAAGGAGCGCGACTTCATCGGCCGCGCCGCCCTGGAACCGCTGCGCGGCAAGAGCGCGCGCAAGCTGGTCGGCCTCGTCATGACGGACAAGGGCGTGCTGCGCGGCCACCAGAAAGTGGTGGTCGACGGCGTTGGCGAAGGCGAGATCACCAGCGGTACGTTTTCGCCGACGCTCGACTACAGCATCGCGCTGGCGCGGGTGCCGGCGGCGACCGGCGGCACGGCGAAAGTCGACCTGCGCGGCAGGCTGGTGGATGTGCGGGTGGTCAGACCGCCGTTCGTGCGTCACGGCAAGCAGGTGTTTTCCTGAGCGTCTCCGGCCCGGATTCTCCGGCCGGTTTTTTCTGGTTTTGAAAGGAGAAGGACGATGAGCGACATTCCGGGCAACCTCCGTTACGCGAAAACCCACGAGTGGATTCGCCTCGAAGGTGACGGTACCGCCACCGTCGGCATCACCGACCACGCACAGGACGCCATGGGCGACCTCGTTTACGTGCAGCTGCCGGAAACCGGCGAGCTGAAGACGGCGGGTGACGAAACCGGCGTCGTCGAATCGGTGAAGGCGGCGTCCGACATCTACGCGCCCGTCGATGGCGAGGTGATCGAGGTGAATACCCAGCTCGAGGACACGCCGGAACTCGTCAACGAGGATCCGTACGGCCGCGGCTGGTTGTTCAAACTCAAGGTGAACGACCCGCAACAGGTCGAGGATCTGCTCACCGCCGACCAATACCAGGCGCAGATCGACGCCTGAGCCGCAGCAGCACACCGGCGGCGCCTGCGGGCGCCGCTTTCACATACGGACCCCTGCCATGCCCTTCGTCCCGCATACACCCGATGATGTCTCCGCGATGCTCGACGCCATCGGCGTCAAGAACATCGACGGCATTTTCGACGAGATTCCCGCCCGCATCCGTGCCGAAGGGCTGAAGCAGACGCCGGAAGGCCTGTCGGAAATGGCGGTGACGCGCCTGATGCGCGAGCGTGCGGCGCGCGACGAAGGCCTCACCTGCTTCCTCGGCGCCGGCGCCTACGAGCACCACGTGCCGGCCGCCGTCTGGGAAATCGCCACCCGCGGCGAGTTCTACACGGCCTACACGCCGTACCAGGCGGAGGCGAGCCAGGGCACGCTGCAGGTCATCTACGAATACCAGTCGATGATGGCGCATCTCACCGGCATGGATGTGTCGAACGCTTCCGTCTATGACGGCGGCTCGGGGCTCTCTGAAGCGGTGCTGATGGCGGTGCGCGCCAGCCGCAAGTCGAAATCGAAGCAGGTGCTGGTGCTGGGTGCGTTGAATCCGCGCTGGAAGAAAGCCTGCGACGCCATTGTTTCCAACCAGGATGTCAGTCTCGTCGAAGTGCCGTTCGACGCGAAGACCGGCGTCACCGCACTGGCGAAACTGCAGGAGTTCGCCGGCCGGGATTTCGCCGGCATTGTCGTTGCGCAGCCGAACTTCTTCGGTCGGCTGGAAGACGTGGATGCGATCACCGATTTCGCGCACGCGCAGGGCTGGCTGGTGATCGGCGCCGTGAATCCGACGTCGCTGGCCATTCTCAAGGCTCCGGGACAATGGGGCGCGAAGGGTGCCGACATCGTGATCGGCGACGGCCAGCCGTTGGGCATTCCGCTGGCGTCCGGCGGCCCGTATTTCGGTTTCCTGTGCTGCAAGATGGACATCGTGCGCAACATGCCGGGGCGCATCATCGGCCGCACCGTCGATCTCGAAGGAAAGCCCGGTTTCGTGCTCACCCTGCAGGCGCGCGAACAGCACATCCGCCGCGCCAAGGCGACGAGCAACATCTGCACCAACCAGGGCCTGGCGATGACTGCCGCCACCGTCTACATGAGCCTGATGGGCCCGAACGGGCTGGCGGAAGTGGCGACACTGTCGCACGTCAACACGAAGAAGACCGTGGCGGCGCTCACCACGGTCAAGGGCGTGACGAAAGTGTTCGACGGTCCGTTCTTCCACGAGGCGGTTGTCCGCCTGCCGAAGGACGCTGCCGGCGTGCTGGCGCAGCTGGCCGACCGCGGCGTGCTCGGTGGTTACGATCTGGGCCGCGACTTCCCGCAGCTGAAGGACTGCGTGCTGGTCTGCGCCACCGAGACGCGCACCGACATCGATATGGAAAAATACCGTGCCGCGCTCGCCGCGGTTCTGGCCTGAGGAGCGGTGGCGATGAACATGCCGACCAACGAGAACTTCTCCGACACCATTCCGGCCACGAAGCTGATCTTCGAGCGTTCCTCCCCGGGCCGTCGCGCGCACGCGCAGTCGCCGGGCGCGATCGCGGCCGACGATCTGGCCGACATCCCGGCCGGCCTGCTGCGCGCGCAGAAGCCGCTGCTGCCGGAAGTGTCCGAAATGCAGGTGGTGCGCCACTACACCAACCTGTCGACGCGCAATTTCGCGATCGACAAGCAGTTCTACCCGCTGGGTTCCTGCACCATGAAATACAACCCGCGCGGAGCGAACCGTGCAGCGATGCTGCCGGGCTTTATCGGCCGCCACCCGCTGGCGCCGGAGTCGCATTCGCAGGGCTTCCTCGCCTGTCTGTACGAGCTGCAGGAAATCCTCAAGGACGTCACCGGCATGAAGGGCGTCTCGCTGACGCCGATGGCGGGCGCGCAGGGTGAATTTGCCGGCATCGCGATGATTCGCGCCTACCATGACGCGCGCGGCGATCATGCGCGGCGGGAGATCATCGTGCCGGCCGCGGCGCACGGCACCAACCCGGCCACCGCCGTGATGTGCGGTTATTCGGTGCGCGAGATCCCGGTAACGGCTGAAGGCGATGTCGACCTCGATGCGCTGATTGCCGCCGTGGGTCCGCACACCGCCGGCCTGATGATGACCAACCCGTCCACCGTGGGCGTTTTCGAACGGCAGATCGACCGGATCGCGAAAGTCGTGCATGACGCCGGCGGCCTGCTCTACTACGACGGGGCCAACCTCAACGCGATTCTCGGCAAGGTGCGTCCGGGCGACATGGGCTTCGACGTGCTGCACATGAACCTGCACAAGACTTTCGCCACGCCGCACGGCGGCGGCGGTCCGGGCGCGGGCCCGGTGGGCGTTGGCGAGCGACTGCTGCCGTTCCTGCCGACGCCGATCGTCGGTCGCGATGGTGAAGGCGAGCAGGCGAAATACCGCTGGCTCACCGAGAAAGACCTGCCGCAGACCATCGGCCCGATGTCCGCGTTCATGGGCAATGCCGGCGTGCTGCTGCGCGCGTTCTTCTATGCGCGCGTGCTGGGCCGCGAAGGCATGCACCGCGTCGGCGAATATTCCGCGCTCAACGCCAACTACCTGATGGCAAGGCTGGAGAAGGCCGGATTCGAGATGGCGTACCCGACGCGTCGCGCCAGCCACGAGTTCATCGTCACTTTCGCGAAGCTGGCGAAGGAGCACGGCATCACCGCGATGGACGTCGCCAAACGCCTGCTCGACTACGGCTTCCACGCGCCGACCACCTACTTCCCGCTGCTGGTCCCCGAGTGCCACCTCATCGAGCCGACGGAAACGGAATCGAAGGACGAGCTCGATGCCTTTGCCGCGGTGCTGGAGAAGATCGTCGAGGAAGCGAAAACGCAACCGGACCTGGTGAAGGGCGCGCCCTGGACCATGCCGGTGCGTCGCCTCGATGACGTGCGCGCGGCACGCGAGCTGGATCTGGTGTGGAAGCCGGCGGGCTGATCCGGCGCGCGGAATGACGTGACGCAAGGCAACCTGCTGTCGCAGCCGGAAGAAATCTTCCCCGATCTCTGGCTGTTGCCGCAGTTCACTTCGGCGCGTGATCTGCGGGACGACCTGCAGCGCATCGCGCAGGTTGCGCCGTTCCGCCACATGATGACGCACACCGGATATCCGACGGCGGCGGCGATGACCAACTGCGGCGACGTCGGCTGGACCTCGGAAGCCGGCGGCTATTTCTATCGCGAGCGCGATCCGCAGAGCGGCAAACCCTGGCCGGCGATGCCGCACGCATGGCGCGAACTGGCGCAGCGCGCGGCAGCGATCGCCGGTTACGCGGACTACGACCCCGACATCTGCCTGGTGAACCAGTATGCCGTCGGTGCCGGCATGGGCCGGCACGTGGACAACAGCGAGCGGGATTTCTCGCAGCCGATCGTATCGGTGTCGCTGGGGCTGCCGACGAATTTTTCCTGGTGGGGCCGCGAGCCGTCCGGCGCCGGCCGCAACCTGCTGCTGCAGGACGGCGACGTGCTGGTGTGGGGGCGCAGTGCACGGCTCGGTTACCACGCGGTGCGGCCGCTGCCGGCGGGCACGCATCCGGTGTGCGGCGCGTTCCGCTACAACCTCACGTTCCGCCGGGCACGCTGACGCGCGCCACCCGGCAGGGCGCCGGCAGACATCCTTTCGGCGATTCCGGACCGTCCGTCGACCGGCCGGCGGTTTGTGAACGGTGCCGCGCTGTACGGCGTGAGCGGCGGGCTATGCTCCTTCGGCGTTTTCATCCTTTCGAATCCATGACGGAGTCTGCCCCATGAAATACGTCGTATCCGCCGCTGCCGCGCTCGCGTTGTCCGTTGGCGCTGCGCCGGCCCTGGCCGCCGGCACACCCTGCGGGGAGGTGGTGGCGAAAATCGCCGAGAAACTCGATGCAAAAGGCGTGGTCGGCTACTCGCTGACGCCGGTACCGAAGGATCAGGAAGTCACCGACGGCAAACAGGTCGGTGTCTGCGAAGCCGGCACGATGAAGATCATCTACGTGCGCGGTGGTTCCGCGCCGGCACCGGCACCGGCCGCCGCCGCCGAGGCGCCGCCGGCGCAGTAATAAGCCGCCGGTCGCAGCCATGGCCGCCGGTAACGGCGGCCATGTCGTTTCCGGGCACTCCTTGATTCCCCGGGCGCACGTTCCCTTCACCGACGGAGTGGTCCATGGCACGCATGTCGCTCGTTCTCTGGCTGCTGTTGTTCGTCTTCGCCGGCTACAAGCTGCACCTGTACTGGAGCGATACGCTGTTCTCCGCTGCCGGGCCGCTCGCTGCCGGCAAATACGCGGTCTGGGCCGCGCTGATCGCCTTCGTCGCCTACTCGCTGTACTGCAGCGCAAAGGAAGACCTGTTCGCCACGATCGGCAGGCTGGCGGAATGGCACTGGGGAAGGCAGATCGGCATCGATCTGTATCTCGGTCTCGGCCTGACCCTGTTCTTCATTTACCTGCACACCGGCTCGCTGCTGACGCTGGCCGTCTGGCTGGTGCCGGTGCTGGTGTACGGCAACATCGCCACTTTGCTGTACGTGGCCCTGAACTACGACTCCCTGGTGGCGCGCTTCCTGGCAGGTTGAGGGTGCGGGGCCGGCTCGCCAAGGGGCGCCGCATGGGCCCTCATGGCCTCTCATGACAAGGGGTAGACCCCGCTGGCACTGGGGCGCTTCGGGCTGACCCCCTAAGGTCGGGTGCGTCTGCTGGTCATTCCGGAGTCCGCATGTCTGCCGCTGCCCAGGTCAACGCCGACCTGCCCGTTACCGCCGCCGGCAAGGAACGCCGCCAACACCCGACACCCGCCGCCGTCGCGCCCCTGCGCCACCGCCGCACGCAGTTCGAGTTCACCGATGTACCCCGCTACTGGGCGGACGGCGATGCCTTTTTCTCCCGTTTCATCGACGCGCTGTCCATCAACTTCCCGGACGGCGAGCGCTTCTTCATGGATTCGGTGCGCCGCTTCGAGAAGCAGGTGCAGGATCCGAAGCTGCTGGAAGACATCCGCACCTTCATCCGCCAGGAAGCGCAGCACGGCTTCGCGCACGAGCAGTTCAACGCGCACATCCAGGCGCAGGGCGTGCGTGCCGACCGCGTGGTGAAAATCCTGAAAAAGCAGAAAGCCTGGGCGCAGCGCAAGCTGTCGCCAAAATGGCAGCTGGCGTTCACCGCCGCCGCCGAGCACCTCACCGCCACGCTGGGCGAAGGCATGCTGGAATTGATGCCGGAACGCCTGCGCACCGCGCACCCGGAAATGCGCGCGCTGTATTTCTGGCACGCGGTGGAAGAGGTCGAGCACAAGGCCGTGGCGTTCGACACCTACCGGCAGGCCACTGACGGCGGCTACACCGAGCGTGCGGTGGCGATGGTGGTCTTCACGCTGTGGCTGCACGTCAAGGTCGCCGAGATCATGACGCATGCCTTCCGCGTCGACGGCATTTCCGGCGACCGGACAATGATCGCCCGCGGCATCTGGAATCTTTACGGCCCGCGCGGATTCCTGACTCGCCTGCTGCCGCGCTACCTGGCCTGGTTCAAACCGGGCTTCCATCCGTTCGACACCACGCTGCCGCCGCTGGCACAGGCGTGGATCGACGAATACGAAAAGCATCACGACCCGATCCGTGCCTGTGCCGTGGCCTACGGCGAACGGCCGGCGCTCTGAATGTCGCAACATCCGCAGCAGACCAACAAGAACAACGGAACCGACCATGGGCGCTGAACAGGCTTTCCTGACCGAGATCGGCAGTGCGTATCTGGCGCGTGCACAGGCGCCGCATCCCCGTGACCTGCTCCGCTTCAAGCCGTCCGGCCTGGCGTGGCCCTTCCTGCGCGACATGCAGGGTCTGGTCGCAGGACTGCAGAAGCGTACCGTCGAAGTCGACGGCCAGCAGATGACCTGGCTCGAAGGTGGCACGCCGGGCGCCACGCCGGTCGTGCTGCTGCACGGTTTTGCCGCCAGCAAGGAAAACTGGCTGCCGCTGCTGCCGTTTCTCGGCGGCCATCGTCTGCTGATTCCTGATCTGCCGGGCTGGGGCGAAAGCGAATTCCGCTACGACAAGCCGTACGGCATCGATCACCAGGTCGAGCGGCTGGCGCACTGGCTCGAACAGGCCGCGCCGGCCGGCGCGCATCTGGTCGGCAGTTCGATGGGCGGCGCCATCGCCGGTTTCCTGGCGGCGCGTCATCCGCAGCTCGCGCAGTCGCTGACGCTGATGAACGCCGCCGGCGTGCGCGGCAGCGAAGCCAGCGAGTTCGAGCGCCGCTTGATGGAGGGCGAGAACCTGCTGGTGACGCACAGCATGGCCGACGTGTTCCGTCTGTTCACGCTGGTGACCGAACGCAACCGCCACATGCTGGCGGCGACGCTGACGCCGGTGATGGGCGGCCAGATGCTGGCGCGCCGGCACGTGAACGCGCACCTGTTCCACCAGCTGATCGAACACGCACCGCGTGAAGACCGGCCGGGTATCGCCACCGTCGTCGCGCCGACGCTGGTGCTGTGGGGCGACCAGGACCGCGTGCTGCACGTGTCCTGCGCCGAGACCTTCCGTTCGCTGATCCCGCATGCGCAGGTCACCCGTCTGCGCGGCATCGGTCACCTGCCGATGCTCGAAGTGCCGGCCGTCACCGCCCGCTGCCTGCAGCGTTTCTGGCGTGCGCCGGTCGCCGCCGTCGCCTGAGCGGACACGTCGTCCGGGACAAGACAATGGTCGCCGGCAGGGGCACCATGGGACACCTGCCGGTGCATCGTGACGGCGGAATCCGGGGTGCCCCATGAGCTTTGATGTCGATGCCTTCCGTGCCCGCTACCGGGCCGGCATCAGCCGCTGGTACAACGCCTGGCTGCACGGCGGTTTCGTGTTCGCGACCGGTCTGCTGGTCATAGCCTTTTTCGTGCGCAAGCTGGACGGCCTGCAGCCGCTGGAGTGGCTGGCACTGCCGGCCGCGCTGGTGTTCTTCAGCTGGGGCGAGTACATGACGCACCGCGAGCTGGGGCACAAGAAGCGCCGGTTCGCGGCCCTGTTCTACCAACGGCATACCGGCGACCACCATAGCTTCTTCGTCGAAGGCCGCATGCGTTACGAGACGCCGCGCGACTGGCGGGTGATCTTCTTTCCGGCCTGGCTGATCGTCGTCTACACGCTGCTGCTGGCGCTGCCTTTCTGGTGGGTGCTGGCGCACTGGAACCCGAATGTCGCGGCGTTGTTCTCGGCGACCCTGGTCGGCGGCTACCTGATGTACGAGTTCTTCCACGCCTGCGAGCACCTGCCGCCGGAGCACCCGCTGGCGAAACTGCCGTGGATACGCCAGATGCGGCGGCACCACGAACTGCATCACCGCCGCGAGCTGATGCAGACGCGCAACTTCAATCTGGTCTTCCCGCTCGTCGACTGGCTGCTGGGGACCTGGCACCGCGAACCGGCGGAAAACAAAAAGCCCGGCTGACGCCGGGCTTTTTGTTCGTGCGGCATGCGCGTCAGGACGCGTAGCGCCGCTCGGCGGCCTGGAGGGTGCGGTTCTCGACCCCGGCCGGATTGCTGAACTCCATGACGCCGTCGTCGACCTTGCCGTAGCGGATCGCCACCAGGTCCTTGGCGTAGTTCATGTACAGCTTCCACGGCGCCTTGTTGCCCTGCTTCGGCAGCTTGTCGAGCGCGCGCTGGATATAGCCGGAGCTCATCGACACGAACGGCTCGATATTGACCGTCGGGTCGTTGTTGCGCGGCGTGCACTGGCGCATGCCGGTCCGGTCCATGTGCTTGAGCAGGCGGCAGACGTACTCGCTGGTGAGATCCGACTTCAGCGTCCAGCTGGCGTTGGTGTAACCGAACACCATCGCGAAGTTCGGCAGGTCGCTGAACATCAGGCCCTTGTAGTTCATCGATTTCGACATTTCGAACGGCTTGCCGTCGACCGCCACTTTCATGCCGCCGAGCATCTGCATGTCGAGGCCGGTGGCGGTGATGATGATGTCGGCCTCCAGCGTCTGGCCGGACTTCAGCCGGATGCCGTCGGCGGTGAAGCGGTCGATGTGGTCGGTCACCACCGACGCCTTGCCCTTGCGCAGGGCGCGGAACAGGTCGCCGTCCGGCACCGCACACAGGCGCTCGTCCCACGGGTTGTAGTTCGGCGTGAAGTGCTTCATGTCGAACTCGGGGCCGAGCTGCCGGCGCGCCATGCCCAGCAGCAGACGGCGCAGAACTTTCGGCCGCGCCTTCGCCAGATTGAAGACGCCCATCTGCAGCGCGATGTTGCGGGTGCGCCCCATGCGGTAGACGGCCATGTCCGGCAGGAACTTGCGCAGCGTGTTCGAGATGGCGTCCTGTTCCGGGATCGTCGCGACGTAGGTCGGCGAGCGTTGCAGCATGGTGACGTGTGCGGCCTTGTCGGTCATTGCCGGCACCAGCGTCACGGCGGTGGCGCCGGAGCCGATGATCACCACTTTCTTGCCGCTGTAGTCGAAGTCCTTCGGCCAGTGCTGCGGATGCACCACGGTGCCCTTGAAGTCTTCGCGGCCTTCGAATTTCGGCGTGTAGCCGGCGTCGTAGTTGTAGTAGCCGGTGCACGACTGCAGGAAGCTGCAGGTGAATTTCACCTTCTTGCCGGTGGCCTTCTGTTCGGCTTCCACCGTCCACAGCGCGTCGGCGCTCGACCAGGAAGCAGACAGCACCTTGTGGCCGAAGCGGATGTGGCGGTCGATGCCGTTCTCGCGGGCGGTTTCCTGCACGTATTCGCGGATGGTATGGCCGTCGGCAATGATCTTCGGGTGCGTCCAGGGCTTGAAGTTGTAGCCCAGGGTGTACATGTCGGAGTCGGAGCGAATGCCGGGATAGCGGAACAGGTCCCAGGTGCCGCCGATGGCATCGCGGTTCTCCAGGATGGCGAAGGTCTTGTCCGGGCACTGCTTCTTGAGGTGATACGCCGCGCCGATGCCGGAGATGCCGGCGCCGATGATCAGCATGTCAAAGTGGTCGGTCGACATGGGGGATACCGCTTCAGGTTCGGGGTGATCGCCGGGGGCAGGGCCAGGGCCGGCGACGGTTTGATCCTACGGGCCGGCCCCGGGCCGGCGTGAGGTGGACATCGGCCATTTACCCATCATTTCGGGCCGCAGGGTGGCCGGGTTTGTACGTAGGCGGCTCAGGCGGTGGCGGGGGTCAGGGCGTCGAGGAAGGTCAGTACCGCGTCCAGGAACACGTCGTTGCGGTCGCCGGCGACCATGTGTCCGGCGCCGCCCACGTCGGCGACCTGCGCCTGCGGGATACGGGCGCGGAATTCTTCGGTGATGTGCTCGTCGATCACGTCGCTCTGCGCGCCGCGGACCAGCAACACCGGCTGGGCCAGTTTCTCCGCCGCGCGATACAGCCGGTCCTCGTCCTGCACTTCGTTCCGCACCCGCTGGAAGTGCGCCAGCATCTTCGGATCCCAGTGCCAGTACCAGCGACCGTCGGCGTGCCGGCGCAGGTTTTTCTTCAGGCCGCTGTTGTCGCCTTTCTGTGCGCGCTGCGGTTGATAGGCGGCCACCGCCTGCGCGGCTTCGTCCAGATCGGCGAAGCCGGCGCTGTGCGCCGCCATGAAATCGAGTATGCGGTCGACGCCGGCCGGATTCAGCCGTGGCGCAATGTCCACCAGCACCAGCGCGCGCGAGATCTCGCCGGTGTCCTGTACGTCGGCGGAGTTGGCCACCAGCGAAGAGAGGCCGCCCAGCGAGGCACCGACCAGCACGGGCTTGCGCGATTGCGCGCGCGCCAGCGCGTACACGTCGGCGGCGAAATCGAGCAGCCGGTAACCGTCGGCCCAGTCGCTGTCGCCGTGGCCGCGCATGTCGACGGTGATGGCGCGCCAGCCGCGTTCGCCGAGCACCGCTCCGCTGCGCGCCCAGGCGTGGCGGGTCTGGCCGCCGCCGTGGAAGAAGAGCACCGGGGCGCCGTCCGCGGGGCCGAACACCGAGAGTGCGAGCTTGCGGCCGTCGGGAGTGGTGAAGAATTCGTTCTGCATGTCGTTCAGGCCGTGCGCGGTGTGGCGCGATGGATGATGGCGCGGCAATCGGCGCCGCGGCCGAGCGTTCCGTAGTTGTGGTGCCCGGTGCTGCCCAGACGCGAGGCACAGAAGGCATCGGCGACATATGCCGGCGCGTGCTGTACCAGCAGCGCTGCCTGCAGGACAAGCGCCATGCGGTCGACGATGTCGCGGGCGCGGAATTCGAGGTCGGACAGGTCGGCGAATTCCTTCTGCAGTGCCTTGACGGCGGCGTCCAGCACGGCATTGCCGCCTTTGGCTTTCGTGACCTCCGCGAAATACGCGTGCACCACCGCCGGCGTTTTCTGCATGGCGCGCAGCACGTCCAGACACTGGACGTTGCCGCTGCCTTCCCAGATGGCGTTGATCGGCGCTTCGCGGTAAAGGCGGGGCATCATCGAATCTTCCATCACGCCGCTGCCGCCGATGCACTCCATGGCCTCGTACGCATGGTTCGCCGTGCGCTTGCAGATCCAGTACTTGCCGACTGCGGTGCCCAGGCGCACCAGCAGGTCTTCGTGTTCGTCCTGGCGGTTGTCCAGCGCGCGGCCGATGCGCATCGTCAGCGCGACGGCCGCTTCGCTTTCGATGGCCAGGTCGGCCAGCACGTTCTGCATCAGCGGCTGCTCGTTGAGCACCTTGCCGAAGGCGTGGCGGATCGAACAGTGGTGCAACGCCTGCGAGGCCGCCATGCGCAGGCCGGCACTGGAGCCGATCATGCAGTCGTAGCGCGTCATGCTGACCATCTCGATGATGGTGCGCACGCCGCGGCCCTCCTCGCCGACCAGCCAGCCGAGTGCACCGCGGAATTCGACTTCGCTGGACGCATTGGACACGTTGCCCATCTTTTTCTTCAGGCGCAGCACCTGCAGCGGGTTCTTCGTGCCGTCCGGACGCCAGCGCGGTACGAGGAAGCAGGAGAGGCCGCCCGGTGCCTGCGCGAGCACGAGGAAGAGATCGCACATCGGCGCCGACAGGAAAAACTTGTGGCCGACCAGTTCGTAGGCCTGCGCCGGTCCGCCGGTACCCACCGGATATGCGCGCGTGGTGTTGGCGCGGACGTCGGAGCCGCCCTGTTTTTCGGTCATGCCCATGCCGACGGTGAGGCCGGCCTTCTGCTCGGCCGGAATGTTGCGCGGGTCGTAAACCGGCGTGGTGATCTTCGGTTCCCAGAGGTTCGCCAGCGCCGGCGTGGTGCGCAGCGAGGGAACGGCGGCGAAGGTCATGGTGATCGGGCAGCCGTGGCCGGCCTCGACCTGGCCGTTCAGGTAGGACATCGCGGCGCGCGCGACCTGTGCGCCGGGCTGCGGATCCGTCCACGGCGAGGAATGCAGGCCGTGCTCGACCGCGGTTTTCATGAGCTCGTGATAGGCGGGGTGGTATTTCACGAGGTCGATGCGGTTGCCGAAACGGTCGTGGGTGTCGAACTCCGGCGGGAATTTGTTGGCCAGCGCTCCTAGTTCGAGGTAGCCGGCGGAGCCGGTGAGGGCGCCGAAGGAGGCGAGCCGGGCGGTGGCCCAGTCGGCGCCTTCGCGGCGGACGGCTTCCTGCAGGGCGGTGTCCTGGGTGTACATGTTGTAGTCGGTCAGTTCGCGCGAGACGTTTTCCACGTCGTGCGTGCTGGCGAGGAACATGGACTCGCGGGTGGGATTCTTCGGAGCGTTCATGGTGGAGCCCTCATGCATGTCGCCGGCTTCAGCGCTCCCGCGCTGACCCGTTCCGGCGACTGAGTGTCTCGTCGGGCAGACTTCGCTAGCCCTTCCCTCGACACAGGCCGCCTGCACGGGTCAGCGCGGAAGCGCTACGCCGGTGCAAGGTTGTCGCTAGTTCTTTGCGGAAACAATTTCCAGAACTTCCAGATATCCGGGCGGTTCGGTCACCGCGCCGCGCTCGCGCAGCAGGCGGTGCATGAGCGGCAGGCGGAAGTACGGCACCGAAGCCATGACGTGGTGTTCAATGTGGTAGTTCACGTGGATCGGCGCAACGGTCATGCGTGCCAGGAAGCCGGCGCGCGTGCTGCGGGTGTTGCGGAACATGTCCGGCGACTGTTCGGTGCAGGCGTGTTCGGCCATCGAGCGGATGCGCAGGAAGAGCGGGAACGGAGTGATGTAGCTGAGCAGCCAGCAGGCGAACAGCCAGGGATAACCGCTGAGCCAGCAGAGGCCGAAGATCACGCCGTTGGCGACCAGCATGCGCGTGCTGTTGCGCAGCAGGGTCAGCGGGTAATCGAACCAGCGGCGGCCGTCCTGCGGGAGCCATTGAATGTCGTTGGCGACGGTCCACTTGATGAGGCCGGCATCCATCATCGTGCGGCCGAGCAGGAACTTGAGGCCGGTGATGCCGACGAGGTCGCGGGCAAACTTGCGCCACAGCGAGCGGCGCGAGCAGGGCAGGCCGGTGACCAGCGAGAGGTCGGTGTCTTCCGGCTGGCCGGTCTTCGTGTGATGCACGAAGTGGTGCGCACGGTATTTCATGACGTCGTTCCAGATCGGTTTGGCGCAGACCCAGTCGGCGAAGACGTCGTTCAGCCATTTCGTCCTGAACAGCGTGGCGTGCGCAGCCTCATGCATGAGGATGGCCAGCGCGAGGTGGCGGCCTCCGAGTACGACGAAACCGAGCACGAACAGCGGGATCGCGTAGGCCAGCGCGAGTTGCGAGGCCCAGGCGAGCATCGCCAGCGTGCCGGCGATCACCGTCCAGGTGAAGGCGACGGCGGCGAAGCCCATGACATCCGAGCGTTCGGTAAGCAGTTTGATTTCGTCGCGGGTGAAGATGTCCGTCACCTTGCGGCGGGTGGCGGCGGGGACTTCCACCGGCGTGGCGGATTCGGGGATGGCGGTCATGGTCATCGTTCTCAGTGCACGCGCGCCGTGTTGCGCGCTGTTTCGCCGCCTGCGGCCGGGCGCTGGCGGAGTTTCTGCCAGACGGTTTTGCCGGTGCGGTCGTAGCGGATCACGCTGTCGACGAAGGCGTTGCGCGCCTCGACATCCACCAGCGGTGCCGGCAGCAGGGGATCGAACACCAGCGAGCGGATCGCTTCGTTGCCCAGCAGATAGGATTCGCGGGCGGCGACCTCCGTCTCCAGCTGGTCGGCGTGCGCCATCCAGTTGTCGAGCAGTTGCCTGCCGTCGCGGTAATGCGCATTCAGTGCCTTGCCGTCCCATAGCCCGCGCGCCGCGCGTTCGCGCTTGTCGTCCAGTTCGGTGATGCGGAAAACGACGGCGCCGGTGTCCAGGCCCAGTGCATGCAGGCGCTCGCGGATGGCGTCGACGCCGCCGACCAGATTGTCCGGGCGCAGGAAGAGCCCGCGGTCGAGTTCGCGCAGGCCGAGAATCTGGAAGGCGCGCTGGCGCGCCCGCAGCGCCACGCGGTCGCTGCGGCCCAGCGCGGCGGTGTGCACGCCGATCCAGCCGCCGTCCCAGTCGCGCACGCGCTGTGCGGCCTGGCGCCAGGCCGCCACTTCGGCGGACAGCGGCGCCGCCTTGCGGCCCAGCCGGTAGGCGCCGCGCCCGGTGGCCTGGATCAGGCCGGCGGCGGTCAGCCGGACCAGTGCCACGCGCACGCTGTTTTCGCTGATGCCGAGCACGGCCGCGCTGCTGACGGCCTCGCGGGCGGACAACGGTTCGCCTTCGGCGGCCTGCAGCAGGGCCAGGAGGAGGGTGCGGGCGTTGGTCGCCATGGGTTCATTACGCCGGTTGGCAAGATCAGGCCAATGATCGTAATGTTACCGCTAAAGACAGATCAAGCCACAAGGTGTAATCCCGATGACCGGACCCGTACGCCTCGACCGCCGGCCACCCCTGCTGGTGGTCACCATCGACCGGCCTGCCGCCCGCAATGCGGTGGACGGCGCCACCGCCGCCGCCCTGGCTACCGCTTTTCGTGACTTCGACGCCGATCCGGCGCTGGCGGTGGCCATCCTCACCGGTGCCGGCGACCATTTCTGCGCCGGGGCCGACCTGAAGGCCGTCGCCTCCGGCGATCCGGCTCGCGTGCATCGTCTGGCGTCGGATGGCGACGGCCCGATGGGACCGTCGCGCATGCAGTTGTCGAAGCCGGTGATCGCGGCGGTGTCGGGTTATTGCGTGGCCGGCGGTCTCGAGCTCGCGTTGTGGTGCGATTTGCGTGTCGCCGACGAGAGCGCGGTGTTCGGCGTGTTCTGCCGGCGCTTCGGCGTGCCGCTGATCGACGGCGGCACGGTGCGGCTGCCGCGGGCGATCGGCATGAGCCGCGCGCTGGACATGATCCTCACCGGCCGGCCGGTGGATGCGCGCGAGGCGCTGCAGTTCGGGCTGGCCAATCGCGTGGTGGCGAAAGGTGCGGCGCTCGCAGCGGCGGAACAGCTGGCACTGCAGATCGCCGCCTTCCCGCAGGCCTGCATGCGCGGCGACCGGCGGAGCGCGTACGAACAGTGGAACCTGAACGAGGATGCCGCGCTGGCCAACGAGTTCAATCACGGGCTGCAGGCGCTGCAGTCGGGCGAGACGCTGGCCGGCGCATCGAAATTCACCGGCGGCGCCGGACGTGGCGGCAAATTCACGGAATGAGGAGGTGCAGATGGACGCCCTGAAGACCATGACCTATGAGGTCACCGGGAAAATCGCCCGGATCACGCTCAACCGCCCGGCGCGCGGCAACGGCATCACCATGGACTTGCCGCGCGAGCTCGCGCAGTGCGTCGAGCGCGCCAATCTCGATCCGGCGGTGCACGTCATCGCGCTCAGCGGCAACGGCACCGGATTCTGCGGCGGTTACGATCTGGTCGAAAGCGCGGAGGGACTCGCCATCGGCAGCGAGGATCCGTCGCGGCCGAAGGGTTCGCCGCTTGATCCGCTGGTGCAGGCGCAGAACCACATGCCCAACACCGCCTGGGACCCGGTGGTCGACTACGCCATGATGAGTCGCAACGTGAAAGGCTTCATGAGCCTGTTCCACTCGGAGAAGCCGGTGGTGTGCAAGGTGCACGGCTTCTGCGTTGCCGGCGGCACCGACATGGCGCTGTGTTCCGATCTGCTCGTCATCGCCGACGACGCCAAGATCGGCTATCCGCCGGCGCGTGTCTGGGGTTCGCCGACGACTTCCATCTGGGCTTATCGCCTCGGTATCGAAAAAGCGAAGCGCCTGCTGTTCACCGGCGATTGCCTGAACGGCAAGGAGGCGGTGCAGTGGGGGCTGGCGATCGAAAGCGCGCCGGCCGACCGGCTCGACGAACGTTTCGAGATCCTGCTCGGCCGCATCGCGCAGATGCCGGTCAACCAGCTGGTGATGATGAAGCTCCTGCTCAACCAGACGATGATGGCGCAGGGCCTGCACACCACGCAGATCCTCGGCACGGTGTTCGACGGCATCACGCGGCACACGAAGGAAGGCTACGCGTTCCAGCAGCAGGCGATGGCCGAAGGTTTCCGCAAGGCGGTGCGCGGGCGCGACGAGCCGTTCGGCGATGCGGGGCTTTCGACGTTCAAGGGCTGAGTTGCCGAAGACTTGTTCGATGTCCGGGGCAGTCAGCCACTGCTCCAGCATGCGCTGCAGTTGCGCCAGCCGAATGGGTTTGGAGAGGTAATTGTCCATGCCGGCCAGCAGGCAGCGTTCGGCCTCGCCGCGCATGGCGTTGGCGGTGATCGCGACGATGGGCAGGCGTGCTTGCACGCCATTGCGGCTTTCGTCGTTGCGCAGCGCCTGCGTCAATGTTAAGCCGTCCATTTCCGGCATGTAGCAGTCACACAGCAGCAGATCGAAGGAGCGTTGACGAAGCAGCTCGAGAGCAACGCGGCCGTTCTCAGCAACCGTGCAGGCATGGCCGAGATGCTGCAGTTGCCGGCACAGGATTTCCTGGCTCACCGGATTGTCCTCGGCCACGAGGATCCGGTAGCGGGATGCCGACGATCGCTTGCGGCCGCTGAGCCGGGCGACTTGCACGTGGGCGGGCGCGCGACCGACGGCCGTTTGCACGGCTCGCAGCTGTCGGGTTTTGCCCGGGGCTGCCGATGAGCGGCCGTGCCGGCTCAGGGATTCCCGCGCATGCCCTGTTCGATGCTGCTGGTGATCAGCGTTGCCAGCGCATCGACGAACTGTTCGAAGGTGATGCGCGGGTTCGGCGTGCTGAGGAAGCGGATCATCGCGAACACGCCGCCGTTGATCAGGAACCAGGCCACGCCGGCGATGTTCGGCAGCCGGGCGAGTTCGGGGTAACGCAGCAGGTACTGCATCACCAGATCCATCAGCGCGCTTTCCAGCCGGTTCATTTCCTGCGCGCCGAAATCGAATTGCATGGCGTAGCGGATGTAGGCCAGGTAACGGCCGTCGCCGCGCTGCACCCATTCGCGGAAGCGGTTGAGCAGCAGGGTCACGCCGGTGCGTACGTCGCTGTCGAGCATGAGCGGTGTCATGTCGCGCAGGAACACGATCAGTTCCGACACCACGCGCTGTTGCATCGCGGTGTAGATCGCCTCCTTGTCCGGGAAGTACTGGTACAGCGAGCCGACGCTGATGCCGGCGATGTCGGCGATGTGCCGGGTGGTGGTGCCCTCCAGCCCGTGCCGGGCCAGCGACACGAAGCCGGCCTCGACGATGGCGTCGACCATGGTCTGCGAGCGCTGCTGGCGGGGTTGCTTGCGCATGGGGTCCGGTCCGGGGGCAGGATGCGAATTGAACGCGAACAATTGTTCGCGTTAGTGTGACCGCGGAGTCGGGCCCGGGCAAGGGCCCGCCGCACCCGGATCACCCCGCAGTCCCGAGGAGCCCGTCGATGCAAGCCGAAACCGTTGTCCGTCCCCGCCGTCTGGCCGGTGCCGCCGTCGGCATCCCGCCCCGCCAGATGGACTTCCGCCTGCCCACCGAAGCCCCGCGCTACTTCTACGACGACAACGCCACGGCCACGCTGTTCTTTGCCGTGCTGTCGTCCTGGTTTCCGCCGGGCGAACGCTTTTTCATGGAATCGGTGCGGCATTTCCGCGACCGCATCACCGACGAAAAACTGAAGGCCGAGGTGTCCGGCTTCATGGGGCAGGAGGCCATCCATGGCCGCGAACACGAGCGGCTGAACGAATTGCTGGAAGAGCGGGGGATCAATCTGGGTGTGCCCGTCGCGTTGCTGAAGATTGGCCTGGGCGCTCTGGAACGATTGCCGCCGTCCACGCAACTGGCGGCCACCACCTTCATGGAGCATTTCACCGCGCTGCTCGCCGAGCAGTTGCTCACCGACGAGCATTTTCGCGGCAACGCCCATCCGGAAATGATCAAGCTGTGGCAATGGCATGCGCTGGAAGAACTCGAACACAAGGCGGTGGCCTACGATGTGTACGAGCTGGCCGGCAACAGCCGGAGCGAGCGGATTGCCGCCGGAGCCGCGGTGGTCGCCGCGCTGGGGCCGGCCGTTTTCGCCAGCTGGGCCTGGCTGGTGCTGCGCGAAGGAAAGGCGACCGATCTGAAAGACGTACGCAAGGGTCTGCGTCTGCTGCTGGGGCGCGGCGGCTTCGTCAGCCGCATCCTGCCGAAGATGTCGCTGTTCTGGCGGCCCGACTACCACCCGCGCAAGCACAAGACGAAGGAACTGGAAGCGCAGTGGCGCGAAATCATGTTCGGCGTCGACGGCACCCTGAATGGCGAGCTGCGCAACCGGGAAGCGGTGAGTATTCAATAAACCGCAACACTGCCCGGGAGCGTCGCACATGTTCGGGAAAAAACCCTCGAAGAACGCCCATGCCGTCGTCACCGGTGCCGGCAGCGGCATCGGCCGTGCCTTTGCCCTGGAGATCGCCCGTCGCGGCGGGCGCGTGGTCTGCGCCGACATCAACCGGCAGACCGCGGAGGAAACCGTGGCGCAGATCGTCGCCGCGGGCGGCGAGGCGAAGGCCGTGGCCTGCGACGTCGCCGGCCTGGCGGCGGTCGAGCGGCTTGCCGCCGATGCCGAACGCTGGCTGGGAAAACCGGTCGATCTGGTGATCAACAACGCGGGCGTCGGTGTCGGCGGCAAACCGGTCGGCGACATTCCCATGGACGACTGGCAGTGGGTGATGGGCATCAACCTGTGGGGCGTGATCCACGGCTGCCACGTGTTCGTGCCGAAACTGCGTGCGCTCGGCCGCGGCGGCATCGTCAACGTGGCGTCGAGCGCGAGTTTCGGCGCCGCGCCGAGCATGGGTCCGTACAACGTCACCAAGGCCGGCGTGCTGGCGCTGTCGGAAACGCTGGCGGCAGAGCTGTCCGGCAGCGGCGTGAAGATTTCGGTGCTGTGCCCGACTTTCGTGCATACCAACATCGCCCGCGATGCGCGGGTCGGCGATTCGAAGATCAACGATTTCGCGCAGAAGCTCATGGACCGCACCGGCATTCCGCCGGAGCGCGTGGCGAAGGTCACGCTCGATGCGCTGGACCGCGGCAGGCTGCACGTGCTGCCGCAGTTCGATGCCCGCATGCTGTGGCGCGCCAAGCGGCTGGCGCCGGCCACCTACACCCGGGGCATGGGGCTGCTCAGCCGCTTTACGCGCGACCTGCTCTGAAGTTCGTCCACTTCGCGGAGAATCCGTCATGGCAACCATCGACCTCGACCAGATGCTGGTGAAAATCCGCGGCAGCCAGTGGGCGCTCGCCGATTTCGACTGGGATGCACCGGGCGCCGAGCTCATCACGCCCGAGCAGTTCCCGAAGCTGAAGGCCTTCATGGCCGACCTGATGTGGATCGAGCACGTCGGCGCACGCGGCTTCGCCGCCATGGTGAAAAAGGCGCCGGATGACACGCTGAAGGAGATCTACCGGTATTTCCATGCCGAGGAGCAGCGGCACGCCAACGCCGAGCTGGCGCTGATGCGGCGCTGGGGCATGCTCGACGGCGACGAACTGCCGGAGCCGAACGTCAACCTGCGTTTCGTCATCGAATGGCTGGACCGCTACAGCGACGACATGCCGCTGGAGGCGCTGAGCTCGGTGATTCCGATGCTGGAGGTGGCGCTGGACGGCGCACTCTGCAAGTTCCTGCTGGAGACGGTCGACGATCCGGTGTGCCACGCCGTTTTCGCGAAGATCAACGAGGACGAATCGCGCCATCTGGGCGTCGGTTTCCACACACTGGAGATGCAGGGCCACGGGCCGATGTACCGGTTGCTGCTGCAGTGGGCCGGCACCACGCTGGACCCGCGGCTCATCCTCGGCATCCTCGCCTATTTCCCGCTGCTGAACCGTATGCGCGACAACCTGGTCCGCCTCGGCCTGCCGGAAGAAAAACTGTACGGTGCGATGAAGAAATTCGAGAAGATCGGCGGCCGTACGGAACAGGGCCGGCGCAATCCCTGGTACCAGGTGCTCTCCCGCCACGGCAAGGTGATGGTCGACCGTCGCAACCGCTGGTACCACGCACCGGTCGACGCGCTGGTTGCGGCCAGCGACTACGTGCCGGCCTGGGCGTTGCCGGCGGTACCGACCTGGGTGAAGGCGGTCACCTGGAAACCGGAGGCCTGACCGTGGACAAACCGGTCTCCGTGTTGATCGTCGGCGCCGGCTTTGCCGGTCTCGGCGCCGCCATCCGCCTGCTGGAAAACGGTATCGACGACATCGTCATCCTCGAGCGGGCCGGGCGTGCCGGCGGGACCTGGCGCGACAACACCTATCCGGGCGCCGCCTGCGACATACCGTCGAATCTCTATTCGTTTTCCTTTGCGCCCAATCCGCACTGGTCGCGCGGCTACTCCGGCAGCGGGGAGATCCTCGGCTACATCGACAATCTGGTCGAACGCTGGCGGCTGAACCGTTTCATCCGTTACGGACAGAACGTCAACGGTCTGGCATTCGATGAGGCGCAGGGCATGTGGCAGGTGACCACGGATGCCGGCATCCGGCGGGCGCGGACCGTGATCATGGCCAGCGGTCCGCTGTCGAATTTCAGTTTCCCGGACATGCCCGGCATCGACACGTATGAAGGCCACCGGATCCACAGTGCGCGCTGGGACCACGACTACGATTTCCGCGGCAAGCGGGTGGCGGTGATCGGCACCGGCGCCAGTGCGGTGCAGATCGTGCCGGAACTGGTGAAACAGGCAGCTCGCCTGAAGGTGTTCCAGCGCACGCCGGGCTGGGTCCTGCCGCGCTTCGACTACGCCACCGCGGACTGGAACCGCAGCCTGTTCGGGCGTTTTCCCGGCGCCCAGCAGGCGGTCCGCGATGCGCTGTACTGGGGTCACGAAACCATGGCGCTCGGCGTGGTGTGGACGACACCGGTGACGCGCGTGATCGAGCAGGCGGCGCGCCTCTATCTGCGGCGCACGGTGCAGGATCCGTGGCTGCGCCGGCAACTGACACCGGATTTCCGCATCGGCTGCAAACGCATCCTGATGACCAGCGACTGGTACCCGGCGTTGCAGCAGCCGAACTGCGAACTGGTCACCTGGCCGATCGCCACGCTATCGCCGAAAGGCATACGCACGGCCGAAGGCATCGAGCATGCGGTCGACTGCATCGTGTTCGCCACCGGTTTCGACGTGGCGAAAGCCGGCACGCCATTCCCGGTATCCGGGCTCGGCGGTCGTTCGCTGGGCGCGGAGTGGGCGCGCGGCGTGCAGGCCTACAAGAGCGTCAGCGTCTCCGGTTATCCCAACCTGTTCCTCACCTGCGGCCCGAACTCGGGCCCGGGCCACAATTCGCTGCTGGTCTATCTGGAAGCGCAGCTGGAGTACATCGTGCAGGGCGTGCGGCACGTGCTGCAGGGCCCGGTGAAATACCTCGATGTCGATCCCGGACGGCAGCAGTCCTTCAACGCAACCATCCAGCGCCGCCTGCGCGGCACCAACTGGAACACCGGTTGCCGCAGCTGGTATCTCACCGAGGACGGCTTCAATCCGACCATGTATCCCGGTTTCGCCACCCAGTTCCGCCGCCAGATGCGCGTGTTCGAGCCGGCGGACTACAACGCGGCGCCTGCGGGGTGACCCGCACGGCGGCCCCGACTATGATGCGGGTCCCGCCAGCGCCACTACCGAGGACAGCCGCATGGGCCAGCACCGCATCGAGGTACTCCAGGAATTCCAGAAGCCGGTCGAGGAGGTCTTCTCTTACCTCGCCGACCACAACAACCTGTCGAAGGTGTTCGGCATTCCGGTCAAGCGCATCAAGGACGGCGACGACGACGTCAACGGCGTCGGTTCGGTACGTGCGCTGGGTTTCGCGCCGCTGGCTACCGAAGAGACGGTGGTCGATCTGGTGCCCAACCAGTCGATCGACTACGTGATCACGAAGAACGGCGGCCCGATCATGAACCACCATGGCCGGCTGGTCTTCTCGAAGACCGCGCGCGGCTCGCGCGTCGAGTGGATCATCACTTTCGAATCGCTGCCGGTGGTCGGTACGGCGGTGGCCAAGGTGCTGGAACTCGGCGTTTCGCGCGGACTGAAGAAGCTGGCCTGAAGCCGGCAGCAACAAAAAAGCCCGGCATGGCCGGGCTTTTTTGTGCGCGGCATTCCGCGCGGCGGTTCAGGCGGCGGCCTTCCGCACTACGCCGGGCGAGCGGGCCAGGTAGGCGAGCGCGGTGAAGGTATCCGCTTCGTGTGCCGGGTTGTACCAGGGCATGAGATAGCGCAGCTCGTCCACCAGCAGCGAGCCGAGACCGGGAATGCGCTTTTTCTTTGCCGAGCGCTGCCACTCGCGCCAGAACCAGAGACCGAACAGCGACGGCTTGTGCGGTGCCAGCGCCGGGTCCTGCTTCATCAGGTGCACGGCGGCGGTGGCCTGCAGGCCCAGCACCAGCGGTGTCGAGAGCAGCATCAGGTAGTAGCGGGTGGGATAGGTTCCGCCGAGATGCCGGTACAGGTCGAAGGCCACGCTGCGGTGTTCCACTTCCTCCGCGCCGTGCCAGCGCAGCAGGTCGGTCATCATCGCGTCGGCGCCGCGAGCCTCCCAGTCCTCGTTTTCCAGCATGTACTTGCCGACCACGCAGGTGAAATGTTCGGCGGCTGCCACCACGCCGACCTGGAAGATCAGCCACTGTTTCTGCAGCGGTTCCGGGATCGGCAGCGAGAAGAAGCGATGGTGACCGGCCCACTCCAGGACCTTGTTGACCTGTTCGAGGTAGTCGCGCACCAGCACGCCGTGGGCGGCCAGGTATTTTTCGGCGGCGCCGTCGTGGGCCCGGGCATGCATCGCTTCCTGGCGGATGAAGCCCTGCACGTCGGCGCGCAGCTTGTCGTCGGTGATGTACGGCAGCGCCTGGTTGAAGATGCGGCAGAACGCGAACTCGCCCACCGGCAGCATCAGGTGGAACGCATTCCACATGTGGCTTTCATAGGGTTGTCCGGGGATCCAGTGCAGCGGTGTCTGCGACCAGTCGAAGGCCACCTTGCGGGGCGTGATGTCGTGTGTGGATGTCGAGGCGCGGTTTTTCTTCGTCATGGGCAATCCGGCGGATACGGCAATGTGCGGATGCAGGTTAGGGACGGTTGCCGGCATGGTTAATGTCCGGACATTCCATTCGCTTGGCATTTCGGGTCAGCGCGGCCCGGTTACGTTGTCGCTACCGACGACGTGCCGCCGGGACTGGAATACTGCGGTAACGGGAGAGCGTTGATGCGGGAGACGGGCATGTGGTGTCGGGTGTGGCCGGTGGCACTGGCCTGCGGATTGTCGGCAGCCGCGCCGGCGGCAGAGCCGGTCCCGGCCGCGCCGGCCGTTCCGCCGGCCGAAGCCGTGGCCGCGCAGGAACGTGACGCCGAGCGGCTGATGCAGGCCTGGAGTACCCGCAACCTGGCGCCGGTGCTGATCGATCACTGCGCGCGGAAATTTCCCGACAAGGCTGAAGCCTATCGCCGGGCACTGGCCGACTGGCTGGCAGCCAATGCCGGGGACGCCGAGCAGGGCCGGCAGATCTATGCCGTCGTGGTGGCCGCCAAGGCGCCGGGCAACGATCCGGATGCCGTGCTGGCGGAATCGATCGGCAGCATCATGGCCCGCTTTGCCGTCAACGGACCGGAGAAACAGCTGCAGCAGTGCGACAGCGCCTACCTGACGTTGATGATCGGCAGCGACTGATCCGCCGGCCGTTCACCGCAAACCGTTTTCCAGCTGTTCGCAGAGCGTCTTCAATACCTTGATCCGGGCGTGGTACTTGTCGTTGGCCTCGACCAGCGTCCAGGGGGCGATTTCGGTGCTGGTGCGGTCGATCATGTCGCAGACCGCGCGTTCGTACTGCGGCCATTTCTTGCGGTTGCGCCAGTCCTCGTCGGTGATCTTGAACTTCTTGTATTCGGTTTTCTCGCGTTCACGGAATCGCTTCAACTGTTCTTCGGCGGTGATCGCCAGCCAGAACTTGGCCACCACGATGCCGTGCCGGTCCATCTGTTCCTCGAAATCGTTGATTTCCGAGTAGGCGCGCATCCACGCATCCTCGCTGCAGAAACCCTCGACGCGCTCGACCAGCACCCGGCCGTACCAGCTGCGGTCGAAGATCGTGAAATGGCCCTGCCGCGGCAGGTGGCGCCAGAAGCGCCACAGGTAGGGGCGGGCCCGCTCCTCCTCGGTAGGGGCGGCCACGGGGACGATGGTGTAATGCCGTGCATCCAGCGCCTGGGTGATGCGGCGGATGGCACCGCCCTTGCCGGCCGCGTCGTGACCCTCGAACACGCAGACGACGCTGTGTTTGCGGAATTTCGGGTGGCGCGACAACAGGTTCAGCTCGCCCTGCCATTTCTCCAGCTGTTGTTCGTATTTTTTCTTCGGGATTTTCAGCCGGTAGTCGAGCGCGACGAGCACGTTGCGGCCGTCGATGGCCGCCTTGGGCAGCGGTGCGGCCCGGACCGGTGCCGGCGGCTCCTTTGCCGCCAGCCGGTCGCGCAGCGCGGCCAGCAGCAGCCGGCCCGCAGTCAGGCTGCGGTAGCGGTGATCGGTGCCCTCAATGACCAGCCACGGCGCTTCGCCGGTACTCGTTTCGCGCAGGGTGTGTTCCGAGACCTTGCGGAAGCGGTCGTATTTGTCGAAACGCTTCCAGTCCTGTCTGGTGACCCGCCAGCGGGTGTCCGGGTCCTTCTCCAGCTCCTTCAGCCGCTTGCGTTGCGCTTTCTTCGACAGGTGGAACCAGAGTTTCACCAGCAGCACGTTTTCCTGCACCAGCATGCGTTCGAAATGACGTATTTCCTCGATGCGGCGATCGAGCGCGGATTTCGACAAGCGTCCGGCTACCCGCTCGACGACCGGATCGGTGTACCAGGAACCGAACAACATGCCGATCCGCCCCTTCGACGGCAGCGCGCGCCAGTAGCGCCACATCGGCGGCCGGTCGTCCTCTTCGTCCGACGGCGCGGAGAAGGCATGCGTCTGGATGTGCCGCGGATCCATCCACTCGTTGAACAGGTTGACCGTTTCGCCCTTGCCGGCACCGTCGACGCCGCCGATCAGCACTACCACCGCGGTCTTCTGCTGTGCGAGCAGTTCGTACTGGGCGGCCAGCAAGGCCGAGCGCAGCTTCGGCTCTTCCCGGGCGAAGGTTTCCTTGTCGATCCGGTGACCCAGTTCGGCCGATTCGAACATGCTGCGCTCCCTGAAGCCGCCGCGCGGGGCTGCTTATCCGTGACGGGTACCCGTAGAATCCTCCCCCCGTCTCCGAGTGCCTGTCCATGACGTCCGTCAGCCCGAGCCTACCCCCGCTGCGCCTGAAGAAGAACGAGGAGCGCCGTCTGCGGGCCGGACATGCCTGGATCTATTCCAACGAGATCGATACCGAAGCCACGCCGCTGAAAGCGTATGCGCCCGGCATGCAGGTGACGGTGCAGGACTCGCGCGGCAAGCCGCTGGGCTCGGCCTTCGTCAATCCGAACACGCTGATCGCCGCCCGGTTGTATTCGCGCGAGGCGGACAAGCCGCTGGACCAGTCGCTGCTGGTACATCGCCTCAACATCGCGCTGTCGCTGCGCGAGAAAGTGTTTGCTACCCCGCATTACCGGCTGGTCTACGGCGACAGCGACGGTCTGCCGGGCCTGGTCGTCGATCGCTACGACGACGTGCTGGTGGTGCAGATCGGCACCGCAGGCATGGAAAAACTTCGCGAGCAGGTGATTGCTGCGCTGGTGAAGGTACTCAAGCCGTTCGGCATCCTGCTGCGCAACGACGCGTCGGTGCGCGCACTGGAAGGCCTGCCGGAGGAAATCGCGGTGGCGCACGGCACCGTGCCGGAGCAGGTCGAGCTGGTGGAAAACGGCGTGCGGTTCCGTGCGCCGGTGCGCAGCGGCCAGAAGACGGGCTGGTTCTACGATCATCGCGACAACCGTGCCCGGCTGATGGCGCTGGTGGCGCAGGCGGCGCGCACGCCGGAGCGGGCGCCGCGCGTGCTCGACGTATTCAGTTACATCGGTGGCTGGGGCGTGCAGGCAGCCGTTGCCGGCGCCGCGGACGTACTGTGCGTCGATGCGTCGGCGCCGGCGCTCGCTCTGGTCGGCGAGAATGCCGCGCTGAACGATGCCGGCGGCCGGGTGCGCACGCTGGAAGGCGACGCCTTCCAGGCCATGAAGTCGCTGCTCGACGACGGTGAACGTTTCGACATCGTGGTGATGGACCCGCCGGCCTTCATCAAGCGGCGCAAGGATGTGGAGCAGGGCACCATCGCCTACCGCCGCGTCAACGAACTGGCGATGCGCCTGCTGCAGAAGGACGGCCTGCTGGTGTCGGGTTCCTGCTCAATGCATTTGTCGCGGGCAGATCTGCTGGATGTGGTGCGCGCCACCGGCCGGCAGGTGGACCGTCACGTACAGGTGATCGCGCAGGGCGGCCAGGGCGCCGATCACCCGGTGCTGCCGGCGATTCCGGAGACCGACTACCTGAAGGCCATGTTCGCGCGCGTGACGCCAACATTCTGAGCCCGATATCGATGCAGGATCCCATGTCATCCGGCCATTCCGCAAAGTCATCGGCGTATCGGCGCTTCATTGCGGCATTCGCGATTGCCGTTGTGTTGCTTTTGGTCCCGGCGATTACGGCCTCGATCTATTTTGGTGCGCCGGCCTACGATCTGGTGCGGGTCGGGCGACTGCCGGCCCGTGACTTCACGCCCCGGATACCGCAGCCAGTCATACAGCGTGTGTTGCCGCCGGCGGCCGGCGAGCCGGCACAGGTGCTGGTGCTCGGTGATTCATTCTCGAGGCACAACGTCTGGCAGTCCGAACTGACGCGATTGACCGGACAACGGGTCGTCACGTGGCACTACGATACAGTGCGCTGCACCGACGACTGGCTGATCCAGGCAGTCTCGGGCCGGTTGTGGCCGGGCGCGCGGACGATCATCGTGGAAACCGTCGAGCGTGAATTCTTCAGCCGGTTCGGTGAGCAACACGGCTGTGCCCGTTCTTTCTATCAGCCGCTTCACCAGGAGGAGGGGCCGATCGGGCAGTTGCCGGGGCTGACGGACATATTCCCGCTGGATGCCACCCATCTGCTGAAAACGATGCGCAATCATCTTGAGTTGCCGGAGATGCACGGCCGCCGGCGGCTGGGTGGTGCGGTGATGGTCGATCTCGTGCGGCGCGATCTGTTCAGCACCAGGTATTCAGACCGCTTGCTGTTCACCGCGGAGGACGACCGTAAGCTGCTGAGCTGGTCCGAAGAAAAGGCGGCGTCAACCGTCGCGCACCTGGCCGATTTGCGAAGAGGCGCCGCGGCTGCGGGCGTCAACCTGGTGTTCCTCGTCATCCCGGACAAATCGTCGGTGTATTGGCCGTATATTCACGAGAAGCAGCGCGCACCGTACCCCGATCAGGGCGAGCGGCTGTTCGCGATGCTTGGAGATCAGCTCGGTCCCGGGTATGACCTTTTGCGTTATCTGCGCGAACAGTCGTTGGTTGTGACCGACGTATACCATCCCGGCGATACCCATCTGGGCACCACCGGCTATCGTCTTCTGGCGGAGCGTGTGGCGGAATGGCTGCAGCCCCCCCAGCCTCGCTGAATCGAACGAGCGCCGACCATGTTGTTCAACTCGACCGAATTCCTGTTCGTCTTCCTGCCGATCACCTTCGCGTTGTTCTTCCTCGCGGCGCGGGTCGGAGCCGGAGCGGCGATCAGCGTGCTCGGCGTGGCGTCGCTGGCATTTTACTCGTATTGGGACATCAGCTTCCTGCCGATCCTGGCGACCTCGATCATCGTTAATTTTCTGTTCAGCCGGTTGATATCCCGTTATCGGCCGCATGGAAAACCTATTCTGGTTGTGGCGATCATCTTCAATATCGCCATGCTCGCAGTTTACAAATATGCCGATTTTCTGATCGGTACGGTAAACGCCATTTCGCATACGGATGTTCCGTTGCTTTCGCTGGCGCTCCCGCTGGGGATCTCATTCTTCACTTTTACCCAGATCGCTTTTCTGGTGGACACATGGCGCAACGAAGCCAGCGAGCCGAGTTTCAGCAAATACCTGTTGTTCGTTACGTATTTTCCTCACCTGATCGCCGGCCCTATTCTTCACCACAAACAGATGATGCCGCAGTTCGGTCATGTGGAAACATTGCATATCCGGGCCGAATCTATTGCCGTCGGCCTTGCATTGCTGACCGTGGGGTTGTTCAAGAAAGTTGTCATTGCCGATCGCTTCGGCGAGTTTGCCACGCCGGTCTTCGCCGCCGGCGCCAGTGGCGTGCCCATCGGTTTTGCCGAGGCATGGGCCGGTGCGCTGGCGTACACGCTGCAGCTCTATTTTGACTTCTCCGCCTATTCCGACATGGCTATCGGCCTGTCGCGGTTGTTCAACATCGATCTGCCGGTGAACTTCAACTCGCCATACAAGTCGCGCAACATCATTGAATTCTGGCGCCGCTGGCACATCTCGCTGTCCACATTCCTGCGCGATTACCTTTACATCCCGCTGGGCGGGAACCGTTCCGGCAAGGTGCGGCGCTACATCAATCTGTTTCTGACCATGCTGCTCGGCGGCCTCTGGCACGGCGCGAACTGGACATTCGTTGTCTGGGGGGCGATACACGGCATGCTGCTGATCATCAATCACGCATTTGCCGGGATCCGGGAGCGCATCTCCTGGCTGCGAATGCCGGGCTGGCTGGCGATGCTGTTGACATTCACTGCCGTGGTGCTGGCGTGGGTTCCGTTCCGGGCCGAGAGCTTCGCAGCGGCCCTGAACCTGTGGCAGGCGATGTTCACGCTGCCGTCGGGCGACTGGTCGGCGAGCGCTTCCGGAATCGAAACCGAGCGCGCCCTGCGCGGAATCCTGTTCGGATTGCTGGTGGTCTGGCTGATGCCGAACTCACAGGAATTCGTTGCGCGCTTCTGGCGCAACGGCACGGATGCTACCGCTTACGTTGCGCCGCGCCGCCTGGCCTGGGCGCCTACCGTTGGCTGGGGTCTCGTGCTGGGCGCGATTTTCGCCTGGGTAGTCATGAACTTCGGGAAGCTTTCCGAGTTCCTTTATTTCCAGTTCTAGAGTGAGAGTTGGCGGGTGCGCTTGCCGTTCAGGCCCGCTATTCGCGCAACGAACGGATTTCCCAGCCGCGTTTTTCCGCCTCCCTGCGCAAACTGTCGTCGGGATCGACAGCCACCGCGCGATCGACTTTCGCCAGCAGCGGGATGTCGTTGTGCGAGTCGGAATAGAAAACGCTGCCGGTCAGCGAGTGGCCGGTTTCGCGCAGCCATGCATCCAGTCGCGTCACCTTGCCCTCGCGATAGCATGGCGTGCCGGTAACGCGGCCGGTGTAGCGGCCGTTCACGAGTTCCGCCGTGGTGGCCAGCAGATCGTGCACGCCGAGGCGCTCGCCGATCGGCCGCGTCACGAAATCGTTGGTGGCCGTGATGATCAGCAGGAAGTCGCCGGCATCCCGGTGGCGGCGCAGCAGGACTTCGGCCTGCGGAAGGATCATCGGCTCGACGACGTCGCGCATGAACTCGCGGTGCCAGGCGTCGAGTCGTTCCTTCGGATGGGCCGCCAGTACCTGCAGCGCAAATTCCAGATAGGCGCGGATATCGAGCCGGCCAGCCACGTAGTCTTCGTAGAAGCGATCGTTGGTCGCCTTGTAGTGACGGCCGTCGACCACGCCGCGCGCAATCAGGAAGTCGCCCCAGGCATGGTCGCTGTCGCCGGCCAGCAGGGTGTTGTCGAGATCGAAGATGGCGAGTCGGCGCATGGCGGCGGGGGATGTGACGGCGGGCATGGCGGATCGTGGTCCGGATCTGTGCAGGAAACGGGTCGTCCCGGGGCGGGCGCGCCATCATAGCGCGCTGCGTCGGAGTTCACGCAGCGTCTGCGGTGCCGTCGATTGCCCGGGCCCGGGGAGTCGTGTACACATGAGCCATTGCCCGCCTGCCCGTTTTCCGGTGTTCCCGTGATCGATTCCGAAGGTTTCCGCCCCAACGTGGGCATCATCGTCTGCAATGGCGACGGCCGCGTGCTGTGGGCGCGCCGGCGCGGGCATGACGCCTGGCAGTTTCCGCAGGGCGGCATTTCCGGCGGCGAGTCGCCGGAAGAGGCCATGTACCGCGAGCTGCACGAGGAAGTCGGCCTGCGGCCGGAGGACGTGAAAGTCCTTGCCCGTACCCAGGGGTGGCTGCGTTATCACCTGCCGGAGCGGTTCATCCGGCGGCAGGAGAATCCACGCTGCATCGGCCAGAAACAGAAGTGGTTCCTGCTTGAGCTGGTCAGCGCTGAAAGCCGGATCGATCTCCGGGTGATGCAGAAGCCCGAGTTCGACGACTGGCGCTGGGTTAATTACTGGTACCCGCTCGACCAGGTGATCGATTTCAAGCGCAACGTATACCTGCAGGCCATGAAGCAGCTTGCGCCGGCGCTGCCGGTGCAGCGGGCCTGAACCGGCAGCGCCGGCGACATGAACCGTGAAGACAGCGTGACGGAGTAGGACGTGCTCGAGGTTTTGCGTCGCATCGTGCAGGAGGTCAATACCGCGCCCGACGTTCCGTCGGCACTGGCGTTGCTCGTCAAGCGCGTGCGCGATGCGATGGGCGCGGAAGTCTGTTCGGTATACCTGCTCGACGAGGCGGTGAGCCGCTGGGTGCTGATGGCGACCGAGGGCCTGAAGAAGGAGGCGGTCGGCAAGGCCAGCATGGGCATCGCCGAGGGTCTCGTCGGCCAGGTCGGTCTGCGCGAAGAGCCGATCAACCTCGAGGACGCGTTCACCCACCCGAAATTCCAGTACCTGCCGGAGGTCGGCGAGGACGCCTTCCACGCCTTTCTCGGCGTGCCGGTGATCAGCCAGGGCAAGACGCTGGGCGTGCTCATCGTGCAGCAGCGAGACCGCCGGCGTTTCGATCAGAGCGAGGAGGCCTTCCTCGTCACCATCGCGGCGCAGTTGTCCGGACTGGTCGCGCATGCGCGGGCCACCGCGCGCGCCGCGGCGATCGCCGAGATCACGCCGGAGCACGACAAGATCTTCATCGGCGTGGCCGGCAGTCCCGGCGCGGCGATCGGCAAGGTGAAGGTGATCTATCCGCCGGCGGAACTCGAATCCGTTCCCGACCGGCCGGTGGAGAATATCGAGCAGGAAGTGTCGCGACTGGAAAACGCACTGATGTCGGTGCGCACCGAGATCCGCCGTCTCGGCGAGCGGGTCGCCGGCCAGTTGCGGCCGGAAGAGCAGGCGCTGTTCGATGTCTGGCTGCGCATGCTGGACAAGAACGCGCTCGGCGGGGAGATCGTCAACAAGGTGCGGGAAACCGGCAACTGGGCCGAGGGGTCGCTGCGGCAGGTGATCACTACCCACGTCGAGTCATTCCGCCGCATGGAAGACCTTTATCTGCGAGATCGCGCGGCGGACGTGCGCGATCTCGGGCTGCGTGTCCTCACCCAGCTGCAGGCGCGCTCGTTGCCGGCGCTCGCCGATTTCCCGGACGATGCCGTGGTGGTCGCCGAGGAAATGAGCGCCACCACGCTGATGGATCTGCCGCGCGACAAAATCCGCGCCATTGCCACCGTCGAGGGCTCCGCAACCTCGCACATGGCAATCGTCGCCCGCACCATGGGAATTCCGGTGGTGCTCGGCCTGTCCGATCTGCCGCTGACCCAGGTCGACGGCAAACCGATGATCGCCGACGGTTTCCGCGGCCGGGTGATCGTCGATCCGGGCCGCGAGTTCCGCATCCAGTACGAACAGATCATCCGTGACGAGCAGAACCTGATCCGCGAGCTGGAGCCGCTGCGCAACCTGCCGGCGGCAACGCTCGACGGCCATCACGTTTCGCTGATGGTCAACACCGGCCTGCTGGCCGACGTGCAGCGCTCGCTCGGTCGCGGCGCGGAAGGCGTCGGCCTGTACCGCACCGAAATCCCGTTCATGGTGCGCGACCGTTTCCCGTCGGAAGAAGAACAGCGCAACATCTACCGCCAGCAGCTCGATGCCTTCGCGCCGCATCCGGTGGTGATGCGCACGCTGGATGTCGGCGGCGACAAGATGCTGCCGTATTTTCCGGTCGAGGAGCTGAATCCCTTTCTTGGCTGGCGCGGCGTGCGCATCACGCTCGATCATCCGGACATTTTCCTCGTCCAGGTTCGCGCCATGCTCAAGGCCAGCGCGAAGCTGAACAACCTCCGCATTCTGGTGCCGATGATCACCACCGTTTTCGAGGCCGAGGAAGCGATGCACCTTGTGCATCGCGCGTGGCTGGAAGTCTGCGAGGAAGGCATTGATGTCGACATGCCGCCGGTGGGCGTGATGATCGAGGTGCCGGCGGCGGTCTATCAGGCGCGCGATCTCGCGCAGCGGGTGGATTTCCTGTCGGTCGGATCCAACGACCTTACGCAGTACATCCTCGCCGTCGACCGCAACAATCCGCGCGTCTCTGGCCTGTACAACAGTTTCCATCCGGCGGTGCTGGCCGCGTTGCGGCACGTGGTCGAGGCCGGCCATGCCGAAGGCAAGCCGGTCAGCATCTGCGGCGAACTGGCCGGCGATCCGCTGGCGACGCCGCTGCTGATGGCGATGGGTTTCGATTCGCTGTCGATGAACGCCAGCGCGCTGCTCAAGGTGAAGTGGGCGGTACGCAATTCCTCGCTGGCCGATGCGCGCACGTTGCTTGACGAAGTGCTGCGCATGGACAACGCGCAGGTGATCCAGGCACACCTGCAGCGGGTGCTGGGTCGTCAGGGTTTCAATCTGGTCCTGACGCGCAAGAACCAGGACGCGGTGGCCTGAGCCGGCTTTTTCCCGCCCGTTCCGGCGGCCATCCGCAGGCGGACGTCATGGCGTTCACAGGATCCCCGCATCCAGGCCGGCGGCCACGTACATGCCGAGTTCCTCGGCTCGCGATACGAATTCTTCCTGCCAGTCACCGCGACAGGTGACGGGTTCCTGCACGAGTTTCCAGCGCAGTCCGGTGAGTATAGATTCCAGCGCGCGACGCGTCCCTGTGCCGTCGTGGCCGGCGCGGATCAGGATGGCGCAGGGCAGTCCCTGCTTTTCTTCCAGCACCGGGTAGTAGCTGCGGTCGAAGAAATCCTTCATCGCGCCGCTCATGTAGCCGAGGTTCTCGGTGGTGAACAGCACGATGGCATCGCAGGCGCGGATGTCGTCCGGGCCGGCCTGCAGCGGCGCGATGCGCTTCACTTCGACGTTTTCGATCTGCGGATCGCGGGCGCCGCGCTCGAGTGCCTCCGCCAGCCGTTGCGTGTTCGCGGATGGCGCGTGGGCGACGATCAGCAGACGCTTCATGGACGGCCTCCGTGCGGAATCGTTCAAAGATAGCCCAGCGGCAGAGCCGTGGTGTCCACTACCCGCCGCATCACGAAACTGGAATGCACGCCGGACACGCCTTCGATGCGGGTGATCTTGTTGAGCAGGAATTCCTGGTAGGTGTCCATGTCCGGCACGGTCACCATCAGCTGGTAGTCGGCGTCCTGGCCGGTGATGAGAAAGCAGGACAGCACCTCCGGGTACTGCCGCACGGTCTGCTCGAATTTCTCGAAGCGTTCCGGCGTGTGGCGGTCCATGGAGATCTGGATCAGTGCGGTGAGCGAGAGGCCCAGCTTCTTGCGTTCGAGCAGGGTGACCCGCCGGAGAATGATCCCGGCTTCTTCCAGGGCTTTCACCCGGCGCAGACAGGGCGAGGCCGACAGACCGACCCGTTCGGCCAGCTGCTGGTTGGTCAGGCCGCCATCCTGCTGGAGCTCTTCCAGGATCCGGCGGTCGATGCGGTCGGGTTTGAAGTCGGCCATGGCAGACAAGGCCCCTTTTCAGGAGTATTGAGCAATTATCTGCCAATAATTCCCCTTAAAGGGGTAAATTCGCAAGCCTTTTGCGGAGGCTCGCCCCTAGACTTTGCTTCCGGTCAACGACGGCGACCCCGTCCGCGGCCCGCCCCGCCGGCCACAAGCCGCGGGGCCCCATCCCCTTCCCCGATACCGAACGGACTGCGCCGCCATGGCCTACGACCACCGCAAATACGCTGCCTACAAACCCGTCCAGCTCAAGAACCGCCAGTGGCCCGACCGCGTCATCACGAAGACGCCGGACTGGTGTGCAGTCGACCTGCGCGACGGCAACCAGGCGCTGGTCAAGCCGATGAACAGCGACCAGAAGACGCGGTTGTTCAAGCTGCTGGTCGACATGGGCTACAAGGAAATCGAAGTCGGTTTTCCGTCCGCGTCGCAGCCGGATTTCGATTTCACCCGCAAGATCATCGAGGAAGGCATGGTGCCGGACGGCGTCACCGTACAGATCCTCTGCCAGTGCCGCGAGGACCTGATCAAGCGCAGCTTCGAGGCGCTCAAGGGTGCGAAGAAGGCCAATGTCCACATCTACAACTCGACCTCCACCGTGCAGCGCGAGCGCGTGTTCGGCCTGGACCGCGAGGCGATCAAGGCGATCGCCGTGCAGGGTGCGAAGTGGGTCAAGGAATATGCGGCGCAGGCTCCGGAAACGCAGTGGGAGTTCCAGTACTCGCCGGAAAGCTTCACCGGCACCGAACTCGAGTACGCCGTCGAGGTGGTGAATGCCGTCATCGACGTGTGGCAGCCGGAGAAAGGCCAGAAGGTGGTGATCAACCTGCCGGCGACGGTGGAGATGAGCACGCCGAACATCTACGCCGACATGATCGAATGGATGTGCGCGCACATCAAACACCGCGACAAGGTCCGCGTCAGCCTGCACACGCACAACGACCGCGGCTGCGGCGTGGCGGCGGCGGAGCTCGGCGTGATGGCCGGCGCCGACCGCATCGAAGGCACGCTGATGGGCAACGGCGAGCGGACCGGCAACATGTGCCTTGTCACCATGGGCATGAACCTTTATTCGCAGGGCATCGATCCGAAGATCGATTTCTCGGACATGCGCCGCATCATGGACACCGTCGAGTACTGCACCGAGATCAAGACGCATCCGCGTCATGCCTATGCCGGCGAGCTGGTGTATACCGCATTCAGCGGCAGCCACCAGGACGCGATCCGCAAGTCGCTGTCGAAGCAGCAGGACAACGAGCCCTGGCAGGTCGCCTACCTGCCGATCGATCCGCGCGATCTCGGCCGTCGCTACGAGGAAGTGGTGCGCATCAACAGTCAGTCCGGCAAGGGCGGCGTGTTGTACGTGCTGGAGCGTGATTTCGGCATCACCCTGCCGCGCTGGCTGCAGATCGAGTTTTCGCGCGTGGTGCAGCACGAGGCCGAGCGCACCGGCGGTGAAGTGGAAGGCTCCGCCATCCGCATGCTGTTCGACACGTCCTACGTGACAGAGCCGAATGGTTGGCGCATCGGAAACTACGACATCAAGCGTGAAGGCGGCCGCGTGCATCTGCAGGCGAACGTCGACGGCGTGAATTTCGTCGGTGAAGGCAACGGCGCCGTCGAGGCGCTGATGGAGGCGATGAAACGCATGCACGGTGTCAGCGGCGTGATCGAGGCCTTCGACGAATACGCGCTCGGCAGCGGTACCGAGGCAAATGCCATGGCCTGCATCAAGCTGCGCGTGGGAGATGAAGTGACGGTCGGCGTCGCGTTGGCCGAAGACACCACCACCGCCACCCTGCAGGCCGTCCTCTCCGCCATGGGCCGGCAACCGGCCGTCCGCCGCAACGGAACACACGCGAAGGCGGTGTAAACCTGCAGCCTCTCACCGGCGCGGCCGGGTGGCGTGTTGTCCGCAGCGAGCGAGGGAACGCGCCACCCGGGGCAGCTGGTAGCACGCGTTTGCCGTTAAAACTCCAGCGCGCTCTCGCCTTCGAACGCGCCACCGGCACCCCACCGTTTCTCCCGCATCCGCACGCTGCCGTCGTGTCCGATCAGGAGCACGGTGCTGGCGCGCGTGCCGTACTGGTCGCCCGCAATGAAGATCGACGACAGGGTGCGTTCCATGTCGCGGCCGACGCCGGTGTCCGGCAGTTCGTGGTCGTCGCCGGGCGTGCGGTCGGCGAGCAGCGCGAACAGCGCGTCCTCGTCGATGTCGGAACGGACGACCTGGGCGTGCAGCACTTCGCGGCCGCGCCGCATCTTCGGCCAGTCGTCGGCCAGCATGCCGTTGGAAAGGCCGTAGAGTCCCGGTGCCATCAGGCGCGCCACCTGGCCGCGGTTCGACCAGTGCCACAGCGAATCGGCATTGCCGGCGAACAGGTTGGTGCCGCCGAACTCGCGGCCCAGCGGATCCAGTTGCTGCACGAAGGAGGCCGGCGGCTGATCGCCGCAGACGAAATCGCGCACCAGTTCGCCACGCGAGCGGGGGCCGGTGCCGGGCGGGACTTCACGGAAATTGGTGACCGCGGCAAACCGGCCGTCGGTGCGTGCGGCCAGCCAGCTGCCACCGCCCTTCAGGTCGCGGCCGCCCAGCACGTCGGGCCGGTCGCGCCAGCGCTCCAGTGCGGCCGTCGGGCGCGCGCGAAACTCGTCGCGGTTGCCGGCGAGCACGAGGCGGTAGCGGGGGTGGGATTTCCAGGCGATGAACAGGACGCACATGGCGGCATGATAATGCAGCCGCAAGCCGTTGATCCCGGGTCGCCGCCGCTATAATCCCGCGACCTGTCCGCCCCCGATTCCGGAAACCCCCGTGCTTGTCCATCCGCAACCCGATCCCGTTGCCTTCTCCCTCGGCCCGCTGGGTGTCCACTGGTACGGGCTGATGTACCTGCTCGGTTTCGTCGCCGCGTTGTGGCTCGGGCGGCGACGGACGCGGCAGGAATGGCGCAACTGGACCGCGATCCAGGTCGACGACCTGATTTTCTACGCTGCGCTGGGGGTGATTCTCGGCGGCCGTATCGGTTACGTACTGTTCTACGATTTCGCACATTTCCTGCAGGATCCGCTGTCGCTGTTCGTGCTGTGGAAGGGCGGCATGAGTTTCCATGGCGGCTTCCTTGGCGTGATGGTTGCGGTGTGGGTGTTTGCCCGCAAATACCACAAGGCCTACTGGGATGTGGTCGACTTCACGGCGCCGCTGGTGCCCATCGGGCTCGGTGCCGGCCGCATCGGCAATTTCATCAACGGCGAGCTGCCGGGCCGCCCGGCGGATCCCGATCTCTGGTGGTCGATGGTCTATCCGCAGTTCGATGCGGTAGCGCGGCATCCGTCGGCGTTGTATCAGGCCGTCACCGAGGGCGTGTTGCTGTTCCTGCTGGTGTGGGTCTTCTCGCGCCGGCCACGGCCGCGTTACGCCACGTCCGGACTGTTCGCGCTCGGATACGGATCCTTCCGTTTCGCGACCGAGTTTTTCCGCACGCCGGACGCGCATCTCGGTTTCGTCGCCTTCGGCTGGATGACGATGGGGCAGGTGCTGAGCGTGCCGCTGATCCTGGTGGGCGTGTTCCTGCTGTGGCTGGGCTACCGCAAGCGCATCATGCCGGTGCTGGCCGGAGGAGCGGGCAAGTGAAACAGTACCTGGACCTGATGCGCCACGTGCGCGAGCACGGCACGTACAAGAGCGACCGTACGGGGACCGGAACGTACAGCGTGTTCGGCCACCAGATGCGCTTCGATCTGGCCGAAGGATTTCCGGTCGTCACCACGAAAAAGGTCCACCTGAAATCGATCATCCACGAATTGCTGTGGTTCCTGCAGGGCGATACCAACATCCGCTACCTCAAGGAAAACGGCGTTTCGATCTGGGATGAGTGGGCGAAAGAGGGCGGCGAGCTGGGGCCGGTCTACGGCTACCAGTGGCGCTCCTGGCCGGCACCGAACGGCGAGCACATCGACCAGATCGCGCAGGTGGTCGCACAGATCCGGTCGAATCCGGATTCGCGTCGCCTGATCGTCAGTGCCTGGAACGTCGCCGACATCCCGAAGATGGCGCTGGCGCCGTGCCATGCGTTTTTCCAGTTCTACGTGGCCGACGGCAAACTGAGCTGCCAGCTGTACCAGCGCAGCGCCGACATTTTCCTTGGCGTGCCGTTCAACATTGCCAGCTACGCGCTGCTGACCATGATGGTGGCGCAGGTCTGCGAGCTGCAGCCGGGCGATTTCGTCTGGACCGGCGGCGACTGCCACCTGTACAGCAATCATCTGGAGCAGGCCGACCTGCAGCTGTCGCGCACGCCGCTGCCGCTGCCGCGCATGCGAATCAATCCGGCGGTGAAGGATATCTTCGGGTTCCGTTACGAGGACTTCACGCTGGAAGGTTACGAGTCGCACCCGCACATCAAGGCGCCGGTCGCGGTGTAGGTCGGCGGACATGCGCATCGGCGTCCCGAAGGAAATCAAGGAATCGGAATTCCGCGTCGGACTGACGCCGGCGGGCGCTGCTTCACTGGTCCGGCACGGGCACCGGGTGCTGGTCGAGCGCGACGCGGGAGCCGGCGCCGGTTTTTCCGACGCGCAGTACATCGAGTCCGGCGCGCAGATCGCCGACGCGCCGGCCGGCGTGTATGCGGGTGCCGACCTCATCGTGAAGGTGAAAGAGCCGCAGCCGTCCGAGTATCCGCTGATTACGGCCCGGCACACCGTATTCGCCTATCTGCACCTGGCGTCGTCGCGCGAACTCACGGAAGCACTGTTGGCCACCGGCGCCACGTTCATCGCCTACGAGACGGTCACCGATGCTTTCGGTCGCCTGCCGCTGCTGGCGCCGATGAGCGAAGTCGCCGGCCGCATGGCGATCCAGGCCGGTGCGCACAGCCTGGAAAAAGCGCAGGGCGGCAAGGGTGTGCTGCTTGGCGGTGTTACCAGCGTGCCGCCGGGGCGGGTGCTGATTTTCGGCGCCGGCGTCGTTGGTACCAACGCCGCGCAGATTGCGGTCGGCATGGGTGCCCAGGTCACGCTGCTCGACCTGGCGCTGCCGCGACTGGCGGTGATCCGCGAGCGTTTCGGTGGCCGCGTCGCTACCGTGCACGGCGGTCACGAAAAAATCCCGGAACTGGTGCGCGAGGCCGACCTGATCGTCGGCGCGGTGCTGGTGCCCGGCAGCGCGGCACCGAAACTGCTCGACCGTGCGCTGCTGCATGAGCTGGAACCAGGCACCGTGCTGGTGGATGTGTCGATCGACCAGGGCGGCTGCTTCGAAACCAGCCGGCCGACCACGCACCGCAATCCCACCTACGTCCGCGACGGCATCGTGCATTACTGCGTCGCCAACATTCCCGGCGCGGTACCGCAGACCGCGACGCGGGCACTGACCAACGCGACGCTCTTCCACCTGCAGGCGCTGGCCAATCAGGGCGTGCCGGAAGCACTGGAGAGTGACCCGCACCTGCGTGCCGGTTTGAACATTCATGCCGGCCGCCTGTGCAGTGCCGCTGTCGGCGAATCGCTGGGCCTGCCGTGGGCGGCGCCGGGCAAGCTGGCATGAGCCTGCGGTTGTCGCTGATCGCCGCGCTGGCGGACAACGGCGTCATCGGGCGCGACAACAAACTGCCGTGGCATCTGCCCGGCGACCTGAAATATTTCAAGGCCGTCACGCTCGGCAAGCCGGTGATCATGGGACGGAAAACCTGGGAGTCCCTCGGGCGTCCGCTGCCGGGCCGCACCAATATCGTGATCACCCGTCGTCGTGACTATGCGCCGCCGGGTGCGAAGGTGGCGGGTTCGCTGGAGGAGGCGCTGCGGCTGGCCGGCCAGGTGGCGCTGATCGACGGCGTCGATGAATGCGTGGTGATCGGCGGTGCCGAAATCTATGCGCAGGCATTGCCGCGCTGCGACCGGATGTACCTCACCGAAGTGCATGCCGATGTGGCGGGCGACGCGTTCTTCCCGTCATTCGACCGCGCGCAGTGGCGGGAAACGAAGCGCGAGCGGCATGCGGCGGAAGGGCCGAATCCGTACGACTACAGCCTGGTGGTGTACGAGCGCCGTTGAGGTCTGCCGGCGGTCCGGCGATCAGGATGCGCGTGGCTCGACGACGATTTCCGTTTTCACCGAATTGGCGATGAAACAGTCGTGGTTGGCCTTTTCGTGCAGCTGCTGCAGCTCTTCGAGCGTCGGCCGTGCGTCGCCGGTAAAAATCACCGTCGGGCGCAGCACGACGCGGGTGACGGCGATGCGGCCCGCCGAATTCTTTTCCAGCACGCCGAAGGCATCGTCTTCGTAGCCGCTGACATGGAAGCCGGCCTTGGCGGCAGCGGCCAGGAACGACAGCAAATGGCAGCTCGACAACGAGCCGACGAAGGCTTCTTCGGGGTCGAGGAAGCGTGCCGCCTCTTCCGGAGTCGCCGTCGAACCGATGATTTCCGTGCCGTCGTCGAGTATCCAGCGATAACGCTCGCTGCCTGATGCCGCTTCCCAGCCGACCTTGATGTGGTATTGCGCCATGCGGCGAGCCTCGTCGCGTTCTTTTATTTGTCTGTCAGCCCGTCGGGGGCGGCCCAACACTAGCAGGTTTGGGGTACCGCCCGGAATGGATTGTCAGACATCCGTGCCAGCGGGTCGGTCGCGCCGGACTGTCACCAGAAGTACTTGCCCCACAGTTCCGGGTTGGCCCAGAAGCGCGGGTTGTTCCATTCGCGCTCGTGGTTGTAGGTGGCGAGATCGTAGCTGTAGAGCGCGAGTGTGCGCTGGCCGTCGCCGAGGTCGGCATCGTGGCGGAAACCGAGAGCGATGAAGTCGTCGAGCGTCCACTCCGCCGCGCTGTGCGCGTGATCGATGAACACGATCAGCTGCGCGGCGTGCAGGTTGCGCAGCCGCCCCAGCACCGACAGGCCGTCGGCTTTCGGCAGGTGCTCGAGGAAATCCGCGACCAGCGCGCAGTCGTAGCGCGTTTCGCCGGCGAGATCGCTTACCGAAACGACGTCGTCGCGAACGGTGACCTGCAGGCCGGATCCGGCGCTGCGGGCGAAAGCGGGCGCCGGCTGCGCGCTGAGGTACAGCAGATGCTGTGGCCGGAAGGCGGCCAGACGGGCTTCGAGCGCGGCGAGCGGGGTCATCGGCGAGAGCGGGGGAGCGGGCGGGGCGCCGATTATGCCCCGCGCCGCACCCCGGCGCTCAGCGCCGGCTGGCCAGCCAGGCGCCGGCGAGCATCGCCGGCAGGAAGACCCACGCGCTCCACAGGCCGAGGCCCGCCGACACCAGCGCCGGTCCCGGACAGTAACCGGCGAGACCCCAGCCCACGCCGAACAGCGCCGCACCGCCGAGCAGGCGGCGATCGATGTTGCGCGCCGGCGGCGCCGGGAGACTGCCGCCGAACAACGGCTTGCCGCGCCGGTTGGCGAGGGCGAAGCCCGGCACCCCCACGGCCAGGGCCGCGAGCATCACGAACAGCAGGGTCGGGTCCCAGCCGGGACCCAGGGTAAGGAAGGCCAGGACTCTTGCCGGGTCGGCGAGTCCGGACAGTACAAGGCCGGCACCGAACAGCAGGCCGGCGAGGGCGCTGGTGGCGAGCGACAGGCGGGTCGTGTTCATGGCGCCTCCGTCAGGACAGCAGCAGCGGGCGCAGCAGGGTGGCAGCCGCCATCCCGACACCCATGAAGACCACGGTGGCGACCAGTGACCGCGGCGACAGCCGGGCGACACCGCAAACGCCGTGACCGCTGGTGCAGCCGTTGCCCAGCCGGGTGCCGATACCGGTGAGCAGGCCGGCGGCGGCCAGCAGGGCGATGCCGCCGGCCGTCGGTGCGCCGGGCATGGCTGGACCCTGGCCGAAACCGGCGACCGCCAGCCAGCCGCCGGCGATCAGGCCGCCGAGGAAAAGCAGGCGCCACCAGCGATCCGCGCCGGTGGCCGGATCAAGCAGCAGTCCATAGGTAATGCCGCTGATGCCGGCGATGCGGCCCAGTGCGACATACAGCAGGACGGCGGCGCTGCCGATGAGCAGACCGCCGGCGACGGGTTGCAACAGGTCCACGGGATACTCCTCTTGAGAATATACCCCCTAGGGTATATAAGGAGGCCATTGGATGCAAGCGCGGACGTTTCCGTCCGCCATGAAAACAACCCACAGACGGAAGAGGCGGACATGCAGGACTGGCAGGCGGGCAAGGCCAAGGTGCTGTCGCGGTTGCGGCGTGCCGAGGGCCAGGTGCGCGCGGTAACGGCGATGGTCGAGCGCGAGGAGGATTGCGAGCAGGTTGCACAGCAGCTGGCCGCGGCGCGCAAGGCGCTCGATCGCGCCTTCTTCGACCTCATGGCATGCATGACGCAGCGCGAATTGTCGGCGGCCGGCGTGCAGCAGCCGAAGGTGCTGACGAAGCTGGCGCAGCTCAACGAGCTGCTGGCCCGCTACGGTTGATGTCATGGACGTCCTGACGCTGCTCGCCGGCGCGCTGGCCGGCCTCGTGCTCGGGTTGACCGGCGCCGGTGGTTCGGTGCTTGCCATCCCGTTGCTGGTGTACGTGCTCGGCTGGTCGTTCGTCGATGCGGTGCCGGTGGCGCTGCTCGCGGTGAGCGTGGCGGCGGCGACCGGTGCGGCGCTGGCCTGGAACAGTGGCCTCGTGCGCTGGCGGGCGGCGCTGGTGCTCGCGGGTTTCGGCGCGCTCACCACTGCCGCGGGCCTCGCGACGGCAGCGCGCCTGCCGGCAACGTGGCTGCTGGCCGCTTTTGCCGTCGTGACGGCAATCGTGGCGTGGCGGATGTGGCGGCAGGCCCGGATTGAACCGGCGGCGGCCGGTGTCGTGCGTGCCGGTCTCGGCGTCCGCGACGACGGCAGCCGCATCGCCTGTGCCGTTGATCCGGACACCGGTCGCCTGCGCTGGAACGCGCGCTGCTTTTCCGTGATTGCCGCGACCGGCGCGCTCACCGGATATCTCGGCGGCGCGCTGGGGGTCGGCGGCGGTTTCGTGATTGTGCCGGCCTTGCGGGCCAGGACGGGTCTGGGCATGCATGCCGCCGTCGCCACCTCGTTGCTGGCAATTGCGTTGACCAGCGCGGCCGGTGTCGTTGCTGCCGGTTTTGCCGGCCGCTTTCCGCCGCTGCCGGTCGCGGCGCCGTTTGTTCTCGGGGCGCTGGCCGGCATGGTGGCCGGCCGCTTCATCGCACCGCGCATTGCCGGCGCCGCGCTGCAGAAATTCTTCGCCGTCACGATGCTTGCCGTTGCCATCGGCATGGCTTTCGATGCGCTGCTTTCCTGAACAAAGGAGGTTGTCATGATCTTCCGTCAGTTTTTCGATGCCGCGAGCAGCACCTATACCTATCTGCTGGGCGCGAAGTCCGGCGGCGAGGCGCTGCTGATCGATCCGGTGAAGGAGAACGTGCCGCAGTACCTGCAGGCGATCGAACAGCTGGGCCTGAAACTCGTGCGCGCGATCGACACTCACACCCATGCCGACCACATCACCGGTCTGGGCGAACTGCGCGACCGCACCGGCTGCGTCACGGTGATGGGCGAGCGTTCGCAGGCCGAATGCGTGTCGCAACGGGTACGCGACGGCGAGTTCATCGATGTCGGCGGCCTGCGGCTGCAGGCGCTCTACACACCCGGCCACACCGACGAGTCGTTCAGCTTCGTACTGGATCCGGCGCGGCCGCGCGCGGTGTTCACCGGCGACGTCCTGCTGATCCGGGGTTCCGGCCGCACCGATTTCCAGAGCGGCAATGCGCACCAGTCCTGGCGATCGATCACCGAAACCCTGTTCCGGCTGCCGGACGAAACACTGGTGTACCCGGGTCATGACTACCGCGGCTGGACGGCCTCGAGCATCGGCGAGGAAAAACGGTTCAATCCGCGTATTGCCGGCCGCAGCGAATCCGAGTACGTCGTGATCATGAACGGCCTGCACCTCCCCGACCCGCGGCTGATGGACATTGCCGTTCCGGCCAATCTGGCCTGCGGCAAGGCGCAGGCGGCCGGCATCGGCTGAGCGCCTGCCTGCCGCCGGACGGCATGCCGGGAAAATCGCGACCTGCTAGGCTTTGCCGCCCGCGATGCAAAACGAGGCGCGCGGGCGACGACCCGGATCACGCCTGGAGGTTTCATGTCCGATTACCGGAACATCCGCTACCGCGTTGCCGACGGCATCGCCGAAATCCGCCTGTTCCGCCCGGAGCGCATGAACGCGTTCACCATCGACATGAAGAACGAGCTGGTCGACGTGCTCGGTCGTGTCGATCGCGACGATGCGGTGCGGGTCGCCATCCTCACCGGCGAGGGCAAGGCGTTCTGCGCCGGCATGGAGCTGGAGGCCGAGGGCGACATCTTCGGCTACGACATCCCGCAGGGCGAGAAACTCAACCTGCACGAGATCCGCGATTCCGGCGGCGAGGTGGTGCTCGCCGCCTACAACTGCCGCAAGCCGCTGATCGCGGCGGTCAACGGGGCCGCCGTCGGCGTCGGCGCCACCATGCTGCTGCCGTTCGATTTCCGGCTCTGCACGCACAAGGCCCGGTTCGGTTTCGTGTTTGTGCAGCGCGGCATCGTGCCGGAATCCTGCTCGATGTGGTTCCTGCCGCGGCTGGTCGGCATGCAGCAGGCGCTGGAGTGGACGCTCACCGGCGACCTGTTCGATGCACAGGAAGCGCTGCGCGGCGGACTGGTGCGTTCCGTGCATGCGCCGGAAGACCTGTTGTCGGCGGCATACGAATTGGCAAAACGCATCCGCGACCGCACCTCGGCCATTTCGGTGGCCATCGCCCGCCAGATGATGTGGCGCAGTGCCGCGCTCGATCACCCGATGCAGGCGCATGTCATCGATTCCACGCTGATGTACCAGACCTACCAGATGCCGGACGGCAAGGACGGATTCGCCGCTTTCCTCGAGAAACGCGCACCGGTGTTCCGCGCGAAGGTCAGCAGCGATCTGCCGTCTGGCTATCCGTGGTGGCAGGAGCCGGAGCTGAAATGATGCGTCGTTTTCTTCTTTCCCTGTTGTTGCTGTGTGTGGCCGCGCCGGTTGCTGCCGTGGCACCGCCACCCTGGGAATATTCGGGCGAAACGCAGGGCATAAAAATATGGACCCGGCAGATTCCGGGCAATCCGGTGAAGGATTTCCGCGCCGTGATGACCGTCGATGCGCCGCTGGCTACCGTGGTGGCGACGTTGACCGACGTAAATACCATTCCGCAGTGGTTCTGGATGATGACCGAGGCGCGCACGATCGAGGGCAGCACTCTCGACGATGCCTATCTGTATTTCGCCATCGGCGGCATCTGGCCGGTGAGCGCACGCGATTCGGTGATCCGTTGCACGGTGGCCCAGGATCCGGCGACGCTGGCGATCAGCATCAACGCTACGGCGGCGCCCGACCGCATGCCGCCGGTGAAGAACCATGTGCGCATCCCGCAGATGGACTCCGCCTGGACCCTGGTGCCGCTCTCGAAGACGCAGACCCGCGTCGAGCTGATCGGCAATGCCGACCCTGGCGGCTACATTCCGTTGTGGCTGGCCAACATGGTGGTGACCACCATGCCGAAGGAAACGTTCCGCAAGCTGCGTCGCCATCTGGCCGATCCGCGCTACCGCGACGTGGCGGCGTTGTCGGAGGAAAATCCCATGCTGCGCGACTTCATGAGCCGGGTGCGCGTGCCGTGAGCGGCGCCATCGATCCGCGGGCGCTGCGCATTCCCGACGGTTTCCGGCACTGGGAAGGCGATCCCGCGGAAGACCGGATCGGGCCGTTTTTCTACCGCCAGCCGGCGGCAGGCCGCGTCGAGAGCGTGTTCCGCGTGCAGTCGCACCATGTCAACACCTATGGCGCGGTGCACGGCGGCGTACTGATGACGTTCGCCGATTACACGCTGTGTCTGGCGGCCGTCGAAAAGGAAGGGGATGTGGTGGTGACGGTCAGCGCCACCTGCGATTTCGTCGATGCCGGTCGTGACGGTGAATTGCTGACCGGCATCGGCGAAACGGTGAAGCTGACCGGCTCGCTGGCGTTCACCCGCGCCATCCTCGTCGCCGATCGCGGCGGCGCCGGCGAACGGGTGCTGATGACGGCGAGCGGCGTCATCAAGCGGGTCCGGAAGTGATCAGGCGCTGAACGCGAACATGGCCACCCAGCAGGCGACGGCCAGCGCCCACACCACGGAACGCAGCAGCGCACGGTCGGCGATGTACAGCACGCCGTAGAGCAGGCGCAGCACCACCCAGCCGATTGCCAGCTGATCGAGCCGTGCCGGATCGATCTTCCCGACATGGCTGGCCACGAGTACGGCGGCGGCGAACGCCGGGAATGCCTCGAAGGCATTGAGCTGTGCCCAGTGGGCACGCTTGCGCGGCCCTTCGAGCGCGTCGAGGAATTCGCGCGGACGGTAATTGTGCCGCGGCTTGAATCCATCGCCGGTGAACTTGGCGAAAAAGGCCCAGAGCAGCGGCATGAGGGCGCCGATCAGCACGCACCACAGGGCAATCGTCATTGTCGTTCTCCGGTCGTGGTCGTCAGTGGGTACTGCGGAACATGAAGTAGACGGCGCCGACCAGGCACAGGCCGGCCCAGAGGAAATCGAGCCGCAGCGGCGTCTTCATGTACAGGACGGCAAACGGCACGAATACCGACAGCGTGATCACTTCCTGCAGGATCTTGAGTTGCCCGATATCCATTGCCGTGTAGCCGATGCGGTTGGCCGGCACCATCAGCAGGTATTCGAACAGGGCGATGCCCCAGCTGACGATGGCCGCGATGAACCACGGCTTGTCGTTCAGGTTCTTCAGGTGGGCATACCAGGCGAACGTCATGAACACGTTCGAGGCCAGGAGGAGCAGGGTGGTCTGCAGAATGACCGGCATGTGCGGCATTTCCGGATGAGGGGTGGCCCGGGCAATGGCCGGATTGTAGACCGCGTCGCGCGCTCCGGGCATGCTTCGGGTGCCACGCAAGCCATGCGATGAGGGAACAGCCATGCATTGTCCGTCCTGCTACAAGAAAATCGGCGACGACGACCGGAACTGCCCGCACTGCGGCACGTCGCTGTCCCTGTTCAATCCGCCGTCGTCCAATCCGTCGACCCGCGCGATCCAGGAGGGCGAGGCCGAATACGCCGGTTTCTGGGTCCGCGCGGCAGCCCACATCCTCGACGGTTTCATCATCGGTTTTGCCAGCCTGCTGGTACTGGTGCCGTTGATGTTCGTCATTGGCTGGCCGCAACAGGCCATGGCCGAGCCGGGACGCATGGGCGGCGCCGACGCGGTCATCCAGTTGATTTCCATCGGCATGGCCTGGCTGTACTACGCGCTGCTCGAGAGCTCTGCCGGGCGTTCCACGTTCGGCAAGCGGCTGCTGGGCCTGCAGGTTTCCGACATGCAGGGCGAACAGATCACTTTCGCCCGCGCCACCGGCCGCTACTTCGCGACGCTGCTGTGCTACATCACGTTCCTGGTCGGCTTCATCATGGCGGCCTTCACGGCGCGCAAGCAGGCGCTGCATGACATGGCGGTCGGCACCGTGGTCACCTACCGGCCGGGTGCGTCGCGCAAGACCGGCTGCGTGATCGCGCTGGTGGCGGCTTTCCTGATTGTGACCGTGATCGGCGTCCTGGCCGCGATCGCCGTCCCCGTCTACCAGGACTACGTCAAGCGGGCGCAGGCCGCGCAGATGGAGCAGGAGATGCCGGGCATCGACATGCCGGAAGAAGACATGGTCGACCCGGGCCAGCTCGCCGCCTTCGCGGCGCAGGCCGAGCTGGCGGCCGACGCGGTCGAGGCATCCTATGCGGCGAACGGTGAAATGCCGGCGTCGGTCGATGCGCTGCAGGTCGAGTTCGACGGCAACGAGGCGGCACCGGTGGTGGCGATCGGTGACGGCGGTGTCATCACGGCATTCTCCCGCGACGGCACGATGCAGCTTACGATGATGCCGCAGGTGGCCGGCGACGGAACGATCAGCTGGATGTGTGCCGGCGACGGACTGGGCGACGAGGGGTTCCCGGCGCGCTGCCAGTGACGACGCGCGGTGTCGCGAAGAAGGCGGGTGTTTCCCGCCTTCTTCGTTTTCGTTCAAAGCGACCCCGGTAAGTCGCGGGCGGGTATTTACAGGTTCTTGTCGGTTACTGCGCCTTCGGAGGCGGAAGACACGGTTGCCGCGTACTTGGCCAGCACGCCGCGCCGGTACTTCGGTTCCGGGCGTTTCCACGCCGCTAGACGTTTTTTCACTTCCGCCGCGTCGACGTGCAGCGTGATCTCGCGCGTCTCGGCGTCGATGGTGATGCGGTCGCCGTTCTGCACGATGGCCAGCGGGCCGCCCTCGAAGGCTTCCGGCGCGATGTGGCCGACGACGAAGCCGTGCGAGCCGCCGGAGAAGCGGCCGTCGGTGATCAGCGCGACGTCCTTGCCCAGTCCCTTGCCCATGACGGCGGACGTCGGCGACAGCATTTCGCGCATTCCGGGGCCGCCCTTCGGGCCCTCGAACTGGATGACGATGACGTCGCCCGCCTTCACTTCGCCGTTGAGGATGCCGGTGAGCGCGCCTTCCTCGCCCTGGTACACGCGCGCGCTGCCTTCGAAGCGCAGGCCTTCCTTGCCGGTGATCTTGGCGACGGCGCCGGCCGGGGCGAGGTTGCCGCGCAGCACGACCAGGTGCGAATCCTTTTTGATCGGTTTGTCGAACGGATAAATGATGTCCTGGCCGGCCGGATAGTCCTTCACGCCTTTCAGGTTTTCGGCGAGCGTTTTGCCGGTGACCGTCATCACGTCGCCGTGCAGCAGGCCGGCATCGAGCATGCGCTTCATCAGCGGCTGGATGCCGCCGATGGCGACCAGCTCGCTCATCATGTACTTGCCGGACGGGCGCAGGTCGGCCAGCAGCGGTGTGTCCTTGCCCAGGCGCACGAAATCGTCCAGCGACAGGTCGACGTCGCATTCGTGCGCCATGGCGATCAGGTGCAGCACGGCATTGGTCGAGCCGCCCAGCGCAATGACCACGCGGATCGAGTTCTCGAACGCCTTCTTCGTCATGATGTCGCGCGGTTTGATGTCAAGCCTCAGCAGGTTGACGACCGCCTCGCCGGCGCGCACGCAATCGTTTTTCTTGTCCTGCGAAATGGCGTCCTGCGCCGACGAGCCCGGCAGTGACATGCCGAGCGCCTCGATGGCGCTGGCCATGGTATTCGCCGTATACATGCCGCCGCAGGAGCCCGGGCCGGGGATCGCCACTTCCTCGATCTGCTTGACCTGGATGGCGTTCAGCTCGCCGCGCGCGTGGCGGCCCACCGCTTCGAACACGGAAATGATGTCGGTGTGGCCGGCGCCCGGCTTGATGGTGCCGCCATAGACGAACACCGACGGGCGATTCAGCCGCGCCATGGCCATGATGCAGCCCGGCATGTTCTTGTCGCAGCCGCCGATGGTGACGAGGCCGTCGAAGCCTTCGCAGCCGGTCACCGCTTCGATGGAGTCGGCGATGATCTCGCGCGACACCAGCGAGTACTTCATGCCCTCGGTGCCGTTGGCGATGCCGTCGGAAATGGTGATGGTGTTGAAGATCACCGCCTTGCCGCCGGCGGCATTGGCACCTTTCTCGGCTTCCAGCGCCAGCTTGTCGATGTGCATGTTGCAGGGCGTGACCATCGCCCAGGTGGAGGCGATGCCGATCTGCGGCTTCTTGAAGTCGGCGTCGGTGAAGCCGACAGCGCGCAGCATGGAGCGTGCCGGGGCGCACTCGATGCCGTCAACGACTTCGGAGGAATGTTTGCGCAGGTTTTCATCGGTCATGACAGCAATTCCAGTTCCTGGGTTCCAGATCGGTGTTTCAGAGATTTTTGGCAAAGACTTTCGAATTTCGCTGGAGGTTGTACAGCGATTTTTTCGGTTCCGGCAGGTCGCCCGGCGCGCTGGCGGCGAAGCCCTGCTCCTGGAAGAAGTGCGCGGTCTGCGTCGTCAGCGTGTACAGGCGGGTCATGCCCTGCGTCCGGGCCCGCTTCTCGATTTCCTCCAGCAGCCAGGCGGCCCGGCCGGCGCGCTGGTAGTCCGCATGCACGGCGACGCAGGCCAGTTCGCCCGCGCGATCGGCCAGCGGATAGAGTGCGGCGCAGCCGATGATCGAGCCATCGCGTTCGATCACGTGGAAGAACCGGATTTCGGTTTCCAGCTGTTCGCGCGCCCGCTTGACCAGGACGCCGGCTTCTTCCAGCGGACGGATCAGTTCGAGGATACCGCCGACGTCTTCCACCACCGCGGCGCGGATGGTCTCGAACGATTCGCGCGATACCAGCGTCCCGCAGCCGTCGCGGGTGAACAGTTCCTGCAGCAGCGCACCGTCGCGGACGTGCGAGATCAGGTGCGCGCGCGCCACGCCGTTGGCGGTGGCATGCGCGGCGGCGGCGAGGTGGCGGGCGGCCGTCGTGTCGAGCACTTTCTTGCCGCTCAGCAGGGTTTGCGCCTGCTGCGGCGTCAGGTCGCGGACCAGCATGCCGTTGCCGGCGGCGGAACCGTCGCGCACGCCCTCGTCGTCGCCGAGGAAGATCAGCTTGTCGGCCTTCAGGGCGATGGCGGCGGTGGTCGCCACCTCTTCCGAGTTGAGGTTGAAAACCTCGCCGGTCGGCGAGTAGCCCAGCGGCGACAGCAGCACGATGGCGCCGGCATCGAGCGCGGCACCGATCGCCTGCGTGTCGATGCGCCGGATCTCGCCGGTGTGCTGGTAGTCGAAACCATCGCGCACGCCGACCGGCCGCGCGGTGACGAAATTCCCCGACAGCGCCCGCAGCCGGGCGTTGTGCATCGGCGAATTGGCGAGCCCCATCGACAGCTGTGCTTCGATGCGGATGCGCACACGGCCGACGGCATCCTCGATGTAGGGCAGCGCCTCGGCAGTGGTGATGCGCGTGTGGCGATCGAATTTCGTTTCGATGCCGTGCTGCTTCAGGTGGGCGCCGATCTGGGGCCGCGCCCCGTGCACCAGCACCAGCCGGATGCCGAGGCTGTCGAGCAGTGCGATGTCGTGGCCCAGGGTCGCGAAACGTTCGCTCGCCACCGCTTCACCGGGCACGAACAGCACGAAGGTGCGGCCGCGATGCGCGTTGATGTACGGCGAGGAGTTGCGGAACCACTGCACCCAGGCGGCGGTGTCCTGCATGGCGTGACGCTCCTGCGGAGGCCTGCGGAAGAGGCGGAGCGGCCGATTATAGCGGTCGATGTCGGGCCTTCATTCACCGCCGGCGGCGAAATGCCGCCAGCGATGCAGGAAGGATTCGGCCAGGCCGGGGCGGTCGAGCACCGGATGCAGCCGGCAGGCGAAGGCACGGCGATCGCGCCAGCGCAGGGTGGCGGCGGACACCGGCCAGCCGGGACTGCCGGGCGCGACGCCGACGAGTCCGGCCGGCTCGCCGGCGCCGCCGGCAACGAAACCCGGCGGCGGCCAGTCGCCGAGGTTGGAGTAGGAACCGGCATGACGCCCGGGCGCCGCACGCAACAGGCGGTACAGCAGACGTACGCCGCCGGCGCCGATCCAGCGGCCGACGGTGAGACCGCGCCATTGTCGCCAGTGTTCGCCGGCGCCGAGGCGTGCGGCAGTCTGGCGCTGCAGGTCTGCTGCGCGGTCTTCGCCGTACAGCACGAGGCCGACCCCGCTGCAATGGTTCATGGTCGGTCGTGCCGCCGCGACCGCGCCGCGCAGGTTCACCGGAAACAGCCAGGGCATCGGCGAATCGGCGGTCACCAGCAGGCCGCGGGCAGCGCGGTCGGCGGTCCACAGCAGCCAGCTGGTGGTGCCGACGCCGGCGGCACGGGCAGCGGCGTCGATAACCGCGCTTTCCGCGCGGTCCAGCAGGCAGGCCGCCGGCGGTTGTTGCGCCCGCTCCCCGCTGCGCGCCGGATCGAGATCGAGCCACACCGGCGGCGCGGCGGGTCGCGGCGGGGTGTGCGGGCGGACGACGGGCTGCCGGCCGCGGCCCGCCGGGAGGGCCCCGATGCGCCAGCCGCGGGCGGCGAACAACTCGGCCAGGGCGCCGATGCCGTCGTAGTGCCGGTGGCTGAGCGTCTGCCAGTGTGGCCGCCCGGTATCGTCGAAGAAACCGAACCACATGCGGTCGTCGATGTTGTCGGCCAGCCGTGCCCGGTACCACAGGCCGACCGGATCGGTGTCGTCGGGCTCGGGGATGTCGGTCTGCCAGTCGCTCATGTCCGTCGGGCCGCCGGCGGCCGGTGCCGGGGGAGGACGATTGTGGCGAGGCGGCGGGCGGGACGCTTGTCCGCGGCGGCCAGAAACTTGCCGGGTGCTACTTGTTCAGCAGGATGATGCCGATGAAGACCAGCGTCCCGCCGAGGAAGGGCCGCATGACGCGGTCGGGCACGCGGAAGCCGAACTTCGTGCCCAGCCAGATGCCGGGCAGCGAGCCGAGCAGCATGTAGCCGAGCAGGCCGAAGTCGACGTTGCCCGCGCCCATGTGGCCGAGACCGGCGACCAGCGTCAGCGGAATCGCGTACGCCAGATCGGTGCCGACGATCGACACCGTCGGCAGGCGCGGATACAGCATCAGCAGCAGGGTGGCGACGATTGCGCCGGCACCGACCGACGACAGCGTCACCGTCGCGCCGACCACCACGCCCATGACCACCACCAGCGGCTCGCGCGCCGGGCCATGCACCCAGTGCACCACCCGCCGCTCTTCATGCTGCGCGGTTTTTTTCAGCAGGTTGTTGAACAGGGTGACCAGGCCGGTGGCGATGATCATCACCGCCAGCGTTTTGGTGATCAGCGAGAACTTGAGTCCGTCCTCGCCCAGCGAATGCAGGACCCACAGGGAGGCGGCGCAGGCCGGCAGCGAGCCGGCGGCCAGCAGGCCGACGATCCGCCAGTTCACCGTGCCCCGGGTACGGTGCAGCCAGACGCCGAAGCTCTTGGTGATGCAGGCGTAGAGCAGGTCGGTGCCGACCGCCAGCGCCGGCTTCACGCTGAAGACGAGGATCAGGATCGGTGTCATCAGCGAGCCGCCGCCGACGCCGGTGGCGCCGACCAGCATGCCGACGAGCAGTCCGGCGACGGAATAACCGAGGTTGGCGGGATCCATGGGCAGTGCCGGACAGGGTCGGGGTCGCGCACCATAGCAACGCCGGTCGGTGTCGAGAAGTGCGGACAGCGAGGGTATGAGAGCGTTTTGGCATAAGGTTATGCCCGGCCGGCGGCCTTGCTGACGCTGCTGTCGCCGGTCCTTTAAAGTAGTCCGGCCCCCGGCGCATGGCCGGCCGGGCGCCACGGGAGCCGACCTTTGAGCACAGCCAAACCGGGCGAGACATCTGCCGCGCAGCCTGCCCGTCCCCTGGCGGAGCGGCTGAAGGCGTCCAGCTATCTCATCGATACCCGCTGGGTGCTCGACCAGCTGATGGCCGAGGGCATCCTGACCCAGCGCGACGTCAACCTCGCCGCCGGCGCCGGCCGCGAGAAGCACGAGCTGCACTGGCATGGTCTGCAGATGGTGGCCAAACACCAGTTCGCGCATGCGAAGCAGCCCGGACAGAAACTGACCCTCGACTGGCTCGGCCAGTGGCTGGCGCAGAAGGCCGGCATGCCCTGGTTCCATCTCGACCCGCTGAAGGTCAACGTGGCGAAGGTTTCCGAGGTGATGTCGTACAAGTTTGCCGAACGGCACCACATCCTCGCCGTGCAGGTGAACAAGGAAGACATCGTCGTCGCCACCGATCAGCCGTTCTACACCGACTGGATCGGCCAGCTCGAGCAGACGGCGCGCGGCAAGCAGATCAAGGTCGTGGTCGCCAATCCCGACGATCTTTCGCGCTACCGGCTCGAGTTCTACAACCTGTCGCGTTCGATCCAGCGCGCCTCCGGCGACAGCGGCCAGTCCACGGTCGGCGTGGTGAACTTCGAGCAGTTGCTGGAGATGGGCAAGGCGTCGGTCGACGCCAACGACCAGCACATCGTTGCCATCGTCGACTGGATCCTGCAGTACGCCTTCGAGCAGCGGGCCAGCGACATCCATCTGGAACCGCGCCGCGAAACCGGCAAGATGCGGTTCCGCATCGACGGCGTGCTGCACGACGTCTACGAATTGCCGGCCATGGTGATGAGCGCGGTGGTTGCCCGCCTGAAAATCCTCGGCCGGCTGAACGTGGCGGAAAAACGCAAGCCGCAGGACGGCCGCATCAAGACCCGCTCGCCGGGCGGCGACGAAATCGAGCTGCGTCTGTCCACCATGCCGACCGCCTTCGGCGAAAAGATGGTGATGCGGATCTTCGATCCGGAAGTGCTGGTGCGCTCCTTCGAGCAGCTCGGCCTGGCGGCGGAAGATTTCCAGAAGTGGCACGACATGACCGAAGCCGCGCACGGGATCGTGTTCGTCACCGGGCCCACCGGCTCCGGCAAGACCACCACCCTCTATTCGACCCTCAAGCGGCTGGCCACGGCGGACGTCAACGTCTGCACGATCGAGGATCCGATCGAGATGGTGGAGCCCAGCTTCAACCAGATGCAGGTGCAGCAAAACATCGATCTCGGTTTCGCCGACGGCGTGAAGGCGCTGTTGCGGCAGGATCCGGACATCATCATGGTCGGCGAGATCCGCGATCTGGCGACGGCCGACGTTGCCGTGCAGGCGGCGCTTACCGGTCACCTCGTGCTGTCGACGCTGCACACCAACGATGCGCCGAGTTCGATAACCCGCCTGATCGATCTCGGTGTGCCGCCGTACCTGATCAGCGCGACTGTGGTCGGGATCATGGCGCAGCGCCTGGTGCGCACGTTGTGCCCGCACTGCAAGAAGGAAGTGGATACCGACGAGGCGGCGTGGCAGGAACTGGTGCAGCCGTTCAAGTCCCGCACGCCACCGAGGGTCTGCGTGCCGGTCGGCTGTCTCGAGTGCCGCGATACCGGTTACCTGGGCCGGATGGGCGTCTACGAGCTCATGCCGCTGTCGACCGCACTCAAGAAGCTGGTTGCCCGGCATGCCGACGTGGCCGACATCCGCCGGCAGGCCATCAAGGAAGGCATGAAGCCGTTGCGGCTGGCCGGTGCCCAGAAGGTGGCGGCCGGCTTCACCACCATCGAGGAAGTGATGCGGCTGACGCCGTCGATGGAAATGTTCGAGTAATCGTCTGCGCGTACCCTGTGCGCAGATCCGGCGAACCGCTGCCGGCATTCAGGGCAAACGAAACCAGGAGAGTCGTTCGATGGAACTTGTCTACATCATCATTGCCGCCCTTGGCGCCTTCCTCGTCACCCGCGCGGTGAAATTCGTGCCGCAGGGTTACGAGTGGACGGTCGAGCGCTTCGGGCGCTATGTCGAAACGCTGTCGCCGGGGCTCGGTCTGATCAATCCGATCTTTTCCAAGATCGGCCGCAAGATCAACGTCATGGAGCAGGTGCTCGACGTTCCGCCGCAGGAAGTCATTTCGCGCGACAACGCGATGGTCACCATCGATGCCGTCTGCTTCTTCCAGGTGATCGAGTCGGCGAAGGCCGCCTACCAGGTCAGTGCGCTGGAGCACGCAATCCGCAATCTGGTGATGACCAACATCCGTACCGTGCTCGGTTCCATGGATCTCGACGATATGCTGAGCCAGCGCGACCAGATCAACGCCAAGCTGCTCAACGTGGTCGATCACGCCACCAATCCCTGGGGCGTGAAGATCACCCGCATCGAGATCAAGGACATCCGGCCGCCGGCCGATCTGGTGGCCGCGATGGCCTCGCAGATGAAGGCGGAGCGGGAGAAGCGTGCCAACATTCTCGAGGCCGAAGGCTTCCGCCAGGCGGCGATCCTCAAGGCCGAGGGTGAGAAGCAGTCGGAAGTGCTGAAGGCCGAGGGCGACAAGCAGGCTGCGTTCCTCGCCGCCGAAGCGCGCGAGCGCCAGGCGGAAGCCGAAGCGCGCGCCACGCACATGGTGTCGCAGGCGATCGAGAAGGGTGACGTGCAGGCGGTGAACTATTTCGTTGCCCTGAAATACGTCGAGGCGCTCGGCCAGCTCACCGCCAGCAACAACGCCAAGATCATCCTGCTGCCGCTGGAGGCCACCAGCGTCGCCGGTTCGGTGGCCGGCATTGCCGAGCTGGTCAACGAGTCGATCAGCAAGCAGAAGAACAAGGGTGTTGCCTGATGTCCGGTGTTGAAACGGTTCAGTACTGGCACTGGCTGGCATTCGGACTCGGCCTGCTGCTGGTCGATGTGCTGATCGCCGGCGCCACGGTACTGATGTGGCTGGGCATTGCCGCGCTGGTGACCGGCGCGGCGGCTTTCCTGTTGCCCGGCCTCATCGGCTGGCAGGCGCAGCTGGTGCTGTTCGCCGTCACGGCGGTGGCCAGCGTGTTTCTCTGGCGCCGTTTCGACAAGCGCAAACCGGGCGGGCCGACCGTCAACGTGCGGCGAGGCGCCGAGCACATCGGTCGCGTGGTGACGCTGGAAGAGGCGATCGTCGGCGGTCACGGCCGCGTGCGCATCGACGATACGCTGTGGGCCGTGCGTGGCGGCGATCTGCCGTCCGGCAGCCGGGTCCGCATCACTGCCCAGGACGGCAACGTCTTCGACGTCGAACCCGTCCGCGACTGACGGCACCGGATGTCTTCGTTGCCGCCGCTCGACGACGCGGCGCTGGCCGGATTGCCGGCGCCGCTGCTGCCGTTGCTGCGCACGCACTGGGCGCATTACGTCGAGGCTCTGGCGGCGGCGGACCTGCCGCTGCCGGACACCCTGTCGGGCGATGTGCTGCGCGGGCTGCTGCGGGTCTGGGCCGGCAGCGATTACGTCGCCGCGCAATGTGCCCGGCGCCCCGCACTGCTGGCGTCGCTGCTCGCCGGCGGGGAAACCGGTCGCCGCTATGCGCCGGGCGAGTTGCGGGCGCGGATCGCGGCCGCGCTGGCCGGGGCGACTGACGACGACGCGCTGGCCGCTGCCCTGCGGCAGGTTCGTCATCGCGAAATGGTCCGCATCATCTGGCGCGATCTTGCCGGCCTGGCCGATCTGGCGGAAACCACCGGCGACCTGTCGGATCTGGCCGATGGCTGTATCGATCTCGCACTGGAAAGCCTGGCGCACCAGGCCGAGCACAGTCTGGGTGTGCCGACCGGCGAGCAGAGCGGCACACCGCAGAAGCTGGTGGTGATCGCGATGGGCAAGCTGGGCGCCCGCGAACTCAACCTGTCGAGCGACGTCGACCTGATCTTCGCCTATCCGGAAGAAGGCGAAACGCGTGGTGCCGCCAGCGCGTTGTCCAACCACGAATTCTTTACCCGCCTGGGGCGTCGCCTGATCCGCGCGCTCGACACGGCGACCGACGACGGTTTCGTGTTTCGCGTCGACATGCGGCTGCGGCCCTGGGGCACCAGCGGCGCGCTGGCGGCGAGCTTCGATGCGCTGGAGGGTTATTACGAAGAGCAGGGGCGTCCCTGGGAACGCTACGCGATGATCAAGGCGCGCATCTGCGCCGGCGATCCGGTGGCCGGCGAGGAGTTGCTGCGGCGACTGCGGCCCTTCGTCTACCGTCGCTACCTCGATTACAGCGCCTTCGGCTCGCTGCGCGAGCTCAAGTCGATGATTGCCCGCGAAGTGCAGCGCAAGGGCATGGCGGAGAACGTCAAGCTCGGTCCCGGCGGCATCCGCGAAGTCGAGTTCATCGCCCAGGCCTTCCAGCTGATCCGCGGCGGCCTCGATCCCCGACTGCAGCAGCGCGGCCTGGTGCCGGTGCTGGACACGCTGGCCGAACTCGGAGTCCTGACGCCGGCGGCACGCGACGAGCTGGTTGCCGCCAATGATTTCCTGCGGCGCACCGAGCATCGCCTGCAGGCGATCGCCGACATGCAGACGCAAACGCTGCCGGACGACGAACTGACCCGGCTGCGCATCGCCTTTGCCATGGGCTGTTCCGACTGGCCGGCGTTCGTTGCGGCGCTGGATGCACATCGTGCGCGCGTCGAGCGTCATTTCCGCGACACGATCTCGCTGCCGGACGACGAAGCCGGTGCGCCGGTCGCCGGTGACGAATGGCTGGATCTGTGGCTCGGCCGTCTGCCGGAGCCGGCGGCCGTGGCGGCGCTGGCCGCGCAGTCGTTGTCGGAGCCCGGGCGCATCGTCGCCGCGCTGACTGCCTTCCGCGAGGATCGCGCGGTGATCAACCTGCCGGCGATTTCCCGCGAGCGCCTCGATCGCCTGATGCCGATGCTGCTGCGTGCGCTGCCATCGACGGCGTCCGTCGATGTGCTGCCGCGGGTGCTGAAGGTGGTTGCCGCCGTGCTGCGCCGTTCGGCCTACATGGTGTTGCTGTGCGAGAACCCGCAGGCGCTCGCCGAATTGCTGCGCCTGTGCGGGGCCAGCGAATGGATCGCCGACGAGATTGCCCGGCATCCGTCGCTGCTCGACGAGCTGATCAATACCCGGCGCCTGTACGCCCCGCCGCAGCTGGATGACCTGCGTGCCGATCTGCGCGCGCAGCTGGCACGCGTGCCCGAGGACGACAGCGAGCAGCTGATGGAAGTGCTACGGCATTTCCGGCTGGCGCACGTGCTGAAGGTCGCCGCCTCGGACGTTATGGAAACCCTGCCGCTGATGAAGGTCAGCGATTACCTGACCTGGATTGCCGAGGCGCTGATCGGCGAAGTGCTGGCCATCGCCTGGCGCGACGTGACGGCAAGGCACGGCCGGCCCTGCGATGCCGACGGCCGGCCGGTCGGCACGGCGGAGTGCGCCGGTTTCGCCGTGGTCGCCTACGGCAAGCTCGGCGGTATCGAACTGTCGTACGGCTCCGACCTCGACCTCGTGTTCCTCTACGATGCGCCGGCCGACGGCAGCACCGACGGCCCGCGCGAACTGGCCAACGAGGCGTTCTATACGCGGCTGGTGCAGCGGATCATCAACCTGCTGACCACGCGGACCTTTTCCGGCGAGTTGTACGAAGTCGACATGCGCCTGCGGCCGTCCGGGGCATCGGGCCTGATGGTCTCCTCGCTGAAGGCGTTCGCCCGCTACCAGCAGGAAACGGCCTGGACCTGGGAGCACCAGGCGCTGGCGCGCGCACGACCGGTCGCCGGCGACCCGGCGGTCGCCGAACGCTTCCGGGAGATCCGTCACGAAACGCTGGCCCGGCCCCGCGATCCGGAGCGGCTGCGCAATGAAGTGGCCGCCATGCGCGACCGGATGGTGGAGCACCTCGGGCTGGCTGCCGACAAGGATGCGACCGCCGCGGAAAAGGCCGGCCTGTTCGACGTGAAGCACGACCCCGGCGGTATCGTGGATATCGAATTTCTGGTTCAATATCTCGTTCTGCGATGGTCCTGCGAACACCCCGGGCTCACCCGCTATACCGACAACGTCCGCCAGCTCGAAGGTCTTGCCGCCGCCGGTTTGTTGCCGGCCGCCGATGCCGATCTGCTGCGCGAGGCGTATCTCCGGTTCCGCACCCTCACGCATCGCGCGGCGCTCGCCAAGGGCAAGTCGCGCGTCGTTGCCGCCACCCAGGCGGAACTGCGGGCCGAGGTGCGGCGAGTGTGGCTGGCGGTAATCGGCGAGACGGCCGCAGACGCGAAGATCCACTGATTTTCCTGCCGGCAGTCACGGCAACACGAGGAGCAGCTCCATGTCCATGTCCGATCGCAACGGAGTCATCTGGTTCAACGGTGAACTGGTTCCCTGGCGCGAGGCGAAAGTGCACGTGCTGACGCACACGCTGCACTACGGCATGGGCGTGTTCGAAGGCGTGCGCGCCTATGAGACGGAAAAGGGCCCGGCGATTTTCCGCATGAAGGAACACACGCGGCGGCTGTTCGATTCCGCGCACATCATGGCGCTGAAAATGCCGTTCACGCCGGAGCAGATCAATGCCGCGCAGATTGCCGTCATCCGCGAGAACAAACTGCCGCATGCCTATCTGCGGCCGATGGTTTTCCTCGGTTCCGAGGCGCTCGGCCTGCGTGCCAAAGGCCTGTCGGTCAACGTCATCGTCGGCGCCTGGGAGTGGCCGGCCTACATGTCGCCGGAAGCGCTGGAGCTCGGCATCACTGCCCGTACCTCGAGTTTCACCCGCCACCACGTCAATATCGCGATGACGCGCGCCAAGGCGAACGGCAATTACATCAACTCGATGCTGGCGCTGAACGAGGCGCTGAGTGGCGGTGCGGAAGAGGCGCTGCTGCTGGATCCGGAAGGCTATGTCGCCGAAGGTTCCGCCGAGAACGTATTCATCGTCCGCGACGGCGTCATCTACACGCCGGACGTCACCAGCTGCCTCGACGGCATCACCCGCAAGACGGTGATGCAGCTCGCCGCCGAGCTGGGCTACACCGTGAAGGAAAAGCGCATCACCCGCGACGAGGTGTACATCGCGGATGAGGCGTTCTTCACCGGCACGGCCGCCGAAGTCACCCCGCTGCGCGAACTGGACGGCCGCACGATCGGTGCCGGCAAGCGCGGCCCGGTCACCACGAAACTGCAGAGCCTCTATGCCGAGGTGGTGCGCGGCAAGAGTGCGAAGCACATCGACTGGCTGACGTTCTGCCGGTAATCAGGGCGCAGCGCGCGCAGGTCGCGGGTTCCGGCTGATGGATGCCGCTTTCGAGGCTGCGCAGCGTCGGCTGGTCGTCTGGTTGATTGCCGACGGCCGGCCGGGTCACCGTACGCAGCTGGAAGGCCTGTTGCGCGCACTGGCCCGGCATGCGGTGGTCGAATCCCACGCGCTGGAAGTTGCGCCGGAATTCACCTGGCATGCCGCCCGCGAAGCGCTGTTGCGCCGCTTTCCGGCCGGCGATGCCTTGCCTGATCCGGATCTGGTCATCGGTTGTGGCCATGCCGCCCATCTGGCCGTGCTGGCTGCGACGCGGGCGCGAGGCGGCCGTTCGGTGGTGCTCATGCAACCCAGCCTGCCGCTGCGCTGGTTCGACCTCTGCGTCATTCCGCAGCACGACGATCCGCCGGCGCGCGCCAACGTCATCGCTACCCGCGGTGTGCTGAACATGCAGCGTGCCTCGGTGCACCAGAAGCCGACCCAGGGCCTGTTCCTGATCGGCGGCCCGTCGAAGCACCACAAGTGGGACGAAAAAACGCTGATCACGCAGTTGCGGCAGATCGTCAAGGAGACGCCGGACATGCACTGGGCGCTCACCACCTCGCGCCGCACACCGGAAAATTCGCTCGGCCTCCTGAAGTCACTGCGCGGCATCGGCGTCGAGGTCATTCCCTGCGAGCAGACCGATCCGGGCTGGGTGCACGACGCCATCACCGTGAGTTCCACCGTGTGGGTCACCGAGGACAGCGTGTCGATGATCTACGAGTCGCTGACCTCCGGCGCGGCGACCGGTGTGCTGTGGGTGCCGCGTGCGGATATCGATCGCGTGACGCGTGGTGTCGACCGGCTGGTGGCCGACGGTCTGGTGACGACCTTTCTCGCCTGGAAAGACAATCACCGGCTGGCACGCCAGGAAAAGCCGATCAACGAAGCAGACCGCGTCGCGGCCCGCATCATGGAATGGCTGCCGGCATGACGGACGCGCGCCGCCTGACCGTGGTGCAGGTATTGCCGGCGCTCGATTCCGGCGGCGTCGAGCGCGGCACGCTGGAAATCGGCCGCGCCCTGGTCGAGGCCGGGCACCGCTCCATCGTCGTCTCCAATGGCGGCCGCCTGGTGGCGCAGCTGGAGCGCGAGGGCAGCGAACATGTCCGCATGCCGGTACACCGGAAATCGTTGCGCAGCTTCCTCCAGGTGCGGCCGTTCCGTCGGCTGCTGGCGGAACTGCAGCCGGACATCGTGCATGCCCGTTCGCGCATCCCGGCATGGATCGCCTTCCTGGCGTGGCGGAAGATGGATCCGGCAACGCGGCCGCGTTTCGTCACCACCGTGCACGGCATGTATTCGGTGAGCCGCTACAGCGAGATCATGACGAAAGGCGAAGCCGTCATCGTCATCTCGGAATCGGTGCGCGATTACGTGCTGAAGAATTATCCGGCCTGCCCGCCGGAGCGTCTGCGGCTGATCTACCGCGGCGTGGATCCGCAGGAATTTCCCTGGGGCCTGCAGCCGGATGCCGACTGGCTCGCCCGCTGGCGCGCGCAGCATCCGCAGTTGGCCGGCAAGAAGGTTCTGGCGCTGCCCGGACGCCTGTCGCGGGTCAAGGGACACGAGACCTTCCTGCGCCTGATGCAGGCGTTGTGCCGCGAACGGGACGACCTGCACGCGCTGATCATCGGCGGCGAAGAACCCAACAAGCCGGGCTATCCCGGCGAATTGCAGCGCCGGGTGCAGGAGCTGGGCCTGACCGGCGTCGTCACCTTCACCGGCCATCGCGACGATTTGAATCTCGTGCTGACCCAGTGCGATCTGGTGTTCGCGTTGCGCGTCACGCCGGAAGCGTTCGGCCGGACCACACTGGAGCCGCTGCGCCTGGGACGGCCGCTGATCGGCTGGGACGTCGGCGGTTCCGGCGAAGTGATACGCCGGATTTTCCCGTTCGGTGCCGTACCGGCCGGCGACGAGGCCCTGCTGCTGCAACGGGTGCGCGCATGGCTGGCGACACCGCAGTACCCGGCCGAGAGCCGCGATTTCCTGCTCAGCGACATGTGCGACCGTACACTGGCCTGTTATCGCGAACTGGCCGCCGGGCGGCGTCTGCCGTCCGGCAGGCTACAATGACGCCCGCCCCATCCGACCCACCTGTTTCCGGAAGCCCGCATGCGTATCGTGCACATCAATTACCTGCAACTGCGCCGTTACGGGAAGACCCGTGTCAGCTGGGAACAGAAGCTGTCGGCCGGACTGGTCCGGAACAACCACTTCGTGCAGCCGTTCAGCGACCGCGATGTCGCCGCCTTCGAGGCGCCGCTCGGTCTGCGTGACCTGGGCCGCGGCAAGGCCAACCGCCGTCTGCTGGAAACGATCGAGGCCGTCGAGCCCGATCTGGTGATTGCCGGCCACTGCGACATCATTACCAATGAAACGCTGGCCGAGATTCGCCGTATCCGTCCCGGCTGCATGATCGGCTACTGCAACAACGATCCGCTGTTCGTGCCGCGCAACGTCGATAACATCCGCAAGCGGGCCGAAGTGGTCGATGCGGTGTTCGTGTCGACCGGTCGGCGTGAGCTGAAAATCTTCGAGGGCAGCCGTGCCCGCATCTATCACATGCCGAACCCGGTCGACCCGGCAATCGAGATCCTCGACAACTCGCAGCGTACCGACCTGCCGATCGATCTGCTGTTCTGCAGCAACAGCGACGATTTCACCACCCGCCTGCAGATGGTCAAGCGCCTGAAGGACGCTCTCGACAACGAACTGGTGTTCCGTACCTACGGCAGTTTCGGCGAGGCTCCGGTGTGGGGCCGCGACTACGATCGTGCGCTGGCCAACAGCAAGATGGGGCTCAACCTCAATCGGCAGGAAGGCCACTACTGGTATTCCTCGGCGCGCATGGCACAGCTGGCCGGCAACGGCATCCTGCAGTTCACCCACAGCGGCCCGCGTTTCGACGAGCTGCTGCCGCCGGAGACCGTGCCGTACTTCGACGACGAGGCGGACCTGCTGGCGAAGATCCGCGAATTCCACCACGACGATGCCAAGCGCCGCGCCTGGGCTTCGCGAACCCGCGAATTTTTCCACCGCGAGATCAATTCGAACCTGTACGCACAGTACATCGTCGAGGCGACCGCAGGCCTGCCGTTCAGTCACGATTACGTCTGGGCGCGCGACATCCGTCCGGATGGAACGCTCAAGTAAGATGCTGTCGCTGCGCGATCGCGAGCCCTTTGCCCGTGGCGGCAACCGCCTCTGTTTCGTCGATCCGCGGTCGCCCGACCGTTGCGTGAAGGTGCGCAGGCCGGAATTCTCGCTGGCCGATCTGCGGCGCAAGAAGGGCTTCCCGCGCAACCTGCGGCCGCTGTCCTGGTTCGACGAGAGCCTGAAGGAATTCGCGACCATGCGCGAGCTCGAAGCGCGCCTCGGCGAGCCGCTGCATGCGGTGGTCAGCCGCAATTACGGTTTTGTCGATACCGACATGGGACAGGGCCTCTGTTCGGAGCTGATCCGCAACGCCGACGGCAGGATTTCCCGCTCGGTGATGCAGTACGTCTGGGAAAACGGCCTGACGCCGACCCTCGCGGCCGCCGTCGACCGGTTCGAAGCTGCCTGGGTTCCGATGACGATTCCGACCCGCGACGTGCTGCTCCACAACGTGGCGGTGCAATGCGACGCCGGCGGCAACGTCGTGCGGCTGGTGGTGATCGACGGCCTGGGCGGCTCCGGACCGGTGCCGCAGCACTGGCTGCCGCGCTGGTTCCGGTTGCGGCGGGCGCGCCGCAAGATGGAGAAATTCCGCGCGCTCATCGCGGAGCTGGTCGAGGTGCGCAAGACCGGCGTGCTGCCGAGCACGTTCTGGCAGCTGCGCCACGATGGCCTGCCGGCGGACGACAGGCAGCGGCGCGACGTTTGAGCGGCCGCTAGGGTGTCGTCGCGACGCCGAACACCGGCCGGAACATCGGCACCAGCAGCCGGTTGCCGTATTCGCTGAGGTGGTTGTCGTCGGAATAGAGCGGCCGGCCTTCCAGGTCGCCGGAACACTTTCCGTCATGGCACAGCAGCGGTTCCGGATCGAGCAGCCGGACGCCGCACTCGCGCGCGGCCTGCGCCTGCAGCTCGCGCACGAAAGCATGCCGTTCGTGGTATGCGTCGCTGCCCGTCGCCACCTGCACCGCATGGCCGTGCATCAGGCCGCGCGCCATTGCGTCGGGCACGTCGCGCGGCATTTCCGGCAGCGGTTGCACCAGATACACCGGTCGTACCGCCGCCAGTCCGCACCAGGTTGCCAGCATGCGTGCGCGCGCGTCGGCGAGGAATTCCGGATCGGGCGTGTCGTGCGGCGTACCGAAGTGGATGATCGGCCGCACTTTGGCGCCCGGATTGCCGAACAGATAGGCGGTCGTGCGGTTGGTGATCACCACCGGCGTCGTTGCCGGCAGGGCGGCGATCTTCGCCAGCGCCCAGTCGTTGAAGGCCGTGCAGCCGTCCGGGCGGTCGGTCTTGTGGACGCCCTGTATGGTCGGGCAGGCGGTGTAGGAGAGCGACAGCACGCCGCGCGACGGATCCGGCGCCGCGGCCTGCAGGGCGGTGACGATCGCGCTGGCGTGGCTGTCGCCGAGCATCACGGCGGCGATACCCGGACCGCCGAGCACGCAATCCGGTTGCTGATTGCCCGATCCGCCATGACAGCGTTCGCGGTTCGGGTTGATGTTTTCCGCTTCCTGTTCGATCGCCTGCACGGCGGCCGGCAGGCGCGACGGAAATCCGTCGCGGTCCTTGATGGTGGAGGCGACCGCCACCGTGAACAGGAGCGCGCCGAGCAGCAGGAAAGCGCCCTTGCGGTTTCCCGCGCGGTTGATCAGTCGCCGCCCTTTTTCTTCCACCAGCCGGTAAGAGAGTTCGCTGAGCAGCAGCACGACAGCCAGGCTGGCCAGCAGCAGCGGCAGGTTTTCCGGCCAGCCGAGATAGAGCGGTACGACAGCCACCGGCCAGTGCCACAGGTAGATCGAATAGGAGCGGGTGCCGCTCCACTGCAATACGGCATTGTTGACCAGCGGATGCGCGGTGAGCCGGGCGGCGAGCACCAGCATCGTGCCCGCCACCGGCAGCGCGGCGGCCAGTCCCGGCCAGGCCTGCTCGCCTTCGAACAGGAAAACGGCGCACAGGATGGCCGCATAACCGGCGAGTGCCGGCCACAGCGGTCGTGCCGACAGCATCGCGAACCGGTTGCCGGCGAAATACACCAGGCCGCCGGCGAGCATTTCCCAGGCGCGCGAGTGAATGAGGTAGAACGCGGCGGATCCTTCGCGGCGCGCGAGCGATTCGGAGACCGCCAGCGAGACGATCGTGCCGGCGAGGAACAATGCGGCGATCGCGCCGGGGCGCGGCACCAGTCGCCAGGCAACGAGGACCAGCAGCGGCAAGGCCAGATAGAACTGCCACTCCACCGACAGCGACCAGGTGTGGAGCAGCCACTTGTCGCTCGAGGCGGCGTCGAAGTAACCGGCCTCGCGCCAGAACTTCACGTTGGACCAGAACAGCGCGGCGTAGACCGAATGGCTGCCCAGCATCCGGTAATCGGCCGATGCCAGCAGGAACCAGCCGGTGATGCACAGGGCGAGGATGACGACCAGCAGCGCCGGCATGATGCGGCGCGCGCGCGCCAGGTAGAACTCGCCGAGCGAGAAGCCGTTGTCCCGGCGGCCGGCGGCGACGCCTTCCATGATGATGCGCGTCATCAGGTAGCCGGAAATCACGAAGAACACGTCGACGCCGACGAAGCCGCCGGAGAAGCCGGGCACGCCGAAATGAAACAGCACGACGGCGATCACCGCCCAGGCGCGCAGGGCGTTGATGTCGTGGCGGAATTCGCGCTCGGCAAGCGAATGGGCGGGGATGGCGGTCACGGGCGGATTATCCAGTACAATCCACGGCCTGGCTATTTGGGTTCCGCTGACGGTCGGCCGATGAAATTGCTTTACCTGCTGGCCACCCCGGGCGGTTGGGGCGGTCTCGAAAAGCATGTGTTCGAGGTTGCCGGCGCCATGGCCGCCCGCGGTCACGAAGTCGTCGTGCTGGCCGACCCGGCCTATCGCGAGCGCAGCCCGGCCGGCGTGGTCGTCGAGCCGTTCGACTGGCGGTCATCCCGCCGCAATCCGCTGCTCTGGTGGCGCCTGCGCCGCGCGCTCCGGCGGATCGGTGCCGACATCGTGCATGCACATGCCGACAAGCCGGTCGGCGCGCTGATGCATGCCGGGCATCCGGCCGGCACGCTCACCATCGGTACGGTACACAACACCAAGTCGGGTTACCGGGCCTACCGCGGCCTCGATGCGGTGATCGCGGTGAGCGGCGAGATTGCCGCCGAAGTCGGACATCCGGACGTGCATGTGGTGCACAACGGCACGCGTGAAACGACGCCGGATCCTGCGGCGCTGGCTGCCATCCGGCAATGGTGCGCCGACAAGCCGGCGCCGGTCGTGCTGGCGATCGGTCGCCTGGTGCCGGCGAAGGGTTTCGACCTGCTGCTGCAGGCCTGGCCGGACGGCGATGCCGGCACGCTGGTCGTGCTCGGTGACGGCCGGCAGGAAGCGGAGCTGCGACAATTGGCGGCAACGCGCGGGCTGCGGCACGTGTACCTGCAGGGCGCGTCAGGTCAGGTGCGCGAATGGATCGCCGCGGCGGACCTGCTGGTGATCAGTTCGCGCAACGAAGGTGGTCCGTACACGCTGGCGGAAGCGCTGGTGGCCGGCTTGCCGGCGATCGGCACGCGGGTCGGCATGGTGCCGGATTTCCTGCCGCCGTCCTGCATCGTGCCGCCCGGCGATGTCGAGGCCTTGCGCGGATTGCTCGCGCAGGCCGTCACGCGGCCGGAACATTTCCGCGCCCTGTGCGCGAGCGCGGTGCTGGAAGCGCGCCGGCGCCTCGTGCTGCCGGCGATGATGGATGCCACCGAAGCGGTTTACCGCGCGGCATGGAAAAAATACGGCACCGCCTCGCCTGGCGGTTCCTGAGCGATACGAAGGGGGCAAAACAGGCATGAGCATTCCCTGCTGGGTGATCAGTCTCGATCCGTCTTCCGCGATGGCCTCCGGGCTGGCGCGCGAGCTGACGGCAGCCGGGGTCGATTTCCGTTTCGTGCCCGCCGTCGACGGCCGCAAGGGCACGCCGCCGCTGGAGGGTCGCGAGCATTTCGATCACCGCAAGGCGCTGATCCGGCACGGCCGCATCCTGCGTGACCCGGAACTCGGCTGTTATCTCTCGCACTACCGTGCGCTGCAGCGGGCGTGGGACGAGGGTCTGGAGCGGGTCTGTATCCTGGAAGACGATGTCGGCCTGGAAGAAAATTTTCCGCGCGTGCTTGCCGGGCTGGCCGGCCAGCCGGCCGAGGTCGAAATGGTGCGGTTGATGGCGCTGCGTGTTCGTCGCCGCAAGGTGTTGACGGCCGTTCCGGATTGTCCCGGGCACCGGCTGGTGCGGCCCGAGCGCGGCTGGTGCGGCACCCAGGGCTACGTGATCAACCGGGCCGGCATGCGCAAGGTGCTGGACGCCGCCTGCCGCATCTACGAGCCGATCGACAAGTTCTACGATCATTTCTGGGAATACGGTCTGCGGCACTATGGTGTCGAGCCGCATGTGATCTACGAACACGAGCACGTATCCAGCATCCAGAAGAAGAAGGTGGTCCGGCCGCCGGTACCCCTGTTTTACCGGCTGCTGGCTCCGCTGGAGAAGTTTTCCTTCAGCCGCAGCCGGCATCGTTACCTGAAAGCCAACGCCGCCGAGTTCTACCCGGCAGCGTGGCCGGAAGAGCGCATGGGCCGGACCAGGCGGATGCATTGAGCGGGCGCAACGGGAGCAACGGTTTCGATATGAGCAAACAGAAAGTCTTCTGCATCGGATTTTCCAAGACCGGCACGACCAGCCTGCAGCTGGCGCTGGAAGCGCTGGGTTACCGCGTCATGGGCCCGGTCGGCATCAGCAACCCGAATATCGGGCGCGACGTCTACAAGCTCACCTTCCCGCTGGTGAAGAAATACGATGCGTTCCAGGACAACCCCTGGCCGATCATCTATCGCGAGCTGGACAAGGAATTTCCCGGCAGCAAGTTCATCCTCACCGTGCGCGATACCGATTCCTGGATCAGGAGCGTGGTCGGCCACTTCGGCATGAAGGTGAAACCCATCCGCACCTGGATCTACGGGGTGACGACCGCCGCCGGCAACGAGGCGGTCTACATCGAGCGCTACGAACGTCACAATCGCGAGGTGCAGGAATATTTTGCCGGCCGGCCGAATGATCTGCTGGTACTGGACGTCAAGGAAACGCAGCAGTGGGAAAAGCTGTGCGCTTTCCTCGGCGTGCCGGTTCCGGACATGCCCTATCCGCATGTGAACAAGGCCGGCGAGCAGAAGTCCGGCAAGCGCCAGCGCTGGTGGAAGAAATACCTGACTCACCCGGTGCGTGACTTCTTCCGCCGGCTGTTCGGCTTGCCGCCGCGGCGCTGAGATTCGGTATGGCCGACGTGTGTTTCCGCGAGGGTCTCCGGGACGTGTTCGGGGGGGGGTCTCGATGAAAGCGTTGTTTGTCCTGGGGGTCGATCAGGAAGACCGACCGGAGCGCTGGCGAGCGGCGCATCGGGTTTTCGCCAGTCTGGCGACCGGCCTGGCCGGACTGGGAATAGATCATCATTTGTATGCGCACCGGGCTTCGGTGAAGCCGAAAATCCTGCAGCCCGGCCATTACGACTTTGCCGACGTAGTGGCGCTGGACGAACTGCTTCGCCGTGCGGACTACACGCACGCTTTTATCTGGGGCGGGCGCAGGTTGGCCGACCGGAACATTGTCGCGACGCTGTCTGCCAGGAATATCCGCTGCATTTATGGCGAGCTCGGCTGGTTTCCGCAAGCCGGGCATGCGTACTTCAGCCAGCATGGAACCAACGCCGAGTGCCGGCTGGGCGATGAGGGTCTGGCGGAGCATCGCCTGAATCCATGGGCCTTGCGTTGGGTGCGTGGCCGCATCGTCCGCAGCCTCGTCGGGTTACGGGACAGCTTCTCTGTTCCCGCCCTCGAAGGGTATGCCCGATTCGACTCGTCCCGACCGATTCTGCTTCCGTTGCAGGACGAAACCGACACCAATATCACCCTCTCTTCCCCGCTTGCGCGGATGAGCGATTTTGTCCGGCTCTTCGCCGAAAAATACCCGAACCAGCAGTTCATTGCCCGACCACATCCGAGTGCGCCGGTTGCCCTCGATGCGCGGTTGCCGAACGTCGAGATTCAGGATTCTGCGGTCAATCCGTTCAGGCGGTGGCGGGATTATGGCGGCGTGATCGGCATCAACTCGACCACGCTGCTCCAATTTTCGTTGTTGGGTTTGCCTGTATGCGGGATTGGACAGGGCATCGGTACCGGCAACCGTGCGTATATCGATCTCGACATCAACAACCTGCCGGCCGGTCTGGAGAGCCTGTCAATGGACAGGGCTGATCGCCGCCATTTCCATGACTTCCTCATTCGTCGGAAGCAACTCGTGACCTCGAAGTTGTCCAGTCCCCGATACCTGCGGACCACCTACATTCCGGCGTATTTCGGGATAACCTGAATCCGGCTACAGCGTGTCGGTGCCCCGGGCGATGCCGTTGGGCAGAAATGCTTTCTGCCCCTGCAAATACGCCTGCATGCCGGCGGCCCTGGTGGCGTTGCTGCGGCGTTTCTGCGCGCTGCCGCCGAGTTTGCCCTTGAGCCAGTACGCGAGCCAGAGCCGCCGCGGCGCCCACCAGCCGACCAGATCGCCGTGCTTGTGCAGGCAGTACATGGTCGACCAGCCGCGATGCCAGTTGCGCAGGGCATCGATTTTCGGGTTCGGTGCCGAAGATTGTTTGCGCAGATGCTCGGCGTAGACGTCGCTGTTCAAATACATGCGTTGTCCGCTGTCGACAATCCGCCGGCAAAGGTCGGTGTCTTCGGCGTAGAGGAAGATCTGTTCGTCGAAGAAGCCGGTTTCCCGAAAATCCGCCATCCGGAAGAGGAATGCCGCGCCGCTGAGCCAGTCACGGGCGATGGCGCCGCGCCGCAGGTGGTCCTTTTCCTTCACGGCCGGCGCGCACAGACTGGCATCGTGCTGCTGCGCGAATGCCAGCATTGATTCGACAATGTCGGTGGTCATCAGCAGGTCGGGGTTGAGCAGGAAGGCGTAGGGGGTGGCGACGGCGGCCAGTCCGCGGTTGGCGGCACGCCCGTAACCCTCGTTGCGCGCCAACCGGATGACCTGCACGTGCGGGTAGCGCTCCGCGATGCGTTCCGCGCTGCCGTCGCGGCTGGCGTTGTCGACCACGATGACCGGAAAGCGCTGCGCGGCCAGCAGCGCATCCTGGCACTTCATCAGGGCGTCGGCGCTGTTGAAGGAGACGATGACGATGGTCAGCATGCCGAGGGTCCGGTGCGGGGCGAGGAGTGCGCGGAGCCGGGCGGCCGGCTTCCTGAAGGCGGGCCATTATCCGGTACAATCCGCCGGCTGGCTATTTCCCGTTTCTGCGGACTTTTCCCGAAACGAATGCATATGCATGTGAACGCGAGGAACCGGGCATGAAGATCACCGTATTCGGCACGGGCTACGTCGGCCTGGTGACCGGCGCCTGCCTTGCGGATGTCGGCCATCAGGTGCTGTGCGTCGATGTCGACCGGGAGAAGATCGAGCGCCTGCGTCAGGGGGTCATTCCGATTTTCGAGCCCGGCCTGGAGGCAGTGGTCAAGCGCTGTTACCAGGACGGTTCGCTGCGCTTCACCACCGATGCCGCCGAGGGCGTGCGGCACGGCGTACTGCAGTTCATTGCCGTCGGCACGCCGCCCGACGAGGACGGCGCGGCCGACCTGCAGTACGTGCTCAAGGTGGCCGACACGATCGGGCGCCATCTCGAGCAGTACGCGGTGATCGTCGACAAGTCGACGGTGCCGGTCGGTACCGCCGAGAAAGTGGGGGCCACGGTCCGGGCGGCGCTGGCGCAGCGCGGGGTCGAACGTGAATTCGCCGTCTGCTCCAATCCCGAATTTCTCAAGGAAGGCAGTGCGCTGGAGGATTTCGCCAAGGCAGCGCGGATCATCGTCGGCACCGACTCCGATCGCGTGCGCAAGCTGATGCGCGAATGCTACGCGCCGTACAACCGCAACCACGACAAGCTGATGTTCATGGACGTGCGGGCCGCCGAACTGACCAAGTACGCGGCGAACGCCATGCTGGCGACCAAGATCAGCTTCATGAACGAGCTGTCGCAGATCGCCGAGCGGCTGGGCGTGGACATCGAGCAGGTGCGCGAGGGGATCGGTTCCGACCCGCGCATCGGCTATCACTTCATCTATCCCGGCTGCGGCTACGGCGGCTCCTGTTTCCCGAAGGACGTTAAGGCACTGTCGCGCATTGCCCGCGATGTCGGTTACAACGCCGAACTGATCGATGCCGTCGAGCACGTCAACGTCCGCCAGAAGGGCGTTCTGTTCGCCAAGCTCGACAAGGCGTTCGCCGGCCAGCTCGCCGGCCGCACGGTGGCGGTGTGGGGGCTGTCCTTCAAGCCGAACACCGATGACATGCGCGAAGCGCCGAGTCGCGACCTGCTGGCCTCGCTGTGGGCGGCCGGTGCGCGGGTGCGCGCCTACGATCCGGAAGCGATGCATGAAGCGAAGCGGTTGTTCGGCAACCGGCCGGATCTCGAGCTTTGCGCCACCCGCAACGCGGCGGTCGAAGGTGCCGATGCGCTGGCGATCTGCACCGAATGGAAGGCATTCCGGGCAGTCGACTTCGGCTGGCTGCGCCAGCAACTGAAGGCCGGCGTAGTGGTGGACGGCCGCAATCTCTACAACCCGGCGGATGTCCGCGAAGCCGGGCTGCGTTACTACGCCGTCGGTCGCGGCGACTCGCTGGAGTAATCGACGAGGTGTGTCCTGTCGAGCCGTCACCAGCGACGGCAAACTAGATCAGGAACCAGGATTTCCCGCCCAGGGAGAGTTTGAGGCTGCGCCGCAGCATCTTGCGCCAGCCGGCGCCCGGGAAGAACAGCTGACGGCGCCGCCATATGGCGGCAAACAAGGCGGCCGACCAGTAACGGGCAACCAGATTCCGGCTGCCCTCCTGCGCTTCCCGGACGAAAGCGTCGAACGCCGCGTCTTGGCCGGCGAACGCGGAAAGCGCGGCGTAGATGCCATCGCGCTTTTTCAGTCGGAACTGTGCACGCTCCTTCCGGCCCTGCCCGGCCGCCGCTGCCTTTTTCAGGGCCCGGTTGTTGTTGGCATTGCTGGCATGAATGCGGTGTCTGCACAGGATAACGGGTACCTCGGCAATGCCTTTGTGCAGCATGGCGGAAAGAGCGATCCACTGGTCGTACATCATGACCGAGGCATGCGGCGGTGGCGGAGTCCGCGTTATGAGTTCGCGACTTACCATCATGTTGTGTCCGGAAATATAATTTCCGTAAACGAAAAAATAGCCCGTTATTTTTTCGTTTACTCGCCACGCATGGCGTTCCAGTTCACTGTCCCGCAGGGGGCGCCCTTCCCCGTCAATCATGCTGGCATCACTGAATGTCAGGGATGCATCTCCGGCCGATGCCAGCATGCGTTCGATTTTTCCTGGCAACCAGACGTCATCCTGATCGGCGATGAAGACATGCTTTCCGCGCGATTCTGTCAGCAACCGGTAGAACGTTCCGTTGATGCCCAGATTTTCCGGGTTCCGCTCGATCCTTGCCCAGGGCTTGTCCCGTGCCCAGGCTGCGAGGAATTCCGGCGTGCCATCGGAAGAAGCGTCATCGATGATCAGCAGTTCGTCCGGTCGGCGCGTCTGGTTGGCGATACTGTCGAGCTGTTCGGCGAGATACCGCTTGCCGTTGTAGGTGGCCATCACTACGGAAACGGCGGGCTGGCCGGTTGCCGGCATGTCTGGGTTCATGGATGTGCGTGCCTGGTCGATAGGTCCGGATTGCCGGTGGGGCTCAGTACGGATTCGTGCCGTGTCGGTCCGGCTGGGTCTTGAAGCGCCGGTGGAACCACATGTACTGCCCCGGCGCCTTGAGTATGCCGGCTTCTATCCAGCGGTTCATGGTGCGGGCACCGGTTTCGTCGGTCTCTCCGGGGAAATCGGCGAGCGGTTGCGAGAATTCGACGATATAACGGCCGGTGGCATCGTCGCGCCGGAAGTCCACGCTGATCGCGGCGGCGCCGTTCGCGCGCGCAAAACGGGCGCCGGCGGTGACGGTGGCGGCATTGACGCCGAAGAACGGCACGAAAACCGCGTGTTTGCGCCCGAAATCCTGGTCGCCGGTATACCACACGGCGTGATTCGCCTTGAGTGCCTTGTATACCGTGCGGATATCGCGGCGGTCGATTTGCCACTGGTAGATGCGGTTGCGGCGCCAGCGTACGAAGGTATCGAGGGCCGGATTGTTCTGTGGTCGATAGATGGTATCCAGCGGCTGCACGGCGGATACCGCGGCGCCGGCGATCTCCAGTGGCATGTAGTGCGCGCCGAGCAGCAGGACGCCGCAGCCTTTTTCCTGCGCGGCGCGGATGTGTTCCAGCCCGCGGATCTCGAAGTCGCGCGCTACCGTGGCCGGCGGCTGCCACCAGGCGCGACTCGATTCGAACAACGCGATGCCGGCGCTGCGGAAGCTTTCCAGCGCTACCGACTGCCGCCGTTCCGGCGGCCAGTCGGGGAAGCACAGCTCGAGGTTGCGCAGGGTGACGCGCCGCCGCTCGCGCAGCAGCAGCCAGGTGAGGTCGCCCAGACGGTTGCCGATGAAGCGCTGCAATGTCCAGGGAAACCATGCGAGCAGCAATGTCAGCGGCAGCAGCAGCCAGACATGCCAGAGGAGCGGATGGGCGGGGTGCCGCGGCCGGCGCCGGTTCTTTTTCATGCGCGATGCGGCTTCAGCGGGCGGTGAGATACCAGTCAACGGTCTTGGCGATGCCGGTCTCGAAGGTTTCGACCGGTTTCCAGCGCAGCTCGTCCGCCATGCGCTGCGCGTCAATGGCATAGCGCCAGTCGTGGCCGGGACGGTCGGTGACGAAGCTGATCAGCCGGTCGTGCGGCGCCGCGGCCGGCAGGCGCTCGTCGAGCAGCCGGCAGACGAGACGGACGATGTCGATGTTGCGCCACTCGTTGTGGCCGCCGATGTTGTAGGTCTCGCCGAGCCGGCCGTCCTCGATCACCCGCCAGATACCGCGGCAGTGATCGTCGACGTACAGCCAGTCGCGGATGTTCGAGCCGTCGCCGTAGACCGGAATCTTCCGGCCTTCGCGGCAGGAGCGGATGATCGTCGGGATGAATTTCTCGCCGTGCTGGAACGGGCCGTAGTTGTTCGAGCAGTTGGTAGTGGTCACCGGCAGGCCGTAGGTATGGAAATACGCGCGCACCAGGTGGTCCGAGCCGGCCTTGCTGGCGGAGTACGGCGAGTTCGGTGCGTAGGGCGTGGTCTCGGTGAAAGCCGGATCCTGTGCCGACAGCGTGCCGTACACCTCGTCGGTGGAAATGTGGTGGAAGCGGCGCGTGGCGGCCGCTTCGGCGCGCGACAGTTTCTGTTCACCCAGCCAGTAGTTTCGCGCGGCGTCGAGCAGGGTGAAGGTGCCGACGAGATTGGTGCGCACGAATTCGCCTGGCCCGCTGATCGAGCGGTCGACATGCGACTCGGCGGCAAAATGCACGATGGTATCGATCGCGTGCTCGCGCAGCAGGCGGTCGATCAGCGGCCGGTCGCAGATGTCGCCCTGCACGAACAAGTGCCGGGCCGGATCGGGAAGGCTGCGCAGGTTGTCGACGGAGCCGGCGTAGGTCAGCGCATCCAGATTGACGATGCGCACCTGCCGGTCATGGCCGAGCAGCCAGCGGACGAAATTGCAGCCGATGAAGCCGGCGCCGCCGGTGACGAGGATGCTCTGCGGGCGATAGGTCACGTTTCACTCCGGAAGATCGGCAATACGGTGGCGGCAGCGGTCACGCCGGACGTGCCCAGGCCTGAAGTACCTGTTCGAGCCCGGCCCGCCAGTCCGGCGATGCGAGGCCTAGCGCGCGCGTCGTGTCCTGCATGTCCAGCCGCGAATTGAGCGGGCGCTGCGCCGGCGTCGGGTATTCGGACGAGGCGATCGGCTCGATCACCGGCAGGCGGGCCACCAGCCCGTGCCGGTGCGCGGCGGCAATCGCTTCGCCGGCCAGCGCGTACCAGGTGGTCCAGGGCTGCCCCGCGTAATGATACGTGCCCCACGGCAGGTTGCCTGCCTGCCGGTAGCGGTCGGCCAGTGCGAGCAGGGCGTCGGCGATGTGGCCGGACCAGGTCGGGCCGCCGGTCTGGTCGGCCACCACGCGCAGGCGGTCGCGTTCGCCGGCCAGCCGGATCATCGTGCGCACGAAATTGTTGCCGTGCGCGCCGAACACCCAGCTGGTGCGCAGCGTCAGGTGTTCCGGCAGCCGGTCGCGCAGTGCCTGCTCGCCGGCCAGTTTGCTGGCGCCATAGACGCCCAGCGGTTGCGGTCGGTCGTCCGGCTTCCACGGCTGCGTGCCGCTGCCGTCGAACACATAGTCGGTGGAGAGGTGCAGCAGCGGGATGCGGCGCCGGGCGCAGAGTTCGGCCAGCAGCGCGACACCGTCGCGGTTCACCGCGAAGGCGGCATCGCGTTCGCTTTCGGCGCGATCGACGGCGGTATACGCCGTGGCGTTGATCACCAGGCCGGGCTGGTGACGGGCGAGCGTGTCGGCCACCGAGACAGGTTGCACCAGATCGCATTCCGGGCGTGCCGCTCCCTGCACGGCGAGCGCGGGAAAGGCCGCGGCGCGTGCCACCACTTCATGGCCGACCTGGCCGTGGCAGCCGACGACGAGTACCCGCAGGCTCTGCATGCCGTCAGTTCGCGAACCGCGGCAGCCGCTCTGCCGATTGGTCGCGCAGCAGCGGGTTGACCGTGTCCTTGGCGGACAGCATCGGGGCGACGCCCATGTCCGGCCACTCGATGCCGATATCGGGATCGTTCCAGGCGATGCCCTGCTCGGAGGCCGGATGATAGTAGTCGGTGCACTTGTAGATGAAGTCGGCAACGTCCGACAGCACGCAGAAGCCGTGCGCGAAGCCCGGCGGCACGTACATCATGCGGTGCTGCTCGTCGTCGAGCACGGCGCCGTACCAGCGGCCGAAGGTCGGCGAGCCGGCGCGGACGTCGACGGCGACATCGAACACCGAGCCGCGCGATACGCGGACCAGCTTTCCCTGCGGCTGCACCAGCTGGTAGTGCAGGCCGCGCAGTACGCCGCGGCGTGAGCGCGAGTGGTTGTCCTGCACGAAAGCGGCGGCGATCCCGGCGTCGCGCAGCAGCGATTCCCGGTAGGTCTCGACGAAGAAGCCGCGCTCGTCGCCGAATACTTTCGGTTCGATCAGCAGCACGCCGGGCAACGGGGTCTCGATGACTTTCATGCCGGACGGTTGCCCTGAAGCAGGTTGAGCAGATAGCGGCCGTAATCGTTCTTGGCCAATGGTTCGGCCTGGCGTCGCAGTTGTTCGTCGTCGATCCAGCGTTGCCGCCAGGCGATTTCTTCCGGACAGGAGATCTGCAGGCCCTGGCGCGACTGCAGGATGTGCACGAAGTTGGTCGCCTCCAGCAGCGATTCGTGGGTTCCGGTGTCCAGCCAGGCAAAGCCGCGGCCCATCAGTTCGACGTTGAGCAGGCCGCGTTCGAGATACATGCGGTTGACATCGGTGATCTCTAGTTCGCCGCGCGCGCTCGGCTTGATGCTGCGGGCGATGGATACGACGTCGTTGTCATAGAAATACAGACCGGTGACGGCGTAGTTCGATTTCGGTTTTTTCGGTTTCTCCTCGATGCTCACCGCGCGGCCGGCAGCATCGAACTCCACCACGCCGTAGCGTTCGGGGTCGTTGACGTAGTAACCGAAGACCGTGGCGCCCGCCGGTTGCGCGCTGGCGCGCTGCAGCAGCTCGACCAGGCCCTGTCCGTGGTAGATGTTGTCGCCCAGGATCAGGCAGGACGGATCGTTGCCGACGAAGCCGGCGCCGATGATGAAGGCCTGCGCGAGGCCGTCCGGGCTCGGTTGTTCGGCGTAGGACAGGTTGAGCCCGAACTGGCTGCCGTCGCCCAGCAGACGGCGGAAGGCGGGCAGGTCGTGCGGGGTGGAAATCAGCAGGATGTCGCGGATGCCCGCCAGCATGAGTGTCGACAGCGGGTAGTAGATCATCGGCTTGTCGTAGATGGGGACCAGCTGTTTGCTGATGGCCATCGTGATCGGATAGAGACGGGTACCCGAGCCCCCGGCGAGGATGATGCCCTTGCGTGCCATGACGTGCTCCCATGCCGGCGCGGGACCGCGGTCTGTCCGCCGCTGTCTGTCCGCCCGCCCCGCGCGGCCGGAGTCTAGCACAGCGGGTTTCGCTGCCGGCCGCTACAATGCGCCGCACCCCGACGGCAAAACACCGGGCGAAATGCCGGTGCCGCGGGCCGTCCATGTCGCCGGGTCCGGATCGCGATGACGCGCTTTTTCTACTCCCTGCTGCTGTACCTGCTGCTGCCCGTGCTGCTGCTGCGCGTGGTGTGGCGTGCGCGCCGGCAGGCGGCCGGGCACGGCATTGCCGAGCGGCTGGGTTTCGTGGCGCCGGCGGCCGACCGTCCGCTGCTGCTGCATTGCGTCTCGGTCGGCGAAACGGTGGCGGCACAGCCGCTGGTGGCGGAGCTGCTGCGCCGCGGCGACCGGCTGTGGATTACCAGCACGACGCTCACCGGCGCTGCCCGCGTTGCCGCGCTGTTCGGCGATCGCGTCCGCCACAGCTACCTGCCGGTCGACACGCCCGGGGCGGTGCGGCGGTTCCTGGATCGCGTGCGGCCGCGCGCACTGCTGGTGATGGAGACGGAGATCTGGCCGAACCTGATCGCCGCCTGCCGGGCGCGCGCGATTCCGGTGCTGCTGGTCAATGCGCGGATGTCGGCGAAATCGGCGCGCGGCTACGCCCGCTTTCCCGCATTCACCGGCCGCGTGCTCGACGGATTTTCCCTCATCGCCGCGCAGGCGGACGCCGATGCCGGCCGTTTCCGCGCCCTCGGCGCGCCGCGGGTGGAAACGACCGGTAACCTGAAATTCGATCTCGCGGTGCCCGAGGCGATGCGGGCCCGCGCCGGACAGTTGCGGGCCGGCTGGGGCGATCGTCCGGTCTGGATCGCTGCCAGTACGCATGCCGGCGAAGATGAGGTCGTGCTGGCAGCGCATCGCCGGTTGCGCGCGCTGCGGCCTGATCTGTTGCTGATCCTGGTGCCGCGGCATCCGGAGCGTTTTGCGGCAGTCGCCGCGCTGGCGACCCGCGAAGGTTTTGCCACCGCGCAGCGCAGCCGCGACGACGCGGTGGTCGCGGGAACGGCGGTTTATCTCGGCGACACCATGGGCGAACTGACGCTGTTGTACGGCTGCGCCGACGTTGCGTTCATCGGCGGTTCGCTGTCCGGCACCGGCGGCCACAACCTGCTGGAGCCGGCGGCGCTCGGCCTGCCGCTGCTGAGCGGGCCGAGCCTGTTCAACTTCCAGCAGATCGGCGACGAGTTGTCCGGCGCCGGCGTGTTGCGGCTGGTGCACGGCGCGGACGACCTGGCCGCGGCGGTGGACGGCTGGCTGGCCGATGCGGAGCACCGTCGGGAAGCCGGCGCGCGCGGCCGGCGTTTCGTGCACGACAATCGCGGTGCGCTGGCGCGCACGCTGGCGCTGATCGACCGGCTGGTGCCGCCGGCAGCGTGATTTTCCTGCGGTGCCGCGTCAGTCGCCGAGCAGTGCGCGCAGGCGCTGGCGCAGGACCGGATCGCGGGCGGCGACGGCCACCGAGGATTCGAGCAACCCCTGCGGCGTGCCGGCATCGATGCGCCGGCCCTGGAAACGGAAACCGTGGAACGGTGTGTGCGCGATGCAGTCGGCCATCGCGTCGGTGAGCTGTATCTCGCCGCCGGCCCCGCGTTTGCCGCCATCCAGTGCCCGCAGCACCGTCGGTTCGAGAATGTAGCGGCCGATGATCGCCAGTCGCGACGGCGCCGCTTCCGGCTGCGGTTTTTCCACCAGTCCGCGTGCGCGGGCCAGCACGCCGTCGTCCTGTGCAACATCGAGGATGCCGTAACGCGCGGTATCGGCAGCCGGCACCTCTTCGACTGCCGCCATGTTGCCGCCGGTTTTCTGCCAGGCCTCGATCATCTGCGCGATGCAGGCGCGCGGCGCGAGCACCAGATCGTCCGGCAGCATGACGGCGAACGGCTCGTCGCCGATCAGCGCACGCGCGCACCACACGGCGTGTCCCAGGCCCAGCGCTTCCGGTTGCCGGACCGCGCTCACCGATACGCCGGCCGGCAGGGTGCCGCGGGCCAGCGCCAGCGCATCGGTTTTGCCGCGCGCTTCCAGCACGCGTTCGAGTTCCGGTGCGCGGTCGAAGTGGTCTTCGAGCAGCGACTTGCCGCGGGCGGTCACCAGGATGACGTCGCTGATGCCGGCGGCGGCGGCCTCCTCGATCGCGTACTGGATCAGCGGACGGTCGAAGACCGGCAGCATTTCCTTGGGCAGGACCTTGGTGGCCGGCAGGCAGCGGGTGCCCAGACCGGCGACCGGCAGGACGACCTTGCGGATGGAGCGGGTTGCAGCCATGGGATTCCCGGTGCCCGCGCGGGCAACGTGTCGACCGCGTCCCGGAACGCCGGGCACGCTGTGCTAAAGTTGCGCGCATTCTAGCGCCTTGGGCGTGGTTCCCGTACACAAGCCTCCGCACACAGCAACCGTCGTGGCCGTCGATACCCTTCCCGAATGGAAAGCCCTTGCCGCCCGCGCGCAGGCGGTGGCGGGGCAGCACCTGCGCGCCATGTTCGCCGCGGATGCCGACCGCACCGCGCGCTTCGGCCGGCGGGCGGGGCCGTTCCTGCTGGATCTGTCCCGGCAGCGGATCGACGGGCAGACGCTCGGGCTGCTGCAGGCGTTCGCCGCCGCCGCCGGTCTGCAGGACTGGATCGGCCGGCTGTTCGCCGGCGAGCACGTCAATCACACCGAACACCAGGCGGCGCTGCACATGGCGCTGCGCGTGCCGGCGGACGCCGCCTTCGTGGTCGATGGCCAGGATCTGGCGCCGGCGGTCGAGCGCGAGCGCCGGCGCATGGCGGCGATGGTGTCGCGGCTGCACGCCGGCCACTGGCGCGGCTACAGCGGTCGCGCGATCGTCGACATCGTGAATATCGGTGTCGGCGGCTCCGATCTCGGGCCGGCGATGGCCTGCGAGGCGCTGCACGATTTCACGCATCCGGATGCGCAGCGGCTGCGGGTGCATTTCGCGTCGAGCATGGACGGCAGCCAGCTGGATCGTCTGCTGCGCGTGCTGGATCCGGAGACGACACTGTTCATCGTGTCCTCGAAATCCTTTTCCACCGCCGATACGCTGGCCAATGCGCGCACGGCGCGCGAGTGGCTGCTGGCGCACTGCGCCGACGAGGCGCTGCTGCTGCGTCAGCATTTCGTGGCGGTGACCGCCAGCCCGGACAAGGCGAAGGCCTGGGGCGTCAGCGAAGACAACCTGCTGCTGTTCTGGAACTGGGTCGGCGGTCGCTATTCGCTGTGGTCGACCATCGGCCTGCCGATTGCCGTGCAGGTGGGCATGAGCGGTTTCCGCGAATTGCTCGCCGGCGCGCATTTTGTCGACGAGCATTTCCGCCGCGCTCCGCTGCACGACAACCTGCCGGTGCTGCTCGGCCTGGCCGGCGTGTGGAATGCCAGTTTCCTCGGCATCCGCGCGCAGGCGGTGCTGCCCTACGACGGGCGGCTGGCGATGTTCCCGGCCTATCTCGAGCAGCTGGCGATGGAAAGCAACGGCAAGGGCGTCGACCGCGACGGCCTGCAGGTGCGCTACGAAACCTGTCCCGTGCTGTGGGGCGGCGTCGGCCCCAACGCACAGCACGCGTTCTACCAGTTGCTGCATCAGGGCACGGTGCCGGTCACCTGCGATTTCATTGCGCCGGTGCGGCGCAATTTCCCGGTGCCGGGCGAACAGGCGCGCCGCGAGCTGGCGTCGCAGCACCGCCTGGCGCTGGCCAACTGCCTGGCACAGGCCAGCCTGCTCGCGCTGGGCGATGTCGATCCGTCGCGCCCGGCGTGGCGGCACTATCACGGCAACCAGCCGTCCTCGACTTTGCTGCTCGACGAGCTGACACCGTTCACCCTCGGCGGCCTGATCGCGCTCTACGAGCACAAGGTGTTCGTCGAGTCCGTGTTGTGGAACATCAATCCCTTCGACCAGTGGGGCGTCGAGCTCGGCAAGCAGGTCGCGCGCGAAACGCTGGCCATGCTCGACGGCGATGCCGGCGGCGCCGACCCGGCGACGCGGGCCCTGGCGGCGCACATCCGTCGCGTGCAACAGGACGGCGCCGCATGAAACAGGCCGCGGTGGTGGTGCATGGCAACGGCCTGACCGCGCTGGTCACGGCGGCGGCGCTGGCCAACTGCGGTCGCCACGTCTCGCTGGTGTGCGGCGATGCCGCGGGCGCCCGCGACGTGCTGGCCGGACACCTGCCGTTCGCCGAGCCGGGGCTGATCGAGGCGCTCGCCGCCGCGCAGGCGGCCGGATTGCTGCAGGTGCTGGCACAGTCGCAGGATGTCTCCGTCTCGTCGCCGGACATCCACTTCCTTGCCCTGCAGCCGGAAGAGCGGGCGCTGGCGGACGCGCTGGTCGACGCGCTGGCCACGACGGAACGCGATTTGCTGCTGGTCAACCAGGTGAATTTCGGTGTCGGCGTGACCGATGTTTTCTCGGCGCGCCTGCTGGCCCGCCGCGGGCCGCAGCGCCGGGCGGTGGCGGTCAGCCTGCCGGATTTCCTGCGGCGAGGGACCGCGCTGCAGAATTTCCGGCGTCCGGACCGCGTGATCATCGGCAGCGACGATCCGTGGGCCATCGGCGTGCTGCGCGATCTGCTGCAGCCGTGCATCGGCGCCGACGTTCCCGTGCTGACCATGCCGGCCCGCGATGCGGAGTTCACCAAGCAGGCGGTGAACGGCATGCTGGCCACCCGGCTGTCGTACATGAACGACATGGCAAACGTCGCGGACGTGCTCGGCATCGACATCGAACACGTGCGGCAGGGCGTCGGTTCCGACGACCGTATCGGCAACCATCACCTGCATCCGGGCTGCGGTTTCGGCGGCACCGGTTTTTATCAGGACCTGCTGTCGCTGAAGACCACGCTGGACGGTTCCGGTGTGGCCTCGCGGCTGGTCGACACCGCGATCGCCGTCAACGAAGAACAGAAGGAGCTGCTGTTCCGCAAGTTGTGGCGGCACTACCACGGCCAGCTGGCGGGCCGCACGATTGCGGTATGGGGCGTCGCCTTCAAGCCGGACACGGACCGCGTCGACCATGCGCCGTCAGTGAGTGTGATCCGCGCGCTGCTGGCACAGGGCGCGCAGGTGCGCGCCCACGATCCGAAGGCGCTGGAGCAGTTGCGCCTGCACATCGGCGAGCGACCGGAGCTGGTGGGCTGTGACGATCAATGGCAGGCGGCGACCGGTGCGGACGCGCTCATCGTGCTGACCGAGTGGCCGCAGTACCGGCAACCGGATTTTGCGCGACTGGTACGGGCGCTGCGGGTGCCGGTATTGCTCGACGGCCGCAATCTCTACGATCCGCAAACCGTGCGCGGCCACGGCTTCGCCTACTACGGCGTCGGCCGACGCTGAGTCGGCGCGCAGCCGGCAGCAACAAAAAAGGGGCCCGACGGCCCCTTTTCCATGCGTCCCCGCTCAGGGTGCGCTGCTGTCTGCCGGCGCTGATGGCGCTGATGGCGCGGAGGCCGGAGCCGGGGCGCCCACCGCGGCATTCGGATCGACGATCGGCATGCCGTCATCCAGCGATAACGTGACATTCAGCCACTGGTTCTGCGCCACCAGTGCATCGCGCGACAGTGCGCCGGTGGCCTGGTGCAGGCGCAGCAGATCGAGAATGTAGTCGTAACGGGCATTGGCAAGATCGCGGCGGGCGGCGAATGCGTTGCGCTGGGCCTGCAGCACGTCGACGATGTTGCGTGTGCCGACTTCGTAGCCGGCGTTGGTGGCATCCAGGGCGCTCTGGGTGGAAACGATCGCCTGCTTGCGGGCAGCCACGCGCAGGACATCGGCTTCCAGCACGCGGTATTGCGTGCGCGCACCTTCCACGGCGTTGATCTCCGCAGCCCGCAGGTTCTCCTGTGCGGCGTCGCTTTCCGCGTAGGCCTGCTTGCGCTTCGAGTTGATCGCGCCGCCGGCGAACAGCGGCCATTCCATCTGCAGGCCGATGGTTTCGGTCGTGCTGTCGGCGTTGATGACGGTCGGTGTGTAGCTGACCGGCGAATCGCTTTCGACGATGCGGGCGAAGGCATCGACGGTCGGCAGGTGGCCGGAGCCGGCGGCGCGCGCATTCTGTTTCGAGGCGCGGGCGGCATGACGGGCGGCGATCAGCTGCGCGTTGCCTTCGCGGGCCTTTTCCGCCCAGGCGTCGGCGCCTTCCGGCGGCGGCAGGGCGGTCGGCATGTCTTCGCCCGGGAAGGCCAGCTGGCCGTAGCGCTTGCCGGTGAGGGTTTGCAGGCGCGCACGCGCCACCGACAGGTCGCTCTGGGCGACGATCAGGCCAACCCGCGCGATGTCGTAGGCGGCCTGCGTTTCATGGACGTCGGTGATGGCGATCAGGCCGACGTTGAAGCGCTGCTTCGCCTGCTCCAGTTGCCGCGCCAGCGCGGCCTCCTCGGCGCGGGCATAGGCCAGTTGCTCGGAGGCGCGCAGCACGCCGAGATAGGTTTCGGTGACGCGCACCAGATAGGCCTGTTCGGCATTCACCAGTTCGGCATCGACCTGCGAGCGCGAGGCGCGCGCAGTCTGGTACTGGAACCAGCGGTCGAAGCGCAGCAACGGTTGTGTGGCCTGGATCGCGAGCCGGGTTTCGTCGTAGTCGACGGTGCTGCCGTCCGCATCGCGGGAGTTTTCCGTCATTTCGCCACTGGCGACGACGCTGGGCAGCACGCCCGCGCGGCCCTGGGCCAGTACCTGGCGGCGGGCTTCGTAGGAGGCCCGCTCGGCCTTCCACTGCGGGTCGCTGGCGTCGGCGGCGGCGAGGATGTCGACCAGGTTTTCCGCGCCGGCCGGCATGGCCAGGCCGAGGAGGCCGGCAACGAGCAGCGGGCGCAGGACCGGTTTTCCGGACGGGAGGAAGCGCAGTGCAGGATTCATGGACACCCCTTCGGCAGATCGGCGGCCATCATGTGGCAATTCCCGGGCCGTCTCAACGGGACAGGCGTGCGGCGGCAAAACACGGCGGCCGACACGTAATTGGGCAGTCTCCCGCCGTAAAATTGCGACGGTCCGACCCCCGGCCTATAGTGGGGATCGTCCCGCCCCGTGCAATCCGAAATCACCGCAATTCTCCCCATTTCCGAGACCGTCAGGCCGATGAACGCCAGCACGCCCGAAGACCTTGCCCTTGCCGCCGCCCTCGATGCTTCGCTCGTCCAGCCGTTTCCGGGCTCGCACAAGGTGTACGTGACGGGTTCGCGGCCGGACCTCCGGGTGCCGCTGCGGGAGATCTGCCAGGCGGCAACGCCGACCGTGCACGGCGGTGAAACGAACCCGCCGCTGACCGTCTACGACACCTCGGGACCCTATACCGATCCCGCGGTGAAGATCGACCTGCGTGCCGGCCTGCCGGCGCTGCGGGCCGGCTGGATCGCCGACCGCGGCGATACCGAGCAGCTGGCCGGCATCAGCTCGCACTACGGCCGCGAGCGGCTGCAGGATGCCGCGCTCGACGGCCTGCGCTTCCCGGCCCTGCGGTCGCCGCGGCGCGCGAAGGCCGGTGCCAACGTCAGCCAGATGCACTACGCGAAGCGCGGCATCGTGACACCGGAAATGGAGTACATCGCCATCCGCGAGAACGCGAAGCTCCAGGCGGCGCGGGAATCCGGGCTGATCGCCCACCAGCATCCCGGCGATGCCTTCGGCGCGGCGATTCCCGCCGAAATCACGCCGGAATTCGTGCGCAGCGAAGTGGCGCGCGGCCGCGCGATCATTCCCGCCAACATCAACCACCCGGAACTGGAGCCGATGATCATCGGCCGCAATTTCCGCGTGAAGATCAACGCCAACATCGGCAACTCGGCGATCGTCGCCGACATCGGCGAAGAAGTCGCCAAGATGGTGTGGGCGATCCGCTGGGGCGGCGACACGGTGATGGACCTGTCGACCGGGAAAAACATCCACGAAACGCGCGAGTGGATCCTGCGCAACTCGCCGGTGCCGATCGGCACGGTGCCCATCTACCAGGCCCTGGAAAAAGTCGACGGTATTGCCGAGGACCTGACCTGGGAAATCTTCCGCGACACGCTGATCGAACAGGCCGAGCAGGGCGTCGATTACTTCACCATCCACGCCGGTGTGCTGCTGCGCTACATCCCGCTTACCGCGAAGCGGGTAACCGGCATCGTGTCGCGCGGCGGTTCGATCATGGCCAAGTGGTGTCTGGCACACCACAAGGAAAATTTCCTCTATACGCACTTCGAGGAAATCTGCGGAATCATGAAGGCGTACGACGTCTCTTTTTCGCTGGGCGACGGCCTGCGGCCGGGCTGCATCGCCGATGCAAACGACGAGGCTCAATTCGGTGAGCTGGCCGCGCTGGGCGAGTTGACGAAGATCGCCTGGAAACACGACGTGCAGGTGATGATCGAGGGCCCGGGTCACGTGCCCATGCACCTGGTCAAGGCCAACATGGACAAACAGCTGGCGCTCTGCCACGAAGCGCCGTTCTACACGCTGGGCCCGCTGACCACCGACATCGCGCCCGGCTACGACCACATCACCAGTGCCATCGGCGCAGCGATGATCGGCTGGTTCGGCACGGCCATGCTTTGCTACGTCACGCCGAAGGAGCACCTCGGCCTGCCCAACCGCAAGGACGTGAAGGACGGCATCATCGCCTACAAGATCGCGGCGCACGCGGCGGATCTGGCGAAGGGCCATCCGGGCGCGCAGCTGCGCGACAATGCCTTGTCCAAGGCGCGGTTCGAATTCCGCTGGGAAGACCAGTTCAATCTCGGTCTCGATCCGGACACCGCGCGCGAGTTCCACGACGAGACGTTGCCGAAGGACGCGCACAAGCTGGCCCATTTCTGCTCGATGTGCGGCCCGAAATTCTGCTCGATGAAAATCACCCAGGACGTGCGCGATTACGCGAAGGAGCACGGCATGGCGCCGGAGCAGGCGACAACGGCCGGCATGGAAGAAAAGGCCGTGCAGTTCCGCGACGCCGGCGCACAGGTTTACCGCAAGGCCTGATCATGATCGAGCAGCCGTTCGGCCGGGCGGATGTCGAGCTGCTGGAGCGCGTGCCCCTGTACCGCGGCTTCTATCGCCTGGAACGTTATCGCGTGCGGCACCGTCTGTTCGCCGGCGGCTGGAGCGAGGCCTACGATCGGGAAGTGTTCGTCCGCCACGAGGCGGCGGTGGTGCTGCTGTTCGATCCGCAGCGCGACGTGGTGGTGATGATCGAACAGTTCCGTGCTCCGGCGATCGGCAAGGCCGATACGCCCTGGATGCTCGAACTGGTGGCCGGCCTGATCGACAAGGACCACGAGTCGCCCGACGAGGTGGCGCGCCGCGAGGCGGTGGAAGAAGCGGGTTGCGAAGTGCTGTCGCTGGTGCCGATCGTCCGCTACATGCCCAGCCCCGGCGGCTCGGACGAAATCGTGCACTTGTATCTCGGTCTCGTGGACAGCGAGGGCGTCGGCGGCGTGCATGGTCTGGAAGACGAGCATGAAGACATCCGGGCTCACCGCGTGCCGCTGGCGACAGTGCGAACACTGCTCGACACCGGGAGCATCAACAATGCGGCGACGATCATCGCGCTGCAGTGGTTGCTGCTGAACCGCGCCCGCATTCCGGCGTTGACCGCCGCTGCGGAGGCCGGGCCATGAAACACCGCATCGTGCTCAGGGTGGTGCCGCAGTCCGACTCGCCGCGGGCCGCCGTGCTGCGCGACCTGCTGGCCCAGGCCGAAACCAACTATGTCCTGCTGATGCGCCTGATGCCCGACATGCGCAGGAGCGACCGGCATGCCTTCGGCGTCACCGGCCCGTCCGGCCTGCATGCCGACGTGGTGCTGACGGTGCGCGAGCGCGGGCCGTTCACCACCCTGATCGATCTGGTCGAGACCCACGCCACCGACGGCTGGGTGGCGCCGCTGCAGGCCACCGTCCGCCTCAGCCACGATGCCCGGGTGGCCGAGGTCACCGAGTTCCGCCGCCGGCGCCGGCTGCAGGCCCGTTACCCCTATCCGAACCCGGACATGCTGCATCCGGACGAGAAACTGCAGATCAACCGTCTGCTGGGCGAGTGGCTCCAGCACTGCCTGCGCTGGGGGGAAGCCCGTCCGTCCTGCCCGGTGTAACGAGTGTCGGCCGATGGCGGTACGGTTTCACACGGCACATCAGCAAAGTGACCTATCTACTGGAAAAGACTCAGGGTATTCGGTTATAAGATCGACGAGTTGCATCTAGGGAACCCCCACCTTGGCACGTGACCCAGGCCGGCCCCTGCGGGTCGTCCAGTTCTCCGACTGTCACTTGTTCGCGAGCACGGACGGCAAGCTGCTGGGCCTCAACACGGAAGACAGCCTGAACCGGGTACTGGATCTGATTGCCAAAGAACAGAAGGCAATGGATCTGCTGCTCGCCACCGGCGACCTGTCGCAGGATGCATCTCCTGCGGCTTATGCGCGTTTGCTGCACAAGCTCGAGCGCTTCGGCAAGGTTCCCTGCTACTGGCTCGAAGGCAACCACGACGTCACCGAACCGATGCGCGACGCGCTGCCCGATCCGGACAAGCTGTCGCCCTGTCTGGTGCGACTGCCGGGCTGGGACATCGTGATGCTCGACTCCACCATCCCGCACGAAGTGCCCGGTTTTCTGCACGACGACGACATCGAATTCCTCGAAGCCTCGCTCAAGGCCGCGGGCAACCGCCACGTCCTGGTCTGTCTGCACCACCAGCCGGTCCCGATGGGCTGCAAGTGGCTGGATACGCAGATCGTCGGCGACGCTGATCGTTTCTTCGAAGTCATCGACCGCTATTCGAACGTGCGCGCGGTGATCTGGGGCCACGTGCACCAGGAGTTCGATGGCGAACGCAAGGGCGTGAAGCTGTGGTCGGTGCCGTCCACCTGCGTGCAGTTCAAGCCGCATTCGGAAGATTTCGCGGTCGACGACGCGGCACCCGGCTACCGCTGGCTCGACCTGCACGCCGACGGTCACATCACCACCGGCGTTTCGCGCGTGCAGGGCATCAAGTTCGAGGTCGACTTCTCGGTGAAGGGTTACTGACCCCTTGTCCGTCGGCCGCAACGCCCTCGTCTACATCCACGGATTCCAGAGTTCGCCGCAGTCGGCCAAGGCCCGGCAGCTCGGCGCCGACCTGGCTCGCCGTCATGCGGCCGTCCGCTATGTAGTGCCGCCGCTCGGCTTCGCGCCGGCCGCCGCGCTGGCCACCCTGGAGGAAGCACTGGCCGCACTGCGGGCCGACGGCCTGCAACCGGTGCTGGTCGGCAGCTCCATGGGCGGCTTCTACGCCACCGTGCTCGCCGTCCGGCACGGATTGCGGGCGGTGCTGGTGAACCCGGCCGTACGCCCGCACGAGCTGATGCAGGACTTCCTCGGGCCGGTCACCAATCCCTACAGCGGCGAGCACCATGTGCTCGGGGCGGACGACGTCGCCGCCTTCCGCGCACTGGCGCCGGCCGCCCTGCCGCGGCCGCAGGACTTTCTCGTCCTGCTGCAGACGGGCGATGAGACCCTCGACTGGCGTGCGGCCGCCGACTATTACCGCGACTGTTCGGTTTTGAAGCAGGTCGGGGGCAGCCACGGCTTCGAAAACTTTGAAGATATGTTCCCGCTCATCTATCGTTTCGCGGGTCTGAACCCGTTGCCTTGACCGGCGGGCCACGGTCCTCCGTGGCGTCGGGGCCCGCACCGACCTGTTACGGCGACTGAGTGTCTCGTCGGTCAGAGCGCCAGGCGCTCTGACCTTCCCTCGACACAGGTCGCCTCCGCAGATCGCCGCGAACCCCGACGCCATCAGAGGCCGTATCGCGTTTCCAGGAACCCCATGGCCAATCAGTACAACGCCGAATCCATTGAAGTCCTCTCCGGCCTCGATCCCGTGCGCCGCCGGCCGGGGATGTATACCGATACCACGCGTCCCAACCACCTCGCGCAGGAAGTCATCGACAACTCGGTGGACGAGGCGCTCGCCGGCCACGCGAAGAATGTCGAGGTGATCCTGCACGCCGACGGCTATGTCGAGGTGATCGACGACGGCCGCGGCATGCCGGTGGACATCCACCCGGAGGAGAAGGTCAGCGGCGTCGAGCTGATCCTCACCAAGCTCCATGCGGGCGGCAAGTTTTCCGGCAAGAACTACCAGTTCAGCGGCGGTCTGCACGGCGTGGGCGTGTCGGTAGTGAACGCGCTGTCGAAGCACGTGATCGTTACCGTGAAGCGCGGCGGCAACGTCTACCAGATGGAATTCCGCAACGGCGACAAGTCCAGCGAACTGAAAACCATCGGCACCGCCGGCAAGCGCGAGACGGGCACCTCGGTACGTTTCATTCCGGACGCGAAGTATTTCGATTCGCCGAACATTTCCGTGCCGCGGCTGAAGCATGTATTGAAGGCCAAGGCCGTGCTGTGCCCGGGCCTGCGCGTGGTGCTGAAAAACGTCGCGGCGAACGAGACGGACGAGTGGCACTACGAAGACGGTCTGCGCGATTACCTGATGGAAACCACGCGTGGCGAAGCACTGCTGCCGCCGGAACCCTTTATCGGTTCCTTTGCGGCCGAGGCGGAGGCCGTGGACTGGGCGGTGATCTGGCTGCCGGAAGGCGGCGAGGTGATCGGCGAAAGCTACGTCAACCTGATTCCTACCGCCCAGGGCGGCACGCACACCAACGGTCTGCGCACCGGTTTGCTGGAAGCCATCCGCGAGTTCTGCGAATTCCGCAACTTGCTGCCGCGCGGCGTCAAGCTGGCGCCGGAAGACATCTGGGACCGCTGTGCACACGTGCTGTCGCTGAAGATGCAGGACCCGCAGTTCGCCGGGCAGACGAAAGAGCGTCTGTCCTCGCGGCAGGCGGCGGCCTTCGTCACCGGCGTGGTGAAGGACGCGTTCTCGCTGTGGCTGAACCAGCACACGGACGACGCCGAGAAGATCGCCGAGATGGCGATCGCCAACGCCGGCTCCCGTTTGCGCGCGGCGAAGAAGGTCGAGCGCAAGAAAATCACGCAGGGTCCGGCGCTGCCGGGGAAGCTGGCCGACTGCGTCGGCCAGGATCTCGCGCGCACCGAACTGTTCCTGGTGGAAGGCGATTCCGCCGGCGGTTCCGCCAAGCAGGCGCGCGACCGCGAATTCCAGGCGATCATGCCGCTGCGCGGCAAGATCCTGAATACCTGGGAAGTCGACGGCAATGAAGTGCTCGGCTCGCAGGAAGTGCACGATATCGCGGTGGCCATCGGCCTCGAGCCGGGTTCGCCGGATCTGTCCGGTCTTCGCTACGGCAAGATCTGCATCCTTGCCGACGCCGATTCCGACGGGCACCACATCGCCACGCTGCTGTGCGCACTGTTCCTGAAGCATTTCCGCGCACTGGTGGAGGCCGGCCACGTGTTCGTCGCCATGCCGCCGCTGTTCCGCATCGACGCCGGGCAGGACGTCTACTACGCGCTGGACGAAGACGAGAAGAAGGGCATCCTCGACCGCATCGCCGCCGAGAAGAAACGCGCCAGACCCAGCGTCATGCGCTTCAAGGGTCTGGGCGAGATGAACCCGATGCAGCTGCGCGAAACGACCATGGCGCCCGACACGCGGCGCCTCGTCCGTCTGAGCGTGAATGAAGGCGGTGACGCCGAGACCGACGCGATCATGGACATGATGCTGTCGAAGAAACGCGCCAACGACCGCAAGGACTGGCTCGAGACCAAGGGCAACCTGGCTGAAGTGGACGCCTGACGCACATGACGACCGAAAACCTCGAAACACTCCCGCTGCGCGCCTATACCGAGAAGGCGTACCTCGATTATTCGATGTACGTGATCCTCGACCGCGCGCTGCCGCACATCGGCGACGGCCTGAAGCCCGTGCAGCGCCGCATCGTCTACGCGATGAGCGAGCTGGGCCTGAATGCCACGTCCAAGCACAAAAAATCCGCGCGCACCGTCGGCGACGTGCTCGGCAAATTCCATCCGCACGGGGATTCCGCCTGTTACGAAGCGATGGTGCTGATGGCGCAGCCGTTCAGTTACCGCTATCCGCTGGTCGACGGGCAGGGCAACTGGGGCTCGCCGGACGATCCGAAATCGTTCGCCGCGATGCGTTACACGGAATCGCGCCTGGCGCGTTATTCGGAAGTGCTGCTGTCCGAACTCGGCCAGGGCACGGTGACCTGGCAGCCGAACTTCGACGGCACGCTGGAAGAACCGAAGATCCTGCCGGCGCGTCTGCCGAACGTGCTGCTCAACGGCACCACCGGCATCGCGGTGGGCATGAGCACGGACATCCTGCCGCACAACCTGCGCGAAGTGGCCGCGGCCTGCATCCAGCTGATCAAGGACCCGGGCTGCTCGGTCGACGACCTGATGCAGCACATCCAGGGCCCGGATTTCCCGACCGAGGCGGAAATCGTTTCCTCGAAGAGCGAGATCGCGCAGATCTACATCACCGGCAAGGGCACGATCCGGGCGCGCGCGGTGTACGCGATCGAGGACGGTGACATCGTCGTCACCGGGCTGCCGTACCAGGTGTCCGGCGCCAAGGTGCTGGAGCAGATCGCGCAGCAGATGCAGAACAAGAAGCTGCCGATGGTGGCCGACCTGCGCGACGAGTCCGACCACGAGAACCCGACGCGCCTCGTCATTGTGCCGCGCAGCAACCGCGTGGACGTCGAACCGCTGATGAATCACCTGTTTGCGACGACCGATCTCGAACGCACCTATCGCGTCAACATGAACGTGATCGGGCTGGACGGCAAACCGCGCGTGATGGGCCTGGTCGACATGCTGTCGGACTGGATCCAGTTCCGCATGGTGACGGTGCGCAAGCGCCTGCAATACCGGCTCGACAAGGTCGAGGACCGGCTGCACATCCTCGAGGGCTATCTCGCCGCGTTCCTCAACATCGACGAGGTGATCCACATCATCCGGACCGCCGACGAGCCGAAATTCACGCTGATGGAGCGTTTCGGGCTCACCGAGCGACAGGCGGAAGCGATCCTTGAACTGAAGCTGCGCCAGATTGCGAAGCTCGAAGAGATCAAGATCCGCGGCGAGCAGGACGAGCTGGCTGCCGAGCGCAAGGGCCTGCAGGAAACGCTGGGGTCGATGAACCTGCTGAAGAAGCTGGTGATGACCGAGCTCAAGGACGATGCGAAAAAATACGGCGACGACCGCCGTACGCCGATCGTCGAGCGCGGCGAAGCGAAGGCGATGGACGAGTCGGAGCTGACGCCTAGCGAGGCCGTCACCGTCGTACTCTCCGAGAAAGGTTGGGTACGCGCGGCGAAAGGTCACGACGTCGACGCGGCCGCGCTCTCCTACAAGGCGGGCGACCAGTACTTCGCGAAAGCGCTGGGCCGCAGCAACCAGAACGCGTATTTCCTCGACAGCACCGGCCGCAGCTATTCGCTGCTGGCCAGCACGCTGCCGAGTGCGCGCGGTCAGGGCGAGCCGCTGAGCGGCCGCCTCGATCCGCCGTCGGGCGCGCAGTTCGTCGGCGTGGTGATGGGCGAGGACCGTCAGCGTGTATTGCTCGCATCCGATGCCGGTTACGGTTTCGTCGCGCCGCTGTCGGAAATGGCCAGCGGCAAGAAAGCCGGCAAGACGTTGCTGAACTGCCCGGAAAATTCGCTCGCGCTGGCGCCGGTCATCGTGCGCGAATTCGACAACGACCTGCTGGTTGCCGTTTCCAGCGAAGGCAAGCTGCTGGTGTTCCCGGTGAAGGAGCTGCCGGAGATGAACAAGGGCAAGGGCAACAAGATCATCGACATCCCGTCCAAGGCGTCCGCTGCGCGCGAGGAATTGATGATTTCCGTGGTGGTGGCCTCGAAGGGCGACACGGTGATCGTGGAAAGCGGCAAGCGCTACCTGAAACTCAAGGGCAGCGATCTGGAGCACTACCGCAGCGAACGCGGGCGACGGGGCAGTCTGCTGCCCAAGGGCTTCCAGAAAGTCGAGAAGCTCGTCGTCGAGCGCTGAGCGCATGAATCCCCAGCGGCGGCGGCCGGGATTGTCCGATGTCCTCCGCACGCTGCTGGCGATTGCGGTCATTTTCCCGCCGTTGCTGACGGGTCTCGTGGTGCTGGTCGTCACCCGCGATCGGCGGCGGGCCATCAACCACACGTTGGCGTGCTGGGGAAAGATCGGCCCGCCTTCGGCGGGCATGCGGCTGGACGTGCACGGCGGCGAACACCTTGCAGCGGCGCGGCCGGCGGTCTTCCTCATCAATCACCGCAGCGGCATCGATCCGTTGATTGTGGTTGCGCTGCTGCGCCGCGATTTCGTTGCCGTCGCCAAGCAGGAAATCCGCAACAATCCGGTATTCGGTCCGGCCTTTGCCTTTGCCGGCGTGGTGTTCGTCGACCGGACGAATCCGGCGCCGGATGCGCTGGTGCCGGCGGTATCGGCGTTGCGCGCCGGCCTGTCGATCGCCATTGCGCCGGAAGGCACGCGCGGCTCGCGCGATGCCGTGCTCGGACAATTCCGTTCGGGTGCGTTCCGGATCGCCATGGCGGCCCGGGTGCCGGTGGTTCCGATCGTCATCCACAATTCCGACGCCGTGTTGCCGCGGCGCGCGCTGGTGATGACCCCGGCCGTGGTGCGGATCGATGTCCTGCCGCCGGTATCGACACGGGAGTGGGAAGCCGACCGCCTCGATGAATGCATCGACGAAGTGCGCAACCGGTTCCGGCGCACGCTGGAAGCCGGTGCCGCCTAGGCCGTCTCGCAGAGACGTTTTACCTGCCGCGCCAGCAGTTCTTCGTACGGATCGGCCAGTCGCAGTACGCCCAGCGCGAGCACGTCCTGGTGTCGCGCCGCGTGCTCCGGCGACGACGGCAGTTCGATCTGCAACAGGTGGCGGTTGCCGCTGTCCAGCAGCAGGCGCTCGCCGAGCAGCGGGTGATCGCTCACCGTGTCGGTGACGGTAAGCCGGCCGGCGGTGCCGGCCTGGGCGCAGATTTCCCAGGTCACGATGGCGCGTTCTTCCGTGCCCAGCGACGGATCGTTGTGCAGCGCGGCGGTGAACTGCAGCGTCATCTTGCCGCGGGCGCGACGGTCTTCGTTGGTTTCGCGCACTACGCCGAAGAAGAGTTGCGCGCAGCAGACGGCGCGGAACAGGGCTTCTTCCTCGTTGTTGCCGGCGAGCGGAAACGTTACCAGTCCCTGATGATCGATCGGGCGCTGAACCTGGCCCTGGTAATAGGCGCAGGCGCGCGCCAGCAGGTCGCCGTAGAACGCCACCAGCTCGGTCAGCACGCGTGGTGCGAGTCGCTGTTCCAGCGTTGCGTAATTCACGATATCCAGTCGCAGCAGCGGGCCGTCCGGCAGGTCGGCCAGCGGCGAGGCGGCCGTTTCCGCGGCCGGTCCGGTCGGGGCGGCATCGGCGGTCACCGGTTCCGGCGCGGCAACCGGTGCGGCGATGGTGATGGTCGATGCGCCGAGGTTTTCGCGTTGCAGGCGCGCCACGAACAACAACAGCACGACGGCAAAGGCAAGCCAGCCGAGCAGGGTGTAATCGAAGCGCGACAGCGCCGGCAGCGCACCGCGCGGGTCGATGAGGATTTCCACGGTGCCGCGCAGTTCGCTTTCCTCGGTGAGGATATCGGCCGATGCCACCAGCAGATCCGGCGTGACCTGGATGGCGCCGGACTGTGCGAGCGGCTGGCGATGACGATCGAAGACGGTGACGCCGACGACGCCGGGCAGATGGGTGAGTCCGCCGGTGATCACGTTCAGGCTGACCAGGTCGTCGTGCACCAGATATTCGGCGGCACGCCGTGCCGATTCCGAGGCCAGCGCGCCCCCGAGCTGGGCCGCCTGTTCGTGCACCACGGCCCGCACCAGAAACAACGCCAGCAGGGCCGCGCCGAGCAACAGCAGCAGCGAGGTGACGACCACGTTGAACAGTGCGCGCTGCGGCCCGGTCAGCCGCCGGAGCCGGTCGCGTAGCGTGGTGCGGGCGGGGTTCGCGCTGAAGGTCACTGCGTTCGGTGCCGGCGTGTCGGGGCGGGGGTTTGCTGGTAAAGTTGCAGCCGCTCGATATTAAGGCATTTGCCCTCAGCGGAGACATTGCCGGCGTGCGCGAAATTCTCCTCATCCAGGTCTCCGGCCACGATCGTCCCGGCCTGCTCGCGGCTTTCATGCGCATCCTGGCCCGCAGCCGCGTCACGGTGCTCGACATCGGCCAGGCGGTGATCCACGACGCGTTGTCGCTGGGCGTGCTGGTCGAAATGCCCGCCGGTGTCGATTCGTCCACCGTGCTCAAGGACGTATTGTTCCAGGCGCACGAAATGGGCGTGTCGGTGCGCTTCCGTCCGGTCGAGGCCGGTTCCTACGAGGAGTGGGTGGCGACCGAAGGGCAGGCGCGCTACATCGTCACCCTGCTGGCACGCAGCATCACCGCCGAGCAGCTGGCGGAAGCGACCTCGGTGATTGCCGGGCACGGCCTCACCGTCGAGGGCATTGCCCGTCTGTCCGGCCGCCAGTCGGCATCCGGCGGGCAGGCCGCGAGCCATGCGCGTGCCTGCATCGAACTTGCCGTGCGCGGCGAGCCGGGACATTCCGCGGACATGCGCCGCCAGTTCCTCGACATTGCACAGCGACTGGACATCGATATCGCTTTCCAGCGCGACAATGCCTGGCGCCGCAATCGCCGGCTGGTGGCGTTCGACATGGATTCGACGCTGATCGACGGCGAGGTGATCGACGAGCTGGCGCGCCTGGCCGGTGTCGGCGGGCAGGTGATGAAGATCACCGAGGCGGCGATGCGCGGCGAGCTCGATTTCCAGGAAAGTTTCCGCCGCCGTGTGGCACTGCTGAAGGGTCTCGACGAATCGGCCATGCGCAAGGTGATCGATACGATCCCGCTGACCGAGGGTGCCGAGCACCTGATCGCCACCCTGAAAACGCTGGGCTACAAGACCGCGATCCTGTCCGGCGGCTTCACCTTCATGGGCCATCACCTGCAGCAGCGGCTGGGCATCGACTACGTGTTCGCCAACGAGCTCGAGACGCGTGACGGCAAGGTGACCGGCAATGTCGTCGGCCGCATCGTCGACGGCCAGCGCAAGGCGGAACTGCTGCGCGAGATCGCGGAGAAGGAAGGTATTTCGCTCGAGCAGGCGATTGCGGTTGGCGACGGGGCGAACGATCTGCCGATGCTGTCGATTGCCGGCCTGGGCATTGCCTTCCGCGCGAAGCCGTTGGTGCGCGAGCGGGCGCGCCAGGCGATTTCGACGCTCGGGCTGGACGGGATTCTCTATCTGCTCGGCGTGCGCGATCGCGACCGGATCGAACTGTCGGCGCGCTGAACGCGCGCCGGAATCACTGCTCGCTGAACGGGTAGTCCATCTTCGTCGACGGGCCGGCGAAGTAGTAACCCTCGATGTAATTGACGCCGAAGGCCCACAGGGCCTGCAGCGCGGCCGCCGTCTCGATGTGCGAGGCAATCACCCGCTTGCCGTGACCCTGCACTTCCTTGATGCACTTGGAGATCGCCTGCTTGCCGGCGTCGGTGCCCAGTTCCTGCATGAACGAGCCGTCGAGCTTGACGTAGGTGACGTCGGGCAGGCTGGCGAGCAGCTTGCTCGGTGCGTGACTCGCGCCGTAGCGGGTGACGGCCGTCTGGATCTTCAGTGCCTGCACGTCCTTCGTGAACTGTGCAGCCTGTTTCAGGTAGGTGTTGCCGTCGGCTTCGGTGAACTGGAGGATCAGCGACTCGCCGCCGATGCGCGCGGCTTTCAGCGCCACGCCCAGCCACTGCACGAGTGAGGAGTCGGCCAGCGAATCGGTGGTGAGGGTGATCATGATCCGTGACTTGTGGCCACTGTTGTTGTGTTCGGCCAGCACCTTCAGGCCGTTCAGGATCACCCAGCGGTCGATCTTGGTGTTCAGGTTGCCGGCAGCTGCCGCCTGCAGGAAGTCGGCCGGTTGCAGCTCCTTGCCTTCGAACGGCAGCCGCAGCAGGACTTCGTAGGTTTCTTCGTTGTTGTCCTCGGGATTGAGGATCGGCTGGTAGTACAGCTTGAACTGGTTCTGCTCGAGCGCGACCTGCAGGTGTTTCGCCATGCCGGCGGCGGTCGACGAATCGATCAGGTCGGTCGGCTTGAAAACGAACACGCCGTTGCCGGTACCGTTCTTCTGGCGGACCTTGACGGCGGCGTCGGCGGCATAGGAAAGGGCCGCCTGGCCATCGGCGGTGTCTTCGTTGAGCAGCGTGGCGCCGATGGATGCCGTCACGTGCAGCGTTTTCTTCTGCGCCTCGAACATCTGCTCGTCGATGATCTTGCGGATCTTCTCGGCGAATTCCTGTGCCTTGCCCACGTCGTTGATCGGCACCAGGGCGGAGAAGATGTCGTCGCCGAAGCGGGCGAGCACGCCGCTGTTCTCCGGCACGATGGCGCGCAGCAGGTTGGCAATGGCGGTGAGCACGGCATCGGCACCGCCGATGCCGACCGAGGTGCGCAGCTTGGCGAAATCGTCCAGCTGGATGAACAGCAGGGTCGTTACCGATTTCTTCGCCTTGGCGGCGGCGGCCGCAGCATCGACCTGCTCCATGAAGTACTGGCGGCTGCGCAGCCCGGTCAGCATGTCCTGGGAAGCGGCTTCCTTCAGGCGCGCCTCGAGTTCGGCATCGCTGAGGCCGCCGGCCGCTGCCGTGCGGATCAGGATCTGCGTGCAGGGCTCGCCGTCGTAGATGGCCTGCGAGAACGTCATCCTGGCTTCGAACTGGGCGCCGTCGGTGCGCAGGCAGTTGACGGTGATCTCGTGCTTGTCGCCCTGCTTGGCCGAACGTTGCAGGCGCAGTGCTTCCTTGATCTCCTTGTGGCTGCCCTCGACCACCAGATCCATGATCGGCACGCCGGCGAGTTCGTCGGAGTCGCTGTAGCCGAACAGATCGAGATAAGCGCCGTTGGCCTGCACGTGCATGCCGTCGGTGACATAGGCAACGGCGTCCTGCGCGGTGTCGAGCAACATCTCCGAGCGCTTTTCGCTCTCGCGCAGGTCGCTCTCCAGACGCTTCTTTTCGCGCAGCACCGCCAGGTTGCCCATTTCGCGCTCGAGCACCAGCAGCAGGCGCTCGGTCTCGCCGCGCGGCACCACGTCCCGGACGCCGGCCTTCAGGCCGGCGAGGATGGTGGCGGACTGGTTGTCGTCGGCCAGCATGAGCACCGGCAGGTCCCTGCCCAGTTTGCGGACTGCCGCGACCGCCCTGGCCGGGGTGCAGCCGCCGACATCGGGACGGACCAGCAGGGCATCCCATTCGCCGCCTTTCAGCAGCGATACGAGGGTTTCCTCATTGCGCGCAAAATCCGCGCGCGCGGCCTTGCCGGCCTTGCGCAGCGTATTGAGCAGCAGCTCTGCCTCGTCCTGGGACTCGTGCAGCAGAAGGAGCCGGACTGTGTCGATGACGGGTTGCTGACTCATTTACCAAACCGATGGGTCCCGCCCGACGCTGGGCGGGACCGGGGATTGTGACGCATGTCCTGCCATGAAGGTACGTACCGCCGGGCGGGGGGGTCAGAGGCTGGACCAGATCGAATCGAAATCCTCGCCGGCCGGGGCATCCGCCGACCCGGAGGCCGGGGTGCCGCTGTCCGGCTTGTCGAGCTCGCGGAACATGAATTGCCGGAAGCCGGCCGTGGCATTCAGTTGCCGGTACAGGGCTACCCGGCGTTCACCCCCGCCCAGGTTCACCTGCACCTTGTAGCCGGTGCTGAAAGCGATGGCGGGCGTCACCAGGGTCGCCTCCTGGCCGATGGCCCGCAGCTCCGGCAGCAGCAGGGTCCGCATCCATTCGGTCACTTCGCCGTTCTGCTTGACCACCCGGGTACCGCAGGGTGTGGCCTTGGGGGCCAGCAGCTCGATGCCCAGCTGGGCGCCCTTGCCGGTCAACTGCTTGACCCAGCGGATCACGCCGACACTCCAGGACGGTGCACCGGGTTCGCGCAGGCCGATAAGTTCACCGGTGCGGATGTGCGGCGGCATGTCGCCGGCCCACTCGATGCAGTAGCCACCGGGGCTGCTGTTGACGATCGAACACTGGTAGCTGTCGAACTTGATGCGCTGTTCCTGGTTGCGCAGGTGCTCGGCGAGCCGGCTGTCGACCTTGTCGAGCGCGATGTGGGTGAAGTCGAGTTCGTCCGACATCCGGTAACCGCCGGCATCGAAGGCCTGCGACCAGGCGTCGTTGGGATCGATCTGTTCACCCATGCGGCCGGCGCGCGAGCGCATGAACGGGTTCTCGCGGTTTTCCAGCAGCACCTGCATGCGGTTGCCGCGCATCAGGACATCGAAATCGACGCCACCGGAGAGGAAGTAGTGCATGGCGCCGAGGCCGACGCAGATGTCGATGGTGCCGTTCGCCGCCAGACGCTGGAAAGCGCGTTCGGTGAGATTGCCCCAGGCCTGCGACAGATGCAGCGCGAGTTCACGGGTGAACCCGCGGGGAAATGCAAAGTCGGCATGCTTCTCCGGCAATTGGCCGCTGTCCGCCGCCAGCTTCAGGCGGTTGGAAAGGGTTTTGGCGTCGATCGACCGCAGTGTCGAGCCGTCGCCCTGGTGCTGCGAGGCGAGCTTGCGGTAGGTCGGCGGGGCGTCGATCTGCAGGTCGAAGGCGAAGATGTCGGTGTTGTCGCGGGTGTCGTTGATCTGGGCCAGGCCGCACCATTCCTCGGTGGCATCCCAGACCATCTCGATTTCCTGCTGCCGGAGCTGGTTGGGCCGTGCCGTGGCCAGCAGCAGCGCGCGGACGTAACAGTCGCGGATGGTGGACGACTGCACGCGTTTGAAGGCGCGGTCTTCCACTTCCAGCGCCGCCAGTTCGTGGCCTTCGGCCAGCAGGTAGAGCTGGTGCAGCTCGAGCCAGTGGAAGCGTGGCGTGGGCAGATACAACTGGTAGCCGCGGAGCAGGATTTCGCCCATGCCGGTGATCGCGCGGTGGATCGCGGTGGTGGCGATGCGCCCGATGTCCTTTTCCTTCGCGCGGCGCACGGTGTCGATCGCCACCAGCTTGTAGCCGACCGCGATGTGCACCTGCAGCGCCTGCGCCAGGCTGGCGATCTTGCGCTGTTTTTCCGGCAGCACGACCGATTGCCCGAGGTAGTGCTTGCCGAGCTGGCGTTCGACGTGCAGCACGGCCGGACGGATGCATTCGAGCAGCGCGAAACGCGACCGGCCGTCGGTGCGCAGCCGGTTCAGTTCCTGCACCAGCTGATAGAGCAGGCGCGACGACTCGCCCACGTTGACCATCGGCAGCGCATCAACCCACTCCTGCATTTTCTTGGGGTTGGTGCTGCCCAGGGTCAGGTGGTTCAGATCCTGCTCCGGCAGGCGGAGGCGGATGCGCTGGGGTTGCTCCATGGATGGTGGGTGTCCGCGCGGGGGCCGGGGGTTCCGGTGCTGTGAACGTTTGTCAGATATCCTCGCCAACTTCCTGATACGACAAGCAAAGTGGCGGCTGACGGCCCTCCACTATAGCGGCTGGACGGCCGGCAATGCCAATACCTCCTGCGCCGATGGCGGCGCCGCATCACCAGCGGAAGACGACCGGCGTTTTTGCCGGACGATCGGGGATCTCCCGCACCAGGCGGGGCACGAGATAGCCCGGCAGGCTGGCGGTCAGCTCGCGCATCAGTACCAGGGCCTGTTCTTCCGGGACCTCGAAATGGGCCGCCCCTGCCACCGGGTCCAGCAGGTGCAGGTAATAGGGCAGAACCCGGGCGGCGAACAGGGCGCGGGAAAGGCCTTCGAGGGCGGCCGGCTCGTCGTTGACACCGCGCAGCAGGACAGCCTGGTTCAGCAAGGTCACGCCCGCCGCGGCCAGCCGCTCCATGGCGCCGCGGACTGCCGCGTCGATTTCCTGCGGATGGTTGGCATGTACCACCATCACCGGACGCAGGCGGCCGGCGGTCAGCAGCCCGGGCAGGGCTTCGTCGACCCGGTCGGGGATCACCACCGGCAGCCGGGTATGAATGCGCAGGCGCTGCAGGTGGGGGATGTCGTCCAGCTGCCGGACTATCCATGAAAGTCGGCGATTACTTACCAGCAAAGGGTCGCCACCGCTCAGGATGACCTCGTCGATCGACGAGTCAGCGGCCAGTTCGGCAAGGATCTGCTCCCAGCGGGCGCTGTCCGGGGTGTTGTCTTCATAGGGGTAGTGCCGGCGAAAGCAGTAACGGCAGTTCACGGCACAGGCGCCGGCGGCGATCACCAGTACCCGCCCCCGGTATTTCTGCAGCAGGCCGGGACCGCGCCGGTGTTGCCGTTCGGCCAGCGGATCACCGCTGAAGCCTTCCGCGGCGAGCAGTTCCTCGCCCAGCGGCAATACCTGACGCAACAGCGGATCCCGGGGATTGCCGGGCTGCATGCGGCGGACGAAGTCGCGGGGGACCCGCAGGCGGAAGCTGCGGTCCGCGGCCAGGGCAGCCGGCAGCAGGGCCGGATCCAGTGCCAGCAGCCCGAGCAGTTCCTGCGGATCGGTGATGCAGTCCGAGAGTGCCTGCTGCCAGCGGGCCGTGGCGGCCGGCCCGGAACCGTCGTGTCTGGAAAATGCCGCCTGCGGTATCATGCGCGCCTTTCGTCAGCAGGCGGGCGCCGGTGCGACCGCGATCAGAGGGTAAAGAGATGGCGACGTATTCTACCAACGAATGGAAGGGCGGCCTGAAGGTCATTTACGAAGGCGATCCCTGCGTCATCATCGAGAACGAATACGTGAAGCCGGGCAAGGGTCAGGCCTTCAACCGCGTACGGATGAAGAACCTGAAGACCGGCCGCCAGTGGGAAAAGACCTTCAAGTCCGGTGAAGCGCTGGAAGGTGCCGATGTCGTCGATCGCGAGATGCAGTATCTCTACAACGACGGCGAATTCTGGCACTTCATGAACACCGAGTCGTTCGAGCAGCTGCAGGCTGACGCGAAAGCGGTGGAAGACGCCGAGAAGTGGCTGAAGGAAGAAGACATCTGCACCGTCACCCTCTGGAACGGCGTACCGCTGACCGTGGCGCCGCCGAATTTCGTCGAGCTTGAGATCGTCGAGACCGACCCGGGCGTGAAGGGCGACACCGCCGGTTCCGGCGGCAAGCCGGCCAGGCTGTCGACCGGCGCCGTGGTGAAGGTGCCGCTGTTCGTGCAGCAGGGCGAAGTCATCAAGGTCGACACCCGCACCGGCGAGTATCACTCCCGCGTCGGCAAGTAATCCGTCACGGGTCGGTGCCATGACCGACTGGCGACCGGGCGCGACACTCGACATCCTGCGCGAGCGCGCCCGGCTCAACGCCGACCTCCGCGCTTTTTTCGCCGCGCGCGACGTTCTCGAAGTGGAGACGCCGCTGCTCTGTTCCGCCACGGCAACCGATCTGCACCTGCAGTCGTTTGTCGTGGCAGGACGCTATCTGCAGACATCGCCCGAGTTCGCGCTGAAGCGCCTGCTGGCAGCCGGGAGCGGTGCGGTGTACCAGCTCGGCAAGTCATTCCGTGCCGGCGAGAGCGGCGGCCGGCACAATCCCGAATTCACGATGCTCGAGTGGTACCGGCCGGGCTGGCCGCTGCAGCAATTGATGGGCGAAGTCGAGGCGTTGCTGCAGGCGACGCTGGGCAGCGACCGCTGTGACCGTACAACCTATCGCGCATTGTTCGAGTCGCGCTTCGGCGTCAATCCGCACGCGGCCGGTCTCCGGGCCCTGCGTGACCTCGCGACCCGCGAGACGTCCTATGGCCATGCCGGCGATCTGGATGTGGCGACCTGCCTCGATCTCCTGTTTTCGGTCTGCATCGAGTCGACGCTGGGATACGAGCGCCCGCTGTTCGTCTCCGGCTTCCCTGCCGCGCAGGCGGCGCTGGCCCGGGTCCACGTCGACGCGGACGGCGACCGTGTTGCGGCCCGATGCGAGGTCTATGTGCGCGGCATGGAGCTGGCCAACGGCTACGACGAACTGACCGATGCGGCCGAACAGCGCCGCCGCTTTCTTGCCGACAATGAGGTTCGTCGCCGGCGCGGCCTGCCGGAGATCCCGGTCGACGAGCGACTCCTTGCCGCGCTGGCACACGGCCTGCCGTCCTGTAGCGGGATTGCGCTGGGCGTGGACCGTTTGCTGATGCTGCGCACCGGCGTGGAAAACATCGACGAGGTGCTGGCGTTTTCTGCCGCGCGCTGCTGAAAGTGCCGCCGCGTCAGGCGGATGATTTTTCGCGGCGCCAGGCGGCCAGCAAGGTCCACGCGATCAGCACGACCGCCAGCAGGCGGACTCCGTCGGCGAGCATCGTGTCGTAACGGATGGCATTCCAGTTGTTCAGGATGTACGACCAGTCGTGCCCCAGCCGGGGATCCATGGTCAGCGGCAATTGTTTGGCACGCGCATCCGCCATGTAGCGGGCCACGTTCAGCAGGCTTTCGGCGAACCAGATGGCGCAAAAGGACGCGCTGTTGAATTTTTCCTGGCGCCGCATTTCAAACCAGCAGGCGGCCGGCATCAGCAGCTGCATGAACGTGCCGCCGTAGACCATCAGCCGTTCGTGAATCATGCCGAACAGCGGATGGCCGGCTTCGTGGAAGGCGAGGTTGGCGGAATCGAGCAACGGCACCCAGCCGGTAGTGGCATGGAAGGCGAGCAGGATGCCCGCCCAGAGGACCAGTCCGATCACCGCGGAAGACATGGCCGTCGATGTGCGGCGGCAGGTCAGAGCAGGTCGCCGATTTGCTCGCCCATGCGCAGCGGCGAGCCGGCGCGCAGGTCGTCGCGCCAGCGGGCGACGTCTTTCGGCAACAGCACGATGGCCGTGGAGCCGACCAGGAAGCGGCCGATTTCCGCGCCCTTGGCGAACGGCGGCTGTTTGCCGGTGGCAGCGAACGACGTGGCTTCGAGCCGGCGGTGCGGCGGCGTGATCGTGCCCTGCCATACGGTGGCGATGCCGGCGACGATGATGGCGCCGACCAGCACGACCGCCATCGGACCGGCAACGGTATCGAAAACACACACCACGCGTTCGTTGCGCGCGAACAAGCCCGGTACGCCGTTGGCGGTGCGGTTGTTCACCGAAAACAGGCGGCCCGGCACGTAGATGGTTTCGCGCAGCGTGCCGGCCAGCGGCAAGTGGACGCGATGGTAGTCCTTCGGCGACAGGTAGACGGTCATGAACAGGCCGTCGCGGAACGCTGCAGCGAGGCCGGCGTCGCCACCGAGCAGCGCGCGGGCGCTGTAAGACCAGCCCTTGGCCTGCATGATCGCGTCGTTGCCGATCACGCCCAGCTCGCTGATGGCGCCGTCGGCCGGCGAGACGATGCTCTTCGCGCCGGCATCGATCGGCCGGGCGCCGTCCTTCAGCGGGCGGGTGAAGAATTCGTTGAAGGTGCGGTAGGAAGCGAGGTCGGGATTCTGCGCTTCCAGCATGTTCACGCCGTAGCGTTGCGCAAACCAGCGGATGAACGGATCGCGGACGCCCGGATGCTCGCTGTTGGCGACCAGTCCCATCAGGCGGGAAACCAGGTGTTGCGGAATCGGGTATTGCCAGAGCGACAGCAGGCGATCGACGTTCATCGGTCAGTGGATCTCTTCGGAAGCGGTGGGCGCAGCGGGCAGATCGGCGGATGGTTCAGACGTCGCTTTCGACCGGCAGCGACGGATCGTTGCCCCATTCGCTCCAGGAGCCGGCGTAGGCGCGCATGCGCGGGAATCCGAGCAGCGTGCCGACCAGCCAGCTCAGTCCGCTGCGGTGGTGTGTCTGGCAATGGGTGATCACTTCCTTGTCGGCGGTGATGCCCAGGTCGGCGAGCGTCGCACGCAACTGTTCGAGATCCTTCAGGCGCAGCGAGCGCGAGCGGTCCATGCATTCGATCCAGTCGAGATTGACCGCGCCGGGGATGTGGCCGCCGCGCGCCGCCAGCGCGCGCACGCCGTGGTATTCGTCGCGCGAGCGTGCATCCCAGATCGCGAGATCGGGTTCGCCGAGGCGCCGGCGCAGGTATTCCTTGTCGACGCCGGCGTCGCCGGTGATGCGGGCGACGTAGCGGCTCGGGTCCGCCTCGTTGGCATCCTGTTCGACCGGCAGTCCGGCGGCCAGCCAGGCGTGGATGCCGCCGTCGAGATACGACCATTTCGTGTGCCCGACCATGGCCAGCAGCCAGAGAAAGCGGCCGGCCCAGCCGCCGCCCTCGTCGTCGTAGGCCACGACGTGCATGTCCGGCGTCAGGCCGATGCCGGACAGCAGTGCGCCCAGCGCGTCGACGCCCGGCAGCGCACCGGGCGCCGGCAGTGTGCCGGCCTGTGTGAGCCGGAAGTCGACATGCACGGCGCCGGGTACGTGCGCCTGGGCATAGACGCGGGCCTGCGAGAGGTCGACCACCCGCACGCCGTCCGCCTGCAGATGCGGCGCGAATTCTTCCGGCGCGATCAGTTTCGGCAGGGCGGGGGCGGCCATGTTCATCTCCATATGCCGTGGTGTCGCGGTCTGGTGACAGTTCGCGCGGATTCTAGCGCAGGTTCACGGCCGGATATCGGGGGCGTCCCGCAGGCTGTCGCGGATCCGCAGGAAGTTTTCCAGTCGTTCCGTCGCCAGCTCGCCGCGCTCGGCTGCCGCACGCAGGGCGCATCCGGGTTCCTTCAGGTGCCGGCAATCGCGGAAGCGGCATTGCCCCTGCCACGGACGGAAGTCGATCCACGCTGCCTCCAGCTGCGCTTCGTCGATGTGCCACAGCTGGAATTCGCGCACACCCGGCGAGTCGATCAGGTCGCCGGCGGGCGTGCCGTCGGTCGTCGGCAGGTGGAACAGGCGGGCGGCGGTCGTCGTGTGCTGTCCGAGCCCGGATACCGGGCTCACTTCCCGGGTGGCCAGCGCGGCATCCGGCAGCAGTGCGTTGACCAGCGACGACTTGCCCACGCCTGACTGGCCGACGAACACGCAGGTCCGCCCGCGCAGGAAGTCGCGCAGTTCGTCCAGGCCGTCGGCCGTGCGTGAAGAGCAATGCAGCACGCGGTAGCCGGTCCGGCGGTACAGCGCCGTCAGGCGTTCGGCCTCGGCATGGCCGGGGGTTGCGGTCAGGTCGCTCTTGTTCAGCAATAGCACCGGCGACAGCCGGCTGTGCTCGGCGGCGGCGAGGTAACGGTCGAGGAGTGCGGATGAGGGTGCCGGCAGCGGTGCGAAGACGACGATCGCGTGGTCGATGTTGGCAGCCACGGTTTTCAGCTTGCCGTAGTTGTCCGGCCGCTGCAGTTCGCTGCGCCGCGGCAGCAGCGCCACCACCACACCGCCGTCCGCCTCGCCTTCGACCCGCGACGGCGAGCGGCGCCAGACAACCCGGTCGCCGCTGACCGGGTTGTCGAGATTCGTGCGCAGCCGGCAGCGCAGGATCGCACTGCGGTCGGCCGTCTCGACGTCGATGTGGCTGCCGAACCGGGTGATCACCGTGCCTTCTTCTTCCGGCCCGAGCTGCGCATCGTCGCTGTCGTCACGTGCGGCGAGGCGCTCGATCCGGCGGGTCTGCTGGGCTTGTACGCGTTCGCGTTGCTGGCGGGTGAGTCGGCGGCCGGACATCCGGTTCTCCGCGGCGGGCGCCGCTGTTCGGGATCGGCGGCAGGTTAGCCTCTGCTATGATCCCCGGCAATTGTCGGGTTTGCCCGCGAACCGACCGCATGCGGGCATCGGCGCGGGCGATGCGGAACAGCCGTGACAAGACCGCAGGACGAACGGAGCTGACAGGCATGGGCGCGCGCAACGGCAACCTGATCTGGATCGACCTCGAAATGACGGGTCTGAATCCGGACACCGACCGCATCATCGAGATCGCGACCATCGTCACCGATCCGTTCCTCAACATCGTGGCCGAGGGGCCGGTGTTTGCCATCCACCAGAAGGACATCGTGCTCAACGCGATGGACGAATGGAACACGCGGCAGCACGGCGGCAGCGGTCTGGTCGACCGGGTTAAGCGCTCGACGGTCGATGAAGCGAAGGCCGAGGAGGCGACCATTGAATTCCTGCGCCAGTTCGTCGAGCCGGGCAGCAGCCCGATCTGCGGCAACAGCATCTGCCAGGACCGGCGTTTTCTCTGGCGCTACATGCCGAAACTGGAAGCCTATTTCCATTACCGGAACCTCGACGTCAGTTCGGTGAAAGAGCTGGCTGCGCGCTGGTACCCGGAATTGCTGAGAGGCATGACGGCCAAGCGCAGCACGCATCTGGCGCTCGACGACATCCGCGACTCGATCAACGAGTTGCGCTATTACCGCGATCATTTCTTCCGCATTCCGGAGCCGGAAGAAGAAACCGACGACGACGAGTGAGTCGCCGTCAGCCGGCGGCCAGTTGCCGGGCCAGCGCCCAGGCGACGTGTTCGCGCACCAGCGCCGACGGATCGTTCTCCCGCGCGCGCAGCGCCGCCAGCACGTCCGGCGAGCGTGGTGCGTTGCCGAGCCCGACCGCCACGTTGCGCAGGAACAGTTCGTAGCCCGCCCGCCGCAGCGCGGAGCCTTCGGTGTGACGCAGGAAGGTCGCTTCGTCCCAGCCGAAACAGTCGACGAGGGATACGCGGTCGAGGCCGTGCCGTGCGTGGAAATCGCCTTCGCGGGTGACCTTCGCGTAACGGTTCCACGGACATACCAGCTGGCAGTCGTCGCAACCGAACACGCGGTTGCCGATCGGTACGCGCAATTCTTCCGGGATGCTCCCGGTCCACTCGATGGTGAGATAGGAAATGCAGCGTCGTGCATCGACGCGGTAGGGCGCGACGATCGCCTGTGTCGGGCAGATGTCGAGGCAGGCGCGGCAGGTGCCGCAGTGCGCTGTCGGCGGCGCATCCACCGGCAGCGGCAGATCGGTGAGGAAGCCGCCGAGGAAAAACCAGCTGCCGGCTTCGCGATTGATCAACAGCGAATGCTTGCCGATCCAGCCGAGCCCGCCCTTTTCGGCCAGCGCCTTTTCCAGCACCGGCGCGCTATCGGTGAACACGCGGTAGCCGTGCGGGCCGGCGTCTTCCTTGAGTTTCTCCGCCAGTTTCGCCACGCGATTGCGCACCGTGCGGTGATAGTCGCGGCCCAGCGCGTAGCGCGAGACATAGGCGCGGCTGCGGTCGCCCAGCGTTTCGGCGATGCGCGCTTCCGGCGGCAGGTAGTCCATGCGCACCAGTACCGCGCGCAGCGCGCCGGGCGATAATTGTTGCGGATCGCGACGCAGCGGCAGCTGCTCGGCAAACCAGGTCATGTCGCCGTGGAAGCCGTCGGCCAGCCAGCGCTCAAGGTGCGCCAGGTGCTCGTCGAGCGCGAGGTCGGCGATGCCGGCCTGCTGGAACCCGAGCTCGCGCGCCTGCAGTTTCAGCCGGTCGGCGATGGCCTGCAGGTCCGGCGCGGCATGCGCCGTCATGGCGGGCAGTCCCCGTATAATGCGGCGATTGTTCGCCGGAGACCGCGCATGACCCCGGGATCACCGTTGCCCCGTGCCCTGTATCGCGCCGACGAGGTGCGGGCGCTGGATGCGTGCGCGATCGGGAAGTTCGGCATTCCGGGCATGACGCTCATGGAGCGGGCGGGGCAGGCGGCGTTCGGGATCATACAAAGGCGCTGGCCGCGCGCCCAGCGCATCGTCGTGTTCTGTGGCGGCGGCAACAACGGCGGCGACGGTTACGTGGTGGCTTCGCTGGCCCGGCGTGCCGGCAAGGACGTCACGGTCGTGCATGTCGGCGCCCGCGATGCGCTCCGCGGCGATGCGCGTACGGCGATGGAGCAGGCGGTGGCGGCCCGGGTGCCGATGGTCGATGCGCTGGACCCGGCCGTGCAGCCGGACCGCGACATGCTCGGCGGCCCGGTCGATCTGGTGGTCGATGCCCTGCTGGGTACCGGCCTGCGCACGCCGGTGCGCGCCGACTATCTCGGCGCCATCGAAACGCTCAATGCCAGCGGCGCGCCGGTGCTGGCCATCGATCTGCCGTCCGGTCTGTGTGCCGACAGCGGCATCCAGTTCGGCTCGGCCGTGCGCGCCGATGCCACCGTCACCTTCATCGGGCTCAAGCGCGGCCTGTTCACCGGTCGTGGCCCGGCGCTGTGCGGCGACGTGTATTTCGACGACCTGCGCGTGCCGCCGGCGGTGCAGGAACAGGTGGCGGCGCAGGCCGAACGCCTCGATGCCTCGCTGGTCGACGAGCTGCTCGCGCCGCGCGCCCGCGATGCGCACAAGGGACGTTTCGGCCATGTGCTGGTGATCGGCGGCGACCACGGGTTTGCCGGGGCGGCCCTGCTGGCGGCGGAAGCCGCTGCCCGCAGCGGCGCCGGCCTGGTGTCGGTGGCGACGCGTCCGGAGCACGTGACGGCGTTCGTTACCCGCCGGCCGGAGCTGATGGTGCGCGCCGTGACGCAACCGGCGGCGCTGGAGCCGCTGCTGGCACGCGCCACGGTGGCGGTGGTCGGTCCGGGGCTCGGCACCGAGGCCTGGGGACGCAGCCTGCTGGCGTGCGCGCTGCAGTCGCGGCTGCCGCTGGTGCTCGATGCCGATGCGCTCAACCTGATTGCCGCCGGGGCGCCGGACGCCTTCGCGGCACGCCGCCGCGATCCGCAGTGGGTGCTGACGCCGCATCCGGGCGAAGCCGGCCGGCTGCTCGGCGTCGACAGCGCGGCCATCCAGGCCGACCGGTTCCGCCGCGTGCGCGAGCTGCAGTCGCGCTTCGGCGGCACCGTGTTGCTGAAGGGCGCCGGCACCCTGATCGACAGCGGCGACGGCCGCCCGGTCTCGGTGGCGGCGGTCGGCAATCCCGGCATGGCCAGCGGCGGCATGGGCGATGTGCTGTCCGGCGTGATCGGCGCGCTGCTGGCCCAGGGCCTGTCGCCGGCGGATGCGGCCCGGCTCGGCGCGGTGGTGCACGGCGCGGCGGCGGACCGCTGCGCCGCCCGGCACGGCGAGCGCGGCCTGCTGGCCGGCGACCTGTTCGAACCCCTGCGCGAGTTGCTCAATGGGCGCCGGTAGGACGCCGGTGTTGCGCACGCTGGCCGATGTCGACGCGACCATCGCTTTCGGCGCCGCGCTGGCCCGGGCCCTGACGGCCGGCGAACGCGCCGCGGGCGCCTCGCTCTGGCTGGAAGGCGATCTGGGCGCCGGCAAGACGACCCTGGTGCGCGGCCTGCTGCGCGGGCTCGGTCACCAGGGCAGCGTGAAAAGCCCGACCTATACGCTGGTCGAACCGTACGACGTCGCGGCCGGCAGGCTGTACCATCTCGACCTGTATCGCCTGCGCGATCCGGAAGAACTCGAGTTTCTCGGCGTGCGGGACCTGGCGCGGGAACTCGCCGACGGCGCGACGGTCGTGGTGGAGTGGCCGGCACGTGGTGCCGGGTTCCTGCCGGCACCGGACCTGGTGATCGAACTGGTACCGCAGGATGCCGGTCGCTGTGTACGTCTCGAGGCGCGCAGCGCGCGCGGTGTCGATTTGCTGGATTTTCTGGAAACGGCTGCCTGATGCCCGGATTGATGTCATCGCTGTCCCGGACTGCCGTGCGCTGGCTGATTGCCGCGCTGCTGCTGGCGGCCGCGTCGTTTGCGCACGCGCTGGTGGCCATCGACGGCGTGCGCGCCTATCGCGCGCCGGAATACACCCGCTTCGTGTTCGACGTGTCGGCGACGCCGCAGTACCAGGTGTTGCCGGACGTCGCGCCCGGCCGGGTGGTGATCGATTTCCGCGGCGCCGAACTGAAGGCGAAACTGGAGAGCGTCGACCTGCAGGGCAGTCCGGTACAGCGGGTGCGCAGCGGATTGCAGGCCGACGGCACCATCCGGGTGGTGTTCGATCTCTCGGTGGCGGTGCGCGTCAACAGCTTTGCGCTGCAGCCGAACGAACAGTATGGCCACCGGCTGGTGATCGACCTTTACGACATCGCCGTCGAGCAGAAAGCGAAAACCGTCGAGGATTTCGTCGACCGCAGCACCGGCCCGCGCAAGATCGTGGTGGCCATCGATGCCGGTCACGGCGGCGAGGATCCGGGCGCGCGCGGTCCGCAGGGCACGCGGGAAAAAGACGTGGTTCTGGCGATCGCCCGCGCGGTGCGCGACCTGATGAAGGACGACCCCGGCATGCAGCCGGTGCTGATCCGCGACGGCGACTACTACGTCGGCCTCAAGGAGCGGCGGACGCTCGCCCGTCGCCGGCACAACGCCGATCTGTTCGTCTCCATCCATGCCGATGCCTTTACCCGCCGCTCGGCGCGCGGCGCCAGCGTGTTCGCGGTGTCGCGGCGCGGCGCCACCAGCAACACGGCGGCCTATCTGGCGGAAGCGGAAAACCGTGCCGACCAGGTGGGCGGCATCGATCCGCAGGCGGACAACGACGTGGTGAGCGTGATCTCCGACCTGATCATGGAAGGCACGATGAGCCACAGCCTGCACCTCGGCCGCAGCGTGCTCGACGAGCTCGGCGGTTTTGCGCGACTGCACAAGGGATCCGTCGAGCAGGCCGGCTTCATGGTGCTCAAGGAACCGAACATGCCGTCGATCCTTGTCGAGACCGGTTTCATCTCGAATCCGGAGGAAGAGCGGCTGCTGCGTTCGCCGGCCTACCAGCAGAAACTGGCGAAGGCGGTGGTCGGCGGCGTGCGCAGTTATTTCAGCCGCTATCCGCCGCCGGGCACCTGGTTCGCCGCCCATCGCGACGGCAATCGCACGTCGGCGAAACCGCTGGCCGCCGTGACGGCCCCGGCGACTGCGCCGGCGGCGGCCGCGGTGCGTGTTCCGGATTCGCCGCTTGCCGACCCGGCGGTGGACAAGGCCGTCGCCGAACTTGCCGGCCGTCCGTCTGCCGACCCGGCGGCGATGCCCGCCGTGCTGGTCGCGCCGTCGGCCGCCCGGCCCGCGGCGACGACCGTGAAAACCGTGCGCAAGGGCGAGCCGTCGAAACCGTCGGCGCGACGCGAATCGGCCTATATCCTGCACAAGGTCGGTCGCGGTCAGAGTCTGGGCTTCCTGGCGCAGAAATACGGCGTCAGCCAGCGTGCGATCCGCGAGGCGAACAACCTGCGCCGTACCGATCTGTACATCGGCGAAACGTTGAAGATTCCCCGCCGCTGAGATTCCGGAACCCCCGCCGCATGAGTTGCCCGCCGTGAGCCGCATCCAGGTCCTGCATCCGCGCCTGGCCAACCAGATTGCCGCCGGCGAAGTCGTCGAGCGACCGGCGTCGGTGGTGAAGGAATTGCTGGAAAACGCCATCGACGCCGGTGCCGGTCGCGTCGATGTCGCCATCGAGGAGGGCGGCGTGCGCCTGGTCCGGGTGCGCGACAACGGGCTGGGCATCGGACGGGACGATCTGCCGCTGGCGCTCGCCCGGCACGCGACCAGCAAGATCGGCGAGCTGGACGACCTGGAGGCGATCGCCACCCTCGGCTTCCGCGGCGAGGCGCTGGCGTCGATCGCCTCCGTTTCGCGGCTGGCGCTGACATCCAGCAGCGACGAGTCCGGTGCCGGCTGGCAGGTGACCGCCGAGGGCCGCGACATGACGGCCAGCGTGTCGGCGGCTGCACATCCGCGTGGCACTACGGTGGAAATGCGCGACCTGTTTTTCAATACGCCGGCGCGCCGCAAGTTCCTGCGCACCGAAAAAACCGAGGCCGGCCATATCGAGGACACGGTGCGCAAAGTGGCACTGTCGCATTTCCGGATCGGCTTCAGCCTGACGGTGAACGATCGCGCCGTGCTGACGCTGAAGCCGGCCGGGTCGCCGCAGGAAATGCAGCGCCGCGTCGCGCAGATTTGCGGAACCCCGTTTGTCGACAACGCGGTGCCGCTCGATATTTCACATGCCGGCCTGCGGCTCTGGGGCTGGCTGGGATTGCCGACGTTTTCGCGTGCGCAGCCGGACCTGCAGTATTTCTACGTCAACGGCCGCATGGTGCGCGACCGTGTGCTGACGCATGCCGTGCGACAGGCATTTGCCGATGTGCTGTTCGGCGGCCGGCATCCGGCCTATGTGCTCTATCTCGAACTCGATCCGGCGAACGTCGACGTCAACGTGCATCCGACCAAGCACGAAGTACGTTTCCGCGACCAGCGGCTGGTCCACGATTTCCTGTTCCGCAGTCTGCACCGGGTGATTGCCGATCTGCGTCCGGACTCGCAGCCGTCGCCGGCGCGCGTCGACGCCGGCCTGTCGACGGTGGCCGTGCCGCAGCAGGCGGCGTTCGGTCTGCCGGAAGTCGCCGCACAGGCGACATCGGTTCCGGGCATGCCGCCGCCGTCCGGCTATGCGCCGCCCGTTGCCGCCGCGCTGCGTCTGGCCGTCGCTGACGCGGGTGTTGGCGAACGAGCATTACCCGCGGCGGTCCTGCCGACCGGGCATACCGCGCAGGGCGCCACGCCACCGCTCGGTTATGCGCTGGCGCAGCTGCACGGCGTCTACATCCTGGCGCAGAACGCGCAGGGGCTGGTGGTGGTGGACATGCACGCGGCGCACGAACGCATCACCTACGAGCGTCTGAAATGCGCCTACGACGAACAGGGTGTGGCGACGCAACCGCTGCTGGTGCCGGTGAGTGTCGCAGTCGGCGAACGCGAAGCGGATGTCGCCGACGAGCGCGCCGACCTGTTCCGCCAGCTCGGCTTCGGCATCGAGCGCGCCGGCCCGGAAACGCTGCTGGTGCGCGAAGTGCCGGCGCTGCTGGCCAATGCGCTGCATGCCGGCGAACAGGTGCAGCAACTGGTGCGCGACGTGCTGGCCGACCTGCGCGAGCACGGCGAGAGCTCGCGTCTTGCGCGCGCGCGCGACGAACTGCTCGCCACCATGGCCTGCCACGGTGCGGTGCGCGCCAACCGGCAGCTCACCGTGCCGGAAATGAACGCGCTGCTGCGCGACATGGAAGCGACCGAGCGTAGCGGCCAGTGCAATCACGGTCGTCCGACCTGGACCCAGCTGTCGCTGGCGGACCTCGACCGCCTGTTCCTGCGCGGACGCTGACCGCGTGCCTGCTGCATCCGCTGCCGGTGTCGCGCGTCGCGCGTTGCCGGTCGTTTTCCTGATGGGCCCCACCGCCGCTGGCAAGACGGCGCTCGCCGTCGAACTGGTGCGGCGCGGTGCGCCGGACGGCCGCGGCTTCGAAATCGTCAGCGTCGATTCGGCGCTGGTCTACCGCGGCATGGATATCGGCACCGCGAAACCGGATGCGGCGACGCTGGCGGTGGCGCCGCACCGGCTGCTCGACCTGCGCGATCCGTCCGAACCCTACTCGGCGGCCGATTTCCGTACCGACGCGCTGGCCGCCATCGCGGACATCCATGCCGCTGGCCGCATTCCGCTGCTGGTCGGCGGCACCATGCTCTACTTCAAGGCGTTGCGCGACGGGCTGGCGGCGTTGCCGCAGTCGGATCCGGACGTGCGGGCCCGGCTCACCGCCGAGCTGGCGCGCGACGGCCTGCCGGCACTGGCGGCCCGGCTGGCGGCGGTCGACCCGGAAGCGGCGGCGAAGCATGGCGGGAACCCCCAGCGGCTGCTGCGGGCGCTGGAAGTCTTCGAACTGACCGGTCGTCCGCTCAGCGAGCTGCACCGGGAGCAGACCGGCGCCCCCTTCCCGTACCCCCTGCTGCAACTGGCCATCGCTCCGGACCGCAACCTGCTGGCGGAACGGATCGCCCGCCGTTTCGAGGCCATGCTGGCCGCGGGCTTCCTCGACGAGGTTCGCCGGCTGTACGACCGGGGGGACCTGCACCCGGACCTGCCCGCCCTGCGGGCCGTGGGTTACCGCCAGGCCTGGCAACACCTTGCCGGACAACTGTCCTATGACGACATGGTGGCCCGCGCTATCATCGCGACGCGTCAGCTGGCCAAGCGCCAATTGACGTGGTTGCGCGGCTGGCAGGGTTTGCAGTGGCTCGACCCGGATGCCCCGGATCTGGTCGACCGGACCCTCGGACTCGTGGCCACCCTCTGACCGGGGGCGCGCCCGGAACCCGGGGACCTCCCGGCGGTCGATGTCGGCGGCACCGTTCTGCCGGTCCCGTGTTGGCGGCCTCTTGTCGCCCCGGTCCGGTGTGTTGCGACCGGCTCCACCTGTTTTCTTTTGCCCGAAGTCCTGGGCACCACTTTTTTATGGAGACATGATCATGTCCAAGGGTCACAGCCTGCAGGATCCGTTCCTCAACGCCCTCCGCAAGGAGCGCATCCCGGTTTCGATCTTCCTGGTCAACGGCATCAAGCTGCAGGGCCAGATCGAATCGTTCGACCAATACGTCGTGCTGCTGAAGAACACCGTCAGCCAGATGGTCTACAAGCACGCGATTTCCACTGTGGTCCCGGCACGCAATCCGAAAGTCGGCCCCGGCGCTCCGCGCGAAGGCGCAGCCGGCGACATGCAGCCGCCGGGCATCTGACATCGTCTGAACCCGCTTGCAACTTTTTGAGCGTCCCGAGGGCGGCACCCGTGCCGTCCTCGTTCATGTCGACATCGACGGCGAGAACGGCAGCGACGATCTCGCCGAGTTCGAGCAGCTGGTCGTTTCCGCGGGGATGGAAATCGTCGCCACGGTGACGTCGGCCCGCCATTTCCCGGACAACCGCTATTTCATCGGCAGCGGCAAGCTCGAAGAGCTGCAGCATCTGGTGCGCGACCAGCACGCGAACGTCGTGCTGTTCAATCATTTCCTCGGCAGCTCGCAGGAACGCAATCTCGAGAAAACGCTGCAGTGCGCGGTGCTGGACCGCACCACGCTTATCCTCGAGATCTTCGCGATGCGCGCCCGTACCAACGAAGGCCGGTTGCAGGTCGAGCTGGCGCAGTTGCGCCATCTGTCCACCCGGCTGATCCGCGGCTGGTCGCACCTCGAGCGGCAGAGCGGCGGCATCGGCGTACGCGGCGGCCCCGGCGAAACCCAGCTGGAAATCGACCGCCGCCTGATCCAGGAACGGATCAACACCATCAACAAGCGACTGGAAAAGGTGCGCACCGCGCGCAGCCAGAGCAAGCGCGCGCGCCAGCGCAACGCGATTCCGGTGGTGTCGCTGGTCGGCTATACCAACGCCGGCAAGTCGACGCTGTTCAACCGGCTGACCGATGCCGGCGTGTTCGTCGCCAACCAGTTGTTCGCCACGCTCGATCCCACACTGCGGCGCGTCGAGATGCCGGGCATGGGCGCCGTGGTGGTGGCCGATACCGTCGGTTTCATCCGTCGCCTGCCGACCCGGCTGGTGGACGCTTTCCGCTCGACGCTGGAAGAAACCGCCGAAGCCGATCTGCTGCTGCACGTCACCGACTGCGCGGCGGCGGATCGCGACCAGAACATCGCGGCGGTCGATGCCGTGCTGGCCGAGATCGGTGCCGATGACGTGCCGGTCCTGCACGTGTTCAACAAGGTCGACCTGCTGGACGAGCGCAGCCCGCGCATCGAGCGCGACGGGCAGGGCCGGCCGCTGCGGGTGTGGGTATCGGCGGCGACCGGTGACGGCATGGACCTGTTGCGCTCGGCGATTGCCGAGCGGCTGGCGGCCGACCGGACGCGCCTCGCCCTGCGCCTGCCGGCCGCGGCCGGCAGGCTGCGGGCCCGGCTCTATGCACGCAACGCGGTGGAGTCGGAAGAGACGGCCGAGGACGGCAGTGTCGGCCTGGTGGTCACGATGCCGCGCAGCGATCTCGATGCCCTGTTGCGACAGGAAGGCTATCGGGCAGACGAAGTAGTGGTGGAGGGCGGTGGTTTGCCTGCATCGCCCGACCTACAATCTCGTGCTCTTGACGGGGAGGCGACTGCCTCCCGACGCAATCCGGACGGAGATGATCATGGCCTGGAATGAACCGGGAGGCGGTCGCAAGCCGCAGGACCCGTGGGGCAATCGCAATCGCAGCGGCGGTGGCGGTTCCGGCGGGGATATGGAAGACGTGCTGCGCAAGCTCGGTGATCGTCTCAACGCCCTGTTTGGCGGCGGCGGTGGCCGCAGCAGCAGCGGTTTCCCGATACGGCCGGTGGCAGCGGTACTGGCGGTGCTCTGGGCGCTGATGGGCGTTTATCAGCTCGATCCGGGCGAGCAGGGCGTCGTCCTGCGACTTGGCAAGTTCAATGAAACCGTCGGCGCCGGCCTGCACTGGTATCCCTGGCTGATCGACGATGTCCGTCGCGCCAATACCGGCGAGCTGCTCAAGCAGCCGCTGCAGGCGGAAATGATCACCTCCGACCAGAATCTGGTCGGCATCCAGCTGACGGTGCAGTACCGGGTCGGCGACGCGCGCGCCTACCTGCTGCGGGTGGCGAGCGCCGAGGACGTGCTGCGTCACTCCACCGAGAGCGCGCTGCGTCACGTGGTCGGCAATTCGACGCTCAATCAGGTGATCGGCGACGGCCGTGCCAACCTTGCCGTCGAAATGGCGCCGCGCCTGCAGAACTATCTCGACAAGTACCAGTCCGGCCTCGTGGTCTCGCAGGTCAACATCATCGAGGCACAGCCGCCGAAAAGCGTCAGCGATGCCTTTGTCGACGTCGTGCGCGCCAAGGAAGACAAGGACCGCACCATCAACGAAGCGCAGACCTATGCCAACGGCATCGTGCCGGAAGCGCGCGGCAAGGCGCAGCGGATGCTGCAGGAAGCCGAAGGCTACAAGCAGGAACAGATCGCGAAGGCGGAGGGCGATGCCGCCCGCTTCAACAATCTTTACGCCGAATACCGCAAGGCGCCGAAAGTGACCCGCGACCGCATCTATCTGGAAACGATGCAGGACGTGTACTCGAAGAGCAGCAAGGTTGTGCTCGATACCGACAGCAAGAACATGATCTACGTCCCGCTGGAGCAGGTGCTGGGCGCGAAGACAGAGGCCATGCGTCCGGAAGTGGCGGCCGCTGCCGCTGCCGCCACCGACGGCGCGATGTCCACTGCGACGCCGGCGCCGGAGCGTGCGATCGATCGCCTGCGGGCCCGTCGTGAGGAGGTGCGCTGATGGACCGCAACATCATGATCGGCATAGGCCTGGCGATTGCCATCGTGCTGGCCTGGGCGTCGACCTTCACCATCCCGGAAACGCAGCGTGCGCTGCTGATGGAGTTCGGCGAAATCCGCGACCCCGACCTGCACCCCGGTTTCGGCGTCAAGCTGCCGTGGCAGAACGTGGTGCGTTTCGACAGCCGGGTACAGGTCATGGACACCCGCCCGACCGAATATCTCACCAAGGAGCAGAAAATCCTGGTGGTCGATGCCTTCGTCATCTATCGCATCGCCGAAAACCAGCAGTTCTATACGGCGACCAACGGCGGCGACCTGAACCGCGCCCAGATCCTGCTGAGCGAGCGCGCCATCAACGGCCTGAAGAACAAGGTGTCGCAGCGCACGCTGCTGGATGTCGTGTCCGGCAAGCGTGACGAAATGATGGCGGAGCTCACCGCCGACGTCGGCAAGCAGGCGCTGCCGGAATTCGGCGTCGAAGTCATCGACATCCGGGTGAAGAAAGTCGACTACCCCGAGAGCGCGGTCGGCGCGGTATTCGACCGCATGCGTACCGAGCGCCAGCGCGAAGCGCGCGAGCATCGTTCGGAGGGCAAGGAAGAAGCCGAGAAGATCCGTGCCGAGGCCGAGAAGCAGCGCACCGTGCTGATCGCGGAAGCATTCCGTCAGGCACAGCGCGTGCGCGGCGAGGGCGATGGCCGCGCGGCGGCGATTTCCGGTGCCGCGTACGGCAAGGATCCGGAGTTCTACCAGTTCTGGCGCTCGATGCAGGCTTACCGTGAAACCTTCACCGGGCCGGAAAACGTGATGGTGATCCAGCCCGACAACGACTTCTTCAAGCAGATGCACGGGCGCTGATACGTGACCTCCGGAGCGGATCGCTGGTTGTTGCCGGACGGCGTCGAAGAGGCGCTGCCGGAGCGTGCGCGTGCGCTGGAAGCCCTGCGTCGCCGCCTGCTCGATCTGTACTCCGGCTGGGGTTACGAACTGGTGATGCCGCCGCTCATCGAGTTTCTTGATTCGCTGTTGTGCGCTGCCGGTCCCGACGTGTCGCTACAGACGTTCCGTCTCACCGACCAGCTGTCCGGTCGTGCCCTCGGTGTGCGTGCCGACATCACGCCGCAGGTGGCGCGCATCGACGCCCATGCGCTGAAGGCTCGCGGCCCGCAGCGCCTGTGTTACGCCGGCAGCGTGTTGCACGCCCGCCCGGCAGGCATGGCGGCCTCGCGCGTACCGCTGCAGGTCGGCGCCGAACTGTTCGGCCATGCCGGCATCGAGGCCGACATCGAAATCATCAGCCTGATGCTGGAGACGCTGGCGGCTGTCGGTCGTCGCGACGTGCATCTCGACATCGGCCACGTCGGCATACATCGCGGGCTGGTCGGCGAGGCGCAGCTGTCGGCCGACGACGAAGCCGAGCTGTTCGACATTTTCCAGCGCAAGGCGGTGCCGGAGCTGGAAGCCTTCCTTGCGACGCGGGTGGCCGCGCCGCAGACACGCGCGCGCTTGCGGGCGCTGGTCGATCTGGCCGGCGACCTGTCGCAGGTCGCGGCGCGCGCGCAGTCGGTCCTGGCCGGTGCGCCGGCCGGCGTCCAGCAGGCACTGGCCGATCTGTCGACCGTTGCCGAGCGCGTGCGTACGGCCTATCCGCACGTTGAAGTGTGCGTCGATCTCTGCGAGCTGCGCGGCTACCGCTATCACAGCGGCTGTGTTTTCGCGGCCTATGTGGCCGGCCGCAGCCAGGAAGTCGCCAAGGGCGGGCGTTACGACGATGTCGGGCGGGTTTTCGGCCGCGCCCGCCCGGCGACCGGTTTCAGTGTCGATGCGAAGACGCTGGTCGACATTGCTGCCGACGGTGTCGTGCCGGTACGCGGCGGCATCTGCGCGCCGGCCGACGACGCCGCCGATCTGGTGGCACGGGTCGCGCAATTGCGTGCCGCCGGCGAGCGCGTCGTGCGCGCCCTGCCGGGCGTGGCTCCGGATCTCGACGAGCTGCACTGCGACCGCGTGCTGCGGCGTGGCGCCAAAGGCTGGGACGTCGTGCCGCGCTGAGCGGTATTCACAACGGATTCACCATCACTCTTTCTACTCGCGATACGCGATACGGACAGGAACGACATGGGCAAGAACGTGGTTGTACTCGGCACCCAGTGGGGCGACGAGGGCAAGGGCAAGATCGTCGACCTGCTGACCGACGAGGCGAAGTGCGTCGCGCGCTTCCAGGGCGGACACAATGCCGGCCACACTCTCGTCATCGACGGCAGGAAAACCGTCCTGCACCTGATCCCGTCGGGCATCCTGCGCGGCGACGTTACCTGCCTGATAGGCAACGGCGTGGTGCTGGCGCCGGATGCGTTGATGAAGGAAATTACCGGTCTCGAGCAGAACGGCGTGCCGGTGCGCGAGCGCCTGCGACTGTCCCCGTCCTGTACGTTGATCCTTCCGTATCACGCCGCGCTGGACAAGGCGCGCGAAGTTGCGCGCGGCAAGGCGGCGATCGGCACCACTGGTCGCGGCATCGGCCCGGCGTACGAAGACAAGGCGGCGCGCCGCGGCGTGCGGCTTGGCGATGTGCTGCACCGCGAGCGCTTCGCCGAGAAACTGGCCGGCGTGATGGATTTCCACAACTTCATGCTGAAGAACTACTACAAGGTCGAGACGGTCGATTTCCAGAAGACGCTCGACGAGACGCTGGTCATTGCCGAGCAGCTCAAGCCGATGATTGCCGATGTGACCGGCATCCTGCACGACCACCGCCGGCGCGGCGAAAACATCCTGTTCGAGGGCGCGCAGGGCTCCCTCCTCGACATCGATCACGGCACCTATCCCTACGTCACCAGCTCGAACACCACCGCCGGCGGTACGTCCACCGGTTCCGGTTTCGGTCCGCTCTATCTCGACTACGTGCTGGGCATTACCAAGGCCTACACCACCCGCGTCGGCGGCGGCCCGTTCCCGACCGAGTTGTTCGACGACACCGGCAAGCATCTGGCCACCAAAGGCCATGAATTCGGTTCCACCACCGGCCGTGCGCGCCGTTGCGGCTGGTTCGATGCCGTCGCGCTGCGCCGCGCGATCGAGATCAACTCGGTTTCCGGTCTGTGCCTGACCAAGCTCGATGTACTGGATGGCCTCGACGTGGTCCGCCTCTGTACCGGTTACCGCAAGGCCGGCGGCCTGGTAACCGCGGCGCCGACCGATGCCGACAGCTACGAAGGCCTGGAGCCGATCTACGAAGACATGCCCGGCTGGAAGGAATCCACCATCGGTGCGCAGCGTCTGGAAGACCTGCCGGTGGCGGCGCGCAACTACATCCGGCGTCTCGAGGAAGCGGTGGGCGCACCGATCGACATCATCTCCACCGGTCCGGATCGCGTGGAGACGATCATCCTGCGGCACCCGTTCCACTGATCCCGTCCGGACGCCGCGCGCATGGAACGCTCACCGGTTTTCCATCTGCGCGATGTCCTCTGGTCGCTGGGCCGCATCAGCATCCTCTGGCGCCGTGTGCCGACGCGGCGCGTCTATCTCAAGCAGGTCTATTTTTCCGGGCTGCAGTCGTTGCCGCTGGTGCTGCTGGTCGGTGCGGCGGTGTCCGGCATCATCATCGGCCAGCTGCGCAACTTCGGCGAAAGCCCGAAGGAGTCGATCGACATTCTGCTCACCATCACGCTCGATGAGCTGGCGCCGCTGCTTACCGCGATCCTGATTGCCGCCCGCAGTGCGCCGGCGATGGCCAGCGAGCTGGCGACGATGCAGGCCAACGGCGAGATCCGCCTGCTCGCGCGACTCGGCGTGCCGCCGGTCGACTACCTCGTGGTGCCGCGCGTGTTCGGCATGGCGACCGGCAGCCTGTTGCTGGCGATCTATTTCGGTTTCGCGGCCACCGTGGCCGGCAGTGCCTTCGCTGCCGGTACGCACATGCTCGACGCGCTGGTGCTGGTGGCGGAGTCCCTGGAACCGGAAGTGCTGCTGCTGTGCCTCGTCAAGAGTGCGCTGTTCGGCATGACGATTGCCGTCATGGCCTGCTTCACCGGACTGGCGGCACGCGGTTCGTTCAACGAGGTGCCGATCGCCGCGTCGCGAGCCGTGGTGCGTGGTTTTGCGGCCGTGCTGTTGTTCGATCTGCTGCTGGTGGGCCTGTGACCTGGCCGTTGACACTGACGACCGCCCGCGGTGCGTTGCAGGTTCCGGGCCCGGGCCGTTATGTCCTGATGCCGGCGGCGCCGGAATCGACGGTGGACGATCTGCTGACGGCCGGCCGCCTGGCCCTGGGTCCGGTAGGTATCGGCTGGTTGCCGGAGGGTGGCGGCCTGCTCAGCAACCTGCCGGCCTGGGAGAACCTGTTGTTGTCCACCCAATGGCATGCGCCCGCTGCCCTGCCGGCGCTCGAGGCGCGGTTGGGCGCCTGGATGGCGCAGCTGGGTTACGACCGCGAGGGTTCCCGCCTCTTGTTGTCGCAGGCGACGGTCCGGCTCGACGGCAGCGAGCGTCTCCTGGTCGGTTGGTTGCGCCTCCTGCTGGCCCGGCCCAAACTGGTTCTCCTTGCGGGGCGGGCGCTGCCGGAAGGCGCGCTGGGCCAGCGCGTGCTGGGCCTGATCGACGAAGAACTGGCGGGCAGCGCCCTGCTGGTGGTCGACGATGAGGCGCCGGCCTGGTTTGCTCCCCTGTCCATTGCCCATGCCGAGGCGCATACACCGTGAGCCTGTTTCGCGACGCCGACCCGCGTTTCCAGGGTCTCGACCTCAAGATAGCGGTGTTTGCCGTGCTCGGTGCGCTGGCCGGCATCGGGCTGATCGTCATGCTGGCCATCCAGCAGGGTTATTTTTCCGCGCACACCGAACTGCACGTCGAAGTGCCGACCGGCAGCGATCTGCGGCCTGGCATGGCGGTGAAACTGTCCGGATTCAAGATCGGCGACGTGCGCAGTGTGGCGCTCAACGAGCAGGCGCGGGTCGATGTGCTGATACGCATCGAGGACCGCTACATGAAATGGATCAAGGCGGACTCGATCGTTTCCAGCGCGCGGGAAGGCCTGATCGGCGATCCCTACCTCACGGTCAGCAGCGGCAATCCGTCGCTCTCCTCGCTGCGGGCTGGCGAGGCCTTGTTCTACAAGCCTTCGCCGGCGCTGGCCGACATTGCGCAGGACGTGCGCAACCGCATCCTGCCGGTGATCGACGGCACCACGGCCACACTGAATTACCTGAACGATCCGAAAGGCGACTTCCGCAGCGCAATGGGCGATCTGCGGGCGCTGGCGGCGGAGCTGCGCGAAACCCGCCGGCAGGTCGACCGGCTGCTGGCAAACGTCGACGCGCTGGCGCGCGAAGACGTGCCGCGCACGCTGGCCAATACCGACCGTACGCTGTCGACACTGGATCGCGAAGTGACGGAGATGTCGGAGCGCACCGATGCCTCGCTGGCGAAGCTCGATGAAGCGACGACCACGGCGGCCCGGGCGATCGAAAGTGCGGCGCCGAAAGTCGACCGCCTGCTGGAAAACACCGATGCTGCCGTGCGCGACAGCCGCAAGCTGATGGACGGAGCGAGCCGGCGCTGGCCGTTCAGGGGCGGCCGCGAGCCGGAAGCCGGACCGGCCGCCGTACCCGCGGCCGATGCGCTCTAGGCGTGTGGCCGATCCCGGAAACGAAAAAGGCCGCTCGGTGAGCGGCCTTTTTCGTGCGGGGCATGGTGAGCTGCCCTTTATTTGGTGCCGAGGAGAGGACTTGAACCTCCACGGATTGCTCCACTAGTACCTGAAACTAGCGTGTCTACCAATTTCACCACCTCGGCGAGGCCGCGCATTCTAGGGGAAAGCCGGCTTAAAACGGAAGCCCCGGGCCTATACCATGGGCGCCGGTCATTTCGCCGGACCCCCGGTCCGGCCCCACGGAGACCTCTTTGACCTGGACCCCCGAGATCGACCCGGCCTTTGCCGGCGAGATGCGCAAATACGAGCGCCCCATCCCCAGCCGGGCTTTCCTCCTGCAATGGCTGCAGGAGCTGGGCCGGCCCGCCCCCACCGATGAACTGCTGGCCGTCCTCGGCCTGGACCGCGACCCCGAAGTGGCCGACGCCGTCAGCCGTCGGCTGCAGGCCATGGAGCGCGACGGCCAGCTGGTGTGCAACCGGCGCGGCGCCTGGGGGCTGCCGAAGGCCATGGACCTCATTGCCGGCCGGGTGATCGGCAACCGGGAGGGGTTCGGCTTCCTGACCCCGGACGAGGGTGGCGGCGACCTGTTCCTCACCGCGCGCCAGATGCGCACCCTGCTCGACGGCGACCGCGTGCTGGCCCGGGTGGTCGGCCTCGATTCGCGCGGCCGTCGCGAAGGCGAGGTGGTCAGCATCCTGCAGCGTACGCTGCGAACCCTGGTCGGCCGCGTCGCGCACGACGGCGGGGTGGAATTCTTCCGGCCGGACAACAAGCGGGTGGTGCAGGAATTCCTGGTGGTCGAACATCCCGGCGTGACGGTGCCGCCGGAGGCCTACGTGCTGGCGGAAATCGTCGACTGGCCGGGCAACCGCACGCACGGTCGCGTACGCCTGATCGAGGTGCTCGGCGACACGCGCGAAGCCGGCATGGAAACCGAAATCGCCATTCGCAGCTACGGCATTCCACACCGTTTTCCGGAAGACGTCGAGCGCGAAGCCGCGGCTTTTGCTCCCGCACCGGAGCAGTCCGGTTACCACTACCGTCTCGACCTGCGACAGGTTCCGCTGGTCACCATCGACGGCGAGGATGCGCGCGATTTCGATGACGCGGTCTACTGCGAAATGCGCGACAATGGCGGCTGGCACCTGATTGTTGCCATTGCCGACGTCTCCCATTACGTGCTGCCCGGCAGCGCACTGGACAAGGAAGCGCACGAGCGCGGCAATTCGGTGTATTTCCCCGACCGAGTAGTGCCGATGTTGCCGGAGGCGCTGTCCAACGGCTTGTGTTCGCTGAATCCGCACGTCGACCGTTTCTGCCTGGCTTGCGACATGACGATCTCGCCGGACGGCAGGATCACGCATTACCGTTTCCACGAGGCTGTGATGCGCTCGCAGGCGCGGCTGACCTACAACAAGGTGGCGGCCATCCTCGAGCGCCCGGAAAGCGCGGAGGCGCAGAAGGTGCGTGCCGAGATCGGCGCCCTGGAAGGCAACCTGCGCAACCTGTATGCCCTGTACAACGCCCTGAAGACGGCCCGCGATGCCCGCGGTGCCATCGACTTCGACACCGTCGAAACGAAAATCGTCTTTACCGCCGGCCGCAAGATCGAGCGGATCGTGCCGGTGGTACGCAACGATGCGCACAAGCTGATCGAGGAGTGCATGCTGGCGGCCAACACCTGCGCCGCGAAGCTGTTGATCAAATCGAAGACGCCGACCCTGTACCGCAATCACGAAGGTCCGACACCGGAGAAGCTGGAGACACTGTCGGATTACCTGCGCGGTCTCGGCCTGTCGCTTTTCGGAACGGGCAAGCGCAAGGTCGGGGCGAAGGGTGCGCCGGACATCGAGCCGGCCGATTACCAGCGCGTGCTGGCGCAGGTAAAAGGCCGTCCGGATGCCGGCGTGATCCAGACTGTCATGCTGCGTTCGATGAAGCAGGCGGTCTATCAGGGCGACAACCGCGGCCACTTCGGGCTGGGTTACGACGCCTACACCCACTTCACTTCGCCGATCCGGCGTTACCCGGACCTGCTGGTGCACCGTGCGTTGCGGGTGCTGATCCGCGAAGGCAAGACCGCCGGTGCTGCCCGCCGTGACGGTGCCCCGGTCATCGAGCGGGCGCAGTGGCTGCCGTTCCGCGACGGCGAGCTGGGTACGATGGGCGAGCACTGCTCGATGACCGAGCGGCGCGCCGATGAGGCCACCCGCGATGTCGTACAACGACTGAAATGCGAGTACATGCGGCAGCATGTCGGCGAGGAATTCGCCGGCGTGGTCAGTGCGGTGACCGGCTTCGGCCTGTTCGTCAATCTGGCCGATTTCTACATCGAAGGCCTGATCCACATCTCGACGCTCGAGAATGATTACTGGCACTTCGATGCATTGCGGCATTGTCTGGTCGGCGAGCGCAGCGGCCGCCGGATCGCGCTCGGCGACAGTGTCCGCGTACGGGTGTCGGCGGTGAATGTCGACGAGCGCAAGATCGATCTTGTGCTGGCGGCCGGCAAGCGTGCCGGCCGGGCCGATGGCGAGGGCGGACGAGAGGAGAGACGTCCTTCGGCGCGTGACCTGCTTGCACAGGAGGCGGCGCGACGTCCGCATCCGGCCGCACGCAGCAAGGGCGGCAAAAGCGGCGACGGGAAGGCCGGCGCCGACCGCAAACAGGGCAAGCCGGGCGGCAAGTCGTCCCGCGGGAAGAAACGCTGATGGCCGTGCAATGGTTCTACGGGCTGCATGCCGTGCAGTCGCTCCTCGAGAACGATCCGTCGCGGGTACTGGAAGTGATTGTCCAGGCAACCCGTGACGATGAACGCATTGCGCGTATCCAGAAGCTGGCGGCGGCGCACGGCGTGCACATGCGCAGTGCCGGCAAGGACGAGTTGCCGAAAGTGACCGGCGACGGTCAGCATCAGGGGGTCGCTGCGCGCGCGCGCGACCGCAGGCTGCCGGGCGAGAACGAGCTGGCCGATCACGTCGAGGCGCTTTCACATCCACCGCTGGTGCTGGTGCTGGACGGCATTACCGATCCGCACAATCTCGGTGCCGTGTTGCGCTCGGCAGACGCCTTTGGCGTCGACGCCATCGTCTTCACCCGCGACAAGGCGGTCGGTATCACGCCGGTGGTGGCAAAAACGGCAAGCGGTGCCGCCGAGACGGTGCCGGTTTTCGAAGTCACCAATCTCGTGCGTGCCCTGGAGCTGCTGAAGGCGAAGGGCGTCTGGGTGGCCGGTGCTGCGCTGGAAGAAAAATCCGAATCGCTCTACGAGGCGGATCTCACCGGGCCGCTGGCGATCGTGCTGGGCGCGGAAGGCAGCGGCATGCGCCGGTTGACCCGCGAGCACTGTGACCGGTTGCTGATGTTGCCGATGGCCGGTTGGGTCGACAGCCTCAATGTCTCGGTTGCTGCCGGCGTGTTTCTTTTTGCGGCAGCGCAGCAGCGCCGCCGGCCCGGGAAGGGCGGCAAAAAGAAGCAGTAAGGGGGAATGGTCGGTCGGAGCGCTCAGTTGCTGATCGACTCGACCACGATGTCCAGATGCTTTATGACCGTGAAGCCGACTTCGTTCTCCACCACCAGCGGCACTTCAAGCCGCCGGCCGTCGGAGTCGGTCATGATGCGGGCCGTGCTGTCGTAGGAAACCCGATAGGCATCGTTGGTGCCTTCGTCGGCCTTGTTCTGGCGGGCCTTGGCATCGTTGGTCGGGTTCCGGGTCTGTGAGCCCGCGGCATCCCGTTGCGCGCCTTCCTCTTCGTAGACATCGACGGCCAGCGACTCGAGATCGGACAGTCGGCCGGCCACTTCGTTGGCCGACATGTCTTCGCCTTCCATCGGCGGGATCGGGAAGCTGAGGGCCGTGGTGCGCCCGAAGCGTTCGGGTTCGCTGTAGACGGGGTGCGGGAGCCGGCTGGCCCGGGCCAGGGCATCGTCGAGCGATTCCGGTCCCCGGATCGCATACAGGGCAGGATCTTCCGGGACCGGATCTGCGGTCGGGGCCGCCGGTGCGGCCGCCGCGTTCCGCGCCGCCTCGGCGGCGCGCTCTTCCCGCTGGCGCCGGTATTCCATGATGTCGACCAGAAAGGCGCTGTAGTCCGAGTAGTCCTCGATGCGCGGCTTCTCGGTGAAAATGCGCTGCGGGCGGGGAGTCATGTCGTCGGTTGCCACGGCCGGCAGGCACCAGGCCGCCGTGAGGCCGGTCAGCAGGAGCGCGGTAAACACGGGAAGACGACGAGGCATGGCGGCGTCCAACTCTTTGAATTTATTGTTATTGTCGCCAGATGTGACGCAAGTCCAGAAATGGTAGCCGGCCCGCCTCCCGGCCGCAATGGACCGGTAGACAGACGGTACCGCCCGCAGGCCGTTGAGTGCGGGGGACGGCTTCTATAGAATGCGCGACCCCCGCGTTCTGCCGTCATGCACGGACAGGGCCGGGATCCTTGCCTCACCCGCCGGTCTGAGCCGGTCCGGGGAGGCCAACGACCACAAGGAGCCACTGACCGATGCGTCACTATGAAGTCGTGTTCCTGGTGCACCCCGACCAGAGCGAGCAGGTGCCCGGAATGATCGAACGCTATACCTCCGCCCTCAAGGAGGCGAAAGGCGTTGTCCACCGTCTCGAAGACTGGGGTCGCCGCCAGCTCGCCTACCCGATCAACAAGATCCACAAGGCCCACTACGTTCTGCTGAACGTCGAATGCGACCAGAAGGCGCTCGACGAACTCAACAGTGCGTTCCGCTTCAACGACGCCGTACTGCGCAGCCTCGTGGTGCGCCGCGAGCACGCGATCACCGAGCAGTCGCCGATGGCGCGCAGCGCCGGCGACAAGCGTCGTGGTGACGGCGACGAGCGCGGTGATCGCGGCGACCGTGATCGCGTGCGCGATACCGAGGCCGTCGACGAGAACGAGGGCTGACGGACGGGGGTGGAAACCAACCGACTGACGATCACCGGCCTCGTGGTCGAGGTGGGTGCGGTCCGGACGAGTCCCGCCGGGATTCCCCAGCAGCACATCACCATCGAGCACCGGTCGCGGCAGATCGAAGCCGGCATCCCGCGCGAAGCGCGCTGCCGGGTCGATGTGAAGATCGCAGGCGACGAACTGGCCGCGGTGGCCCGCACCCTGACGGTGGGGCAACAGGTCGGTATCGAAGGGTTTCTTTCCCGCCCGGGATTCAAGGGCAGCGAAGCGGCACTGGTGGTCCACGCCACGCGGATCACGGTAGCCGGCGACGCAAAAGGTTCAGATCAACGTGCGTGACGGCAAACAGAAACCGGTCACGCGGGAGAAAAGAGACATGGCGCGTTTTTATCGTCGTCGCAAGTTCTGCCGGTTCACGGCGGAGAACGTCGAATACATCGATTTCAAGGATCTGGAAACGCTGAAGCAGTACGTCAGCGAGACCGGCAAGATCGTACCGAGCCGCATCACCGGTACCCGGGCGCGTTACCAGCGCCAGCTGTCGACGGCCATCAAGCAGGCCCGGTTCCTGGCCCTGCTGCCGTATTCCGACAGCCAGCAGCAATAAGCGCGAGAGGAGCACATCATCATGCAAGTCATCCTGCTTGAGCGCATCGCGAACCTCGGCTCGCTGGGCGAGGTCGTGAAGGTCAAACCCGGTTTCGGCCGCAACTTCCTGATTCCGCAGGGCAAGGCCAAGCCGGCAACGAAAGAGAACATCGCCGAGGTCGAGAAGCGCCGCGCCGAGTTCGAAGCCGCCGCCGCCGCCCACCTGGCCGCCGCCCAGGCGCGCGCCGAGAAGCTGAACGGCCTCGCTGTCACGCTGGCCGCCAAGGCCGGCGACGAAGGCAAGCTGTTCGGCTCGGTCGGCACTCGCGACGTTGCCGAGGCCATCGGCCGCGCCGGCGTCGAAGTGCAGAAGAGCGAAGTGCTGATGCCGAACGGCGCCATCCGCAACACCGGCGAGTACGACATCGTGGTGCGCGTGCACAGCGACGTCGAAGCGACGATCAAGCTGGCCGTCGTTGCCGAGTAAGCCCCGGTCGCTGTCAAGCGACGGGCGGTGCCGGAAGCGCAAAAAGGGCCTCGCGGTCCTGATTGCCGCCTCCGGCCCCGGGTGCCAGAATCGAAGCCCTGCCGCATGGCGGGGCTTCTTTTTTTCGGTTGCCCGCTACGGTTTCCCCTTCCGCATCCTTCGGTCGCGCATCCTCGTCCATGGCTGAATCCGGTCTCATGCCCGTTGCGACGGGTGCTGTCGAGAATCTGAAGATTCCTCCGCACTCCATCGAGGCGGAGCAGTCCGTGCTGGGCGGCCTGATGCTCAACAACGCGGCCTACGACGACGTCGTCGACCGCCTGCGGGAAGAGGATTTCTATCGCCACGACCATCGCCTGATTTTCCGGGCGATTACCGAACTTTCGGAGCAGAGCCGGCCGTTCGATGTGGTGACGCTCACCGAGAACCTGGCGCAGAAGCATGTGCTGGAAGAGGCCGGCGGTCTGGTATACATCGGCGAACTGGCACGCAACACGCCCAGTGCGGCGAACATCCGCACCTATGCCGACATCGTGCGCGAGCGTTCCGTGCTCCGGCAGTTGATACGGGTGTCGAACGAGGTGGCCGACACCGCGTTCCATCCGCAGGGCCGCACGGTGGCCGACATCCTCGACATTGCCGAAACCAAGGTGTTCCGCATTGCCGAAGGCCGCCAGCGTGGCGCCGGCCCGGTGCAGCTGAAGGACATCGCTGCCGGCGTGGTCGACAAGATCCGCGAGCTGGCGGCGAACCCCGGCGCCATTACGGGTATTCCGACGGGCTTCGAGAAGCTCGACAAGATGACGTCCGGTCTCAACAAGGGCGATCTGGTGATCGTTGCCGGCCGGCCGTCGATGGGCAAGACCACGTTCGCGATGAACATCGCCGAGAACGCGATGATCAAGTCCGGCAAGCCGGTGCTGGTGTTCTCGATGGAAATGCCGCGCGACCAGATCGTGATGCGCATGATCAGCTCGCTCGGTCGCATCGACCAGACGCGCCTGCGTACCGGTGACCTGCAGCCCGAGGACTGGGATCGCATCGTCTCGGCGATGCACATGCTGCGCGACCAGAAGCTTTACGTCGATGACACGCCGGCCCTGTCGCCGACCGAGCTGCGGGCCCGTGCGCGCCGGATCGCCCGCGAACATGGCGGCGAGCTCGGACTGGTGGTCGTCGATTACCTGCAGCTGATGCAGGTGCCGGGCAACAGCGAGAACCGGGCCACCGAGATTTCCGCCATCTCGCGCGGACTCAAGGCGGTCGCCAAGGAACTCGGTTGTCCGGTCGTTGCGCTCTCGCAGCTGAACCGTGCGCTGGAGCAGCGCCCGGACAAGCGGCCGCTGATGAGCGACCTGCGCGAGTCGGGCGCGATCGAGCAGGATGCGGACATCATCATGTTCGTGTTCCGCGAAGAGGTTTACCTGAAGGAAGGCGACGGCAAGAACAGCGAGCGTCTGGAAAAGGTGAGGGGGACCGCCGAAATCATCATCGGCAAGCAGCGTAACGGCCCCATCGGCACCGTGAACCTCGCCTTCCTCGGCAAGTACACCCGCTTCGAGAATCTCGCCCACGGCGATTACGAAGACTACTCGTGAGCGTTCCGGGGACCGGCGCATGAAGCGCGAAGCTGTTGCCACCGTTCGTCTCGATGCGCTGCGCCACAATCTGCGCGTGGTGCGCCGCCTCTGTCCGCACAGCCGGGTATTCGCCATGGTCAAGGCCAATGCCTACGGGCACGGGCTGGTGCCGGTGGCGCGGGCGCTGGGCGATGCCGATGCGCTGGGCGTAGCCACGCTCGACGAGGCGCTGGCGCTGCGTGAAGGCGGCATCGGCCGGCCGATCGTGCTCATCGAGGGCGTGTGCGATGTCCGCGAACTCCGTCTGGCGGCGGAACATGGCTTCACGCTCGTCGTCCACAACGTGGAACAGGCGGACATGCTGCGCCGCACGTCGCTGGCCCATCCGGTTGATGTCTGGCTGAAGCTGGAAACCGGCATGCACCGCCTCGGCATGCCGGAAACGGCAGCCGATCTTGCGGTGGATGCCCTGCGTCCGCGGGTACGCCAGCTCGGCGCGATGACCCACTTTGCGTGTGCCGACGAGACGGGCAATGCGTTGACCCGTACGCAGCTGGAACGGCTGATGGCCTTCGCCCGGCGCCATCATCTGCCGGCGAGCGCCGCCAATTCCGCCGGCATCGTCAGCCTGCCGGCCTCGCATCTCGACGTCGTCCGGCCCGGCATCATGCTGTACGGCAGTTCGCCGGTGGCCGGCCGTCCGGCAGCGGATTTCGATCTGCAGCCGGTGATGACGCTGCATGCGCAAATCATTGCCGTCAACGAAGTGCCGAAAGGCGAAGGTGTCGGTTACGGCCAGACCTGGCACGCGCCGCGCGATTCGCGCATCGGGGTGGTCGGCATCGGTTATGGCGACGGTTATCCGCGACATGCGATGCCGGGGACGCCGGTCCGGCTGGCGGCCGGCACGGTGCCGATGGTGGGACGCGTGTCGATGGACATGATCGGCATCGACCTGACCGCGCATCCGGAAGCGCGCATCGGCGATGCGGTGGAGCTCTGGGGCGGGCAGTTGCCGGTCGATACCGTGGCGCGCCATGCCAGCACGATCAGCTACGAGTTGTTCTGCCGGCTGACCGCGCGCGTCCGTTTCGAATACACCGGCTAGGTTCGGCATGGCCAAGCGCAAAACCGCCTACGTCTGTTCCCAGTGCGGCGCCGAGCACAGCAAATGGCAGGGCCAGTGCACGGCCTGTGGTGCGTGGAATACGATGAGCGAGGTCGTGCTGGCCAGGGAAACCGGAACGGCCCGCGATGCGAATTTCGCCGATGCGCGTGGCGGTTATGCCGGCGCCAGGTCGGGCGTCCGGTCGCTGGGCGACATCGACCTGGCCGCGGTGCCGCGCATTCCCTCGACGCTGGACGAATTCGACCGGGTGCTCGGCGGCGGCTTCGTGCCGGGCTCGGCGGTCTTGCTCGGCGGCAACCCGGGTGCCGGCAAGTCGACGCTGCTGCTGCAGGCCAGTTGTCGTCTCGCCGAGCAGATGGACGTGCTGTACGTCACCGGCGAGGAATCGTTGCAGCAGGTGGCGATGCGCGCCAGCCGGCTGCAGTTGCCGGTGAAGAAAATCGGCGTACTGGCCGAAACCAGTGTCGAGACCATCTGCAGCGAAGCAGCGCGTCTGAAGCCGGCCGTCCTGGTGGTCGACTCGATCCAGACCGTTTACCTGCCGGGTCTGGAAAGCGCGCCGGGCAGCGTGTCGCAGGTCCGCGAGAGCGCGGCCTATCTCACGCGTTTCGCCAAGCAGACCGGTACGGTGCTGATCCTGGTCGGACATGTGACGAAGGACGGTTCGCTGGCCGGCCCGAAAGTGCTGGAGCACATGATCGACTGTTCGATCATGATCGAGGGCGAAGCCGATTCGCGGTTCCGGACCCTGCGCGGCAACAAGAACCGCTTCGGGGCGGTGAACGAGCTGGGTGTGTTCGCCATGACCGGCGAAGGCCTGAAGGAAGTGAAGAATCCCTCGGCGATCTTTCTCTCGCGCGGCGAGCCGGCGCCGGGTTCGGTGGTGATGGTGCTGTGGGAAGGTACGCGGCCGTTGCTGGTGGAAATCCAGGCGCTGGTCGATGCCTCGCCGCTGGGCAATCCGCGGCGGCTGGCGGTCGGCCTGGAGCAGAACCGGCTGGCGATGCTGCTGGCCGTGCTGCACCGGCACGGCGGCATCGTCGTCGGCGACCAGGACGTGTTCGCGAATGTCGTCGGCGGCGTGCGGGTCAGCGAAACCAGTGCCGATCTCGCGTTGCTCGCGGCGATCGTGTCATCGCTGCGCGATCGTGTATTGCCGCAGGATCTCGTGGTGTTCGGCGAGGTCGGTCTTTCCGGCGAAATCCGTCCGGTCCCTTCGGGGCAGGAACGGTTGCGGGAAGCAGCCAAGCACGGCTTCCGGCGGGCCGTCGTGCCGCATGCCAACGTGCCGAAGGGCGGCATCGACGGCATGGAGGTGATCGGCGTGCACAAGTTGGGCGAGGCGCTGGATGCATTCTGAGGCGCGGTGGCCGGGCGATCGCCGGGCTGCACGTCAGTAACGACGGAGCGCAAAAACGAAAAAGGCGCCTGCGGGCGCCTTTTTCATGTCGTGACGATGCAGTTCAGGAGCCGCCCAGGCCGCTCAGTTCGCGGTCCATCAGGTCCGGATCGCCGAGGTTGAGTTCCAGCAGGCGGCGCAGGTGCGCCAGCGACTCCATGTCGATGCGATCGATGCGCAGGCCGGCGCGGGTGCCGGTCACGTGCATCACCACGCATTCCATCTCGATCGCGAGCTCGTCGCCCAGCAGCAGGGTGGCACGGCAGGGATCGCCACCGGCCATGCCGCCTTCGGCCGGCGTGACCACCAACAGGCCCTTGAGCGACACGTCGATCAGTTCGGTGACGTGGTCGACGCCGTTCACCTCGAGATGAACCTCGGCATCGAACGGCACCCGGGTGTAGCGGCGCTTGTCGGTCATGGCGACCCCCGTTTCCCTGCGGCCCTTCAGGCCAGCTTCTTGTACTTCATCCGCTTCGGCTGCAGGGCGGCATCGCCCAGCTTCTTGCGGCGGTACTCCTCGAACTCGTGGTAGTTCCCTTCGAACCACTCCAGCGAGCCGTCGTCCTCGAAGGCGAGTATATGGGTGGCGATGCGATCAAGGAACCAGCGGTCGTGGGAGATGACCATGGCCACGCCCGGGAAGGTCAGCAGTGCGTCTTCCAGTGCGCGGAGGGTTTCCACGTCGAGGTCGTTGGACGGTTCGTCGAGCAGGACCACGTTGGCGCCGGCCTGCAGGGTTTTCGCCAGCTGCAGGCGGTTGCGTTCGCCGCCCGAGAGTTCGCCGACGCGTTTCTGCTGGTCCGAGCCCTTGAAGTTGAAGCGGCCGCACCAGGCGCGCGACGGCATCTCGTAGTCGCCGATCTTCAGGATGTCGCGCCCGCCCGACACTTCTTCCCAGACGGTTTTCTTGTCGTCGAGGTTGTCGCGGATCTGGCCGACGTAGGCGATCTGCACCGTGTCGCCGAGCACGACCTCGCCTTTCGTGGGCTTGTCCTGGCCGGTGATCATCCGGAACAGGGTGGTCTTGCCGGCGCCGTTGGGGCCGATGATGCCGACGATGGCGCCCGGCGGTACGTTGAACGACAGGTTTTCGTACAGCACGCGGTCGCCGAAGGTCTTGGTGACGTTTTTCACCTCGATGACCTTGTCGCCGAGGCGCGGGCCCGGCGGGATGTAGATTTCCTGCGTCTCGTTGCGCTTCTGGAACTCCTTGCTCGACAGCTCGTCGTACTGCTTGAGGCGCGCCTTCGATTTTGCCTGGCGTGCCTTCGGGTTCTGGCGCACCCACTCGAGTTCGCGCGCCATCGCCTTGCTGTGCGCCTCTTCCTGTTTCTGCTCCGTTTTCAGGCGCTCTTCCTTCTGCTCCAGCCAGCTGGTGTAGTTGCCCTTCCACGGAATGCCGTGACCGCGGTCGAGTTCGAGAATCCATTCGCAGGAGTTGTCGAGGAAGTAGCGGTCGTGGGTGACGGCGACCACGGTGCCCGGGAACTCGTGGAGGAAACGTTCCAGCCAGGCGACGGATTCGGCGTCGAGGTGGTTGGTCGGTTCGTCCAGCAGCAGCATGTCCGGGTTCGAGAGCAGCAGGCGGCACAGCGCGACGCGGCGCTTCTCGCCGCCGGACAGCGGGGCGATCTTCGCGTCCCACGGCGGCAGGCGCAGCGCATCGGCGGCGATCTCCAGCTTGTTGTCCAGCGCGTGTGCGTCGGAGCTGGCGAGGATCGCTTCCAGCTTCTGCTGCTCCGCGGACAGCTTGTCGAAGTCGGCATCCGGCTCGGCGTAGGCGGCGTACACCTCGTCCAGGCGGGTCTGGGCATTCTTGATGTGGGCAACCGCTTCCTCGACCACCTCGCGTACGGTCTTTTCCGGGTCCAGCTGCGGTTCCTGCGGCAGGTAGCCGATGTTGATGCCCGGCTGCGGCCGCGCCTCGCCGTTAAATTCCTTGTCGACGCCGGCCATGATGCGCAGCAGCGTCGACTTGCCGGCGCCGTTCAGGCCCAGCACGCCGATCTTGGCGCCGGGGAAGAAGGACAGGCTGATGTCCTTGAGGATTTCGCGCTTCGGCGGGACGACCTTGCCGAGCTTGTGCATGGTGAAGATGTACTGGGCCATCGGGGTACCGGAAAGGACTGGTGGGGCGGGGTGGACGGGACGGCGCGCATTCTACCGGATGGGTGCGGCCGGGCGGGGACAGGGGGTGCCGGCTGAGGGTTTTTCAGCGTCCGGGTGAGGGGAATCGGCGGGTCAGCCGGGCACGGCTCCGGTAGAATGCGCGCCGTCCCGCCCACCCCTGCCGGCCCTGCAGGCCAGTCCGGCCCGATGTCTCCGAGGTCCCGCCCATGTTCAGCAAAGACCAGACGATCGCCTCCTACGACGCCGACCTGTACAACGCCATGCAGGGCGAGAAGAAGCGCCAGGAAGCGCACATCGAGCTGATCGCCTCCGAGAACTACACCTCGCCGCGCGTGCTGGAAGCCCAGGGGTCGGTGCTGACCAACAAGTACGCCGAAGGCTACCCGCAGAAGCGCTACTACGGCGGTTGCGAGTACGTGGACGTCGTCGAGCAGCTGGCCATCGACCGCGCGAAGCAACTGTTCGGTGCCGATTACGCCAACGTGCAGCCGCACGCCGGGTCGCAGGCCAACAGCGCGGTGTTCATGGCGCTGCTGAACCCGGGCGACACCGTGCTGGGCATGTCGCTGGCGCACGGCGGCCACCTGACGCACGGCGCCAAGGTGAACTTCTCCGGCAAGCACTACAACGCCGTGCAGTACGGCCTGAACCCGGCCACCGGCGAGATCGACTACGACGAAGCCGCGCGGCTGGCCAAAGAGCACAAGCCGAAAATGGTGATCGCCGGCTTCTCCGCATACTCGCGCGTGGTCGACTGGCAGAAGTTTCGTGAAATCGCCGATTCCGTCGGCGCATACCTGATGGTCGACATGGCGCACGTCGCCGGCCTCGTTGCCGCCGGCGTCTACCCGAACCCGACGCAGATCGCCGACGTCACCACCACCACCACGCACAAGACGCTGCGCGGTCCGCGTTCCGGCCTGATCCTCGCGAAGAAGAACGAAGAGATCGAGAAGAAGCTCAACAGCGCCGTGTTCCCGGGCGGCCAGGGCGGCCCGCTGATGCACGTGATTGCCGCCAAGGCCGTGTGCTTCAAGGAGGCGATGGAGCCGGCGTTCAAGGATTACCAGAAACAGGTCGTCGCCAATGCCCGCAAAATGGCCGGCGTGTTCCAGTCGCGCGGTTTCGACATTGTGTCCGGCGGCACCGACAATCACCTGTTCCTGCTGGATCTGATCAAGAAAGACATCACCGGCAAGGACGCGGATGCGGCGCTGGGCAAGGCGCACATCACGGTCAACAAGAATGCGGTACCGAACGATCCGCGCTCGCCGTTCGTGACCTCCGGCATCCGCATCGGCACGCCGGCGATCACCACCCGCGGCTTCAGGGAAGCCGAAGCGGCGGAGCTCACCGGCTGGATCTGCGACATCCTTGACAACATGAACGACGAAAGCGTCATCAACGGCGTGCGGGCGAAGGTCGAGGCGATCTGCAAGAAATTCCCGGTGTACCAGGCCTGAGCTGCTGACGCCACCGCGGGGACCGCACGATGCACTGCCCGTTCTGCAACGCCGAAGACACCAAGGTGATCGACTCGCGCCTTGTCGCCGACGGGGCGCAGGTGCGTCGCCGCCGCGAATGCCAGCAGTGCAGCGAGCGTTTCACCACCTACGAAACCGCCGAGCTGGTGATGCCGCGCATCGTCAAGCGCGACGGCACGCGGGTGCCGTTCGACGAGAACAAGCTGCGCGCCAGTATCCAGACCGCCCTGCAGAAGCGGCCGGTGAGCAGTGAGGAAGTCGAGGCGGCGATCACCCATATCGGCGCCCGCCTGCGTGCCACCGGCGAGCGCGAAATAGCGTCGTCGGTGGTGGGCGAGGCGGTGATGGAAGAGCTGCGCAAACTGGACGACGTGGCCTACGTGCGCTTCGCGTCGGTGTATCGCAACTTCAAGGACATCAACGAATTCCGCGCCGAAGTCGAGCGGCTGGAAAAGGGCGACTGAACTCGTCTGCCGCTCAGTTGCCGCGTTCCGTCGCCGCTTTCTGTCGCGACCGGCGCGCCAGCCCCGCCAGCACCAGCAGCAGCCCGATCACCACCAGCGCCGGCACCAGGAACGCCAGAATGGTGGCGATCAGCGCGCCCACCCATTCCAGCGTGGCGACCACGGGATTGCCGAGGCCGCCGGTGAGTGCCGTCGACGCCGCGCGGGCAACCACCGATCCGGCCTGTACGGCACCGGCCGCGCCGCCGCCGGCAATCAGCGCCAGTCCCCATTTCAGCAGCGGATCGTCGATGCCGGACAGCATGGCGGCGGTCGCCAGCGTGCCGGCGATGATCGCCATCGGTGTCGTGAAGGCGTCGAGGATGTGATCCAGCAGGGGCAGGTAGTAGGCGGCGATTTCCAGCAGCGTGGCCGTTGCCAGCGCCACCAGCGCGGCGTCGGTGAGCAGCCAGCCGAAATCCTCGCCCGGCGTCACGTTGCCGAAACGGGCGGCGAGAGCGAGCCCGAGCAGCGGCAGGAAGACGCGGAAGCCGCAGGCAGCGGCGAGACCGATGCCGATCAGCAGGGCATAGACGAGATCCATGGGCGCTCCGTGCGTGGTGGCCGGCGGGTGGCGGCCGCTCCGTAATCTATGCCGGTTTGCGCTGTCCGAGAACTTCGCGCACCTTGCGCGCCAGCGAGTCCGGCGTGAACGGTTTCTGCAGGAATGCCGCCTGCGCCAGTTCGATCCCGTGGCGCACGGCCGCGTCGTCGGTATAGCCGGACACGTACATGGTGCGGATGCCCGGCCGCAGTGCGCGGACCGCCGCCGCCACCTTGCCGCCGCCCATGTCCGGCATGATCACGTCGGAGATCAGCAGGTGGATCGGGCCAGGGTGCTTTTCGCAGATGCGCACGGCTTCCTGCCCGTGGCGCGCTTCCAGCACGGTGTAACCGGCCAGCTGCAACGCCAGCGATGTCACCGCACGAACCTGTTCGTCGTCCTCGACCAGCAGGATGGTTTCGTCGCCGGCCGGTACCGGGTCGCTGTCGATCACCAGCGGAGCCGAGAGGTCTTCGTGCACCAGCGGCAGGTAGATCTTGAAGGTGCTGCCGTGCCCGGGCTCGCTGTACACCCAGACGAAACCGCCGCTTTGTCTGACGATGCCGAACACTGTCGCCAGCCCGAGGCCGGTCCCCTTGCCCGGCGCCTTGGTGGTGAAGAACGGTTCGAAGATCCGCGCCTGCGTGGCCTTGTCCATGCCGTGGCCAGTGTCGCTGACCGCCAGCATCGCGTAGCGTCCGGGCGCCACTTCCGGGTGCGTGTCGGCGTAATCAGCGCCCAGTTCCACCGCTTCGGTTTCGATGGCCAGCCGTCCGCCCTGCGGCATCGCATCACGGGCGTTGATTGCCAGGTTCATGATGACCTGCCCGATCTGCCCGGGGTCCGCCTTGATGTTGCCGAGGTCCGGCGCGGTACGGATGACCAGCGTGATGTCTTCGCCGATCAGGCGCCGCAACAGCTTCTCCGTGTTGCCGACAACCTCGTTGAGATCGATGATCCGTGGCTCCATTACCTGCTGGCGGCTGAAGGCGAGCAGTTGCCGGGTGAGCGTGGCGGCGCGCTCGCCGGCCTGTTTGATCTGCTGGATCGTCGTATGGTCCGGATCGGGTGGCGGACGGCGAGCCATGAGCATGTCGCTGGCGATGATGATCACCGTCAGCAGGTTGTTGAAGTCGTGCGCCACGCCGGCGGCCAGACGACCGATCGCTTCCATTTTCTGCGATTGCCGCAGGTGTTCTTCCGTGCGGCGCAGGTTCGCTTCGGCGTTCTTGCGCTCGGTGATGTCGACCGACAGGATGAAAATGCCCTGCGCGACCGGCTCGCAACGCACTTCGAACCAGCCGGTCGTGCCGCCCGGGAAGGTGAATTCGACTTCCATGTAACCGGGTGTGCGCACTTCCATGCAGGTTTTGAGCATGGCGTATACCGGCGTCGCCTCAATGCCGGGATACATCTCCATCATGGTGCGACCTATGAACTGGTCGCGTTCGCCCAGACGGTTCTGCTGCACGGCAGCATCGTTCAGATAGCGATAACGCCAGTCGAAATCGATCACCTGACAGGCTTCGAGCAGGTGATCGAGCAGCGACAGGTAACGGCCGTCGCTCGCGATGCCGATATCGTCGGCGGACGCGGAATCGTCCATGGTCTGCTCCGGGTGACACGCCATGTTGCCAGCCGCCGCGCGGGTCGCGGCGGCCGATGGTTGCCGTCGTTGGCCTCCGGATGGTCGCGTCATGCCCGATCGGGGTCAACTGCGGCTGCGGGCCATGCAGTGCACGACGACGGGATTTCCGGGCGGTCCCGTGATTACGGTACTCTCCGCCCCATGCATTTTCCGGCAGAAGATCACGTTTTCATGTCCCGCGCCCTGCAGCTTGCCGCGCGCGGACTGTACGGCACGGCGCCGAATCCCCGTGTGGGCTGTGTGGTCATCCGCGACGGTATTGTCGTCGGTGAAGGCTTTCACGCCCGGGCCGGCGAGCCGCATGCGGAAGTGCATGCGCTGCGTGCTGCCGGCGAGCGGGCACGCGGCGCCACGGTGTACGTGACGCTGGAGCCGTGCAGTCACCACGGCCGCACCGGTCCCTGTGCCGACGCGCTGCTGGCGGCGGGACCGGCGCGCGTGGTGGTGGCGATGCAGGATCCGAATCCGCAGGTGAGTGGCCGCGGCATCGCGAAATTGCGTGCCGCCGGCATCGCGGTCGATGTCGGCTTGCTGGAAAGCGAGGCGCGCTCGCTGAACGAAGGCTTCGTTGCGCGGATGACGCGCGGCACGCCGTTCGTGCGGGTGAAGCTGGCGATGAGCATCGACGGCCGGACGGCGATGGCCAACGGCGAGAGCCGCTGGATCACCGGTCCGGAGGCGCGCGAGGACGTGCAGAAGCTGCGTGCCCGCAGTGGCGCCGTCGTCACCGGCATCGGCACCCTGCTGGCCGACGATCCGGCGCTGACGGTGCGGGCCGCCGACTGGCGGTACGACGATTACGCGACCGGCGGGACGCTGCCGGTACGGCAGCCGCTGCGCGTGCTGCTCGACCGCGACCTGCGGGCGTCGCCGTCGGCCCGGCTGTTCGCCGGCGACGGGCCGGTGCTGGTGGTCGCGGAAGACCGCGTGCTGGCATCGGCGGCCGGTGCTGCCCGGGCGGCGGCGCTGGCCGCCCGGCCCGGCGTGGAGGTCATGGCGCTGCCGGCGGGCGGCAACGGCGGCCTGGCCCTGCCGGCCCTGCTGGCCGAGCTGGGACGGCGCGAGGTCAACGAGTTGCTGGTGGAGGCGGGTGCCCGGCTGGCCGGGGCCTTCGTGGCCGGCGGCCTGGCTGACGAACTGGTGGTGTATGCCGCCCCGGTCCTGCTGGGCAGCACGGCCCGGCCGCTGCTGGAACTGCCGCTGGCGGCGATGGCGGACAAGCAGCCGCTGACCCTGCGGGAGGTGCGCCAGCTCGGCGCCGACATTAGAATGACCGCCCGTTTTCCAGCCGCTCTTTGACTGTCCCGGACCCCCCATGTTCACCGGCATCATCCAGGCCGTCGGCACCGTTGCCGCCGTCGAGCACCGCGGCGGGGACCGGCGTTTCCGGTTGCGGACCGGCAAGCTCGATCTGGCCGATGTGGCGCTCGGCGACTCGATTGCGGTGAACGGGGTGTGTCTCACGGCTGTCGAGCTTCCCGGCGACGGTTTCGTCGCCGACGTATCCGGTGAAACGCTGTCGCGCACCACGCTGGGTGCGCTGGCGGTCGGCAGCCGGGTGAATCTCGAAAAGGCGCTGACGCCGACTACCCGCCTTGGCGGTCATCTGGTCAGCGGCCATGTCGACGGTGTCGGCCGTGTGCTCGTGCGCCGGCCGGATGCGCGTTCGGTGCAGTTCCGCATCGAGGCGCCGGCGCCGCTGGCGAAATACATCGCCGAAAAAGGCTCCATCTGCTGCGACGGCGTCAGCCTGACGGTGAATGCCGTCGACGGCGCCGCGTTCGACCTGAACATCGTGCCGCACACCATCGCCGAAACCGCCATCGATGGCTGGCAGCCCGGCGTCGCACTCAACCTGGAAGTGGACATCATCGCCCGTTACCTCGAGCGCCTGTTGCTGGGCGAGCGGGCCGCCGAAAGCCATACGCAAACCGGCGGGCTGACGCTGGCGAAACTCGCCGAACACGGATTTCTGAAATGAGCCTGAATACCGTACAGGAACTGATCGACGACATCCGGCGTGGCCGGATGGTGATCCTGATGGACGACGAGGACCGGGAGAACGAAGGCGACCTCATCCTCGCGGCCTCGCATGTCACGCCGGAAGCGGTCAATTTCATGGCTAGGCATGCGCGCGGCCTGATCTGCCTGACGCTGACCCAGGAGCGTTGCGCGCAGCTGGACATCGGCCCCATGGTGTCGCGCAATGGCACTTCGCTGGGCACCAATTTCACCGCTTCGATCGAAGCGGCCAGCGGCGTTACCACCGGCATTTCCGCCGCGGATCGCGCGCACACCATCAAGGTGGCGGTGGCGCCGCACGCGAAGGCGAGCGACATCGTGTCGCCTGGCCACGTGTTCCCGCTGATGGCGCAGCAGGGCGGCGTGCTGCACCGTGCCGGGCACACCGAGGCCGGCTGCGATCTGGCGCGACTGGCGGGGCTGGAGCCGGCGGCGGTGATCGTCGAAATCATGAACGAGGACGGCACCATGGCGCGTCGTCCGGACCTGGAAAAATTCGCTGCGCTGCACAACCTGAAGATCGGCACCATTGCCGACCTGATCCACTACCGCATCATCCACGAACAGACCGTCACCCGGATCGGCGAGCATCCGTTGTCGACCCAGTACGGCGAGTTCCGCATGATCACCTTCCGCGACGCCGTCGACGGCGTGATGCACGTGGCGCTGGTCAGCGGCGATATCAATGCGGCGACCGTGACCACGGTGCGGGTGCACCAGGTCGATCCGCTGCGTGACGTGCTGGGCGTCAAGCGCGACGGCCGCGTCGGCTGGAGCATCCAGCGCGCGCTGCAGGAGATCGCCGGTTGTCCGTCCGGCGTGGTGATCCTGCTGGCGCAGGATTTCTCCGCGCGCGACATCGAGGAGCGGATGACCGAATACCTGGCCGGCCGCAGTACCGTGGCCCGCCGCGCCGACGGCATGGCGGTCTACCGTACGGTGGGTACCGGCTCGCAGATCCTGCGCCAGCTCGGCGTCACCCGCATGCGGCTGCTCAGCTCGCCGATCAAGTTCAACGCGATTTCCGGCTTCGATCTGGAAATCGTCGAATACGTAGAAGCCAAAGAGGATTGAAGCAATGGCCGGTGTCCGTACCGTCGAGGGCGATTTCCGTAACTGCAGCGGTCGTTACGCGCTCGTCGTCTCCCGTTTCAACGCGTTCGTGGTGGAGAGCCTGCTGGCCGGCGCCATCGACACCCTGAAGCGCCACGGCATCAAGGATGCCGACATCGAGGTGTTCCGCGTGCCGGGTGCCTGGGAACTGCCGCTGACGGTCAGGCGCGTGGCGGCAACGAAGAAATTCGACGCCGTCGTGGCCCTCGGCGCGGTGATCCGCGGCGGCACGGCGCATTTTGAATACGTCGCGGGCGAGGCAGCCAAGGGCCTGGCATCGGTCGGCCTGAACGCCGACCTGCCGGTGATCTTCGGCGTGCTGACCGTCGACTCCATCGAACAGGCCATCGAGCGCAGCGGCACCAAGGCCGGCAACAAGGGTGCGGAAGCCGCCCTCGGTGCGCTGGAAATGGTCAGCCTGCTGAAGCAGATCTGAACGTGAACGACGAATCCGCGGTTCCTGCCGAAAATCCCGTCACGCCGGCGGCGCGCCGCAAGGCCCGTCGTTTCGCGCTGCAGTCGCTCTACACCTGGCAGATATCCGGCGAGGAGCCGCATGCCGTCGAGGCCTACTACCGGGCCGAGAACGACATGCGCAAGACCGATGTCGCCTATTTCCACGAGCTGTTCGTTTCCGTGGTGGCGCAGTCGACGGTGCTGGAAGAGGCATTCGCCGGACTGCTGGATCGCCCGGTGAAGGACATCGATCCGATCGAGCGCAACATCCTGCGCATCGCCGCCTATGAGCTGCAGCATCGTCTCGATGTGCCGGTACGGGTGGTGGTGAACGAAGGCATCGAGCTGGCCAAGGAGTTCGGCGCCACCGACGACAGCTACAAGTTCGTCAACGGCGTGCTCGACAAGCTGGCCCGCCGGGCACGCGCCGCGGAATTCTCCGCGCGCTGAGCCGGGCAGACCGGAGCAGAACGATGCCCGGCGAATTCGAACTCATCCGCCGCCATTTCACCCGCGTCCGCGATGCAGCCGCCTCCGGCGTGCTGCTGGGCGTCGGCGACGACGCGGCGCTGCTGGCGCCGTCGCCCGGCATGGCGCTGGCGGCGAGCAGCGACACCCTGGTGAACGGCGTGCATTTTCCGGCCGACACGCCGGCCGCCGACATCGGCTGGAAGGCGCTGGCGGTGAATCTCTCCGATCTGGCGGCCATGGGCGCCGCGCCGCGTGCGGCATTGCTGGCACTTACGCTGCCGGCGGCCGATGACGCCTGGTGTGCGGAATTCGCCCGCGGTCTCTTCATGCTGGCCGATCAGGCCGGCTGTCCGCTGATCGGCGGCGACACCACGTCGGGACCGTTGTCGATCACCGTCACCGTGCTGGGCGAGGTGCCGGTTGACCAGGCGCTGCGCCGCCGCGGTGCGCGTCCCGGCGATCTGGTCTGTGTCAGCGGGTTTCCCGGCGAAGCGGCACTCGGTCTCGGGCGCTGGCGTGGCGGCAGCCGGGATGTCGCGGACCCGGCAATCGCGCGCCTGCTGCGGCCGTCGCCGCGGCTGACGCTCGGCCTCGCGCTGCGCGGGGTGGCGACGGCCTGCATCGATGTTTCCGACGGTCTGCTGGGCGATCTGGCGCATGTGCTCGCCGCGTCGGCAGTCGACGGGGTGGCGGGCGCCGACATCGATCTGGCGGCACTGCCGCGGTCGCCGGTGCTGGCGGCGCTGAGCGACGACACGGCACTCGACTGCGTGCTCGCCGGCGGCGACGATTACGAACTCTGTTTCACCGTGCCGGCGACGGCGCACGAGCGCCTGCCGCGCATCGCCGCTGAAACCGGCGTGCCGCTGACGGTGATCGGCCGCGTGACGGCCGGCGGCGGTCTGCGCTGCCTCGACACGCGCGGGCAGGTGCGTCCGGTGACGCGCCGCAGCTGGGAGCATTTCAATGGGCGGTGAGCACGGCGGCAACGACAAACACGCCCGGGTGGCGGTCGATCTGCGCGATCCCGCGCAGCTGATTGCCTTCGGTTTCGGCAGCGGGCTGGCACCGAAAGCGCCGGGCACTTTCGGTACGCTGGCCGCGGTGCCGCTGTACCTGTTGCTGCTGCAGTTCCCGTGGCCCGTCTATGTGGTGGCGACGCTGGCAATTTTCGTGCTCGGCGTCTGGGCCAGCGATGTCGCCTGCCGCCGGCTGGGCGTGCACGATCATTCCGGCATCGTGATCGACGAGTTCGCCGGCTTTCTGGTGACCATGCTGCCGGCCGTGCTCGGTCTGGTGGCTGCCGGGTGGGCCACACTGCTCGCCGGCTTCCTGCTGTTCCGGTTTTTCGATGTGCTGAAGCCCTGGCCGATCCGCGTGCTCGATCGTCGCGTGCACGGCGGCTTCGGCGTCATGCTCGACGATCTGGTGGCCGGCTTGTTCGCCGCCGCGGCGCTCTGGGCGGCATTCGCCGGCCGGGAACTGATCGCCGGCTGATTTTTCGTCCTTGCTCGTGCTGTCATGCATTCTCACGGGAGCCGTCCCATGCACAACAATGTCGTCTCATTCGTGCTGCGTATTTCCGGCATCGCCTTGCTGTCGCTGTCGGTTGCCGGCTGTTTTCATGTGCCGCCGGTCTACAAGCCGGACACGGCATCGTTGCGGCAGGCCCTGCAGCAAGGCGGCAGTCCCGACGAGCCGTGGCATGGCTGGACACCGCTGAATTACGTCGTGTACGGCGCCAGCCCGCAGAACAAGAGTCCGTGGATGGATCGTCAGACGCAGATGACCAATGCGCGGTTGTTGCTGGAAGCCGGCGCCAATCCCAATGCATTGGGTTACGGCATGGGCACGAAAATGCCGCCGCTGATCCTGGCCGCCCGTCAGTGCCAGTCGGATCTGGTGCAATTGCTGCTGGATCACGGCGCCGATCCGTATGCGATGGTTGAAATCCAGGGCACGGCACTGTCAATGGCGACCGCCGGATTCTGCGCGACGGTGGACGACCAGTACAGGCTGGCGCGTACGCTCCTCGACCATGTCGAGCGTACGCAGGGGCGCGACGCGATGGTCGCCTATGCGCGGATGACGGCGCCGAAGACGGTGCGCTTCCTGCCGGCACCGGTCCTGCACATGGCGGTCTGGCAAAAATATTACGGTGTGCTGGCGGCGCTCATCGAAAAACGTGTCGATCTTGACCAGATCGCGCCGGTGGGCATGCCGGATCAGCAGTGGACGGCGCTGCATCTCGCGGAAGCGGTCGGCAGTACCGACATCGCGATGGCACTGCGTCGTGGTGGCGCGCGCGACGACGTGCTCAGCAATCGCGGCGAAACGCCGGTGACGGTGCGCGGACGCTATGTGCCGAAGCAGGTCGGCGGTGTGGCCGCGACGGTCGAGCTGGCAAAGATCGCGACCCAGGTGCAGACCGGGGATCTGCTCGGCATGGCGAAGAATTCCTACTCCGAGCAGGTCAAGGCGAGCATGTACGAGCCGACGCGGGCCATCGAGCGCAGCGAATTCTTCCGCCGCAGTCTGGGGGGGCCGGTTTATCCGCCGCCGGGCTGGACCGGCCTCGAGGATGCGATTCGCAAGGCCCGCGAGGCCGGCACGCCGCAGGCGTCCGGCGCGACCCGATAACGACAGGAGATTTCCGATGCAGCCGCTTGCTGTTCCGTTTTTGTGGCGGGTAACCGGATTCGTGCTGCTGGCGTTGCTGCAGGCCGGTTGTGCGCAAAAGCCGCCGGTCTACGGACCCGAGACGGCAACGATCCGGGCCGCGCTGGCACAGGGTGCCGATCCCAACCAGGAGTTCAACGGCTGGCGGCCACTGAATTACAACGTGGCGTTCTCTCATCCTTCGAGCCAGAAGGGCATTTCTGCCGAGGGGTGGCTGCTCAATGTGGAATTGCTGCTGAAGGCGGGTGCCGATCCGAATGCGCCGGCGCTTGGCGTGAGCCGCCTCGGGATGACGCCGCTGGCGTGGGCGGTGCGGCAATGTCGTGCGGAGATGGTCCGGTTGCTGCTGGCAAACGGCGCGGATCCGTACCAGCCGTATTACCGGGAACATGCCGACCTTGGCACCTACCTGACCGTCATGGTGTCGCCCGGCACCGATCCCTTTTGCCAGACGGTCGACGAGGAGCGTTCGCTGGCGTTTGTGCTGCTGGATCACATCGAACGTACGCGTGGCCGTGCGGCGATGCTGGATTTCGTGCGTACCGATCCGCCCGGCGCATACATGCCGACGCTGCACAACGCAGCGCTGCGCGGCTACTACGGCGTACTGGCGGCACTGATCGAGAAGCGGGTCGATCTGGACCAGATGGCGCAGGTTTCCTCGCTCAACCGGGAGTGGACCGCGCTGCATCTCGCGGAAGCGCTGGGTCGGGCCGACATCGCCGATGCCTTGCGGCGCGGTGGCGCGCGCGACGACATTCGGAGCAACCGCGGCGAGACGCCGGCCAGTGTTCGCGGCAGCCTGATGCAGGATAGTGCGTCCGTCGAATTGGGCCGGATGGCGACCCAGATTGTGCGGCAGGACGTGGTCGGTTTTCTGAAGGAGGCGAACCGCGACGAGGTTTGGCGGATGTCGATGGCAAGCGGCCGGCAAGGCGTGAAAATGCCGCCGCCGGGCTGGACCGGCCTCGAGGATGCGATTCGCAAGGCACAGGCGGCTCGCGAGGCTGAGTCGCGCCCGGCCGGAACCCGGTAATGCGTGCCCGGCCGGCCTGCTACAATCCCGGCCCTGCACCCAGACCAGTCGCCAGCTGCCCGTGACCATCCGTTTCGTTGAATCCGCCCGCCTGCCGACTCCGTTCGGCGAGTTCGAGCTGCACGGCTTCGAGGACGACGAGGCCGGCAAAGAGCATGTGATGCTCACGCTGGGCGATGTCGGTGACGGCACGCCGGTGCTGACGCGCATCCACTCCGAGTGCCTTACCGGCGATGCGCTGTTCAGTCTGCGCTGCGACTGCGGCCCGCAACTGGAGGCGGCGCTGGAGCGCATCGGCAAGGAAGGCCGCGGCATCATTCTCTATCTGCGGCAGGAAGGCCGCGGCATCGGCCTGACCAACAAGATCCGCGCGTACAAACTGCAGGACGAGGGCAAGGACACCGTCGAGGCGAACGTTCATCTCGGCTTCGACGCCGATCTGCGCGACTATTCGCTGTGCAAGATGATGCTGGACTCGGTCGGCGCGCGCCGTCTGCGGCTGATGACCAACAACCCGCGCAAGGTCGATGCGCTGAAGGCGATGGGCTTCGAATGCGTGGAGCGCATCCCGCACGAGGTCCCGGCCAATCCTTACAACGAGCGTTACCTGGACGCCAAACGCGGCAAGCTCGGGCACCTGCTGAACCCCAAATAAAAAACGCCGCAACCGCGGCGTTTTTTATTTGGCCGGAACTCACTCGTCGATGTGCGTGTCGTCCGGAACCGCCGACACCAGCAGTTTGTCGATGCGGTAACCGTCCATGTCGACCACCTCGAAGCGGAAGCCGGCGGCGATGAAGGATTCGGCCGCCTTCGGGATATGGCCGAGCGTATGCAGTACGAAGCCGGCGGCGGTGTGGAAGTCGCCGTCTTCTTCGCCCGGCAGTTCGCCGGAGTCGAGGGCCTGCTTGAGCCGTTCGATACTCACCGAGCCGTCAACCAGCCAGGATCCGTCAGCGCGCTGCACGATATCGGTGGCAGTGTCTTCGTCGAGCGCAAGGCTGCCGACGATGGCATCGGTCACGTCCTTGAGCGTCACCAGCCCCTGCAGGTCGCCGTATTCATCCACGACCAGCGCGATTGCCGTGCGCGCGCGGCGCAGGATGTCCAGCAGCTGCGACAGCGTGACGGTATCCGGAACGTAATGCGCCGGCCGCACGCAGCTGGCGACGGCCGGCGTTTCCCCGGCCAGCAGGCGGCGCAGCAGGTCTCCGGCATGCAGCATGCCGACGATGTGGCGATAGTCGCCGCGGTAGGCGACGACCCGGCTGTGCGCGGTGGCCGCAAGGGCGCGTCGCAGATCGCTGTCGCTCTCGTCGAGATCGATACCGTCGATGTCCTGGCGCGGAGTCATGATCGCGCGCACCGTCTGGTCGTCCAGATGCAGCACGTTGGCGACCAGTTCGCGCTCGGTGGAGTGGAACACGCCGGCCTCGGCACCCTGTTCCATCAACACCTTGATTTCTTCGTTGGTGACCGGCGGCTCGGCATTGCTGCGGGCGCCGAGCAGTCGCAGCAGGAGGTCGGCCGACACCGACAGCAGGGTCACCAGCGGCGCGGTGAGGCGGGACAGGACGTTCATCGGCCGGGCGACGGCGCCGGCGATGCGCTCCGGTGCCAGCAAGGCCAGCCGTTTCGGCACCAGTTCGCCGACCACCACCGAGAAATAGGTCAGGCCGGTGACCACGATGGCGAGCGCGGCGGCGCGCTCGTACGGTGTGATCAGCGGGAACTGTGCCAGCCAGTTCATCAGCGGGTCGACCAGCGTGTCCTCGCCGACGGCGCCGGCAAGGATGCCGATCGAAGTGATGCCCACCTGTACCGTCGACAGGAAGCGCGACGGCGATTCCTGCAGCTGCAGGGCCTCCTGCGCGCCGGCCTTTTCTTCGTCGACCAGGTGCTGCAGGCGCGCCTTGCGCGAAGAGACGATCGCCATTTCGCTCATCGCGAACAGGCCGTTGAGCAGGATCAGGGAGGCCAGCAACAGGATGTCGGCGGTCATGGCATCACCCGTTCAGGCGGCGACGTATCGCGGCGATCAGGCCGGTGGCGTCGAGACCGCATTCGGCCAGCATCTGCTCGCGGGTCGCGTGTTCGATGAAGCGGTCGGGAATTCCGAGATTGAGCACCGGCACCGCGATTGCATGTCGCGCCAGGCATTCGTTCACCGCCGAGCCGGCGCCGCCGGTTACCGCGTGGTCCTCGACGGTGACCACCAGTTCGTGGGTGCGGGCCAGATCGCAGACCAGCGTCTCGTCCAGCGGCTTCACGAAGCGCAGGTCGGCGACCGAGGCGTCCAGTTCGTCAGCGACCTTGAGCGCGGTGGCGAGCAGGGCGCCGGCATTGAGGATTGCCACCCGCCGGCCTTCGCGTCGCCGCACGCCGCGGCCGAGCGGCAGCGCACGCAGCGTCGTTTCGGTGGCGATTCCGGGGCCGGTGCCGCGCGGATAGCGCACGGCAGCCGGGCCTTCATGCAGATAACAGGTGTACAGCAGCTGGCGGCACTCGTTTTCGTCCGACGGCGCCGCCACGACCATGTTGGGGACGGTGCGCAGATAGGCGATGTCGAACGCGCCGCTGTGCGTCGGGCCGTCTTCGCCGACCAGGCCGGCGCGGTCGAGGCCGAGCGTGACGTCGAGATTCTGCAGCGCGATGTCGTGTATCAGCTGGTCGTAGGCGCGTTGCAGGAACGTGGAGTAGATCGCCACCACCGGCTTCTGTTTTTCACAGGCCAGGCCGGCCGCCAGGGTAAGGGCGTGCTGCTCGGCGATCGCCACGTCGTGGTAGCGGTGCGGGAAACGTTCGCGGAACGCCACCATGCCGGAACCTTCACACATCGCCGGCGTGATGCCGACCAGCCGGCGGTCGATTTCCGCCATGTCGCAGAGCCATTCGCCGAACACGTCCTGGTATTTCTTTTTCGGCACTGCCTTCGGCAGCGGCGGATCGTCGGCCCGGCGGACCGGTTCCAGTTTGGTCAGCGCGTGGTAGCCGATCGGGTCGGCTTCCGCCGGCGAGAAGCCCTTGCCCTTGGTCGTGTAGACGTGGAGCAGCTGCGGGCCCTTCAGGTCCCGCATGTTGCCGATCACGCGCAGCAACTCGTCGATGTCGTGGCCGTTGATCGGGCCGATGTAGTTGAAACCCATCGCCTCGAACAGCGTGTCCGGCGACACCATGCCCTTCATGCCTTCTTCGGTGCGGCGCACGAATTCCCAGGCGGCCGGCATTTTCGACAGCACTTTCTTGCCGCCCTCGCGCAGCGCGATGTAGGTCTTGCTGGCGTGGATGCGCGCGAAATAATTCGCCAGACCGCCGACGCTGTGCGAGATCGACATGTCGTTGTCGTTGAGGATGACCAGCAGGTTGGCGCGGGTCGCGGCGGCATGGTGCATCGCCTCGAACGCCATGCCGGCGGTCATCGCACCATCGCCGATCACCGCCACCGTGCGCCGGTCCTCGCCGGCCATCGCGCTGCCGAGCGCCATGCCGAGGGCGGCGGAAATCGACGTGCTGGAATGGCCGACGCCGAAGGTGTCGTATTCGGATTCGTCGCGCTTCGGGAAACCGGCGAGGCCGTCCTTCTGCCGCATGCTGGTCATGCGCTCGCGGCGACCGGTGAGGATCTTGTGCGGGTAGGTCTGGTGGCCCACGTCCCACACCAGGCGATCGTGCGGCGTGTCGTACAGGTAATGCAGGACGGCGGTGAGTTCCACCACGCCCAGGCCGGCACCGAAATGCCCGCCTGACTGGCCGACGCTCCAGAGCAGGAATTCACGCAGCTCGTCGACCACCTGCGGCAGGGTCTCGCGCGGCAGGGCACGCAGGTCGGCCGGGTACTGGATGCGGTCGAGCAGCGGGGTGACCGGGCGTACGCGCGGGATCTCGGTGAAGGTCTTCGCCATCCGGCGGGGGTGTCCTGGAGCGGGGGCGGGAATTATACGGGGCGGGGACTCAGGCGGTCCGGTCGACCACGAAATCGGCCAGTGCGTGCAGCAGGTCCGGGTCGCCGGGGAAGCCGCCCAGGGAGGCATGGGCCTGCCGCCGCAGCTCCTCGGCCTTGGCGCGGGCGCCGTCCAGCCCCAGCAGGGCCGGGTAGGTCGACTTGGCCCGGGCCTCGTCCGCCCCGCGGCGCTTGCCGAGAGCGGTTTCATCACCGATCACGTCCAGGATGTCGTCCTGGACCTGGAAGGCGAGGCCGACATGGCCGGCCCAGGCCTGCAGCATGGCCAGGGTGGCCGGTTCCGTGCAGCCGGCGGCCAGGGCTCCCAGTTCGACGCTGGCCTCGATCAGCCGGCCGGTTTTCAGCCGGTGCAGTCGCTCCAGGGCCGGCAGCCCGATCCGGTGGCCTTCGGCCTCGATGTCGGCCATCTGGCCGGCGGCCATGCCGGCGGTACCGGATGCATCGGCCAGCAACGCGATCATCCGCAGTCGCTGCGCCGGCGGCACCTGCAGCGTGGGGCACAGCGCCATGACACGGAATGCCAGCGTCTGCAGGGCGTCGCCGGCAAGGATGGCCGTGGCTTCGTCGAAGGCGCAGTGTACGGTCGGCTTGCCGCGGCGCAGGTCGTCGTCGTCCATCGCCGGCAGGTCGTCATGCACCAGCGAATAAGAGTGGATGATTTCCACCGCACAGGCCGGCGCATCGGCGGTACCGATGTCGGCGCCGAGGGCTTCGGTCACCGCATAGGTCAGCGCCGGCCGGAAACGCTTGCCGCCGTTGAACAGCGAATAGCGCATTGCATCGGTGAGGCGGCAGTCGGCATGCGGGGGCAGCCAGCGGGCCATGGCGTCCTCGACACGCTGCTGACTGCGGGCGAGGAACAGCGGCACGTCGGCGCGGCGCGCGATGCCCGTGCCGGAAGCAGAAGCTTTCGTCATGTCAGTTCGCGGTCTCGTCCGGCTCGTCGCCTGTATCAGCGAACGGCGCCAGCTTTTCCCCGCCGTCCGGTCCGCCCTGCTGCAACAGGATCTGCACCCGCTGCTCGGCCTGTTTGAGTGCGTCCTGGCATTCGCGGGCAATGCGGACGCCTTTTTCGAAGGCCGCCAGCGACTCCTCCAGCGACAGGTCGCCGTCCTCCAGCTGCTCGACCAGCGCCTCGAGTTCCTCGAGGGACTCTTCGAAGTTGAGGCCTTTTTTGCGCGCCATGACGGGATCCTGCCGTGTGTCGTCGCTGTCGTTGTGTCGGCGGCCACGTTAATGGACCCGCCGGCAGCCGGTCAACGCGCGTTCTCAGCGGAAGAGGCGGGCTCCGTATTCGTTCATCCGCCGGCTGGATTCTTCCAGCAGCTTCTTGCCGTTCGGCTCGGTACAGTCCATGCCGTACAGCTGGTCGATGCTGATTTCGCCCGAGCGGTTCGGATCCAGATAGATCAGGCAGGCAGTGGCCTGGTTCTTCTGCCGCAGGGCCGTGTTGTAGGCCTGGTAGTCGTCGATCAGTTTTGCCCGCTGGCGCAGGCAGCCGACCGGTGTATCGCACAGGTGCCGCGTGACCTTGCCCTGGAGGAAGGTCGGGTAGTGCTTCACTTTCACCGTCAGCGGTTTGCCGAGCTTGTACGGCTTGTCGTCCGGCCCGCCCTTGCGCAGTTCCTCGATGACGATGGCCTTGCCCTCGTCCGGCAGCTGCTGGATGACGGCCTGCGAGAAATTGTAGATGTAGTACGACTGGTCAGGTTCGACGCGCGTATTCGGTGCCAGTGCGGTGGCATCGGCGCGGTAGCACTTGCCGCGGACCATGCGCGCGAAGAACAGGTGGGTCTGCTCTTCCTCGACCGTATTCAGCTGCGGCAGCGGCTGCTCCCCCTGGCGCTTGACGATGGCGAGCCCGCTCATCAGGTAGTTCTGGCCGGTGCCCTCGAAGCCCAGGGTGCAGTTCCGGGTGTCGAAGGCCTGTTCGAAGATCTGTGGCGTGTAGTTGAGGAACTTGCCGAAGCGGCTGCGGAAACGGTCCTCGTTCACCCGCAGCAGGCGCTTCGCCTCCTTCTTGCGGGCGATCATCTGCTGCCAGACGCTCTGCGCCGGGTCGCCTTCGACCAGCGACGCGCCGATCTGGCGCGCGAGGTCGATGCGGTCCGGCTGGCCGCCGACATCGCGGCACAGCTTCATCTGGGCGGCGACGGCCTGCTCGTCCGGGAGACATTCGTTTTCGTAGGTCTGGTTGACCAGGCAGACCTGGAGGATCTCGGCGGCTGACGAAACGTCGGCATAGCACTCCTCGGGTGTCGGAGTGGCCAGGGCGTGTGCGGCCAGCAACAGGCCGGGTACGAGGGCCGACAGACGGCCCGGCAGGCGGTGCTTCAAGGGCGTGGCTCCGCGCGACGTGTGTTCTTGTTATCGGGTGCCGCAGCAGGGGGAGTATAGCCACAGGTCCGCGTCCCGAGGCCCGGCGCGGCGGGTGCCTCCGGCCAGGCGAGACAGTCAGCCGACGACTGGGCGGTCTGCGGGCTGATCAATTTATGTCCTTTTAAATCAAAAGGTTATGATTTAAGGCGACCGGCCGGGACGAGGGTTCCAGCCGCCCGGCCGGCGACCGTTGGCGGCGACCGGGAGTAGACCCGGCTTCGCCGCCACGACTATGATGACCATCCTCGTCGGCCCGGCCACCAGCCGTTTTCGACTCCTGAGCTACCCGCACATCGATTGCGACCGGCAGGGCTTACGAGGGTCTCTTAAGCTTCCTTCCTGTTGTTCCAGCTTCTCTGCTGTGACCGCCGCCGCCGGTGTTGGCGCACCTGCGGCGGCGTTTCTTTATCGGGAACCGCCCGGAACCCTGTCCGGCTCCTGTCAGCGATGCCCGCACTGCATTTCTCCGCTCCGGCCGGATCAGGCAACCACCAGATGCGCTTCCAGTTGCGGTCGCAGGGCGTCCGGAATCGCCTGTGCCCGACGCGTCGCCACGTCGAAATTCACCATGACCGTCCGTGCCCGGCAGACCAGGATTCCGCCCTGGAAAATTTCCTGCAGCACGACCAGCGAACTGTTTCCGACCTTTTCCAGTGCCAGGGTCAGGTCCACATCGGTGCCGAAACGGATCTCGGCGGGAAAATCGATCTCGGTACGCACCACCACGAGGCTGGCCTTGCGGAAGTCGAGGTCCGGTACGAACAGCCGGAGCAGTGCTTCGCGTCCTTCCAGCAACCAGACGGGGACCACGGTGTTGCTGACGTGCCCGAGTGCATCGGTATCGCAGAACCGCGGATGAATGCGTGTACGGAACAAACCGCGAACGCTCCCTGCGTGAACCGGTTCCCGCGACCGCTCGTCGCAGTGGGCCGGCATGCCCGATGTGGCGTCAATAGTGTGGCCGAAGGTTACGCCAACTTGCCGTCGATGACAAACTGCGCGCCATGAAACTCGTGCTTGCCCCGATGGAAGGACTCGCCGATGCGCCGATGCGTGCGCTGCTGACGTCGATGGGCGGATTCGACTGGTGTGTGTCCGAGTTCATCCGCATCAACGACACGCTGTTGCCGCCGCGGGTGTTTCGCCGCTACGTGCCGGAAGCCGATCACGGCTTCCGCACGCCGGCCGGCACCCCGGTACACGTGCAGTTGCTCGGCAGCGATCCGGTCGCCATTGCCGAGAATGCTGCCGTGGCCGCGACGCTCGGTGCGCCGGCGATCGACCTCAACTTCGGCTGCCCGGCGAAAACGGTGAATCGTCATCGCGGCGGTGCCGTGCTGCTCGACGAACCGGAACTGCTGCACCGTATCGTTGCTGCCGTGCGGCGCGCCGTGCCGGCGACGGTGCCGGTCAGCGCCAAGATGCGGCTGGGTTATCGCGACCGTTCGCGGATGTTCGACAACGCGCAGGGGCTGGCCGCGGCCGGTGCCGCCTGGCTGACCGTGCATGCGCGCACCAAGGAGGACGGCTATCGCCCGCCGGCGTACTGGCACGAGATCGCACGCCTGCGGGAAGTCGCCGGCGCGATGCCGGTGATCGCCAACGGCGAGGTGTGGACGGTCGAGGACTACGCGCGTTGCCGGGCCGAAAGCAGTTGCCCGGACGTGATGCTTGGCCGCGGTGCCGTCGCGAGTCCGGGGCTGGCGCGGGCGATCCGTCGCCGGCTCGCGGGACAGTCGCCGGACCTGCCGCGCTGGGCGGAGCTCGGTGAACTGCAATGCGAATTCATCCGGGCACCGGATGTCGGCGAGGATGCGGCCACCGGCCGCTACAAGGGATGGCTGGCGTTTCTCGCCCGCACCTATATAGAAGCCGAAGAGCTGTTGCCGGTCGTGCGGCGGATGAAAACGCGGGCCGCGATCATCGAGGCGATCCGTGCATCGGCAGCCCGTCACGCCGCCGCAACCTGCAGGGCGTGACGGCCGCACAACGGATCAGGGCGCGGGGGCCGGTGCGACGGACGGTTCGGCGGGTGCGGGAGCTGCCGCGGCCGGCGCATCCGGCTCGGGGGGATTCATCAGCCGGTATTTCTCCCATGCGTACCAGCCGATGATCGCCGCCACGACGATCGCCGCCAGCCATGGCCAGACCGGTTTTTTCTCGGCATACGGATCGGTCAGCGAACGCTCGGCGCCTTCCGGCAGTTTCGCCAGCCGGGTGAGCGACGTGCCGAACGGGATGTTGATCCGGGCGCGCGCATTCACTGCCCAGCCGTTGGCGTCGAGGATCGGACCGATGTTGCGCTTGCTGAGCTTTAGTGCCGCCAGCAGCATCGCCGGCCCGGAAACCAGCAGCATCACGCCGAATACCACGACCGGCATCTGCCAGAGTTTCAGCGACAGGAAACCGGTGATGATGGCTGCCAGTGCGGTGCCGATGGCACCGAAGGCGAGGCCGATGGCCGCGAAGATACCGGCGAATTTCGCGATGTCGAACGGTGCCGGGGGTGCGGCGGGGGCGGTCGGTGCCGTCACTGCGCCGGCCTTGGTCTCGACACCGGCGGCCAGTTGCTTGTCGACATTGTCGGCTTTCGAGGCCGCGAACTTGTTCATCTGCTCGCTGACCAGACGGGCGACCCGCTTGTAGGGTGTCCAGAATGCCTGCCGGATGCTGATCGGGTGCTCGACGATCTTGGTGATGGTGGCGTTCCAGTCGTTGCCTTGCCGGTCCCAGAACACACCGTTGCGGCCGACCCGCAACTGGTCGGCGTCGCCGTCGGTGAAGGCAGCGGCAATGGTCATTTTCTCGCCGCCGCGCACGCAGTCGCAGTAGACCAGGAATACGCCGGCGAGGGTGGCGAGCGTGGCGTGCCGTCCGGCATCCAGTACCTTGATCGTCAGTTCGCAGCTGCGGCCGTCGAGATACAGCGAGCCGGCCTGGAAGACCGCCTTGCGGCCGGTATAGAACTCGCGGAAGGCGACGAAGTTGTTGGCGAAGGCGAGCAGGTCGCGACTGTAGTGCAGGGCACGGTCCAGTTCGTTGATGCCGTCGGCTTCCGGCGCCGAGGCCTGGTCCTGTGCGACCAGGTCCAGCAGACGGGCGCGACGTTCGGCGGTGGCGAGCGTGCGCAGCGTTTCGATGCCTGCTTTTTCCACCGGCGTGGCCGGTTTGGCGGCCTGCCAGGCTTCGTGGGCATCCAGCGTGGCGCTGATTTTTTTCCAGTCATCGGCGGTGAGCGCGTCGCGGGGGCCGACGATGCGGGCAACGACCCGGTCGCGCAGCGCATGCACCGCGCCTTCCCACGCCGGGTTGATGCCCTGCGCGAGCGGCAGGGCGGCGCCGGCGGCAATCTGCGCCAGCGGCAATGCGGCAATTTCCTCGCGGCCGGCGGCCAGCGTGGCCGCGGTGATCGCGGTGTAGGCGCCTTCCGGCGGGTTCAGCGCGGCCGCGGCCTTGGCGTCGAAGCCGGCCAGCTGCACGCGGGTGAAAAAGTCGTCGACCTTGGCGCGCACGGCACGGAAGGCATCGGCGGCCGCATCGGTGTCGTTGCCGAGCGTGCGTACTGCGGCGTCGGCGGCGCCCTGCTCCTGCCAGGCGAGCAGTGCTCCCGCATCGTCGAAGAACCGATTGATGCGTGCCGCGTCGACGCCCATGCCCCCGCTGCGGTCGATGTCGCCGCCCAGCGTGTCGATGATGGCCTGCAGGGCAGCGGTGTCCTCGGCGCCGGCCAGTGCGAGCGGCACCAGGCCGTCGCCGTTGAAATGCATTTTCGCGAAGATGGCTGCGATATCGGCCGTGTCGGCGACACTGATCGCCGTGGCATCGGCCTTGCCGAGACTGGCAAGCACGCGTTTGGCGCTCGCCAGCAGCAACCGCCCTTCCGCCGATTGCTCGTCGAAGGCCGCCAGCGGAATGACGCCGTCCTGTTTCGCCAGCGGCGAGCGGTCCTTCAATACCCGGCCCAGCCAGGCGGCCGCGGCCACGAGTTCGGGTACGCGGATGTAGCCGTCCTTGTCGGTGTCGAGCAGGGCGAGCGTTTTCCTGTCGAATTCGACGCCCTGCACCGGACAGGCCAGCGCCACCCAGAGTTTCGGGTCGAGCTGCCCGAGATTGACGATGTCGTCCGCGGTGTCGATGCGGACCTGATCGAAACCGCCGACGCGGAAAAAACGCCAGCGGTGGAGGGATTTGGCGGACTCGTTCACGATGCACTCCTTGCTGCCGGCTCGCGGGGCGGAACCGGAGGATAGCCCGGATTGCTGACGGAGCGTCAATCGGCACCGGGCGGTGCGCGGCAAATCCGCACCCGTTCACAGAACAGAACAGGAAAGGCCATGGATCTGCTCGACAGTCTGTTGCAGGCATTCCGTCTCGAGACCCGTCTTTTCTACCGCGGCAAGCTGTGCGGCGGCGGCTGGGTGGTCGACGAACAGTACGGTCGCGGCCGCGCGAGTTTTCACCTGCTCGTGTCCGGCGAGGCCTGGCTGCACATGCCGGATCTGGCGGCGCCGCGCAAACTCGCGGCCGGCGATCTGGTGATTTTCCCCACCGACGCGCCGCATGCGCTGCGACCGGCGCCGCACGCGATCACCGACTGGGAGCAAGGGCGCGAGCGAGCGCTGGGCGACGACAGCGAGCCGGGCACGGGTCTGCTGTGCGGCAATTTCGGTTTTGCCGATACCGGTGATGCGCGGCTGCTGGCGGCGCTGCCGGAACACGTCGTGATTCCGTCGCTGCAGGCGGGCGCGGCGCGACCGCTGGTCGAGGCACTGTTCGCCGAAGCGCGGCGCGGGGAGGCGACCGGCGGCGCGGTCGTCGAACGGATCGCCGACGCGTTGTTCCTGGTGGTGCTGCGCGAGCACCTGGCGGCGGCCAGTCCGTCCGGGATCTTCGCCGCCCTGCGCGACCCGGGGCTGGGCAGGGCGCTGGCGGCCGTGCACGAGCATCCGGCCCGGCCCTGGAGCGTAGAGGATCTGGCCCGCCAGGCCGGCATGTCCCGCTCGGCCTTTGCTGCCCGTTTCACGGCCCTGGCCGGCGAGCCGCCCCTGGCCTACCTGACCCGCTGGCGGATGCAGCTGGCCCGCCGCTGGCTGCGCGAAGGGGAGGCGGTGGCGACCGTGGCCGGGCGGTGCGGTTACGACTCCGAGGCCTCGTTTGCCAAGGCCTTCAAACGCATCCACGGGCTGGGTCCCGGGGCCGCCCGGCGCCCCTGAGGCCCGCCGCCCGGGGTAATCCCTATTGCCGGGCCCGGGGGGCTGTGGGAGGATGCGCCCGCCCCCGAACAGCCGGCCCTCCCTCATGGGACACAGCCGGCGTCATCGAATCTGACCCACCTGCCACTCTTCCCGCACCTGCAGGGTGCCCGTGGCGACCGACGGTTGGCATCGATGGCCTTCCATTCAAGTTTCGGTCGTCCGTGTCCGACGGGGGTTCCGCGAGCCGTTTCGTCTGCAACACCCGGTCCCGGGTGTGCCCAGCGTTGTCCGGCCGCATCCCGTCCACGCACCGGAGTCTGTAATGACCGCTGCTTTTACCGAGTTGGGCCTGTGCAAGGCGCTCACCGACAATCTCGAGCGCATCAGCATTTCCGAGCCGACGCCTGTCCAGGCCGAAGCGATCCCCGTAGTTTCCGCCGGCCGCGACCTGATCGCGACGGCGCCCACCGGCACCGGCAAGACCGGCGCCTTCCTGCTCCCCGTGCTGGAAAAACTGATCGCCAACCCGAAACCGGGACGCGGTCCGCGCGTGCTGGTGCTGTCGCCGACCCGCGAACTCGCGGCGCAGATCGGCAAGGCGGCGAAGAATTTCTCCGAAGGCATTCCCCGTGTGAAGACCGTCACCATCACCGGCGGCGAGTCCTACCAGCAGCAGAACCGGGTACTGTCGCGGCCGTATGAAATCCTGATCGCGACGCCGGGCCGCCTGATCGACCAGCTCGGCAGCGACCGCATCGACCTTTCCCGCGTCGAAGTGCTGATTCTCGACGAAGCCGACCGCATGCTGGACATCGGCTTCACCGACGCGGTGCTGGAAATCGCCGGCAAGCTTCCCGAGCAGCACCAGACGCTGTGCTTCACCGCGACGATGTCGCAGGACGTGGTGCGGCTGTCCGAGAGGCTGCTCAAGGATCCGCACCGCATCGATGTGGTCGGCGACACGCACATGCGCGCCAACATCGCGCAGAAACTCATCTACGTCGACGGGCTCGAGCACAAGCACCAGCTGCTGCGGCACTGGGTGACCCACGAGGACGCCGGTCAGGTGATCGTGTTCACCGCCACCAAGCGCGATGCCGACGAGCTCGCCGAAGCGCTGGCGGCCGACGGCCTGCCGGCCATCGCGCTGCACGGCGACCTCACGCAGCGTGCCCGTACCCGTTCGCTCAACCAGCTGCGCAGCGGCGAAGCGCGCATCCTGGTGGCCACCGACGTCGCGGCCCGCGGCATCGACGTCAGCGGCATCAGCCATGTCATCAACTTCGACCTGCCGAAATTCGCCGAAGACTATGTGCACCGCATCGGCCGTACCGGCCGGGCCGGCCTGGAAGGCGTCGCATTGTCGTTCGTCGGCCGGCAGGACATCGGTGCGCTGCGTCGCATCGAGCGCTTCGTCGGCAATCCGATCGAAGAGATGAAGGTCGAAGGCCTGGAAGCGAAATTCCGGCCGGATGCGCGCGGCCCGCGTCGTGAAGGCGGTTTCAACGACCGCGGCCCGCGCCGCGGCGGCCAGCGCGATGGCCAGCAGCGTCAGGGACGTGACAACAAATTCCGTGGCCGCAACGACAGTCGTCCTGCCCATCGCGGCGGAGAAAAGCGACCGGACAACAACCGCGGCAACGAAAACCGCGGCAACGAGGATCGTCAACCGCGTTTCGGCGGCAACGAAGGCCAGCGCAACTGGCGCGACGACCGCGGTCCGCGCCCGCCGCGCCAGGATCGTCCGCAGGGCGATCGCCCGCCGCGCGGCGACCGTCCGCAGCGGCAGGATCGTCCGCAACGCGGTCCGCGCGCCGACAACTTCGGCAACCGCGGTCCGCGTGACGACAATTTCGGCAATCGCGATCCGCAGGGCGACCGTCAGCCGTTCTTCGGCGACGACGACCGCCAGCCGAATTTCGGCGGCAACAGCGAGCCGGCGCCGCACTACTACGACGAGCGGCAGCCGGACTTCAACGACAACCGCGCGCCGGCATTCGATGTCGCGCGGCGGGGCCGCAAGCAGGGCGCGGGTGCGCGTACCGGTCAGTCGCGCGACAACGCCGGTCAGGGTGGCCAGCGTCCGCCGCGCAAGGCCGGCGCCGGCGGCAAACCGGGCAACCGACCGGGCGGCAAACCGCAGGGCCAGAAGGCCGGCGGTGGCGCCCGCAAGCCGCGCGACGGCCAGCGTGCCGGCGGCGGTGCGCGCGGCGGCCAGCAGCCGCGCGGCCGGCGTCCGAAGCAGGTCGGCCTGTATCTGCCGGAAACGCCGGTACAGCGTGCGGACTGGCGCAACGAGCGGCTGAGCGATACGCCGAAAAAACCGAAAATCATCAAGAAAGGCGAGGCTCGTTCCGAGAAGCGGGACGACGGTGGCAACAACACCTGGACGTTCACCGGCAAGACGCTGCGCCTCAAGCGCAAGAACGAGGGCGACGAATAACCGCCGGATCGTTCACGAAAAAGGCCGTCGCATGACGGCCTTTTTCATTTCCGGCCCTTGCGTGCCGGCGCGCCCTTCTTCGCCGCAGGTTTCCTGGCCTGTGCGCGCAATGCCGCATCGAAGGCGCGACGGGCCCACTGTGCGGCCAGTTCGCGATCGTCGAAGATGTCGTCCGGTGCACGGTAGTAGGACATTCGCACCGTGCGATCGTCGGTGACGTATTCGAACGATGGCAGTCCGGCCTGCTCGAAATGATGCACGCTGTCGGCATCGGCCTTCAGGTAAAGCACGTCGTCGGCCACCAGGCCGAACATCAGTCCCTGGTGGTATACGCCGTGGCCGCCGAACATCCGGCGCAGTGCGATGGTGCCGAATTCCGCGAACACTTCCGGCAGGTAGTCGACGAAGCCGCTCATGGCAGGTTCCGGTATCAGTACTCGTCCATCCAGGCCATGGTGGTGGGGGACGGATTTTTTCGCTGCTCGGCAAGGCGCAACTCGACATTCCGGATCCCGGAGAAGCCTTCGGCCTTGATCCGTCGGTCGAGTTGCGCGCAGGGCATCGGCTCGAGCGTCATGATGCGGCGTTCGATGCCGGCGGCTTCCTGGAGAACGATCAGGGTGGCGTCATTCGCTCTTTCCCATATTTCGTCCATCCACTGCCCATAGCGTTGCTGCAGGGCGACGGGCGCCCTGCCTTCGTCGAGCCACAGCGGCACGTGGTAATTCATCCTGACGACGGAATTGGCCCATAGCACCTTGCAGGTTCCGCCGCGGTCCAGATCCTGCCACTTCCAGAGAATGTTCCAGCCAAAAGTCCAGCTGCATTCCTTGCGGATGCAGTCCTGCTGCGGCACGGCCTTGAGGATGGCCTGACGCATTTCCTTGCCGCTGCCTGCTTCGAACCGATAAAAGAACTCCTTGGGGATATGCAGCAGCGGGTGGTCGCTCAACGGCATGCCGCGTGGCGGTTCCACCGACTCGATGGCTTCGTATTGTTCCTGGCTGATCGGCCAGTGATGCGGAACCTGGAAGTCGCGCGGGGTTCCCTGGGTTACCAGGAAGACGATGACCGCGAGGGCCGCTATGACAACGACGATCGTTTGCCCTTGAGTCTCCATGTCTGTCTCCTGTCCGGCTTCAACGGCTTCAACGGCTTCAACGGCTTCAACGGCTTCAGCGGCTTCAACGGCTTCAACGGCTTCCGGCCGCCGGCAACGGCAGCACGTCGATCGGTTTTCCCCACAGCCGTGGCATCACGAAGCGTGCGTCGTCCAGCGGGCCGCTGGTGTAGAACGTGTCGGTGCCCTGCCGGCTGGCCGTCGTCGAAAGACGGTTGCCGTCGAGCCGGCGGACCAGTTCGCGGGCGACGGCGGCCGACGGGTCGATCACCGCCACGCCGGGACCGGCCACTTCGCGGATCAGCGGTTCGAGGAACGGGTAGTGCGTGCAGCCGAGCACCAGCGTGTCGACATGCTTTTCCAGCAGCGGCGCGATGTAGCGCACGAGCAGCGCGCGGGTCTCCGCGCTGTCGAGATCACCGCGCTCCACCTGTTCCACCAGGCCGGGACAGGGCTGCAGGTGCACCTGCAGGTGGGCGGCATGCTGAGCCACCAGCCGCGCAACGTTGCCGCTGGCCAGCGTGGCCCGGGTGGCAAGCACGCCGATCACGCCGGTGCGGGTACCGGCCGCCGCCGGCTTGATCGCCGGCTCGATGGCGACGATCGGCACCGGGCTCCAGCTGCGCAATTTTTCCACCGCAACGACGGTGGCGGTGTTGCAGGCGATGGTGATTGCCTTGACGTTCGCTTCGAGCAGGAAGCGCACTACCGCGCTGGCGCGGCCTTCGATGAATTCGCTGGGCTGGTCGCCATAGGGGGCGTGGCCGGAGTCGGCGACGTACAGCAGGTTTTCCTGCGGCAGGGCGCGGCGGATTTCCCGCAGCACCGACAGGCCGCCTACACCGGAATCGAAAACGCCGATCGGGCGATCGGCGTCATTCATACCGGCGACCGCGGAATTCGATCCAGCCGCCGGGATGCCGGCCGGCCGGATCGTGGTGAGTCCAGTGCAGCACGCCGCCGCGCTGCTCCCATTCATACTCGCCGCGCACGGTGACGGTGTCGCCGGCCGCGATGCCCGGTACCCGCGGTGCGAGATCGATGTTGTGCGCCACCAGCAGCGTGCGACCGGACGGCAGGTCGAGCACGAAGCGCTGGTGACGCGACCCGTCATTGTCATCGGCCAGCACGCGTTTCACGGCGGCGGTGACGGTGACCATGCGGTTGCTGCTGCGGTTTTCGTAGAGCGTGTCGACATCGTCGACCGTCGCCGTGCCGGAGCTTCCCTGTTGCGTCTGCGGCGCCGTTTCCGGCTGCACTCGCGGCGCATGGTCGACCGGTGCGAAGTAGGTGTTCCAGACGTACAGCGCGCCGGCGATCACCAGCGCGGCGACCACCTGCGCCACCCGGTTGGCGAGCCGGCGGCGGATGTTTTCCGGTTTGGCGGAGGGGCGACGACGCCAGCGCATCAGGCCTTGCAGTCCGTGCAATGGCGGCGCAGCAGCAGGACAGCGACGACGGCCGTCGCGGTTTCCAGCGCCAGCAGGCCGAGGATGACGTCCGGTGCGCTGCCACCGGCAAGGATGCCGGTCACGCGGCCGGCCGCGGTGCCGCCGATGTCCAGCGCAACCAGCAGCAGGGCCGCTGCCTGCCAGCGTTCACGGAAGGCGCCGAGGAGCACGAAGGCACCGAGACCGAGCATCTGGCCGCCGTAGAAACCCTGCACCTCGATGATCGCGGCAGGCGTCGCGAGCGCCAGTTCGCTCAGCGCGGCCAGCTGCACCGGCCAGAACAGGTAGGCGACGCCGAGGACGACCAGGAACAGGCCGGCGGCGATCAGGAACAGGCGGGCAAACGTCATGCGCGTTCTCCGTGGACCCGGCGAAGGGCGCAGGGAGTATATCGGTAGTCAGGACGCCGCTTCACGGTCGAGCAGGGCGCGCTTGCGCTCGACACCCCAGCGGTAACCGGAAATACCGCCGTCGCTGCGCACCACGCGGTGGCAGGGGATGGCGACCGCCAGCAGGTTGGCGGCGCAGGCCCCGGCTACCGCGCGCACCGATTTCGGCGCGCCGATGCGGTTGGCGATCTCGGTATAGCTGGCGGTCTGGCCGGCCGGGATGTCCCGCAGCGCCTGCCAGACGCGTTGCTGGAAGGCGGTGCCGCGGATGTCGAGCGGGAGGTCGAGGCCCCGACGCGGTGTTTCCACGAAGCCGACGACGGTCGCCACCCGTTGCGCGAAGGCGTCGTCGTCGCCGACCAGCACGGCGGCGGGGAAACGGTCCTGCAGTGCGCGCACCAGTGCTTCCGGATCGTCGCCGAGCTGGATCGCGCAGATGCCGCGTGCACTCTCGGCGACGAGGATCGCGCCCAGTGAACACTGGCCGACGGCGAAACGGATTTCCGCGTTGGCGCCACCGGCGCGGAATTCTCCGGGCGTCATGCCGAGCAGCCGGTCCGCCTCGGCGTAGAAGTGGCCGTTGGAGTTGTAGCCGGCGTCGTAGATGGCATCGGTCACCGTTTCGGCGATGGCCAGCCCGGCACGCACCCGCTGGCCACGGTGCGCAGCAGCGTAGGCGCGTGGCGTCACGCCGGTCACGTTCTTGAACACGCGATGCAGATGATAGGCGCTGATGCCGGCGCGCTCGGCCAGCTCGTCGAGCGTCGGTGCCTGGGGAGCCTCTTCGATGTACCGGCAGAGATCGGCGATCAGCGCGGTTTGCTGCTCGGTACGCGAGGGCTCGTCCGGGCGGCAGCGGGTACAGGGGCGGAAGCCGGCCTGGCGGGCGGCGAACGGGGTGGCGAAGAATTCGACGTTTTCCGGTCGGGCGTGGCGCGAGGCGCAGCTCGGCCGGCAATACACGCCGGTCGTGCGCACGGCGTACACGAAGGTGTCGTCGGCATCGGGGTCGCGGGCCAGTACGCTGGCCCAGCGCGGATCGGCGAGTGTGGTGGCCGCGCGCTTCGCGGTGGTCGTCGTCATGATGCTGCCCTTTGACGTTCTGCCTGACCCATCCTGGGTGCTGCCGGGAGTCGCCGCACTCCGGTCCTTGCTTTCAAATCCGGAACCGCAGTGTACGGGCAGCCGTGCGGTCCCGGTAAGGGCGCGGCCGGGCCGTCAGGGCGATTTTTCGAGCCGCTTGCGCAGATTTTCCAACGCGATCACAGAATTTCGCGCCATGCGCGGCCGCAGCAGGGGCATCAGCAGCCGGCTGGCGCCGGATGCAGCGTAGGTAAGTGTTCGCTCGAAGCGCGTGCCGCCATTTTCCGCAACGAAGTCGTAACGGATACGCAACCAGCCGTCGCGCATTTCGCCGTGTACTTCCCAGCATACGCCGGGCTCGGCAGTCAGTACGCGGTAGCGGGTGGCACGCAGCAGGGTAAGCGGCAGCGGGGACAGGGGCTGGACGGCGATCGTTTCGTCGAAGCGGTCGTCGACCTGGAGGATTTCGCGGTCCGCGGTCGCCGACCGTGAATTCGGGTGCCACTCGTGCCACAGCCAGGGCCTGGTCACGTAGGCATAGACCTGGGCCGGCGTGCGGGCGATGAAGATCCGGTTGTGCAGTACGGTCGGCATGCTCAGTTCCTGCGGGTGAGATGGGCGGCGAGTTTCTGCAGCATTTCGCCGGTGATTTCGTGTTCGGCGCCGGGAATCAGATCGGCGGTGGCGCCGGCGTTCAGCCGGTGCAGGCGGGCGGCGGCATTCAGCATGTGGCTGCAGGCGATCACGCCGTCGCTGTCGCCGTGCAGCAGGTGGATGCGCGCATTCGGCCGTTGTTCCGGCAGGGTGGCAAAACGGCTGGACAGGGCGACGACCCGCCCGGCCGCCGGCGCCGGCAGTTGCGTGGTTGCCAGCGCCATGATGCCGCCCTGCGAAAAACCGACCAGCGTGGTGCGCGCGGCATCGACGCCGGTCTGCTCCTGCCAGTGGCGGATGGCGGCGAGGAAATCCGGCAGTGCCGCGGCGACGCGTTCCACCCGGTTTTCCTCGGTGATGCCGCGCACCGAGAACCATTGCCGGCCGGCGCTGATGTCCGAAGGCTCGTGGCCGTCGACGCTGATCACCGCCGCACGCGGGAACAGGTTGCCGAGAAAATGCCCGAGCGGAACCATGTCGTCGGCATCGGCGCCGACCCCGTGGAACAGCAGGAACAGCTCTTCCGGCGTACCGGCGGGCTTCTGCAGGAGGATCGCGTTCGCTTCCATGGGGCGTTTTCCCTTCGGCAACAGCGCCGGCCTCATGCCGGCCAGGACGGTGTGCGGAAACTCTCCGCGAGAAAATCGACCATCGCCCGCACCCGCGGCTGCAGGTACTTGCGCGTAGGATAGATCGCGTAGATGCCCAGTTCGAGCGTACGGTACTGCGGCAGCAATTCCACCAGCGTGCCGCGTCGCAGGTCATCGCCGACCAGGAATGTCGGTTGCAGGATGACGCCGTGGCCGGCCAGTGCCGCTGCGCGACAGGTGTCGCCGTTGTTGCTGTGCATGAACGGCCGCGTGCGCACCGACACCGCGCCGTCCGGACCTTCGAAGTGCCATTCGTCGCGGGTCGACCAGTAGCTGTAGCCCACCGTCGCGTGCTGCGCGAGTTCGTGCGGGTGCCGCGGTTCTCCGTGCGCACGCAGATAGGCCGGCGCGGCGCACAGCACCATGCGGGTGCCGGCCAGGCGCCGGCTGACCAGTTGCGAATCCGGTAACCGCGCGATGCGCACTGCCAGATCGTAGCCTTCGTGCACCAGATCGACGACGCGGTCGCCGAGCGATACATCGAGCGCGATCTGCGGGTGCGCGGCGATAAAGCGCGGCCACAGCGGCGCCAGATGCTGCACGCCGAAGGTCAGCGGCGCGTTGATGCGCAGCAGGCCGCTCACCGCTTCGCTGCCGGCGGTCAGTTCCGCCTCGGCCTGTTCGACGCCGGCCAGCAGTTCGCGGCAGCGCTCGAGGAAGCGCTGGCCTTCCGCGGTCAGCGACAGCCGGCGCGTGGTGCGCTGCAGCAGCCGTACCCCGAGCCGGGCTTCCAGTTCGGCGACGTTGCGCGAGATGGCGGCCCGGGAGATGCGCAGGGCCGCGGCACCCTTCACGAAGCTGCCGGCCTCGACCACTGCCGCGAAGGCACGCATTTCCTCGAACCGGTCCATCAGGCCTCTGATTGTTCCTTTTGCTGGAACAATAAATCCAATTGGATGGAGTTTATTCCCCAATATCGGACCCGCATAGTTGGCTCAGGTCGGCGTGACCCCCCCCGGTGCCCCGGCCTCCAGGAGATCCGTGTCATGACCCGCCAGCCCGTCCTGTTCATCTCCCACGGTGCCCCCACGTTCGCGCTTGAGCCGGGCCGGGCGGGCGCCCTGCTGCGTGCCGCCGGCGAACGCCTGCCGGCGCCGACGGCGATCGTCGTCGTATCGCCGCACTGGGTGACGCGCGACTTTGCGGTGACGGCGGCGGTTCGCCCGGAAACCATCCATGACTTCGGGGGCTTTCCGGCGCCGCTGTATGCGCTGCGCTATCCGGCGCCGGGCGCGCCGGCGCTGGCGGCGCGCGTTGCCGGCCTGCTGCAGGCGGCCGGCGTGCCGGCGCGGCTCGACGAACAACGCGGGCTCGACCACGGCGCCTGGGTGCCGCTGATGCACCTGTACCCGCAGGCGCAGGTCCCGGTGATCCAGGTTTCGATGCCGCAATCGCTGGATGCGCGCGCCGCCTGGCGGCTTGGTGAAGTGCTGGCGCCGCTGCGCGAGGAAGGCGTGCTGATCGTCGGTTCCGGCAGTCTCACCCACAACCTCTACGAGTTTTTCGCCACCGGCGGCAGCGACGATGTGGTGCCCTATGCACGGGAATTCGTCGACTGGGCGCGCGCCGCGGTGCAGCGCCACGACCGTGCCGCGCTCGTTGACTACCTGCGCGCGGCGCCGAACGCCGGTCGCGCGCACCCGACGCCGGAGCATTACCTGCCGTTGCTGGTTGCCGCCGGTGCTGCCGGCGATGCGATGGTGGAAGTGCTCGACGGCGGTATGGAGCACGGCATGCTGTCGATGGAGTCTTATCTGTTTGGCTGAACCCGGGATGCGCTGCCGTTCAGACCGGGGGAACGCCCGGGCCGTCGGGCGGGTATTTGCGGAATGTCGCCGTCGCTTCCATGCGTGCGGAGAGACGGGCGAGTTGCGGGTGCTGCGCGGCCGGCACCGTTGCTGCCAGCATCGATTGCGCGAATTGCCAGGCGACGGCAGAGGTGATGGTGGCGTGGCGCGATTCCACGGCAAAGGCGGACGGTCGCCGCGCCACTTCCGTTTCCAGCGCCGCAAAGGCCGCCGCAATCTGGCCGGCGACGCGCTGCAGCCAGGGTTCGTACTGCGCTTCCTTCGGACGCAGGTTGCGTTCGTACACCAGCTGCACACTCTTGTCGCAGGCGGCGAGCGCCAGTGCCACGGCGCGGACATCGTGCTGGCGCCCGGCCGGATCCTGCGGCCACAGAGAGCGGCCTGCCACCGATTCGACGAACTGCAGGATGAGCGACGAGTCCATCAGCACCTCGCCGTCGTCGCAGACGAGAGTCGGCGCCTTCACCACCGGATTGATGGCGCGGAATTGCTCGAAGGTACTGAACACTGAAACCGCTTCGTGGGTGAACGGCACGCCGAGCTCGTCGAGGGCGATGGCGGTGCGTCGCACGTACGGGGAATCGAGCATGCCGATCAGTCGCATGGCGGTTCACTGCTCATCGGGATTCATGATGGCGCGGCAGGTTGTCGGCGAGCACTTCCCACTCCGCCTTCGAGCCGGTGTAGATGTGGTACGCGTTGGCGCAGCGGAATGGCGTTTCAACGGTGCCGATGCGCAGGCGCCTGATGCCCGGCAGATCGTCGCGGGCGCTGTAGATCGGGCTGCCGCAGTTGCTGCAGAAAACACGGGCCTTGTGCGGCACGGCGCGGAATTCCTTCAGCAGTCCGGCGCCCTGCACGATGCGGAAGCGGGTGGCGTCGACGGGGCTGACCGCGACGTACGCCGAACCCTGGGCCTTGCGGCACATGGAGCAATGGCACATGGAGATCTCTTCGATCGTACCGTCGTATTCGTAACGCACGCCGTTGCAAAGGCAGCCGCCGGTGATCATGGGTGCTCCGGTGCGGGGTTGTTGATGGGTCGATGCTACAGGCGGGCGCAGAATCCCGGGCGTTTGTCCGGAGGCGCACCGGCATCGCATTTCCTGCAGTCGAGCGGGAAACCCAGCATCCGGGCCCGGCCTTCCTCCGTGAGTACCCAGGGCCGCTCCGACCACGGCGGATTGTGGCGCACATGCTGGAAGTGGCCGCAGGAGAGTTCGGCAACCCAGTGGTTTTCGGCGTCGAGGTGGAAGGCGCTTATGGGGTTGAGCATGGAATGGTGCGGGATGATGACCCGCGAGGGGCGCCGTGCCGGAAATGAACCGTCACGCGCACGGCGCCCCGGGACTCATCTGATTTTCGTCTTGTATGACTTGCGGACATGGGCATTGATGAATGAATTCAGTCCCTGGCCGGCAGCAGGACCGTTTTACCGCACTCCCGCCAGGGCAAACAAACAAAAAGGGCTGCCCTTGCGGGGCAGCCCTTTTTGTTTGTTTGGTGGAGGCGGCGGGAATCGAACCCGCGTCCGTCAGCACTACGTCTTTGGCTCTACATGCTTAGCGTCGCCGATTGAGTTAACTCCTGGGCGACCCGGCGGGCGGGGTGCCTGGAGCGATTCCGCTGAATTTCGGCTGCCGGTCGCGGACGCCCCGTCAGCCTATTCCGTATCAGATGACCGAGTTTTCAGGAGTTACGGACGACTCCCTGGCTCGGCTGACCGCATTAAGCGGCCAGGGCGTAAGTTTCGTCGTTGGCGACTAACTTGATCTGGCTGGGTATTTACGAGCCTTCGCCAGCGGCTCGGCATGCACCGCAGGTTTCGTTACCGGCGTCGAAGCCAGGTCGCCCCCTTGGTCCGGCCATTCTGGGGCCTGGGGTCTGGCCACTCAATGAGGGATTTTTCGCGCCTATGTAGGACATGAGGCGACGAACGTCACAATTTCGGCAAATACTCGTCGGATTGTCCGACGAAATATGTTGTCAGTGAACAAATGTGCACTTAATATCGCCGCGTGTGCCGGATTCTGCAAGCCCCGCTCGCCGGATCGGCCCACACCTTGGAGTCATCGAAGGAGGTAATGAAGATGAACGCCAACAACGAACGCGGTCTCACGGAACGCATCAATGCCGCCGGGCTCCATGTGGCCCGCCGCTTTCCGCTGACGGTCCGCACGATCGACCTGCTGCTGGTCAGCATCCTGTACGTCCTGGGCCTGGTGGCCGTGGACCAGCTGACGGGTGCGTCCTACCTGCCGGTAATGGTCTTCGCGATGTTCGCGATGCCGGTGGTGCTGAGCGTGGGTCTGCGGCTGTACCGGGGTATTGCCCGGCGGCTCGGCCTCTTCCACGAAGCAGGCCCTTTGGCCCAAGCCGGTTGAACCGGCGCTGATGGCCGATAACGGCAAAAGGCCCGCATAACGCGGGCCTTTTTTCTTTCAGCGGTTACGGTTGCGCAGCAGGCGCTGGCGCTCGCGGTCCCAGTCGCGCGTTTTCTCGGATTCGCGCTTGTCGTGCAGTTTCTTGCCCTTGGCGAGCGCGATGTCGCATTTCGCGCGGCCATGCTTCCAGTAGATCTTCAGCGGAATGCAGGTCTCGCCCTCGCGGGTGACGGCTCCGAGGATTTCGCGGATTTCCCGTGCGTTGAGCAGCAGTTTGCGGGTGCGCAGCCGATCGGGCTTGATGTGGGTCGACGCAGTCTGCAGCGGCTCGACCTGGCAGCCGAACAGGTACACCTCGCCATCCTTGACCATGACGTAGGCGTCGCTGAGGTTGCACTTGCCGGCGCGCATGGACTTCACTTCCCAGCCCTCGAGCACCATGCCGGCCTCGAAGTGCTCGCCCAGGGTGTATTCGTGGCGGGCCTTGCGGTTGACGGCAATGGTCGCCGGCGCGTCTTTCTTCTCTTTGCTCATGGCGGGCTCGGGCTCATGGGGCGCGGATTATACGGCCTCGCTTACAATCCCGCCGCCGCGCGCCGGGCGCGGTGAACCTCCAGCAGGAGACGTCATGTCCCAGGACAGCGCGCCGAACACCCCCGCAGGCCAGTCGATCCACGGGCTGTGGGCCACGCGGGCGATCTTCATCCTTGCGGCCGCCGGTTCTGCCATCGGGCTGGGCAGCATCTGGAAGTTTCCCTATGTCACCGGCATGCACGGCGGGGGCGCCTTCGTGCTGGTGTATCTGGCCTGCGTGCTGCTGGTCGGCGTGCCGCTGATGATGGCGGAGATCCTGATGGGTCGCCGCGGGCGTGCGTCACCGGTGCATGCGGTGCAGAAGCTGGCGCACGAATCGGGCCTCGGCAAGCGCTGGGTGGCGCTCGGCTGGCTCGGCACGTTCGCCGCGTTCCTCATCCTGTCCTTCTACACGATGATTGCCGGCTGGGGTCTGCACTACACCGTGCTGTCGGCGCAGGGCACGTTCACCGGCATTGCCGCCGATGCATCGACGGCGGTGTTCGACAGTCTCAAGGCGAATCCGCTCGCCATGCTGCTGTGGCACACGCTGTTCATGGCAATGACGATCGTAGTGGTGGCGCGCGGCGTGCAGGCGGGTCTGGAACGCGCGGTGCGCTGGCTGATGCCGATCCTGTTCGCACTGCTGTTCGTGCTGCTGGGCTACGCGTTCACTACCGGCCAGTTCCTGCGTGGCATGGAATTCCTGTTCGCGGCCGATTTCTCGCGCGTGGACGGCGAGATGTTCCTGGTGGCGCTGGGGCAGGTGTTCTTCACGCTGTCGCTCGGCATGGCGTCGATGATGGCCTATGGCGCCTACATGCCGCACGGACAGTCGATCGCGCGGTCGACGGTGATGATCGTTGCACTCGACACGCTGTTCTCGCTGATTGCCGGCCTGGCCATTTTCCCGATCGTATTCGCCTGGAATCTGGAGCCGGCGCAGGGGCCGGGCCTGATGTTCGTCACGCTGCCGCTGGCGTTCGGCAACCTGCCGTGGGGCGCTCTGTTCGGCACGCTGTTCTTCGCGCTGGTGGTGGTGGCGGCGTGGGTGAGCGCCATCGCGCTGGCCGAGCCGTTCGTGGCCTGGGCGGTGGAGAAGGGCATGCGGCGCGCGAAGGCGGCGACGCTGGTCGGCGTGGCGGCCTGGGCACTGGGTATCCTGTCGGTGTTGTCGTTCAACGTGTTGTCCGGCGAGGATTTCCGTATTGCCGGCCGTTCGTTCTATGAGGCGATCGACTTCCTGGCGACCAACATCCTGCTGCCGCTCGGCGGCATTCTGATTGCAGTGTTCGTCGGCTGGGCGATGAAGGAAACCAAGGTGATGAAGGAGCTGGCGATGCAGAATCAGGCGCTTTACATCGCCTGGCGCATTGCCATCCGCATCGTGGTGCCGCTGGCGATCGTGCTGATCATGGCGGACTTTTTCGGCGCGCCGGGTTGAGCGGGTGACGATCATCCGCGTCGAGGTCGTGTTCGCGCTGCCGGAGCGGCAGGTGATTGTCGCGCTCGAATTGCCGGCCGGCGCCACCCTGTACGAGGCGGTGTTGCGTTCAGGGCTCGCCGCGCAGTTTCCGGGGCAGATCGATCCGGAAACGACACCGGCGGGCGTGTTCGGCAAACTGGAAAAGCAGCCCCGGCAGCGAGTGCTGGCCGACGGCGACCGGGTGGAGATCTACCGGCCGCTGACCATCGATCCGAAGGACGCACGCCGGGCACGGGCGCGGCGCCGGTCCGGCGGCTGATCGTCAGTAGGCGGGAGAGACCGGTTCGGGCGTGACGGGTGTCTTGCGGATACTGGTGTCGAGCCGCTGGCGGGCTGCCGCCGGCAGTGGCTGGCCTTCCCAGCGCGCGAGCTTCCCGTCGCTGAACCACAGCACGATGCGGTTCTCGACCAGTTCGCCGCTGCCGCGGCGCAGTCGGTAGAGGTAGACCCAGCGATCGGGTTCGAACGGGTCGCTCAGCTGCGGCGAGCCCATGACGAAGCGGACCTGCGATTCGGTCATGCCGGCGCGCAGCTTGCCCATCATGGCGTCGTCGACGATGTTCCCCTGCTCGATATCGATGCGGTACACGCCCGGAAAGCGCAGGCCGCTGCAGCCGGCGAGCAGCAGGGTGGCGGCGAGGGCGATGACCAGGCGTTTTTGCATCGGAAGCGGCACTTGGACTAACGTGGGCGGCACATGTTAGCGGATAGGGCCGGCGGGCGCGAACCGGCCGGAGGAAGGGTCATGCAACAGGACAAGGAACTCCGCAAGGCGGGCCTCAAGGTCACGCTGCCGCGGGTAAAGATCCTCGAGCTGCTCGAGGAGGCGCACCAGGGCAACCGGCACCTCAGTGCGGAGGATGTGTTCCGTCATCTGCGCGATGCCGGCGAGGACATCGGGCTGGCGACGGTCTACCGCGTGCTGACCCAGTTCCAGGATGCCGGGCTGGTCATCAAGCATAACTTCGACAACGACCAGGCGGTGTTCGAGCTGGAATCCGGCCAGCACCACGACCACATGGTCTGCCTGCGCTGCAACAGGGTCATCGAGTTCAGCGACGAGACGATCGAGCAACGCCAGCGTGCCATCGCCGAAAAATACGGTTTCCGGCTGACCCACCATAGCCTGACCATGCACGGCATCTGTGCCGACTGCCTGAAAAAATCGCCGGCCTGAGGCCGGCGATTTTCTTTCCGGAACCGCCGTTACGGCTGTTCACGATCGGCATCCGAGGCGGCCTCGGCCTTCAGCGGGATGAAACGCTTCGTGCTTTCCACCTGGCCTGCGTAGTCGTCGAGCTTCTCGCCCATCGCGTCGGCGAGCATGTCGAGGCGGACGGACGGCGACGGGTGCGTCTTGAACATCAGCGCCACCGCCGAATCCTGGGCGTTGATGTCGCCCAGCGTCTGCAGCACGCTCACCAGTCCGTAGGGGTTGTAGCCGGCACGGGCGGCGATCACCACGCCTTGGCGGTCGGCGGCGAACTCGTCCTGCTTGTCGAGGCCGCGGGTGAAGATCTCGGTGCCGGCGGAAAACGCCTTGGCAATGTTTTTCGCGTCGCCGTTGCCCTTGTCCTCGGCTACGGCGTTCACCAGTTCCATCTTCCACTCGTTGCCGAGCGATTTCTGGATCTGCTTGAGTTGGTGGCGCTCCAGTACGTGGGCGATTTCGTGGGCCAGCACGCCGGCCAGTTCGCCCTCGTTGCGGAAGCGGGAATACATGCCGCGGGTGATCAGGATGGTGCCGCCCGGCGTCGAGAACGCGTTGACGTCGTCGCTGGCGATGACGCCGAAACGCCACGGCAGGTCGGGACGCTCGGTCTGCATTGCCAGCCAGCGACCGACACGGTTGACGTATTTCTGCAGGGCCGCGTTGTCGACCAGGGGAGCCGTGCCGAGCACGCGCGCGGCAACGCCGTCGCCGATGCGGATTTCCTCTTCCTGGTTGATCTCGCGGTTGGCCTTCATCGCCTTGGAGCCGATGGAGACGGCCTTGCCGACCTTCTTCAGGTCTTCGAGATTGCTGAAGTCGAAAGCGACGGCCGGGGCGGCAGACAACAGCAGGCCGGCGGTGATGGCGGCCGGCAGCACTGCGGTGCGGACGAATTTCGCGATGACGTTGTTCATGGCTCAGTCCTCACGCTTCTTTTTCTTTTTGCCGTCCGGGGGCAACAGGTAGTCGACGGCCTTCGGTTTCAGACCGGCCAGGCGCGCGCTCTCGTTGGCGTCCCGGTCGGCCGTCTGGAAGCCGGCGAGTTTCTCGACCTCGGCCGGTGCCGGCTCGGCATCGGTCAGGTCTTCCTCGCTGAGCCCCTTCACGCCGGTGGATACGCTGTGGCCGCTGGAACCGGTCTTGAAGACGCTGGCCAGCGCGCCGACGCCGCTGTCGCCCTTCTGGCCGGAAGAGGTGCGCAGATTGAACAGGCGCACGTAGCCGCTCTTGCCGTCGGCGGTGCTCACCTGCGCCCAGGCGCCGCTGCGGGTCAGCACGCTGACCGCGGCCTTCGCCTTCAGTGCGGTCACCACCGCGGCGTCGTTGAGTGGCTTCGCGCGCAATTCCGTATCGCGGGCGATGGTGGCGTTCTCGGCGGCGAGCGCGCTGCCGGCCGGCAGGCTAAGCGCCGCCAGCAGCAGGGCTGCCAGCCGTTTTCCGTTTCGGTTCATAGAGTCGCACTCCCTGTTCGCGTCCTTTCACGTGGACGATGCCGTGGTCGATGAAGTCGAACGCGTCGCCGCAGGCCTGCACGGTGAACTCGGATACCAGGATCCGGGCCTTGCCCTTGGTGGCGCCCTCGATGCGTGAAGCGAGGTTAACGCTGTCGCCGATGGCCGTGTAGTCGAGGCGATCGTGCGAGCCGATGAAGCCGACGACCGCCGGGCCGGTGTGCACGCCGATGCCGACGTCGAAGTCCGGCGGCGCATCGAAGTCCTTCCGGAATCGGTCCAGCACGTCGACCATCTGCAGGGCGGCTTCGACCGCGTGCACTGCGTGCTGCGGGTCGCTGGCCGGCGCGCCCCAGAAGGCCATGATCGCGTCGCCGATGAACTTGTCCAGCGTGCCCTGGGTCTGGAAGATCACCTGCACCTGCCGGCTGAAATACTCGTTGAGCAACTCGACGATCTGCTCCGGCGTCGAGCGCTCGCTCATCGTGGTGAAACCGCGGATGTCGGAGAACAGCAGGGTGATTTCGCGGGCCTGGGTCGCCTGTGCGCTGGCGATGGTGCCGCCGCTGATCAGCTGGTCCACTACCCGGCGGTCGAGGAAGCGTCCGAAGATGGTCACCGCCTGCTCGCGCTGGCGACGCTCTTCCCACCAGGAGATCAGCGCGAGCGCGAGGAACAGCAGCCACGCGGCCGCCACCGGCGAAATGGCGTGCACGATGAGCCGCGCCTTCGCCAGCAGCACGAATTCGAGCGCTGCCAGCAGCAGCGTCAGCGCGGCCAGCCCGACGCCGATGCGCAGCGGCGAAATGCGCCGCTGGAAAGCGAGCACCAGCGGCAACAGCAACAGCGGGTACAGCAGCAGGCCCCAGTGGCTGTCGGTCAGCCAGTCGCCGTGCGCCAGATTGCCGATGGCCGTGGCGAGCAGCGCGACGCCGGGAAAGGTGCTGCGGATCGGCGTCGGCCGCAGATCGCCCAGGCCCGGCGCCGAGGCGCCGATGATCACGATCCTGCCGCGCAGGCTGTCGGCCAGCGTCGGTGCGCTGCCGGTGAGATCGTTGTAGACGTCGGAATAGCTGTGGCGCTGCGGCAGTTGGTCGCGATACCAGTGCAGCACGACGTGGTCGCCGTCCGGCATCGCCCAGCCGAGATCGTCGGCCAGCCGTTTCGGCATCGACGGGATGCGCCAGCCGGCGACTTCGCGGTACAGCCAGTAGCGGCGACCGATGCCGTCTCCGTCGGCGTTGAAGTTCACCAGTCCGCCGCGCCAGCTGTCCGGCGGTACGATCAGCGGCACCAGCAGCGGCGCGTGTGCATGCGGATTGGCGTTCGCGGTCGCTTCCAGCCGCATCGCCGGCGGATAACGGCTGAAGGCGGCGCCGCTGCCGTCGGCCAGCAGCATGGTCGGCAGGTAGACATCGGGCGCGGCGGCGACGACGGCGGAAAAATATTCGTCGCTCTCCGGGCGGAAGGTGTCTGCCTCGTTGAGCAGCAGGTCGAACACGATGGCCTTCGGCTGCGCCTGTCGCAGTGCCTCGATCAGTTCGCCGTGCACCGCGCGCGGCCACGGCCAGCTGCCGGCGGCGGCATTCATGTCCTCGAGGCTTTTCTGGTCGATGTCGATGACGACGATGTCGGCCGGCAGCTGGCGGGCCTGCGCGTGCAGGGCAAGCATGCCGTCGAGCGCGATGCGGTCGACGCGGGTGAAGCCGCCGCCGGCGCCGACGGCGATCAGCAGCAGCGCGATGAGGCCAAGCAGCAGGATCTGGCGCGTATCCGTGCGCGGCGAGTTCATGCTAGTGCGCCGCCAGCATGGCTTCGGCGTGTTTAAGCGCTTCCGGCGTGATGGTGAGGCCGCCGGCCATGCGGGCGATTTCCTGTACCCGCTCCTTCTTCTGCAGGGCGACCACGGCGCTGGCGGTCGACTTGCCGTCGGAACGCTTTTCCACCCGCAGGTGCTGGTGGCCGCAGGCGGCGACCTGCGCCAGGTGGGTGACGCACAGCACCTGGCCGCGATCGCCGAGGCGACGCAGCAGTTTGCCGACGACTTCCGCCGTGGCGCCGCCGATGCCGACGTCCACTTCGTCGAAGATCAGTGTCGGGATCGTGCTCTTCTCCGCACAGATCACCTGGATGGCGAGGCTGATGCGCGACAGTTCGCCGCCGGAGGCGACCTTCGCCAGCGGCTTCGGCGGCTGGCCGGCATTGAGGCTGACCACGAATTCGATGCCGTCGACGCCGGCGGCATTCGCCTCGCTGTCGCCGAGTGCGGTGAACGCGACCTGGAAACGGCCGCCGGGCATGCCCAGCAGCGCCAGTTGTTCGCCGACATCCTTCTCCAGCTTCCTTGCCGCCTTGCGGCGCGCGTCACCCAGCTTGCGGGCGAGGTCGAGGAAGGCCGTGCGCCGGCTATCGACGTCCCGCTCGAGCGCGGCGCGGTGCGTGTCGTGGTTTTCCAGCGCGTCGAGATCGGCCTTCAGCTTCTCGTGCAGCGCGGGCAGTTCGTTGGCCGTGCAGCGGTGCTTGCGCGCCAGCTGGAAGCAGCTCGACAGGCGGGAGTCGATTTCCTGCAGCCGTTCCGGATCGGCTTCCAGCCGGTCGTTGTAGCGGCGCAGCGCGTCGGCAGCCTCCTCGACATGGATGATCGCCGAGGCGAGCAGTTCGGAGGCCTTGGCCAGTTCGCCGTCTTCCATGCCTTCGAGCGCGTAACGGGCGCGCTCCAGACGGTCGCGCGCCGCGCCGTCCTCGTGTTCGTACACCAGCGCGAACGCCTGCTCGGTGGCGGCGCGCAGGCTGTCGATGTTGGCCAGCCGCTTGTGCTCGGCTTCCAGCGCTTCCGGCTCGCCGGCCTTGAGTGCCAGCCGGTCGAGTTCCTCGACCTGGAATTTCAGCAGGTCGCGGCGGGCATCGCGATCGCTGACGGCCTGTTCCAGCGCGGTGAGCGCGTCGCGGCGCTCACGGTATTCGCGGAAGGCGGCGGCCACGGCCTTTGCCTGCGGGCCGAGGCCGGCGTATTCGTCCAGCGACTGCCGGTGCGTGTCGCGGCGCAGCAGCGACTGGTGTTCGTGCTGGCCGTGGATGTCGATCAGCAGTTCGCCCAGCGCCTTCAGGTCGCCGAGGGTGGACGGCTTGCCGTTGATGAAGGCCCGCGAGCGGCCGTCGCTGCCGACGGTACGCCGGAGGATGCAGTCGGCGGCATCGCCGGAATCCAGCTCCCGTTCGGCCAGCCATTCGCGGGCGGCAGCCAGGCGGCTGACGTCGAAGGTGGCGACGATGTCGGCCCGCTCGGCGCCCGGCCGCACGGCGCCGGCATCGGCCCGGTCGCCCAGGGCGAGGGCGAGGGCGTCGATCATGATCGACTTGCCGGCGCCGGTTTCACCGGTGACCACGGTGAGGCCGCCGGCGAATTCCAGTTCCAGGGCATCGACGATGGCGTAGTGGCTGATCGAGAGCGCAGAGAGCATCGGGGCGGGCGGCGGGCTGCTGCGATGAGGGAAGTCCCGGATGATAAGCCGCGTTTCAGCGCGTTGATAAGCCGTAGACTGCTCTTTAACCTTGGTCCCGGGTCCCCCGCGACCGCCCGCGCAGACCGCCGCCCGACTGCTCTGAAACCATGTCCGCCCCGACCCTCAACGAACGCGCGCAACGCCTGCTGAAAACGCTCGTGGAGTGCTACATCCGCGAGGGCCAGCCCGTGGGCTCGAAGACGCTGCTCGAGAAGGCGGCGCTGCCGGTATCGCCGGCCACCGTGCGCAACATCATGGCGGAGCTGGAAGAACGCGGTTTCGTTGCCAGTCCGCACACCTCGGCCGGCCGCGTGCCCACCGAGCAGGGCTACCGCATGTTCGTCGACAGCCTCGTCACCTTCTCGCCGGTCGAGCAGCGGCAGCTGGCACAGATCACCGGCGAACTCTCGGCCGACAAGACGGCGCCGGAGCTGGTGGAGGCGGCCAGCCGGCTGCTCTCCGACTTTTCCCGCATGACCGGCCTGGTGGCGGTGCCGAAGCGGCGGGTGGGCGTGCTGCGGCAGGTGGAATTCCTGCCGCTGGCCGGCAATCGCGTGCTGGCGATCCTGGTGCTCAACCAGCGCGAGGTGCAGAACCAGATCATCCACACCGACCGCGAATACGCCGAAACCGAGTTGCGGCAGGCGGCGAATTTCATCAACCAGCATTTCGCCGGGCTGGACATCGACGGCATGCGCCAGCGCATCCTCGACCTGATGCGCGCCGACAAGGAGCGCATGGATGCCCTGATGCAGGAAGCGCTGGACATCGCCGGCCGCGCGCTCGATACGCCGCAGGCGCCGGCCGACCTGAAGCTCGCCGGCGAATCGAACCTGATTGCCGGCCTGGCCGGCGAAGCCGGCATCGGCCGTATCCGCGACCTGTTCGACGCCTTCCAGCGCAAGCGCGACATCCTCGACCTGATGGATCGCTGCAGCGCGACCGGCGGCGTGAAGATCTTCATCGGCAGCGAATCCGGCTACGAAGCGTTCGCCGACTGCTCGATCATCACCGCGCCCTACGGCAAGGGCGGCGATGCCCTCGGCGTGCTGGCCGTCGTCGGCCCCACCCGCATGGCCTACGAACGCGTCGTACCGCTGGTCGACGTGACCGCGCGCCTGCTCAGCGCGGCGCTGAATCCGCCGGCGAATCCGTAGTACGGATTACTGCGCGTACCGGTGCATCTGCGCCTTACTCGCCAAGAAATTCTTTCTTGATCGCCGCCACCTGGTCGCGGTTGTCGTGCTGCCAGGGGTGGAAGTCGCGTTTGTAGTACGCGAGATAGGCGGGGATCAGCTGCCGGAAAATGCCGGGTTTGCCCCAGAAGTAGTTCAGGCCGCCGAGCCACATCTTCACGTCGGTCATGTGGCCGGATTTCACCATCAGCTGCATGAAGTGCAGCGAGCTGAAGAACAGGAATTCGACGGTATTGAGCGCCATCTGCGAGCGGCGGATCCACTCGTCGTCGACGGTGGCGCGGAACACGTCGAAGGCCACCGCCTTGTGTTCGGTTTCCTCCACCGCATGCCAGGCCCAGATCTTCGCCACCCGCGGGTCCATCTTGTCGATGAACTCCGCGCGGTTGGCCAGCAGCTGGTCGGCGAGGATGGCGGTGAAGTGTTCCAGCGCGCAGGTCATGGCCAGCTGCCGCTCGGGCGACAGGCGCTTGCGGATGAACTTCATGCCGCCGCGCACCATGTTGTCGATCTTGTGCATCGGATAGCCCTTGCGGGCCATCAGCTCGTTGAGCACCTTGTGCTCTTTCGAGTGGTGCGCTTCCTGGCCGATGAAGCCGCGGATCGCCTGTTTCAGTTCCGGATCGCTGACCTGGTCCTGGAAGTGCCGCACCGAATCGACGAAGAAGCGTTCGCCTTCCGGGAAGGTGCCGGAGAGGGCGGTCAGCAGCAGCGTCCGGTACGGGTCGCCGGCGTACCAGAACTCCGGAATGTCGTCCGGAAACTCGAAATCCATGCGGCGGACCTTGATGCCGGCGTTCGCGGTGCCGGCGGCGTTGAGGGCAGCGGTCATCGGGGTCTCCCGGAGGCAGGGCGGCGTGGCGCCGGACCGGGCGAGTATTGCCCGTGTCGTCGGGCCACACTCTAGCCCGGAACGTCAGTCTCATTGTCCTGTGGCGACAGGACGTGCCGCCCGCCCCTCGCCAGCGTGTCGCCGTTTCGGCATCATCGCGCCCCTTGCGGCGGCCGGGTCTGCCGGCGGCTTGAAACCGGCCGGCGGATCCCCACTTCGGCTGCCAGCCCACCCCCGACCCACGTCGACCAGTCCACGGGAACCGCCATGACCGACGATGTCCAGTCGCCGACCCCGGAAGAGGCTCCGGCCGCTGCCGATCCGGCTGCCGCCCTCGCCGCTGCCGTCACCGAGATCACCGAGCTGAACGAGCAGTTGGCCTTCGCCCGCAAGGAAGCCTCGGAAGCGACCCTCCGCGCCCAGGCCGAGCTGCAGAACGTCCGCAAGCGCCTGGAGCGCGATGCCGAGAACAGCCGCAAGTTCGCGCTGGAGAAGTTTGCCGCCGGCCTGTTGCCGGTGGTCGATTCGCTGGAACGCGGCCTGGCCGCGGTGACCGGCGAAGACGAGGCCGCGAAGGCGGCCCGGGAAGGCATGGCGCTGACCCTGAAGCTGTTCAAGGACACGCTGCGCAAGTTCGAGGTCGAGGAGATCGACCCGAAGGGGCAGGCGTTCAACCCGCAGTTCCACGAGGCCGTGGCGCACGTCCCGAACGGCGACGTCGCCCCGAACACCGTCATCGACGTGATGCAGAAAGGCTTCCAGCTCGCCGGCCGCCTGCTGCGCCCGGCCATGGTGGTCGTCTCCCGCGCCCCGTGACGGGCCGGCCTTGAATCACCCGGGGCCTGCCCCCATCCGGCAGACGTAACCGGACAATGGCCCGCGCCGCCAGCCGCCGGGCCGGCAACACAGAACAGAAGGAGCAACAACCATGGGCAAGATCATCGGCATCGACCTCGGCACCACCAACAGCTGCGTGGCGATCCTCGAAGGCGACAAGGTCAAGGTCATCGAGAATGCGGAAGGTGCGCGCACCACGCCGTCGATCGTCGCCTACACCGAAGACGAGGTGCTGGTCGGGCAGGCCGCCAAGCGCCAGGCCGTCACCAACCCGCAGCAGACACTGTTCGCGGTGAAGCGCCTGATCGGCCGCAAGTTCACCGACGATGTCGTGCAGAAAGACATCAAGATGGTGCCCTACAGGATCGTCACCGCCGACAACGGCGATGCCTGGGTGGAAGCGCGCGGCAAGAAAATGGCGCCGCCGCAGATCTCGGCCGAAGTGCTGAAGAAAATGAAGAAGACCGCCGAGGATTATCTCGGCGAAGCGGTGACGGAAGCCGTCATCACCGTGCCCGCGTACTTCAACGATTCGCAGCGCCAGGCGACCAAGGACGCCGGCCGGATCGCGGGTCTGGAAGTCAAGCGCATCATCAACGAGCCGACTGCGGCCGCGCTGGCCTTCGGTCTCGACAAGAAAGAGGGTGACCGCAAGATCGCCGTGTACGACCTCGGCGGCGGCACTTTCGATATCTCCATCATCGAAATCGCCGATGTCGACGGCGAGCATCAGTTCGAGGTGCTGTCGACCAACGGCGACACCTTCCTCGGCGGTGAAGACTTCGACCTGCGCGTCATCGATTACCTGGTGGAAGAATTCAAGAAGGACACCGGCATCGACCTGCGCAAGGATCCGCTGGCCCTGCAGCGCCTGAAAGAGGCCGCGGAGAAGGCGAAGATCGAGCTGTCCAGTTCGCAGCAGACCGAGATCAACCTGCCGTACGTGACGGCGGATGCGTCCGGTCCGAAGCACCTGAACATCAAGCTGACCCGCGCCAAGCTGGAGTCGCTGGTGGAAGACCTCGTCGCGCGCACCATCGAGCCGTGCCGCATCGCGATGAAGGATGCCGGCCTGTCCGCATCCGACATCGGCGACGTGATCCTGGTCGGCGGCCAGACGCGCATGCCGCTGGTGCAGCAAAAGGTGAAGGAATTCTTCGGCAAGGATCCGCGCAAGGACGTGAACCCGGACGAAGCGGTCGCCGTCGGCGCCGCCATCCAGGGCTCCGTGCTGTCCGGCGATCGCAAGGACATCCTGCTGCTCGACGTCACGCCGCTGTCGCTGGGCATTGAAGTCGCCGGCGGCGAGATGAACGTGCTGATCGAGAAGAACACCACGATCCCGACCCGCAAGGCGCAGGTCTACTCGACCTACAGCGACAACCAGACGGCAGTGACCGTGCAGGTGTACCAGGGCGAGCGCAAGCAGGCGGCGGCCAACAAGCTGCTCGGCCGTTTCGACCTGACCGACATTCCGCCGGCGCCGCGCGGCATGCCGCAGATCGAGGTCACGTTCGACATCGACGCCAACGGCATCATGAACGTGCACGCGAAGGACAAGGCCACCGGCAAGGCGCAGAGCATCGTGATCAAGGCCAACTCCGGTCTCTCCGACGAGGAGATCCAGAAGATGGTCAAGGACGCCGAGGCCAACGCCGAGGCCGACAAGAAGTTCGTCGATCTGGTGCATGCCCGCAACCAGGCCGACCAGCTCGCGCATGCCACGAAAAAGGCGATCGCCGATCTGGGCGACAAGGTGTCGGCCGAGGAGAAAACCGCCATCGAGGCGGCGATCGCCAAGGTCGAGGAAGCCGTACAGGGCAATGACCAGGAGGCCATCGACGCTGCCGCGAAAGCGCTGGGCGATGCGTCCATGCCGCTGATGCAGCGCGTATACGCCGAACAGGCGGCAGCGCAGCAGCAGGCCGGCGGTGCGGAAGCCGGCGCGGCCGAAGGCGGGGCGAAGGAAGGCGTGGTCGACGCCGAGTTCGAGGAAGTGAAGGGCGACGACAAGAAGTAATTCCTGTCGCTGTTTCACGAAAGCGCGGACCGGTTCCGCGCTTTCGTGTTTGCGGCGCAGCGACAACGGCAGGGCCAGGGAATGAAAACAGCACGACTCGAAGCGTTCAGCGACGGCGTACTTGCCATCGTCATCACCATCATGGTGCTGGAGATGAAGGTGCCGCACGACCCGACCCTGGCGGGCCTTTCCCATTTGCTGCCGGTGTTCCTGAGCTATGTGCTCAGTTTCGTGCTGATCGCCATTTACTGGATCAACCACCACCACATGATGCATCTGGCGCACCACGTGACGCCGCGCATTCTTTGGCTGAACATCCACTTGTTGTTCTGGTTGTCGCTGGTGCCGTTCGTTACCGGCTACATGGGCGAGAACCATGCGGCCGCGCTGCCGGTTGCCCTGTACGGCGTGGTGTGCAGCGCCTGTGCAGTGGCGTATTACCTGCTGCGGCAGGAAATCAACTGCGAATTCCCGGATCGCGCCGAAGTGGCGGCGCTCGATGCATCGCAGGCCCGCAAGGGCCGGCTGGCGCTCTACTGCTATCTGGCGTCCATCCCGTTCGCATTCGTATCCGTCTACCTGTCCTTTCTCTGTTTCGTAGCGCCGGCCGCGATGTACTTCGTGCCTGACCGCCGCAACGAGCAGCACGGAGCCTGAGCGTCATGTCGAAACGCGATCTGTATGAAGTGCTCGGCGTGGCGAAGGATGCGTCGGCCGACGACATCAAGAAGGCCTACCGCAAGCTGGCGATGAAGCACCATCCGGACCGCAATCCGGAGGACAAGTCGGCCGAGGAAAAATTCAAGGAAGTACAGGCGGCCTACGAGATCCTCTCCGACGATCAGAAACGCGCGGCCTACGATCGCTACGGTCATGCGGCGTTCGAGGCCGGTGGCGGCGGCGCGGGCGGTTTCGGTGCCGGCGCGGCAGGCGCCAACTTCAGCGACATTTTCGGCGACGTGTTCGGCGACATATTCGGTGGCGGCCGTCAGCGTGGCGGTCCGCAGCGCGGCGCGGACCTGCGCTACACGCTGGAGATCGATCTCGAGGAAGCCGTGCGCGGCACCAAGGTACAGATCAAGGTGCCGAAACTGGAAACCTGCGGCACCTGTGCCGGTTCCGGTGCGAAAAAAGGCACCGCGCCCGTTACCTGCACCACCTGCAAGGGGCATGGCCAGGTGCGTGTGCAGCAGGGTTTCTTCACCCTGCAGCAGACCTGCCCGGCCTGTCGCGGCAGCGGCAAGCAGATCAAGGATCCCTGCCCGGACTGCCGTGGCCAGGGTCGCGTCCAGAAGCAGAAGACGCTGCAGGTGAACATTCCCGCCGGCGTCGACAACGGTGACCGGATCCGGTTGGCCGGCGAGGGCGAGGCGGGTCCGCAGGGCGGTCCGGCCGGCGACCTCTATGTGCAGGTGTCGGTCCGGGCACACGAGTTCTTCCAGCGCGAAGGCAACGACCTCTACTGCGAAGTCCCGATCTCGTTCGTCGAGGCGGCACTCGGCGGCGAGCTGGAGGTTCCGACCATGGACGGACGGGTGAAGCTGAAGATTCCGGCCGAGACCCAGACCGGCAAGCTGTTCCGGGTGCGCGGCAAGGGTGTGCCGAACGTGCGCGGCAGCGGCCAGGGCGACCTGATCTGCCGGGTGGTGCTGGAGACGCCGGTCAATCTCAGCGGCAAGCAGAAAGAGCTGCTGCGCGCCTTCCAGGATTCGCTGAAGGGCGCCGACAACTCGCCGCGCAGCCAGAGCTGGTTCGACAGCGTGAAGAAGTTCTTCAACGAGCTCTGATACCGCCCGTTTTTCGTAGGCCTCCGCCATTGGGCGGGGGCGCGTTGCCCGGCTGCGGCAGCGTCCCGTATCCTGCCTGCGCTCTGCCAGGGACGTGGGTAAAACAACAATGACAAACCCCGGTCTGACCCGCCGCGAGTTTCTCGCCGGTACGGCTGCCGCCACTTCGCTGCTGCTCTCGCCGTTGCCGGCGCGAGCCGCGGACGACGATGTCGCCGACACTCTCCTCACCGCCGATGCCGACTACCTGAAGCGGCCGTGGCGGACCATGCCGTTCGACCAGGAGCCGTTCTCCTACACCTTCGGGGAGCTGGAGACGCACTGGGACACGCTGCTGCGCGGCTACATGATTCCGTTCCCGTCGCCGGAGTACCTGCGCAAGCGTTATGCCCGCTATCCGCAGCTCTGGAAGGAACTGAAATTCCAGGACGAAGACTACGCGATGCACAGCCGCAACACGCTGGAAGTGTGGCTGCAGTTCTTCCGCGGCGACTTCCAGGCGGCCCGCAACCTCGGCTACGAGTACGGTGGCTTCTCGCGGGTGCCGGCGCTGTTCGCACAGATCATCTACGCGGTCTATCTCGCCGAGTCGCTCAAGGAAAAGCACGCCCTGCTGCAGGATGCCGTCAACGGTGTCACCTATTACGGCAGCGTGTTCCAGCCGCGCCCGGCCGACGATCCGCAATACCGTGCCGATTACGTGATGATCCGCCTCGGCTATGCCTACAGCATCGGCCGCATCGCCGAGGACGTGTCGATCCCGACGGCGCTGGCGCGCGACTACATCGGCAAGCTGATGCAGGCCAGCAACGACATACTCACCGTCTACCCGGAACACCCGATGGGGCTGGCACTGTCGGCCGGCCTGGGCGCCAATGTCATCCGGCGCGCCGGCGCGCTGGGGGCGAAGGTGGTGTTCGGTGCCGACGGCGATGAAGCGAAGACGCGCTTCGAGACCTCGTTCGCGCTGGTGCCCGACGTGGCGCTGACCCGTTTCGAGTACGGCAACTCCATGCTGTATGTCGAAAACTCGTCGGCGATCGACGAATCGATCCGCCAGCTGGAACTGGCAGCCTCGCTCACGCCCAAGCACGCCATCGAGTCGCTCGACATCGCCTATGCGAAGAAGCGCCTGCTGGAAGTGCAGGACTACAAGGCCTTCGGCGGCGGCTTCGGCGCCTACGACCGCAAGCGGCGCAAGTACCAGAACCAGACCGGCCGCAATCTCTATTGCGTGACGGGCGAGCCGTTCCTGGTATCGAAGGCCTGATTCCGGTGCCGGACCGGGCAGGTACCGGCTTCGCGTTCTGTCTGTCGCTGCGCCACGAACGCGCCGCTGTACACTAGCGGCCCTCCCGACCAGTCTCTCCCCGGAGAATTTCCGCATGACCCGTATCGCCGTGTGCGGCGCCGGCGGCCGCATGGGCCGCGCGCTGATCCAGGCCGTCAAGGAGGCCGGCGGCACGCTGACCGCCGCCATCGAGCGGCCCGACTCTTCCCTGGTGGGCGCCGATGCCGGCGACCTGGCCGGCGTGGGCCGGCTGGGCGTGAAGGTCGCCGGTTCGCTGGCCGATGTACTCGACGCCTTCGACGTGGCGATCGACTTCACCGCGCCGGCCGCCACCGAGGCGCACATCGCCCTGGCGCGCCGGGCCGGCAAGAAGCTGGTGGTCGGCACCACCGGCCTGTCGGAAGCCCAGCGGGCGGCCCTGAAGGCCGGCGCGGCCGACACCGCGCTGGTCTATGCGGCCAACTATTCGATCGGCGTAAACGTCTCGCTGAAACTGCTGGAGCTGGCGGCGAAGACCTTCGGCGACACGGTGGACATCGAGATCATCGAGGCCCATCACCGGCACAAGGTCGACGCGCCCTCGGGTACGGCGTTGATGATGGGCGAGGCCGTGGCCGGCGCCCTCGGCCGCGACCTGAAGAAGGTCGCGGTCTATGCCCGTGAGGGACATACCGGCCCGCGGGCCCGGGAGTCGATCGGCTTCCAGACCATCCGCGGCGGCGACATCGTCGGCGACCACACGGTGATGTTCATCGGCGAGGGCGAGCGGGTCGAAATCCGCCATCTGGCGACCAGCCGCATGAACTTCGCCAACGGCGCCGTACGGGCCGCCCGGTGGGTGGCCGGCCAGCCGAAGGGCCTCTACGACATGCGGGACGTGCTGGGTCTGCGGTAAGCGGCCGGTTTTTCCGGCTTCAGCTACCCAGATGCTTCGGCAGTACCAGGCGAAGCTCTTTGGCGCATTTGAGGAGAAATTTTTCTTCCTTTCCGTTAGCTTCAATGCCCCGGAAGAATTCTTCGTTCCTGGCGTGTTCGTCACCGCTAATGCTGGGCATGTGCGAGACATTGAGGTCGGCAAGCCGTGGGGTCTTTTTCCTGTCGTCTATATCCGAGAGAATGCCGTTTTCGCGGGTGAAAATGAATATGAAGAATTCGTTGTCTCCTGGCTCATAGGAAACCCAGACAGAATTGCTCTTGCCGGTAAAGCTGGCGCGATAGTGGCGCCCGCTGATTGCGGGCGGGTCCATGGAAAACCCTAATGATTCCAGCGAAGGCTTGAATGCGCTGTGAACTATCCGCAAGAAGTCTTGTCCGTTCATGTCGTGTGCCTATTGCTTTTCTAGCTTGCTCCATTCGGGATGAAGCTTCCGGTAGTTCTTGATCATCTGCTGTTCCATGTCGTAGAAAATACTGGGTTTTCCCCGATTGGGGTCCCGCCCTATATCAAGAATGGGGCGGCCACTCCGTATTTGCTCAAGAATCCATTTTCGATTGTGCTGCATCATGGCGCTGGTGACTTGGTCTGCGCTCTTCCCTGACGCCCTGAAGTCGGGCATGTCGTTTAGGATTTTAGCATTCGGGATCTTTGAGGCCGCTGCTTCAACACGGCCCATCGTCTCGCCGATGATGACTGGTCCTTTATCTGCCGCACTGGCCGCGCCGTTCACGACGCGGCCAGTTTTTAGGGCGGGTCCGGCGCCAGGTATTGGTATTGCTGCGCCGACAACATCCAAGCCCAAAGCGACAGCGGGCGGCCCAAGAGGGTCTCCGTTTGAGGCGGCAATCCCCATCTGAACTAAATCGACCAATATCAGAACGCTGCCTTCGGCAGCCGACTCTCCATTTGGGTCCACATACCTATATGGGCTGTTGTTGGCATAGACGTACCGCCCAAAAGTATGCGGATCGCTGTCCTTGAATTGCTGCGGATCAAGTCCGGTAAACCTCGCCGTCTCCGGGTCGTACATCCGGGCGCCCATATAGACGAGCCCGGTGTCGGGGTCTTCCGGCTTGCCGGTGTAGGCCGGACTGGCCGGGTTCTCTGGCGACTTGGTTTGGCGTTCGCCGTATGGCGCGTAGGTTTCACGCCACAGGACATTGCCCTGCTCGTCCATTGCTGCGGCCGGCGAGCCCAGCGCGTCGGGGGCGAAGTAGGTGACCCGTTCGGCGGCGTTTGCACCCAATGCTCCGAGAGCCAAGGTTGCGGCGGCCAACAGTACAAGGAGTCTAGTCTGGCGCATGGCATCCTCCGTGATGCAAGCGGCGCGCAGTATCGGCATTCGGCCCGGCCCCCTGAAATAGGGATAAAGGCTCAAGGCGTGTGCGAGATATGCCCTATCCGCCGAACCCGGCACGACCCGCCCCCGGCTCGGCCGGGAGGTGTGTGGATTGCCCCGAGCGGTGAGCGAGGGGCAGGAGCACATCTTCCGCAGCACTCTGGCTGCGCCCCGTCGACCACCCGGTTTCCGGGGTGGCGGCAGACCCTCCGACCCCCTACAATCCCGGCCCCGAGGTCAGGTGCGACCCGGCACCCTGACCAAGCAATTCCAGAAAGCGAGATGAAGCCGGGCTTCATCTCGCTTTTTTGCAACCAGAATCAGCCAGTTAACTTCATCAACCATCCTTGCGGCCTTAGGTCGCGGGGAGGCTTCGCACAGCCTGATGAAGCACTGACCAACGATGTGGAGGTAGACCTTGGCCACGCCCGCCCTTCTCGCCCTTGAAGACGGCAGCCTGTTCCGCGGGGTCGCCATCGGAGCCACCGGTCAGTCGACCGGCGAGGTGGTGTTCAACACCGCCATGACCGGCTACCAGGAAATCCTCACCGACCCGTCCTACGCGCAGCAGATCGTCACCCTGACCTATCCCCACATCGGCAACACCGGCGTGAATCCGGAGGACGAGGAATCCGGCCGGATCTGGTGTACCGGTCTGGTCATCCGCGATGCGTCGATGGTCGTGTCCAGTTTCCGCGCGAAGCAGGACCTTTCCTCCTACCTGCGCGAGCGCAACGTGGTCGGCATCGCCGACATCGATACCCGCCGCCTCACCCGCATCCTGCGCGAGAAGGGCGCGCAGAACGGCTGCATCGTTGCCGGCGAACAGATCGACGAAAAAGCCGCCGTCGCCGCCGCGAAAAAGTTTCCGGGCCTGAAGGGCATGGATCTGGCGAAGGTCGTCTCCGCGACGAAGCCGTATGACTGGAAGGAAGGCACCTGGAAGCTCGGCAAGGGCCATCAGGGCGCGCCGGCGGCGCAGCCGTTCCGTGTCGTCGCCTACGATTTCGGCGTGAAGACCAACATCCTGCGCATGCTGGTCGACCGTGGCTGCAACCTGACCGTGGTGCCGGCGCAGACTTCCGCCGCCGACGTGCTGGCGCTGAAACCGGACGGCATTTTCCTGTCGAACGGCCCCGGCGATCCGGCGCCCTGCGATTACGCGATTGCCGCCATCCGGGAATTCCTGAAAACGGACATTCCGGTATTCGGCATCTGTCTGGGCCACCAGCTGCTCGCGCTCGCTTCCGGCGCGCAGACGGTGAAGATGGGTCACGGCCACCACGGCGCCAACCATCCGGTGCAGGACATCGATACCGGCCGCGTGATGATCACCTCGCAGAACCACGGTTTCGCGGTGGACGAGAAATCGCTGCCGGCCAACCTGCGCGTCACGCACCGTTCGCTGTTCGACGGCAGCAACCAGGGCATCCACCGCACCGACAAACCGGCGTTCAGTTTCCAGGGCCACCCGGAAGCAAGCCCGGGTCCGCACGAGGCGGACGTGTTGTTCGACCATTTCATCGATCTGATGCAGGCCCGTCGTTGATCCGTACGCCCGCAGTCGCGCACGCCACGAATTCCAGGTAGACCGCCATGCCGAAACGTACAGACATCCAGAGCATCCTCATCATCGGCGCCGGCCCGATCGTCATCGGCCAGGCCTGCGAGTTCGATTACTCCGGCGCACAGGCCTGCAAGGCGCTGCGCGAAGAGGGTTATCGCGTCATCCTGGTGAACTCGAACCCGGCCACCATCATGACCGATCCGACGATGGCCGATGCGACCTACATCGAGCCGATCACCTGGCAGACCGTCGCGCGCATCATCGAGAAGGAGCGCCCGGATGCGGTGCTGCCGACCATGGGCGGCCAGACGGCGCTGAACTGCGCGCTGGACCTGGCGAAGAACGGCGTGCTGGAGAAATTCGGCGTCGAGATGATCGGTGCCCGCGCAGAGGCGATCCGCAAGGCGGAAGACCGCTCGCTGTTCGACAAGGCCATGCGCGCCATCGGCCTCGAGTGCCCGCGCTCGGCGCTGGCGCATTCGATGGAAGAAGCGCTGCAGGTGATCGATTCCATCGGCTTCCCCTGCATCATCCGCCCGTCCTTCACCATGGGCGGCTCCGGCGGCGGTATCGCCTATAACCGCGAAGAGTACGAAGAGATCTGTCAGCGCGGCCTCGATCTGTCGCCGACGAAAGAGCTGCTGATCGACGAGTCGCTGATCGGCTGGAAAGAGTACGAGATGGAAGTCGTCCGCGACCGGAACGACAACTGCATCATCGTCTGCTCGATCGAGAACTTCGACCCGATGGGCGTGCATACCGGCGACTCGATCACCGTCGCGCCGGCGCAGACGCTCACCGACAAGGAATACCAGATCATGCGTAACGCCTCTTGCGCCGTGCTGCGCGAGATCGGCGTCGAGACCGGTGGTTCGAACGTGCAGTTCGGCATCAATCCGGACACCGGCCGCATGGTCGTCATCGAAATGAACCCGCGCGTGTCGCGCTCTTCGGCGCTGGCGTCGAAAGCCACCGGCTTCCCGATCGCCAAGGTCGCGGCCAAGCTGGCCGTCGGCTACACGCTGGACGAGCTGAAGAACGACATCACGCGCGGCGCTACCCCGGCATCTTTCGAGCCGTCCATCGACTACGTCGTCACCAAGATTCCGCGCTTCAACTTCGAGAAGTTCAAGGGCGCCGATACTGTCCTCACCACCCAGATGAAATCGGTGGGCGAGGTGATGGCCATCGGCCGCAACTTCCAGGAATCGGTGCAGAAAGCCCTGCGCGGCCTGGAGGTCGGCAGCGACGGCTTCAATCCGAAGGTCGACCTCGCGGCGGCCGACGCGAAGGAGATCATCAACAAGAACCTGCGCACGCCGGGTCCGGACCGCATCTGGTTCGTGGCGGATGCGTTCCGCTTCGGCATGAGCGTCGAGCAGGTGTTCGGGCTGACGAAGATCGATCCGTGGTTCCTGGTGCAGATCGAGGATCTGGTGAAGGTCGAGCAGGCGCTGGCCGGCCGCGTACTCGCCTCGATCACGAAGGACGAGATGTTCCGTCTGAAGCGCAAGGGTTTTTCCGACAGCCGTCTGGCGGCTGCGCTCGGCCTGAAGGAAGAGGCGGTCCGTGCGCATCGCCGCTCGCTGGGCGTGCATCCGACCTACAAGCGCGTCGACACCTGCGCGGCGGAATTCTCCACCAGCACCGCCTACATGTACTCGTCGTATGACGAGGAATGCGAAGCGAATCCGTCGACACGCGACAAGATCATGGTACTTGGCGGCGGCCCTAACCGTATCGGCCAGGGCATCGAGTTCGACTACTGTTGTGTTCACGCCGCGCTCGCCATGCGCGAGGACGGCTATGAGACCATCATGGTCAACTGCAACCCGGAAACGGTGTCGACCGATTACGACACGTCCGATCGCCTGTACTTTGAGCCGGTGACGCTGGAAGACGTGCTGGAGATCGTGCGCATCGAGAAGCCGAAGGGCGTGATCGTGCAGTTCGGCGGCCAGACGCCGCTCAAGCTGGCGCGTGCCCTGGAGGCTGCGGGCGTGCCGATCATCGGCACCACGCCGGATGCCATCGACCGCGCGGAAGACCGCGAGCGTTTCCAGCAAATGGTCGACAAGCTCGGCCTGAAGCAGCCGCCGAACCGTACTGCCCGTTCGCCGGAAGAAGGCGTGAAGTGCGCCGCCGAGATCGGCTATCCGCTGGTGGTGCGTCCCAGCTACGTCCTGGGTGGCCGCGCGATGGAGATCGTCTACAACGAAGACGAGCTGCGTCACTACATGCGTACGGCCGTCAGCGTCTCCAACGACAGCCCGGTACTGCTCGACCGCTTCCTCGACGATGCCATTGAATGCGACGTCGATGCGGTGAGCGACGGCAAGCAGGTCGTGATCGGCGGCATCATGCAGCATATCGAGCAGGCGGGCGTGCACTCGGGCGATTCGGCCTGTTCGCTCCCGCCGTACAACCTGTCCCGCGAGATCCAGGATCAGCTGCGCGAGCAGTCGCGGAAGATGGCGATGGAGCTGGGTGTCGTCGGCCTGATGAACGTGCAGTTCGCCGTCAAGGGCAACGTGGTGTACGTGCTGGAAGTGAACCCGCGCGCGTCGCGTACCGTACCGTACGTCTCCAAGTGCATCGGCCGCTCGCTGGCGGCGGTGGCCGCGCGCTGCATGGCCGGTACCACGCTGGAAAAGCAGCAGTTCACGAAAGAAATCGTGCCGCCGTATTTCAGCGTCAAGGAAGCGGTGTTCCCGTTCGCCAAGTTCCCCGGCGTCGATCCGATCCTCGGCCCGGAAATGAAGTCGACCGGCGAGGTGATGGGTGTGGGCCGGACCTTCGGTGAAGCCTTCGGCAAGGCGACGCTGGGCGCCGGCGAGCGGCTGCCGGCCGGCGGCCTGTGCTTCATCAGCGTGCGTGACGCCGACAAGAAGGCCGTGGTGCAGATCGGGCGCGATCTGATCGACCTTGGGTTCGAGCTCATTGCCACCCGCGGGACCGCCCAGGTGCTGACCGATGCCGGGTTGTCGGTCGAGAGCGTGAACAAGGTGATGGAAGGGCGGCCGCACGTCGTCGACATGTTGAAGAACGGCGAGATCTCGCTGATCGTCAACACCACCGAAGGCAAGCAGTCGACGGCCGACTCCTTCACCATCCGCCGCACGGCACTGCAGAAGAAAGTGTTCTATACCACCACCATTGCGGCTGCCTCGGCCATTGTCGAAGCGTTGCGCAACCGGGGTGTCGACGTGCAACCGCTGCAGGGCCTGCACGCGTTGCTCAAGCAGGGAGGTGCCGCATGAGCGCAACCCGATACCCGATGACCGTTGCCGGCGAGAAGGCCCTGCGTGACGAGCTGCACCGTCTGAAGACGATCGACCGCCCGCGCATTTCGGCGGCGATCGCCGAGGCGCGGGCGCATGGCGACCTGCGCGAGAATGCCGAGTATCACGCGGCACGCGAACAGCAGGGGCTGGCCGAGGCGCGGGTGCGAGACATCGAGCACAAGCTGGCCAATTCGGTGGTGATCGACGTCACCAGGATGGCGCCGACCGGCAAGGTGATCTTCGGCACCACGGTGGAGATCGTGAATGTCGACAGCGACCAGCGCGTGACCTACACGATCGTTGGCGAGGACGAGGCCGACATCAAGGCGAACAAGATTTCCAACACGTCGCCGATCGCCAAGGCCCTGCTGGGCAAGGAAGAGGGTGACACGGTGAAGGTGCAGACGCCGGGCGGTGTCGTCGAGTACGAAATCGAGGCCGTGCATCATCGCTGATCAGCATTTCGGTCGAAGCGCTTTGCTTTGGCAGGAATAAATTCGTACCAGACCCCTCCCTGCGGAGGGGTTTTTGTTTTCCTGTCCCGATAGGTCCGCCGCCTGTCCTGCGCTGTCGTTGTTGCCTGTGCGCAAGCGCCGGAGTATCGCCGCGCGCACACAACAACAAGACCATGGAGGCCCGCATGCGCACCCTTCTGTTTGCTTTTCTTCTGGCGCCGGTACTGGCGTTCGCCACCTGCCCGGACTACACCAGCCCTTCGGCGCCGCCGAGCTTCACCAATCCGGCGAAAAAGAGCTTCCGCAGCTTCGGCAACACGATCCTCGCCGGACTCTACAGGCCGTGGCACATGGTGCACGACGAGGTCGTGAAAAGCGGCACGGCGGCCACCATCACCGGCAAGTTCGACTACGACGCCGTGCTGCACAAGGATCTCGAGAACGAGTACGTCCATGTGTACATCTACGGTACCGGCATGAGCGCCTGGCAATACGTCGGCCGCTATACCACCAACAGCGACGGCAAGATCACGGCGAATCTCGGTAACCGGGCCGCCGGCGACTACGTGGTGCGCATGGTGGTTGAAGGCGACCTGTCGCGCGTCGACGGTTACCTGACGGTTGTCGAGACCGGTCGCCAGGCCGTGCTGTTCGACATCGACGGCACGCTGACGATCAACGACTTCGAGGCCTATGCCGATTACGTCGGCGTGAAGACCGCGCAGCACTACTACTACGCGCCGGAAACGGTGAACGCCTACCGTGCCAAGGGTTACCAGGTGATCTACCTCACCGCGCGTCCGTACTGGGTGACCAAGGATGCGCGCGACTGGTTCGCGCTGAAGGGCCTGAAGCCGTGGCACTATCGCTCGAATCCGTACGGCGACGGCCCGGTCCCGCCCGATACGCAGGCGCACAAGACCAACTACATCAACTATCTGCGCAACACCGTCGGCCTGGACATTGTCCGCGCCTACGGCAACGCGGACACCGACATCGCCGCCTACGCCGATGCCGGCATTCCGAAGGCGGAGACCTGGATCATCGGCTCGCTGGCCGGCACCTCCGGCACCCAGGCCGTCGGCAGCGATTACGCGTACCACTACAGCACGGTGGTGGCGAATACGCCGCGCTCGCTGTCCTGTCCCTGAAGAGGGTTCCGCAAAACGAAAAGGCCGGCATGTCGCCGGCCTTTTCGTTTGCTGCGGCTGTCGTCCGCGACTCAGTCCGCCGAACCGAAGCGCACCAGATTGGAGAGTTTCCGGTTCTGCTGTTTCGCCGCCCGGTAGATCAGTGCGACGTTGCCGATGGTGGCGACGACTTCGCAGCCGCACAGGGCCGGCAGCTCGCCGATCACCGAACGCCGGGTGTCACGGTCTTCGGCAGCGACCTTCACCTTGATCAGCTCGTGGTCCTCCAGCGCGCGCTCCAGCTCGGCCAGCAGGGCTTCCGACAGGCCGTTGCCGCCCACGAGGATCACCGGCTTCAGGTGGTGGCCGATGCCACGGAAGTGCTTTTTCTCGGCGGCGGACAACGCCATGGGACGGCTCCGGAGGACGGCGAAAGGGCGGCCATTCTAGTCAGGACGCCCCCGCCCGGCACCTGCCGCCCGCCTGATAAACTGCGTGCCCGGCAGTTCCCGCAGGTCATCCCGTGTCCCGTTCCAAGAGCAGCTCCCGCTGGCTGCACGAACATTTCAACGATCCCTGGGTCAAAAAGGCACAGGCCGAGGGCTACCGCTCGCGGGCAGTATTCAAGTTGCTGGAAATCCAGCAGAAAGACCGCCTGCTGAAGCCCGGGATGACGGTCCTCGACCTCGGGGCGGCCCCGGGCGGCTGGACCCAGGCGGCCGTCGATCTGGTCGGTGCCCGCGGGCTGGTGATCGCCTCCGACATCCTGCCGATGGATCCGGTTGCCGGGGCCCGCTTTGTCCAGGGCGATTTCCGCGAGCAGGCGGTATTCGACGCCATCCTCGCGGCGCTGGACGGCCGGGAGGTCGACCTTGTGATCTCGGACATGGCCCCCAATATGTCCGGAGAACGCTCGGTGGATCAGCCCCGGGCGATGTACCTGGCGGAGCTGGCGCTGGAAATGGCCTGCCGGGTCCTGCGGCCGGGCGGCGATTTCCTCACCAAGGTGTTCCAGGGGGAGGGGGTCGATGCCTACCGCCTGGAGATCCGCCGTCATTTCCGGCAATTGCAGGTACGCAAGCCCGAAGCATCCCGTTCCCGATCCAGCGAGCTGTACCTGCTGGCGCGCGACCGGACCTGAATTGGTGTAACGTTTTCAGCCCGGTCGCCTTGCGGCGATCGCCCGAATTTTCCCGCGCTTCGCGAGGCCCCTTCCGTGAACGACATGGCCAAGAACCTGCTCCTCTGGATCGCCATTGCGGCGGTCCTGCTCGTCGTCTTCAACAAGTTCCGTGAGGACCAGCAGCGGGCGGTGATGGTCGACTATTCGACGTTCGTCTCGCAGGTGAAGGAAGGGCAGGTCGACAGCGTGACCATCGACGGGCAGTCGGTGCGCGGCACCTATGTCGGGGACGAACAGAACCGTTTCGAGACCGTGCTGCCGAACGTGATGGATCTCGACCTGATGCCGACCCTGCTCGACAACCAGGTGCGTATCGTCGGCAAGGAGCCGCAGCAGGAAAGCCTGCTGACGCGGCTGTTCTTCTATCTGTTGCCGATCCTGCTGGTGATGGTCGTATTCATGTTCTTCATGCGGCAGATGCAGGGCGGTGGCGGTGGTCGCGGTGGCCCGATGACTTTCGGCAAGTCGCGCGCGCGCCTGCTTACCGAAGATCAGGTGAAGACCACGTTCCAGGACGTTGCCGGTTGCGACGAAGCGAAAGAGGAAGTGAAGGAAATCGTCGACTTCCTGCGCGATCCCGGCAAATACACCAAACTGGGCGGCCGCATTCCGCGCGGCGTGCTGATGGTCGGTCCGCCCGGTACCGGCAAGACCTTGCTGGCAAAGGCGATTGCCGGCGAGGCGAAAGTCCCGTTCTTCTCCATTTCCGGTTCCGACTTCGTCGAGATGTTCGTCGGCGTCGGCGCCTCGCGCGTACGCGACATGTTCGAGCAGGCCAAGCGCCACGCACCCTGCATTATCTTCATCGACGAGATCGACGCCGTCGGCCGCTCGCGCGGCGCCGGTCTCGGTGGCGGCCATGACGAACGCGAGCAGACGCTCAACCAGCTGCTGGTCGAGATGGACGGCTTCGACGCCAACGACGGCATCATCGTCATTGCCGCCACCAACCGCCCGGACGTGCTCGATTCCGCGCTGCTGCGCCCGGGTCGTTTCGATCGTCAGGTAACCGTCGGGTTGCCGGACGTGCGCGGACGCGAACACATTCTGAAAGTCCACATGCGCAATGTGCCGATTGCCGAGGATGTCGATGCGTCGGTGATTGCCCGCGGTACGCCGGGTTTCTCCGGCGCCGATCTGGCGAACCTGGTGAACGAGGCGGCGCTGTTCGCCGCGCGTGCGGACAAGAAGGTCGTCGGCCAGAGCGAGTTCGAGCTGGCGAAAGACAAGATCCTGATGGGCACCGAACGCAAGACCATGGTGATGAGCGAGGACGAAAAGCGTCGTACCGCCTATCACGAGGCGGGCCATGCGATCGTGGGTCGTCTGGTGCCGGAGCACGACCCGGTCTACAAGGTGTCGATCATTCCGCGCGGCCGCGCGTTGGGTGTCACCATGTATCTGCCGGAAGAAGACCGCTACTCGATCAGCAAGCGGCAGCTGGAAAGCCGGATCAGCGTGATGTTCGGCGGCCGTATCGCCGAGGAAATCATCGGTGGTTTCGAGGGCGTGACCACCGGCGCATCGAACGACATCCAGCGCGCGACGGAAATGGCGCGCAATATGGTCACCAAATGGGGCCTGTCGGAAAAAATGGGCCCGCTGATGTACGACGAGGACGAGGGCGAAGTGTTCCTCGGCCGCTCGGTCACCCAGCGCAAGAGCATTTCCGACCAGACGGCCGTCGAGATCGATCGCGAAGTGCGGGCGATCATCGATCGCTGCTATTCGACGGCGGAGCGCCTGCTGCGCGAGAACCGCGACAAGCTGGACGTGATGTCCGATGTGCTGATGCAGTACGAGACAATCGATGCCGAGCAGATCGACGACATCATGAACGGCGTCAAGCCGGTGCGGGCGCCGAAAGGCTGGATCGACAAGGGCGGTAGCGGCGGCAGTGCCGGCGGCTCGGCACCGGCGCCGGTTACCGACAAGCCGGGGCCGACGATCGGCGGCCCTGCCAGCCAGTCCTGATCCCTCGGGCTCCGCACGGAGCCCGATTCTTTTCCGGAACCCCATGACCCGTCTCCTGCACTGCGGCAACCGCACGCTCGATCTCACGGCGCCGCGCGTGATGGGCATCCTCAATGTGACGCCGGATTCGTTCTCCGACGGTGGCCGGTTCGTGGCACCGGAAACGGCGCTGCAGCAGGCAGCGCGGATGGTGGACGAAGGCGCGGCCATCATCGATGTCGGCGGTGAATCGACACGTCCGGGCGCGGCCCCGGTATCGCCGCAGGAAGAGCTCGATCGCGTGTTGCCGGTTGTGGAACGCATCGTCCGTGAACTGGATGTCTGCGTATCGGTGGACACCAGTACGCCGGACGTGATGCGTGCGGTGGCGCGTGCCGGTGCACACCTGCTGAACGATGTGCGTGCGCTGCAGCGCCCCGGTGCGCTGGCGGCCGCCGGCGAGAGCGGCCTGCCGGTTTGTCTTATGCACATGCAGGGCGAGCCGGAGAGCATGCAGCGGGCTCCGCAGTACGACGATGTGGTGCACGACGTGGCCGCCTTTCTGGCCGGCCGCGTCGAGGCCTGCCGGGCGGCGGGCATTCCCGGTGAGCGACTGCTGATCGATCCGGGCTTCGGTTTCGGCAAGACGCTGGCGCATAATCGCGCCTTGCTGGCGCGCCTGGGCGAGCTGCAGTCGATCGGATTGCCGTTGCTGGCCGGGCTTTCGCGCAAATCGATGATCGGCGCCCTGCTGGCCGATGCCGGCGGTGCGCCGCGGCCGGTGGATGGCCGGTTGTACGGATCGGTGGCTGCTGCCCTGCTGGCCGTCGATCGTGGCGCGGCGATCCTGCGGGTGCACGATGTCGCGCCGACGGTCGATGTCTTGCGGATCTGGTCCGCGCTGCGCGCCTGAACCACCGAACACGAACAACCGGAACGACCATGACGAAAAAATATTTCGGTACCGACGGCATCCGCGGACGGGTGGGCGAAGCGCCGATCACGCCGGATTTCATGCTCAGGCTGGGCTGGGCCGCCGGTCGTGTTTTCCAGCAGCATGGAAAGTCGAAAATACTGATCGGCAAGGACACGCGGATTTCCGGTTACATGTTCGAGGCGGCGCTGGAGGCCGGTCTGGTTGCCGCCGGCGCCGATGTGCGGCTGCTCGGCCCGATGCCGACGCCGGCGATCGCCTATCTCACCCGTACGTTCCACGCGCAGGCCGGCATCGTCATTTCGGCCTCGCACAATCCCTTCGACGACAACGGCGTCAAGTTCTTCTCCGGTTCCGGCAGGAAACTTGACGATGCCGTCGAGCATGCCATCGAGCGGATGCTCGATGAGCCGATGGTCACCGTGCCGTCGGCGGAACTGGGCAAGGCGGTGCGCATCGACGGCGCGCGTGGCCGTTACATCGAATTCTGCAAGTCGACGGTATCGGCGCTGAGCCTGGCCGGCCTGCACGTGGTGGTCGATGCGGCCAATGGCGCCTGCTACAACACCGTCCCGGACGTTTTCGACGAGCTGGGTGCGAAAGTCACGAAACTCGGTACCGAGCCCGACGGTTTCAACATCAACCGCGATTGCGGTTCGACCAAGCCGAAGAAGCTCCAGGAAAAGGTGCGCGAGCTGGGTGCCGACTTCGGCGTTGCCCTGGACGGCGACGGTGATCGCCTGATCATGGTGGATGCGGCCGGCGAAGTAGTGGACGGCGACGAGCTGCTGTACATCATCGCCTGCGACCGCCACCGGACCGGCGCGCTCGGCGGCGGTGTGGTCGGTACCCTGATGAGCAATTTCGGGCTGGAGCTGGCGTTGCAGGGGCTGGGCATCCCGTTCGCGCGTGCGAAGGTCGGCGACCGCTACGTGATGGCCGAACTCGAAGCCCGCGGCTGGCTGCTGGGCGGCGAGTCGAGCGGCCACATCGTGTGTCTGGACCGCACCACTACCGGCGACGGCACGGTGTCGGCGCTGCAGGTGGTGTCGGCGCTGGCGCGCAGCGGTCGGACACTGGCGGAGGCGCGGCGCGGGATGAGCAAGCTGCCGCAGGTCATGATCAACGTGCCGCTGACGGCAAGGCGCGATGTTGCCGGCCTGCCGGCGGTGAAGGCGGCGGTGGCCGGTGCCGAATCGGCCCTGGCCGGCCGGGGCCGGGTCCTGTTGCGCCCCTCCGGCACCGAACCGCTGATCCGGGTCATGGTCGAGGGCGAGGATGCCTCCCTTGTCGAGCGGCTGGCCCGCGAACTGGCCGACCAGGTGGCTGTCCACGCCTGAGTCCGGGGTTGGTCACAGGCCAACGGCCGTTGGCTTCCAGGGGGTGACCGGCTACCATTGCGCTCCTTTTTTTGCCGGCCGAGGTGTGGGGTGCAGCAAGGCGCGCGCCGCCCGCTGGTGGCCGGCAACTGGAAAATGCACGGCAGCCTGGCCGAGGCCCGGGCGCGGGCCCGGGCAGTGGTCGTCGGCCGTCATGTCTGCGAAGTGGCAATCGCGCCGCCGTTCGTGCACCTGGCGGCGGTAGCGGCCGAGCTGGCCGGCAGCCCGGTGCTGCTGGCGGCGCAGGATGCGAGTGCCCACGATGCCGGCGCACACACCGGTGAAGTGTCGGCACCGATGCTGCTTGATGCCGGGTGTCGCCTGGTGCTGGTCGGTCACTCCGAGCGCCGTCACGGTCTTGGTGAAACCGACGGTCTGGTGGCGGCAAAGTTCGTGGCGGTGCAGCGTGCGGGTCTGGTCCCGGTTTTGTGTGTCGGCGAAACGCTCGCCGAACGCGAAGCCGGGCGTACGAGTGAGGTGGTGTTGCGCCAGCTGGATGCGGTACTCGCGCAGGCGGGCGGTTTCGGAGCGGCGGTGCTGGCCTACGAGCCGGTCTGGGCGATCGGTACCGGCCGCAACGCCACGGCGGAGCAGGCGCAGGAAGTGCACGCCCTGCTGCGCGCGCAGCTGGCGCGCCGGGATGCGGCAGCTGCGCAGGCAACGCGCATCCTGTACGGCGGCAGTGTGAAGGCGGCCAATGCCGGCACGATGTTCGCGATGCCGGATGTCGACGGCGCACTGGTGGGTGGCGCATCGCTGGATGCGCGAGAGTTTCTGGAGATCTGCGCGCAGGCGCAGTGACGGGTCAAACGGGTTCAGAGATAAAAAAATGGAAGTCGCATTGCTCGTGGTGCACGTTCTGGTTTCGCTGGCGCTGGTCGGGCTGGTCCTGATCCAGCAGGGCAAGGGCGCCGATGCCGGCGCTTCGTTCGGCGGCGGCGCGTCGCAGACGGTGTTCGGTTCGGCCGGCTCGGCCACTTTCCTGACCCGCACCACCAAGTGGCTGGCGGTGGTGTTTTTCACTACCAGCCTTGCGCTGGCGTGGCTTGCGAGGGAGAGGGCGGAAGAGCAGAATACCGCGCTTCTTCCGGTAGCCCCGGCGGCTGCACCGTCGGACATTCCGGTCGACGTTGCGCCGGCAGCACCCTCGTCCTCCGACGTACCGGCCGCCCCGATGGCGCCTGCCGGCGGCGGTCAGTAAGAGTTCCCCTGCCCAGGTGGTGAAATTGGTAGACACGCTACTTTGAGGGGGTAGTGGAGAAATCCGTGTCGGTTCAAATCCGACCCTGGGCACCAAATTTCCGTAGTGTCCGCCCGGCTGCCAGAGCCGGGCAGCCGTTTGCAAAATCCTTGTAACGGCAGGCACTTAAGAAATCTTTTTGCGTTGACAGACGGGGGCGCTGCCCCTATAGTCGGCGCCCGGTTTTGATGCGGGGTGGAGCAGCCTGGTAGCTCGTCGGGCTCATAACCCGAAGGTCGTTGGTTCAAATCCAGCCCCCGCTACCACTAACGGGTCTTGGCAAAGACCCGCTGCAGTAGTGCAGGAAAAGCCCCTCTCGAGGGGCTTTTTGCTAGATGGTCTCGCATGGCGGTCCATCTTCAGGCTTCGTTCGCGAAATGGGCCTTTGCAGGCCCATTTTTTGTTTGTGCGACAGGAAAACAGGCGCCGGCGACGGCGGGAGCGGCGGTGACCAACGCGCGAGAACTCAAGACCCTGCTGGAGCCGGCCGCCGTGGCGCTCGGTTTCGAGTTGTGGGGCGTCGAGTACCTGGTGCGCGGAAGACACCGGCTGCTGCGGGTGTATATCGATGGCCCGAACGGCGTGACGGTCGACGACTGTGCGGCGGTGAGCCATCAGGTGAGCGGCATCCTCGACGTGGAAGACCCGATCCCGGGTGAGTACACGCTGGAAGTCAGTTCGCCGGGACTCGACCGGATGTTGTTCGAGCCGGCGCAGTACGCGCGTTATGCCGGCAGTCTGCTGGTGGTGCGTACCCAGGCGGCGATCGGCGGCCGGCGGCGTTTTCGCGGCCGCCTCGGGGCGGTAACGGAAAACGGTTTCACGCTGGTGCTGGACGACGGCAGCGAACAGGCAATCGCCTTCGCGGACGTCGACAAAACGCAGGTGGAGCCGGAGATTTTCAACAACAAGCGGTGAGGCCGGGAAGGCTGACCGCAAGAGCTGGGTCACGACGATGGGCAAAGAGATTCTCCTCGTAGCGGAAACCGTCTCCAACGAAAAGGGCGTCGATCGCGATGTCATTTTCGAGGCGATCGAAGCGGCACTGGCCGCAGCCACGAAGAAACGCTTCCGCGAGGAAGACGTCGAGATCCGCGTGGCGATCGATCGCCGGACCGGCGAATACAAGTCCTATCGTGTCTGGCGCGTGGTGCCGGACGAGGAGTTGTTCGAGTTCGGCCATCAGCTGACCCTCGACGAGGCCCATGAAAAGGATGCGTCGCTGAAGATCGGCGACATCTGGGAAGAGGAGGTCGAATCGGTCGAGTTCGGCCGCATTGCTGCCCAGACCGCCAAGCAGGTCATCGTGCAGAAGGTGCGTGAGGCCGAGCGGGCGCAGATTGTCGAGCAATTCCGTCACCGGGTCGGCCAGCTCGTGGTCGCGACCGTCAAGAAAGTGACCCGTGACAACGTGATCCTTGATCTCGGCGGCAATGCCGAGGCCCTGATGCCGCGCAGCGAGATGCTGCCGCGCGAAGTGTTCCGTACCAACGATCGCGTGCGCGCCGTCCTGTACACGATCAACACCGAGAACCGTGGTCCGCAGCTGATGGTGTCGCGCACCCGTCCGGAAATGCTGATCGAGCTGTTCAAGATCGAAGTGCCGGAGATCGGCGAAGAACTGATCGAGATCAAGGGCGCTGCGCGCGATCCGGGCGTGCGTGCCAAGATTGCCGTGAAGTCCAACGACCAGCGCATCGACCCGCAGGGCGCCTGCATCGGCATGCGCGGTTCGCGCGTCCAGGCCGTTTCCGGTGAGCTGGGCGGCGAGCGGGTCGACATCGTGCTGTGGGACGATAACCCTGCCCAGTACGTGATCAATGCCATGAGTCCGGCGGAAGTGTCGTCGATCATCGTCGACGAGGATCGCCACTCGATGGACATCGCCGTCGACGAAGAGCAGCTGGCACAGGCCATCGGCCGCGGCGGCCAGAACGTCCGTCTGGCCAGCGAAATGACCGGCTGGGAACTCAACGTCATGACCATCGACGAGGCGAACGCCAAGCAGGCGACCGAGTCGGAGTCGGTGGTGCAGACCTTCATGAAGGACCTGGATGTCGACGAGGAAGTCGCCCAGGTGCTGGCAGAAGAGGGCTTCACCACCCTCGAAGAAATCGCCTATGTCCCGCTCGACGAAATGCTGGCTATCGAAGGCTTCGACGAAGACATCGTCAACGAGCTGCGCCAGCGCGCGAAGGATGCCCTGTTGACCCGCGCGCTGGCATCGGAAGAGAAACTGGAGAGTTCGGACCCGGCCGAGGATCTGCTCGGCATGCCGGGCATGGACCGGGCGCTGGCGTTCGCGCTGGCCGCCAAAGGCGTACGGACGATGGAAGACCTTGCCGAACAGGCAGTCGACGACATCGTGGAGATCGACGGCATGGACGAGCAACGTGCTGCGGCGCTGATCATGGAAGCGCGCAAGCCGTGGTTTGCCGAGCAGGGCTGAGCGCATCGACAGTTGTCGCTGCGTGACGGAATGACGAACGGAGACTGAGTACCCCTATGGCTGAGGTTACGGTCAAGCAATTGGCGGACAAGCTGAACGTCGCGGCGGATACGCTGCTGACGCAGATGCGCGATGCCGGTCTCTCGCATGCCTCGGCGGATGCCGCGGTATCGGACGTCGAGAAGGAGCAGCTGCTGGCGCACCTGAAGCGGGCGCATGGCAAGGACGAGGGCAGCGAAGCCAAGCGCATCACCCTCAAGCGCAAGGAAACCACCACCATCAAGACCGCCAGTGCGGCAACCGGTCGTACCAAGACGGTTGAAGTGCAGGTGAAGAAAACCCGTACCTACGTCAAGCGCAGTGAACTCGAGGCCAAGGCCGCCGAGGAAGAGGCGCAGCGTCTGGCCGAGGAAGAAGCGCAGCGTGCCGCCGAAGAAGCGGCACGTGTTGCCGAAGAGAAAGCGCGGCGCGATTCCGAGGAGAAGAGTCGCCGCGAAGAAGCCGAGGCCCGCCGCAAGTCAAATGTCGTGAATCTGGACGACGTCGAGGCGGCACATCGCCACAAGGTCGTGAAGGTTCCGCACCACACCACCGAGGCTGCCCGTCAGGCGGCCGAGAAGGCGGCCAAGCTGGAAGCCGAAGAGCGCCGGAAGCGTGACGAGGCCGAGGCCCGCAAGCGCCAGAACGCCGGTGCGCTGAAGGAAGTCGAGGCCAAGGCGGCCAAGGAAACCGTCGAGCGTGCCAAGCGCCTGGCCGAGGAGCTGGCCGGTCGTGGCGGCGAGCCGCGCGAGGAGGCCGGCGAGCCGGTCGTCGATGCCGGCATCGTGGCGCGCGCCTTCGAGCAAAGCATCGAGGAAGAGGCGCACAGCCTCAAGAAGGACAGCAAGAGCAAACTGGTTGCCAAGCGTCGCAAGCAGACGCAGAAAATGGCTTTCGAAGGCACGCTCAAGAGCAGTTTCATGAAGAGTCATGCGTTCGAAAAGCCGACCGCCAAGATGGTTTACGAGGTCGAGCTGGGCGAGGCCATCACTGTCGGCGACCTCGCACAGAAGCTGTCGATGAAGGGCGGCGAGCTGATCAAGGCCCTGATGAAGATGGGCGAGATGGTCACCATCAACCACGTGCTCGACCAGGACACTGCGGTGCTGCTGGTCGAGGAACTGGGCCACAAGGCAAAAACGGTCAGTGCCAACGCCGTCGAGGAGTCGCTGGCCGAGTCCGTCACCCGCGAGGGCGCGCCGGCGCACCGGGCGCCGGTGGTCACCATCATGGGCCACGTCGACCACGGCAAGACTTCGCTGCTCGACTACATCCGTCGCGCCAAGGTTGCGGCCGGTGAAGCCGGCGGCATCACGCAACACATCGGCGCCTATCACGTCGACACCGGACACGGCCACATCACGTTCCTCGATACCCCGGGCCATGCGGCGTTCACCGCGATGCGTGCCCGCGGAGCGTCGGCGACCGACATCGTCATCATCGTGGTGGCGGCCGATGATGGCGTCATGCCGCAGACCATTGAGGCGATCAATCACGCCAAGGCGGCCGGCGTACCGATCATCGTCGCAGTCAACAAGATGGACAAACCGTCCGCCGATCCCGACCGCGTGCGCAGCGAGCTGTCGCAGCACGGCGTGATTTCCGAGGAGTGGGGCGGTGATACGCAATTCGTTCCGGTATCCGCCCATACCGGTCTCGGCGTCGACAAGCTGCTTGATGCGATCCTGATCCAGGCTGAAGTCCTGGAACTGAAGGCAGTGCCGACCGGCGCGGCAGAAGGCGTGGTCATCGAATCGCGTCTCGACAAGGGTCGTGGTCCGGTTGCCTCGTTGCTGGTGCAGCACGGCGAACTGCGTGCGGGCGATCTCGTGCTGGCCGGCCAGCACTACGGTCGTGTCCGGGCGATGTCCGACGAGAACGGCCAGGCGCTGAAGGCGGCCGGCCCCTCGATCCCGGTGGAAATCCTCGGTCTGGCCGGTGTGCCGGATGCCGGCGACAAGTTCATGGTGGTGGCGGACGAGCGCAAGGCGCGCGAAGTGGCGCAGCACCGTATCGAGAAGGATCGCCAGTCGCGCATGGCGCGCCAGCAGGCCTCCAAGCTCGAGAACGTGTTCGCCAACATGGGCGCTGCCGAGAAGCCGACCGTCAACATCGTGCTCAAGACCGATGTCCGCGGTTCGCTCGAGGCGCTCACCGGAGCGCTCAACGATTTGTCGACCGAAGAGGTCAAGGTCACCATCGTGTCCAGTGGCGTCGGTGCGATCACCGAATCCGACGTCAACCTGGCGATCACCTCGCGGGCCGTCATTCTCGCCTTCAACGTGCGTGCCGACAGCACGGCGAAGAAGCTGTGCGAGCGCGAAGGCATCGATCTGCGCTATTACAGCGTGATCTACGAGATGATCGACGACGTCAAGGCGGCCATGGGCGGCCTGCTGGCGCCGGAGAAGCGCGAGACCATCCTCGGCATCGCCGAAGTGCGCGAAGTGTTCCGTTCGTCCAAGTTCGGCGACGTCGCCGGCTGTATGGTGGTCGAGGGCTCCGTGTACCGGAACCGTCCTATCCGTGTACTGCGGCAGGAAGTCGTCGTGTTCCAGGGCGAACTCGAATCGCTGCGCCGCTTCAAGGACGATGTCGGCGAGGTGCGTGCCGGCATGGAATGCGGTATCGCCGTCCGCGGTTACAACGACGTCAAGGCCGGCGACAAGATCGAGGTCTACGAAGTCAAGGAAGTGGCGCGCTCGCTGTAAGGCGCGCCCACTCCTGCTTCGCCGAAGCGCATGACACACGACTTTCTCGAACGTCCCGGCTCCAGCCGCCCGCAGCGCGTCGGCGACCAGATCCAGAAGGAACTGGCGCGCCTGCTGCAGTTCGAGGTCAAGGATCCACGGCTTGGCATGGTGACCATCACCGGTGTCGAAGTCGCAAAGGATTTCGCGCACGCTGATGTCTGGTACAGCGTGCTCAAGGGCGATCAGGCCAAATCACAGAAGGCGCTGGAGAGTGCGAGCGGCTTCCTGCGCACGCAGATCGGCCGCGCCATCAAGTTGCGGGTCACCCCGCAATTGCGTTTCCGCTTCGACGAGGCGCCGTCGCGGGGTGTCGAAATGTCGGCGCTGATCGACAAGGCCCGCAATGAAGATCGCTCGCGCGCAGAGCGTGCCGGCGATCAGCCGCCGGGTGATGAGCGGGACTGAGCGTCCGCGCCGGCCGCGCCGTGCGGTGAGCGGCGTGTTGTTGCTCGACAAGCCTGCCGGCATGACCTCCAATGCCGCGTTGCAACGCGTGAAGTGGCTGTTCCGGGCCGACAAGGCCGGGCACACCGGCGCGCTCGATCCGCTGGCGACCGGCGTGCTTCCCCTGTGCTTCGGCGAGGCCACGAAGTTTTCGCAGTATCTGCTCGATGCCGACAAGGTCTATCGCGCGGAAGCCCGGCTGGGAGTGACCACCGACAGCGGCGATGCCGACGGCCAGGTCCTCGCCGAACATCCCGTGCCGGCGCTGGACCGCGCTGCCATGGAGGCCGTGCTGGCCCGCTTCCACGGCCAGATCGACCAGGTGCCGAGCATGTTCTCGGCCCTGAAGCGCGACGGCCGGCCGCTGTACGAACTCGCCCGTGCCGGGATCAGTGTCGAGCGCGAGGCGCGGCGGGTGCGTATCGACCGCCTGGAGCTGGAGTCGCTGACGCCGACTGCCTTCAGCCTCGTGGCCGGGGTCAGCAAGGGCACCTACATCCGCAGCCTGGTCGAGGACATCGGTCAGGCCCTCGCTTGCGGCGCCCATGTCACGGCGCTGCGCCGGCTGGCGGCCGGTGGTTTCGGGCTGGACCGGACGGTCACCCTGGCGCAGGTGGAGGCAGTGGCCATCGCTTCCGGCGAGGCCGGGCTGGACGCCCTGTTGCTGCCGCCGGAAATCCTGCTGGCCGGATGGCCGGAAGTCACATTGTCACGGGAAAACGCGTACCATACGCGCCGCGGTCAGCCGGCCCCCGGTGCCGGTGACCTGCCGCCCGGAACCCGGGTGGCCCTGTTCGAGGCGACGGGTACGACCCGGCTGTTCCTCGGCGTGGGCGAAATCGCCGACGACGGGCGCGTGGCGCCGCGGCGTCTCGTGAACACGGCCTCTGGCCAATCCGGAAACTGAAAGCGTCCATTTACGGACAACGCCGGCTGCTGCAGTGATGCGCGGCAGTACGGTTCATGAAAACGTGCATCGACGGAGAGAAACACCATGGCACTTACTGCCGAAGCGAAAGCGAAAGTCGTCAAGGAATACGCCCGCAAGGAAGGCGATACCGGTTCGCCGGAAGTCCAGGTCGCGCTGCTGTCCGCGCAGATCGACCAGCTGCAGGGTCACTTCAAGGACCACTCGAAAGACCACCACTCGCGTCGCGGCCTGATCCGCATGGTCAACCAGCGCCGCAAGCTGCTCGACTACCTGGCGCGTGTCGACGAGAAATCCTACCAGCAACTCATCCAGAAGCTCGGCCTGCGCCGTTGAGGACAAGCCGGAACTGAAACGGGGCGCGAAGACTGCCGCGAAAGCGTGCAAGTCCCGCGCCCTTTTTCTTTCCGCGCCGTTCTCCGTCGCCGCCGGCACGATTCCCCCAAGAGAGAAAAGAGAGCAAGCAATGTTCAACAAAGTCCGCAAGGAGTTTCAGTACGGCTCGCAGAAAGTCGTACTCGAAACCGGTTACATCGCACGCCAGGCTACCGGCGCGGTGATGACGACCATCGGCGACACCACGGTGCTGGTCACCGTCGTTGCCAGGAAAGAAGCGAAGCCGGGTCAGGATTTCTTCCCGCTGACCGTCGATTACCAGGAGCGTACCTACGCAGCCGGCCGCATCCCCGGCGGCTTCTTCAAGCGTGAGGGTCGCCCGACCGAGAAGGAAACGCTGACCAGCCGCCTGATCGATCGCCCGATCCGCCCGCTGTTCCCGGAAGGTTTCAAGAACGAAGTCCAGGTCATCGCCACGGTGATGTCCGCCGACAAGGATCAGGATCCGGACATCGCCGCCATGATCGGCGCGTCTGCCGCGCTGGCCCTGTCCGGCGTGCCGTTCCTCGGTCCGATCGGTGCGGCCCGCGTCGGTTACCGCAACGGTGAATACATCCTCAACCCGTCCTACGCCCAGCTGAAGGAGTCCGACCTCGATCTCGTCGTTGCCGGCACCCATGAAGCCGTGCTGATGGTCGAGTCGGAAGCGAAGGAGCTGAGCGAAGACGAAATGCTCGGCGCCGTGCTGTTCGGCCATGCCGAAATGCAGGTGGCGATCAAGGCCATCAACGAGCTGGTCGCGCAGGCCGGCAAGGCCAAGTGGGACTGGAAAGCGCCGGAAGCCAACACCGCGCTGATCTCGCAGGTCGAATCGGCCTACGCCGGTCCGGTGTCCGAGGCCTACCAGATCACCGACAAGCAGAAGCGTTACGAGCGTCTGGGCGAGCTGCGCCAGCAGGCCGTTGCGCAGTTCTCCGGTGAGGCCGAAGGCCAGCCGAAGGCGGAAGACATCAAGGAAATCTTCGGCAACCTCGAGTACACGATGGTCCGCCGCAACATCCTGGACACCAAGCCGCGCATCGACGGTCGCGACAACAAGACCGTCCGCCGCATCCACATCGATGTCGGTGCGCTGCCGAAGACGCACGGTTCGGCCGTGTTCACCCGCGGCGAGACGCAGGCCATCGTGGTCGCCACGCTGGGTTCCATGCGCGACGCGCAGTTGATCGAGGGTCTGGAAGGCTCGCGCAACGACCGCTTCATGCTGCACTACAACTTCCCGCCGTTCTCGGTGGGCGAGACCGGCCGCGTCGGTTCGCCGAAGCGTCGCGAGATCGGCCATGGCCGTCTGGCGCGCCGCGGCGTGCAGGCCATGTTGCCGCAGGAAGACAACTTCCCGTACGCGATCCGCGTCGTTTCCGAGATCACCGAATCGAACGGTTCCTCGTCGATGGCGTCGATCTGCGGCTCTTCGCTGGCGCTGATGGATGCCGGCGTACCGCTGAAGGCTCCGGTGGCCGGCATCGCCATGGGTCTGGTCAAGGAAGGTTCGCGCTTTGCCGTGCTGTCCGACATCCTCGGCGACGAAGACCACCTCGGCGACATGGACTTCAAGGTGGCCGGTACCACCAAGGGCGTCACCGCCCTGCAGATGGATATCAAGATCACCGGCATCACCGAAGAGATCATGGAAGTCGCGCTCAACCAGGCGCGCGACGGCCGCATCCATATCCTCAACGAGATGAACAAGGTGCTGGCCCAGCCGCGTGCGCAGCTGTCGCAGCATGCACCGACGTTCGTCACCATCAAGATCAACCCGGACAAGATCCGCGACGTCATCGGCAAGGGCGGCGCCACCATCCGCGCCATCTGCGACGAGACCAAGGCGACGATCGACATCAACGACGACGGTACCGTCCGCATTTACGGCGAGACCAAGGAATCGGCCGATGCCGCGATCAAGCGCGTCGAGCAGGTTACTGCGGAAGCCGAAATCGGCGCGATCTACGAGGGCAAGGTGGCGAAGATCGTCGACTTCGGCGCCTTCATCACCATCCTGCCGGGCGTCGACGGCCTGCTGCACATTTCGCAGATTTCCGACGAGCGCGTGAATGCGGTCACGGATTTCCTGACGGAAGGCCAGGCGGTCAAGGTCAAGGTGCTGGACGTGGACAACCGCGGCCGCATCAAGCTGAGCATGAAGGAAGCGAAGAGCGCGTAAGCGACGTTCGTTTCCTGTGCATGAAAAAGGGGCCGCGAGGCCCCTTTTTCATTCGGGTCGGCGCTGCTCAGCGCTGCAGCTGGATCGTGCCGTTGACGTTGACCACGATGTCGGTGCTGCCGCCGGCGACTTCCTGCGGCGCCACGGCATCGGCCGCGTACATTTCCTTCGCACGCATGCTGTAGACCGGCATCGGCGGCTGGACGCTGCCGGTGCCGATGTTCAGGTTCACCGGACGCCAGCCGGCGGCCCCCAGCGATTTGGCGACGATGTCGGCGCGCGTGCGGAAGGCCTTCAGCGCGCTGTCGATCAGCCGGTTGTTGGTGTTGTCCGCGGTGTCCGGCGACAGCACGAAATTCATGCCGGCCAGCTGCATGCTGCCCTGCATTTTCGCAATGGCCCGCGAGGCGGCATCGAAGTCCTTGCTCTCGACCCGCAGTTCGGCTCGCGTACGCCAGCCGGTGAGCTTGTTCTTCGCATCGTAGACCGGCCAGGTCGACTGCTGTCCGCTTTCGATCTTCACGCCCGGGAAATCGTGCACCAGCCGGACGCCGGCATTGATGATCCTGTTGATCTCGGCAGCCAGTTTCGTGGCGTCGTTCATCGTCATTTCGACGAACAGGTTGGCCACCAGCAGGTCGTTCGGCACTTCATTGCGTGCCTCGGCCTGCAGGCTGACCAGATCGTAGTCGAGTCCGCGCTCGTCGGCGCGTGCGCTGCCGATGCCGGTCGCGAGAGCCAGGACGAGCAGGCAGGTTATGGGTGCTTTCATGGGGAGCTTCCTCGGTATGTGATGCGTTATTTGTTCAGCCGGTTGTCGATAAGTTCCTGCACCACCGACGGATCGGCGAGTGTCGAGGTGTCGCCCAGGTTTTCCAGCTCGTTGGCCGCGATCTTGCGCAGGATGCGACGCATGATCTTCCCGGAGCGGGTTTTCGGCAGGCCCGGAGCGAACTGGATCATGTCGGGGCGGGCGATGGCGCCGATTTCCTTCGCCACGAAGGCGGCCAGCTCCTTGCGCAGCTCTTCGCTGACCGGTTCTCCCTTCATGAGCGTCACATAGCAGTAGATGCCCTGGCCCTTGATGTTGTGCGGGTAGCCGACCACCGCTGCTTCGGCGACTTTCGGATGGAGTACCAGCGCGCTTTCAACTTCCGCCGTGCCGAGCCGGTGGCCGGAAACGTTCAGTACGTCGTCGACGCGGCCGGTGATCCACCAGTAGCCGTCCGCGTCGCGGCGGGCCCCGTCGCCGGTGAAGTACTTGCCCTTGTAGGCCGAGAAATAGGTATCGACGCAGCGCTGGTGGTCGCCGAATACGGTGCGGATCTGCGACGGCCAGCTGGTCGTGATCACCAGGTTGCCGCTGGCGGCGCCGTCCAGCGTTTTGCCGTCGGCATCGACCAGTTCCGGCTTCACGCCGAAGAACGGCAGCGTTGCCGAGCCGGGCTTGAGCGTGAAGGCACCCGGCAGCGGCGAGATCATGATGGCGCCGGTTTCCGTCTGCCACCAGGTGTCGACGATGGGGCAGCGCCCGTCGCCAACCACGCGGTGGTACCACTCCCAGGCTTCCGGATTGATGGGCTCGCCGACTGAACCGAGCAGGCGCAGGGAGCTGCGCTTCGCTTTTCTGACCGGAGCATCACCCAGTGCCATCAGGGCCCGCAGCGCCGTCGGTGCGGTATAGAAAATGTTGACCTGGTGTTTGTCGATCACGTGCCAGAAGCGCGAGGCATCCGGGTAGGTCGGAATGCCCTCGAACATCAGCGTGATCGCGCCGTTGGCCAGGGGTCCGTAGACGATGTAGGAGTGCCCGGTGACCCAGCCGACGTCGGCCGTGCACCAGTAAATGTCGCCATCGTGGTAATCGAAGACGTACTTGTGGGTCATTGCCGCCTGCAACAGGTAGCCGGCAGTGGTATGCAGCACGCCTTTCGGTTTTCCGGTGGACCCCGATGTGTAAAGGATGAACAGCGGGTCTTCCGCTGCCATGCGCTCCGGTTCGCAGGCCGGCGCGGCGTTGGCCGTTTCTTCGTGGTACCAGCGGTCGCGTTCCGGGAACCAGGCAATGTTGCCTCCGGTGCGCTTCAGCACGATCACGGTATGCACATCCGGACACTGGTCGAGTGCCTGGTCGGTGTTGGCCTTGAGCGGGATTTTCTTCCCGCCGCGTACGCCTTCGTCGGCGGTGATGACGACGCGGCAGTCCGAATCCAGGATACGGTCCTTGAGCGATTCCGGCGAAAAGCCGCCAAACACCACCGAATGGACGGCACCGATGCGCGTGCAGGCCAGCATGGCGACTGCCGCTTCCGGCACCATCGGCATGTAGATGCAGACGCGGTCGCCCTTTTTCACGCCGCGCGTTTTCAATGCGTTGGCAAGCCGGCAGACCTGCTCGTGCAGCTGACGGTAGGTGATCTTCGAGTCGTCGCCCGGTTCGTCGCCCTCGCGGATGATGGCGACCTGATCGCCGCGATGGTCGAGGTGGCGATCGAGGCAGTTCCAGCTGACGTTGAGTTCGGCACCCTCGAACCAGCGCACGTCGACCTCGTTGAAGTCGGCGCTGACCACCTTGTTCCAGGGTTTGAAGAAGGTGATGAAGTCGTTGGCGCGGTCGCCCCAGAACTTTTCCGGGTGCGCGATCGATTCGCGGTACCAGGCGTCGTACTTCTCGCGGCTGATCAGGGCCCGGCGGGCGAAGTCGGCAGGGACGGGGTAGAGGTGGTTTTCGCTCATCGTGGGCGCCTCGCTGTGTGCAGGCGTCTACTTTCCCCGAAGGCTCCTGCAGCGACAAGGCGCCGGATGTAACTGCCGTTCACTTTGTGCCGTGCGGCACAAACAAAAACGCCCGCACGGGGCGGGCGTTTTCAGGCCGGTGCCGGATCAGGCAACCTGGACCGGAATCGCATTGGTGGTGTGGGAGACGGCATTGCCCTCGCCCAGATACACCATGCGCGGCTTGAAGTTGATCATCTCGGCTGCCGTGTACTGCGCGTAGGCGCAGATGATCACGATGTCGCCTTCCTTCGCCTTGTGGGCGGCGGCGCCGTTGACCGAGATCATGCGCGAGCCGTGCTCGGCACGGATGGCGTAGGTGGTGAACCGTTCGCCGTTGGTCACGTTGTAGATCTGGATCTGTTCGTATTCGTGGATGCCGGCCAGGTCCAGCAGATCGCCATCAATGGCACAGGAGCCCTCGTAATCCAGTTCCGAGTGCGTGACGCGGGCGCGGTGCAATTTGGCTTTCAGCATGATGGACTGCATGGTTTCCTCCACCTCGAGGCCGGGTTGCCCTCGACTTGCCGGTCGATCAGGCCGCCGGATACTAGCCCGGACGGTCCGGATCGGGCGGCCACTTTGCCAGACAAGATCATGGGCAGCAACGGCCCCCGGGTCATCAGGATTTTCCGAGGAAAAACGAGACGTTATCGATCAGCCGGGTGTTACCAAGTTTTGCGGCGGCGGCGATCACCAGGTAATCGTCCAGGGGCCTGGCCGGGGTCAGGTCGTGGCCGTTGCGGATTTCGATGTAATCGATCACTAACCCGGCAGCCTCGATATTCCGGGCCGCTTCGGCGGCGACAGCCGGGTAGTCCCGGCGGCCGGCCAGCACGGCCTCCCGGGCGGCAACCAGACTGCGGTAGATGACGGCTGCCGTCTCCTTCTGTGCCGCTGTCAGGTAGCCGTTGCGGGAACTCATGGCCAGCCCCGACGGCTCGCGGACGGTGGGGACCCCGATGATCCGGACCGGGAAGCAAAGGTCGGCCGCCATCCGGCGGATGATGGCCAGTTGCTGGAAGTCCTTCTCGCCGAACAGGGCAATGTCGGCCGGGACGATGTGGAACAGCTTGCTGACCACCGTCGACACGCCGTCGAAGTGCCCGGGGCGCGATTTGCCGCACAGCGCCTCGCCCAGCCCCGGGACATGCACCACGGTCTGGGTTTTCCCGTTCGGGTACATCTCGTCGACCGACGGCGCGAACAGGGCATCGCAGCCGGCCGCGGCGAGCTTGTCGCTGTCTTCCCTGAGCGTGCGCGGATACTTGTCGAAATCCTCGTTCGGCCCGAACTGGGTCGGATTCACGAACACGCTGGCCACGACGCGCTGCGCGACCTTGCGGCCTTCACGCACCAGCGTGATGTGGCCTGCGTGCAGGTTGCCCATGGTGGGGACAAAGGCAACGGTATCGCCGGCCTTTTGCCAGGCGCGTACCTGTGCGCGGACCTCGGAGATCGTGTTCAGCGTTTGCATCGGCAGCAATCCGGCAGGAAGCGGAAACGGGACGGCGGCGCGTTCAGAAACAGTGTTCGTCGGCCGGGAAGGAGCCGTTCTTTACCGCATCGGCATAGGCGCGTACGGCGCCCTCGATGCCGTCATTGCGGCCGGCCAGGAAATTCTTCACGAAGCGCGCCGGCTTGCCGGGCGACACGCCGAGGATATCGTGCAGTACCAGAACCTGTCCGTCGCATTCCGGCGCGGCACCGATGCCGATCACCGGCACTTTCACCGCCGCCATGATGCGTTTGGCCAGCGGCCGCGGAATGCATTCGAACAGCAGCACGTCGGCGCCGGCCGCGACCAGGGCCTTGGCGTCGGCGATGATGTTCTCCGCCTGCGCGTCGTCACGTCCCTGCACCTTGTAGCCGCCGTAGGCGTTCACCGACTGCGGCGTCAGGCCCAGGTGTGCACACACCGGAATGCCGCAGCGCTTGAGCGCCGCGACGGTCGGCACCAGCCAGCCGCCACCCTCGATCTTCACCATGTGTGCGCCGGCCGCCATCAGCCGGCCGCTCCAGTCCAGCGCACGCTCGACGGTGGCGGTTCCCATGAACGGCAGGTCGGCCATGATCAGCGAGTGCGGCCGGCCGCGCTTGACGCAGGCGGTGTGGTAACACATGTCGTCGATGGACACCGGCAGCGTGCTGTCGTGTCCCTGCAGCACCATGCCCAGCGAATCGCCGACCAGCAGCACGTCGATGCCGCAGCGCGAGAGCAGCGCCGCGAAGCTGGCGTCGTAGGCGGTCAGTACGGAAAACTTTTCGCCACCCGCCTTCAGTTTCGCGAGCGTGGCGACGGTAACCGGTTTGCGCGTGCCGTCGGCCGGCGCGGCGGGCGAGGAGTGACTGGACATGGTTCCTCCGCGGATATCGTCCGGTGGGCCCGGGGTCCCGAGTGTATCAGGTGAGCCGGCCGGCGGCGGTGAGCGCCGCCGCCGGACACTGTCGCAGCAGTTCCGTCACCGTACTGCCGTCCGGCAACCGCAGATCCGGTGCGATGTCGGCCAGCGGCTGCAGGACAAAACGTCGCTGGCGCAGTCCGGGATGCGGCACGGTCAGTTGCGGCAGCGCGATGGTTTCGTCGCCGTACAGCAGGATGTCGATATCGATCGTGCGGGCGCCCCAGCGTTCGGTGCGCACGCGCCCCTGTGCCGTCTCGATGGCTTGTACGGCGGCGAGCAAGGCCGTCGGGGCCAGTGCGGTCTCGACGGCGACCACGGCATTGCAGTAGTCCGGTTGCGGCGTCTGGTCCGGCAGCAGCAGGGCCGGATTGCGGTAGACCGGCGAGCGCGCTGTTACCCGGGTGGACGGCAGGCGTTCGAGGGCCGCCACGGCCCGCTGCAGTTGCGCGAGCGGTTCGTCGCGGTTGCTGCCGAGGGCGAGGAAGGCGCGCATCGCCGTGCGGTCAGCGCCGCCGCCGGCGACGACGACGGCCGTTGCCTTCGCCTGGCGTACGTCGCGCTTCGGCCTCGCGTGCCATGACGTGACGGGTATCGTCGTCGGCCTGCTGGTATTCGTGCCACCAGTCGCCGAGCTTTTCCGCGAACGCATCGGCCGGCTCGCCGGCCAGCGGGCCGGCCGCCTCGCGCAACAGCAGGAAATCGTAGGCGGCGCGGAAGCGCGGATTGGCCAGCATCGCCTCGGCGCGCCGGCCGCCGCGCCGGGGCAGCCGCAACTGCATCTCCCAGATTTCGCGCGCCGGTGTCGAGAAGCGGCGCGGGATCGCCAGGATGCGACATTGTTCGTCCAGCACCTGCTGGCCGGCTTGCGCCATGGCCGGAATGTCCGCCACGCCTTCCGTCAGCAACCGGTTGTAGCGCCGACAGACTTCCGGCCACAGCAGGGCGGCAAACAGGAAGGCCGGGGTCACCGATTTTCCGTCGGCGATACGACGATCGGAATTGTCCAGTGCCGCCAGCAGGAACCGGCGCGCATTGGCGTTGCGGCGTGCGGTATCGGCGACATCCGGGAACAGGATTTCATCGAGCCCGAAGCGCTCCAGCCACTCCCAGCTGGCGCGACCGTAACCGGCGAGCAGCAGCTTGAGCGACTCGTCGAACAGCCGTGCCGGCGGAATGTGCTGCAGCAACGGTTTCAGGGTGGCGATCGGCGCCGCGGTGGCGTCGTCGACCGTGAAGTGCAGCTTGGCGGCAAACCGGGCGGCCCGCAGCATGCGCACGGGATCTTCGCGATAGCGTGTTTCCGGATCGCCGATCAGGCGCAGCTTTTTCTTTTCCAGGTCGCGCATGCCGCCGACATAGTCGTGGATCGAGAAATCGACGACGTTGTAGTAGAGCGCATTGACGGTGAAGTCGCGCCGGATGGCGTCCTGTTCGACGTTGCCCCAGACATTGTCGCGCAGGATCATGCCGGTCGAGCCGTGCACGGCGCCTGGCGTGTCACGGGCGCTGCGTTCGTTGCGGATGCGGTCGCGGCGCTCGCGCCGGCCGACCGGGCGTTCGTCGTCGGCAGGCGTTTCGTCGGGCGCCTGCCCGTCATGCATGTCGTCGTGGTCGTCGTCGCCCGGATCCTCGGTTTCATGGCCGGCGCGGAACGTGGCGACTTCCACCACGTCGCGTCCGAACAGGACATGCGCCAGACGGAAGCGACGGCCGACGATCCGGCAGTTGTTGAAGACCTTTCGCACCTGCTCCGGCGTGGCATCGGTGGCGACGTCGAAATCCTTGGGATGGCCGCCCAGCAGCAGGTCGCGGACGCCGCCGCCGACCAGATAGGCCTCGTAACCGGCATCCTTGAGCCGGTAGAGCACCTTCAGCGCATGCGGACTGATGTCCTTGCGGGAGACGTGGTGGGCGTCGCGCGGAATGACGCGCAACTCGGGTTTCGGCGCCGCCGCGGCCTTCGGACGGAAGACGCGACGCATGAAGCCGACCAGGCGTTTTGGCATGTACTGGACTGTCGAGGGGAGGGGCGAACGGGCGGCAAGTCTACCAGCGCCCCCGGTCCGGCGGTCATCGGGCGTTTCCGCAGGCCGGAAACAGAAACGGCGGACCGGTTGCCCGGTCCGCCGTTCTGGTCTTCTTGTTTTTATGTAGCCGGGAACAGGGTTCCCTGGTCAGGGTGGGGCGGCTGTTGTTGTTGTCTGCCGCCCTCGGGATAAAAAGAACCGAGGGATCGCTCCGTCGGTTCGTGCACTGCATTGGCTTCTGGTTGTTGTTGTTCTTCTGCGTGTTGTTGTTTTTGGTGCAGAAGCCAGAGCTGTTGTTGTTATTGTTGCCCCCGAGATAAAGCAGAATGCGTGCCAACTCCGGGAGTCTTCTGAGATTCCTTGTAAAACAATGGGTTATGGCAGCCGGCCTGCCCGGGGTCGTGGAAAGTACGTACCGTGTGTTACGGGAATGCCGCTGGCAGGTTACCGGCCCGTTTCCATTGGTAACACTGTGCCGCCGACGGCAGGGGTCAGCCCTTGCGGCGGGGTATGCCCAGCCGCTGCCGTCGCTCCCACAGGCTCTTGCGGCTGATCCCCAGCTTCTGGGCCAGCTCGGTTTCGCTCATGGCGTCCTGGTGTTCCAGCACGAAGCGGGCGAAATAGTCCTCGAGCGACAGGTCGATCGGCGGATCGCCATGCTCGCTCGCCCCGGTCGCCGGCCGGTCCTCGATGGCCGGTTCGATGCCCAGATGCTCCGGCAGGATGCCGCCGTCGTCGCACAGGATGGCGGCGCGCTCGATGGCATTTTCGAGTTCGCGTACGTTGCCGGGCCAGCCGTAGCTGCGGATGGCGCGCAGCGCTTCCGGCGCGTATGACAGCGGTCCGCGGTTCAGCTTGCTGCAGGCCCGCTCCAGCAGTTTGCCGGCCAGTTCGGTCACGTCGTCGCCGCGCTCGCGCAGTGGCGGCAGTTTGAGTTCGAAGACGTTCAGCCGGTAGAAAAGGTCTTCGCGGAAACGTCCGGTCGATACCAGCGCCTTCAGGTCGCGGTGCGTTGCCGCACAGACCCGGACGTCGACCTTGCGCGATTCGGTCGAGCCGACGCGGCGGACTTCCTTCTCCTGCAGCAGACGCAGCAGCCGCGCCTGCGCTTCGAGCGGCAATTCTCCGATCTCGTCGAGGAACAGCGTGCCGCCGTCGGCCGCTTCGACCAGACCCTTGCGCATGGCATTGGCGCCGGTGAATGCGCCTTTCTCGTGGCCGAACAGCTCGCTCTCGATCAGTGTGTCCGGAATCGCCGCGCAGTTGACGGAAATCAGCGGGCCGGATTTTCGCGGGCTTTGTTCGTGGAGGGCGCGGGCGACAAGTTCCTTGCCGGTGCCGGACTCGCCGAGGATGAGTACCGTGGTATCGGTCGGCGACACGCGGCCGATGCGCTTGAACAGCTCCTGCATCGGCGGGCAACTGCCGATCATGCCGGTGGTGGGATAGTTGCGCTGCAGGTCGTGCTTCAGGGCCTGTGCCTGGCGCTCCAGTGCGCTTTCCTTGAGGATGCGTTTCACCGCCAGCAACATTTCGTCGTGATCGAACGGCTTGGCGATGTAGTCGACAGCACCGAGCTTCATCGCTTCCACCGCGCTCTTCAGGCTCGCGTAGCTGGTCATGATCAATACCGGAACGGGTGCGGCCAGCTTGATCATGGTGGTGCCGGGCTCGCCCGGCAGCCGCAGGTCGCTGATCACCAGATCGAAATCGCCGGTATCGAAGCGCTCCTGTGCTTCCTGCACCGAGCCGGCCTCGGCCACGCTGTAGCCGTTGCGTTCCAGCAGCTTGCGCAGCGACGAACGGATGACGTTCTCGTCCTCGACGATCAGGATGTGGCTCATGCGGTTTGCTCCTGTTTCGCGGGCGGCGTGCTGTCCTGCCAGCGGGGCAGGGTGACGACGATGCGCGTGCCGCGCTGGGTATCGGGATGCGCCGGGCTTTCGATGGCGATGTGGCCCTGGTGGTCTTCGATGATGCTGTAGACCAGCGACAGACCGAGGCCGGTGCCTTTGCCGGGATCCTTGGTGGTGACGAACGGCTCGAACACCTTGCCGAGCAGCTCGGCCGGAATGCCGGTACCGTTGTCTTCCACGCAGACGGTTGCCGTGCGTTCGGTGCCCGGCAGGGTGTAGATGCGTACCGGTTCGCCCGGCTCGGATGCGTCGCGCGCATTGCCGAGCAGGTTGATGAACACCTGCAGCAGACGCTGTGCATCGCCGGTCACGCGCAGATCGGGATCGCACTCGTTGCGGGCGATCAGTTCGCGCCCGTCGCGCCCCAGCCGCAGCAGCGCGATCGCCTCGTCGACGGTTTGCCGCAGGTCGACGGCTTCGTCGGGTGCGGCGCGCTGTTTGCCGCTGTGGCTGAAGCTGACCAGCGATTGCACGATGCGGTCGATCCGCCGTGTCTGGTCGAGGATCTGTTTCGTGTAGTCGCGCACTGATGCGTTGTCGCTTTCGGTGGCGAGGTCCTGCGCCAGGCAGGCGATGCCGGTCACCGGGTTGCCGATTTCATGCGCCACCCCGGCGGCCAGTCGGCCGATCGAGGCCAGCCGTTCATTGTGCGCCAGCCGGCCTTCCAGCGTTTTCAGGTCGGTCAGGTCTTCCAGGACCAGCACCTGGGCGCCCAGCTGCGACTGGCCGTTCGGCAGGTTGATCGCCGCCTTGTGCAGGCTGAGCCAGCGGATCTCGCCGTCGATGGTCACCGGTTTCTGGTGCACGTGCTGGGCATTGCTGGCGGCAAAATCGGCCAGCAGCTTGCGCCAGGGTTCCGGCAGGTTGTGCAGGTGCGAGCCGATGATTTCCACCGCCCGGATACCGGTGAGGGTTTCCATCACGGCATTCCAGCCGAGAATTTCCCGGTCGGTGCCCAGCGAGCAGACGCCCAGCGGCAGGTCGTGCAGGGTCTGCCGGTGAAAGCGTCGCAGGCTGTCCAGTTCAGCGGCCAGGCCGGACAGCCGGAACTGGTAGTCCTCCAGCCGGCTTTCGATGAAGTGGATGTCTTCCGCGCCCCCGCCTTCGGCGAGCGGCTTGTAGGGCAGGACATCGTCGACGATTTCGTGCGCCACCGACGGCCCGAGCAGCCCGGACAGGTTGGTTTCGATCTGGTCGCGCAGCCGGCGCAGCATGTACGGGCGCGTTTCGCCGGCTTCCAGCCCGAGGTCGCGCAACGCGAATTCCACCTCGCGACGGGCTGTCGCGTTGCCGAGCGGCTGGGTCAGTGCGCGCACGAAATCCTCCACGCTCACCGCACCGAGTTTCCAGCGATAGGGGCGTCGCAGGTTGTCGACGGCGCAGGTCTCGGCGGCGCGTTGTTCGGCGTCCGAGCGCGACGTCAGGATCGACGTCACGCCGCCGACCAGGCCGTTGAGGATGATGGCGGTGAAGGCGGCGGTGTGCCAGTTGGTGGCGTTGGGCTCGAAATCGATGCCGAGCACCGGCAGCGAGAATCCGGCCAGCGGCGTGATCGTCGGCAGCAGCAGGGCCAGGAACCAGACGGTGAATCCGGTCACCAGGCCGGCGATGAAGCCGGTGCGGTTGGCGGCCGGCCAGAACAGTACCCCGATGAGTCCCGGCACGAACTGCAGCGTGGCGACGAAGGCCAGCATGCCGAGTTCGGTCAGCGTGTTGCGGTTGTCGAGGAAGTAATAGAAAAGGTACGAGCCGAGGATGATGGCGGCGATCAGGACGCGCTTGGTCCACAGCAGCCAGCGGTAGAGATCGTGGCTTTGCCCGGGCTTGTAGAGCGGCAACGCGAGATGGTTGAGGCACATGCCGGCCAGCGCCAGCGTGCTGACGATGATCACGCCGCTGGCCGCCGACAGGCCGCCGATGTAGACGATGGCCGCCATCAGCGGCGAGTCGAGCGCGAGCGGCACGCCCAGCGCGAAATATTCCGGATCGGTGCCCGGCATCGTTTTCAGCGCGGCCCACAGGATGAAGGGCACCACCAGACTCAGCACCAGCAACAACAGCGGCAGCCCCCAGCTTGCGGTCAGCAGCGCGCGCGGGTTCAGATTCTCGGTGAATGCCATGTGGTACATGTGCGGCATCACCACTGCCGACACGAAGAAGGCGAGGATCAGGCTGTGCCAGGTGCCGTCGGCCAGCGGCGCGTACAGCATGGTCAGCGTTTCCGGGTGCGCGCGCAGCCATTCGTGCAGGTCGGCCGGGCCGTCGAACACCGCGAAGACGGAAAACAGGGCGATCGCCAGCAGCGCCAGCAGTTTCACCAGCGATTCGGCGGCGATGGCCACCACCAGCCCCTCGTGCTTCTCGCGCGGCGTGATGTGGCGGGCGCCGAACAGGATGGCGAAGGCGATGATGATCAGGCAGAACCAGAAGGCCAGCGAGTTGCGACTCGCTTCGTTGGTCAGGATATGGATGGAATCGGCGACCGCCTGGATCTGCAGCGCCAGCAGTGGCAGCACGCCGAGCAGCATGAAGACGGTGACCAGTCCGCCGGCCATCGCACTGCGGTAGCGGTAGGCGAACAGGTCGGCGAGCGAGCCGAGCTGGTAGGTCTGCGACAGTCGCAGGATCGGCGCCAGCAGGATCGGTGCCAGCAGGAACACGCCGGAGATGCCGACGTAGAACGCGAGGAAGTTGTAGCCGTGGTGGAAGGCGAAGCCGACCGCACCGTATACCGCCCAGGCGCTGGCATAGACGCCGAGCGAGAACACGTAGACCACCGGATGCCGCACCAGTGCCGTGGGCAGCCAGCCGCGATCGGTCGCCCAGGCGATCAGGAACAGCAGCAGCAGGTAGCCGATGCCGATGAGGCTGAGGGTGGTCAGGTCAAGCGTCATCGAGGTCGCGACTCTTCCCGATCCAGTAGCTGAAGAAAATCAGGAACAGCCAGATCAGGTAGGGGCGATACCAGGCCGTGCCGCCGTCGCTCCACCACTCGATGAGCGCCGGCGACAGCAGATAGCCGCCGAGGATGAAGAGCAACAGGAGTCGGTCGGTGTACATGCGCGCTGTCCGTTCCGCTGGCGAACCCGGCTGACGGGTGCACGGGCAGGATACGCAAGCGGCAGGGCCCGAGGCGAGGGGTGCAGGTCAGCGGCGGGCGGCGGTCAGCTGTGCGAGCGGAACGGATGCCTGGCGGGGGATGCGCGCCGGCCGCCAGCCGGCAATGGCGGCTGCCAGCAGCTCTTCGGGCGTTGCTGCGTCCGGCGGAACGTCCTGCCCCAGGGCGGCGAGTGCGAGCCGGAGATTGGGCAACCGGTTGCCGGCGTTTACCGGGGTTGCGCGGTCCTGCTTGCTCAGCTTGTTGCCGTCGGCATCGACGAGCACGGGGATGTGCGCGTAGCGCGGCGCCGGCAGGCCAAGGCACTCCAGCAGCCACAATTGCCGCGGTGTCGAATCCAGGAGGTCGGAACCGCGGACCACGTCGGTGATGCCCTGTGCGTGATCGTCGACCACTACCGCCAGCTGGTAGGCGAACAGGCCGTCGCGGCGACGAACCACGAACGGGCCTTCCTGGCGGGCCAGGTTGCAGGCCTGCAGGCCGCGGATACGGTCGACGAAGGTGATGTCGCGATCGGGCACGTTGAGCCGCCAGGCGAAGTCGTCACCCTCGACCGCGACCTGTTCGCTGGCGGCACGGCCGGGATGCCGGCCGCCGAAGGCATCGAGTTGCGCCCGCGACAGCGGGCAGCGGAAGGCGTGGCCGCCGGCGGCCAGTTGCTCCAGGGCGGCGGCGTAGAGCTCGCCGCGCGTGCTCTGGAACACGACGTCGCCGTCCCAGGCCAGGCCGTGCTGCTCCAGGCTGCGCAGGATGTCGGCGGCGGCGCCGGGCTGCTCGCGCGGCGGATCCAGATCCTCGATGCGCACCAGCCACCGGCCACCGGCGGCACGGGCGTCGAGGAACGACGCCAGCGCGCAGGTGAGGGAGCCGATGTGCAGGGGCCCCGTCGGCGACGGGGCGAAGCGCCCGGTATAGCTGCCGGTTGCAGGCAAGGAATTATGACGCGCTGCCGACCTGTTTTTCCTTGATCTCGGCCAGCGTCTTGCAGTCGATGCAGAGTTCGGCAGTGGGGCGCGCTTCGAGGCGGCGGATGCCGATCTCGATGCCGCAGGCCTGGCAATAACCGTACTCGCCTTCCTCGATGATGTTGAGCGTCTTGTCGATCTTCTTGATCAGCTTGCGCTCGCGGTCACGCGTACGAAGTTCGAGTGCGAATTCTTCTTCCTGCGTGGCGCGGTCGTTCGGGTCGGGCAGGTTGGCCGATTCGTCCTGCATGTGCGTCACGGTGCGGTCGACTTCTTCCATCAGTTCGCGTTTCCACGCGCCGAGGATCTTGCGGAAGTGTTCCAGCTGGCCGGCGCTCATGTATTCCTCGCCGGCCTTGGCGATGTACGGCTTCTGGCCGTGGATCAGGATGTTCGGGTTGGCCGGCGGTTCGAGCGGATTGATCTGTTTGATGGGCTTCAAGGGGGCGGACGGTTTTTTCGCAGGTTCGGGTTTCTTCGGTTCCGGCAGTTTGGCGGCCGGCTGTTTCGCGGCGGTCCTGGCCGGTTCCGGCTTGGCCGGCGGCACGACTTTCAGGGCGGGTTTGGCGGCCGGGGCCGGCTTGGCCGGGGTCTTTGCCGGAGCCTTGGCAGCCGGTTTCGCGGCGGTCTTGGCCGGTGCTTTCGCAGCCGGCTTTGCGGCCGGCTTTGCGGAGGCTTTCGCGACCGGCTTCACCGTC
>JBMOON010000041.1:0-96710 GCA_049323295.1 Pseudomonadota bacterium
TGATGCGCTCGGTATCGAAAACTTGCCGCCAATCGTTCCGCCCGTGACCAACGAGACGCCGATCTCAGAGGCAGCCTAGACTACGGCGCGGAAGCCCCGGTGTCGGGTAAATACCCAACTTGTACATGATTTCCAGGACCAGCGCCGACTTCCGGCGGGCCGTCCAGCGCTTGATGTCTTCTTCCATTGCGATGCTCATGGGGTAAGTCCTCGTAAGGTTATACCTGAGCAGGAAATCACTGGGTCATTACATGTCACCCCTGACCTGCCGCGCGAACATCAGCCCGAGGACGGGCTCAGAGAAAAATCTCTCCTGCCGGGTACCGGCGCCCTCACTGTTCAGGGACGGTCTGGCAATCCACCACCACGCCATCAATAACCCGATGCGTGAACTGGTAAGCCCGGTGATATCTGGTTGTTGATCCGGGTGCAGACTCCCGTACCTCCGCCCAGACGGCATGGAACGGATGATCCCTTCCGGTTACGACAAGACTGGGAAAGGTTGGATGAAGTTCGACACCCACGAAGTAGTACTGATCGGTCCTGGCAAGGGATACCGGAACCTCGATTCCGGAGCGCGGGGCTTTTCGCCAACCCGCCGCAATACAGACCGCCACATCTTCCGCGGCACGACTGCTGCTGTAATTCTTCGTTGCGCACCCGCTGATGACTGCCAGGAAACACAGCACGATTGCCTGCTTCTGCACGTCGCCCTCCATGGCTCCCGGAATCGGAGTTCAGGGTTCTGGCCGACCAGGCGTTCTCACTCGGAGCCCTTGCTGTCCTCGCCATTTCCAGTTGGATTTTGTTGAACATTGCGGTTTGCATCATCAATGCCGCCGCGATCAACGTCGAATTCATCGCAAACCGTATGGCACTCCCGGGACTTCACCGTCTTCTTGCAATCAGTTCCGTTCGGGTAATACTCAATGCAGGTGTACACATCCCGACACTCCTCATGGGACAGAGTGCACTCTCCGTAAGCAACAAGAGGGAAAGCCACAAGCGCCGGAACAATGAAGAATGCGTATCTGCTCATTGGAATCTCCTTTTCCATTTTCTATCGAGATAGAGCACCTAACGTCCGAGTTAAGGCCGCGGCCCGTCAGGGGCGTCGGCCTTCAACGAGCGGTTAGAGCGCAACGCTCGCCTTCAAAGCCGCGCAAATGGAAGAACTTTTAATATCTCCACGCCATCCCGATTAATGGTTAACGTGACGGATTGGCCAGAATAGGTAGATAGCATTTCGCTATAGTGCTCAACGGACTGGATTTTCGTGTCATTGAATTTAAGAACTATGTCTCCGGGCAAAACATCATTCTCAAATGCTCCCGAGTTTTCTATAACGATATCGACTCGGACCCCCGAGTTTGTTCCCAGCTTTCTCCGTGTTTCATTATCAATAGCTACCGCTATAAAACCCACCCTAGGCTTCGCCTTAACGAAATACATCGCATCAAAGTCATATCTCTGGATCGTGTAGGGAACCATGGTGGTTTGTGAGCCGTAAGTAGTGGTAGTTCCACTCCCATATGCTGTTACCGAACCACCCGGGCCATACGCAGTTGCTGTTCCCGAAGAATACGAGGTTGCTGTATTCGGCACCGTCAGCGGCAAAGCGCCAGATACAGTGTGGGAGAACGCGGATTTTACCAAGACCAATTGGGCTCCAATTTTATTGGCGTGGAAAATTAATTGGCTCTGGCTGGCTTGATTTGATGCGGCATTAAAGGATGACTCACCTACCGGCAAATATCCCTTCACCATCAGGGATCGCGCATCCTGCTGAATGTCATTTGAACTATAAATTTTTACTGGCTCTGATGAGGGAACATAACCAGGCCGTACCCTTGCGTCTGGCATTCCCTGATAGAACTTCGCGTATGGATTAGTACATCCAGACAGCAAGGCTGCAATTAAGATCAACGTCTTCTTCATAACTCCATCCCTAGCTCAAATCCTGTACTTTCGCTCTAACGTTTTAGCTCAGGCCGCGGCCCGTCAGGGCCGTCGCGCCTGCAGCGAATGGTTATGCCTTTTCGGCACCATCTTCTTTCTTCGGGCTCTCTTTCGCCCCGAAGGTAAACCACTCTTTGATTACACCAAACGGGCTGAGGTCTTCCCTCTTTGCGTCGTATATGCGGCCAGGATGACGCGCAAGAGCCTCTAGCGTTCGGTTCACCAAGTGCTCGGCTGCAGTACTGGTAGAGTCAGACTCAATTTCAAGCAGCTGGGTCTTATAGCCCTCAAAAGACTTTGAAATAGCCTCCTTGTGGGCATATTCCTCCTCAAGCCTAAGTGCCTGATTGTGCTTATGCGCTGCGTATATCGCCAACCACACAATGGGAACTAGGAACGGAAGGCGCAGAAGAACATACATATGAAAGTTTTCTAGGGTCACCTTATCGATGGTGAAATCGACGGGATTTAGGAATGCAACCACGAGTAGAGCAACCAGAGAGCCAATGAATACGCGTGCCCACAACTTTACAGGTCCTTGAAATGATTCTTTGCGCTCACGGAAAGCGGATGCAAGGCCGGCACTAGTTGCGCCGGGAAGAAGCTCCTCTACTTGTTTGCGAAGTGCGAGCGCCTCCGCTGACAGTTTCGTCATCTTCTCTTCGGTCTTTGAGACCCTTTCTGAAAGCACATCGACTGATCGTGAAAATTCCGCAACGCTTTCGTGATGCTGCTTTGCTTCGCTCAAGAGCTTCCTTAGCTCCTCAGCATTTCCACCTGCCGCCACCTTTGCTTCATTGCTAGATGAAGCGCTCTGCTTTGCCTGTTCTAGGCTGGTGGAAATCGTATTGACTGACTGCTCGTAGGTCGCTGCCAATGTATTTAGGCGGGCAACTGATGCCTCAGCCTGCTTCTTTATGGCCTCTACTTCGTCATAGAGAGCACGAACTTCAGTCTGGGTAATCCGTTTTAGCAAGCCGGCCATTGGTTCCTCCAAAAGGCATAACGTTAATTCGACCCCCGCCCCCGGCGTAATCAATCACGCCATTTCCGGGGCGTCATCCTGTGCAGACATCTCCGGGATGTTATCCAGCGCCCCCTTCCCCCGCACCCCGCCCTGCCTGTCCCGCAGACAAACGCATCCGGCGGCATGCCTGTCGGCAGACCGGTCGGGAAGTCGGGACGGGAAGAAGAAACGGTGAAGGAAGCCGCAGGGCCTTGCGCCCCGCCGGGTGGTGAACCCTGCCAGCCACACCCCGGCACACGTCTGACCGCTACCGTTGCTGCCTTCCGGCCCTGGCGGGGTTCACGGCTGATCGTTGCGGAGGGACCGACAGGGCCACCATAACGGCCATGCAGGCCCCGGAAGTGCGTTCCGGAGAACCGCCCCTCCCGGGAGGCCGGCATTGTCGGGGCCGGCCGTCGGCAGCGCAAGACCGCCGGCCCCGTGCCCGGGCTCCACGGGAAAACCGGCACAGACCGGCCACGCGGCCCTGCGCTAAACTGCGCGGCCCTGCAGTCCCCGTCCCTTCCCATGTCCAAGGCCCAACCGAAAGTCGGCTTCGTCAGCCTCGGCTGCCCGAAAGCGCTGGTCGATTCCGAACGCATCCTCACCCAGCTGCGGCTGGAGGGTTACCAGGTCTCCGCCACCTACGAGGACGCCGATCTCGTCGTCGTCAACACCTGCGGCTTCATCGACGCCGCGAAGCAGGAATCGCTGGACGCGATCGGCGAGGCGCTGAAGGAAAACGGCAAGGTCATCGTCACCGGCTGCATGGGCAAGGACGCGGACCAGATCACGAAGGCACACCCGGGCGTGCTGGCCGTCACCGGCCCGCAGCAGTACGAGGCGGTGGTCGGCGCGGTGCACCAGCACCTGCCGCCGAAAAAGAACCACGATCCGTTCCTCGACCTGGTGCCGCCGCAGGGCATCAAGCTTACGCCGCGCCACTACGCGTACCTGAAGATTTCCGAAGGCTGCAACCACCGCTGCACGTTCTGCATCATTCCGTCGATGCGCGGCGATCTCGTGTCGCGCCCGGCCGGCAACGTGCTCGACGAAGCCGAGCGGCTGGTGAAGGCCGGCGTGAAGGAACTGCTGGTGATCTCGCAGGACACCTCCGCCTACGGCGTCGACCTGAAATACCGCACCGATTTCTGGAACGGCAAGCCGGTCAGGTCGAAGATGTTTGACCTGTGCGAAGCGCTTGGCGACATGGGCGTGTGGGTGCGCCTGCACTACGTGTACCCGTACCCGCACGTCGACAACATCATGCCGCTGATGGCGCAGGGGAAAATCCTTCCCTATCTCGACATTCCCTTCCAGCACGCCAGCCCGCGCATCCTGCAGCTGATGAAGCGGCCGGGCAGCGCCGAGAAAACCATCGAGACCATCCGCGGCTGGCGCGCACAGGTTCCGGGCCTGACCATCCGCAGCACGTTCATCGTCGGCTTCCCCGGCGAGACGGAAAGCGAATTCGCCGAGTTGCTGGATTTCCTGGAAGAAGCGGAGATCGACCGCGCCGGTGCGTTCATCTATTCGCCGGTGGACGGCGCGAAGGCCAACGAGCTGCCGGACCACGTCGACAAGGACATCCAGGAGGAACGCCTGCAGGCGTTCATGGAAACGCAGGCGCGCATCAGCGCCCGCAAGCTGGAGCGCAAGATCGGCCGCACGCTCACCGTGCTGGTGGACGAGGTCGACGAGGAAGGCGCGGTCTGCCGTTCCGCGGCCGATGCGCCGGAGATCGACGGCCACGTCTATCTGAACGACGCCGCCGGCCTGAAGCCGGGCGATTTCGTCGACGTGAAGATCGTCGACAGCGACGAGCACGACCTGTGGGGCGAGCGCGCGTCGTGAACGTCATCGCCGCGAACACGGACGCACGCCGGTCGCTGATTGCCGACACCCTGGCCGGGGAGTTCCGGTCGCTGCGTTTCCCGCAACCGCTGGAAGACGAATTCCAGGCGGCCTGGGTCGCCAGATCGCCGGACGTGATCCGCCGCGTCCTGCCGTGGGCGCTCGGGCTGAACCTGCTTTACGCCCTCATCGTCCATTCGCTGAACCAGATGCCGGCGGCGTGGTACACCAACGCGTCGCATCCGATCAGCGTGCTGGTGTTCGGCTCCTGGATGATCCTGCTGGCCACGCGCCGGCTGGACGGCTGGATCGCGTTCCTGACGCCGCTGGTCGTGACCTGCGTCCAGATCGCCACCCTGCGCACCCTGGCAATCACCCACGGCGATCCGCTCGCCCATGCCGTCGCCTACTTCGCGATGCTGCAGACGTTCATGGTGTTCACGCTGTTCCGCATGCCGCTGCGCACCGCCCTGCTGGCCACCCTGGCGTCGATGCTGGTGCTGCTGATCGATCTGCGGGCAGAAGGGCTCGATTTCGACTGGCCGGGCTTCATCCAGCATTACTTTGCCAGCGTCCTGCTGTGTTCCGTCATCTGCTATCTGCTCGAGCGCCGCGAGCGCTCGGAATGGCTGACCACGCAACAGCTCGCCGTCGAAATGCAATCGCTGGATGCGCTGCGCAAAAAAGCCGACGAGGAACAGCGTCGCCAGCGCCGGATCGGGGACTATCTGGCGCGCATTGCCGGCAACCTGACCGCCACCGAAATCGCCGGCCGTACGCTGGGCTTCCTGATCGAGCACACCGGCGCCCAGGTCGGCGCCGTGTTCCTGATGCAGGGCGAACGCCTGCGCCGTGCCGCCGCTTCCGGACTCGACGGCGAAACCCGGCTGCCGGAAGACCTCGGGCGCGGCGAAACGCTGATCGGGCAGGCCGCCGTGAGCCGGCGTCGCCTGCGACTGACGCATCTGCCGGAAGACTACAACGCGATCCGTACCGCCACCGGCAGCGCATCGCCGCGCGAGTTGCTGGTCGAGCCGGTGTTCCGCGACAATGAAACGCTGGCGGTGATCGAACTGGGCGCACTCGACGCGTTCCGCGACGAAGCCGTCGACCTGCTGCATCACCTCGCGCCGGCGATGGCCGGCGCGCTGGTCGCGGCGCACGGCCGCGATGCGCTGGCGCGGGCAGGCATCGACGATTTCGGGTTCGGTAGCGAGCCGGAGCCGACCACCCCGACGCGCTTCATGACCTGATGCCGCTGCGCGTCAGCGCAGCGTCGCCAGCTCGCGCATTATGTCGCCGCCGTGCTTGTACACGATGTACGGCGTGGCTTGGGAGCCGGCCTTGAGGATGGTCGTGCGGATGAACTGCCACTTGGCGCCGATCCGCTTCAGCTTCGCCAGCTTCTCCTTGTCCTTCTCGTATTTCACCGCCAGCTCCGCCAGCAGTGCGTCAAGCTGGGCAACGCCCTTGGCAAGATCGGAATCGTCGGTATTCGAGCTCAGGGTGAAGGAGCCGAAGGGGCTGCCGGAAATCTGCACGTAGTTGGAGACGATCTTCGCCGCCAGCAGCTCGGCGCGCGCCTCCGGTGCGTTGTTCTTCTCCAGCAGTTTCCACGCCTTGGTGAGCAGGTCGGTCAACTGCTGCGACGAGGCATCGAAATCGCCGTGGATCTTGGCCTCGTAACCGGTGTTCAGGATGCCGGCGCCGAAGTCGCGTCCGCCCTTGAGCGAACCCTGGATCATCCGCCAGTACTCGGTGGCAGCTGCGGCCTGCGCCGCGTCGCGGGTGCCCAGTTCGGCCAGCACCTGCTTCATCGGGGCGTCGAGCCCGTCGAGTCGCGCACGCGCCTGCCGGCGATAAATCTCCGACGATTCGTCGTAGACCATCATCGAGACTTCCATGCCGACTTCGTGCACCTGCACCACCACGTCGCGTGCCAGGGCGGCGCCGGAAGCCGCCAGCGCCGGGGCGGAAAAACACGACAGGCCGGCCACCGCGGCCAGCACTCCGGCAACAACGTTCGACATGCGCATGCGACGACCACTCCGTACAACAGTCGGCAAAGAGATACCCCGGCGGCTTCGACTCAGGGGCGGTGAAAAATATCCCGGTAGGCGGCGTGGATGGAGGCCAGGCCGACCGGCAGCAGCACCAGCACGCCCAGCCCCAGGGTGCACAGCACCAGCAGGGGGAACACCAGCAGGCCCACGAGACCGTAGGCAAGGTACGGCATGAAATTGCGCAGGCAGCCGACGAAACTGTGTTTCATCGCCGAACCGGCCGATTCGCCTTCCAGCACCACCAGCGCCGGGGCGAACCAGACCAGCATGGTCACCGGCATCATCAGCGCGACGAAGATCAGCACGCCGATCAGCAGGCTGATGCCGAACGTCAGGTCGCGCGCCGCCACCAGCATTTCCAGCGACTGCGCATGCTGCGTCAGCACGTCGGCGAACGAAGTGACGGTCACGAAGCCGACCACCGCCAGCAGCGACAGCAGCACCAGCGCCAGCCAGGTGATGCCGATCAGCAGCAGCGGCCGCAGCGCCGGCGTGGAGAACTGGCTGAACATGTCGGCCACCGCCAGCCGGCGACCGCCGTTGCGTTCGACCGCCAGCCCCTGCATCAGGCCGCCGATGAACACCGGCGTGCACAGGAAAACGGCGATCGTGCCGAGGATCGGCAACAACAGCTGCAGTGCCGAACCGAGCAGCGAGAGCGAAGCGATCACCAGCCAGGCCGGCCAGTCGGTGACGAACGAGTGGAAACCATCGGCAATCCAGCCTATGCCGCGCGCGGCCGGCGCACTGCGCGACACCAGCGGCCGTTCTGCCGACGGTTGCGGAGCAACGGATTCCGACATGGTGTTCCCCTTCCCCTGGTGTTTTTCTTCTTGGCCGGCGACTCCGCAAGCCGCCGGTTGCAGGTTCGATCATAGCGGCAACCGGCCTCGCCGCGCCGGCCGCCCGGCTCAGGGCGGACAGGTCACGCCGGTACCGCCCAGCCCGCAATAACCGCCCGGATTCTTGGCCAGGTATTGCTGGTGGTAGGCCTCGGCGTAATAGAACGGCGGTGCCGGCAGGATCTCGGTGGTCGGTGCGGCCAGGCCGCCGGCTGCCAGCGCCCGGGCGTAACGTTCGCGCGATGCCTCGGCTTCCGCCCGCTGGCGGTCGTCGAAGCAGTAGATGCCGGAGCGGTACTGGGTCCCCACATCGTTGCCCTGCCGCATCCCCTGGGTGGGGTCGTGCGCTTCCCAGAACGTCTTCAGCAACGTCCCGTAGCTCACCGCGGCCGGGTCGTAGACCACCAGCACCACCTCGTTGTGGCCGGTGAGGCCGGTGCACACCTCCTCGTAGGTGGGGTTGGGCGTCAGCCCGGCGGCATAGCCGACCGCCGTCGAGTACACCCCGGGCAGCTGCCAGAACTTGCGCTCGGCACCCCAGAAACAGCCGAGCCCGAACAGGGCCGTGCGCAGGCCGTCCGGCCAGGGACCCTGCAGCGGGTGGCCGTTCACGTGGTGGGCCGGGGGCACCGGCAGCGGCGTGCTGCGCCCCGGCAGGGCTTCGGCCGCCGTCGGCAGGCGGGACTTGCGGGCACCGTATCCGAACATGGCATGCTCCTCCGGCGCGGCGTTATGCTCCCGCGCCCGTCGTGTGGCGTAACCGCTCCCATTTTCGCGCGCCCCGCCCCGCCGGGACACGACCTGCGGTCACTTCCCCTCTTCCTGCGGAATTCCCTGCCCGTGAACAGGCTGAACGCACGCTTCCTCGGAGTCGGCAACGCCGGCAACCAGCAGCTGGGCAGTGCGGCCCTGGTCATCGAGCACGGACATTCGGCCGAGCATTCCGTTCCCCTGCTGCTGATCGACTGCGGTCCCGACACCCTGAACGCCTTCGTCGCCCGCTATGACGTGTTGCCGGCGGCGCTCTTCATCACCCACACGCATCTCGATCACGTCGGCGGCCTGGAGCAGTTGTTCTACCGGGCCTGTTTTGCACCCGACGGCCGCCGCAACGACATCCGGCTGTTCGTGCCGGCGCCGCTGGTGCCGCACCTGCACCAGCGCATCGCCGACTACCCGAACAACGTTGCCGAGGGCGGCGTGAATTTCTGGGACGTGCTGCGGATCGTACCGGTGGCCGGCCACTTCTGGCTGCAGGGCCTGGATTTCCGTGTCTACCCGGTGCGTCACCACGCACCCAACTCCGCGTTCGGGCTGCACCTGCCCGGCTCGTTCTTCTACAGCGGCGACACCCGGCCGGTGCCGGAACTGATGGGCACCGTGGCCGCACACGGCGAGCTGCTGTTCCACGACTGCGGCCGGCGCGGCAATCCGTCACATACCGGGCTCGACGACGTACTGCGCGACTACGATGCCGATGTCCGCCGCCGCTTCGTCGCCTACCATTACGCCTCGGCCGAGGACGCCGCGGCAATCCGCGCCGCCGGCCTGCGCACCGCCGGCAGCGACGACCTCTTTCCCCTGCCGGTGCCGGCACCGTCGCCGCTCGCACCGCTGTCGCACTGACCGCCGCCATTCCGCGGCACGCATCACACACGGAGAGACCGATGAACAGCAGTTACCGCCCCGGCCAGGAAATTTCCGCGATCACCGACTTCGACGGCGCCCGCGATGCCGTACGGCCGGCCGACCGCCTGGCCGAAGTCCGCCGTCGCGCGGAGGTCTTCCGCGAGCGCATGCTGGGCAACAGCAACGTGCTGTACTACCGCAGCATCAACCTGATCACCGCACCGTACCCGGTACGCTACGGCCTGCGCGATGCCACCACCGTGCTCACGCCGTACATGAACATCTTCAACCGCCTGTTCGTCATCCAGTACGAAACCAAGGCCGGCGTGAAGACGCTGCTGTTCAGCCCGTCCGACATCGAGGGCAACGCGCAGACGCCGTTCTTCTTCAACCTCGCCGACAATCGCCTGCGGCCGCTGCTGGAAAAAGTGCTGGTGCCGTTCCGCCGCACGGTCGAGGAAGCGCTGGCGATGACCGGCATCAGCCCGGCGCAGGTCGACTACATCTCCTACGACCACCTGCATACGCAGGACGTGCGCAAATGGCTGGGCACCCGCGGCCGCAAGGGTTATTTCCCGAATGCCAAACTGCTGGTGATGCGCCGCGAATGGGAAGCGGCGCAGGGCCTGCTGCCGATGCAGGCCATGTGGTACTGCCCGGAAGGCACCGCCGATGTCGACCTGCAGAAAGTCATCCTGCTCGATTCGTCGGTGCAGCTCGGCGCCGGCGTCGCCCTGGTGCATACACCCGGCCACACCGAAGGCAACCACTCGCTGGTGGCCAAAACGCCGGAGGGCCTGCTGGTCAGCAGCGAAAACGGTGTCGCCGCCGACAGCTACGCGCCGCTGGTTTCGGAAATTCCAGGCGTACGCGACTACGCGCAGAAATACGGCGTGGAAGTGATCATGAACGCCAACACGCTGGAAGACTCCAACGACCAGTACATCTCGATGGTGATGGAAAAAACCATCGCCGGACCGTCGAAGCGCAATCCGGATTTCTGCAACTTCGTGCCCAGCTCCGAGCTGACGCACAACGCCTTCTTCCCCGGCCTGCGGCCGACTTTCAGCTTCGGCGAGCTGTCGTTCGGCACGCCGGTGCTGGCCTGATCCCGGCCGGCACCGTCACTCGCGCGGCAGGCGGCGCCGCAGCCAGAACAACAGGCCCAGCGCGGCGCCGACCACCAGCGGCACGGAAGCCGCCGCCGCCAGGTCGGCGTCGACTGCGATGCCGAAGCGCGGCAGTGCGGCGGCCACGGTGTGCACCAGCTGCACCACGTAATAGCTGATCGCCACCACCGACAGCCCTTCCACTGCCTGCTGCAGGCGCAGCTGCAGGTGGCTGCGCCGGTCCATCGACGTCAGCAGCGCCTGGTTCTGCTCCTCGATCGTCAGCTCGACGCGGGTGCGGATGAGTTCGGCCGCACGGTCGATGCGCAGCGAGAGATCGTCCAGCCGGGTGCCGGCCGCTTCGCAGGTTCGTACCGCCGGCGTCAGCCGGCGGTCGAGGAAGTACGACAGCGTCTGCAGGCCGCGGATCTCGACGATGCGCAACTGTTCCAGGCGCGTCATCACCAGCGCGTAATAGGCACGGGTTGCGGCCAGCCGGTAATTCAGTCGCGCGCGCAGCTGCTCCAGCCGCGCCGCGTGGCCGGAGAGCCGGTCCAGCAACGCGCGTTCGCCGCGTCCGTCACCGGCATGCAGCCGCGATACCACGGTCGCCAGATCGAGATCCATCGCCGTCAGCTCGGCCTGCGAGGCGCGCACCAGCGGCAGTGTCACCAGCGCCATCAGGCGATAGGTTTCGACTTCCAGCAGTTGCTGCACCAGACGACCGGTCTCGCAGGGATTGAGATCGTCGTGGAACACGAAGAAACGGCCGGCGCCGTCGGCGTGCAGGCGGAAGGCGGTCCAGACTTCGGCGCGACCGTCGTAGACCCGGCAACCGATCATCCGGTGGCCCTCGAAATGCACGCGCAGTTCGTCGCGCGTCGGTGCCGGATCGCGGCGCGGTTCCACCACCAGATGCACCGCCACCGCGATGCGGCCCGGCAGCGCCGCCAGCCAGTCCGGCGGCAGCACGGTGAGCGGCGTGTTCACCAGCGGCGCGGCGTCGGTGCCTTTCTGCAACACGGTCCAGGTACAGAATTCGGTGTGCCGTTCCCAGCGCAGCTCGAAGGCGCCGAAGTCGCGGTAGAAACAGGATTCGCCCGCCGCCGGCGCCTGCAGGCCGAAACGCGCGCACAGCGCCGCCAGGTGCGCGGCCGCCTGCCGGGCGAAATCCTGTGCCGCATCGGCCTTGTCCGCCTCGGAGCCGTCCGTTTCCTGCGGCAGCACCGCCAGGTGCGACACCCGGACCGGTGCCTCCAGCATGGGGAACGGCCGCGCATGCAGTTCGTCGTAGAGCGCGGTGCGCCAGGCCGGCACGGTCAGCCGCAGCGGATCGCCGGGCAGCGATGCCGATACCGCCGAACTGCCTGCCAGGTGCCCCAGTTGCCGGATGCTCATGCCGTCACTCCCGACCGGTTTCCCGGTTGTCCGAAGGTCCGCCGGCGGCGGACGCCGCCACAAAACCGCGCGGAGCCTGCCCAAGCCGGCCGGTGGCGGCAATGGCCCGGCCGGCCGCGCGCCGGGATTTTTCGCGACGCGACGGTCACGTATGCTGCCGGCATGTCCACGCCTGCAGACCGCCATCCGACGTCATCCGCCGCCCGCACCGTGCGCGCCGGCATCGTTCAATGGGAGATGCGCCCGTTCGCATCCGTCGATGAACTCGCCGCACACGCCGGCTGGTACGTCGACGTGCTGGCGGGCGCCGGCGCACAGCTGGTGCTGTTCCCGGAATTCTTTTCCATCCCGCTGCTGGCGCTCTCGCCCGCCGGCGAAACGCCGCACGCGGCCATGCAGCGCCTGGCCGGCACCACGCCGCGGATCGTCGACGTGCTGGCCGAGCGCGCGCAGCGGCACGGGACCTGGATCGTGGCCGGCAGCCTGCCGACCCGCGACGGCAGCCGCCTGCTCAACAGCGCCTTCGTGCTGGCACCGGACGGCACGCGGCAGGTGCAGCACAAACTGCACGCGACGCCCGGCGAACGGACGCAGTGGAACATCGCCGGCGGCGAGGCGCTCACCGTCGTCGACACCCCGTTCGGCCGGCTCGGCGTGCTGATCTGCTACGACGTCGAATTCCCGGAAGCGGCACGCGTGCTCGCCGACCGCGGCGTCGACATTCTCTGCGTGCCGAGCTGGACCGACACCCGCGCCGGTTACCTGCGCGTGCGGCACTGCGCGGCCGCACGCGCAATCGAGAACGAATGCTACGTGCTGCTGGCCGGATCCTGCGGCCTGCTGACCGGCATCGACGGCGTCGACAGCCAGTACACCCGTTCGGCGGTACTCACGCCGTCCGACATCGCCTTCCCCGACAGCGCCGTGCTCGCCGAGGCCGACGCCGGCACCGCGCAGTACCTGCTGGCCGATCTGGATCCGGAAAAGCTGGCCGCGCTGCGGCGCGAGGGTTCGGTGCGCAACGGCCGCGACCGCCGGCGCGACCTGTTCGACATCCACTGGCGCGGCCGCTGACGGCGCCGCGCCGGCCATGCCTCAGGCCGGATCGCGACGGCGCCGCAGCCAGCTGCGACAGGTGCGCAGGAATTCGCGGCTCTGCAGCGGCTTGGCGATGAAATCGTCGCAACCGGCCTGCATCGCGCGATCACGCTCGCCCAGCATCGCGCTGGCGGTGAGCGCCACCACGATGCCGTGGTAGTTGGCCGCACGCAGCCGGCGGGCAATCGCATAGCCGTCCAGCGAGGGCAGCTGCATGTCGAGCAGCACCAGGTCGTAGCGGCCACCCGCCTGCAACAGGTGATCGAGCGCCGCCATGCCGTCGGTTTCCGAATGCACCGACACCTGCAGACGCTCCAGCAGCTTTTCCACCAGCAGCCGGTTGACCGCGTTGTCCTCGACCAGCATGACATTCGCGCCGACGAAGGTTTCCGCTTCGTCCGCCGCCGCCTCTTCGGTCACCGGCGGCAATGGTTCGCTGCCGGCCGGCGGCACGCCGGTAAGGTCGCCCAGCGGCAACTCCAGCGTGAACACACTGCCCTTGCCCGGGACGCTCTCGACACGGATGCAGCCACCCATGGCACGCGCGAATTCCTGCGACAGGGCAAGACCGAGACCGGTACCGCCGGCACGTCGCGTACTGCCGTGACCGAGCTGGGTGAACGGCCGGAACAGCCGCGCCACCTGCACCGGATCCATGCCGACGCCGGTGTCCTGCACCGCGACGTGCAGGCGCGCGCTGACCGGGCCGACATGTTCGACGCGGCAGCGCACGACGATCGCGCCGCGGTCGGTGTAGCGGATGGCATTGCCCACCAGGTTCAGCAGGATCTGCCGGAAACGGACCGGATCGACGAAGGCACGCAGCGGCAGCTCGGTGTCGCCCTCGATGGACAGCGACAGGCCGCGCTCGCGCGCCTTCACGTCCAGCAGCGACACCACGCCGCACAGGATGGCGCGGATGTCCGACTTTTCCCAGGAGAGATCGAGGCGGCCGGCTTCGATCTTCGACAGGTCGAGCACGTCGTTGAGGATGCCGAGCAGGTCTTCGCCGTTGTTGCGGATGGTGCCGAGGTAACGGAAATATTCCTCGTCACCGAGCCGGCGATCCTGCAGCAGTTCGGCATAGCCGAGGATGGCAGTGAGCGGCGTGCGGATTTCGTGGCTGGCACCGGCGAGGAATTCGCTCTTCGCGCGATTGGCGCGGTCAGCCTGTTCGCGCGCTTTCTCGAGATCCTTCTGCACGCCGTCCAGATGCGTGGCCATGCTGCCGATCGACGTTGCCAGATCGCCGACCTCGTCGTCGCCGCCGACCGAAACCGGTGGCGCCAGCGCGCCGCCGGCAGCCACCGCGCTGGCCCAGTCGCGCAGGCCGCGCACCCGCGACACCACGATCCGGTCGATGATCAGCTCGGCGCCGATCGGCGCCAGCAGCACGATGATCGCGATGACCAGCGTGATCAGCCCCAGCGTATCCTGGGCCTGCGCATGGATGTCCCGCGGCATGCCGATGCGGCCGATCAGTACCGGCTTGCCGTCCATGCCGTCGATGCGGAAGTAGCCCCAGGCACGGCGATCGTCGGCAAAATCCATCCACAGGGTATCGATCTGGCCATCGGGAATGTCCGGCGGCAGGAACGCCAGATCGCGCCGCAGCACCATGGTCAGTCGTTCGGCAAAGCGCGCATCCAGGGCGCGCGCCAGCACCACGTCGCCGCGCGAATTGACCCGGTCGGCCAGCGAATGGATCGCCTGGATCGCCACCAGTTCGGGGCCGGCGGCCGTCCGGATCACGCCGGTGATGTGGTCTTCGCCCGAGGCGCGCAATGCCTGCTGCAGCTGCCGCAGCTGCTCTTCGTAGCCGGGCGGCGCCTCGCTCATGTTGCCGGCCGCGTCGACGCCGGCCGTCATGCGCAGCCGGCCGTTGCGGTCGAGCACCGAAAGTCGCGAGATGTCGAGCCCGGTGAAGGTCAGCGGGATGAAATTGATGCGGGCGAACTCGGCTGCCGCGGCCTCGCCGGCCAGCGCATGGTGCAGATCGTCCCAGTTGGCCCAGTCGGATGTAGGCCGCGACAACGCGGCGGCATCGTTCTGCAGTGCATTGCGTGCACGCTCGATTTCCGCCCGCACCACGCTCTGTTCAAGCGTCCGGTAGCTGCTGACCAGCAGGCGATCGATGGCGACATAGGCAACCAGACCGCTCACCAGCGCGGCGGCGGCCACCAGCAGGAAAACCCGGGTACGCAATTGCATGGCCGTTACTTCGCATCCAGGGCCAGGCGGGTGGCCACCGGCGCATCCGCCGCCACGCCGTCCTGTTTCGGCAGGATTTCGCCGTCGACAACGAACAGGCTGGCTTCCGGCACGCCGGCCGCCAGCAACCGGTCCTTGGCGAATTGCGCGCGTACGCGGGCCAGTTCACGCAGTGCGCCGTCGTCGATCGCGATGCCCGCCAGCAGCGCATTCTCCGCTGCCGTCTGCCAGGCCGACTCGGTCAGCGGATTGCCCTGCGCATCACGCAGGTCATCGATGCTGTTGCCGGTCGCCTCGCGATACAGCGCCCGCAGCGCGTCGGCACGCTGGGCCGGGCTGAGCCTGACGTCGTCCGGGTTCTGGCTGCGCCGGAAGGGGCTGTCGAGATATTCGCGCTTGAGCCGCAGTTCCAGCGCGGCGCGCTGCAGCGCCGTACGGTCGCTGTCGGCCGAGGCCGTGCCGGTGATCGCCAGCGAGAGCATCGGTCGTGCCAGCAACGCTTCGGCGATCTTCACCAGCTTCTCGCTCTCGCCGGCCAGCGGTTGCGCCGCACCCGGGGCATAGGCCACCTGACCGGCCTTTTCATCGCCGCCGAGATTGCCCAACGCGGCAAACGGCGACGTGACCGCCTTGGTGACGAGGTTGGTCAGCGCCGTCAGGATCACCTTGCCGACGCGGAATTTCGGATCGTCCAGTTCGCCGTAGGCCGGCACCGCCAGATCGGCGTCGCCTTCACGGTCGGTGAGCAGCGCAATGCCGAGTTTCACCGGCAGTTTGGTGGCCCGCGGCGCTTCGCGCTTTTCGCCCAGCGTCAGGCCGTCGAGCAGCAACCGGTTCTGCGCGTCGAACTTGCGCTCGGCCACCTTCCAGTCCAGCTCGATGCCGAGCTTGCCGCGTTCCAGCGGATAGGCGATGTAGGTGACGGTGTACGGGGTGAGCGCGCCGAGATCGAGGCTGGTCAGCCGGACCTTGATGTCCGAGTAGGTCTCGGCCGCCAGCGGATTGATTTCGCCGCTGACCGTGAGCGGCGCGTATTTGTCGATGGTGCCGGCAAGCTCGACCGTGGCCCGCCGGGCCGGATCGGACGACAGGCCGTCGATGCGGCCGCCGAAACCGGACAACTGCGCGGCGAACGAGAGGTCCGGCGAAGCGTCGCGGAAATTCACCGTGTTGTCGCGCAACACGAAACTGTCGAGCCGGACGCTCATCGGCCGGCCGGCCGGCGCGGCAGCAGGTGCGGCCGGCGGCGGTGCATCGCCGGCCGCGGCCGCAACCGCGGCATCGCCACCGAACACGTGCTGCAGGTTGCTCACGCCGTCCTTGTCGAGCGTGACGTCGACGTCGAGGCCGGCGAGCGTCAGCCGGCGCAATGCCAGCCGCGGTATGCGGTCCTCGTACTGCAAACCGTCGAAACCCAGCTCGCCCAGCCGCAGCAGTTTTGTCTTGTGCACGTCGTCGCGCACCGCCAGCTGCTTCAGGCTGCCGGAACCGTCGACCCGCAGGTCCTTCGTACCGTTCGCCTGCGCCGATACCTTGCCCTGCCAGTTCAGGCGTCCGTCGGTGAGCGACAGCCGGCCGACCCCGGCGAGATACGGCGAGAACGGCGACAGCGCAAGCCCGACCGCCACGACGTCCGCCTTCACCGCGCCGCTGTCGAGCACGTATTCGCCTTCCAGGCCCAGCGTGCCGCCGGCCGCCAGCGCGGCTTCAAGACTGAACGGCAGCGGCACCGGTTCCGGCAGCCGCAGGTTGCGCACCTCGAACGTGACGCCGTTGACCTGGATGTCGGCGGCCGGCGTGGTGCTGCGGTCGACCAGATGCAGGGCGTAATCGCGGATGGCCGCCCGCGCCACGTTGATGTTCCATGCCGGCGCGGGTTCGGGCGCGGTTGCCGTCGGCGCCGCAGCAGGTTCCGGTTGCGGTGCCGGGGCCACCGCAACGGGCGTGCCCGTCGGCGGCAACAACGCGCGCTGGATGTTCGTCGAACCGTCGCGCTCCACTACCGCCTCGATGCGGCCACCGCGCGTTTCCACCAGATTCACCGTCAGCGTGGAGCGCATCAGGTCGGCGACGATGCCGGTGGCCTGCGTCTGGTCGAAGGCGAAGATCGGCGCACCGTCCGGCGCCGTGATGGCCAGACCGTCGATCGACGCTTCGCCGTCGGTGACCTGCAGCACGCTCTGCGTGCCGGAGAAGTCGGCCAGGTAGTCGATGCGCACGCTGGCAGTGCCGGACGGCAGCGCGAAGGAAAACTGCGACTGCACATATTCGTACGCCGTCTTCAGGCCGAATTCGCGCAGTTCGAGCCGGCCCTGCGAACGCAGCGGCTGCAGCGAGAGGTCGCCGCGCCAGCCGATGGTGCCGCCGGAACCGATGGCGGCCTTGATGTCGTAGGGGGCCTCGCGCTCCGGACGCGAGGTCAGATCGTCCATCGCCAGGTTGATCGGCCGCAGCCAGTTCTCGAACACCGGCCGGTGCGTGTGGTCGACGAAGTGGAACGCCGCCTCGTTGAGCACCGTGTGCCGGATCAGGAAATTCACCGCCGGACCCTCTGCGGCGGCCGGCGGCGGCTCGGTACCGGGAGCGGCCGCCGCGCGTTCGGCCAGCCGGTCGGCCAGCGCGGAAAAATTGAAACGGTCGGGCCCGGTCCGCTCGACGTTCACCACCAGGCCGTCCAGCCGCAGCTCGTCGAGCACCACCATTGCCCGCACCAGCGTCTGGATGTCGACGTCGACCACCAGCTGCCGGAACGACAGCAGCGAACTGCCCGACGGTTCGCGGAAGTCGAGATCATCGATGGTCAGCGACAGCAGGACGGGATTGAGCCGCACCTCGCGGATCGCCAGTTCGTGCCCGAATTCGTCGCGCACGAACTGCGTCGCGTAGTCCTTCAGCAGGCCGGGGCCGGCCAGCCACACGAACAGGCTGACCAGCACCCAGAGGCCGGCCAGCACGGCCGCGATCTTCAGGCCCAGCCGCCGGCGGGGGGTGGCGGTGAGCCGGGTCTTCAGTGAAGCGAAATCCATCGGGGGAGTGTTCCTTTTTCCCGGTTCGGCAAGGCATCCCGTCGGCCTGCTCCGGCCACAACGCGAACCCGGTCACAGCAATCGGGCCGGAGCGCCCGTATTCCGGCCCGGCAGCTGTTGCCGGCCACCACTTCTTGATAGAAGGGTTGCGGCGCTGCGCGCGGCCCGAAAACGCCGGCCAGTATAGCGCCCCGTACCGGCGGCGATGCACCCATGAAGGGGCGCCCGCCACACCTTCCATCCCGCATTCCGGCCGCGAAAGGAATCCGCCATGACCCGCCCGTCCTTCCTGCGCACCGCCAGCCTCCTGTTCGCCCTGCTCTGCACGCCGGCCGCCCTCGCCCAGGGCAGCGTCACCGTGCTGATCTGGGACGAGTTCCTGTCGCCGAAGGTGGTCAAGACGCTGAAGAACCGGCACGGCCTCGACATCCGGCAGATCACCTTCACCACCGCCGAGGAACGGGACGAACTGCTGGCGAAGAACAACGGCCGGATCGATCTGGTGGTCGCCGACACCACCGGTCTCGGCACCTACCTGCAGCGCGGGATACTCGAACGCATCGACGGCCGCCGCATCCCCAACCTGAAGCACGTGCTGACGCGCTGGCAGAGCGACATGGACCACGCGGTTCCCTATCTGTGGGGCCACACCGGCATCGCCTGGCGCACCGACCGCGTGAAGACGCCGGTGCGCACCTACGCCGACCTGTTCGCGCTGGCGAAGAAGAATCCCGGCAAGGTCAGCCTGCTCGACGACGCACACGAGGCGCTGATGGCCGCCCGCTACGCGTTCGGGCCGGCCGCGCCGATGCAGAACGCCACCGACGTACAGGCGGCATCGCGGCTGCTGAAATCGCACCTGGACGGCATACGCATCGTCGGCTCCATCCTCGACGAAACCGCACCGCTGGCCACCGGCGAGGTGATCGCCGCCCAGGCCTACAACGGCGACATCGCCTTCCTGCGCGACAACCTCAAGGTGCCGCTCGCCTTTGTCATTCCCTCGCCCGGCTGCATGATCTGGCAGGAAAGTTTCCTGATGCTGAAGAACGCGCCGAACAAGGACGCAGCCTACGAGTTCCTCAACGAGATAAACCAGGCGACGCTGGCGGCAAAGAACGCCTCCGAAGTGCGTTATGCCACCTCGAACGCACTGGCCATTCCCAACCTGGATCCGGCGTTCCGCGAAGATCCGGTCATCCGGCCGAAACTCGACGGGCTGGACAAGTGCTATTTCTACCCGGTGTTCGACAACGGCACCCAGAACGCGCTGGACGCGGTGGAACTCGGGGACTCCTGAAGCCTCAGGCCTGCACCGAATCCGCCAGGCGGTCGCGACCGCCCTCCTTCGCCCGGTACAGGTTCGCATCGGCGGTGCGCAGCGCGTCATCGCCGCTGCCGCCCGCGCTTTCGGCGATACCGATGCTGAGCGTGACGCGGAAACGGTGACCTTCGACGCGGAATTCGTGCGCACGCATCTGCGCCAGCACGCGTTCGGCGATTTCGCGCGCGCCGGGCAGGCCGGTTTCCGGCAACAGCACGCCGAACTCCTCGCCGCCCAGCCGGCCGACCACGTCGATCTGTGCCCGCACGCTGTCGGCCAGCACGCCGGCGATGTGCCGGATGACGACATCGCCGGCGTGGTGGCCGTAGCTGTCGTTGACCTTCTTGAAATGATCGGCATCGCACAGCAGGACGCAGAACGGCCGACCGCTGCGGTTGCGGCGCTGCACTTCCTCGTCGAGCCGCTCACCGAAGCGGCGCCGGTTCGCGACGCCGGTCAGCGGATCGGTCACCGCCAGCTCGGCCAGCGCCCGGCGCTGGGCTTCCAGCTGGTCCAGCTGGAACATCAGCAACGCGAAAAACGCGAAGAAGGCCACATAGAGGATCACCCGCAGGTGGACACCCCACCACCAGCTCAGCTGCGTGCCGTCGCCCTCGAACAGCGAGCGCGACAACAGCGGCGCATAGTCCACCCAGCCCTGCGCGATCAGTACTTCGTTGCCGATGAAGACCGCCAGGCAGGCCACGATGCCCGACAGCACGGCGCGGCGATCGAAGAACACCAGCCCGAAGGCCAGCACGCCCATGATCACGAAGCCCATGGGCGTGGTGTAGAACCCGTAGGCCACGCCCAGCAGCATGAAGCCCAGCGACATCGTCACCGTCAGCGTCGAGGTCAGCAGCGGGTTCTCGCCCCGCTCGTGGCGCACCCGCCAGCACCAGATGCCGATCGCCAGCGCCGTCCCCATGGCGATCGCCAGCACCTGCTGCATCAGGTCGAGCACCACCGCGTCGTAGAAACGGCCGGCATCCGGATCGTGCCGCGCGTAGGCGTGCACGAGCCAGAAACCGGAGAAGGCGATGAAGGAACCGGCACAGGCAATCAGGCCGCGCATGCCGGGACTGCGGGTATCGGCCGGCAACAGGCTGGGAAGCGGCATCCGCGGGTGGCTCCTCGGTGGCTGCGGGTCCGGCGCCACGGGTCGTGGCGCGCCGCTCCGGAAGATGCCAACCACCGGCGGAAGAAGCCAGCGCGCATGGCCTCAACGGTTATACTCGCCGCCCCATGAACCCCATCGATTTCATCCTGCACGTCGACAGCCACCTGATCGAGCTGGCGCACGACTACGGCGTCTGGCTCTACGCGATCCTGTTCCTGATCGTGTTCTGCGAAACCGGGCTGGTGGTGACGCCCTTCCTGCCGGGCGATTCGCTGCTGTTCGCCGCCGGTGCCCTGGGCGCCACCGGCGCACTGGATCCGGTACTGACCGGCCTGCTGGTGATGGCCGCCGCCTTTTGCGGCGACAACGTGAATTACTGGGCCGGCCGCTGGGTCGGGCCGCGGGTCTTCACCCGCGACGATTCATTCTTCTTCCGCCGCGCCTGGCTGGAAAAAACCGAGTGGTACTACAACCGCTACGGTTCGCGGACGGTGATCATCGCCCGCTTCGTGCCCATCGTGCGCACGCTGGCACCGTTCGTGGCCGGCATCGGCCGCATGCCCTACGCACGTTTCATCGGCTACAGCGCGATCGGCTCGCTGCTGTGGGTGACGGTCTGTATCGGCGCCGGCTTCCTGTTCGGCAACCTGCCGTTCGTGCGCGAGCACTTCTCGCTGGTAGTGCTGGGCATCATCGGCGTCTCGCTGCTGCCGGCAGTCATCGAGTACTGGCGACACCGGCGTGCCGCCGGCTGAAGGCACCGCCAGCCGGCCTGCTGAAACTACCTAGCGGCAACTCCCTATCCGCACCTCGGTGCACTGCGCGGCACCGCTCCGGCAGCATCTCTCCGTTCCCCCGAACGAAGGCCCCCCGACCGGGCCGGGCATGGAGAGTGACCATGGATATCCGCCGCTGGCTCGTCGCATTCCCGTCTGCCGTCCTGTGCTCTGTCCTGCTGGCGGCATCCGCCCAGGCGGCACAGCCGGTGCTCACCGTCGTCAACTGGGAAGAATGGCTGTCACCCGATGTGGTGAAGTCGTTCGAGAACAAGAACGACGTGAAGGTCAACGTGCTGACCTACACCAGCACCGAGGAATCGCTGGCACTGCTGGCGGCCAACAAGGGCAAGGTGGACATCCTCGTCGGCAGCACCGTGCAGGTGGAGCAGCTGAAGTCGCAGAAAATGCTGCGCCGGCTCGACCGCAACGCCCTGCCGAACGTGAAACACATCCTGCCCCGCTTCAATGCCGATCCCGACTATGCCGTTCCCTACCTGTGGGGCTACTCCGGCATCATCTACCGCACCGATCTGGTGAAGACACCGATCCGCACCTATGCCGACCTGTTCGCGCTCGCCCGCCAGCAACCGGGCAAGGTGTCGCTGCTCACCGACCAGCTCGAATATGCCTACGGCGTGCTCTGGGGCATGGGGACCGCGAACCCGAACCCGGAAAACACGGCCCAGGTCGGCAGTGCGCTGAACGCCTTCGCCGCCGCGTACGACGGCAAGATCCGTCTGTTCGACGTCGACTACGAAGCCGGCAACCCGATCGCCAGCGGCCAGATCATCGCGGCCCAGGGTTACAGCGACTACGCCACCTTCCTCGCCAGCGAGCAGCAGGTACCGGTCGCTTTCGTGAACCCGGAAGACGTCTGCATCGTCTGGCAGGACAACCTGATGATTCCCGCCGATGCGCCGCAACCGGAACTGGCGCAGAAATTCATGAACTACCTGACCGAGGCACGGGTTGCCGCCCGCAACGCGATGGCAGTGAAGTCGACCTCGGCCAATCCGCTGGCCATGCAGTACTACAGCGACGCCTACCGCAACAATCCGGTGATCCGCCCGTCGTTCGAAGGTACCGAACGCTGCCGGGTACACAAGGCACATTCGCCGGCGGTGCAGAAATTCTACGACCGCATCAAGCTGATCGGCACGAAATAAACACCGTTTCCGGAAATGAAAAAGGCCGCGCAATGCGCGGCCTTTTTGCTGGCACTGCGGCGGTCTTCAGCGCAGGCACTGCACCGAGTAGGTGAGTTTCGCCCGACCGGTGCTGGTCGACTGGCCGCTGCCGGACACCGTCTGGCCGGCAACGCAGGTGAAGCTGATCGAGCCCATGAAGTCGTCGCCGTCGGTGTCGGAGTCCCACACCTCGAGCGTGACCGTGCTGGTGATCGGCTTGGCGATCCAGATCGAACTGGTGCTGCCGTCGTAGCCGGTGAAGCGTGCGTTGGCGCCGCCCATCACCACCGAATAGGTGGTGCCCGAGGTCGCGTCGTTGCGCTTCCACTGGTCCTCGCCCCAGAACTGGCGGCCGTCGATCTTCACGTTGACGTAGATGTCGCTCTTGCCGCCGAACGGATCGGAGTTGTACAGGCTGGCGGCACCGGTGATCGTCGCCTTGAAATTGGCGACGTCGTTCACCGTGTAGTCGCGGCTGAAGGTCCCCAGGCCCGACAGGTGCGTGTCGAGCAGCAACGCCGGATCGGACCACATGGCGCCGTCGTAGACCGGGCCGTCGTCCGGGTCGTCCCAGCGCCACGGCATCTTCGCCTTGTTGGTGCCGTAGTTGTCGCCGGCCAGCGCGCCCCATTCGGCGAACGGCTGCGTGTTGTAGCGACGATCCCAGAGCTGGCTCATCGGCAGCAGCTGATAGGAATAAACGCGCGTCCAGTCGCCGTCGCCGCCGGACGGCTGCTCGGCCAGACCGCCGTTGTAGTAGACGATGCCGTCGCCGCCCGGGGCACCGCTGCCGTCCCAGCCCTTCCAGCCGTGACCGTTGCCGGTGCCGCTGAAACCGTTGGCCTGGATATAGACCGCCGGCTTGCCGCCGACGCTGAGGATCGGGCCGTCCTTGTTGTCGCTGCCGCCGACGATCGCGGCGTCGTTGGTGTACTGGTAGATCTGGTCGTGCGCCAGCGTTTCCATCACCTGCAGCGAACCGTAGGTGCTGCCGTTCTTGCGCACCGCCAGCAGGCCACCCTCGAAATCGTTCTCGTGCTGGTCGCCGCTCGGGCCATCGTCGCGCGGGTGGAAGGCGTTGTAGGTGATGAACCAGTGCGTCGAGGTTTCCACCACGTTGTAGTACACATGCGCCGGCGTGGCGTAGTACGGCAGGTTTTCCCAGTTGTTGGTGCCGATCCAGTCGTAGTCGTAATCGACGCGGGTGATGTACTCGGCGTTGTAGCCGTAGGCATCGTTGGTGTCGTGGTAAATGCGCGGGGCCCAGTACTCGGCGAGTTCCTGGTGGGTTACCGCGGTGGCCAGCGGCGAAAGCGACAGCACGGCCAGGGTCGCGGCCAGGGTGCGGGCAGGACGACGCATGGAGATCCTCCGGTGTTGTTGTTGTCGGGGCGCATCCCTGTCGCCGGCACGGTGTTCCGCCCCCCTGTTCCCGGGAGAGCGGCAGGCCGTTCCTTTTTACGGAAGACCGGGCCCGCATGCCGGCGGCATCCCGTGACAATCGGCGGGCACGACGGGACAGGGCGACGGATGGCGGCCCCCGGTGTGACGGCGGCCGCATTCCGGTCCTGCCGCCTCAACCCGCGGCGCGCAGGCCCCGCCACTCCAGGGCCGTCAGGGCCGCCACGGCCACCGCCTGCAACAGCACGAACGCCATGCCGAACGCCGTCAGGCCGGCAGCGAGCTCGAGCACGGCGATACTGGCAACCAGCCAGGCGACGTTGCCGGCGACGATCAGGCGCAGGAGCGCAGGCAACGGACGCTGCGCGGCGTAGAGCATGAGCAGCGCGCAGGGGAACAGCAGGGCGCCGGCCCAGAACAGCAAGGACGCGGACAGGCCCAACGGCCCGGAGAGCGCCCCGGCACCGGCAACCAGCAACAGCCCGAGGGCCAGACAACTGGCGGCATCGGCCTGCAGCACCCGGCGCACGAAACGGTGTCCGGCAATCGCGATCGTGTGGTTCATGACAACCTCCGGTGAATGACGTGATACGGAACAGCAGGCGCATTTTTCGGCGCCCGCCGCCGCACGTCGATTACCCCGGAGGTAATGGGCCGGCGACATCGCCGGCCGCGATAATCTGCGGCACCGGTCACCGGGAGGGGAACACATGACACTGACAGTGCCGGCCGCACAGGACAGCACGGGCGTGGGCCTGCAGATCCGCGAATGGCGCACCCTGCGCCGGCGCAGCCAGATGGATCTGGCGCTCGAGGTCGGCATCTCGCCGCGCCATCTGAGCTTCGTCGAAACCGGCCGCTCGCGGCCGAGCGCCGACGTGCTGCTGGCCATCGCGGAACGGCTCGACCTGCCGCTGCGCATGCGCAATCTGTGGCTGCTGTCGGCCGGCTATGCGCCGCGCTACAGCGAACACCGGCTGGACTCCGAACGCATGAGCCAGGTGCGCGAGCCGTTGCAGCGCCTGCTGGATGCGCACCATCCTTATCCGGGCATCGTCGTCGATCGCCACTGGAACGTCGTACTGACCAACCGTGCCGCGGCCGGACTGATGGCGATGCTGCCGCCGGCGCTGCGCGAACCGGTGCCGAACGTATTTCGCGCCAGCCTGCATCCGGACGGCTTTGCGCGGATGACGCGCAATTTTCCCGACTGGGGTCATTACCTGCTGCAGGAACTGCAGCGTCTGCTGGTCGACGATCACGATCCGGCCATCGTGGCGCTGGCGGAAGAGGTGCACGGCTGGCCCGGCGTGCAGGCGCTGTTGCGCAATCCGCCGGCGCCGGCGGAACGTGCCCTGCTGGTGCCCTGCATCATGGATCTGGGAGGACACACGCTGTCGCTGTTCACCACGCTGACCCGGTTCGGCACGCCGCTGGACATCACGCTGGCGGAACTGTGCGTGGAACTGTTTTATCCTGCCGATGAAACGACCGGACAACTGCTGCGCGCGATGGGCTGACGGGCCGGCGGGCGCCGAACAGGAAAAAGGCCGCCGTCGCGGCCTTTTTCATTGCCTGTGCACTCAGTCGGCGTTGTGCGGCACCGGACCGCGCGAACGCATCGGGGCTCCGCCGGCGCGCTCGCGCCAGTGTTCGATCAGCCAGTAGAACAGCGGCACGAACAGCGTGGCGATGAAGGTTGCCGCCAGCATGCCGCCGATGACCGCGGTGCCGATCGAGTGCCGGCTCGCGGAACCGGCACCGCTGGCCAGCGCCAGCGGAATACAGCCGGAAATGAAGGCAATCGAGGTCATTACGATCGGCCGGAAGCGCAGCCGCATGCCTTCGACCGCCGCCTGCGCCGCATCCATGCCCTCGCGGTAGCGCATGGCCGCGAACTCAACGATCAGGATCGCGTTCTTCGCCGCCAGACCGATCAGCGTCAGCATGCCCACCTGGAAATAGACGTCGTTGGCCAGTTGCGGCGGCGGCGGGCCGCCCGGATTGCCCAGCACCGTCATGCCGAAGATCCACGCGCCCATGTCGAAAATGTTGCGCGCGTAGACCGCCAGCACCGCACCCAGCAGGGCGAACGGTACGGCAGTGACCACCGCCAGCGGCATGGTCCAGCGTTCGTACTGGGCAGCAAGGATCAGGAAGACCATCAGCAGGCCCAGCATGTACATCAGCGGTGCCGTGTTGCCCGAACGCAGCTCGTGGAAAGCGGCGCCGGTCCAGCCCACCGAGTATTCGTCGCCGGCCACATCCTGCACGATCTGCTCCATCGTGCGGATGGCATCGCCGGAGCTGACGCCCGGCAAAGGCGTGCCCATGACCCGGGCGGACGTGAACATGTTGAGGCGTTCGAGCAGCTCCGGCCCGGACACCCGGGTGATCGTCACCACCGATTCGACCGGCACCTGACTGCCGTCGCGCGTCTTCACGTAGACGTAACGCAGGTCTTCCGGCCGCGAGCGATAGCGCTCGTCGGCCTGCATGGTGACGCGGAATGGCCGGCCGCCGATGGTGAAATCGTTGACATACATCGAGCCGAAGGTCGACTGCAGCGTGGCATAGAGATCGTCAACGTTGATGCCGAGCATCTTCGCCTTCTCGATGTTCACGTCGGCGCGATACTGCGGCACGTTGGCATCGAAGGTGGAGAAGACCTGCATGAACATGTCCTGGCGCTTGTTCGCCTCGGCGGTGACTTTCTGCACCACCTCGGCCAATGCCGCCGGATCAGTCTCGCCCCGCTGCTGGATGAACATTTCGAAGCCGCCGGTCACCGAAATGCCGAAGATCGGCGGCGGATTCATGAACAGCACGAAGGCATCGCGGTTGCCGCCCATCATGCCCATGAACGGACCGACGATATTGCGCGCATCCTGATCCTCGCGCGGGCGCTCGCTCCAGTCCTTGAGCGGAATGAAAACGATGCCGGTGCTGGTCTTCAGCGAATTGCTGAGAAAGTCATAGCCGGTGAAGGCCACGACGTGTTCGACCGTTTCCTGCTGGCCGATGATGTTGGTGATGTCGTCGCTGACCGCGCGGGTGCGGTCCAGCGACGCCGCGGCCGGCAGGATGGGTGCGGCCATGATCCAGCCGGCGTCCTCGTCCGGCACCAGCGCGTTGGGCAGCTTCCACAGCAGGCTGCCGCCGACGATCGCCAGGACGACGAACAACGTCACGCCCAGCATCGTCCGGCGCAGCAGCGCGCTGGACCAGCCGACGAAACGGTCGCGCAGGAAATCGAACTTCACGTTGAACCAGCGGAAGAAGCCTGTGGGCTCGGAACGCGACTGCCCTTCCAGCAACAACGCGCACATGGCCGGCGTCAGGGTCAGGGCGACGATGCCGGAAATGATCACCGACACCGCGATGGTAATGGCGAACTGCGCGTACATGACGCCGGTCAGTCCGGACAGGAAGCCGACCGGAATGAATACCGCGCTGAGCACCAGCACGATGGCAATGATCGGGCTCGCGACTTCGTCCATCGACTGGATGGCGGCCTCCTTCGCGCTCTTGCCCTGCTCGTGCATGATGCGCTCGACGTTTTCCAGAACGACGATGGCATCGTCCACCACGATGCCGATCGACAGCACCATCGCGAACAGGGTCAGCAGGTTGATGGAGAAACCCATCAGGTAAAGGCCGGCGAAGGTGCCGATGATCGACACCGGAATGGCCATGATCGGGATCAGTGCCGGCCGCCAGCTCTGCAGGAAGAGGTAGACGACGAGGACGACCAGCAGCAGCGCCTCGGCGAACGTCTTCAAAACCTCCTCGATCGACACCCGCACGTATTCCGAGGTATCGAAGGGAATTTCCCAGGCCAGTCCCGCCGGGAATTTCTTCTCCAGACGCTGCATGGTCTCGTGGATGGCCTGCGAGGTTTCCAGCGCATTGGCGCCGGGCGCCAGGAAAATGCCGATGCCGACCCCGGTCTTGCCGTCATAGGTGGCGTTCAGCGAATAGTCCTGCGCGCCCAGCTCGATACGCGCCACGTCCTTCAGGCGCAAGGCACCGCCATGCGAATTGGCGCGCAGGATGATCTCGCCGAACTGCTCCGGCGAGGAGAGACGACCGCGGGTGGTGATGTTGTAGGTGAATGGCGCCGCCTCGCTCATCGGCTCCTGGCCGATGGAACCGGCCGCGTACTGCGCGTTCTGCTCGCGGATCGCGTTGGCGACGTCGGCCGGCGACAGGCCGAAACGCGCCAGCTGCTCCGGCTTGAGCCAGACGCGCATCGAGTAATCGCGCGCACCGAACAGCATGGCGCGTCCGACGCCGGGAATCCGCTGCAGCTCGTCGACGATGTTGAACAGCGCGTAGTTGGAAACGAACACCGGATCTCGGCTGTTGTCCGGCGAGAAGGCAAACACCGCCAGCAGGATGGCGTTGGAATTTTTCTCGACGGTGACGCCCAGCCGGCGGGTTTCCTCCGGCAGCTTCGCCATCGCCGCCTGCACGCGGTTGTTGACATCGATGGTGGCCTTGTCCGGATCGGTACCGACGTCGAAGGTCACCGACAGCGACATCTGGCCGTTGGCGTTGGAGCTCTGCACGTAGAGCCCGTTCTCGATGCCGTTGACCGCCTGCTCCAGCGGCGCGGCAACGGTGTTGGCAATGGTGTCGGCGCTGGCACCCGGCAGCAGCGCGGTGACGTTCACCTGCGGCGGCACGATTTCCGGATACTGTTCGATCGGCAGCTCGCGCATGGCGGCCAGGCCGGCGACGACGATCATGATGGCGACGACCGATGCCAGCACCGGTCGCTCGATGAAAGTGCGGATGTTCATGTCACTTGTCCGCTTTCGCTGCGGCGGTCGCCGGCGCCGGCGGCGGGGGAGGCGCCATGACCTCGACCGGATTGTCCGGCCGCACCTTCATCAGGTTGTCGACGATGACCTTGTCGCCGGGCTTGAGGCCGCTGTCGATGGCGCGGTTGCCGTTGACCGGCAGGCCCAGCGTCACCGGCCGGATTTCCGCCTTGTTTTCGGCGCCGACCACGTAGACGAACGCGCCCTGCGGCCCCTGCTGGACGGCTTTCTCCGGCACCACGATCGCGTTTTTCAGCACGTAGCCGCCCAGATCCACGCGCACGAACTGTCCCGGCAGCAATTCCGCCTGCGGGTTCGCGAACTGCGCACGACCGAGCAGGGTGCCGGTCATGGGATCAATGACGACGTCGAGGTATTCGACCTTGCCCTCGCGGCCGTAGACGCTGCCGTCGGTGAGCGTGAGCCGGGCCTTGCCGGCACCGCGCTTCGGACCGAGCAGGCGGCCGGAACCGGTCAGGGTACGCAGCCGCATGTTGTCGCTTTCGGAAACCGAGAAATCGACGATCGCCGGATCGATCTGGGTGATCGTGGTCAGCAGACTCTCTTCCGGTGCCGGCGAGACGTAGCTGCCTTCCGGCTTCGCTTCGATGCTGGTGATGCCGGACACCGGCGCGGTGACGCGCGTGTAGCCCAGGTCTATGCCGGCGCGATCGGCGTCGGCCCGTGCCCGCGCCAGGCCGGCGCGGGCCTGGTCGCGACCGGAGATGGCCAGATCGCGGTCGCGGGCACTGATCAGGCCCTTGGCAAAAACGTCTTCGGCGCGCTGCGCATCGCTTTCCGCCTGCCGCGCGATGGCCTGTGCTTCCGCCAGCCGGGCCGCGGCGGCATTGGCTTCCGCCTTCAGCGGTGCCGGATCGATGACGAACAGCAGGTCACCGCGCTGCACGCGCGCGCCTTCGGTATAGGCGCGCCGCACCAGCGTTCCGGTCACCCGCGCCCGCACCTCGACCTGGCGCGATTCGGAAACGCGGCCCGCATAGGCAAAGGTCAGCGGCATGTCCTGCACCTGGACCTCGAGCACCGACACCTGGGGCGGCGGCATGGACCAGCCGCCGCCGTTGCCGCCGCAGGCAGCCAGCAGCAGGACAGAGAACACCGGCAGGAGGCGGAAGAAGGACGAAGAAGCGGTCGGCGCGAAGCGACGCAGTGCAGGCATGGCGAATGTCCTGTCGCAGGAAAGGGTCTTTCATGACACGTCATGAACGCGGAGCCATGACGGACTGGCGGTTTTAAACTGCGCCGCCATGACTGTAAAGCGCGTAAATACCGCAATGGAGCGCGGCGGCAGCGCCTGCGGCTGCCGCGGTATCGCTCAGGCGTTGCGGGCCGCGTAGCGCGCGCGCACGAATTCGGCGGCCCGGCGCGTTTCGTCGAGCGGCTCGCAGTGCCACCGCTCGAACCGGTTGCCGAAAGCACGGGTGATGCCGGCCTGCATCAGGTCGGCATGAAAATGCCGGAAACGGGCGCTGCCGCCCGGAAATTCATAGACGTGGACCGGCCGGCCGCTGGAGCAGGCTTCGGACGTCATCGACACCGAATCGCAGGTGACGACAATCGCATCGGCCAGCGCCAGCAGGCCCGGATAGGGATTGTCGCCCTGCCCGTCCCAGATCCAGGCCGGCACGCCGGCCAGCGCCTCGCGCAGGATGCGCTCGTTCTCCGCGCCGGTGCGCCGCGACGTGGTCACCAGCAGCGTGGCCCCGGACGCCTGCGCCGCCGCGGCCAGCCGGCCGGCGAAATCGCGCATGACGTCGGTCGTGAAGCGCTGGCGCTTGTTGCTGCCGCCCACCAGCACCGCGACCCGCGGCGACGGCAGGTGCGCGAAGCGCGGCGCCGTGCGCGCAGCCGCTGCCGCCAGCACGGTCGCGTCGATGCGGTGCAGTGCACCGCGCGTCGACAGCACGTTGTCGCCGCGCACCCGGTCGTGCGCCGGCGCCAGGACGACGTCGAAATGCGACGTATCCATGAAAGGATCCTGGATGTGCACGGTGAACGTCCGGCCGCCACTCGCCCGCCGGACGTGCAGTGCGGTTGCCACACTGACGCGGCCGCAGGTGATCAGCAGATCCGGCCAGGGCGGCAACAGCGCGGCACCCTCTTCCGTCACCGGCAGCCGGGCCGGCCACCAGGCGGACGGCAGGAGCTTCCACGGCAGGCCGGGCTTGGCCATCCGGAACTGGGTCCACTGCCGGATGCCGAGCGCCTGCGCCAGGCCGACACCCTGCCCCTGCAGGCCGGCGATGCCTTCGGAAACGACCCAGCAGGTCGCCTGCGACAGATCGGCAACGCCGCTCATGGACGCACGGCGTTCAGTAATCGTTGCCGATGTCGTTGCGGCCGTCGCGACGGCCGATCAGCTTCTTGAAGGCCGCCGACCAGCGATGCCGCTTGTGCTCGCGGTCGACGTACTTGCTGTGGGTCACCCAGTTCATCTGGATCACCCGGCGATCGCCTTCGAACGGCAGGTGGCCGTGCCAGGATGTGTCCGAACGGCGGAATACCAGCAGGGTGCCGATGTCGGGCGGCACTTCCGCCGCGACGTCGTTGACGTCGTTGCTGCGCAGCACACGCAGACGTCCGCCGTCGTTGGGCCAGTTGCCCGGATTCATGTAAAGCAGGACGGTAATGATCTTGCTCTCGGAGTCGGTGTGTACCTGGCCGTCCTTCAGCCGGCACTTGCCGCGCACCGTGTACATCGTCGGCTTGCCTTTCAGGTCGATGCCGAATTTTTCCTCGATCACGGCGCGGAAACCCGGGCCGTCCATTTCGTCGATCAACCGCAGGAAGTCGTCGCTGCACTGCACGGTCGTCAGCGGGAAGCTGCCGGCCTGCCCGATCACCGGATAGGCGTCGATCAGCATCTGCCGCGCTTCCGGCCGGATGAAATCGCGCACCACCAGGTATTCATAGGGAGAAGTCTCGAGCGGCGTGGCACGCACCCGCTCGAGATCCAGCATGGATGCCGCCGTGGCCGTCGCGCGTCGCAGGAATCCCATGTCATGCCTCCCGTTGTTCATGCCGGCCTGCCGGGCCGGAGAGCCGGTTGCCCCGGTCCGGCCGGGGTCGACATTGCCCCAGCCCCCGGTACGGATCAATCCGTAATTGTTTCGGGCACAGCGCGCGTGGGGCCCGGAAAAACGAAACGCCGGATGGCATAGCCATCCGGCGTCGGGAAAAACTGGCGGAGAGGGAGGGATTTGAACCCTCGGTGCACTTGCGCGCACTCCGGTTTTCGAGACCGGCCCGATCGACCACTCTGGCACCTCTCCGGGACACCGCGCCGGCCAGGCCGCCGCGGGGGCGCAATCATACCCGAATGCCGGAGATGAAAAAGGCCCGCATGCGGGCCTTCATTCATGTCTGGCGGTGAGGGAGGGAGTCGAACCCTCGATACCTTGCGGTATACACACTTTCCAGGCGTGCTCCTTCGGCCACTCGGACACCTCACCGGAACCGGAAAAACCGGGGAATTGCGCGTCGGATCAGGTCCGGAGGGCGATCGTCCGGCGGGTAACCGGACGCAACACACAAGGTACCCTCCGGGGCCGCCTTGTAAGCGGGCGCGTAGGGTATACCACGCCCCCCGGGCAGGCAATTCGCGCGCACCGCGTTTCAGAACGGCTGCGTGCCGGCACGCCAGACCGCATAGCCGCCGCGAAAACGCACCGCCGGATCCGCCGCGGCGCCGAGTTCTGCCGCCACCGCCAGCTTCGCGCGGCGGCCGGCCAGCAGGGTGTCCCGCAGACGTGACGCCGGCGTCGCCAGCCAGGCTTCTGCCCGCAGGGTCTCGCGCACCGGTCGCAGGAATTCGAGCTCGGAACGGTAAACCGCCGCCTCGCAGCGCGCGGCGGCAAACGCCGTTCCGGACAGCGCACCTTCGGCCAGCAGCGTTGCCAGACTCCAGCCGGACAGCGTCACCAGGGTGGCCAGACTGCCGGCGAAACCGGTGCCCTTGTCGTTGACGTTCGGCGCAAACGGCGCTTCCAGAACCACCCGCTCGCCATCGAAGGAGAGCAGCCGCACCTGCATGGCACGGGCCAGCGGAATGCCGGCGAGGATGCGCTGTTCGAGTTCGGCCGCCAGCCCCGCAGGGTTCAAGGGCGTCCCCACTCGCGCACGAAACCGGCGGGCGAAAGCAGCGGTGGCGGGCGGCGCTCGCCGTCCGGAGTCCCGATATAGAGGAAGGCGACGATCTCGTCGGCGGGTTGCGCACCCAGCGCCGCCTTCACTTGCGGGTCGGACGCCATCGCGCCGGTACGCCACATGGCGCCGTAACCCAGGGCCTCGGCGGCCAGCTGCAGGTTCTGGACCGCAGCCGCCATGCTGGCGATCTGTTCCACCCGCGGGATTTTCGGGTGCTCCGGCACGACGGCGGCGATGCAGGCGACGACCACCGGCGCCCGCAGCGGATTGCGACGCAGCTTATCCAGCGCCTCGGGCGGCGCCGACGGATGACGCGCCAGCTCTGCCGCCGCGAATACCTCGCCCAGCTCGCGGCGCGCATCGCCGCGGAACAGGACATAACGCCAGGGCCGCAGCAGGCCATGGTCCGGCGCGCGCAGGGCGCAACGGAAAAGCCGGTCGAGTTCGTCGTCGCCCGGGCCAGGCTCGCGCAACCGGGGGCAGGAAGTGCGCGCCTGCAGGGCAGCGATGACATCCATGAACAGGTACTCCGGAGACAGCGCCCGGCGGACAGACTGTCCGCGAACGGCGACCGGACGTCTTTCGTCGCCCGGTCGGGCGCGGGTTAAGATAGTCGGCACTCCCTGCCCTGCCAACCGTGCCCACATCGCGACTCCCTCCGCATGCCGGAAACCTATTACGACTCGCCGAAGACACCGGGCACCGACGCCAGCAGCAAGCAGTCCCGCTATGCCCGCAGCCTGGCGTTCCTCGTCGTTGCCGGCACCCTGGCCGCAGGCCTGCTGACCCGCGCCTACGACCAGGCCGGCCTCATCGTCGTGCTGATCGCCATCATGATGATCTACCCGAGCCTGGCCCACGGCCTGGCATCGGTGCTCAGCCGCAGCGGACGGGCGCCGGGCGCGGTAAATGCCACCATCTTCGTGCTCGACGCCGCGATGCTCGGCATTTCGATCGCCGCCATGCAGTTCGCCGTCGTACCGAGTCTCATGGTGATGATGATCGTCGCCGCCAATGCCATGTCGCTCGGCGGCGTGCAGACCTTCCTCATGAGCCTCGCGGTAGCGGTTCTCGGCACGCTGGTCGGCGTGCTGCTGCTCGGGTTCCGCCTGCTGGGCTATGCCGAAACCCCTGCCCTGCTGACCGTGGTATCGGTGATGGGCATGTTCGTTTACCTGGCCATCAACGCCTACTTCAGCGGCGAGCAGCGCAACGTGTTGATCAAGGCGCAGCAAGACCTGCGCGCCCAGCGCGAGCAGGCCCTGTCACTGACCCGCCGGCTGTCGAAGTACCTGCCACCGCAGGTCTACGGCGCACTGTTCTCCGGTCGCCGCGACGCCAAACTGGAAACCCGCCGCAAGAAACTCACCATCTTCTTCTCGGACGTGCGCGGCTTCACCAATCTGTCGGACGAGATCCCGCTGGAGCAGCTCACCGCCATCCTCAACCAGTACCTGAACGAAATGACGAAGATCGCGCTGAAGTACGGTGGCACGATCGACAAGTTCATGGGTGACGGGATCATGATTTTCTTCGGTGACCCGGTATCCCAGGGCACCCGCGAAGATGCGGTGGCCTGCGTGTCGATGGCGATCGAAATGCAGAAACACATGCAGGTGCTGCGCGACCGCTGGAAGGGACAGGGCGTGAACACGCCGCTGGAAATCCGCATCGGCATCAACTCGGGCGTGTGCACGGTGGGCAACTTCGGCGCCGAGTCGCGGATGGACTACACCATTCTCGGCCGCGAAGTGAACCTCGCCAGCCGTCTCGAGCAGGCCACTGCCCCCGGCTCCATCCTGATTTCCGACGGCACCCACCAGCTGGTGAAGGACACTATCCAGTGCCGCTCCAAGGGAAGCATCGCCATCAAGGGCTTCCACAACGAAGTGGTCGTACATGAAGTCCTCGACTTCCGTCGCAACCTCGGTGGCGGCGCAAATTACCAGGGCGTCCGGCAGCCGGGGCTGACGCTGGTGTTTGATCTGGACCAGATCAAGAACTATGAGCAGGCCAAGGTGATCGATGCCCTGATGGGTGCCGTCAGGATCCTGCGCACCACGACCAACCAGACGCTCGACGCGGAAGCCACCGGCTTCATGCTGCGCCTGCGCAATGGCGAGATCGATCCGGAAGAACGCGAGAAGCTGACGCATCTGGTCGATCGCTGCGCGAAGAAACTGCGCGAACGCATCGTCTGATGCGAAGCCCCCCAACAAAAAAGCCGCCCACAGGCGGCTTTTTTGTTTCCGGCCGACTCACTGCCGCCACAGGCGGATGTTCGGCAGCGGATCCTCGAAGTTGGAACGGAACGGGTTGATGTCGATGCCGCCGCGTCGCGTGAAGCGCGCGTACACGGTGAGCCCCTTCGGTTCGCAGGCACGCAGGATATCGACGAACATCCGCTCCACTACCTGCTCGTGGAATCCCTGGTGGCGCCGGAAGGAGACGATGTACTTCAGCAGGCTGCGCTGGCTGATCGTCGCACCGGTCCAGCGGATCATGACGCTGGCGTAATCCGGTTGCCCGGTCACCGGACAAAGACTGTGCAACAGGTGACTGTGCACCGCCCCGCGATCCGGTGCGTCGGGGTCCCTCTGCAACAGTTCCGGATCCGGCTGGTAGACATCGCATTCGACGTCGAGGTGGTCAAGCAGGTCGCCCGGCAGGTCGCCGAACTTGCCTTCCGTCCCACGCGCATCGTGCAGGGTGACGAGTGCCGGACCGCCGACACAGGCCGACAGGTCGTTCTCGATGGTGGCCTGCACATCCTGCCGGCTCTTGAAACGCGACTGGCTGAACGATGCCAGATACAGCTTCAGCGATTTGGACTCGACGATGTTCTTCGAATTGAACGGCACCTGCAGTTCAACGGTCGCCACCAGCGGCTTGCCCTTGCCGTCGAGCCAGGTCAACTCGTGGCAATTCCAGAGGTCGACGCCACGGAACGGCATCTCGGGTTCATCCCAGTCCAGCAGTTCGCGGGAGTCCCAGCGGGGCAACGGGCACAGCAGGGATGGCGTATAGGTGTCCTGGAACCCGGTCTTGCGGCCGAGCGGACTGTCCCGAAGCATCACTTCCATTGCAGTTCTCCGGATTTTCCCTTTTGTTCCCGAAGGTTAAGGCGTCCGGCTCAGGGACTCCCTGAACCGCATCACACCGTCACGCGCGCACGGACCATCCGTCGGCAGCCTGGCCCGCCCGCAACAGGACCTACTTGCGGATGCCGGTACCGCGCCCGAGCAACCACATGGCCCAGGCATAGAGGCCGGCCGCCAGCACCGCCAGCAACCCGATGGACAGGGCCACCGGCACGTCGGACACCCCGAGGATGCCATAGCGGTAGGCGTTGACCATGTAGACGATCGGGTTGGCCAGCGAAACGTTCTGCCAGAACGGCGACAGCAGGCTGATCGAATAGAAGACGCCGCCGAAGTAGGTCAGCGGCGTCAGCACAAAAGTCGGCACGATGGCAACGTCATCGAACTTGGTGGCGTAGATGGCGTTGATGAAGCCGCCCAGGGCGAACACGATGGCAGTCAGCAGCACGACCAGCAGCATGACGCCGAAATGATGGAGCGACAGGTGAGTGAAGAGCAGCGACAGCAGGGTGACGATAGCCCCGACCAGTACACCACGCAGCACGCCGCCGATCACGAAGCCCCAGAGAATCACCCAGTTGGGCACCGGTGACACCAGCAGCTCTTCGATCGAGTGCTGGAACTTGATCGAGAAGAACGACGAGACCACGTTGGAATAGGCGTTGGTGATCACCGCCATCATTACCAGGCCGGGCACGATGAACTGCATGTAGTCGTGGCCGCCCATCGTGCCGATCCGCGAGCCGATCAGGCTGCCGAAGATCACGAAATACAGCGCCATGGTGATGGCCGGCGGCAGCAGGGTCTGCACCCAGATGCGCATGAAGCGCCGGACTTCCTTGATGACGATGGTCGCGAAAGCGATCCAGAGCTCACGCGCGCTCATGCCGCACCTCCGGCAACCGGCACACTGCCGCCGGCTTCGGCGGGCGGCAGCGAGCGCTGCACCAGCGCAACGAACAGCTCCTCGAGCCGGTTCGCCCGGTTGCGCAGGCTGAGGACCCGCACGCCCTGTGCCGACAACTGGGAGAACACCGTGTTGATGTCCTGGCCGCGCGGCACATCGACCTCCAGGGTGTGCGGATCGGTCAGCCGGCAGGCGTAGCCTTCGAGTGCCGGCGTAACGGTACAGCGACCCTCGATGTCGAGCACGAAGGTCTCCAGCGACAGCTTGCCCAACAGCGAACGGGTGTCGGTGTCCTCGACGATTTCGCCCTTGTCGATGATGCACACCCGCCGGCACAGGCTTTCCGCCTCTTCCAGATAATGGGTGGTGAGGATGATCGTGGTGCCCTGCCGGTTGATCTCGCGCAGGAAATCCCACATAGATCGCCGCAATTCTATGTCGACGCCGGCCGTAGGCTCGTCGAGGATCAGCAGTTTCGGCTCGTGCACCAGCGCGCGGGCAATCATCAACCGCCGCTTCATGCCGCCCGACAGGGTCCGGGACTGTTCGTTCCGCTTCTCCCACAGGCCCAGCCGGCGCAGGTATTTCTCCGCCCGCTGCTCGCCGATGTGCGCCGGTATGCCGTAATAGCCGGCCTGCGTCACGCAGATATCGAACACTTTCTCGAACTGGTTGAAGTTGAATTCCTGCGGCACCAGGCCGACAAAGGTCTTGGCGCGCGGGAAATCGGCGTCGATGTCGTGGCCGAAGATCTCGACCCGGCCACCGCTCTTGTTGACCAACCCGCAGACGATGCCGATGGTGGTCGACTTGCCGGCGCCGTTCGGGCCCAGCAGCGCCAGGAACTCCCCCTGCTCCACCCGGAAACCGATGCCCTTGAGGGCCGGCGGCGCCGAACCGTAACGTTTTTCCAGCCGCTCGATTTTCAGCGCCGTGGTCATGGACTCTCCGCGCACAGGGCGCATGCCGACACGATGGAGCGCGAGTCTAGGCGGCGCACGCCCGCCGTGCCAAGCAGGCCCGGCCGCTCAGGAAAGCAGTTCGTCGATGGCGCGCGAAAAGCGTTCGCCGCGCCAGAGTCCCTGCACCCGGGCGCCGTCGAACCAGAGGAAGGCGCCCTCCATCATCCATGGCCAGTGCACGGAGTCGATGCGTTCGATGTCCAGCAGGGTGTAGATGCAGGCGGCAAGAATGGTGTCGTGGGTGACGAACAGGCTCAACGAGCCGGGCTGGCCCAGCTCGTCGCGCACGAAGCCGAGCAGCCGGTGCGTACCCTCGCCCGGCGACCGCACGCCGGCCACCGGTTCGCGGAAATGCCGGTTCGCGAACTCCACCGGTCCCAGTTCGAGAAACAGCGGGCCGACGGCCCGGATGTCATGCACGAAACAGCCCGGCTCCACAAGTTGCCGGTGCGGCGTCACATCGAGGACGGAGCGGGCGCCATTCAGCATGGCCCGGGCGGTATCGATACACCGCCCCACCGGACTGGACCAGACGCGATGCAATGGCCGGGTCAGGGCGGCAGCACCCCAGGCTTCGGCCAGCCGCACGCCCTCCGGCGTCAGCGGTACGTCGTAACCGGCGATCCCCTGCTGTGCCTGCTCGCGGATCGAGTGGCGCGTGAAGAGCGCCACCGGACGGTCGGTCGGCAACAGGGCCAGTGAGGGCAGCAAGGCGGGGTGCAGGGCATCCATGGGCGGCAGTATCGCAAGCTGCGAAACGCCTTCCCATGCGCAGATGTCCGCGCGGCGCGGCCGGCCGATGTCCGTAGAAACCGAAACGACGACCTGCCGCGGACCCCGGTCTTGTCGAACAAGGGCCCCGATGGGCCGCACGCCCCTCTATATAGTTGGGCTGATGCGCCGCTCAGACCGGCGCCGGGCCGGGACGCACGTCACGGACCACACAACAACAAACGCTGCCGCACGCGGCAGTTCCGCACCCTGCGGTGCACCTGGACCGGGAGCACGTAATGAAGAAGTCCCTGAAGGCGCTCGAACGCGACATGCAGCACGCGCTCAGCTATGCCGAATGGCGCGAGGCCGGCCTCGAACACGACCGCCTCTCCGGCGCCCAGGACTGGAAAATCGACGACCGCTCCACCGCCTACGACTACGAACTCATCCGGCTCCGGCTGGCGGAAATACGCAACGCGCGCGAGCGTCACGACGTCAACCGCCTCGTCTTCCACCTGCACGAGGGTCTGCACGGCAACCTCGGCAACATCGCCAACGGCGCCCTCTATACCGTGGCGAAGGTCGGCACCAAGCAGCTGATCGAAACCTATCTCGACGAAGTGGCGTCGTCGCTCGACTATCTCTGCCGCGGCGACTTCATTGAATTCGGTTTCCGCGAAAAACTCGATTTCTTCAAGACCACCGGCGGCGCCTACGGCCGCTCGGCGCTGATGCTCTCCGGCGGCGCCGCGCTCGGCCTGTTCCACATGGGCGTGCTGAAGGCCCTGCACGAGGAAAAACTGCTGCCCTGGGTGATCTCCGGCTCCAGTGCCGGCTCGATCATGGCCTCGGTGATCGGCTCGCACACCGACGACGAGCTGCTGGAAATCCTCAAGCCGGAAAACCTGTACCTGAATGCATTCAAGTACGTCGGCTTCCGCGGTCTGTTCAAGGGCAAGCCGGTGCTCGACGGCTCGCACCTGGAAGCCTGCCTCGAAGAGAACATGCCGGACATGACTTTCGAGGAAGCGTTCCGCAAGACCGGACGGGCCATCAACATCACCGTATCACCGTACGATCGCCATCAGGACGCCCGACTGCTGAACGCCCGCACGTCGCCGAACGTGCTGATCCGCAAGGCGACGCTCGCCTCCTGCGCAGTGCCGGCCGTATTCCCCCCGGTCACCCTGTGGGCGAAGAACGTCAACGGCGAGAAGGTCCCGTACATACCCACCCGCAAGTGGGTCGACGGCTCGATCAAGGACGACCTGCCGATCCGCCGCCTGCAGCGCCTCTACGGCGTCAACCACTCCATCGTCAGCCAGACCAATCCGCACGTGGTGCCGTTCATGTCGCGCGACGACGACCGCCGGGGCGTTGGCCACCAGCTGCGTCGCGTGGCCTATGCCAACCTCTCGCTGAACGTGAATTTCGCACTGGAGTTCGTGCAGAAGGGTATCAAGTGGTCGAACGACCTCGGCCTGATCGTCGACAAGGCGCAGTCGGTAGTGGCGCAAAAATACGTCGGCGACATCAACATTATTCCGCCGCGTCGCCCGACCAACGTGCTGCGTATTTTCAGTAACCCGAGCGTCGATGACGTCCGCGAATTCGTCGAGACCGGCGAGCGCGCGACCTGGCCTCGCCTGGACATGATCCGCAACACCACGCGCATCAGCCGCACCTTCCACGACTGCGTGGAAATCCTGCGTGCCCAGGAAATGGAGCGGCTGGCCCGCCCGACCCGCCTGGTCAGCGTCCGCTGATCCGGCACCGGAAAAACGGAAAAGGCCGCGAGCGATCGCGGCCTTTTTTCGTTTTGCCTCTCGCGACTAACGACGGGAACCGCGGCGCTCGAAACCGGCATCGCGCATGAATGCCAGCATCTCCCTGAGGTACTTTCCCTGGTCGAGATGGATGACGTGGTTGCCGGGGAACCAGTGGATGCGGCAGCGCTCCCAGTGATCCCATAGCAGGCGGGCGTGCTTCGGGGGTGCAAGGCGGTCGCCCGCCCCGCCGATGATCATGAGGCGATCACGCGGCAGCCTCGGCTGCCAGGTCAGGGGACAGTGCACCGCCATCGCGTAGCGGGCGTCGTGCACCGAGATGTCGAGCAGACGAAGGCCTGCCTTCATCGCCGGCCCCACCGGGAACCATTCGAAAATCAGGTCCACCATGCTGACCACCGGCACATTGGGAATAGCGAATTCCAGGTCGTCGATAACGCTGGCCGCCAGCGCCGTGGTGTAGCCGCCCAGCGAAATGCCGGTGACACCGACCTTGTCGACACCGGTCCGGCGCAGGTAGTCGATGAAGATCCGCAGGTCGAAAATCGACTGTGCGACGGTCTCGTTGATATGCGAAATGCCGTGCGCGAAATAGCCGTGACCACTGAACGGGGCAAACAGTGCGCGCCGGCGACCATGGTGCGGCAACGTATAGAGCAGGATGTCGTAGCCCTGCTTGTAGAACCAGGGCAGCGCGAGGAAGCGCGAGTTGACCCAGTAAGGATCGGCAGCAAAACCGTGGATGACCACCAACGTCGGTCGCCGGCGATCGCGATGACGCCAGTGCTGCGCCCAGGCGAAATTGTTGCGGCTGTGGCTGCGATACCGCTCGCGCAGGCGCGGATTCACCGTTTCAAAGGGCGACTCGAAACGCAGCATCACGCAGTCGCCGTCGTCCGGCCGGAATCCGAACGGACCGCCCGGCAACACCTCGACCGGCACGTCCGCCGGCGGCGCATGGAAAAACTTCGCCGGATCACCGCCTTCGACAAAGGCCTGGTAGAACAGCCGGTCCGCGTTGTCCTCGCGTACCCGCTGCGGGCCGAGCCCCAGCGGCAGGGCCAGCGCCCCCACCATGGTCGCCGCACCGGTACGCAACAGCAGGTCGACGCCGGCCGTGGCATCGACCATCAACTGGGTGCGCAGATCGAGATAGAAGTCGTCAGGAAACTTGTGAAAGCTCGCTTCCAGGTTATCCCACCAGGGCTGCTCGGGCATGATCCGCCGCCCGTGGCCGTAGGCCTCGTTGGCGACGCGCGACACGATGCTGGCAAGCGGCTCCATCCGGAATACCTCAAGTGGCTCGGGCTGGACCGATCATAGCCAGACACCCCGCAGCCCGGTATCGCCGGCCGCGACACCGGTCGCCGCCAGGCGGACGGATACCGAAACACGATCGTCGACGCAGCTGGCGCCCCTATAATGCGGCGCCAGGATTCCCCGCCCCCGCCCGAGATTCATGGAATGACGCTCCGCTTCCTGCTGCCCCTGCTGTCCGCCCTTTTGCTGGCCGATCCGGCCGGCGCCGCCGCTCCGGGCGATACCTCGCTGCAGATCGAACAGCGCCACTGGAAACTGGTTTCCGAACGCGACGGCATCCAGGTCTACATGGCGCACAACGACGACTCGCGGATCAAGACCTTCCGGGGCGTCACGGTGATGGAGTACGAGGATTTCTATTCGCCGATCGCCATTCTCGACGATGAGGAATACCTGCCGCGCTGGCTGTACCTGATCCGCGAAGTGCACGAGTTGCGCCGTCGCTCGCCGGTGGACCGCGACTACCAGATGGTCACCAAGCTGCCATGGCCGGTGGCCGATCGCGATGCCGGCCTGCACTTCCGCATCCAGCAGGATCCGCAGACGGCGGCGATCCGCATCGACTTCCGTTCGCGCGACGGCATCCTGCCGCCGAATCCGGACTACGTGCGCATCCCGGAAATGGTCGGCCATTTCAGCTCGGTGCCGATCGGCGACCGCAAGGTGCAGGTGAGTTTCGAAGTGCTGCTGGATCCGGGCGGTTACATCCCGGCATTCATGGCCAACTTCATCCTGAAGGACATTCCCTATCAATCGCTGCAGCGGTTTCGCCGCATCGTCAACGAAGACCGTTTCCGGGGCTATTACGTCGACTACCTGAACATTCCGGAGCCCTGGGCCAGCCTGCCGCCGATTCCCCGTTCGCCGATCCTGCCGTCCAGGCGCCAGGTCCAGTAGCGCTGGTACGCAGCATGCAGAAACAAAAAATCCGCCTGTTGGCGGATTTTTTGTTTGAGGGGAAATTGGTCGGAGCGGCGGGATTCGAACCCGCGACACCCACCCCCCCAGAGTGGTGCGCTACCAGGCTGCGCTACGCTCCGGAACGCCGTAAAGGCTCCGCACCATGGCGCGGAGCCGGCATCTTAGCGAATGGACATGCAACTGCAAGCGCGGCATGGGGCCGCGCGGTTCAGGCACGCAGGACGCGCAGGACATCCTCGAGCTCGACGATCATCTGCCGCACCAGCTGGTTGACCTGCGACTGCTCGTCGGCACTCTGGCCGGTGAGCTGCTGGCGGGCGCCGCCGATGGTGTAGCCCTGATCGTAAAGCAGGCTGCGGATCTGCCGGATCATCAGCACGTCCTGGCGCTGGTAATAACGGCGGTTGCCGCGCCGCTTGACCGGCTTGAGCTGGGGAAACTCCTGCTCCCAATAGCGAAGCACGTGCGGCTTCACGTCGCACAGGTCACTGACTTCGCCGATGGTGAAGTAGCGTTTGCCGGGGATGACTGGCAGCTGGTCGTTATTGCTTGGTTCCAGCATATGCCTCAACTCGTTGCTTCAGCTTCTGCCCCGGCCGGAAGGTGACGACGCGGCGGGCAGTAATCGGAATTTCTTCGCCGGTCTTGGGGTTTCGTCCCGGGCGCTGACTCTTGTCGCGCAGGTCGAAATTGCCGAAGCCGGACAGCTTGACCTGCCGGTTGGTTTCCAGCGACAGGCGGACTTCCTCGAAGAACATTTCCACCAGTTCCTTGGCCTCGCGCTTGTTCAGCCCGAGCTCCTGGAAAAGGCGTTCGGCCATGTCGGCCTTGGTCAGCGCGCCCATCCTACTCCCTCAAACTTGCACTAACCCTTTGTTTCAAAAGGTCGATTACACGGTCCATCAGGCCATTGACCTCATCGTCGGTAAGGGTGCGGGAAGCATGCTGCAAGGTCAAGCCCAAAGCGACGCTTCGACTTGAAGTCCCGATGTTATCCCCTTGATATACGTCAAAAATCACCAGCTCGCGGAGCAGGTCGCCGGCCGCCTCCCGAATCAGACCGTCCATCCGGGTCGCGGACACTTCACGGTCGACCACGACCGCGATGTCGCGGCGGACGGCCGGGAAGCGGGAAACCTCGACAAAGCGTGGCAGGCGGGCCTCCAGCAGGGCTGCCAGCCGGATCTCGAACAGGTACACGGTACCCGGGATGTCCAGCTCGCGCTGGAGTGCCGGATGCAGGGCACCCAGAGCGCCCACCGGGTGCCCGGCATGGAGCACCCGGGCCGACTGCCCCGGGTGCAGGGCCGGATGACTGCCCTTCTCGATGCCGAACTGGCCCGGTTGCCCGGTGAGCCCCAGCAGGGCCTCCAGATCTCCCCGGACGTCGAAGAAGTCGACCTTGCGCGCCGGGTTCGCCCAGCCTTCCGGCAATGCCGTGCCATACAGCAGGCCGGCCAGGAACGGTTCCTGGCGGAGACCCTCCTCGCCCGGAACAAAACGCAAACCGGTTTCGAACAGACGGAGGCGTGTCTGCTGCCGGTTCAGATTGAAACGTGCGGCGCCGATCAGGCCGGCCCACAGCGTCGTGCGCATCACCGACATGTCGGCGGCAATCGGATTGGCCAGTGCCAGCGGTGCGTGCTGCGGGTCCAGCAGCTCCTGCAGGGCCGGATCGACAAAGCTGTAGGTGACGACTTCCTGATATCCGCGCGCCACCAGCGTGCGCCGCACCCGGCCGATATCCAGCTGTGTTTCCGTGCGTCCGCTCACCCGCAGGTCGCCCTGCGGAGATCGGGTCGGTAGACGGTCATAGCCGTACAGACGCGCGAGCTCCTCGATCAGGTCCTGCTCGATCGCAATGTCGAACCGGTGCCGCGGCGCGATCACCGTCCAGCGGCGGCCGCTCTCCTGGGTAATCACTTCCATGCCCAGGCGCGCCAGCATGTCCTCGATCTGTGCCGCCGGCATGTCGAATCCGAGCAGACGCGAAATGCGTTCGGCACGCAGGTCGATTTCCGCTGCCGCCGGGATATCGGCTTCGCTTTCCACCAGCGTCAGCGGACCGGCAGCGCCACCGCAGATATCGACGATCAGTTGCGTCGCGCGCTCGATGGCCGCTTCCTGCAGGCTGGGGTCAACGCCGCGCTCGAAACGGTGCGAAGAATCGGTGTGCAGGCCGTAACGCCGGGCACAGCCGGCCAGCGCCGGCGGTGCAAAGAAGGCCGATTCCAGCATCAGGTTTTTCGTCCCGGCGGAAACGCCGGAACCGGCACCGCCCATGATGCCGGCCAGCGCCAGCGGTTTGTGTGCATCGGCGATCAGCAGAGTATCGGCCTGCAGGGCGATTTCCTTGCCGTCCAGCAGCGTCAGCTTCTCGCCGTCGCGCGCCAGACGCACTTCGATGCCCGCCTGCAGCGTATCGAGATCGAAAGCATGCATCGGCTGCCCCAGTTCTAGCATCACGAAATTCGTGATGTCGACGACGGCATCAATGGAGCGGATGCCGCTGCGCCGCAGTTTCTCCTGCAGCCATGCGGGCGACGGACGCGACATGTCGACCCCGCGCACGACCCGACCCGCATAGCGCGGGCAGGCAGCCACGGCGGAAACCCTCACCGGGAAACGGTCAGCAATGGCTGCCGGAACGGCAGTCATCGGAGCTCCGGCATATGGCAGACGCGAGAACGCCGCCACTTCGCGCGCCAGACCCAGCACACCGAGGCAATCGCCACGATTCGGCGTCAGACCGAGCTCGAGCGTGACGTCGTCCAGCTGCAGATAACTTCGCAGATCGGTACCGACCGGTGCATCGGCCGGCAGTTCGAGCAGACCCTCGCCGGACGTCTCGATGCCCAGTTCGTCGGCACCGCACAGCATGCCGAACGATTCCACGCCGCGCAGCTTCGCACGCTTGATCTCGATGCCGTTCGGCAGCTTCGCGCCTACGGTCGCCAGGGGCGCCTTCAGGCCGACGCGTGCATTCGCAGCACCGCAGACAATGGTCAGCGGCTCGCCTGCCCCATGCTCGACGCGGCACACGCGCAACTTGTCGGCTTCCGGATGCTTCTCGCAGGCGACGATGTGGCCGACCACGACACCACTGAATTCACCGGCAACCGGAGTCGCCGCATCGACTTCCAGGCCAGCCATGGTCAGGCGCGCCACCAGTTCCTGGCGGCCATACGGCGGGTTAACCCACTCGCGCAGCCACTGCTCGCTGATTTTCATGTTCGGTTTCTTCCGGGAAAACGGTCAGCGGAACTGCGCAAGGAAGCGCAGGTCGTTTTCGAAGAACAGACGCAGGTCGTTGACGCCATAACGCAGCATGGTCAAGCGCTCAACGCCCATGCCAAAGGCAAAGCCGCGATATTTTTCCGGATCGACGCCGCAGGCCGACAGCACTTTCGGGTGCACCATCCCGCAACCCAGCACTTCCAGCCAGCCGGTGTGCTTGCAGACCCGGCAACCCGGACCGCCGCAGATCATGCACTGGATATCGACTTCCGCACTCGGCTCGGTGAACGGGAAGTAGGATGGCCGGAAGCGGACCTGCAGGTCCGCCTCAAAGAAAGCGCGCAGGAAGTCGGCCAGCAGGCCGCGCAGATCGGCAAAGCTCGCCTGCTCATCGATCAGCAGCCCCTCCACCTGGTGAAACATCGGCGTATGCGTCACATCCGAGTCACACCGGTAGACGCGCCCCGGGCAAATCACGCGGAACGGCGGCTTGCCGGCTTTCATCGTACGTATCTGTACCGGCGACGTGTGCGTACGCAGCAGGGTTGTCGCATCGAAGTAGAACGTATCGTGCATCGCCCGCGCCGGATGGGTGGACGGAATGTTCAGCGCTTCGAAGTTGTGCCAGTCGTCCTCGACCTCGGGGCCTTCGACTACCGAGAAGCCGGCGCCGGCAAAAAATTCCGTCATGCGTTCAATGGTGCGCGTGACCGGGTGCAGGCCGCCGACCTCGGCCTGTCGGCCCGGCAGCGTCACGTCCACGGAATCGGCAGCCAGCCGCGCATTCAGGGCCGACTCCTCCAGAACCAGCTTTTTCGCCTCGACCGCCGCCTGCACGCGATCGCGTGCCTCATTGATCACGGCACCAAACTTCGGTCGCTCTTCCGGCGGCAGATTGCCCAGGGACTTGAGCTGGGCGGAAATTTCGCCCTTCTTGCCGAGATACTGCACGCGTACCTGGTCCAGCGCGGCAAGATCGGTCGCTTGCGTCGTCGCCTTCAGCGCGGCATCGACAACGGCATCCAGGTCAGACATCCGGTTAACCCCCGGGACTCGGTAAACGGAAATTCGGCAAAAAAAGAGGGGAAGGGCTCGCGCCGCTTCCCCTCTTCTGTCTCGTCGCTCGCGCGATCAGGCGGAGAGAGCGGCCTTCGCCTCTTTGGCGAGAGCAGCAAACGCACCCTGATCAAACACCGCCAGATCAGCCAGCATCTTGCGATCGACTTCCACCGACGCCTTCTTCAGGCCATCGATGAGACGGCTGTACGACAGGCCGTTGATGCGGGCAGCCGCATTGATGCGGGTGATCCACAACGCACGGAACTGACGCTTGCGCTGGCGACGGTCGCGGTACTGGTACTGACCGGCCTTGATGACCGCCTGGATGGCCAGACGATACGAACGCGAACGGGCGCCGTAATAGCCTTTGGCCTTGGCCAGGATTTTCTTGTGGCGACGGCGTGCGATTACGCCGCGTTTTACACGTGCCATGTCTTGTCTCCGTTAACCAGGCAGCTCAAAGATTCGGAAGCATGCGTTCGACCAGACCCTGGTCGGACGGATGCACCTGAGTCATCGGGCGCAGTTGACGGATACGCTTGCCGGACTTCTTGGTCAGGATGTGACGCTTGAAGGCCTGTTTACGCTTGAAGCCGGAGGCGGTTTTACGAAAACGCTTGGCAGCCCCTCGGTTGGTCTTCATTTTCGGCATTTCTGCAAACTCTCGCTATTGGTGTTACTCGCATTCCAAAGAAGCGGGCGGTGCTCACTTCTTCTTTTTCGGCGCCACGACCATGACCATCGCCCGGCCTTCGAGGTTCGGTTCCTGCTCGACCTGCCCGACTTCGGCAAGGTCGGCCGTGATCCTCTTCAGCATTTCGAGGCCCAGCTCCTGGTGCGCCATTTCACGACCACGGAACCGCAAGGTTACCTTGGCCTTGTCTCCCTCCGTGAGGAACCGGATCAGGTTGCGGAGTTTTACCTGATAGTCCCCTTCGTCCGTCCCTGGGCGAATCTTCATTTCCTTGATCTGCATCTGCCGCTGTTTTTTCTTGGCTTCCTTTTCGTTCCGCTTCTTCTCGAAAAGGAATTTGCCGTAGTCCATCAGCTTGCAGACCGGAGGCTGTGCATCCGGCGAAATTTCGACGAGATCCAGCGACAGTTCTTCTGCCTTGGTCAGCGCTTCGCGGGTCGATACAACGCCCAGCTGATCGCCTTCGGGACCAATCAAACGTACTTCCGGGACGCCGATCTCGCCGTTGATGCGAGTGCGCTTCTCACGCGGCGCACTCTTTGGATTTTCGCGCTTGATACCTCAACCCTCCGAAACAACCCGGCCGCGACGCGCAACGTCGGCGCCCAGGCGATTCATGAACTCCTCGGGAGTCATGACACCCAGGTCGGCGCCTTCGCGCGTACGCACGGCCACGGTATGGGATTCGACTTCTTTGTCCCCGACCACGAGGAGGTAGGGGATACGCTGAAGCGTGTGCTCGCGGATCTTAAAGCCGATCTTCTCGTTTCTCAAGTCGATTTCGGCCCGGAACCCCTTGTTTTTCAAGGACTCCTGCACCTCCCGCGCCCACCCTTCCTGACGGTCGGTGATATTCAGGACGACCGCCTGGACCGGGGCCAGCCAGGCCGGGAAGGCCCCGGCGTAGTTCTCGATCAGGATGCCGATGAAGCGCTCGAAGGAGCCCAGGATCGCCCGGTGCAGCATGACCGGGGGGTGCCGGTTGCCGTCCTCGCCCACGTATTCCGCCCCCAGGCGGACCGGCAGGGCGAAGTCCAGCTGGATGGTGCCGCACTGCCAGAGCCGGCCCAGGCAGTCCTTGAGGGTGAACTCGATCTTGGGACCGTAGAACGCCCCCTCCCCCGGCTGCAGGTCGAAGGCCAGGCCGGCCCGGTCCAGGGCGGCCGCCAGGGCCTGCTCGGCGGCGTCCCACTGGGCGTCGGTCCCGATGCGCTTGGCCGGCCGGGTCGACAGCTTGACCAGGATCTCGTCGAACCCGAAATCAAGATACACGTCCCGCAGCAGGTCGATGAAACGGGCCGTCTCCTCGCCCACCTGCTCATGGGTGCAGAAGATGTGGGCATCGTCCTGGGTAAAGGCACGCACCCGCATCAGGCCATGCAGGGCACCCGAGGGCTCGAAGCGGTGGCAGGAGCCGAACTCCGCCATGCGCAGCGGCAGCTCGCGGTAGCTCTTGATCCCCTGGTTGAAGATCTGCACGTGACAGGGGCAGTTCATCGGCTTGACCGCGAACTGGCGCTCCTCGGCCACCGTGGTGAACATGTTCTCGCTGTAGTTCTCCCAGTGCCCGGACTTTTTCCACAGCGACAGATCCACCACCTGTGGCGTCCGCACTTCCTGGTAGCCGGTAGCCGCCAGTCGCGCGCGCATGTACTGCTCGATCTGCTGCCACAGCGCCCAGCCCTTCGGATGCCAGAACACGGTGCCCGGCGCCTCTTCCTGCATGTGGTACAGGTCGAGCTGGCGACCGATCTTGCGATGGTCGCGCTTGGCGGCCTCCTCAAGGCGCTTCAGGTAGGCCTCGAGATCCTTCTTGTTCGCCCAGCAGGTGCCGTAGATGCGCTGGAGCATCGCGTTGTTCGAATCGCCGCGCCAGTAGGCGCCGGCGACCTTGGTCAGCTTGAAGGCCTGCAGTTTGCCGGTACTGGGAACGTGCGGGCCGCGGCAAAGATCGATGAAATCGCCCTGGCGGTAGAAGCTGAGATCTTCCGCTGACGGGATGTCGCGAATGATCTCGACCTTGTATTTCTCGCCCATCGACTCGAACAGTTTCACCGCTTCGTCGCGCGACATCAGCGAACGCGACACAGGCAAATCCTTTGCCGCCAGTTCGACCATGCGCGCCTCGATCTTCTCGAGGTCTTCCGGCGTGAAGGCGCGCTCGAAGGCGAAGTCGTAGTAGAAGCCGTCCTCGATCACCGGACCGATGGTGACCTGCGCACCCGGGAACAGCTGTTGCACCGCCATGGCCAGCAGGTGTGCGCAGGAATGGCGCAGCACTTCCACGCCTTCGGCATCGCGGCCGGTGACAATGGCGAGCGTCGCATCGCGCTCGATGCGGTGCGAGGTGTCGACCAGCTTGCCGTCGACCTTGCCGGCCAGCGCGGCCTTGGCCAGACCGGCACCGATCGATGCCGCGACCTCCGCGACCGTGACCGGACCCGGGAATTCGCGCTTGCTGCCGTCGGGAAGGGTAATGAACACAGACATGTGCAGACTCCTCAGTGGCGACCCATACGCAAGGCCGCGTGATTCAACGCCCGTAAGACGCCGGCAACGGGACTGCTGCCGCAAAAGGCGGACCGCAGGGCGGTCCGGGAAATCTGGTAGGCACGAGTGGATTCGAACCACCGACCCCCACCATGTCAAGGTGGTGCTCTAACCAACTGAGCTACGTGCCTGCTTCCGTCGCCGGTCCGGGCAGAAACCACAGTCCGGCGGGAGGGGCGCAAGAATAGCGGCGGACCCCCGACTGTTCAAGGGCACCGCACACGGCTACAGCCGCGCATCCACGTCCTGTTGCGGGAACAATCCCTTCACGTCAAACAGAACCGCACCCGGCCTGCCGAGGGCACGCACCTTTGCCACCCCCCAGGCGGCGAACTCGCGATGACCGACTGCGGCGATGATGCCGTCGTAGTGGCCCGGCGCCGGTTCCGCGGCCAGCACCTCCAGCCCGTATTCGTGCTTCGCTTCGGCCGGATCGATCCAGGGGTCATATACATCCACCGCCACACCCCACCCGCGTAAATGTCCGACCAGGTCGACCACCCGCGTATTGCGGATGTCCGGGCAGTTCTCCTTGAAGGCAAGCCCGAGGATCAGCACCCGCGAGTGGCCGATGGCAACCCCCCGCCGACTCATGAGCCGCACCATGCGGTTGACGATGTGCTCGCCGATGCCGTCGTTCACCCGGCGGCCGGCGGTGATCACGTCCGGGTAGTAACCGGCCTCGCGCGCCTTGTGGATCAGGTAGTAGGGATCGACACCGATGCAGTGTCCGCCGACCAGCCCCGGCCGGAACGGCAGGAAATTCCATTTGGTGCCGGCAGCCTCCAGCACTTCCAGCGTATCGATGCCGAGCCGGTCGAAAATGAGCGCCAGCTCGTTGACCAGCGAGATGTTCAGGTCGCGCTGCGTGTTTTCGATCACCTTCGCCGCCTCCGCGACCCGGATGGAGCTCGCGCGGTGCGTCGGAACTTCCAGGATCGAGCGATACAGCGCGTCAACGAACTCCGCCGCCTCCGGCGTCGATCCGGAAGTGATCTTGACGATGTTCTTCAATCGACGCTGGCGATCGCCGGGATTGATGCGTTCGGGAGAGTAGCCGGCAAAAAAATCCGCATTGAACTTCAGACCGGAAATCCGCTCGATCTCGGGAATGCAGATTTCTTCGGTGGCGCCGGGATAGACGGTCGACTCGTAGACCACCACATCGCCGCGCCGGACATGGCGGCCGATGGTGCGGCTGGCAGCGATCAGCGGGCCGAAGTCCGGCACATGGCCACGATCAACCGGGGTCGGGACGGTAACCACGAAGACGTTGCAGTCGTCGAGCACGGCCTCGTCGGCAGTAAAGGTCAGCAGACGCGCCGCCGCAATCTCTTCGGGTGCAACCTCAAGCGTTGCATCCTCGCCGCGCGCCAGCGCGGCCACACGCTCATGACTGATGTCGAAACCGACGGTCGGGTATTTCTCTCCGAACGCCACCGACAGCGGCAACCCGACGTAGCCCAGGCCGATCACCGCAATCTTTGCCTGCTCCGGTTTCATGGGCACTCCGCTCACTGGATGAAGGCTGCGGCACGCAGCCGGGTGATTTCGTCACGCAGTCGTGCCGCCTCCTCGAACTCGAGATTGCGTGCATGCACGTACATCTTCTCTTCCAGCGCCGCCAGCGTACGGGCGGCGGCGGCCGGATCGTGCAGCTCGGCAGTGTACGCAACCGCCTCGCGTTCGGCGACCTTGCGGGCCTTCGCCCGCCCGCGCACCTGCGGTGCCGCCGCGTACGCGCCTTCCATGATGTCGGCAACCTCCTTGCGGATGGTCTGCGGCACGATGCCGTGCTCGGCATTGAATGCCAGCTGCTTCTGCCGGCGCCGCTCCGTCTCGCCGATGGCCCTCTGCATGGAGCCGGTCATGCGGTCGGCATAGAGGATCGCCTTGCCGTTCACGTTCCGCGCGGCACGGCCGATGGTCTGGATCAACGAGCGCTCGGAGCGCAGGAATCCCTCCTTGTCGGCATCGAGGATCGCCACCAGCGACACCTCCGGCATGTCCAGACCCTCCCGCAGCAGGTTGATGCCGACCAGCACATCGAATTCACCCAGCCGCAGGTCGCGGATGATCTCCATCCGCTCCACAGTGTCGATGTCCGAATGCAGGTAACGTACGCGGATTCCGTGCTCGGCGAGATACTCGGTGAGATCCTCCGCCATGCGTTTGGTCAGCGTGGTCACCAGCACCCGTTCGCCGGCGGCGATGCGCGCGCGGATTTCGGACAGCGTATCGTCTACCTGGTGCGTGGCCGGACGCACTTCCACCACCGGATCGACCAGTCCGGTCGGCCGCACCACCTGCTCCACCACCTGGCCGGCGTGCTTCGCCTCGTAGTCGGCCGGGGTTGCCGACACGAAGATCATCTGTGGTGCGCGGGCCTCCCATTCCTCGAATTTCAGCGGCCGGTTGTCCAGCGCGCTGGGCAAGCGGAAGCCGTATTCGACCAGCGTCTCCTTGCGCGAGCGATCGCCCTTGTACATGGCGCCGATCTGCGGAACGGTCACGTGCGACTCGTCGATCACCAACAGCGCGTTGTCAGGCAGGTAGCTGAACAGGGTCGGCGGCGGCTCGCCCGGCTGCTGGCCGGAAAAATGCCGCGAGTAGTTCTCGATGCCGTTGCAGTAGCCCAGCTCCTGCAGCATTTCCAGATCGAAGCGCGTGCGCTGTGCCAGCCGCTGCTCTTCGACCAGCTTGTCGGCGGCATGCAATTGCGCCAGCCGCTCCTTGAGCTCGTCCTTGATGGTGTCGATCGCCTTGAGAACGGTTTCCCGCGGCGTGACGTAGTGGCTCTTCGGGAAGATCGTCGCCCGCTGCACCTTGCGCTGCACGGCGCCGGTCAGCGGATCGAACAGGCTCAGTGATTCCACCACGTCGTCGAACAGCTCGATGCGCACCGCATGGTCGTCGGAGTCCGCCGGGAACACGTCGATGATCTCGCCGCGCGCCCGGTAGGTTCCGCGGTGGAAGTCCATGTCGTTGCGCTCGTACTGCATGGCGGCCAGCCGGCGCAGGATCTCCCGCTGGTCGATCTTCAGGCCGCGCGACAGGTGCAGCACCATCGCCAGGTACTGCGTCGGATCGCCGAGGCCGTAGATGGCGGACACGGTGGCGACGATGATGACGTCCGGCCGCTCCAGCAGCGCCTTGGTCGCCGACAGCCGCATCTGCTCGATGTGCTCGTTCACCGACGAATCCTTCTCGATGAAGGTGTCGGACGACGGCACGTAGGCTTCCGGCTGGTAGTAGTCGTAGTAGGAAACGAAGTACTCGACGGCGTTGTCCGGAAAGAACGACCGGAATTCGCCGTAGAGCTGCGCCGCCAGCGTCTTGTTGTGCGCCAGCACCAGCGTCGGCCGCTGCACCTGCTGGATGACGTTGGCGACGGTATAGGTCTTGCCCGAGCCGGTGACCCCGAGCAGGGTCTGCGCGGCCAGACCCTCGCCGATGCCGGCCACCAGGCGGCGGATGGCCTCCGGCTGGTCGCCGGCGGGCGCGTAATCGGCCTTCAACTGGAACATGGGCACCATCCGCGGGACGAAAGGCGGGATTTTACACAGCGGGGCCGGATCGCCGTTGAACGGCCCGGGCCAATCATTAGAATGGCGCCCCGCCTGCCGTCCCGGTCCGGGCTCCCCGGATGCAAGACGCGCGTCTCTCCGCACTTGAGGTCCCCCGTGGATATCCGCCTCTCGAACCGCGTCAACGCCATCAAGCCGTCGCCGACCCTGGCCGTCTCCAACCGCGCCGCCGAACTCAAGGCCGCCGGCAAGGACATCATCGGCCTGGGCGTGGGCGAGCCGGATTTCGACACGCCGGACCACATCAAGGCCGCCGCCATCGAGGCGATCAACAAGGGGTTCACCAAGTACACCGCGGTGGACGGCACGCCGTCGCTGAAGAAGGCGATCATCAACAAGCTCGCACGCGACAACGGTCTGGCCTACAAGCCGGAGCAGGTCCTCGTGTCCTGCGGCGGCAAGCAGAGCTTCTTCAACATGGCGCTGGCGCTGCTCGACAAGGGCGACGAGGTCATCATTCCGGCTCCGTACTGGGTGAGCTACCCGGACATGGTGATCATCGCCGACGCCACCCCGGTGGTCGTGCAGACCACCGACGCGACCCGCTTCAAGATCACCCCGGAGCAGCTGGAAAAGGCGATCACGCCGAAAACCCGGCTGTTCGTGCTGTGCAGCCCGTCCAACCCGACCGGCGTCGCCTACACCCGCAAGGACCTGGAAGCCCTCGGCGCGGTGCTGCGCCGGCACCCGCACGTGCTGGTCGCCACCGACGACATGTACGAGAAGATCTGGTGGGCGAACGAACCGTTCTGCAACATCCTCACTGCCTGCCCGGACCTGTACGAGCGCGCCATCGTGCTCAACGGCGTATCCAAGGCCTATGCCATGACCGGCTGGCGCATCGGCTACGCGGCCGGCCCGGCGAAGCTGATCAAGGCGATGAACAAGGTGCAGAGCCAGAGCACCTCCAACCCGACCTCGATCTCGCAGGTCGCGGCGGAAGCGGCGCTCAACGGCGACCAGGACTGCCTCAAGCCGATGGTGAAGGCCTTCAGGGAAAGGCACGACTTCGTGATCGCCGAACTGAACCGCATGCCGGGCGTGAGCTGCGTACCGGCCGACGGCGCTTTCTACGCTTTCGCCAACTTCACGGGCGTGATCGGCAAGAAGCCCGGCATCAACAACGACATCGAACTCTGCGAGTACCTGCTCAACGAAGTCGGCGTCGCGCTGGTGCCGGGTTCGGCCTTCGGCTCCGAGGGCTACGCCCGCATCTCGATTGCCACCAGCATGAAGAACCTGCAGGACGCCATGGCACGCATCCGCCGGGCGCTGGAAAAGTAACCGCCGGCTGAAACGGCGCCCCGGTCCGGTTGACCGGCCTCCGGGGCGCCCCTAACATACGCGCCCTCCCGCTTCCCCCGGCACCGCCGGATCCGGAAGCCCGGCCCGCCCACCGAGCGGCCACCGGCCAACCCGTTCCATTCCGCCTTAGCTCAGTCGGTAGAGCAACGGACTGTTAATCCGTGGGTCGCTGGTTCGAGCCCAGCAGGCGGAGCCATCTCAAACCGGGCCCCTGGCCCGGAAACGAAATAAGGGCGCCCGCGAGCGCCCTTTTTCGTTTTCCGCGCTGCTCAGACCGGCAGCGGCGATGACGGTGCGTACACCACCTGCGCGGCCTTTTCCGGCGACATCCGGAGCTTGCCGTACTGCTCGACCGGCGCCGGCGTCCGGTACCTGGCGAACGCCTGCTCCGGCGTCAGCACTTCCGCCGTGCGGGCCGGTTCGCCGAGCAGCACGTGACGCACCACCGGTCTGGTCGCCGGCGAAATGAACCCCAGCAGTTCGAGCTGCAGGCGGCGGGGCGTCAGGACGGCAAAGCTGCGGAACATGATCCGGCCGAGCCGGCGCGCCAGCCAGACCGTCAGCCGGCCCTGCCGCAGTCCGGCCAGCCCGCGCTGCCACTCGGGCATGGTGGCCAGCGTCATGGCCCGCAGTGCCTTGTTCACCAGCCACGCGCCCGGGCGCAGCAGCGCCGGCACCGGCGGGAACATCACTTCCGCATTCAGCAGGTGATCCATGATCTGCTGCGCCGCCTCCGAGGCCGCCAGCCGGGGCCGCATCCGCGCGAAATACTGCCGCACGCCTTCGCGCGTGCGCGGCACTTTCGCCGGATCGCAGGTCTGGAACTGCGCGGCGACGGCGCACTCCTCCCAGTAGCGGTTCTCGTCTGCCTCCGAGAGCTTGCCCGGCCCGTAGACCTCATAGGCATACAGGATCGAATGCCAGGCGGTGAGGTGGATCCACAGCTGCGAATCCGGATTGTTGGCATCGAAATGCAGGCCGGTGACCGGCTCGACGCCGACTGCGCGCGCATGAATGCGCACCAGCGCATCGGCTGCCTTCACCACCGAGCGCGAATCGCCGAAGGCGACGATCGCGAAGTAGCGCAGCGTGTTGTCGTAGCGGACGCGGGCCCGGTTGACGATCTTCTGCGAGAGGTAGACCGGCGCGATCAGGAACGGGTCGAGCTCCTCGACCACCACCGCACGCTGGAATCCGATGGTCAGCGAAGTGGGATAGCTCCACACGCGCCAGGTGACCGAGTCGGGACCGAAGAATCCGTAGTCCTCCGGCGCTTCGTACGCGGCATTGCCGGCGGTGGCGGTCGGCGAAATTTCAGAAGAGCCCATACTGATCCTCTCGTGGTGGCGACGTCGTCGTGACGCGTGCACAACGAATACAGGAGCACGGAAAACCGCACATGGGCCGCGCTGACGGAATTCATCCGGCGCTCAGGCAATAGGCCGTGCCGACACGGTCGCGGCGGCATTCATGCAAATGACGTCCCGCTCCCTGCGGGCGGCCCGGCTGCGCAGGACGGATCGTCAGTTGCCGGCAAATGCCCCCCGGCTGGCAGCCTGCGCCCCCGCCGGACACCGCGGGCAGGAGGTAGGATCGGGAGACGCCCCCAGCACGAGTCCCGCCATGACCGAATCCCTTGCCGACCTGAAGGCCCGGGTCCGGGCCCAGAAAACCCTGATTCCGTCGCTCTACGGCAATGTCGACTTCGACATCGTTCCCGAGCGCTTCACCACCGATCCGCGGGTGAAGAGCATGCTGCCGGCCCGGTTCGACCGGAAATACCGCGGCCGGATCCTGGCCGACACGGCGAAGACCGAGCGCGCGCTGGCCTACACCATGCTCGGCGACAACGTGGCCGACGCCTACGCCGCGCTGATGCCGAAGTACGGCTTCCGCCCGCTGATCCGGATGCTGACCACCGCCTGCGAAAAGGGCATCGATGCCGTACCGGATGCGCCGGCGGAACTGGTCGCCTTCATCGCTGCGATGGAGCGCACCCCGGACTGGCTCGATCGCGAACTGGTGGAAGAAGGCGCGCGCGCCGGCCGCGTGGCAATGACCACCATCACGCCGTTTGCCATCCGCGGCGCCTTCATTGCCACATTCCTCAACAAGTATTCCGGTCTGCCGATGGCACTCACCGGCGCGCTGTCGGAAGAAAATTCGGTGCAGCGCGTGAAGGAAACCGCGAGTTTCTTCACCACTGCCGTGTTGCCAGGCGCCCTGACCCGCTACGGCAGCGGTTTCCGCGCGGCGGCCATGGTGCGGCTGATGCACTCCATGGTCCGCTTCAACGTGCTGAAGCACTCGCCGAAATGGGACGTGAACGTCTACGGCATTCCCATCCCGCAGGTGGACCAGATGCCGGCCGGCACCATGCCGTCCTTCATCACCGCCTTCAAGGTGGTGCGTGCCGGACGTGACCGCTTCACGCGGCGCGAGCAGGGCATCGTCGAGTTCTGCCGCTACCAGTGCTATCTGCTCGGGCTGCCGGAAGACCTGCTGCCGGACACGCCGCGCGGCATTTTCGACGCCATGCTGACCTACGCCGCGACGCTGCGCGACGGTTACGACGACGAAACCAACGGTGCCCTGGTGCGCGCCACCATGGCCGCCTACCTGCCGCCGGACGACCGGCTGCGCAGCCGGCTCTTCAACACCGTGGAGAAAAGCTTCTCCAAGGTTTTCTTCCGCCACACCTTCCAGGTACCGCGCGACAAGGCAGCCCGGATGGGCGCCCTGCCCTCGCTGCTCGACTACGGGCTGTTCGCCGCCGGCAACCTGTACGTGGTACCGCGCATGGCCGCCCACCGCATCGCCCAGCGCATTCCGGTGGTCAACCAGGTCGCCGACTGGTGGCTGGTCAACGAGATCAATCAGCTGCTCGTCGACTACGGCCACGCGGAGTACACCACCGATCCGGCAAAATACCGGAAAGGCTGACGCCGCCTCAGCCGATGCGCCGCACCTTGAACGAACGCCCCTTGATGCGGCCGTTGGCCAGCGCACGCAAGGCCTGATCGGCGACGCCGCGGTCGACGGCCACGTAGGCCTGCATGTCGAAGATGTCGATCTTGCCTATCTTCGCGCCGGCAAGACCGCCCTCGCCGGTGAGCGCACCGAGGATATCGCCGGGCCGCAACTTGTCCTTGCGTCCGCCGGCGATGTTCAGCGTGACGAAAGCCGGCGCCGACGGCCGCGCAGCCGAAGGCGGCGGCACGTCGCGCCAAGACAACGGCTTGCCCGTGTATTGCCCGATGGCCAGTGCGCGCGGCGCCTCGCCGGGCGAGCACAGGCTGAGCGCGAGGCCGCCCTGCCCTGCGCGGCCGGTGCGGCCGATGCGATGGATGTGGATCTCGGGATCGAACGCGAGATCGACGCTGATCACCGCCGCCAGCTCCTTGATGTCGAGACCGCGCGCGGCAACATCGGTGGCCACCAGCAACGGGCAACTGCCATTGGAAAACTGCACCAGCGCGAGGTCGCGCTCGCGTTGTTCGAGGTCGCCGTGCAGCGCCTGCGCCACGAAGCCGGCCTCGCGCAACAAGGGCAGCAGGTCCACGCAGCGCTGTTTCGTGTTGCAGAACAGCACGGCGGAAGCCGGCACGTACGCGCGCAGCAGGTCGACCGCAGCGCGCAGCCGGTCACGATCGGCGACCTCGAAGAAATACTGCTCGATCTGCGTCGGCGCCTGCCCGCTGTCGACCGTGACCTCTACCGGCTCGCGCTGGAAATCGCGGCTGAGCTCGCGGATTTCCGCCGGCCAGGTGGCGGAGAACAACAGTGTCTGACGCCGCGGCGGCGCGTACGCAACGACTTCGACGATATCGTCGCGGAAGCCCATGTCGAGCATGCGATCCGCTTCGTCCAGCACCAGCGTGCTCAGCCCGTCGAGCACCAGCGAGCCCTTGGCCAGATGCTTGAGCACACGACCGGGCGTGCCGACCACGACATGCGCGCCGTGCTCCAGCGAACCGAGTTGCGGACCCATCGGCATGCCGCCGCACAAGGTCAGTATCTTGATATTGTCGGCATGGCGCGCGAGGCGACGCAGCTCTTTCGCCACCTGGTCGGCCAGCTCGCGCGTCGGACACAGCACCAGCGCCTGAACACCGAAAAAACGCGGGTTCAGTTTGCGCAGCAAGCCGATGCCGAAGGCGGCGGTCTTGCCGCTGCCGGTCTTCGCCTGCGCAATCACGTCGCGGCCGGCCAGCACATGCGGCAGACTCGCCGCCTGCACCGGCGTCATCACGCGATAACCGAGACTCCCGAGATTGGCGATAACGTCGGGCTCAAGGCCCAGTGCGGAAAACCCGGTATCGCTCATGCTTCCTCATCCCCCGCCGCGAGTCGCGCCTTGCGCGCCTCTTCCTCGGCAATCACGTCCTGGATCTGGCGCAGCAGGTCGTCGACATCCGCCGGGGCCTCCGCGCGGACGAACTCACCGGTGAGTTTCGTATCCGGCGTCAGTTCGCCGCGCTCGTAAAGATCCCAGATCTCGTCGGCAAATTTCGCCTCCAGAAGTTCCGGGGCGTACTGCCCGAAGAAGTGGGCGAGATTTTCCACGTCGCGTGCAAGCATAGCCTGCGCATGATTGTTGGCAGCGGCATCGACCGCCTGCGGCAGGTCGATGATCACCGGGCCGTCGGGATCGACCAGAATGTTGAACTCGGAGAGGTCGCCGTGCACGAGTCCGGCACACAGCATGCGTACCACTTCGCGCAGCAGACGGGCGTGGAAATCCAGCGCCTCCGCCGGCGTGAAATCGAAGTCGGCCAGGCGGTCGGCGACGCCGCCCTCGCCATCCGCGATCATTTCCATCAGGAGCACGTTGTCGAAACAGCCGTAAGGCCGCGGCACCCGCACGCCGGCATCGGCAAGGCGGTACAGGGCGTTGACCTCGTGATTCTGCCAATGCGCCTGTTGCTCGCCGCGCCCGAACTTCGAGCCTTTCTCCATGGCGCGGGCGAGACGCGAATTGCGGACCTTGCGCCCCTCGCGGTACTGCACGGCCTGGCGGAAACTGCGTCGCGCGACGTCCTTGTAGACCTTGGCACACAGCAGCATGTCCCCGCGGCGCACGAGGTAGACAGTCGCCTCCTTGCCGCTTTTCAGCTGCCGGACAACCTCGTCGATGAGGCCGTCCTCGACCAGGGGATCGAGCCGCGGCGGAGTCTTCAAGTGACGGGAATCTTGCCGATCTTCGCCTGCCAGATCTTCGGCGCGATGTCGTGCACCGACTCGCCGTTGACGTCCACCGCCACCGACACCGGCATGTCCTGCACCTCGAATTCGTAGATCGCTTCCATGCCGAGCTCCGGGAAGCCGACCACTTTCGATTTGCGAATGGCTTTCGACACCAGGTACGCCGCGCCGCCGACCGCCATCAGATAGACCGCCTTGTTGTCCTTGATCGCGGAAATCGCGGTCGGGCCGCGCTCGGACTTGCCGATCATGCCGATCAGGCCGGTTTTCTCCAGCATCGTGCGCGTGAACTTGTCCATGCGCGTCGCCGTGGTGGGGCCGGCCGGGCCGACGACTTCGTCGCGCACCGGATCGACCGGGCCGACGTAGTAGATGAAACGGCCTTTCAGATCGACCGGCAGCGTTTCGCCCCTGGCGATCATGTCGGTCATCTTCTTGTGGGCGGCATCGCGGCCGGTGAGCATCTTGCCGGAGAGCAGCAGCGTCTCACCGGTTTTCCAGGTGGCGATTTCTTCCTTCGTCACCGTGTCCAGATTGACGCGGCGCGCCTTCGACGCGTTCCACGTCACCTGCGGCCAGTCCTCCAGTTTCGGCACTTCCAGTTCCGCCGGGCCGGAGCCGTCGAGTTCGAAATGCACGTGCCGCGTGGCCGCGCAGTTGGGAATGATGGCGACCGGCAGCGACGCGGCGTGCGTCGGGTAGTCCCTGATCTTCACGTCGACGACGGTGGTAAGGCCGCCGAGGCCCTGGGCGCCGATGCCCAGCGCATTTACTTTCTCGTACAGCTCGATGCGCAGTTCCTCGACGCGATTCTTCGCGCCGCGGGCGATCAGCTCCTGGATGTCGACCGGATCCATCAGCGATTCCTTCGCCAGCAGCATCGCCTTCTCCGCGGTGCCGCCGATGCCGATGCCGAGCATGCCCGGCGGACACCAGCCGGCACCCATGGTCGGTACGGTTTTCAGCACCCAGTCGACGATGGAGTCGCTCGGGTTGAGCATCGCCATTTTCGATTTGTTTTCCGAACCGCCGCCTTTGGCTGCCACCTGCACGTCGACGGTGTCGCCCGGCACGATGCTGTAGTGGATGACCGCCGGCGTGTTGTCTTTCGTATTGGCGCGCTTGCCGGCCGGATCGTTGAGGATGGATGCGCGCAGCACGTTGTCCGGCAGCAGATAGGCGCGGCGCACGCCTTCATTGATCATGTCGTCGACGCTCATGGTGGCGCCGTCCCAGCGCACGTTCATGCCGACCTTGATGAAGACGGTGACGATGCCGGTGTCCTGGCAGATCGGGCGGTGGCCTTCGGCGCACATGCGCGAGTTGATCAGGATCTGCGCCATCGCGTCCTTCGCCGCCTGGCTCTCTTCCTTTTCGTAGGCCGCATTCACCGCCTGGATGAAATCCACCGGGTGGTAATACGAGATGTACTGCAGGGCGTCGGCGACCGACTGGATCAGGTCGTCCTGCTTGATGACGGTCATGCGGGGCCTCGGAAAACGGCAGGGATCGGGCGATCGGGAAAGAAAGGCGGCGAATTCTACCGCAGCGCCGGGGCGGTCGCGTGCCCGGCCAGGAAGTCGAGCAGCAGGCGGTTCACTTCGGCCGGCTGCTCCTGGTGCAGGAAATGGCCGGCATTTTCCACCGTCACCAGCCGTACCCCCGCCGTGAACTGCTTCGGATTCACCGAGGCTGCCGGCAGGCGCGCGTCCATGCAGCCGTCGTTGCGGCCCTGCAGCACCAGCACCGGCACCTGCACCGGCTGCCGGATCAGCATCTGCGCTCGCCGGTTCGGTGCCGCCAGCACGCCGAACAGCGCCCGGTAATACCCCAGGGCCGCCTGCGCCACGCCCGGCTGCCGGAACGTTTCCTTCACCCGCGCCATGTTCTCCGCCGGCCACTGCCAGCCCGGCGACCAGTCGCGCCACAGCTTGTCCACGAAAGCAAAATCGTTGCGCGCCAGCACCAGATCGGCGATACCCCGCCACTGGAAGAAAAACATGTACCAGCTGTTGCGCAGCTGCCCCGGATAACGGCGCGCCGCCCGCAGCAGACCGCCCAGCGGCGGAATCGCCAGGCTGCTGAACGACAGGAACCGCTGCGGCTGCTCCGCCACCGCCAGCCAGCCGATCGCCGCGCCCCAGTCGTGCCCCACGAGATGCGCACGCGGAATTTCCAGCGCGTCGAGCAGCGCGCACAGATCGCCGGCCAGCGTCGTCAGGTGGTAGTCGCGGTCTGCCGGGATCGCGCCCGGCGAATAGCCGCGCAGTGCCGGCGCGATGGCGCGGTAGCCTGCCGCCGCCAGTGCCGCCAGCTGTGCGTCGTAACTGTAGAAACAGTCCGGAAAACCGTGCAGCAGGATCACCGGCACGCCGTCGGCCGGACCGGCCTCGCGCATCGGGAAGCGCAGCGCGCCGACGGTCACCACGGTTTCACGCACGTTCATCGCACTCTCCGTACAAAATGTTCAGCCGGTGACAAAGCCCTGCGCGGACGACGGCGCCGGCACGTCCTGCACATCCACGCGATCCACGCGCGCCGACGGCGGCCCGCGCTGCAGCCAGGCGACCAGTGCCGCCACGGCGGCCTCTTCGCCCACGGCCAGCACCTCTACCCGTCCGTCCGGGAGGTTGCGGGCATGGCCGGACACGCCGAGGCGCAGCGCCTCCCGCTGCGTCGCCGCACGGAAACCCACGCCCTGCACACGACCGCCGACCCACACCCGCCGGGCAACGATCACGGCGTCTTCTCCGCCGGCAACGCGCCGCGATCGAGCGCCGCCGCCACCGATTCGTCGAGGCGCAGGTCGAAATCCGTCATGGCCGCACGCAGACGGTCGGCCATGTCCTGCGCGAAGGCATCGGGCTCGCTGCGCCCCGGTGCCGCACGACTCACCGCTTCCCAGCTCAGCACGCGCGCCACGTCCGCCAGCCGCAGGTGGTGCAGGTCGCGCACCAGCAACAACCCGCCGCGCTCGTCGCGATCAAGGATCCGGCGCGCCAGCAGTCGCTCGCGGTACTCGTGCCAGTTGTCGATGCCGGCACGGCGTGCCGCATGCCGCGCCTCGCCGTCGGGAACCGCCAGCCCCTGCCGCTGCCGTTCGCGGAACAGCGCCAGCACCTTCAGCAGGGCCGGGAACGTGGTGGCCGGCGGCACGTCGGCATCGTCGCGATTGGCCAACACGTACACCAGCACCACGCCGAACAGCGTGATCACCCAGGAGATGTAGACCCAGACCAGAAACAGCGGCACCACCGCAAAGGCGCCGTACACCAGTTCGTAGGCGGAAAATCCCGACACCACGAAGGTGAAGGCATGCCGCGCGCCTTCCATCAGCAGCGAGGCGACCACGCCGCCGGTCACGCCTTCGCGCAGCGGCACATCGCAATTGGGAACCGCGATGTAGACCAGCGACAGGAACACCGCCCCGAGCAGGAACGGCAGCAGCGACAGCACCGGCGACCAGACCGCCAGCTGGCCGATGCCGGCGCCGAGCTCCGAGCGTCCGGCATAGGCCGCCAGCCACGAACTGAGCGCGAAACCGCTGCCCAGCAGCAACGGTCCCAGCGTCAGCAGCGCCCAGTACACCAGCAGGCTCGGCAGCAGGCGGCGCGGCCGGTGCACGCGCCAGATGCGGTTGAAGGTACGGTCGACGGTGACCAGCATCAGCAGCGATGTCGCGAGCAGGAACAGCACGCCGATGCCGGTCAGGCGCGTCGCCTGGGCGGAAAATCCGGACAGGTAGTGCTTGATCTGCTCGCCGGTGGCGGGCACGAAATTCTCGAAGATCAGGCCTTCGATGCGGTCGCCGATGCCCTGCAGCTGCGGCGTGAGTTTCAGGATGGCGAACGCCACCGTCATCATCGGCACCACGGCGAACAGCGTGGTATAGGTCAGCGAGGCGGCGCTGTCCTTGCAACCGGTATCGCGATATTCGCGCGCCAGCGTCGCCAGGAAGCGTCTGCCCTGCCGCCACCACCCGTGCAGCAAACCGCCGGGCCGGGACATCTTCGTCATCCGCTAGAATCCTGTCGGTCGAAAACCACGCGAGTGCCGCATTATGCCGCCCTATGTGCTCGTCCTCTATTACTCCCGGCACGGCGCCACCCGGGAGATGGCCCTGCGCATCGCCCGCGGCGTCGAGGCCGGCGGACTGGAGGCCCGGATCCGCACCGTGCCGCCGGTCACGACTGCCGTTGCCGCGCCGGTTTCCGCCATTCCCGACGAAGGCGCGCTCTATGCCACCGCCGACGACCTGCGCCACTGCGCGGCACTGGCCCTGGGCAGCCCGACCCGGTTCGGCAACATGGCCGCACCCCTCAAGCATTTCCTCGACCAGACCGGTGACCTCTGGCAACAGGGCGCCCTGGCCGGCAAGCCGGCACTGGCCTTCACCTCGACAGCCAGCCTGCACGGCGGCCAGGAAGCAACGCTGCTGAGCATGCAGTTGCCGCTGCTGCACCACGGCATGCTGATCGTCGGCCTGCCCTATACGGCGGCAGAACTGATGACCACCCGGGCCGGCGGCACGCCCTACGGCCCCAGCCATCACGCGGGCCCGGCCGGCGACCTGCCATTCACCCCCGACGAAGAAAAACTCTGCCTGCTGGCCGGACGGCGGCTGGCGCAACTGGCCGGAAAACTTGCCCCATGACCGACACCGCACTCCCGTCACCCGGCCTCCCGCCGCGCGCCGCACTCGCTTTCCGCATCGCGCTGGCCGTCACGCTGGCCGAGATCCTGCTGGTCGCCCTGGTGAACCTGCGCAGTGCGCCGGCCGATGCACCGCTGTACGCGGGGCTGCTCTGGATTGCCCTGAAGTGCGCGCCGCTGGCACTGGTGGTGCCCGGTCTGCTGCGCGGCCGGGCCCGTGCCGCCATCTGGCTCTGCTTCCTGCTCTGTGTGTATTTCCTCACCGCCGTGCTCGCCGCGCTCGACCTGCCGCCGCGCCGCTGGCTGGGGCTGCTCGAAGTCGGGCTGGTCGCCACCGGCTTCACCGCCGCCCTGCTGGCCGCCCGCTGGAGCCGCCAGCCGGCCGCGGCCGCGCCTTGACCGGCATCGGATCCACATCGAACCTTGTACACTCCGTCGACCTGATCGAGCCCGCAACAACGGACCCGCGTATGCCCATGTACCGTCTTGTCGCCATCGCCCTCGTATCCGCCGCCCTCGTCGCCTGCGCAGCACCCAAACCGCTGGTCACCAGCGCCGACATTGCCGCCGCCGACAGCACCGGCAACCTGCCGGCCCTCTATAACCAGGTGAAGGCCGGGATGGCCGGCAAGGACCGCAGCCAGAAGAAGTTCGCGGCGCAGTTCGCACAGCTGGACGCCATCGGCCGCACGCTGACCAACCGCCTCGACGAGGACCTGCGCAAGCGCATGGACGGTGCCCGCCTGCACAACGGCATCGTCCCGCTGGCAGTACTGACCGAAGTCGCCGGCGAAGCCGAGGCCATGCGCAACTGGCAGCCGGCGCGCCACGACCAGCTGATGCGGGAAATCCAGAAAAACCGCGATCTCGCCGAAAAGGCCATCCGCGACATCAACACCTACATCGAGAACCTGCCGCCTACGGCTTTCCGCAAAAAGGCCGATGCGCTGACCCAGCTGGCGCTGGTCACCGGCGACAGCAAGTTCAGCACCCAGCGCGACACCATGAACCGCACGCTGCGCGGCGAGTTCGAACAGGCCCGGGCCACCGACGATTTCGAAAAGGCGCTGCAACTGCTCGACGCGCTGCCCAAGGACGACCAGACCGAACCGCTGCGCGCCGAACTCACCACCCGCCTCGCCGAACGCAAGTTCAACGAAGCACTGGCCGACGACCGCCCTGACGAGGCCTACCGCTATTTCGATACCCTGTCGCAGTCGGCCTACTTTCCCGACGTGAAGACGCGCATCACGCCCACCGCCAACCAGATGGCCGAGTTCTTCGTCGCGCTGGCCAACAACGCGGTGATCGAAGGCCGGATGTCCGACGCCTACCGGTGGTTTGCCCAGGCACGAGACGTACACATCAAGCTGGACGGCAGCACCAGCCCGGTGCCGGAAGAGAAACCGTTCGTCGACCGCATCTACCGCGGCCACGACCGGGCGAAGGCCGAGGGCCTGTGGGGACTGGCGCTCGGCTACCTGCAGATCACCCACGAATTCGATCCGGCGCGCGCCAATCTTGCCCGCGACCTGCGCACGGCCTACGACGAAGTCGGCAAGATCGCCATCCGCAGCGCCACCGTGGCGCCGTTCAGCGCCGCCGCCGGCAGCGCGGACTATTCCGGCGCCATTGCCACCCGGATCACCGAATCGCTGTTTGCCGCCATCCCCAACGACGTGCGGATCATCGCCTGGGATCCGGCACGCACCAGCGGCATCGACTACACGATCAGCGGCAGCATCGACGAGGCGCGGGTCGAAACCAGCCAGACGACTACCCGCAAGACTACCCGGGCCGTCACCGAGGAAGGCGCCATGACGCGCAATCCACGCTATGACGAATGGCTGAAACTTTCCGAGCGCGAGCGCCGCAACACGCCGCAGCCGGCCCCCCAGATACCGGTCGACCGCAAGGAAGACATCTCCTACAACGTCACCCAGCTGCGCAAGGTCGGTTACTTCTCGGTGGCCTTCCGCATCATCGAATCGGCCAGCGGCAAGGTCGTCCACACTGATTCGCTCACCCTGAAGAAAGAGCTGGCGGACGAAGGCAACGAAGGCGTGGAACTCGGATCGTTCCGCATCCCCTCGAAATCGCCTTCGCTGCCGACCGACATCGAGATCCTGAACAAGCTGGCGAACGAAGCCTCGCAGGAAATCGGCAAACGGCTGGCCGGCCGTCTCGGCGACCTCGAGAAGCGCTATGCCGATGCCGGCAAGAAATCCGCCGCCAACAACAGCCCCGTGGAAGCCGCCCAGTTCTACGGTATGTCGGTCGCCGTCGCAAAACGGAAGGGGCAGGATGCCGAGGCCTACAATGCAGAACTGAAAAAGCAGGCGGCAGCGGCCGGCTACGCCCGTTGACCGATCCGTCGCACCACGAAAAACGGCGCCTTGAGGCGCCGTTTTTCATTTCAGGTGATGCCGGGCATCAACCACTGCAGCCCGTACGCCGCCCGCCTTAAAGGCCCTTGGCCTTGATCTGGTTGATGCCTTCCTGCGCCACCTTGTTGCCGGCGTCGAGGGCCAGCGCCTGTTCGAACAACGAACGGGCACCGGCGAAATCGCCCTGCTTGAACAGCGTGGTGCCGCGGCTGGCCAGCCCGCTGGCACGCAGGCGGTTGCGTACCGCATTCGGGTCGGAACCCTGGACGAGATCCGACGGCGGCTCTTCGACCGGCGCCGGCTTCGGTGCCGCTGCGGCCGCGGCATTCGCTTCGTAGTTGAGGATCCGCGTCGCCGCATCGGCCACCGGCGGATAGTCGGGAGCAACCCGCTCGGCGGACCTCAGGTATTGCTTGGCCTGCGCGACGTTGTCGCCGGCCAGCGATGCATCGATCAGCTGGATGAAACGGTCGGCGATCCGCTTGAGACCGTCCATTGCCTTCTTGTTCTGCGCATCGACGGTCAACGCCAGACGGTAATAGTCCCAGGCGTTGTCACCGGCCGGGGTATCCAGACGGTCTTCGGCGAGCGCGGTATTGCCCTTGGCGATCAGCCCGGCCACATCGATGCCCGGCTTCGGTTTCGGAGGCGGCGGCGCCACGGGTTCCGGCTCCGGCTCCGCCACCACGACTTCGATCTGCACCGGCTCGATCACCACCGGCTCCGGCTCGGGCGGCGGCGGCGGTGCCTCGACCACCGGCTCCGGCGGTACCGGTTTGCCAGGCCCCATCGTGAAATACCAGGCACCGCCACCGCCGCCGGCCAGCAGCAGCACGACCAGTGCAGCGATCAGGCCGCCACGGCCACCGCCGGACGCGGAGGCCGCCGTCACCGGCGCAGTGACCGCGGCCCGCACCTGCGTGGCGCCCTGCGGCGTCGCCGGCGGCGCCTTGATATTGCGCACCGTTCCGCTGGCCAGGATCTGTTCCAGCGCGGCCGCCATCTCGCCGCCGCGGTGGAAGCGGGCAGCCGGCTCCTTCGCGAGAGCCCGGTCGAGGAACGGCTGGAATTTCTTCAGCGCCACGGGCAGCCGCGGCGGCGGATCCTTCATGTGCTTGATCGCCAGTGCGATCGAGTCCTCGGCCTTGAACGGCACGTCGCCGGTGAGCATTTCGTAGAGCACGACGCCCAGACTGTAGAGATCGCTCTCGGCGTCCAGCGGCAGGCCGCGGGCCTGTTCCGGGCTCATGTACTTCGGCGTACCGGCGACCATGCCCATCTGGGTGAACTGGGTCTGCGCATCACCCTGCTTGGCAATGCCGAAATCGGTGAGCACCGCGCTGCCGTCGTTGCGGAACAGGATATTGTCGGGCTTGATGTCGCGGTGGATCACGCCCTTGCTGTGCGCGAATTCCAGCGCGCGCGCAATGCCTGCGGTCACGCTCACTGCATTCAGCGGCGTCATTCCTTCGCGGATGCGCGCCTTGAGGTCGCCGCCGGTGTGGTACTCCATCGCCATGTAGACCTGGCCGGCATGCTCGCCGACGTCGTACACGGCCACAATATTGGGATGCGACAGCTTGGCGACGAGTTTCGCCTCGCGAATGAAGCGTTCCTTGAAACTCGGATCGGTATTGAGCGACGGCGACATCACCTTGAGGGCGACCTGGCGCTCGAATTTTTCCTGTTCGGCGAGGTACACGGTGGCCATGCCGCCGCGCCCGAGCTCACGGACGATCTTGTAGCCGGGGATATTCATCGTCGGGGCGATCCTGCCAGTGCCGCCGGTGGCGGTTCATGCGAAAAAAGGCTGACCGGGAGTATAGGGGGCCCTTCCGCGCCCTGCCACACGGACCGCGCGGCGCGGACCGGGAGGTCAGCCGGCGTCGCCGGCCAGCTCCCGCCGGTATGCGCCCGGCGTCCGGCCTTCCCAGCGACGGAACGCGTGGTAGAAATTCGCGGTGTCGGAAAAGCCGAGGCGCTGGGCCAGCGTGTCCATGTCGATCTCCGGCTGGCCGAGCAGGCGACGGGCCATGTCGTGCCGGACCCGGTCGCGCAGGTCGCCGAAAGTGGCGTCCTCATCGCGCAGGCGTCGCTGCAGCGTCCGCGCCGTCATGTTGAACAGGCTGGCGATGTCGTCGATGCCCACCGGCTGCTCGCCGAGACGCTGGCCGATCAAGGTCATCACCTGTTCGCTCACGCTGTGGCCGCGCGCCAGGCGGGACAGCTGCTGCTCCGCCAGCTGTTCCACCCGCTGGTGATAGCGCGGATAGGACGTGCTGAGCCGGCGGTCGAGCGCCTCGGCATCGAACTGCACCTCGTTCCAGGGCGCGCCGAAGCGCAGCGCGACATCGCCGAAGGCGCGCCGGTATTCACCGGTGTCGGCCGGCTCCGGGTGGCGGAAGGAAATGGCCCGGACCCGCAGGTCGCCGACCAGCGAACTGCCGATATTGACGATGGTGGCCACCAGCAGATCGTTGTGATGCCGCGTTTCGGCGAAAGCCACCGATCCGTCCGGCCGGCTGGCCAGCGTCGCCACGGCACCCTCGATCCGGAATTCGAACTGCAGGAACGGCGCCAGCAGGTTCTTGAAGCGCAGCAGTTCGTTCACTGCATCGCGCAACGTGCTGCTGGTCGCCATCAGCCGGCCCAGCAGGTCGAGCGAGGTGTACTGGTTCATCAGTCCGGCATGCAGGCCGAACCAGGGATCCTCGACCCGCGCAAACGCGAGGCTGAACAACCTGTCGATGGCATCGACACCGACCAGCGCATCCGGCCGACCGACCAGATCGGGGTCGATCTGCGCCTCGCTGAACAGCTCCTCGAGATTGAGGCGGCTGCGCAGCGCCAGCTCGATCAGGTTCTGCAGGATGGAGGCGGGAACCACGTGCCGGGTCATGCTGCGTGTTCCGGAGTGCTGCGTTTCAGGCTGCCGCGGACAGCGGCAGGTCGACCCGGTAGAGGGTACCTGCCCCCGGTGCAGCCTGCACGGTCAGGCTGCCGCCCATCATTTCGCACAGCCGGCGTGCCGTAGCCAGGGCCTCGCCGCCACCGGGGCCGTCCGCCGCCGCACTGCCGGCGCAGGCGACCTCCAGCCGCAGCCAGCCCGGTGTGTCGAGCGCATGCACGCGCAGGTCGACCGCCGTCCCGGCGGCATAGCGGAAGGCCCGCATCAGCACCCCCACCAGTACCTGGCGGATGCGCGGGCCGTCACCGACCACGATACGCGAGGCGCCATTGCCGATGTCCGTGCGCAGCACCGCGCCGTCGTCACGCGGCCGCTGCTCGAACAGCATCCGGCAATCGTCGACCAGCCGCAGCAGGTCGAAGGCTTCGCTGCGCACCTGCAGGCGTCCGCTCTCGATGCGGGCGTGGTCCAGCACGTCGTTGATCAGGTTGAGCAACAACTCGCCCGAGTAGCGCAGGGTGGCCAGATAACGGCGCTGACGGCCGTCGAGATCGGTGTGATCGAGCAGTTCGGCCATGCCCAGCACGCCGGTCATCGGGGTCCGCAGTTCATGGCTCATGCGCGACAGGAATTCGTTGCGCGCCCGGTTCTCGGCATCGGCTTTCAGCACCGACTCCTCGGCCCGGCGGCGGTCCTCGTCGCGCGCACGGATCCGGTGACCCAGCGCGATCGTCAGGCATACCAGCAGGAAAATGAATCCGGCCCGGTGCAGGTTGTCCGCGAATTCGAACAGCCGGGGAATTTCCGCCAGCGCGCTGAACGACAGCAGGCTGATGCTGACAATGTGCACGCCCATCGCCAGCAGCAGCAGGCGCGCCGGCAGGAAACCCGTGCGCAGGGCGGCAACACCGGCCGCCAGCATGACCGCGGCCATCGCGATGCTGAACAGCATCGACAGCAGCATCGCGGCAAACGGCGGCACCAGGAACACCAGCACGGCGGCAACGGCCGCCGCACGGGCAACATGAAGCAGCCAGCGGTCTACGTGCGGCACCCGGCGGCCGGCATCGAGGAAGGCACGGGCGAAATACAGGGTGAACGTCACCGACAGGGTGGCGCCGGCCAGCATCAGCGGCGGCTGCAGCGCGGCCACGGACGGCCACCAGACGGCCGGATAGCCGTCCATGCCCAGGAAATAGGCGACCGCCAGCAGTACGGCGAGCGTGTAATGGCGGAACGTCGGATCGCCGGTGGTGCGCCAGAGAAATGCCGCGCACAACAGGGTGCCGAGTACCAGACCGTAGAACAGGCCCTGCCAGCCGCGGGTATCGCCGACCCGCTCCACATAGGCGCGCTCGTCGTACAGCGTCAGCGGCACATTGAGCACCGTCGACGACGCCACGCGCAGGTACAGCGTGGCGGTTTCGCCGGCGGCCAGCGGCACGGGAAACACGAAATGCGGGGACGACAGCGCACGGGCGCCGGCATCACGCGCCAGACCGGTCTGCCAGTGCGCGGCCGGAACGCCACCGCGCACGACGTAGAGGTCGACTTCGTCGAGATTGGCGAAAGCGATTTCCAGCACCAGCGAGCGGGCCGCCGGCGACGCATTGGCCAGCGACACGCGGAACCACAACGGTTCCGGACGCCAGCCGAAAGCGGCACGGGCCGGGGCGGGAACAAAGGCGGCATCGGCGGCGCGGGCCTGGTCGAGCGTCGCCGACGGGGCCGCGGCGGGCCACCAGTCCAGGCGGCCGTTCAGTGTCAGCCGTGCCGTGTCGGCACCGACGCTCACCGGCACCGTCGCCGCCGGCGACCACAACGGCAGCAGCAACGTCAGCAACAACAACGGCAAGCGCCTGCGGAAATCCGGCAGCCTCATGCAAACACCCGGAATCTTCGGATAGGCCGGCTGCGCCGGCGGCCCAAGATAACCCGGTCGACGACAGCGCGCACCCTCGGCTAGTCTCTGCCCGACGACCGACGACCGACGGCCGACGCATCTTCCCGCAAGACGACGCCGCATGCGCGAGGTGCCATGACACCCCTGTTTCGTCCCCTGCTGCTGCTTGCCGCCATCGCCCTGGCCACCGCCGGTTGCACGACGCTGTCGGCGGACCGCGCGCGCAGCGATGCCGGGCGCATCCTCGACCTCAGTCACGCCGAGGACAGATTCCGGGTATTGCTGCGCGATCTTTCCCGCCAGCAGGCCGGCCAGGACGCGGAAACCAAGCCGCTGCTCGGCGCGATCGACCGCTTCTGGCAGGAGCAGGCGCTCTGGGAAACGGTGCGCGGGCCCCTGGTCGACGAATACCTGCAGGCCTATTCCCCGGCCGAGCTGCAGGCCATTCGCGCCGCGCTCGACGGGCCGGCCGGCGAGCACATCGCCGCGCACGGCCGGACGCTCGACGACCGGCTCGCGCAACGGGCAGCGTTCCTCGCCCGCGAACGCATGCCGCTGCTGCTGCAGCAGTTGCAGGCCATGCAGAACGCCCTCGTCACCGGTGCCGACGGCGCCCTGACGCCGCGCCAGGATTTCGCCGCCACCCGCGAACGCGCCGCCGCCGGGGATGCCGCCGCACAACTGTTGCTGGCCGAGATGTATCTCGCCGGATCGGGTACGCCGCGCAATCCGCGGCTGGCATTGCAGTGGCTGGAAAAATCCGCCGCCCGGGATCACGCTCCGGCCCTGGATACCCTGGCCTCGTTCCACTACCGCGGCGTGATCGTGCCGCGCAACTACCGGCGCGCGCGCGAGCTGTTCGAACAGGCCGCCGCGCACCAGTACCTGCCGGCGGTGAACAATCTGGCGTGGCTGCTGTCGACCTGCCCGGACGACAGCCTGCGCGACGGCGCTCGCGCCATCGCCCTGCTGGGGCCGGTCATGGACCGCAGCGTACAGATGATGGACACCTACGCCGCGGCCCACGCGGAAGCCGGACAGTACGCGGAAGCCGTCGCCTGGCAGCGACAGGCCGTGGCCGGCATCGGCAGTACCGCCGATCCGCGCATGCCGGCCACCCTCGACCGTCTGCAGAGCTATGCGGCGGGCAAACCGTGGCGCGATCCGCCGGTTCCGGTGTTCACGCCGACCGTGCCGGCCAGGGAATAGTCACTCCGGCAGCGGCGCCGGATCCTCGTGCACGATGACTTCGCTGTTGGGAAAGTGCGCGAGGATCGCCAGCTCGACGTCCTCGGCCACTTCGTGCGCACGCCACAACGGCATGTCGCGATCCAGTTCGAGATGCATCTGCACGAACATCTGCTGGCCGGACAGGCGCGTGCGCAGGTCGTGTACGTCGATCACTCCCGGCCTGGAGCGCACCAGCTCGAGGATCGCCGTGCGCACCGCGCCGTCCACTTCGCGGTCAAGCAGGTGCTGCAGCGCCTCGCCGCCGATCTGCCAGGCATTCCAGGCAATCCACAGTGCAATGCCGATGCCGAACCACGTGTCGAGCGCCCCGTAGCCGGCACCTGCCGCCAGCAGGGCGACGATGATCGCCGCATTCATCAACAGGTCGCCGACATAGTGCAGCGAGTCGGCACGGATCGCCGTCGAGCCGGTGGCACGGACCGCTTCGCGCTGCAGCAGCACCAGCCCGCCGGTGATGACGATGGCGAATACCGTCACCGCCACCCCGACACCGGTCGCCGTCACCGGTGCCGGGTGCAGCACGCGATCCACCGCATGCAAAAGCAGGAAGGTTGCCGAGCCGACGATGAAGGCTGCCTGGGTCAGTCCGGCTACCGCTTCCGCCTTGCCGTGCCCGAACCGGTGCTCGTCATCGGCCGGAGCCAGCGCATAGCGGATCGCGAAGAAACTGATCAGCGAGGCCGCGGCATCCATCGAGGAGTCGACCAGCGAGGCCAGCAGACTGATCGAGTCGGTATAGAGCCAGGCCACCGCCTTGGCGACGATCAGCACCAGCGCCACGGCCACCGAAGCGGCACTGGCCAGCCGCAGCAGGCGTTCGCCGCGCACGGCGGCGGATTCGGGGGGCGGAGGAAGGGACATGCGCGCAGTCTAGCGGGAGTCCGGTGCCAGCAGGGTAGCGAGAACCGATTGCAGCGGCGGCAGCCCGGCACCCGCGTCGACGATCACCTCCACCCGGTTGTCGGCTGCCGGCTCGCGCGCCCGCCATTCACTGAGTTGCGGCGTCGCGTTGATTTCCAGCCAGCCGCGCTCGGTGTGCAGCACTGCCTTCAGGCGTTGCACCGGAAGCGCCAGCAGCAGGGTGAGGATGTCGTCGTGCGGGAAACGGACCGCCGCCGGCCAGACGGCGCCGTCGTGCGTCATGTCGTGCCCGGCCGGCGGCGGCAGCAACTGCCAGTCGCGACGGCGGCGCGGCGCATCCAGCAGTGCCGGATCGATCGCACCGCGCACGGCGCTCACCCGCGGCACGGCCGACAGACCATGATCCGCCAGCAGCGTGTCGAGGGCCGCCAGTTCGGCCGCACCGCTGCGGTCGGCATGATTGAGGACCAGCAGGTCGGCACTGGCCAGTTGCTGCGCGAAAATATCGCTGTCGCGCACCCGCGGATCGGCGGCGGCAACCGGATCGATCACGCACAGCGTCGCCCGGAGTTCCAGCACCTCGCGGTATTCCGGTGCCGCCAGCTGTGCCAGCAACTGCAGTGGATGCCCGAGTCCCGTGGGCTCGACGAGCACGCGTTCCGGCCGCGCCTGCTTCAGCAACGCGTTGAGCGCCACCCGGAACGGCAGGCCGTTGGCACAGCACAGGCAGCCGCCGGGCACTTCGCGCACCGTGATGCCGTCGTCGCGAGCGGCCGCCGTGCCGCCCAGCAGTGCACCGTCGATGCCGGTATCACCGAATTCGTTGACCAGCACCGCCCAGCGCGCACCAGGCGGCCTTGTCGCCAGCAGGTGGCGGATCAGCGTCGTCTTGCCGGCACCGAGAAAACCGGTGACCAGATTGAGCGGGATGTCGTGCAGCATCGTCGTCAGTCGCGCGGCCGCGCCTCGATCCAGTCGCGGACCTGGTCGATCAGCTCGCGCGGCGAACGGCCGGCGGCAGCGATCGGGCTGCCGAACACCACGCGGATCACCCCCGGACGCTTGATCAGCGTGCCGCGCGGCCAGCATGCGCCGGAATTGAGTGCCACCGGCAGCACCGGCACGCCCGCCTGCACCGCCAGCATCGCGCCGCTGGCGGAATACTCGCGCGCCTCGCCGGGCCGCGTGCGGGTGCCTTCCGGGAAAATGATGACGCTGTAGCCTTCGCGCAGGCGCGCGACGCCCTGCCGGAGCACTTGCCGCAGTGCCTGTGCCGGGCGTGCGCGATTGATCGCGATCGGTTTCATCAGCGCCATGCCCCAGCCGAAAAACGGAATGCGCAGCAATTCGCGCTTGGCCACCGTGGTGGCCGGCTGCAGCCAGGTCTGCAGGAACAGGGTTTCCCAGGCGCTCTGGTGCTTGGACAGCACCACGCAGGGCGTGTCCGGAATGTTCTCGCGGCCGATCACTTCGTATCGGATGCCGCAGGTCACCCGCGCCCACCACACCGCCAGATGGCAGCCGGAGAGCATGTAGCGACGGAACCAGGCGTAGGGCAGCAGCGGCCAGGCCAGCAGCGAACCGATCGACTGCTGGATCACGATCAGGGCATAGCCGGCGTAGAAAACCAGCGAACGCAGGGCGTACCAGGCAGTGAGCACGGGCGCGATTCCCGACAGGCAGAGTCCGCCAGCATAGGTGGCCGTCCGCCGCGCGGCCATCGGAGAAAACGCTGATCGTCCGGAAAAAGAAAACCCCCGCCGGTTGCCCGGGCGGGGGTTGTCCGGTCACGGACGGATCAGGCGAAGGTTTCGCCTTTGGCCGCCTTGTCCGCCAGCAGTTTCGGTGGGGTGAAGCGCTCTCCGTACTTCTTCGCCAGCTCGTTGGCGCGGGCGACGAAGCCCTTCAGGCCGCCTTCGTAGCCGTTGATGTACTGCAGCACGCCGCCGGTCCAGGCGGGGAAACCGATGCCGAAGATCGAGCCGATGTTGGCATCCGGCACCGAGCGGATCACGCCCTCTTCCCAGCAGCGCACGGTCTCGATGGCCTCGATGAACAGCATGCGCTCCTGCATGTCCTTCATCGGCAGGGTCACGTCCTTCTTCCAGAAGTGCTTCACAACGTCCGCGGACAGCGTTTTCTTGCCGCCGGCCGGATAGTCGTAGAAGCCGGCGCCGGTGGACTTACCCTTGCGGTCGAACTTGTCGATCATGGTGTCGACCACGGTGTCGGCGGCGGAAGCGGTGTACTTCTTCCCTTCCTTTTCCATCGCCTTCTTCGTTTCCTCGCGCAGCTTGCGCGGCAGGGTGAGCGTCAGCTCGTCCATGATCGCCAGCGGGCCCACCGGATAGCCGGCCTGGGCCGCCGCCTGCTCGATCGACTGCGGGTGCACGCCCTCGCCCAGCATCGACAGGCCCTCGTTGATCTGGGTGCCGATCACGCGCGTGGTGTAGAAGCCGCGGGCGTCGTTGACCACGATCGGCGTCTTCTTGATCTGCAGCACGACGTCGACGGCCTTCGCCAGCGCCTCCTTCGAGGTTTTCTTGCCGGCGATGATCTCGACCAGCGGCATCTTGTCGACCGGCGAGAAGAAGTGCAGGCCGACGAAGTTTTCCTGTTTCTTCACGCCTTCGGCCAGGCCGGTGATCGGCAGCGACGAGGTATTGGAGGCCAGCAGGCAGTCCGGGGCGACCACATCCTGGATTTCCTGGAACACCTTGTGCTTGAGCTCCTGCGATTCGAACACCGCCTCGATCACCAGGTCGCAGCCGGCGAGGTCGGCGGCGGTGGCGGTGGCCTTGATCTGCGCCAGCTGCGCGTCGCGCTTTTCGGCCGTCAGGCGGCCGCGGGACACCTGTTTGTCCAGCAGGTCGGCGGAATACTTCTTGCCCTTCTCCGCCGCCTCCAGCGACACGTCCTTCAGCACGACTTCCATGCCGGCGCGCATGCAGCTGTAGGCAATGCCGGCGCCCATCATGCCGGCGCCGAGCACGCCGACCTTCTTCGCCGTGTATTTCGGCACGCCCGCCGGCCGCGAACCGCCCTTGTTGATGGTCTGCAGGTCGAAGAAGAACGCCTTGATCATGTTCTTCGCGACCTGGCCGACCGCCAGTTCGGTGAAGTAACGGCCCTCGATCTTCAGCGCGTTGTCGAAATCGACCTGCGTGCCTTCGACGGCCGCGAACATGATGTTGCGCGGCGCCGGGTAGTTGGCGCCCTTGGTCTGCTTCTTCAGGTTGGCCGGGAAGGCCGGCAGGTTCATCGCGAACGCCGGCACCGACGGCGTGCCGCCCGGAATCTTGTAGCCCTTCACGTCCCACGGCTGCTGGGCGGCCGGGTTCGCCTTGATCCAGGCACGGGCCTTGGCCAGCATGTCGGCGCGGTCGGTGGCCAGTTCGTGGATCAGGCCGTTGGCCTTGGCTTTTTCCGGCGAGAACTCGTCGCCGGTCATCAGCACGCTCATCAGCGCGGTCTGCACGCCCAGCAGGCGTACCACGCGCGTCACGCCGCCACCGCCCGGCAGCAGGCCGAGCTTCACTTCCGGCAGGCCGAGCTTGGTCTTCGGATTGTTGATGGCGATGCGGTAGTGGCAGGCCAGGGTGATTTCCAGACCGCCGCCCAGCGCGTGGCCGTTGATGGCCGCGACCACCGGTTTGCCGAGCGTTTCCAGCACGCGCAGCTGGCGCTTGATCTCGGTGACGCCGTCCTGGAATTTCTGCGCGTCTTCGGGCTTCGCCTGGATCAGGTCGTTGAGGTCGCCGCCGGCGAAGAACATGTCCTTGCCGGAAGTGACGATCACGCCGGCGATGTCGTTCTTTTCCTTCGCCAGTCGCTCGACGGTCGCCAGCATCGAACGGCCGTAGAGCTCGTTCATGGTGTTGGCGTTCTGGGTCGGGTCGTCGATGGTCAGGGTGACGATGTTGTCCGCATCCTTTTCCCAGCGGATCGAAGTCTGTTCAGTCATGTCAATTTCCTCGAATTCTGCCGTGGACGCTCAAACGCGCTCGATGATCGTTGCAATGCCCATGCCGCCGCCTACGCACAGGGTGCACAGGCCGTAGCGCAGCTTGCGGCGCTCCAGTTCGTCGAGCACGGTGCCGAGGATCATGGCGCCGGTGGCGCCCAGCGGGTGACCCAGCGCGATGGCGCCGCCGTTCACGTTCACCTTTTCATGCGGCACGTTCATGTCCTTCATGAAGCGCATGGCGACCGAAGCGAAGGCTTCGTTGATTTCGTACAGGTCGATGTCCTCGGCCTTCAGGCCGGCGATCTTCAGCGCCTTGCGCGTGGCCGGGGCCGGACCGGTGAGCATGATGGTCGGGTCGGCGCCGGACACCGCGGTGGCGATGATGCGGCCGCGCGGCGTCAGGCCGTTGGCCTTGCCCGCCTTCTCGTTGCCGATCAGCACCAGCGAGGCGCCGTCGACGATGCCCGAGCTGTTGCCCGGGGTGTGCACGTGGTTGATCTTCTCCAGCCAGTGGTACTTCTGCAGCGCCACCGCGTCGAAGCCGCCCATTTCACCCATCACCATGAAGGACGGCTGCAGCGAACCCAGACCTTCCAGCGTGGTGTTGGCGCGGTAGTACTCGTCCTTGTCGAGGATGGTGAGACCGTTCTGGTCCTTCACCGGCACCACGGACTTGCGTACGTAGCCTTTTTCCCAGGCCGCGGCGGCACGCTTCTGCGATTCCAGCGCGAATCTGTCCACGTCCTCGCGCGACCAGCCTTCGACGGTGGCGATCAGGTCGGCACCGATGCCCTGCGGCACGAAACCGGTGTTGAAGTTGGTCTGCGGATCCATCGCCCAGGCACCGCCGGTGGAACCCATCGCCACGCGCGACATCGATTCGACGCCGCCGGCCAGCACCAGCTGGTCGAAACCGGCGCGCACTTTCTGCGCGCCCATGTTCACGGCTTCCAGGCCCGAGGCGCAGTAACGGTCGATCTGCACGCCGGCGACCGTGTCCGGCAGACCCGCCTTCAGCGCGACCGTCTTGGCGATGCACGAACCCTGGTCGCCCACCGGGCTGACGCAGCCGAGCACGATGTCGTCGATCTGGTTGACGTCGAGGTTCGGGAAGCGGCGCTGCATTTCGTGCACGAGGCCGACCGACAGGTCGACGGGCTTCACCGTGTGCAGCGAACCGTCTTTCTTGCCGCGGCCGCGCGGGGTGCGGATCGCTTCGTAGACAAAGGCTTCGGTCATGGGGTCCTCACAGGGTCTGGATACCGGCCGGAATCCCGGCTTTCAGGTCGGCGGCCCCGGTACGCCGTGCAGGTCCGGGGCCGGGCGGGCGCTAGGGTCGCCGAGGGACCCGGGGGCCACAATGACGGGAGTGCTCAAATTCGTTGACCGGCGCGACAGCCGGCAGCCGCAACGCAGGGCGGTCGGGCCCGGCTCCAGCGCTGTAACCAGGCCACCGCCATCCGCGCGCATCGGAACAAGGACTGAGCGCGCCGCACCGGTGCCAGTCCCGGGACCGAGACCGCAGAAGACACCGCTGCGACGAAAGTCCCGGCATTTTTCCGGCGCGGGAATTACTTCGTCCTGCGTCACAAAAACGCATTGTTTACCGGCAGCAGCGCTTCCACTCTTGAGACGGAAATCACGTTATTGCACGGAGATTCTTTCCAGAATGCCGATCGCTCAAGCCAAGCAGGAGGAGCGACCATGAAACGGATCAAACGGCCTTTGTTGCCGCTGGCCATCGCCTTCGCCGCCGCCGGACTCGTCGCCGGCTGCGGCAGCGACAGCGGCACCCCGACCGGCATCGTGTCGTTCGACGTCACCGATGCACCGGTCGACGACGTCGCGCGCGTGCAGCTCACCCTCAGCGGCATCGCGCTGAAACCCGCGGGCGGCCCGGCCCGCTTCTACGCCTACCCGGCACCGCTGGTGATCGACAACCTGCTCGACCTGCAGGGCGGCAACGCCGTGGGCGTGCTCGGCGACACCCGCGTACCCGCGGGCCGCTATCAGTGGGTGCGCCTGTACGTCATTGCCGGCGGCGACGATTCCTACGTGATCGACGACACCGGCGGTACCTGGGACCTGCTGATCCCCGGCCAGCAGGGCAACAACCCGAAGGCGCGCTACGTGCAGCTGGTTTCCGGCTTCACCGTGCCGGCCGGCGGTCGTGCCGATTTCACCATCGACGTCGACCTGCGGCGCGCGCTGACGAAACCGGCCGGCGCCGACCACTACTTCCTGCGGCCGGCACTGCGCATCGTCGACAACAGCGATGACGGGGTGATTGCCGGCACCGTCGACGACCTGCTGGTCCAGGGCGCCGGCTGCACCGCCGATCCTGTGACCGGCGAAGGCAATGCCGTGTACCTGTACACCGGAAACGATGCCGCCGCCGGCGACGTCTGGCTCGACGACAACGGCCTGCCGCTGTCGGCCGACAATCCGGTGTCCGTCGCGCCGGTGATCCAGGACGACAACGGCAACTGGAACTTCCGCTTCGACTACGTGGCGGCGGGCACCTACACCGTGGCCTTCACCTGCCAGGCGAGCGGCGACGATCCGGCCACCGACGACAGCATCGTCTTCGACGCCGACGCCAGCGTCACGGTGAACCCGGACGCCACGGCCACCGTCGACCTGGCGGCACCGGCGCCCTGAGTGCGCGGCAGCGGCTGCTAGACTGCGGTCCCCGGAACCCGTGACCGCCGCCGCATGCCGCTGCCCCCGTTTCCACTGCAGGTGGAGCCTGCCCGCCTCGACTGGCAGGACGACACGCCGGTGGCGCGGGATTTCGGCGATGTCTATTTCTCGCGCGGTGTCGGCCTGGCCGAAACCGCGCATGTCTTCGTCGACGGCAACGATCTGCGCGCGCGCTTTGCCGCCGGCGGTTTCCACCGCTTCGCCATCGGCGAGACCGGCTTCGGCACCGGGCTGAATTTCCTTGCCGCCGCCGACGCCTTCCTCCGGCACGCACCGTCCGCCGCCGTCCTGCATTACGTGTCGGTGGAAAAATTTCCGCTGACCGCCGCCGATCTCGCGCAGGCCCATGCGCACTGGCCGGAACTGGCAACGCTGGCCGCCGACCTGCAGGCGAACTGGCCGCCGGCCTGCGCCGGCTTCCACCACCGCGTGCTGGGCAACGGCCGGATCCGGCTGACCCTGCTGTGGGGCGACGCCGCGGCACTGCTGCCCCGCCTGGAAGCGCGCATCGATGCCTGGTTCCTCGACGGTTTCGCGCCGGCGAAAAACGCCGACCTGTGGACGGAAGAACTGTTTGCCGGCCTGGCGCGGCTTTCCGCGGCCGGCACCACCTTCGCCACTTTCACCGCGGCCGGCCTCGTCCGGCGCGGACTGGTCGCCGCCGGTTTCGAGGTGCGCAAGGTGCCGGGCTACGGGCGCAAGCGCGACATGCTGCGCGGCGTGTTCCATTCCGGCCCGCCGGCCACCGGCAGCAGCGCACCGGGCACGGCGGCGGTGATCGGCGGCGGCCTCGCCGGCTGCGCGGCCGCGCGCGCACTCGCCGAACGCGGCTGGCAGGTCGCACTGTTCGAGCGCCACGACGCGCTGGCCGCCGAAACCAGCGGCAACCTGCAGGGCGTCGTCTACCCGAAATTTTCCGTACACGAAACGGCACAGAATCGCTGGTACCGCGACAGTTACCTGCATGCGCTGGCGCGCTTGCCGCAACTGCTCGGCGCACCGGACGGCGAACGCTGGGATGCCTGCGGTCTGTTGCAGGTAGCAATGACCCCGACACAGGAAGAGGCGCTCCAGGCCATTGCCACTTCCGGACGGTGGCCGGCTTCCATGCTGCGTCGCATCGACGCAGCGGAGGCGGCTGCGTGCACCGGCATCCCGCTGGAACGTGGCGGCCTGTGGTTTTCCGGAGCCGGGTGGGTACATCCGCCGGCCTTGTGCCGGGCACTGTCGGAACATCCGCGCATAGCGTTGCGGCATGGGCACACCGTGCGGAAACTGGACACCGGCGACCACAAGCCGGCCGTCGACGGTGAAACCTTCGATGCCGTGATCGTTGCCAATGCACTGGCCGCCCGGGAATTTCCGGCAACGTCCACATTGCCGCTGCGGCGTGTACGCGGCCAGGTCACCCATGCCGTGGCCACGCCGGCCTCCACGATACTGCACGCCGTGATCTGCCATGCCGGGTACATCTCGCCGGCACGGCAAGGCCTGCACAGCATCGGCGCCACGTTCGGTCCGCGCGATCACGATCCGGCGGTACGCGACGACGATCACGCGGACAATCTCGGCGAACTCGCCGCCGTACTGCCGGCGCTGCATGCTGCCCTGCAGCCGCTGCACATCGCCGGCGGGCGCACCGGTTTTCGTGTGCAATCGCCGGATTATCTGCCACTGATCGGTGCCGTGCCCGGGGCGCCCGGCACCCACATCCTCGCCGCGCTGGGCGCCAAGGGAATTGCCTTTGCCCTGCTCGGCGCGGAAATCCTCGCCACCCGGATCGCCGGGGAACCCCTCCCGGTGGACAGCGACGTGGCGGCAGCCCTCGACCCCGGCCGCTTCGCGCGGCGCTCTGCTAGAGTCGCAGCTCACCGGAACACCCCGCGCACCGGAGCCACCACATGACCATGCCGATCATCACGGCGTTCTACGCCGGATTACTCGCCATCCTGCTCGTCGCACTGGGCATGTGGGTGGTCCGCACCCGCGTTCGCGAGCGCGTCGCGCTGGGCGACGGCGGAAAACCGGCGATGATCACCGCCATCCGCATTCACGGCAACGCCGCGGAAACCATCCCGCTCGGTCTCTTGCTGCTGTTGTTGCTGGAACTCACTGGCGGCAGCGCAGTCTGGCTGCATGTCTGGGGCAGCCTGCTGGTCGCCGGTCGTGTCGCCCATGTCTGGGGACTGTCGCGCGAACGCAAGGTGAACCCGGCGCGGAAAACCGGCATGGTGCTGACCTGGTTGTCGACCCTGGGTCTGGCGATCTCGCTGCTGCTGCGCGCCGCTCCACAACTCTAGATTTCAGTCCGCGTAGTCGATGCGCACGTCCCAGCGTGTTGCCTGTCCGGCCACGACAGCACCCAGTTCCGTCCATTCGCCCGGCACCAGCAAAAGAACCGACTGCACGGTCTGCGCAGCAATCGCACCGCCATCCACCTGCGCATCGCGTCGACGGACTTCCAGGCGAATGCCGTCCCCCGCCGCCTGCGCTGCCAGATCGATACCGTTGCCCGACGGGAGGATCCCGGAGTTCAGCGGCGCCGGCATGAGCACCGGTATCTCGCGATCGACGGAGAGGCGTGCGGTCGTGCCTTCGAGCAGAACCAGTTGCCGGATGTCGCCGGACTGCAGGTGTTGCTGATCGTGCGCCATGCCGACGCGGACACCCTGCCCGCTCTCCCACTGCGCGCGGATATGCGACTGTGCGGAGGCAGCCACGTCGTGACGACGTACGCTGATACGCAGGTTGCGCAACGGTCGGTCGAGTTCTGCAATCACCGCGCGCAACCCGGCGACACGCCCGGCCGGCCCGCCCAGGACCAGACGGCCGCCGAAGACCTGCACGGACACGTCGCTGCCGGCCAGCGGCTGCAGGATCGGCAACAGCTCCCCGGCCAGCCGTTGCGTGACGACAACAACCGTGGTGTCGCCGGCAACAACCGTGACCGGCAACAGATACAACGCAAACAAGAAAGCCGTCGTCCGCATGTCAGCCGACCCCTCCCCGCTGCCACTCGCGGAACTGCGCACGCGTGATCAGGTTGACGCTTTCGCTGCCGGCATCGAACACGATCACCACCTCGCCGCGCCGCAGTTGCTCGCGCACCCGGGAGACCTTGCCGGCCAGCGACGCTTCGCTGGCACCGTAATCGGTGCCGTCGCGGGTGACGAACTCCTCGATCAGCGCCTCGAGCGTATCCGGCGGGACCTGCTCCCAGGGCACCTCGACGATCTCCGGCGATTCGCTCATCGCCGGCGTGCCCCGAGGAACACTTCACGCTCCCATTCGCAGCGCACGTTGAGCGGACCGTCGCCCGGCTTGTACATGCCGCCGCGCGGGTCGTAGACGAAGGTGTGGTTGCCGGAGAGTTCGGTCTGCAGGTGCACCACCGCACTCACCCAGTACATGCGGCCCAGCAGGGTCTCGAAACGCTGCAACCACTGCTCCCATTCGTATTCGATGGCCCGGTAGCTGGCGCCGAAATGGATCACCTGGGTGTGGTAGGTGCCCTCGAACAGATCGCGGCCGGACGAACCGAACATCTCGCGCGCTAGCAGCGGAAAGCCGTCGTCTTCCGGCAGGCCGGCAATGGCCGCCAGGTTGGCGCGGTAACGCAGCTCGCGCTCGGCAGCGTCGCCGGGCTGGTCCTTGATGCAACCGTAGACTATCGATTCCTGATCCATCGTCCGCCTGTCCGCCAACCGCTGCGCTCAGAACCAGCCGTCGAGATCGTCGCGACACTTCGCGAGCTGGGTTCCGTACTTCTTCGACTGTCCCTCGACCTTTCTCGCCACGTCGAGCAGCCACTTCTTGTTCTTGTAGGTGCCGCGGGAAAAACCGCCGTGCCCCTCATGGTAGGCCAGGTACAACCGGTAGGCATCGCCGCGTGGCACGCCGAGTTTCTTCGCGGTGCGGTCGTGGTACCAGCCGACGAAATCGATCGAATCGCCGAAATCCTTGCGGTTGGCAAAGGAGTTGCCGGTGTCGTCGACGTAGACGTCCCAGGTCTCGTCGAGCACCTGCGCGTAGCCGTAGGCCGACGACGGTCGCTTCCACGGGATGATCCACAGGATCCACTTGCGCGGCGGTTTCGCCTTGGCGCGGAATTTCGATTCCTGGTACATCGTGGACATCATCACCGGGATCGGGATGTTCCACTCTTCCTCGGCGTCTTCCGCCTCGTCGAACCAGTCCTCGATGAACCAGCCTTCCTTTTCCTCGAAGATCGCGCAGATGTCTTCCGGATTGCGCGGCGGCGACGTGGCGCAACCGGCGAGCAGCAGGGAGAACGCCAGCAACAGGCAGCGCAGCGGCATCAGGCAACACCTTGTGCGCGCAGGAATTCGACGAACCGGGTCTCGTCCCAGACCTCGATCCCGAGTTCCTGCGCCTTGGCCAGCTTGGAGCCGGCGTCCTCGCCGGCCACCACGAACGAGGTTTTCGCCGACACGCTGCCGGCCACCTTCGCGCCCAGCGCCTGCAGCTTCGCCTTGGCGTCCTCGCGCCCCAGCGTCGACAGGGTGCCGGTGAGCACCACCGTCCGGCCGCCCAGCGGCAGGGTTGCCGCGCTGTGCGCGACCGGATCGCCCTCGGGCCAGTGCACGCCGGCCCGCTGCAGGGCGGCGACGATCTCGCGGTTGTGCGGCTGGCGGAAAAATCCGGCGATCGCCGCGGCCACCACCGGCCCGACGTCCGGCACCTGCTGCAGCCGGGCCTCGTCGGCCTCCATCAGCGGTGCCAGCCGGCCGAAATGCCGTGCCAGCGCCAGCGCCGTCGCCTCGCCGACTTCGCGGATGCCGAGCGCGTAAAGGAAACGCTGCAGCGTCGTCGCCTTGCTGCGTTCGATGGCATCCACCAGGTTCTGCGCCGATTTTTCGCCCATGCGTTCCATGTCCGCCAGCTGCGACACGGTGAGCGAATAGATGTCGGGCAGCGACTTCACGTGGCCGCCGTCCACCAGCTGGTCGATGATCTTTTCGCCCAGCTTGTCGATGTTCAGGGCCAGCCGCGACGCGTAATGGCGGAGCGCTTCCTTGCGCTGCGCGGCACAGAACAGGCCGCCGGTGCAGCGGGCGATGGCCTCGCCCTCGGGCTTCACGACCGGCGAACCGCAGACCGGGCACTGCGCCGGCAGCACCACCGGCCGCGTCTGCGCCGGACGGCGTTCGGGCACCACGCCGACCACTTTCGGAATCACGTCGCCGGCCCGGTAGACGATCACCGTGTCGCCGATCCGGATGTCCATGCGCGCCACTTCGTCCATGTTGTGCAGCGTCGCGTTGCTGACCGTCACGCCGCCGACGAACACCGGTTTCAGCCGCGCCACCGGCGTCACCGCGCCGGTGCGGCCGACCTGGAATTCGACGTCGAGCAGCTCGGTGAGCTCTTCCTGGGCGGGAAACTTGTGGGCGGTCGCCCAGCGCGGCGCGCGGGAAACGAAACCGAGCCTTTCCTGCAGCGCAATGTCGTTGACCTTGTAGACGATGCCGTCGATCTCGTAGGGCAACGAGGGACGCAACGCTTCCAGGCGGTGGAAATACGCCAGCGCCCCTTCGATGCCGTCGACAACCGAGACGTGCTCGTTGATCCGGAATCCCCAGTCGCGCAACCGCTGCAGGATGTCGTGGTGCCGCGCCGGCAGGGTACCGCCGTCCACGAGACCGATCCCGTAGGCATACAGCACCAGCGGCCGCGCGGCGGTGATTTTCGGATCGAGCTGGCGCAGGCTGCCGGCGGCGGCATTGCGCGGATTGACGAACGTTTTCTCCCCCGCCTCGACCGCGCGGCGGTTCACCGCCTCGAAACCGGCTTTCGGCAACAGCACTTCGCCGCGGACTTCCAGCCGGCGCGGCCAGCCTTCGCCGCGCAGGTGCAGCGGCACCGAGGGAATGGTGCGCACGTTCAGCGTGATGTCTTCGCCGGTGTACCCGTCGCCGCGGGTGGCGGCGCGCACCAGCAGGCCGTCCTCGTACAGCACGCTGAGCGCGATGCCGTCGAGTTTCGGCTCGCAGTTGTAGGCGACCGGCGATTCGTCGCCGAGCCGCTCGCGCACCCGTCGGTCGAAATCGCGCGCTTCGTCGTCGCTGAAGACGTTGTCCAGCGACAGCATCGCCACGTCGTGCCGCACTTCGGCGAAACCGGCAACCGGCTTCTCGCCCACCCGCCGGGTCGGCGAATCCGGCACCACCAGTTCCGGGTGTTCGTTCTCGAGCTGCTGCAGGCGACGGAACGCGCGGTCGTATTCCGCATCGGGGACCGACGGCTCGTCGAGTACGTAGTAGCGGTAACTCCAGTCGGTCAGCTGTTGCCGCAGGCGTCCGGCTTCGGCGGCAGGAGAGTCTTGCTTGCCGGCGGGATCCGGTCCGGGTGGCGCGAAGAGATCGCCGTTCACCATGGATTCAGCCGTTCGCCCGCTGCTGCGCGGCACGGCGGCGTTCGAATTCCATCACCCGCTGCCGCAGGTGCTCGATGGTCTGCGGGGTCAGCACGCTGTGCTGCTGGTCGTGCATCTCGCCGCCGGTATCGCGCGCCACCCGGCGTGCCGCCTCGATCATCAGGTCGAGCGCCTGCCGGCTGTTGCCCGGACCCGGCAGCATGAGGAAGAAACTCACGCCGACGAAATCCAGACCCTCCATGGTGTCCAGGTCGAACACGCCGGGCTCGACGGCATTGGCCATCGAGAACATGGCCTGCGCGTCGTGCGCGCCGCTCTCGTAGCGGTGGAAGATGTTGTATTCGCCGAAACGCAGGCCGCAGTCGAGCACGGCCTGCAGCAGCGGCTTGCCGACCAGGCGCCGGTCGCCGCCCATCACGTGCACGACGATGACTTCTTCCGGCTGCTGGCGTCGCGCCTTTTCCTCGGCACGGGCCGCCGCCTCGCGCTCGCGTTGCTGGCTGGCCAGCGGCGGCTCGCGGCGCGGCAATTCACCGCGCGACTGGATTTCGCGGGCCGGGGCCGGCTCCGCGGCCGGAATCTCGACGTCGCCGAACATGTCGGTCTGTTCGATGCGCCGCACCACCGGCGCCGGTTCCTGCGCAACGGCCACCGGCTCGCCGCCCTGCGGTTCACGTCCCACCACCGGCTCGCGGCGGCGTACGCGGGCGCCGCCACCGGGCAGTTCCGGGTTGAAATCCGGCACCTCGACGCGCGGGCTTTTCATGTTCGGCGCCGGCGCCTTCCTCGCCCGGAACATCCGGCGCGCGCCGTCGGCCAGCAGGGCCGCGATGACCAGTACCGCGACAACGATCAGGATCGTGCGCAATTCCACTTCAGCCCGCCTCCCCGCCGTGTTTCGCCGCCTGCTCCGGAATCGTCCTGTCCGGCATCACACCGCCGCCAGTTCTGCCGCCTCGTCGACATCGACCGCCACCAGGCGCGACACGCCCGGCTCGTGCATGGTGACGCCCATCAGCGAGCTGGCCATTTCCATCGCGATCTTGTTGTGGGTGATGTAGATGAACTGGACCTTGTCGCTCATCGAACGCACGAGGTTGGCGTAGCGGCCGACGTTGGCGTCGTCGAGCGGCGCGTCCACCTCGTCCAGCATGCAGAACGGCGCCGGGTTGAGCTGGAAGATCGAGAACACCAGCGACAGCGCGGTGAGCGCCTTCTCGCCGCCCGACAGCAGGTGGATGGTCGAGTTCTTCTTGCCCGGCGGCCGCGCCATGATGGCGACGCCGGTTTCCAGCAGGTCTTCGCCGGTGAGTTCGAGATAGGCGTGACCGCCGCCGAACACCTTCGGGAACAGGTCCTGCAGACCCTTGTTGACCCGGTCGAAGGTTTCCTTGAAGCGGGTGCGGGTCTCGCGATCGATCTTCTTGATCGCGTTCTCCAGCGTCTTCAGCGCCTCTTCCAGGTCCGCGTTCTGCGCGTCGAGATAGGTCTTGCGCTCGCTCTGCGCCGCGTATTCGTCGATCGCGGCGAGGTTGATCGGGCCCAGGCGCGCGATGCGCTGACCGACTTCCTCGACCCGCTGCGACCACTCCGGCTCGTTGGCACCGGCCGGCATCGCCGCCAGCACGTCCTCCAGTGCCACTTCCGCCTCGCGCAACCGCTCGAGGATGGTGTTGCGCTGCACCTGCAGGCCCTGCCATTCCATCCGCTGGTGTTCGAGGTTGGTGCGCACCACGAGGGCACCCTGTTCGAACTTCGACCGCTGTTGCTCCATCTGGCGCAGATCGTGGTCGACCGCTTCCGAACGACGCCGCGCCGCGCGCAGCTCTTCTTCCACCGTCGCCCGCCGGCCGAGCAGTTCTTCCAGCTGGGCTTTCGCTTCGGCCGCCGGGTCGTCGCCGCCCGACAGCTGCTGTTCCAGATAGTTGCGGCGCTCTTCCATCTGCCGCAGCTGCATGGCCAGACGGTCCAGGCCCTGCTGCAGCGACGCCTGGCGTGTCTTCAGGCCCTGGATCTCGATTTCCTTGCGGTGCGCCGCGTCGCGGTCCTGCCGCGCCTTCTGCCGCGACTCGTCGAGCCGTGCCCGCAGCTCGTCGCGCCGGCGCAGCAGGTCCTCGCGTTCCTTCGAGGAGCCTTCCATCGCGTCGACCGCTTCCTGCAGCAGGTTGCGCGAATCGCCGATCTGCTCGCGCTCTTCCGTCTGCTGCCGCTGCGCCTCGGTCAGTTCGCGCTCGATGCGCTCGCGGCGGGCGGTGAACTGCTCCAGCCGGACCTGGCGCGCACTGACTTCCGCGCTGATGTTGCTGAATTCGCGGTTGAGCGTGCCCATGTCGCGCTGCACCTGCTCGCGCGACTGCTCGAGCTCGCGCAGCTTCTCGCGGCCGGCCGCCAGTTTATCGGTGAGCTCGCCGATGATTTCCTCGACGGCCGCAATGCGCGCATCAATCTCTTCCAGCTCGTGACGGCGGGCGATCAGGCCGCTGGCGGCGTCTTTCTCGCCGGTCACGCGCAGCCAGTTGGCGCCGATCCAGATGCCCTCGCGGGTGACGATGGATTCGCCCGCCGCGAGTTCGGTACGTTTCTTCAGCGCATCGGCCAGGTTGTCGGCGGTGTAGATGCCGGCCAGCAGGCCGCGCACGTCGACACCGGAGGCACGCACCTTGTCGGCCAGCCGCGGGAACCGGCTGCCCGTGTCGCCGCCGGCGCTGCGATTCTCGATCAGCACCAGATGCCCGTGCTGCACGCCGCCGAGCACGCCGGCCAGCGGATCCAGGCCGTCGACGCACACCGCCTGCAGCGTATCGCCGAGCACCGTCTCGACGGCCTTCTCCCAGCCGCTGTCGACGTCGATGTTCTCGGCCAGCCGCTTGCGGTTGTCCAGCCGGCGCTCGCGCAGCCACTCGGTGACGCCGCCCTTCACGTCGCCGGAAACCGCTTGCTGCAGCGCTTCCAGCGAAGCGTGGCGGCCCTTGAGCGACTGCAGTTCGCCGCGTTTCGCGTCGAGCTCGGTACTGACCCGGTTGTTCTCTTCACGCTGACGGTTGATGGCGCCGCCGGCCTCGTCCGCCTTCGCCTGCTGCTGGTCGATACGCGCCTGCAGCTCGGCCGTCTGCCGCAGCAGGTTCTCGACTTCCTGCGCCAGCGGACCGGCGGTGAGCGATTTCTTTTCCTGCTCCAGCCGCTCGATGCGGTCGTCGAGCATGCGGATGGATTTTTCCAGGTGCTGGATGCGCGACTGCTCGACCTGCGCGCGCTGCTGCGGCGCCGCGGCACCCTGGCTGAAGGCGTCCCAGGAAAGCTGCCACTGCTGCATCCGTTCCTCGGCGGCGGCCATGGCGTCGCCGGAGGCCTCGTCGGCCATCTTCAGCCGCTCGAATTCCGGTTCCATGTCCAGCAGCTGGGCGGCGATCTCCTCGATGCCCTGGCGATCGAGCTGCAGGTGATCGGCCATTTCCTGGCGGTTGCGCTCGGCCTGCTGCAGTTCCGCCGAGTACTGGGCGTGCTGCTGGCGCAGGTTCTCGATGCGCGCTTCCACGCGGGCGATGTCGGCGCCGAGGCCGTAATAGCGGCCCTGCACCTCGTTGAACGCCTCGATGAGCTCGTGGTTGGCCTCGCGGTACTTCTCGATCTCCGCCTCGGCCCGGCGCTGCTCGGCGACCTGCGCCTCCAGCTTCACTTCCAGCTCGCGGATCGCCGCCTCGCGCTCGCCGACGGTGGCGTCGATGCCCTGCCAGCGCAACGCATGCAGCTGCGCCTTCAGGGTGCGTTCCTCTTCGCGGAACAGCTTGTACTTTTCCGCCGCCGCGGCCTGCCGCTGCAGGTGCGCCAGCTGGCGCTCCAGCTCGTCGCGCAGGTCGGTCAGGCGCTCGAGGTTCTCGCGCGTGCGGCGCATGCGCGACTCGGTTTCCTTGCGGCGCTCCTTGTAGCGCGAGATGCCGGCCGCTTCCTCGATGTAGACGCGCAGCTCTTCCGGTTTCGCCTCGATCAGGCGCGAGATCATGCCCTGCTCGATGATCGCGTAGCTGCGCGGCCCGAGGCCGGTGCCGAGGAAGATGTCGGTGATGTCCTTGCGCCGGCACTTGGTGCCGTTCAGGTAGTAGTTCGACTGGCCGTCGCGCGTCACCAGGCGCTTGATGGAGATTTCCGCGTACTTCGCGTACTCGCCGCCCAGCTGGCCGTCGCTGTTGTCGAAAATCAGTTCGACCGAGGCCTGCGCCACCGGCTTGCGGGCCGTCGAACCGTTGAAGATGACGTCCGCCATGCTCTCGCCGCGCAGGTGCTTGGCGGAGATCTCGCCCATCACCCAGCGGGCGGCGTCGATGATGTTGGACTTGCCGCAACCGTTGGGGCCGACGATGGCCGCGAGGTTGTCCGGGAAAGTGGCGACGGTCGGGTCCACGAAGGACTTGAAGCCGACCAGCTTGATGCTTTTCAGGCGCATGGTTGTCGTTCTGTTTCCCTGGCTCGGCAGCCGGCGGCCGGGCGCCGCGGCATGCCCGCCGGAGGTACCCGCCGGCCATCCGCGACCGGCCCGCAAACCCCCGGCCTCGATGGGGCGGAAGTGTAGCGGATGGCCCCTGCCGGGGCACTAGCGGTTGTGGGTCGCCCGGGCGTGGAGCACAACCACTGCCGCCACGCAGGCGACGACCAGGATCCACTTGGCCAGCCCGGCCCCGTTGGCCAGCCAGACCAGGGGGGCCGTGATGTTGGCGGTATCGACCACCATGTAGATGTGCAGGCCGTTCTCGACCAGCTCCAGCAGGCCGGCGGCATAGGGCACCAGCAGCCAGCGGTTGCAGCGGGCCGGCTCCCGGTGGCGCTCCAGCCCCCGGGCCAGCAGCAGCGCCAGCAGGGTGGCGTACCAGACCGGGTGCAGGAAGTCGTAGTAATAGTGGGCGAGGTAGTTCTCCACCACCCCGCGCCGGTAGAGGTCGTCGACCAGCAGGCCGTAGGTTTCCGGCGACAGCGTGGTCTGCAGCTGCAGCGCCTGGCCGATGCCCACCGGCTGCAGGACGAACAGGATGGACAGCTGCGACAGCAGGTAGATGCCGGCGAAGAACAGCAGCATCGACGGCATCGCCGCGCGTTCGCGCAGCAGGGCACAGAAACGGTCGATCAGGCTCATGGCTTTCAGGAACGGCGGTGCCGCTGGTTCCAGGCTTCTTCCACCTGCCGCGAACGGGCGATGGAATCCAGCACCAGGTCACGCTGGCGCTCGACGAATTCGGCAATGACCTCCCGGGCGGCAGCGGCGTCCTGCTGCAGGAGGCTCTCGATCAGCGCCTTGAAGAAGGCGAGCGATTCCTGCATTTCCTCGCGGTTGATGTGCAACGCGAGATAGAACGCGCGGCGGATCGCCGGCTGCATGTTGTCGAGGATTTCCTCGACGAAGCTGTTGCCGCCGAAACGGGTGGCCAGCATCAGGAACTGGAATGCCGACTCGTGGAAATCGTCGATCTGGCGTGCCGCCACCTGTGCCTGCATCACCCGGATCAGGTCGATGAAGGGCACCAGATCGTCCTCCTGCACCTGACCGATCGACTTGTCGGCAATGAAGCCGAACAGCAGGTTCACGATCTCGTAGAGCGAGCGGACATGCTCGTCCGACATGTCCTTAACCACCGCGCCGCGGCGGGGCAGGATGTCGATCAGGTGCCAGCGCTCGAGGATCAGCAGCGCCTCGCGCACCGACCCCCGGCTGACCTCCAGCTCGCCCGCGATCCGCAGTTCCTGGATGCGGTCGCCGGCCAGCAGGTCGCCGTGGATGATCTGGCGGGCCAGATGCTGGGCGATCTGCTCGGAGAGGCTTTCCTGGGCTTTGAAGGACGACATGGGGAGCAGGCGCCGGGACCGGTGACTGAATGTCGGGCAACTTTAGCCGAAGGTCAGGACTACCGTCCAATTGTCTGACGATGTTGCACCGCGTCAGGGCAGGGCCGGCTGCCCCTCTCCGGCCGCCGCGCCGCCCGGATGCCCCGCCTTCTCCAGCGCATCCTTCACTTCCGGCGGCATGTAGTTCTCGTCGTGCTTGGCCAGCACTTCCTCGGCGGCGAAGCGGCCGTCGGCGGCCAGGCGGCCGGTGGCGAGGATGCCCTGCCCTTCGCGGAACAGGTCCGGCAGGATGCCGTCGTGGACGACGGTGAACGTACCCTGGCCGTCGGTCAGCGCGAATTCGACGTGCAGCGAATCGGCCGCTCGCTGTACCGAGCCGTTCACCACCAGGCCGCCGACGCGGATGCGGCGGTTGACCGGCGCCTCGCCGGACACCACCTGCACGGGCGTGTAGAACGCGTTGAGGTTTTCGCGCAGCGCCCACGCGGTCAGCCCGACGGCAATGCCGACCAGCAGCAGCACGCCGAGCACGATCAGCAGTCGTTGTTTGCGTACCGGATGCATCTCAGTTCTCCGTATCCCGTTCTGTGGCCTGCCCGAGTGCGGCATCGCGCCGCGCCTGCCGCGCGACGTCGGCGAGCAGCCGGCGGCGGCGCAGCAGCGGCATCGCCACCAGCCAGACCAGCAGCAGTACCGCCGCCGCATAGGTCGTCCACACATAGACGCCGTGGCCGCCCATGTGCAGCAGGTCGTTCAGGTCGGCAAAGATCATGTCAGCGCTCCGGCGTGCCGGCGGCCAGCTCGCGCACCCAGCGCGCGCCGGCTTCGCGTTCGAGGATGGCGTTGCGCACGCGCAGGATCGTCACCAGCGCGAACAACAGGTAGAAACCGAGCAGGCAGACGATCAGCGGCTGGTACATCTCCGGTGCCATCGCCGGTTTCTCGGTGAGCCGGAACGTGGCCGGCTGGTGCAGCGTGTTCCACCATTCCACCGAGTACTTGATGATCGGAATGTTCACCGCGCCGACGATGGCCAGCACGGCGGTTGCCCGCGCGGCAAGCACCGGCGAACTGATCGCGCTGCCGAGCGCGATCACGCCCAGGTACAGGAACAGCAGCACCAGCATCGAGGTGATGCGCGCGTCCCAGAACCAGAAAGTACCCCAGGTCGGTTTGCCCCACAGCGAACCGGAGAACAGCGCCAGCGCACACATCGCCGCGCCGGGCACGGCGATTGCCTGCAGCACGATCTCCGCCATTTTCATCCGCCACACCAGCACCACGACGCCGGCCACCGCCATCGCGAAATAGCCCGACAACGCCAGGCTCGCCGCCGGCACGTGCAGGTAGAAAATGCGGAAGCTGTGACCCTGCTGGTAATCCGGCGGCGCGAACAGCAGGCCCCAGACGAGGCCGGCCACGCACAGCAGCACCGCCGGCACCGCGATCCACGGCAGCCACTGCCCGCTGAGCTCGTAGAAATGCCGCGGCGAACCGAGCCGGTGCCAGAGCCGTTCCAGGTATTGCCACATGTCATTGACTCCCGCTGATGCGCAGCGCGCCGGCGATGGCGAACGGCGCCAGCGCCGTGGACAGCGCGAGCAGCGCGCCGAGCACGGCCAGTTGTCCTGCGTACGGCATGCCGATGCCGGCACTCCAGGCGGCGCCGGCGCCGAACACCAGTACCGGCACGTAAAGCGGCAGCACGATCAGCGCCACCAGTACGCCGCCGCGCGCCAGGCCGGCAGTGAGCGCGGCGCCGATGGCGCCGATCATGCACAGCACCGGCACGCCCAGCGCGAGACCGGCCAGCAGCGCGATGAAGGCGTCGCCGCCGATGCCCAGCATCAGCGCGAGCAGCGGTGCGACGATCACCAGCGGCAGGCCGACGGTGAGCACGTGCGCCGCGACGCGCGCCAGCGCCAGCAGCGGCAGCGGTACCGGCGACACCAGCAGTTGCTCGAGCGCGCCGTCCTCGCGGTCGGCCCGGAACAGCGTTTCCAGCGACAGCAGCACCGCCAGCAGCGCGGCAACCCACACCAGACCGGGACCGATTTCCGCCAGCAGCTTCGGCTCCGGGCTCATGCCGAGCGGGAACAGCGCCACCACCAGCACGAAAAAGCCGAGCGGATTCACCAGATCGCCGCGCGCGCGCCAGGCCAGCAGCAGGTCGCGGCGGAACGTGGCGGCCAGCGCGCTCATGCCGCCGCTCCCAGCGTCAGGTTGCGCGTGTGCAGGCCCAGCACGTGGTGCGTGGTGACGATCACGCTGCCGCCGGCGTCGACATGCGCCGCCAGCACGTCCTCGAGTGCGGCGACGCCGTTGCGGTCGATGGCAGTGAACGGTTCGTCGAGCACCCACAGCGGCGCGTCTTCCAGGTGCAGGCGCGCCAGCGCCACGCGGCGACGCTGGCCGGCGGAAAGCGCCGAGACCGGAATGTCCTCGCAGCCGCGCAGCCCGACCCGGGCCAGCGCATCGCGCAGCGTCGTGCGCGGCGCGCGTTCGCGCAGCCGGCACAGCCAGTCGAGATTCTCTTCGGCGGTCAGCGCCGGCTTCAGGCCCGGCAGATGGCCGAGGTAAAGCACATCACCGCGCCAGGGCCGCTCTGCGGCCTGCGCCTGCGGCCAGGCGAGTTCGCCTTCGAAATCCTGGTCCAGACCGCACAGGATGCGCAGCAAGGTCGTCTTGCCGGCGCCATTGGCGCCTTCGATGCGCAACAGCTCCCCGGCCATGACCGTCAGCGCGAGCCCGCGGAACAGGATGCGGCGATCGCGGACTGCCGTCAGGCCGCCGGCACGCAGGAGAGGCAGATCGGACATCGGCAGGAGGACTCGCGGGGGATGTGTTTCGCGGGCGGCAATTATAGCCGGCGGCCCGCCGCCCTGCCGGCACCCGCTCCGTCCGGCAACGGGACGGTCAGGAAGCGCCCAGCGTCCGGGCCACGGCCCGGTACTCGTTCTCGACGGCATCCAGCAGCGACCGCGCCCGGTCCAGTTCGCCGGCACGCGCCGCCTGTTCGATGTCCAGACAAAGACCGGCCAGACTGCCGGCCCCGATGTTCAGGCTGGACCCCTTCAGCGAGTGCGCCGCGTCACGCAGGGCCGCGGCATCGGTGGCCGCAGCAGCACGCCGCATCGCGGCCACCCGCGTTTCGCTGTCGGCAAGATAGGTGCGCACCAGCACGGGAAAGTCGCTGCCGAGTACCGATTGCAGTTCGCGCAGGGTGTCGTGATCGAGATGGGTATTCGGCGGCACTGCGGTTCCCTCCGTCTGTGGCCGGCGCGACACATGGAGAGTTGCCGCGCTGTTGCCTAGAATAGCCGCCCACGCCCCGGTGGCACAGCGGATAGCGCGTCCCCCTCCTAAGGGGAAGGTCACAGGTTCAATTCCTGTCCGGGGCACCATTTTTCCCCATGCAGAACAACCAGATATGCCTCTACATCTGCGGCCTGGGGCGCGTTTGGGGCAATCTGGAAATTGCGTAATTTTGATGCCGCAGAAAC
>JBMOON010000042.1:0-10609 GCA_049323295.1 Pseudomonadota bacterium
CGGCCGTGGAACAGCGCCGAGTTGGCCAGCGCGGCGCCGTCGACCGAGGTCTTGCGCCCGTCGCCGAGCAAGGTGGCGCCGCCGCTGCGCTCGCCGTCGAGCGCCAGCGCCGACCGCCGCGCCACCGGGGCGAAGGGCGTCGCGTGCCCACCCAGCGCGATGCCGTAGCCGTTGAGCAGGCAGGTGCGGGCCTTCTCGACCACGGGTGGCGGAACCTGCGTCAGGTCGAGGTCGGCAACAAATCTGCCAAGGTCTTGTGCGAGCGACATGAAGAGTCTCCTCGATCCGCTGCGGGCGCCTAAAGGGTTGCACCTGCGTCCGTCTCCAGATGCGTGGCCAATCAGGGAATGCGCGGATCCCAGCGCACTCTAGGTGGCCTAGGCTCACGCGCCAGAGGGTAAGTGTCCATTGACGCTCTGCCGAACGCTTGTTAGAACCACGGCCTGCAGCAACTTGCGAGCCGGCGTTTGGCGGGGTGATCACAGCCTCCCGCAGGTCGAGTTCGGCAGATCGCAGGCAGGATCGCAGAAAAATGGCTCCGACTCGGGGGCCCGGAGACTTTCAGTGCCGACCAAGTACTTAGACGCGCCTAACATTAGGCAGGTAACCAATCTGCAGGGGACAGCAACGTGAAGTCTGCCAATGGGGCCGTACCGGTCCTCGAGTGCCAGGGCATCGAACGCCGCTTCGGTGGCCTGGTGGCCGTGACCGGCGTGGACTTGCGCATCGACCGCGGCGAGATTTTCGGCTTGGTCGGCCCCAACGGCAGCGGCAAGACAACACTGGTCAATGCCGTGACCGGGTTCTACCCGCCGCAGAAGGGCCGCATCCTGCTGAACGGCACGGAGATCACAGGCATGAAGCCGCACAAGGTGGCGCGGCAGCATGTCGCGCGCACCTTCCAGAACCTGGCGCTGTTCAACGGCATGTCGGCGCTCGAGAACATCCTGCTCGGCCGCCATGTGCACCTGAACCCCGGCGTCGTCAAGACGGCGCTGTACTGGTGGTTGAGCCAGCCCGACGAAATCGCGCACCGCCGGCTGTGCGAGGAGACGATCGAGTTCCTGCAGCTTCAGGGCGTGCGCGACGAGCCGGTGGAAACATTGCCCATCGGCCTGAAGAAGCGGGTGGAACTGGCCCGCGCGCTGGTCGCCGAGCCGGAGTTCCTGATCCTGGACGAACCGATGGCAGGCATGAACCAGGAGGAGAAGGAGTACATGGCGCGTTTCATCCTCGACGCGCGCGACGAGCGCGGCATCACGGTGCTGCTGATCGAACACCACATGGATGTCGTGATCGGCATCTGCGACCGCATCATGGCCCTGAACTACGGCGAGGTCATCGGCACCGGTCTGCCGCGCGACGTGGTCGCCAACCCGCGCGTCATCGAAGCCTACCTCGGAAAGGCGCAGCAGCATGCAGCGTGAAGACCTTGCCCACGCTGCGGCGATGGCGCGGCAGTGGGACCTGAACCCGCAGACCACCCTGACCCGGCTGCTGGCCATCAACGCCGGCAGCCATGGGCGCCAGATCGCCATGCGCGAGAAGGCGCTCGGCATCTGGCAGGAATTCACCTGGCAGCAAGTGCTCGACGAGGTGCTTTCCATCGCGGCCGGTCTCGAGCAGTTGGGGTTCACCGCCGGGGACTCGATGCTGGTGCTCGGCGACAACCGGGTTCGCCTGTACCTGGGCATGCTGGCCGCCGGCGCGCTCAAGGGCTATGCGATGCCGGTCTACCCTGACGCCACGCCCGAGGAGGTTCTCCATTTCGCCGGCGAGGCGCAAGCGCGCTTTGCGCTGGCCGAGGACCAGGAGCAGGTCGACAAGCTGCTGGAACTGCGCGAGAACGCGCCATCGCTGCGGCACATCGTTTACGACGACCCGCGCGGTCTCAACCACTACAAGGTCGATGGCCTAGCCTCGTGGGAGCAGCTGCGCGAGGCCGGCGCCGCCCGCCTGCGCAACGAACCGAATCTGCGCGACGATCTTGTCAATCGGGCGGTACCCGAGGGCCCGGCGGTGTTCGTGCACTCGTCGGGCACCACCGGCAAGCCCAAGGGCGTGGTGCTGCAGCAGCGCAACGTGCTCGCTGGAGTGCGCAACGCCTACCAAGGCAAGGTCTTCGGCTGGGGCGAGCACATCCTGGCCTACCTGCCGATGGCCTGGATCGGCGACTTCGCCGTCACCATGGCCGCAGGCATCGCGCTGCGCTTCACCATCAACATTCCGGAACGCTCGGAAACCGTGCTGCGCAACCTGCGCGAGATCGCGCCCACGCTCTACCTCGCCGCGCCGCGCAGCTGGGACAACATGCTGACCTCGATCCGGGTCCGCATGGAAGACTCCACGGCGCTGAAGAAGCGCGTCTTCGACCACTTCATCGATGTCGGCGTCGCCGTCGAGCGGCTGAAGCTCGATGGCAAGACCCCGACCGCGATGCAGCGCCTGCAATGCCGTCTGGGCGAGATGCTGGTGTTCGGACCCCTGAAGGACCAGTTCGGGCTGAGCCGGATGCGCGTGGCACTGACCGGCGGCGAGGCGATGGGCGAGGACACCTTCCTGTTCTATCGAGCGCTGGGCATCAACCTGCGCCAGCTCTACGGGCAGACCGAGAGCAGTGCGTTCAACGCCGTGCAGGCCGCCGACGAAGTGCGCCTGCACACGGTCGGCCGGCCGCTGCCCGGCGTGGAGGCGAAGATCGCCGACGACGGCGAGATCCTGCTGCGCTCGGAGAGCGTCTTCAGCGGCTACTTCCAGAACGAGGAAGCGACGCGCAAGACCCTCATCGACGGCTGGCTGCACAGCGGCGACGCAGGCTACATTGAACCCGACGGCCACCTGGTCGTGCTTGGCCGGGTGGCCGAAGTCGTGCACACCGCCAAGGGTGAGCGCTACATCCCGAACTACATCGAGAACCGGCTCAAGTTCAGCCCCTACATCAAGGACGTGGCCGTGCTCGGGACCGGGCGCGACTTCCTCTGCGCGATGGTGTGCATCGATGGTGACGCCGTCGGTCACTGGGCCGAGGTGCGCGGCATTCCCTACATTTCGTACGCCGACCTGTCGCAGAAGGCCGAGGTGTGCGAGCTGGTCGCCAGCGCGATCCGGCGTCTGAACGAGGCTCTGCCCGAGGGGCTGCGCATCCGGCGCTTCGTCGACCTTCACAAGGAGTTCGACCCCGACGACGGCGAGATCACGCGCACCCGCAAGCTGCGCCGAAGCGTCATCGAAGAGCGCTACGCATCCGTCATCCAGGCGCTCTATGCCGGTGACGAATCGATCGTCATGAAGGCGCAGATCACCTACGACACCGGTGACACCGGCGTGATCGAACGCAACCTGGTGCTGAGGAATATCTGACCATGGACTTGTCGCTGTTCCTCGAACTGGCCATCAACGGTGCCCTGTCGGGCCTGATGTACTCGCTGGTCGCACTGGGCATCGTGCTCATCTACAAGTCGTCTTCGGTGCCCAACCTGGCCCAGGGGGCGCTGGCCATGCTTGGCGCCTTCGTCGCGCTGGCCGTCTTCGAGGCGTTGAAGGCGCCGATGTGGGTGGCCTTGCCGGTCGCGATGGTGCTGATGTTCCTGATCGGCATGGGCATCGAGCGCGTGGCGCTGCGCCGGCTTGCAGGCCGGCCGCTGGTGATGATCCTGATGATGACGCTGGCGCTCGATATTTTCGTGCGGGCAGCAGCGCTCGTCGTCTGGGGCGGTACCAACCGGGTGCTGCCCTTGCCGATCTCCTCGGACCCGCTCTTCCTGGGCGACGTGCTGATCAACCGCAGCTACGTGGCCGGCGGCGTCGTAGCGCTGCTGCTGTTCGGCTTCTTCGTGTTGTTCTTCCGCACCCGCATGGGCATCGTGCTGCGGGCGATTTCCGACGACTACACGGCGTCATGGTCGGTCGGCATCTCAGTCGAACGCGGCGTCGCGCTGTCCTGGGCGATGTCGGCGGCTGTGGCAACCCTGGCCGGTGCGTTGTGGGGATCCATCCAGGGGGTGGACCAGTCGCTTTCGCAACTGCTGCTGATGGGCATCGCCGTGGCCGTGCTCGGTGGCCTGGACAGCATCGGCGGCGCCATCGTCGCCGGCCTGCTGCTGGGCATGTTCCAGGGCGTGGCCTCAGGCTACCTCGACCGCCTGGTCGGCGGCGGCAGCCGCGAACTCGTGGTCGCCGCGACGCTGGTGCTGACCATCCTGATCCGCCCGCATGGCCTGTTCGGCCGCGAAGACATCCAGAGGATCTGAATCCATGTTCTACCGTCAGGCAGGCATCCACCACACCACCTATCGTGGTGACCGGCAACTGTTCCCCATCCCCTTCGATCGCTGGCAACTCGCCGTTCTGCTGGCACTGGCCCTGGCGGCGCCGATGCTGCTGAGTTCGCTGTACATGAAGAGCTACGTATTGCCGTGGCTCATCTGGACGGCTGCGGCGCTGGGACTCAATCTCATCCTCGGCTGGGCCGGGCAGTTCCATTTCGGCTACGCCGCCATCATGGGCATCGGCGCGTACACCGCAGTCCATGCCACGCGCAACGGCATTCCGTTCGAGATCGCCATCGCGCTCGCGGGCTCGGTCGCCACGCTCATCGGCTGCGCCTTCGCGATCACGGCGCTGCGCGTTCGCGGCCTGTACCTGGCGCTCAGCACGCTGGCCCTGCAGTTCGTGATGGACTGGGTGATCAACAAGGTGCCGGCCGTCAGCGGCGGCACGCAGGCCACGATCCAAGCACCACCGCTACGGCTGTTGGGCATCGAGGTCACGTCCGACGCCGGCCTGTACTACGTCGCGCTGGTCTGGTGCGTGATCGTCACCATCTTCATGCTCAACCTGCGCCGCACCGGCCTTGGCAGGGCCTTGGTGGCGGTGCGCGAGAAGGACTTCGCTGCCGCGGTCATCGGCGTCAACAGCTTCTACTACAAGCTGGTGGCGTTTGCGATGTCCTCCTTCATCGGCGGCATCAGCGGCGCCATCCTCATCTTTACCTTCTACCACGCCGTCACGCCGGAACAGTTCGCCGTGAACGTGTCGATCCAGGTCCTGGCCATGGTGATCGTGGGCGGCCTGGGCAGCGTGATCGGCTGCTACTTCGGCGTCGCGTTCATCTTGCTGCTGCCCGGCATCGTGGCGAATCTGATATTCGCAGGCGCCCAGATGATGGACCTGAAGATTGGCATCGAGCTGCTGGCCCACATCCCGAGTTTCCTGTACGGGATTCTGATCATCGGGTTTCTTCTGTTCGAACCATTGGGTCTGGCCAAGATCTACACGAACCTGCGCAACTATTTCATTTTCTGGCCGTTCGGCTACGCCCGCAAATAGCGGCTCTCAACCCTGGACCCACCCCCCACTGGAGCAGACAACCATGTACCGGAAACTCAAGCTGATGCTCGGCGCGGCCGCCGTGCTGCTAGCAGCCGCACCCGCGCACGCCGAAACTCTTCGCTTCGCGCTGTGCTATGACCTGACCAAGGCCTACACCTTCATCTCGCCGCAAGTCGCGCAGGCAGCGCGTGACTATGCCGCGTTGCTCAACCTGAAGGGTGGCATCGAGGGCAACCCGATCGAGCTCATCGTCCAGGACCATGGCAACGAGCCGCAGCGCGGCATCGAGTGCTACGAGAAGGTGAAGGACCAAGCGCTGACCGTCGATCTGCTGTCCACACCGGTCTCGCGAGCCGTGCTGCCACGCGCGATGAAAGACGGCAAGGTCATGATCCAGGCACTCGTGGGCCGTGGCGACGCGGTGGACGGCGAAGTGTTCAAGTGGATCTTCCCGCTCGGCCCGACCTATTGGGGCCAGGCCGCCAACATTGTCAGCCACTTCAAGAAGCAGTCCGGCGGCAACCTCAAGGGCAAGAAGATCGCGTTCCTGTACATCGACTACCCGTTCGGGCAAGAGCCGATTCCGGTGCTGCAGGAACTGCAGAAACGTGAAGGCTTCGAACTACAGATGTTCCCGTATCCGCTGCCGGGAAGCGACCAGTCGTCTGCCTGGTCGCAGATGCGCCGTTTCCAGCCGGACCTGATCGTGCACTGGGCGTTCTCGGCCATGCACGTGGTCGCGTCAAAGGAGGCCAAGCGCAACGGCATATCGTTGGACAAGATGGTCACCGTGAACTGGTTCAACGAAACAGACCTGAACAACATCGGTCACGACGTCGCCAAGGGCATTCGCCGGTCGACCACGGTCGCCAGCGGTGTCGACAACCCCATCATGAAGGACATCATTCGCGAGCTGTACGACAAGGGCAAGGGCAACGGCGATCGCAAGTTCCTCTCCGACATCTACTACTCCACCGGGCTGGCCATCTACGCGCCCATCTTCGAGGCCGCCCGCCTGGCGCTGAAAGCAGACAAGGGCCCGATGACTGCGGAGAAAATGCGCAAGGGGCTGGAAAGCGTGCGCGGCTTTGACGCCAGCGGCCTGTTGCCGGCTCTCACGGTCACCGCCAAGGACCATGGCGGCGGCGGTAAGACACGGATCGAGTTGTGGGACGGCTCGAAGTGGATCCCACAGGGGGACTGGATCGCCGACTACAACGATCTGGTCTGGAGCACGGTGAAGCAGCACTCGGCGGAATTCGCCAAATCCACAGGGCAGTAACCGTCCTCTCCTCCCCACTGGCCAGCGGCCGGTGGGGAGCACACACCGAACAGGAGCAACCCATATGCGATCCAGTCTGAAGAGAGTACTGACGGCAGCCGCCTTGCTGGTCTCAACCCAGGCCACGCTGGCCGCAGAACCGGTCAAGTTCGGTTTGTGCTACGACCTGACGAAGATTTATGTCGCTGCCGTGCCACAAGTGGCGCAGGCCGTCAAGGACTACGCCGACCTGCTCAACACTCGCGGTGGCCTCGAAGGTCACCCGATCGAAGTCGCGGTTCAGGACCATGGCAACGAACCGCAACGGGGCATCGACTGCTACGAGCGCCTGAAGCGTGAAGGCACGATGATTTTCGACACCTTCTCGTCGCCGGTTTCCCGCGCCGTACTGCCGCGCATCATGCAGGACGGCAACATCCTGGTGCAGCCCCTGGTGGGCCGGGGTGACGCCGTCGACGGTGAAGTCTTCAAGCAGGTGTTTCCCTTGGCTCCCACCTATTGGGGCCAGGCGGCAAACATCATCAGCTATTTCAAGAAGCAGAGTGGGGGCAGCCTCAAGGGCAAGAAGGTAGCCTTCATGTACCTCGACACGCCCTTCGGCCGCGAGCCAACGCCGGTGTTTGAGGCTCTGAAGCGGCTCGAGAGCTTCGAGTACCAGCCCTTTCCAATCCCTGTGCCGGGCAATGACCAGAGTGCGGCGTTCACGCAGATGCGGCGCTTCCAGCCCGACTGGGTGGTCCTGTGGTCCTTCTCGCCGCTGAATCCCATCACCTTCCGCGAGATGCAGCGCAACGGCATCCCGATCGAGAAAATGGTGACGGTGAACTGGATCAACGAGGTCGACATCAACAACTTTGGTGCCGCCGCCGCAAAGGGACTCAAACGCTCGACGGTCGTCGTCGGCGGCGCCGAGCATCCGTTGGTAAAAGACATCCTGCGCGAGCTCTATGACAAGGGCAAGGGCAATGGCGACCGCAAACTCGTCGCCGACTCCTACTACAACACGGGTCTGGCCTTGTACTCGTCTGTCTTCGAAGGCGTGCGCATCGCCATCAAGACACAGGGCTGGCCGTTGACGCCGGAGAAGATCCGGCAGGGCATGTATGGCATCAAGAACTTCGATGCCAAGGGCTTCATGGCCCCGATCACCGTCACGCCCAAGGACCACGGCGGTGGCGGCAAGACCCGCATCGACATGTGGGATGGCAGCAAGTGGGTGGCGCAGACTGACTGGTTCGCCGATTACACGGGCCTGGTCAACACGCTCGTCAAGGCCAATTCGGCCGATTACGCCAAGGCAGCAAAGTAGGTTCGCGGCTTGAAACCCAAGGAGCAGATTCATGCCTCTCATCTCTCGCGCGGCCCTGTCCGTCCTTGTCATGTCGGTGGCGTGTCAAGCGGCGATGGCGTCGGAGCCGCTTCGCTTCGGCCTCTGCTACGACCTGACGAAGTCCTACGGCTTCATCACGCCTCAGGTGGCGCAGGCGGCACGCGACTACGCCGCCTTGATCAATAGCAAGGGCGGTCTGGGCGGCAACAAGATCGAGATCACGGTTCAGGACCATGGCAACGAACCGCAACGCGGCATCGAATGTTATGAGCGCCTGAAGCGTGAAGGCGTGATGGTCTTCGACTTCATGTCCACCCCGGTTGCGCGTGCCGTTCTGCCCCGCGTCATGCCGGACGGCAACCTGATGATCCAGGCCTTCCATGGCCGCGCCGATGCCGTCGATGGCGAAGTCTTCAAGCCGGTGTTCCCCTTGGGCCCCACCTACTGGGGCCAAGCGGCAAACATGGTGAGTTACATCAAGCGCCAGGCCGGTGCCGACTTCAAGAAAACAAAGATTGCCTATCTCTACATCGACTACCCTCTCGGGCAGGAGCCGATCCCCGTCCTGCAGGAACTGCAAAGGCGCGAAGGCTTCGCACTGTCGATGTTTCCCTACCCGCTGCCCGGCAATGACATGAGTTCGGCGATCAGCCAGTTGCGCCGCTTCCAGCCGGACTGGATCGTTCACTGGGGCATCGGACCGATGAACGTCGTCGCCGTCAAGGAACTCAAGCGCAACGGCATACCGCTGGAGAAGTTCATCACCGTGAACTGGATCAACGAGGTTGACATCAACAACATCGGGCCCGAGGCGGCCAAGGGCCTGAAGCGCTCTTCGGTGGTCATCGGCGGCGGGACTGACCATCCCTTGTTGCGCGACATCGCGCGCGAACTGTACGACAAGGGCAAGGGCAGCGGCGACCGCAAGTTCCTCTCTGACTCGTACTACTACCTCGGACTGGCGATGTACTCGACGCTGTTCGAAGGGGTGCGACTGGCCACCAAGGATCAGCCCGCGCCGCTCACTGCCGAGAGGATTCGCAAAGGCATGGAGAGCGTGAGTAGTTATGACGCCAACGGCCTGATGGCACCGCTGACGCTCAATGCCAAGGACCACGGCGGCGGCGGCAAGACCCGCATCGACATGTGGGACGGCAGCAAGTGGGTTCCCCAAACCGACTGGTTCGCCGACTACACGGATCTGGTCTGGAGCACGGTGAAACAACACTCTGCCGAGTTCGCCAAATCTGGAAAGAACTGACCGTGAACGCCCTCATCCTCAACAACATCGAGGTCATCTACGACCACGTCTTCCTGGCTATCAAGGGCGTTTCCATCGAGGTGCCGCAGGGCGGCATGGTCGCCCTGTTGGGCGCCAACGGCGCCGGCAAGAGCACCACGCTGAAGGCGGTGAGCGGGCTGCTCAAGTCCGAGCGTGGCGAGATCACGCGGGGCGACGTGAAGTTCATGGGCGAGGACATCGCCAAGCTGGCGCCGCAGGACCGGGTCAAGTTGGGCATCGCCCAGGTGCTCGAAGGCCGTCGTGTCTTCGAGCACCTGACACCCGACGAGAACCTCATTGCGGCTTCTGCCGTGCATGGCGGCAAGGCCGACATGGAGCGCAACCGCGACCGGGTGTATTCCTACTTCCCCCGCCTGCACCAGCGCCGCACCGCCAAGTCGGGCTACCTGTCCGGCGGCGAACAGCAAATGCTGGCCATTGCACGCGCGCTGATGACGCAGCCCAAGCTGCTCATGCTCGACGAGCCGAGCTTGGGCCTCGCGCCGGTAATCGTCGCCGAGATCTTCGAGATCATCCGGCGCATCAACCGCGATGAAGGCATGTCGATCCTGCTGGTCGAGCAGAACGCCATCGCGGCGCTGGACGTCGTGTCGCACGGCTACCTGATCGAGAACGGCCGCGTCGTCATGCACGAGAAGGCCGAGGTCATGAAGAACAACCCGGACATCCGCGAGGCCTACCTCGGCGGCGCCGAGGGGCGCGATTTCAAGGAGATCAAGCACTACCGGCGCCGCAAGCGCTGGCTGGCCTGATCCTGCCGGCAGCGGCGCAATGGCCGAACGCACGATCGAGAAGTTGCTCGAGCGGCTGCGGCGGCTGCCACCGCAGGCCACGCTCACCCTCGCCCAGTTGCGCGCTCAGTATGAGCGCGCCCAGGTCGTCTTCCCTTTGACGGGCGAGGTCACGCTGCAAGTGCTCGACACCGGCTCTGTGCGCGGTGAATGGCCGCTGCCTGCTGGCGCCGGCGATGGCGTCGTGCTGTATCTGCATGGCGGCGGCTACGTCGTTGGCTCGCCGCGCTCGCACCGCCACCTTGCGGCCGACATCGCCCTGGCCGCCGGCGCCCGTACGTTCACGCTCGACTACCGATTGGCACCCGAGCACCCTTTCCCTGCCGCTCTGGACGACGCCGTCGCCGCCTACCGCTGGCTGATCGAGTCGCTGCGGGTCAAGCCCGGTTGCATCGTCCTGGCCGGCGACTCGGCCGGCGGCGGGCTGGTGCTGACGACCCTGGTTGCGCTGCGCGACGCCGGCCTGCCGCTGCCGGCCGCCGGCGTATGCATCTCGCCCTGGACCGACCTCAGTTGCAGCCTGCCCGCGTGCGATCCGCAACGGCCCAGCCACGACCCGCTGATCGACCACG
>JBMOON010000043.1:0-1209 GCA_049323295.1 Pseudomonadota bacterium
GTTGAACTAAACCGCTTCGCGGTGGCTGAAAAGCAACTGCGGCCATCGCATTTGTTTTTCCTGACTCAGTTGGCCTGAGCGCTCATGAGTGCTTATCTTGGAATCTGGGGAATGGTCCCCGCTTTCCAGGAGAACGTCATGACGCCCTTACGCCAAAAAATGCATGATGCGATGCGGGTGCGCGGTTTTGCCGTGCGGACCCAGCAAAGCTACCTCGACGCGATCGCCAAGCTCGCCCGTTTTTACCACACCCGCCCAGATCACCTGACGGCGGCGCAGGTCGAAGCTTGGCTGCTGCACTTGGTCGCCGAGCGCAAACTTTCCTACAGCACCGTCAATCAGGCCGCCAGCGCCTGCCGGTTCCTGTTCGGTACCGTCCTGAAGCAGGATCGGACGGTGTTTGTCGTGCCGATGGCCAAAGCCCCGCAGCGTCAGCCGGAGATCCTCGGGCGGGCGGAGCTGGCGGCGCTGTTCGCTGCCGCAGACAGCCTCAAAAGCCGGACGCTGCTGATGACCATCTATGCGGCGGGATTGCGGGTATCGGAAGCCTGTGGCCTGCGCATCGCCGATATCGACAGCCAGCCCGACCGGTTGTGCATTCGCATCCGGCAGGGCAAAGGCGGCCGTGACCGCTATACCCTGTTGTCACCCACGCTGCTTGCGCTGCTGCGGCGATACTGGTGCGCCGAGCGTCCGCGAGACTGGCTGTTTCCCAGCCGGGACCGCTCGGCGGCTCTCGATATCAAAAGTGCCCAGCGGCGTTATCATCAGGCCCGCAGCGCGGCGGGCATCAGCAAGTCCGGCGGCATCCATACCCTGCGCCACTGTTTCGCCACCCACTTGCTCGAAGCCGGGGTCGACCTGCTCACGCTCCAGAAGCTGCTCGGCCATCGCCACCTCTCCACCACCAGCGGCTATCTGCACCGGGTCTCGACGCAGTGGCGTCCGGCGGCCTGTAACACCCCGCTGGACCTGCTTGCCGCCCTGCCCACGCCCTGAGTCCTTTGTGGTTTGAGCGGCGCACATGCCGGCCTCCGCCAATCTGGCCCGGTGCCTTGCCGCCTTCGGCACGGACTATCGGGGAGGTGCTGGCGTACCTGTCACGCTATACGCACCGGACGGCGATTTCCAACGAGCGGATCGTGGCGATCCGGGAGCAGGACGTGCTGCTGCGGGTGCGCGCCGATGAGCACGGCGGCAAGCGGGTGA
>JBMOON010000044.1:0-1202 GCA_049323295.1 Pseudomonadota bacterium
TGAGGGGCTTGTTCTTGTCGTAGGAGCCGATTGGCACCCAAACCGCCGGCGTGACACCGAAGAACTCGCCCTGGTCGGGCTTGTTCACCAGCCACACGGTACCGGTAACGATCAGATCGCCCACGCCACTTGTGCTGCCCAGGGCGCTAAGGTCGTTACTGGCCTTGAGGCTGCCGAACGGCAACAGGATCTGCGGGTCGGCGCGGAAACCGCCAATGTCCACGAACCGGACCAGACGCAGGATCCCCACGTCCGACTTGAGATCGCCTCCGGCGACCTGGTTGCCGTCGCTGTAGACCTTGTTGCGCTGCGCGTGCTGGTAGTACAGCAAAGCGAGGTTCGTTCCCGCGGGAATGGCGCCGGAGGCGTAGTCGTCGGCGTCCAAATCCAACGCCCGTGCCGGCTGGCTGAGCGATGCCATCAGCGGCAGCATCGCCGCCAGCGTCAGTGCTTTGATAAGTCCACCGAACTTGCGCTCGTGTGCTCCTTTGCAGCGAACCATCGTATCGTTTGTCATGCTGTCTCCTATCGGTCTTGAGTACGTACGAACCACGGTATTGCCCCATCGTCTCGTGGGCAATTCGTTAGCACCACGCGCCGCACGGACGCGAGGCTGAATTCAGCGAGAGGTCGGGAACTCGGCGATCCGCGCGGCCTCCTGCAACGCCTGCTGTTCTGCCGGCCGCAGCTTCAGCGGAACGAGTCCCATGTCGCAAGTGCCTGACAGACGCCGTGTCTACGCCGTAGTCGACATCGGCCAGCACCCAATGGCGCGGGGCGCTTTGACCAAGCAGCCTGCGGAGTTGCTCGAGCGCGATCTGCGTCTTGGTGGCGAAGGCGACCTCATCAGGCACGCCGGCGCTGCGCGTTCGCGACCCACTCTTATGACGCGCCACTCTCACGGGTTGCCGGCCCTTCTCGGCGAGAGCAGACTTGCGTTGCCCGTGGCCGGTTCGGTCAGGCACTCGCGTAGGCGCTGCAGACGCTGCTCGCCGAATCCCAGCCCGCGGGCGAGGTAGTCGTCGACGCCACCGAACGCGGTGTCGATCGATTCGAACGCGGCCTCGATATAGGACGGCCTGGCGGCGGTGAACGCCTCAGCCACCGACTCGGTCGTTCCGGGCGGCATCAAATGCCCGATGTCGCGCCGGCAGACGTTCGTCAGCAGGTAGTCTTCGACGATCACCGTACGGGGTACGCCG
>JBMOON010000045.1:0-1124 GCA_049323295.1 Pseudomonadota bacterium
TGCGCATCGAGGTGCCGCGCGACCGGGAAGGCTCCTTCGAGCCGTTGCTGATCCCCAAACACGAGCGGCGCTTCACCGGCTTCGACGACAAGATCGTGGCCATGTATGCGCGCGGCATGACCGTGCGCGAGATTCAGGCCTTCCTGGCCGAACAGTACGGCACCGAGGTGTCGCCGGAGTTCATCAGCTCGGTCACCGACGCCGTGATGGCCGAGGTGACAGCCTGGCAGGCCCGGCCGCTGGAGCCGATGTACCCGGTGGTGTTCTTCGACGCGCTGCGCGTGAAGATCCGCGAGGACGCCGTCGTTCGCAACAAGGCCATCTACCTGGCCCTGGGCGTGCTGCCCGACGGCACGCGCGACATCCTGGGCCTGTGGATCGAGAACACCGAGGGTGCGAAGTTCTGGATGAAGGTCTTCAACGACCTCAAGACCCGCGGCGTGATCGACATCCTGATCGCTGTCACCGACGGGCTGAAGGGCATCGGAGAGGCGCTGGGAGCCGTCTTCCCGGCCACCACGCTGCAGACCTGCATCGTGCACCTGATCCGCAACAGCCTGGACTACGCAAGCTGGAAGGACCGAAAGCTGCTGGCTGCGGCACTCCGGCCGGTCTACACGGCCGCCAGCGCCGAGGCCGCTGCCCAGGCCCTGGAGGAGTTCGAGCGCAGCGCCTGGGGGCAGAGGTACCCCACGGTGACGGCCTCCTGGCGACGGGCCTGGGACCGCGTGATCCCGTTCTTCGCCTTCCCGCCGGCGGTGCGGCGCGTGGTCTACACCACCAACGCCATCGAGAGCATCCACAGCCAGCTGCGCAAGATCATCAAGACGCGCGGCCACTTCCCCAGCGACGATGCGGCCACCAAGCTGATCTGGCTGGCGTTGCGCAACATCACGGCCGACTGGGGCCGCGCGGCCAAGGAATGGCGCGAGGCGATGAACCAGTTCGCGATACTCTACGAAGAGCGGTTCACGGCAGCCCACGCCGGCCGTTGAGGGGTTGAACCATGAGTACATGGCTCAACCGGGGCGCCTCCGGCGGCCTGGCAGGGGCCTGAAGACAGAAGAAGTCAGCCAACAGCCAATTCACCCAACCGCCTCACACACAGAAATCCTGACGGCCCC
>JBMOON010000046.1:0-8691 GCA_049323295.1 Pseudomonadota bacterium
GGCTACGCGCCTATAACGAGGAGATTCCCCACAAGTCGCTCGGCAGGCTCACGCCGGTCGAGTACCGACTTAAGCACGCCCCCGAAACCTCTAGTAATGGGTGGCACTGATTTGGGGATGTCGACAGAAACACCTCCGCCTGCACCCCACCCTGGCCGAAGGGTCACAAAAAGCTCATCAGTCTTCTGATCAACGCCAAATGTCATAGTAAGCCCCAGACCTGTATACCCCCCAAGCGTAATAGACCAAAGTCCAATTGGATCTGAAGAGTTGACAGGATTATTCGCAACATAAGCGAAGATCGACTGGCTAATCAAATTCCAATCACGTTTTTGGTTTTAAACACCTAGAAAACAAAAATCCAAGAGCAAAGTACTGTAGGCCGCCAGCCATACCCAGTAAGAACCACGTACCTACACGGCGCGCTGATGATCCATATGGGCCAAGCCAGTCGAGAACTGAATCAAATAGCGCAAAGAAAGCGGCCGACGACGGGAAGGATGCATAAGCCAAAATGATCTCCGCCTCCCACTTTTCATAAAAAACCGCACCATAGAGACCATAAGTGAAGTAAAGGAAATACACGAGCGCAAAAACCGCGCCCATGATAATCGCGTGCCGCTTGATGCTCCGATCTTTCACCATGGCGCCACCGGTAATTGATAAACCTGTGTCCCCAAGAGCGATCTCATAAACAGATTCCAATTCAGGTTGCTAGGCAATAGGGGGCTTGTCGGCAAGCCTGATAACCCACCGGCGTTCATAGCGTGTGCTGCCGCATTAGCACAATGCGTTGACGTTGAGCCGTTGGGGAAGGCACGCCATTTTGGCGCACCCCTCGCCGCTGCTGACGCCGCATTCAATGCGGAATCATTTGGCAAACTCACTTGGTACACGTAATCCGGTTCACGACCCTCTGCTTTTACCGTGTCGATCCACGTCAGAGTTGTATTCGCACCTGCAGCACCATGGGGGGTCGGGAATTGACTTGTAATCGTAGTCCCGTTCATTTCTCCCACAAACACATGGCCAGGAGATAGCTCCGCTGGCCTAGCGGCCCAGATCGCCACGATCACGTCACGCAGACCTGCTGGATCGATCCGATTAAGCGGATCATTTCCAACATATGCGTACTGGTTCGTATCGCCACCATCGAATCCAATCGGATCGCGCGTCGTCCATCGCCCCACTTCCGCATCGTAATCCCGCGCTCCGAATCTTGTGAGTTTCGTGTCGCGATCATAGAGTCCACCAGCAAATCCGAACGGCTGGAACCCCGGATTGGTGTCATTGGTGATGTTGCCGTAGCTGTCGTAATCCATCCGCTGGGCGATTTGGCCAGTCGTGGTGTCGACGACGAGTCTCACGCTACCCAGATGATCCGTCACGATCCGGTACGTGGTTCCGGATTTCACCATGTAGGCCGGCACGTTGATCTTCGTGCCGTAGACGAAGCGGCTGACGACGTTGTTAGTGGCGTCGAGTTCGGCGGCGATCCGCAGTTGGTCCTGATACAGGAACCCTTGCGTGGTGACGCCGTTGACCTGTTTGCCGATACGGCGGTTTCTGCCGTCCGTCAGGTACGCGATCTGCGTGCCGTCCGGCAGGGCGACCGATTTCAGGTTGCCGTAGACGTCGTAGTTGTAGTTCGTCGTGCCGGTGGTGTTCGTTTTGAGGTCGAGCTCACCGTTCGCCGTGTAGGTGTACGTGTTGTTTCCGTAGGCCAGCAGCCGATCCTGATCGTCGTAGGTGCCGCCGTTGCGGTTGCCGTTGGCGTCGTAGCCGTAGCTTTCGACGGGGGTGCCGTTCTTCGTGACCGTTTCCAGCCGGCCGGCCAGGTCGTAGCCGTAGACGTAATTGCTGGTCACGCCCTGCACGCTTTCCGCCTTGGTCTTGATCCGGCCCAGCGTGTCGTAGGTGTACGTGCTGGAGAGCAGCGTGGTGGCGCCGTACTTCGCGCTGAACGTCGCCAGTTCGCCGAACGTGTTGTACGTGTGCGTCGTCGTCGCGCTGCCCAGCGTGGTGCCGGTGAGCAGGCCGTTCTGGCTGTGGCGGCCCAGGGTCAGGCTGCCGGCGCTGGTCAGCAGGTCGTCGTTGTCGTAACCCAGCGTGATGCTGCTGCCGTTCACCCCGATCTGCGTGGTGCGGAAGTTCGCGTCGTAGCCGCGGCTGAGCGTGCCGCTGACGGTACCAGTGAGGGTTTCCGTCCTGGGCAGGAAACCGTCGTACGTGTACGCTAGCGTGTGTTGCGGCGTGGCGATGCTGGCCAGTTGCCCCGTGGCGGCGTGGTAGCCGTAGCTGACCGCGTCGCCGTTCGCCGATGACGTGATCGTTTGCAGGCGGCCGGCGGTGTCGTAACCGTAGTCGAGCGTCACGCCGTCCGGACGGGTGAGCAGCTCCAGTTGCTTGTCGCGGTTGTAGGCGTACTGCGTTTGCGGTGCGGCAACACCACTCACCGTCGGCGGGGTGTATTGCTCCGCGAGATCCACCGCCGTGTAGTCGAAACTGTGTTCCGGTTTGTTCGGCGGCGTGATGCCGGTGACGTTGCTGTTCGCATCGTAATCCGTGCCGACGGTGCGGCTGCCCGGCAGCGTCGCCTGCGTGATCCGGCCCACCGCGTCACGCTGGTACAGCGTCTGCCGGTTTTGTGCATCGGTGATGGTGTCGACGAAACCGTCGGCGCCGTAGGTGTACGTCAGCGAGCGCAGATCGGCGCCGGTACCCTGGGTGACGGTACTCAGGCGACCGCGGGCGTCATAACCGTAGTTCGTCGCTTCAATACCGGGGATTTGCGTGAAGACCGGGCGGCCCTGAATGTCCGTGCGCAGCGTGGTGCTGCGGTTCAGCGACGAGGTGAACGTGTATTGCCGGGTCGCTGCCGCGTACGTGCTGACGAACGCACGGCCGTTGACGGTCGTGGTGGTCGTTTCGGCGGTGAGGCTCAGCGGATCCAGTATGTTGGCCAGCGTCGCCGTGCGGGTGGTGGTGGCGCTCGACGTCAGGCCACTCGGCACTTTCACCGTCGCGCTCTTGCTGATCGGCGCCTGCATGCCGAAACGCGGATCGGGGCCTTCGACCGAGGTCGCAATGGTGCCGTCCGGCGACGTAGTCTGCGTCGTGCCGTCGGTTTTCAGGAGCGAGACGCTCACCGTGCCGTCGGCCGCCGTGTTCGTCCGCCGCTGCTCGCCGGATATCAGGTTCTCGGTGAGGTGGCGCTCCACGCGGCCTTCCGCGCTGGTCATCGTCACCGTGCGACTGTTGACCGTCGTAGTCAGCACGTCGCTGATCGCCAGGTCCCAGAAACCGCCGGCGGCGTTCCCGTCGTGGGTCAACCGGCCGTCGGTGTCGTACTGCAAGGTCGAGGCGTTTTCACGCGGGTCCTCGAAGCGCGTCAGCAGGCCGTCCACCGTGTATTGCATGCGGTGCGTTTCGGTGGCCGGATTGGCGGCCGTGGCGAGCCAGCCGTTGGCGTCCAGCGTCAGCGCGGTGCGCTGGCCGTCCTGCGACAGGATCGCCGTCGGCACGCTGCCGCTGCGCTCGATGCGCGTGACATCGCCGTCGCCGTCGGTGATCTGCGACAGCAGGCCGTCAGCGCCGTAGGTGAAGCTGTACAGCACGGCGCCGGTTTTGGCATTCAGCGTGCGCAGATGGCGGCCGTGATAGGTGAAGACATACAACTCGCTGCCGTCCGCCGACGGAATGACGAGTTCGTTCATCGTCAGCGACGGCAGGGCGGGCGCAACCTTGCGGATGCGGTAATTGGACGAATCCGTGATGTATAGCGCGCCATCCGGTGCCACGTCGAGACCGGCAGGATCGCCGAGTCGAGCCGCGCGCGCCGGACCGTTGTCACCCGAAAAACCGCTGGTCCCGGTGCCGGCCACCGTGCGAATGATGCCCTGCATGTCGATTTTCCGGACCTGGGTGCGCTCGCCGATATACAGATTGCCTTCGCGATCGAACGCCATGGACACGCCGCCAGAGATTCTGGCCGTGGTGGCCGGAACGCCATCGACGGACGGATCCACGGCACCCGAACCCTTGCCCGCCACGATGGTGGCGGGGCCGCCGCTCACCGCAATCTTGTACACGAAAGGACTGTAGGTCAGCGTGTAGTAAAGATTGCCCTCGCCATCCACGGCAACATGCACCGGGTTTTGATCGGTGTCCACGAGGGCTCGCACGACACCATCCGGGGTTCGCTTGAGAATGCGTTGCAGCCCGATGCGCTCGGCAACGAACAGGTTGCCCTGCTTGTCCACTGCAACATCCGACGGCCCGCTGCAAATCAGCACCGTCGAGATGATCCCGTTGGTGTCGATTTTCCGGACGCGGTTGTTATTGGTGTCGGCAACGTAAACATTGCCCGCGTCGTCGACCGCCACGCCGGTCGGGACAAAGAGCTTTGCTGCCGTGGCCGGGCCGCCATCGCCGCCAAACCCCTGAGTGCCGTTGCCGGCATAGGTACTGATGATGCCGGCCGGCGTCACCTTGCGGATGCGCGCATGACTGGAATCGGCTATGTACAGGTTGCCGGCCGCGTCGAACGCCACATCGCTCGGCGTATACAAGCCGGCGTCCGTTGCCGGGCCGCCGTCCCGAAGCACGCTGGTGCCGTTGCCGGCAACGGTGGAAATCACCGCGTTGACGTTTTGCGCCAACCGCTGGCCGCCATTGCCGAGATGCAGGGCCCGGGCAACCGGGTCGTAGGCGTGATGCACGTCGGGCGTCCAGCCGCCCAGCCCCTGCCGGCGTGCGTCCTGCACGGCGACGGCCCGGCGCGACTCCTGCCAGATGGTAATTTCGTAGCGGGACTGGCTGCCGGTCATGGGCGCGCCGCCCGCCTGTGCGAACGAACTGGTGAGCTGGGCCGGGGTGCGGTACACCGCGCCGTACACATGGCCGACGCGCACTCGCACCGGCTGTGTGCCCTGCAAGGGACGGCCATAGGCATCAAGGCCATCCCACTCGAAACGATGCGACAGGTTCGTCGCCGCCGCGAAACTCTGCGTGAACTTGCGGCCGGCGACGATCACTTCCAGATCGATGCGCTTGAGCACGGACGGAATCGTCGCGCCGCTGAGCGGGATGTTCAGTGCATAACCCTTGCTGCCGGGCACACGATTGCTGCGGTAATTCAGCGTAAACGGCGTGCCGGCCACCGGCAGGGTTTCGCCCAGCGTCTGGTTCTGCGCCTCGATGATCGAGCCGGGCTTGCAATCGCAGTCCCTGTTCAGCGCCACCGTGGGCTCCGGTTCGGGCTGCTGCGGCGACTTCGCGCCGGTCGGCAAACCATAAGGCCAGTTGTGGTCCCAGGGCGTGAAGTGGGTGACCGGAACGCGCCACAGGGTTTTGCCTGCCGGATACAACGTGGCCAGTTGCGTCAATTCGGCGTCGGTGAAGCCGAGCGCCGCCAGTTGCGTCGGCGTATCGGCGGCGTTGTCGCCGTTGGTGTCCAGCGTGGCGAGATTGTTGGCCGTGCCGAGGACTTTGATGACCCGGCCGTTGAGCGACGGTTTCCAGACGGTCGCCTCGCGGTCGTAATAACCGGCCGGCACGATGCCGCCGGTCGGGAAGTTCAGGAAATTGTCGACGTAGTTATAGAGCGGCTGGTTGAAGGTGATTTCGCGCGCGCCGGCGGCGAGCGCTTCGTCGGCGCTCAATTCGACGGCGTAGGTGTAGCCGCTGTTGAACGGCAATTCCGCCGGCATGGCGTTGGGACCGTTGTCGCCCACCGTGTATTCGGTGGCGCGCACGTTGAGTGTGGCGAGTGGCTGCGTGCTGCCGTCCGGCAATACCATCGTCGCCGTGGTGCCGGCCGGAAACAGCAGCGTGGCGGTGCGTGTGCCGTCGGCGTCGGTTTGCGGATTGCCGTGTGCCACCTGCATCGTCGTCGCGTTGGATGCAATCGTGGTGACCTTGCTGTCGAGCGGGATCATCACCACGTCGTCGGCGAACGCAAAGTCCTGCCACGGCGCATCGATCTGACGCTGCACCGGCAGGAAGCCGTCCTTCACGTAATCGAGCGTGAGTTGGCCGCCGCCGTTGACAGCCAGGTCGAACATGCCGTCGGCGCGGGTGAGCGTCTGGCCGAATTCCGGGTGCTTGTGGACCGTGATCGTCACGCCGGTGAGCGGCGTGTTGTCGCGGGCGAGTACCTTGCCGCGCAGCACCGCTGCGCGTTGCGGTTCGATGGTGCCCGGCGCGACGCCGGTCTGGATCGGGTTCGATCCGGTGTAGAGGAATTCGGTGGTGGTGGAAATGAGGCTCACCACTGTGGGATCGACCGGCGGCGCGTTGATCACCGGCAGACCGTTAGGCACGGTGGTTTCCGTTTGTTCGCTGACGTTGCCGGCCGCGTCGGTGACCGTGATACGGATCGTGTCGCCGGCCTGCGCGGCGAGCTGCACGCTGTAGGTGCCGTTGCTGGCGATCGTCTGCGACGTGTTCGTGCGCAGGTTGGTGACAGTCGCCGTGCTGCCCGCCTCCGCGGTGCCGCTGACGGTGATCTGGCCATCCGTGAGTTCGCCGAGTTCGGCGGTGGGTGCTTCCGGCGGCGTGCTGTCCAGCGTGAGGCTGAAGGAATACGTAGTCTGGCTGCCGGCGGCATCGGTGGCGATCAGCGTGTAGCTATTGAGACCCTCGCTGAGGGTGAGGATTGTGGTGAACCGCTGCGTCGGCGGCGGCGCGGCCAGCGGATCGCCATTGAGCGTGAGCATCACCGGTTCGTTGACGAAACCGAGCAGGGTTTGTTGCGGGTTTTTGGTGAGCGAGCCGTCGACCGGGCTGGTGACGGTGATCACCGGCGGCAGGTCGATGAAGAAACTGTCGTGCAGCGTGGCGGACACGTGGTTCAGGAAATCGGTGGCGGTACCGTCGAGCACGATCTCGCCTTCAGTGAGCGCGCCCGGCGAATACACCGCGTCGCTGCCGGTGATCGTCCACGACGACGACGGGATGGCAATGCCATCGAGCGTGAAATTGAGAATTAACGATTCGAGGTAGTCGTCACCGAGATCGCAGGCGCGGCTGTTGCAGGAGGCGCCGAGCGTAAGGTTGATGTCGGTGTACGGCTGCGTGAGCACGCTGCCGGAGGCCGGCGATTGCAGTTTCACCGTCGGCAGCAGATACGCCGGCGAAACGCCGAACACCGCGGCGCCGGTGTCGCCGGCATCGAGCGTGCCGAGCAGCGTGCCGGTGTTGCTGAAGTGCGCGACGAGACCGCCGTTCGCGCCAACCCACAGAGTCTGCGACTGGTGCTCATACGCGAGGCTGCGAGGTTTCTTGATATTCAGCGGCGCGAGGTTGATCGGTGCCAGCGCGGCGCCCTGCCGGTTATGCGCGTAGACGCTACTGCCGTCGGCGATCCAGACAGTGCCGGTGAATGCGTCGAGCGCCAGCGGGCTGACGAACTGTGCCTGCGGCGTCGGCGCGGTGCGGATCGTGGTCAGCGCGGAAGTGGCGAGATCAAAACGCGCGAGCACGCGCGGGCCGGCGATCCACAGCACGTCGCCCAGCGTGTCGACGGCGAGGTTGTCGAGTTTTTCTTTTGCGAAACCGAGTGCCGCCAGCGACTGGTGCCAGGTGATCTGGCCGTTCGGCGAGAAGGTGAGCCACTCGGTCGTGGTGAGGACGTAGAGCGTTTCGTCGAGGCCCAGCGCGAGCTGTTTGATCGTGGCCGGCAGTTGCGTGACCACATCCGGCGAGCCCAGCGGGTTCAGGCGCAGCAGCGTGGAGCCGGAAGCGACCCACAGGTTGCCGCCGTAGGGGTTCAACACCGCTTTGAAATCAGTGGCGCCGGGCAGGAAGTACGTCGCCAGGCTGGTATCGCTCAACAGCGCGCCGCTCGACGACAGGTGCATCACGTGGGTCGCGGTGAGCACCCACAGGCTGCGGTCGTAGGGATCGACCAGCAGGTTACGCACGCCGTCGGGGAAGGTCTCCGTGCGGGCGATGGCGTGGGTGTCGGTGTCGACCTGCGCCGCAACGTTCGTGCCGTCGCTGACCCAGACCGTGGGTGCACTGACGGGGACGGACAGCGAGGCCACGGCCATGAAGACGGGAGCCGTCAAAAGGACGGCGGGCACCAGCGCGAGCAGCGCGCGGCGCAAACGGACGAGGCCGGACATGCGCACTCCTTTGCTTAGGTCACAAGTCGGACTTAAACCCGACCTGCTATCAGTCTTTGTTATTAGGCGGGGCGCCAGACTGCCCGGAGCGTCGTATGACCGCCAGTGACAGCCGACGAACTGCACGGGCGTGCGAACCAAGGGTCGGCGAGCCGGGCGCCACCGCCCGGGAACCTACTAGGTTGCATCCCGCCACCCGCTCGCCCCTGCTCATGCGCCATGCCCGGAACCCATCAGGTTCCGATGCCGATGCGCTTTGCAGGTATGCGCGATCCATGAACCTGTAACAGGTACTGGCCCGAGACCACTGATCGGGCAAACGCAGGTTGCTCGTCGGCGCAAAAAGTGGCGTTGGAACCTACTAGGTTCCCGGGGTGATTTCGGGTGCCTTGCACGGCATCGGGGTCGGCCGGTATTTCTGTTGGCGCGAACACACTGCGCGACAACGTTACGTAACGTAGGGGTTCGCCGGGCCGACCAACGGCCGCTCAATGTCCCTACGTATACGTAACGGGTTTTGCGTTGCGGAAATCACCGACCAGACTGGTCCCGTCACAGAAAC
>JBMOON010000047.1:0-277987 GCA_049323295.1 Pseudomonadota bacterium
GAACTTCATGATGGCCAGGGCCTTCGGGCTCACCAACAGGCCGGATATACGAATGCAGCCCGTCGTCAGGTCATGAAAGAAAAACGTCGTCGCTACTGGCGGGAGGAGTCCATATACGAATGGTTAGACGGCATACTGCACCAACACTATGTCCTTCGCTTTCACCTTTAGCGTCTCCAGAACCTCATGCGCAATCTGCCGGATACAGGCCAGCTCCGGGCCAGCCATAGGCAGCTCCACGGAGCCGTAGAGCATTCGGTGGCCAAGTGCGTTCCCCCTAGATAGCTTCATATAGGCCTCATCAAGCGCCGGGTCTACATGTGCTCCACCATCGCAATCAGCCACATATGTGACTATCTCGCGGCGGCTGAAATACTTGGTTGGCATCGTTTTTAGCACCGGGTTGTTCCACCACTCCTCAAACTTCACCCAGTGATCCTTCTTTCCGAAACCAGCGAGGCACGCCGGCTCATAAATGGCCGAGGCGCCCCCAGGACCGACCGTAGTCCTAATAGAGCAGAGTGGAAAATCCGAAAGAAGATTCCGTGGATTAAGTGGCCCGACGGTATCGAGGAATCGCTTAGAGCGTATATCGAGCTGTTCTAGCAATGCCCGGGAGCGATTATGGTGATGCAGAAGGACCCTTAGGCTTACAGAAATATGCTTTGCGACTGGCAAAAGTCCTTGGTCATACGATCGACAGGCGTGCACTAGCAGCTTGACTTGATCATCAAGTTCCTTAATCAAATCTGTTCGGGTCCTTCGCACTCTTTCCATATGTCGTCTAACGTTTGATCTCAGGCCGCCGCCCGTCAGAGTCGTCGCATCTACAGTGAATTGTTAGAGCTTGATGGCATACAGCTCTTCCTTCATCTTGCCTATCTCCTCTGAGTTCGAGTAATTGGCAATTGAGCAGCCAATGATGACCGGGAGGTCGCCTAGATACTTTCTGAAAAATTCAGTCAGCGCCTTGTTTTCTGAGAATAGCTCATAGTTCCTCGCTATCAAGAGGCGCATCTTGGCCAGTACTACTGGAAGATCGCCGTTGATCTCAGTGAACAGAACCTCATTCATTACTTCGCGAAGCTCGGACTTAACCCGATCCCGATCCCTAGTTCGCTCATAAAGAATCGTGATGATCGCTCCGGAGAAAGTTCCCAATAAAGTTCCTCCGATGCCTATGAGCGCATAGACGTATTCCTTATCCATGTATTTCTCCAATCCGCGAATTAAATCTTTAACGTCCGAGTTAAGACAGAGACCCGTCAGAGACGTCGGCTTTCAACGAAGGGTTAGAGGGGAACTTTGCCAAACGTAACCGTTGGAAGCGCATACAGTTGATTTAACAGGTCACTCAGATCACTGCATTCTGAAGTAATCCGCATGCCATTCAATTGGTCCTTGGCGATACCTCTAACCCAAAGACTTACCAATTTCGGGGCCCCGACTTCCTCAATGATGGTTCTCGGGATTGCGTGCGGGGCGGCCGATGCAGCGGCGGCCTCATACACCTTCATCCCAAAGTCGATCTTGGCTTGATTCAGTGCCTCGGCCAATGCGAACTCTTCATCAAGCACAATTGGGCATTCAGGGCCAGCATCATTGCGTATGGATATACGGGTCGCTTGTACCGCTACTTCACTCTGATTCTTACGAAAGAGAAGGAACGACTCGGCCCGCAGAAGGTTGTTGTGATTCCTGTATGCGCCACATATTGCGTATGACTCACAAGGAAAAACCGTAGATTGGAGCGAGTGCACCCTTACGTTTTTTGAAGTCATGACGCCCCCCTTTCCCCTCTAACGTCCGAGTTAAGGCCGCGGCCCGTCAGGGACGTCGGCCTTCAACGAGTGGTTGGGCAGCAACACTATTTCCACCAAGGAACCACCTCGTCAAATTCAACCCACTTTCCCTCAGGCTTCCCATAAAAGAATACCGGGCCAGTTTGCGGATCTACTTCACTTGCCAGAGCCATATGCACTTCAACGACAGGGAACTTGTATATGTCTTCGTGGCTGGGTGCTGCAAACACGACAATATATTCTGGCTTTCTCCCAACAAAAGCACATATCTCCTTCCGGTCATCTTCTGTGAGATCAAGACTCTGGAACTCAGACTGCGGTAGGTTCCCGCAAAGCGGATATGGGGATGCATCCACAGTAGATGCATCCGGCGCACGCGAACAAGCCGCCAGAAGAATGACGGGAACTAGGAGTCTCTTCATTTTGCCGCCCAACGTTTATTAGCCGCCATTAGCCGGCGCACACGAAACCATCACAGCCAGCACTACACCGCTTATTCTCTTGCCTTCACCCACACACCTGTTCCGCGCCGGCAGCACACCACCCGCCAGCGCGGCACGGCCACACCATCACACCAGCCGCTAAAGGGGCAACGTCGGCACCAGATACACATCGAACCGGCTCGCCCTCCCCTCCAGCGCATAACTCGGCCGGATGTGCTCCAGCCCCGTCGCCGCCAGTGCTTCCGCGCGCAGCGGCCGTTTCACGACGACGCGCCGCGTCGCCGCCCGCAGTGCGGCGGCCAGCAACTCGCCGGCATCCGGCGTCATGCCGATGAGTTCGTGCAGCACCTGCATGTCGCCACCCACGGCCGCGGATTTGGTCGCCGGCGGAAACATCGGATCGCAATACACCACGTCCGGCCGTTCACCGGGCGGACGGCCGGCACATGCCTGCAGGAACGCCGTCGATTCGCCGGCCTGCAACACGATCCGTGCATGCGTCTCCGGATTGGCCAGCGCCAGTGCCGACAGCGCGTCGGCCAGCAGCAACTGCAGCACCGGATGCCGCTCGACCAGCGTCACCGTCGCGCCGCAGACCGCCAGCAGATAGCCGTCGCGACCCAGCCCCGCGGTGGCATCGACGATCCGCCACGGCGAACCGTCGTTGGGCACGCCGCAGGCCCGCACCAGCATTTCCGAACGCGCCTGGTTGATCTTCGCCCGGTGCCGCAGGTCGGCGAAATCGACGGCCAGCTTGATCACCCGGCTGCCGTCGCGCAGCTCCAGGTGCAGGCCGCGGCCGTCGCAGACCAGCGCGATCCCGTCGCGGCCGTGGCGGCGGTTTTCCACGCCTTCCGGCAACGGTTTCAGTCCGAGTGCCGCCACCGCCGGCGGCGGTTCTACCCGGGCATCGAGGTAATCGGGCAGACGGAAAGCGGTCACGTCACTCGCCGTGCCAGACGATCACGCCGCCGGCCCACAGACCGAGTACCAGCAGGCCGAAGGCGATGCGGTACCAGGCGAACGGCACGAAACTGTGTCTGGCGACAAAGGCCACCAGCGCCTTCACGGTGAAGAACGCGGCCACGAAGGCGGCGACAAAACCGGTGGCCAGCAATGCCAGGTCGTCCGCCTGGAACAGCGCGCGGTGCCGGTAGACGTCGTACACCGTCGCCGCCAGCATCGTCGGCATGGCGAGGAAGAACGAGAATTCCGCCGCCGCCTTGCGCGACAGGCCGACGAACAGGCCGCCGATGATCGTCGCACCGGACCGCGAGGTGCCCGGCACCAGCGCGAAGCACTGGCAGAGACCGACCAGCAGCGCATCGCGCCAGCGCAGGTCGTCCACTTCCTGCACCCGTATCACGTGCTGCCGTTTTTCCGCCCACAGGATGAACAGGCCGCCGGCGATCAGTGCCAGCGCCACCGGTACCGGGAAGAACAGCACGCCCTTGATGACGTCGTAGAACAACAGGCCCAGCACCATCGCCGGCAGGAAAGCGACCAGCAGGTTGGTGACGAAGCGCCAGCTGGCGGCGTCGCGGCGCACGGTACCGACCGCGACCCGCGCGAGTTTTTCCCGGTACAGCCAGCACACGGCGAGGATCGCGCCGAGCTGGATCGCCACCTGGAACACCGAACGCAGCGGCTGGTCGAGAAAACCGATCAGCTCGCCGACGACGATCAGGTGGCCGGTGGACGATACCGGCAGGAATTCCGTCAGGCCTTCCACCAGGCCCATCAGCAGCGCTTTCAGGAACAGGATCGGATCCATCGCCGTTTTCCGTCAGGCCGTGGGGCGGTAGCCGGTCACGAACTCCGGCGGCATGCGCTTGAGGGCGCCGGTGGAAATCTCCACGCAGACCCACTGCGTTCTGCCGCGCAGCAGGGTCTTCGCATCGCGCGGCCGCACCAACTGGTACTGGCGGGTGATCGATACGCGCCGGTCGTTTTCGACGATCCAGGTGCCGATCAGCAGTTCGTCGCCCTCGAAGGCGGCGGCGAGGTACTCGAGTTCGGTGCGGCGCGCGACCATCGCCCGGTCCAGGCGCTGGTAGGCGGCCCAGTCCAGGCCCAGCGCATTGCTGTGGTCCCAGGCGACGTGTTCCAGCCAGCGCAGGTATTCGACGTTGTTCGCGTGCCCCATCACGTCGATGCTCTCGTGGCCGACGGTCATCGCGTAGACGTGCGGGTTCGGATGGTCCCAGTGGTCGAAGATCATGGTTTGCCCTGCTCGCCGATCTTTTTCCAGGCCACGGTATCGCGCAGATAAACCGGGATCAGTTGCTCCGCTGTTACCGCCTCGCCGCAGGAGAACGCGCGGACCGCCAGCGCGAGCACGTCCTCGGCATCCGGCTCGGCGACCAGCACCTGCCGCGGCAGCACGCCGAGCGCATCGGCAGCGAAAGCCTGCCAGCCGCTGCCGATGCCCGTCCAGACCGGACCGGCCGGCACGCCGGCCGCGTAATCCTCCGGGCGACAGAGGCGATCCGGCACCATCGCGTCGACCAGCCCGTCGTCGCCGGCGACGTAGGCACCGGCATAGAGCTCGCCCATCCGCGCGTCGAGCAGCGGCAGCACGTGCCGTGCGCCGGCGGTGCGCACCGCCTGCTGCGCCAGCGCCGCCAGCGTCGAGATGCCGATTGCCGGCACGCCGGCGCCGAACGAGAGCCCCTGCGCCACGCTCACCGCCACCCGCACGCCGGTGAAGGCGCCGGGGCCGTGCGCACAGGCCACGGCATCGAGCCCGCGCAGCGCCAGTCCGGCCTCCGCCAGCAGCTCCTGCACCATCGGCAGCACGTGTTCCGTCTGCTGGCGGGCGCCGGCACGGCGCCGCACCCGCACGGCATCGCCGACCCGCAGGGCAACCGAGCAGGTTTCGGTGGAGGTTTCCAGCGCGAGCAGTTTCATCACGGAAGGCTTTCAGGCCGGGTTGGCGCGGGTATCGGGGTCGGCCAGCGCATCGAGCGCGGCGAAGAAATTCTGCACCACTTCCAGTTTCCGCGTGCGCCGCATCGACGGCAGGCTGTCGAGGAACAGCCGGCCGTAACCCTTGGAGAGCAGCCGCGGATCGCACAGCATCAGCACGCCGGTGTCGGTCACGTCGCGGATCAGCCGGCCGGCACCCTGCTTGAGGGTGATCACCGCCTGCGGGATCTGGTATTCGGTGAAGGCATTGCGGCCCTGCCGCTTCAGGGCGTCCATCCGGGCCTGCAGCAGCGGATCGCCGGGCGACGCGAACGGCAGCTTGTCGATCACCACCAGCGACAGCGCCTCGCCGCGCACGTCGATGCCTTCCCAGAACGACCCGGTACCGAGCAGGACGGCGTTGCCGTGGCGCCGGAAGGCATCGAGCAGCTCGTTGCGGCCGGCCGTGCCCTGCACGTACAGCGGATACGGCAACCGTCCCTCCAGCAGGCGCGCCGCCTCCTGCAACGCGCGATGCGAGGTGAACAGCAGGAAGGCGCGGCCGCGGCTGGCCTCCAGTGCCGGGATCGCCGCCTCCACCACCGCCCGCGTGTAGTCGGGCGACGCCGGGTCCGGCATGTTTTCCGGCACGTACAACGCTGCCTGGCGGGAGAAATCGAAGGGACTGGCCAGCTGCAGCGTCCGCGCGTCCTCCAGCCCGAGCTCTTCGAGCAGATGATCGAACTTCTCGCCCACCGCCAGCGTGGCGGAGGTAAAGATCCACGCCGCCTGCCGGCCATACACCAGCGCGTGCAGCGGTTCGGCGACGGTGAGCGGCGTCATGCGGATGAGGAAGGCACGCTGGAAGGTCTCGAACCAGTGCACGGTATCGCCCGGCGCGGTGCCGGTGAGCTGCCCGAAGGCCGACTGCAGGTCCTGCGCCCGCTCGTATGCCTTCTGCAGTCCCTGGCTGCGCGGCGCGGCAATTTCCAGTTCGCGCAGCAAGGCATCGAAGGCCGTCGCCAGGTCGTCGACCGCCTGCTGCAGCTCGCGCCGCGCAGCCACCTCGCTCCAGGCGCCGCGCCGGGCACCTTCGCCCAGTGCCAGTCGCAGGTCGAGCACGCCTTTTTCCACCGCGTTCGCCGCCGTGAACACGCCTTTCTGGTCGGCGGCACCGCGCCCGGCTTCCACCACCGCGTCGCGGGTCAGTTCGGTGATCTGGCGGCTGGAGATCTGGCGGCCGAAGAACTGCGAAGCCACCTCGCCGACCTGATGCGCCTCGTCGAGCACGATCGCATTGGCGGACGGCAGGATCTCGCCGAAACCGTTGTCCTTGAGCGCGGCGTCGGCGAACAGCAGGTGATGGTTCACCACCACCAGATCGGCTTCCTGCGCCCGCTTGCGGGCCCGCATCACCGGGCACTGCTCGACCAGCGGGCACTCGGCACCCAGACAGTTGTCGGCGGTGCTGGTGACGAACGGCCAGACGGCGGCGCCTTCCGGAATGCGGGTCAGTTCGGCGATGTCGCCGTCGACCGTGGCGGTGGCCCAGCGCGCCACCTGCTGCAGGTCGCTGACGATCTCGCGCGAGGCATAGCGGCCGTCCTCGATGCTGGCCTGCAGGCGATAGGGACACAGGTAGTTGCTGCGCCCCTTGAGCAGCGCGACCCGGGCAGAGACGCCGAGCGCCTGCAGCACGCGGGGAATATCGCGGTGGAACAACTGGTCCTGCAGGCTGCGGGTCCCGGTGGACACGATCACCTTGCGACGCGACAGCAGGGCCGGCACGAGATAGGCGAACGTCTTGCCGGTACCGGTGCCCGCCTCGACCACCAGCTTGCCGTCACCGGCGATGGCCGCCTCGACGGCAGCCGCCATTCCGCGCTGCACGTCGCGGGGCGCAAAACCGTCGATGACCCGGCTGAACGGGCCGTCGGGTCCGAGAATGTCGGCGGCGGATGGCATGGGCGGCGATTCTACTGTCCCGGCGCCTTCCTGCTGCCGGAAATCACCGCCGGACAGCGTCAGGCGGCCGCCGCGGGCCGATAACGGAAATTTCCGGGGCCCGAAAATACGAAGCCCCGGCGAACCGGGGCTTCGACTGCTACTGCTACAGCGTCAGGCGAGATTACTTCTTCTTCGCCTTGCGGGCCTTCTTGGCCTTCGGCTTGCGAGCGGCTTTGACTTTCTTGGCCTTTTTGGCCTTGGCCTTGCGAGCCGGCTTCTTGGCGGCTTTCTTGGCCTTCTTGGCGGCCTTGGCAGCAGCTTTCTTGGCCTTGGCAGCAGCGCGCTTCTCGGCTTTCGCCTTCTTCGCAGCAGCTTTCTTGGCCTTGCGGGCAGCGGCTTTGGCTTTCTTGGCTGCAGCCTTCTTGGCCTTGGCAGCTGCGCGCTTGGCAGCTTTCTTGGCCTTGGCGGCGTCGCGACGGGCTTTCTTCGCAGCAGCGCGCTTGGCTTTCGCAGCGGCCTTGCGGGCCTTGGCGGCAGCGCGCTTGGCAGCGGACTTCGCCTTCTTCGCCGCCGACTTGGCAGCTTTCTTGGCCTTGGCAACAGCGGCCTTGGCTTCCTTCACGCCTTTCTTGGCGGCCTTGGCGGCCTTCAGGGCAGCTTGCGCGGCCTTGAGTTTGGCAGCGGCGTCTTTAGCAGCCGCGCCGGTTACCTTTACTGCATCGACTTTCGGTTTAGCGGCCTTGCGGGCCTTCTTTTTGGCTTTTGCCATTTTTGCTTTCTCCTAAGCTACCGCGGTTTTTTGACACCATTGGCGAGGTGTCGACCCGGAAAATAGCACAAAAAAAAACCAGTGCAAAACTTTTCAATGGGTTAGGCCCGCCTCGCATCCCTGCAAACGGTCTTCGAGGGTCCCCGAAAAGGAATTTCGACTTGCTGCAAAGCAGTCGCCGTCGTGCCCCGAGAGGGGCCGCGACGGCCCCCGGGAAAAAGTTGCGGGAAATAAAAATCGCCGGAAATTTCCGGGTGAAATGAATTTTCACCAACCGGCGGCGTGATCCCGCACGACGGCCGCGATGCAGGCCGCATGGGCCCGCGAATCGTTCAGCGCGGGGATGTAGGCATACCGTTCACCGCCGGCATGCAGAAAGGCCTCGCGGTTCTGTTCGGCGACCTCTTCAAGGGTCTCCAGACAGTCCGCGGCGAACCCCGGACAGACCACCTGCACCGATTTCACGCCTGTCGACGGCCAGGATTTGAGGGTCTCGTCGGTGTACGGCACGAGCCACTGCTGGGCACCGAAGCGCGACTGGTACGCAAGCTGCCAGCTGCCCGGTGCGAGGCCCAGCTGCGCGACCAGCGCGCTGACTGTCGCCTCGCAACAGTGCGGATAGGGGTCGCCCTTGTCGACGCAGGCCTGCGGAATGCCGTGAAAGGAGAACAGCAGGCGGTCGGCCGTGCCGTGCGTGTCACGAAATGTCCGGATGCTGTCCGCCAATGCGGCGACGTAGGCCGGGTGCTCGCAGTAGTCGCGCACGATGCGGATGTCCGGCGCACGCCGGGTCGCCAGCAGATAACGGGCCACGATATCCACAACCGCACCGCTGGTCGTCGCCGAGAACTGTGGATAAAGCGGCAGGACAAGGACGCGGTTCACGCCGTCTGCCTCCAGTTTCCACAGCAGCGGGGCCAGCGCCGGCTCCCCGTAGGTCATCGCGGCATGCACGCGGATGCGCGGATCGGCGAGCGACGCCTGCACCCGGGCGGCCAGCGCTTCCGTGATCACCCGCAGCGGCGATCCCTGCGGCGTCCAGATCGACGCGTAGAGCTTCGCCACCCGGCGCGGCCGCAGCGGCAACACCAGCAGGTTGAGGATCAGCCACCACAGCGGGCGCGGCATTTCGACCACGCGGCGGTCCCAGAGGAATTCACGCAGCCAGCGCCGCACGGCGCCCGGCGTCGGCGCCTCCGGCGTACCCAGATTGACGAGCACGACGGCGATGTCGGGACGATACGGCGGCGCACCGGCAGTGCGCGGAGACGACGGGGCGGCAACAGCGGGAGATGTCATGCGGAAACGGGCCATGGACGGAAGATGCGGCGAGGATAGCGCAGGCCGGCGCGCCGGTCGCACCGACGGCAGTCCGAAACGAAACAGGGAGGCCGAAGCCTCCCTGTGTGCACGACGGGAACGGAATCAGCGGCCGGCAATCGGATCCAGTGCGGCGAACACCCGGTCGCGGATGGTGTCGACGCTGCCGATGCCCTGGATGCGGACGTACACCGGTGCCTTGCTGCCGCCCCGCTTCGCCAGGTCGCCGTAGAAACCGACCAGCTGTGCCGTCTGGGCGTGATAGACGCGCAGGCGCTCGCGCACCGTCGCTTCCTGGTCGTCCGGGCGCTGCACCAGCTCTTCGCCGGTCACGTCGTCCCGGCCGGCCGTCTTCGGCGGGTTGTAGACGACGTGGTAGACGCGACCCGAACCGGCATGGACACGGCGGCCGACGATGCGCTTGACCACTTCCTCGTCGTCCACCGCGATCTCGACGACGGCACCGATGTCGACGCCTTCCTTCACCATGGCCTCGGCCTGCGGGATCGTCCGCGGGAAGCCGTCGAACAGGAAGCCGGACGCGCAGTCGGGCTGGGCGATGCGTTCCTTCACCAGCCCGATGATGATGTCGTCGGAAACCAGCTGGCCGGCATCCATGATCTTCTTCGCCGCCACGCCGAGCGGAGTGCCCGCCTTCACCGCCGCGCGCAGCATGTCGCCGGTCGAAACCTGCGGGATGCCGTAGCGCTGCATGATGAACTGGGCCTGCGTGCCTTTGCCGGCGCCGGGCGCGCCGAGCAGGATCACTCGCATCGACATGGGAGCATCTCTGGGGGGGTCGTTCGGGGACGGCCAAGATACACACCGCCCCGGAGGGCCTCAAGCGCGGGATGTCGGACAGGCGGGCACCTGTCCGGTGCGCCCGGCATCAGGGCAGACGGCGGTCGACGGTCAGCGTCAGGGGCGCCGGGGACAGGGCCTCGATGCGCAGCGGCGCACTCTCCAGATCGCCGGCCGCCGGCATCGGCGTGCCGGTGCGCGACAGGCGCGCCCGCACTTCAAGCGGCCCGCGCTGCGCCAGCGGCGCGCCAGGCATCATCTGGTCGGCATCGGTCAGCGTCAGCTCCGCCGGCAGGCGCGGCGGCAGCTTTTTCGCCGCCACCGGCACCGGCGGGCCGCCGGCGACCCGCACGATGACGAAGAGCGCCGCTTCCGGCGGCAGCGCGGCAGCGTCCGTCGCCAGCGACGGCGACAGCACGACCCGCACCGGAATGCCGGTGCCCGGCGCGGCTGCCAGTTCCCGTTTCGCGCGTGCCTTCGCGATGCTCTCGCGCAGCAGGCCGGCACCCTGCGCCCGCGGATCGAGCAGCGCCAGCAATTGCTCCCAGCGGGCAATGGCGGTGTCGTAGTCGCCGCTGTCGAATGCCGACATCCCGTAGACCAGCAGTGCGGTCTGGTTGCGCGGGTCGAGCGCCAGCACCCGGTCGAACAGGGCGCGAACCGCCGGCGTGAGCTGCCCGTTGCCCGCGATCAGTTCGAGCCGCGCCAGCGCAAGGGCGATGTCGGCGCGTTCCGGCGCCAGCCGCGTCGCCGTACGCAGCGACTGCAGGGCCAGCAGCGGCACGTCCGCCTCGATCCAGGTCGCGCCGAGGCGGAACCAGGCTTCGGCATCCGCCGCATCGCGACCCAGCATCGTCTGGCGCAGCCGGGCGGCATCGCGCAGCGTCAGGTCGCCCGCCTGCGCGGACTGCGCATCGATCGGCAACGGCAATTCGGCCACCGCCGCCTCGTGTGCGCGCAACTGCACCCAGGAACGGACTTCGGCGTCGAAACCGGTGACGAAATACAGGCCGCCGACCAGCAGCGGCACCAGCGCCAGCAGGACCAGGGCCAGCGTGCGCGGCGCGAGACTGCGCGCGCCGGCATCGTCCGCCACGGCATCGATGTCGTCCACCAGCAGCAGTTCGAGTTCGGCCAGCAGCCCGGCGTGCTGCGCAGCATCCAGGCGGCCGGCAGCCAGTTCGGCGTCCAGCTCGGCGCGCCGCTCGCGGAAAATCGACACATTCAGCCGCTCGCGGTCCACCGGCAGCGGCCGGGCGGCGCGGCGCAGGGCCGCGAGCAGTATCAGCAGGACCGCCGCCAGCAGCAGCGTGCACAACACGAACAGGGCGATCACCGGCGTGCCTCCCGGTCCTTGCGGTCCGCGCCGTCGGCCGGCGGTTCGAAGCGCGACAGGATTTCCCGGACGCGGGCCGGATCGGCGGCCGGCGCGGCCGGCCGGCGCCGCAGTCGCAGCATCAGCACGACGAGTGCGGCAAGCAGCACCAGCAGCGGCCCCAGCCACAACAGCAGGGTGACGGCATTGAACGGCGGCCGGTAGGTGATGAAGTCGCCGTAGCGCGCTTTCAGGTACGTCACGATCTCGTCGTTGCTGCGACCTTCGCGCACCAGTTCGTAGGTCCGCTGGCGCAGGTCGCGGGCAATCGGTGCGTTGGAATCCGCCAGATTGTTGTTCTGGCATTTCGGGCAGCGCAATTCGGCGATCAACGCCTCGAAACGGGCCTGCTGCTCCGGCGTTTCGAAGGAATAGATATCGAAATTCTCCGCCCGTGCGGACCCGCCGGCGAACAGGGCAGCCAGCAGGCCGGCGACCAGCAGTGCGCGCAGGCTCACGGTCCAGCCTCCCCGGGCGTCAGCCACGGCGCGATCTCGCGGGCGAAATTTTCCGGCGTCACCACGCCGGCAATGCGGTGGCGGATCATTCCCTGCGCATCGACGACGAACGTCTCCGGCGCGCCGTAGACGCCCAGATCGAGCCCGAACCGGCCTTCGGCATCGACGATCACCGCCCGGTACGGCGAGCCGCGTTCGGCGAGAAAGCGCCGCGCCGCCTGCGGATCGTCCTTGTAGTTGATGCCGACGATCGTCACGCCCTGCCGCGCCAGCTCCAGCAGATACGGATGCTCCTGGTAGCACGCCGGGCACCAGGTGGCCCAGACGTTGAGCAGCAACGGTCCGCGCAGGCCGGCACGGTCGATTTCGCCGCCGTCGAGTGTCGGCAGCCGGAATTCCGGCAGCGGCTGGCCGGCCAGTGCGGTCGGCAGCTCTTCGCTGTTCTTGCCCAGCCGGGATCCGAACAGCAGCGCCAGTGCCAGGAACGCCAGCAGCGGCAGGGTGAACAGCAGGATGCGCTTCACGCCTGCCCTCCCGCGGCAACCGCGCGCGATGCCAGGCGATAGCGGCGATCCAGCACCGCCAGCAGCCCGCCGCAGGCCATCAACAACGCCCCGCCCCAGACCCAGCGCATGAACGGTTTCTGCTGCACGCGCAGCGACCAGGCTTCCGGACCCAGTTCTTCGCCGAGCGACACGTAGTGATCGCGCAGCAGGCCGGGATCGATGCCTGCTTCGGTCATGACGCTGTCGCGTACCGCATAGCGGCGCTTTTCCGGATGCAGCAGATCGACGCGACGGTCGCCGGCCAGCACCTCGACATGCACCCGGGTACCGGTGTAGTTCGGCCCGACGATTCGCTCCAGCCCGGTCAGCCGGTAACTGAAATCGCCGAGAGTGACCGCATCGCCGATCGTCATCCGTACCGTACGGGCCTGCTCGCCGCCGCTGACCACCGCAATGCCGATCGCCGCCACCGCAATGCCGACGTGCGCCACCCACATTCCCTTGTAGCTGCGCGACAGGCGCGCAAAACCGGCAACCAGCCCGGCGCGGGCGTGGCGGAGCTTGCGCACCAGATCGACAAGGTGCGTGCCGACCAGCGCGCCGGCCAGCACGATCGCCAGCATCGCCCCCGGATGACCGGTACCCAGCTGCACGGCCGCCAGTACGATGCCGGCGCCGGCACCGGCGGCGGCGCCGGCGCCGTGTTCACGCAGCAGCGGCAACAGCGGCTGCGACTTCCAGCGTGAGTGCGCACCGAACGTCATCAACAACAGCAGCAGCATGCCCAGCGGCGCGAACAGCAGGTTGAAATACGGCGGGCCGACGGAAATGCGGCCGAGTCCCAGCGCTTCGGTGGCCAGCGGGAACAGCGTCCCGAGGAACACCACCGCCAGCACCGCCATCAGCAGCAGGTTGTTGCCGAGCAGGAAGGTCTCGCGCGAAATCCCTTCGTAACGACCCTCCGCCTTCAGGGCATGCGCGCGCCAGGCGAATACCGCCAGCGCGCCGCCGACCAGCACGGTCAGCAGGCCCAGCACGTAGGCGCCGCGCGCCGGATCGTTGGCGAAGGCATGGACACTGGTCAGCACGCCGGAACGCACGAGGAACGTACCGAGCAGGCTGAGCGCGAAGGCCAGGATCGCCAGCAGCACCGTCCAGGCGCGGAACACGCCGCGCTTTTCCGTCACCGCCAGCGAATGGATCAGTGCGGTGCCGGCCAGCCAGGGCATCACCGACGCGTTTTCCACCGGATCCCAGAACCACCAGCCGCCCCAGCCCAGTTCGTAGTAGGCCCACCAGCTGCCGAGCGCAATGCCGATGGTGAGGAACGCCCAGGCCACGGTCGTCCACGGCCGCGACCAGCGTGCCCAGGCGCTGTCGAGGCGTCCTTCGAGCAGTCCGGCCACCGCAAAGGCGAACGCCACCGAGAAACCGACATAGCCCATGTACAGCATCGGGGGATGCACGATCAGCCCGAAATCCTGCAGCAGCGGATTCAGGTCGTCGCCGTCGACCGGGAAGAACGGCAGCGAGCGTGCGAACGGGTTCGAGGTGAACAGCGTGAACGACAGGAACCCGGTGGCGATCAGTCCCATGATGCCCAGCACACGCGACACCACGGTCGGCGGCAGCGCGCGCGACAGCAGCGCCACCGCCGCCGTCCAGCCGGCGAGGATCAGCCCCCACAGCAACAGCGAACCTTCGTGACCGCCCCAGGCCGCCGACACCCGGTAATACCAGGGCAGCAGGCTGTTGGAGTTGTCGGCCACGTAGCGGACGGTGAAATCGTTGCCGACAAATGCGGCAACCAGACAGGCAAAGGACAACGCAAGGAACAGGAACTGCAGCACGGCCAGCGGTCGTGCGAGCGCCATCATCGCGGCATCGCGACGCTGCGCGCCGGCCAACGGCAGGACGCCCTGCACCAGCGCCAGCACGAGGGCGACGACCAGTGCGAAATGCCCGATCTCCGGAAACATGGCGAATGGCGGGTCGAGAGGGGTGGGATGAGTGCGCGGATGATACACATTTGCTAACCCTTGCGGCGCCGCAACGCAACGAGTCCGCCGGAAGGCCCTGCTAGAATCGCCCCGCGCTCAAGCATTGCCCCCGCGGCATTTTATTCCCGGACTCCGGGGCCGCCTGCCCTGGCCCTGCCGTACGACAGGACCACCATCCCGATGGACCGCAAGAACAGCTACACCCGCGACGAACTCCTCACCTGCAGCCACGGCACGATGTTCGGGCCCGGCAACGCCCGCCTGCCGCTGCCGCCCATGCTGATGATCGACCGCATCACCCACATCAGCGACCGGGGCGGCAAATACGACAAGGGCGAGATCGTTGCCCAGTTCGACATCAACCCGGACGCCTGGTTTTTCGGCTGCCACTTCGAATCGGACCCGGTCATGCCCGGCTGCCTGGGCGTCGACGCACTCTGGCAGCTGGTCGGCTTCCATCTGGGCTGGCTGGGCAGTCCCGGCCGCGGCCGGGCCCTGGGTGCCGGCGAGATCAAGTTTTTCGGACAGGTACTGCCCACCGCGAAAACCGTTACCTATCACCTGCACCTGAGCCGGGTGATCCTGCGCAAGCTGGTGATGGGCGTGGCCGACGGCTTCGTCTCGGTGGATGGCCGCGAGATCTACTCGGCCACCGATCTCAAGGTCGGCCTGTTCACCTCCACCGACGGTTTCTGAACCAACGCTTTTTCGGGGAAAGTCATCATGCGTCGCGTCGTCATCACCGGCATGGGCATCGTCTGCAGCCTCGGCAACAACGCCGGCGAAGTGCTCACTGCATTGCGCGAAGGCCGCAGCGGCATCCGCTTCAAGGAACAGTACCGGGACATCGGCATGCGCTCGCAGGTCGCCGGCCAGGTCCTGAACCTCGACCAGGATGCGCTGATCGACCGCAAGCACAAGCGGTTCATGGGCGATGCCGCCGCCTACGCCTACATCGCCATGCAGCAGGCGATCGAACAGGCCGGCCTGACGCCGGAACAGGTATCCAGCGACCGTACCGGCCTGATCGCCGGTTCCGGCGGCGCCTCCAGCCAGAACCAGGTGGAAGCAGCCGACGTGATGCGCGAAAAAGGCGTGCGCCGCGTGGGGCCGTACATGGTGCCGCGCACCATGGCCTCCACCGTTTCCGCCTGCCTGGCCACCTCCTTCCGGATCCGCGGCGTCAACTACTCCATCTCGTCGGCCTGTGCGACCAGTGCGCACTGCATCGGCAATGCCATGGAAACCATCCAGCTGGGCAAGCAGGACATCGTCTTCGCCGGCGGCGGCGAGGAAGAACACTGGGCCCTGTCCTGCCTCTTCGACGCCATGGGTGCCCTCTCCGCCGGCTACAACGACACGCCGGAAAAGGCTTCCCGCGCCTACGACGCCAACCGCGACGGCTTCGTGATTGCCGGCGGCGGCGGCATGCTGGTGCTGGAAGAGTACGAGCATGCGAAGAAACGCGGTGCCCGCATCCTCGCCGAAGTGGTCGGCTACGGTGCCACCAGCGACGGCGTCGACATGGTCGCCCCCAGCGGCGAAGGCGCGAAGCGCTGCATGCAGATGGCCATGGCCACCGTCGACACGCCGATCGACTACATCAACGCGCACGGTACTTCCACCCCGGTGGGCGACGTCGCCGAACTGGGCGCGATCCGCGAAGCCTTCGCCGGCAAGGCGATCCCGCCGATCAGCTCGACCAAATCGCTGTCGGGCCACTCGCTGGGCGCGGCCGGCGTCCACGAAGCGATCTATTCGCTGCTGATGCTCGAAAACGGGTTCATCGCCGCCTCGGCCAACATCGAGACGCTGGATCCGAAGGCCGACGGCATGCCGATCGTGACGAAGCGCATCGACAACGCGAAATTGCGGACCGTCATGTCGAACAGCTTCGGTTTCGGCGGCACCAACGCGACACTGGTGCTGCGCCGCCTCTGATGAACCCGGCGGCCTGCGCGGCCGCCGCCCCGCCCGGCATCCGGCAATAAAAAAGGCCCGCCGAAGCGGGCCAGGCTGCTTGCACTGCACGTGCTCGTCGGAACCACCGACACGAAAAGGGCGGCTCGCGCCGCCCTCCCGTCTGCCGCATGCGGATCAGAACTTCTGGTCGATACCGATGGCAAGGACGTCGTAGTTGTCGTCATCGCCGGTGGCGCCGATGGCATTCGTATTGCTGCCCTCGTCGTCTTCCAGCATCGAGTAGAAGGCATAGACGGTGGTCGCCTTGCCCAGCGCGTAGTCCGCGCCGAGTGCCAGCTGCGACACTTCGCGGTCCTTGTCGCCCGCGGTATCGTCGCCGTCGTCGCCTTCGGTGGTGCTGTACTGCGCCTTGAGCTTCAGGTCGCCCAGCCTGTAGGCGGCGCTCAGCAGGATCGACGTGTCTTCGTCGACATTGCCGCCGTTGTCGAAGGACTCTTCGGCCAGCTGGTACATCAGGCCCAGCTCCAGATCATCCAGCTTGTAGCCGGCGACGGCGCGGGTAATGTCGATGATGTCGCCCGAAGCCAGTTCGGCGCCGAACGAGCTGCCGTTGGCGATCGCCTGGTCCATCGCCAGCGCGAGGTACAGGGCTTCGGATTCCCAGGTCAGCGATGCCGACAGGTAATCGGCCGGGCCATCGAGCACGTCGGCCGCATTGGCCGACTCCGGATCGTCGATGCCTTCGCCCGGCGCAATCGCGAGGTTGACGGTCAGGCCGTCGACGATCTTCGGCGAGCTGTAGTACAGGGAGTTCGCCATGCGCTTTTCGCCGGCGATGTGGTACTTGATGTCGGCGGCCGTGTCGTTGAACTGATCGATCTTGCCCTGCGCCTTTTTGAGCGGGGTGTCCATGTTGCCGATGCGGATCTGGCCAAAGGTACCCTTCAGGCCGGCGAAGATGTCGCGGCTGCCGAAGGTGGTGCCTTCGCCGGAGGCGTCGACGCTGAATTCCATCTGGTAAATGCCGGTCAGGCCGGTGATTCCGGTCTCGGCGTCACCCTTCACGCCCAGGCGCGAGTCGTTGCTGCGCACGACCCAGCCTTCGTCGCTGTCGGTGTTGGTGACGCTGCCCGGCAGGTCTGCCAGGTCGCTGTCGCGACGCTTGTCGCGGGCGTCGGTGACGCTCTCCAGCGACAGGTTGATCTTGCCGTACAGGGTCGGGCCGGCGGCTTCGGCAACGACCGGCAGGGTGGTGGCGGCGCCGATGGCGACAGCAAGCAGCTTCTTGTTCATTCGAACGTCTCCGGAAAGTCGATAAGGTCCGCGTGCCCGCAGGCAGCCAGACAGCACGCGGTGGTGCCGGGGACGCAGTATCGGGAGACGTTGTGACGGCCACGTGTGCGGTCTGTTGCGGTTCGATGACCGGATGGCGCCGCCGGTTGCCGACCGGGGACAGGCACAAAAAAACCGGGCGGCTTGCGCCGCCCGGTCCGGTTGCTGTTCCGGTGATCCGGATCAGAACTTCTGGCGCAGACCGAAGCCGGCGACGCCGCGGTCGTCCTCGGCCTCGTCCAGCTCCTCGCGGCCGGCGAGGATGTACAGCGTGGTCGACTTGCCGAGCGCGTAATCGGCGCCAACCGCCAGCGAGGTGACGGTTTCGTCCGCCAGATCGCCTTCGGTGGTGCCGTACTGGGCCTTGAACTTCCAGTCGCCGGTCTTCATGGCACCGGAGAGGACCATCGTGGTGTCTTCCTCATCGGTCGGACCTTCGGCCGTCTGGAACAGGGCGCCCAGCTCCATCGAGTCGGTGCTGTAGCCCGCCGCAACGCGCACGACATCGACTTCGCTGCCACCGGCAGTGTCCACACCGCCGTCTTGTGCCAGCGAGTCGTTGGCAAAGGCGGCGGCGATGTACAGGCCGTCCTTGTCGTAGACCACCGAGGCGTAGGTCGCGGCGCTTTCACCCGGCTCTTCCTCGTCGGTGTTGGCGGCAACCGTCACGGTGATCATGTCGGCGATCAGCGGCGAGCTGTACTGAACGATGTCCGGCGAGCGGTATTCGCCCGGCGTGTAGCGTTCGATGTCGAGCGTACTGTCGTTGAACTGGTCGACCTTGCCCTGCGCTTCCTTCACCGGGGTGTCGAAGTTGCCCATCTTGACGGTGCCGAAGCCGCCCTTCAGGCCGACGAAGATGTCGCGCTGGTCGAACGGGCCGGTGCCGTCATCGGCTTCCAGACCGAACTCGGCCTGGTAGATGCCGCTCAGGTCCTTCACGTTGGTCTCGACCTCGCCGCGTACGCCGAGGCGCGACGCGTTGTCGCGCAGCACCCAGCTGTCATCGGCGGAAGGCGTTTCGTCGTCCAGCGTCAGGCCCGAGGTGTCGGCGTCGACGTTGACGTTTTCAACCGAGAGATCGATCTGGCCGTACAGCGTCGGGCCGGTGGCGAGCGCGGCGGCCGGCAGGGAAACGACGGCGCCGATGGCAAGGGCAAGCAGCTTCTTGTTCATTCAGGTCTCTCCTTGATCAAGTTTTTTACAGCAGGGCAAAAATGCCGGCCCCGGCGTCCGCAGTGCCGGGCGGAATCCGGGGCAGTGACATTTTCGCGGCAGTCGCATGAATTTTTGGTTTCATGCGCCCCCGCGCCGGACAATAGACGAAAAAACCGCGGTTTGCACCGTTGCGGGTCGCGCACCGCCGAACCTGTGGATAAGTTGGTGCGCCAGGCTCAGCCGAGCAGGCTGGAAAACGGCAGGAACTCGACCGGGTCGCCTGCGGCAAGCGTGCTGCCGGCCGGCACGCGGGCCAGGCCGTCCGCCCAGGCCATGGACGTCAGTACGCCGGAGCCCTGGTTGGGGTGGCGCTCGAGGCAGGGGCCGTTCGTGCCCGCCACCAACCGCACGCGCAGGTATTCCTCGCGGCCGGCGGGCCGCTGTACGGCAAAGGCCGCCGGCAGGCGGAACGACAGGGGCTGCCAGCCGGGCATGCCCTGCATCGCCCGCAGCAACGGGAGAGCAAGCACGAGGAAGGTCACCGCCACCGACACCGGGTTGCCCGGCAGTCCCAGCAGCGGCACGGGACCGCGCGCATCGTCGACGCGACCGAACAGCAGCGGCTTGCCCGGCTTGATGGCCACCTTCCACAGATCGACCGCCCCGCAGGCCAGCAGCGCCGCCCGCAGGTGGTCTTCCTCGCCCACCGATGCGCCGCCGGTGGTGATCACCAGATCGGCGCGCGCGGCCGCCGCGCGCAGTGCTGCGATGGTCGCGGCACGGTCGTCAACGACCACCCCGAGATCGATCGCGACACAATCCGCGCGCTCGAGACAGGCGCGCAGCGCATAGCGATTGGAGTTGTAGATCCGGCCCGGCTGCGGTTCCTCGCCAGGCTCCAGCAACTCATCCCCGGTAGAGAAAAACGCGACGCGCAACGGCGCATACACCGGCACGGCGGCGATACCGGCGGCGGCCAGGACACCGAGTTGCGCCGGACCCAGCCGCGTGCCGGCGGCAAGCACCTCCCGGCCGGCGACGATGTCCTCGCCACGGACACGGATATTGACGCCGGGCCGCAGCGCGGCGACCGCGGCTGCATCCGCCTGCAGCAGGCCATCCTGCTCGCGGCAATCCTCCTGCATCAGGACCGCGTCGGCACCGGCCGGCAGCGGCGCACCGGTAAAAATGCGTGCGGCGGAGCCCGGCTGCAGCGGTGCCGGCACACTGCCTGCCGGAATGCGCTGGCTGACCGGCAACGAGCCCGCAGCGGCGCGCAGGTCGGCGATCCGCAAGGCGTAACCGTCCATGGCCGAATTTTCCGCCGGCGGCACATCGACCAGCGCCCGCTGGGGCGCGGCAAGCACCCTGCCATGCGCGGCGGCCAGCGACACGTAATCCGTGCGTACCGGCAACGGTGCGGCGCCAACCAGCCGCGCACGCGCTTCCGCGACGGTCAGCAGGCCGGGTTGCGCGCAGGCGTCGGACATACTGGAATCAGCCCCGCGTGACGCAGCCGGGCTTGTTGAGCAGGTGGCCGACGAAGTTGCAGGGGCGGTAACGCGCGTCGAGCTGGTCGCGAATGATCTTTTCCCAGCCGGTTCGGCAGGCGTTGGTGGAACCGGGGAGACAGAAAATCACCGTGTTGTTGGCCAGACCGCCGAGGGCGCGCGACTGGATCGTCGACGTACCGATCTCGACATGCGACAGCTGGCGGAACAGTTCGCCGAAGCCCTCGATCGTCTTGTCGAACAGCGGCGTCACCGCCTCCGGCGTGGAATCGCGGCCGGAAAATCCGGTGCCGCCGGTGACCAACACCGCATTCACCGCTCCGTCGGCGATCCAGCGCGACAGCACGGCGCGGATGGCATAGATGTCGTCCTTCACGATCGTGCGCTCGTGCAGGCGATGGCCGGCGGCGGTCAGCTGTTCGGCGAGAAAGGCACCGGAGGTATCGGTTTCCGGCGTACGGGTATCGGACACGGTGAGCACCGCCAGCGCGAGCGGGACGAATTCCTTGCCAGCCGGCATGTCAGCCTCCGGTCATGTTCATGAAACGCACGATCTGTGGTTCGTCGTGCAGGTTGAAATGATGCTTCTCCGGCTTCAGCGCCATGCCGGCAACGATGGCTGCCTGCAGGCGCTCCGCCGTTTCCGCGGTCAGGCCGGCGGATTCGCGCAGGACGCGGCGCAGGTCGACACTGTGTTCGTTGCCCAGACACAGCAGCAACCGCCCTTCCACCGTGACCCGCACACGATTGCACAGGTGGCAGAAATTGTGGCTGTGCGGCGAGATGAAACCCACGCGCGTGTCGCTGTCCGCCATGCGCCAGTAGCGCGACGGACCCCCGGTGGTTTCCGCCGACGCCGTCAGCGGCCAGCGGGCGGCGACGACGTCGCGGATCTCGTCCGAGGGGACGAACGCCAGCGCGCGATCGTGTTCGTCGATGTGTCCCAGCGGCATTTCCTCGATGAAGCTGATGTCCAGCCGTTGCCGGCGGGCAAAGTCGACCAGATCGACGACCTCGTCGTCGTTGCGGCCGCGCAGGATGACGCTGTTGAGCTTGATGCGACGGAAGCCGGCGGCGCGCGCCGCCTCGATGCCGGCCAGTACGTCGTCCAGATTGCCGGTGCGGGTGATTTCGCGGAAACGGTCGGCACGCAGGCTGTCCAGGCTGACGTTGAGACGTTTCAGCCCGGCCCGCTTCAGGTCCGCCGCCATCGCCGCCAGCCGCGACCCGTTGGTGGTCAGTACCAGCTCGTCCAGGCCCGGCAGCACGGCCAGCCGCTCGACCAGCCAGAGGATGTTGTTGCGCACCAGCGGCTCGCCGCCGGTAAGACGGATTTTCTTCACGCCCAGCGCCGTGAAGGCACTGCCGACGGCCAGCAGTTCTTCGAGGCTCAGCACCTCCCGGCGCGGCAGGAAGGTCATTTCTTCCGCCATGCAGTACACACAGCGGAAGTCGCAGCGGTCCGTGACCGACAACCGCACGTAGTCGACACGGCGGCCGAAACGATCGGTCAGCACGGTCATGAACTGCCTCCGTCCGGCGTGGCCAGGCGTTTTTTCGCTTCGTGCCACGCGGCGTCCATCGTCGCCGGGCCGGCTTCGCCGACCGGCGTGCCGCGAACCGCCAGGATTTCCTCCATCAGGCGGAAACGCGCCTCGAACTTCAGGTTCGCCGCCCGGGTCAGCGCCTCGGCATCGAAACCCTCCTTGCGCGCCAGATTGACCAGCGTGAACAGCAGGTCGCCGATTTCCTCGCCGACATGTCCGCGGTTGCCGGAACGCAGGGCAGCGGCCAGCTCGGCCGTTTCCTCGCGCACCTTGTCGACCACGCCGGCGGTATCCGGCCAGTCGAAGCCGACCCGCGCCGCTTTCTTCTGCAGCTTCTGCGCCCGCACCAGGGCCGGAAACCCGGCCGGCACGCCGTCGACCGCACTGGCGGCACTCTCGCCGGCCGCCTGTTTCTCGCGCGTCTTGGTCGCTTCCCAGTTGCTCTTGATGTCGCCGATGTCGTGTTCGTCGTGGCGGCGCCGTTCGCCGTCGACGCGACCGTCCGGAAACACATGCGGATGCCGGCGCAGCATTTTCTCGACCAGCCCGTGGACCACGTCGTCGACGTCGAACAGCCGGCGTTCACGCGCCATCTGCGCATGGAAGACGACCTGGAACAGCAGGTCGCCCAGTTCGCCGCGCAGGCCGGCCATGTCGTCGCGGGCGATGGCATCCGCCACCTCGTGCGCTTCCTCGACGGTATACGGCGCGATGGTGGCGAAATCCTGTTTCAGGTCCCAGGGGCAGCCGTACTGCGGATCGCGCAGTCGCGCCATCAGCGCCACCAGGTCGGCCAGGGTGTAGCGCGGGGCGGCGGCGTTCATCGGGCAGTCACTTCTTGTAGCGGTGCACTTCGAGCACGCTGGGCAACTGCTCGACGCGACCGAGGACACGGCCCAGCAGGTCGAGACTGCCGATCTCGATGGTGAACAGCATGGTCGCCGTGTTCTCGTTGCGGCTGGACTGGGTGTGTGCGGCGGTGATGTTCACCTTCTCGGCGGCGAACACGAACATGATGTCGCGCAGCAGGCCGGTACGGTCCCAGGCCTTGACGAAAATGTCGACCGGATAGGCAATGTCGCTGGACGTGCCCCAGCTGACCTCGACGATGCGCGCCGGATCCTCGCGCTGCATGTGCCGCAGCTTCTCGCAATCCTGGCGGTGCACGGTGACGCCGCGGCCGACGGTGACGTAGCCGAGGATCGCATCGCCCGGCACCGGCTGGCAGCAGCCGGCCATGTGCGTCATCAGGTTGTCGACGCCCTCCACCAGCACGCCCTGACCGTCGCGGGTGGCCTGCGCGGGCCGCGGCAGCAGGTCCTGCTGTTCACCGGCCGGCGCCTGCTCGGCACGCACCGCCTGCAACTGGTGCATGACCTGCGAAATCCGGATGTCGCCGGAACCGAGCAGCGCGAACAGGTCCTCCGGCTGCTTCTGTCCCATGCGCGCCGACAGCTCGCGCAGATTGATGTCGTCCAGCGCCAGCCGCCGCAGTTCGCGCTCCAGCAATTCGCGGCCGCCCTCGATGTTTTCGTCGCGGTCGCGCTGGCGGAACCAGTGCTGGATCTTGGCGCGGGCGCCGGAGGTTTTCACGAAACCGAGCGTCGGGTTCAGCCAGTCGCGACTGGGACCACCCTCCTTCGCGGTAAGGATTTCCACCTGTTCGCCGGTGTTCAGCGCGGTATTGAGCGGCACGATGCGGCCGTTCACCTTCGCGCCGCGGCAGCGGTGCCCGACCTCGGTATGGATGCCGTAGGCGAAATCGACCGGCGTGGCGCCGGCAGCCAGGTCGACCACGTGACCGTCCGGCGTGAACACGTACACGCGATCGAGGCCAATCTCGTGCTTGAGTACGTCGCCGACACCGGCGTCGCCCAGCTGGTCATGCCATTCGAGCACCTGCCGCAGCCAGGCGATCTTGTGCTCGTAACCGGTGACCTTGGGGCCGCCCCGTCCGGATTTCGGCGCTTCCTTGTACCGCCAGTGCGCCGCGATTCCGAGCTCCGCCGCCTCGTGCATGGCGACGGTGCGGATCTGCACTTCCAGCACCTTGCGGTCCGGACCGATCACCGCGGTGTGCAGGCTCTGGTAACCATTCGGTTTCGGCGTGGCGATGTAGTCGTCGAACTCGCGCGGCACGTGTTGCCACAACGAGTGGACGATGCCCAGCGCGGCATAGCAGTCGCGGATCTCTGGAACGAGGATGCGCACGGCGCGCACGTCATAGACCTCGTAGAAGTCGATCTGCTTCTTCTGCATCTTCCGCCAGATGCTGTAGATGTGCTTGGCCCGGCCGAAAACCTCGCCCTGGATGCCGGCACGCTGCAGCTGGCGCTTCAGCTCGTCGACCACGCTGACGATGTATTGCTCGCGGTCCGCCCGTTTCTCGTCCAGCAGCCGTGCAATCTTCTTGTAGGCGCCGGGTTGCAGGTAGCGGAAAGCCAGGTCCTCCAGCTCCCACTTGATGTGGCCGACGCCCAGTCGGTGCGCCAGCGGCGCGTAGATGTCGAATGCCTCGCGCGCCACCTTGCGCTGGCGCTCCTCGTCGGCACCCTTCACCGCGCGGATGACGCAGGTGCGCTCGGCCAGCTTGATCAACGCGACGCGCACGTCGTCGACCATCGCCACCAGCATCTTGCGCACGTTGTCGAGCTGACCCTGCTGCTGGCCGAGCACCGCCTTGCGCGTCGGATTGCTGATGGCGGAAATCGCCGCCATGCGCATGACGCCTTCGATCAGGCTGGCAACGTCGTGGCCGAAATCCTCGGCAATGTGCGAGAGCGGCATGCGCCCTTCGCGCACCGTGCGGTACAGCACGGCCGCCACCAGCGTGTCCTGGTCGGCGCGCAGGCCGGCGAGGATCTGCGCCATTTCCAGACCGGTGCGGTAGGACGACATGCCGCTGGCCCACACGTCGTCGGCGGCAATCGCCTCGCGTTCGCCCTGCTCGGCGACCAGGCAGGCACGCCGCAGCTCGTCCGTGCTGAATTTCTCGGTCTGCGCCTGGATGGAATCCAGCCAGCGATCGAGATCGACGCTGCCGTCGTCGCGCACCGGATGTTCTTCGCGGACCTTGACCATGGGGGAGTGACTGTCCGGAACTGCTGGAGAGGTCTGCCGATTTTAGCGGCGTTCGAAGACCGCCATCGACTCGACGTGCGTGGTATGCGGAAACATGTCCATGACACCAGCCTTATCAAGCACATAGCCGGCATCGACCAGCAACCGGGCATCGCGGGCCAGGGTGGCCGGGTTGCAGGAGACATAGACGACGCGCCGGGCGCCGAAGCGCCCGATGGCCCGGCAGACCGCCTCGGCCCCGCTGCGCGGCGGATCGAGCAGGATGCGGTCGTAGCGCTCGCGGGCCCAGCTGCTGCCGGTGAAGTCGCCGTCGAGGTTGGCGGCAAAGAAGCGGGTCTCGCCCAGCGCGACGCCGCGCGCCCGGTTCCAGGCGACGTTTTCGTTGCCGCGTTCGACCATCGCCATGCTGCCTTCGACGCCGGTGACCTGCGCCGCACGGGTGGCCAGCGGCAGGGTGAAATTGCCCAGCCCGCAGAACAGATCGAGCACCCGTTCCTGCGGCTGCGGATCGAGCAGGTCGATCGCCTGCTTCACCATCCGGCGGTTGATGCCCGGATTCACCTGCGTGAAGTCGTTCAGATGGAAGCGCAGCTCGACGCCGAAATCCTCAAGCCGGTAGGTGAGACGCTCGTCGCCCGGCTTTGCATCCGGCGGACACAGCGGCCAGGCGCGCCACATGGTCGACTCGTTGCCCGGCTGCAGCCAGCAATCGACATCGCGCGCGCGACACCAGTCGACCAGCAGCGCCTGGTCCGCTTCCGGCAGCGGCGCCAGGTGACGGAACACCAGCGCGATGCGGGCGTCGCCGGCGGCAACCTCGATCTGCGGCATCTTGTCGTGCAGCGGCGGCGACAGCGCGGTGAGCAGCGCGCGCAGTTCCGTGATGCGGTTGCCGACTTCCGGCATCAAGACGGCACAGGAGGCGATGTCCGCCACTTTCGCGTTGCGTTTCTCGCGGAAGCCGACCAGCACGCCGCCCTTGCCCGGCACATGGCGCACCGCCAGCCGCGCCTTGCGGCGGTAGCCCAGCGAATCGCCGCTGAGCGGCGGCAGCCAGGACTGCGGCTGCACGCTGCCGAAATGCTGCAGCTGCTCCTGCAGCACGCGTTGCTTGAGCGCCAGCTGCGCGGCCGGCTGCAGGTGTTGCAGGCTGCAGCCGCCGCAGACGACTGCGTGCGGGCACGGCGGTTCGACGCGGTCGGCCGCCGGATTCTCCACCCGCACGGCGACGCCTTCGTCGAAGGTCTTGCGACGGAAAACGTATTTGAACGTAGCCAGTTCGCCCGGCAACGCACCCTCGACGAACACCGCCTTGCCGTCGACGGCGCCGATGCCGCGGCCGTCATGCGCCAGGCGATGGATTTCGGTGGTGACCTCGCCGGCCGGCAGCCGGGGCGCTTTCTTTCTGCTCATGGCGTGCGGATCAGGATTCCTGCCAGCGCTGCTCGAATTCCGCCAGATGCGGCTGACCGCTGGCCCGCAGGTATTCACGCACCCGCCGGCATTCGGCGTCATGGGCCTCGCGCGTCAGGTTGCCGCGCATCAATTCGAAACGCAGGTACACGAGGAAGGTATTGAGCACGTCGGTTTCGCAATAGTTGCGGATGCCGCGGATGTCGCCGGCCAGGTACGCCTCGTACACCTTGCTGCCGTGCATGCCCATCTTGCCGGGAAATCCGAACAGCGAGGCGATCTGGTCCAGCGGCACCGTGGCGCGCGCCTGGTACAGCGACAGCAGGTCCATCAGGTCGGTGTGGCGCGGATGGTAGCGTGAAATGTAGTTGTTCCACTTGAAATCGCGATCGTTCTCGCCCTGGTCCCAGTAGCGGACCGCGGTCACGCCGTGCAGCATCGCCCGGTAGTGCAGCACCGGCAGGTCGAAGCCGCCGCCGTTCCAGCTGACCAGCGTCGGCGTGTATTTCTCGATGCCGGCGAAGAAGCGCTCGATCAGCTCCTTCTCGCTGCTGTCTTCCTCGCCCAGCGACCAGACGCGGAAACTGTTGCCGGTGCGGAGCACGGCGGAGATCGCCACGATGCGGTGCAGGTGCAGGCGCAGGAACTCGCTGCCGTTTTCCTGCCGGCGCAGGTTTTCCAGCGCCGTCACCGTGTCCTTGTCGGAAAGGCCTTCCAGGCCGTAGACCCGTTGCCCGCCGGCCACGTCGGGAATGGTTTCGATGTCGAAGACGAAAACGTTCATGTTTGCGTGGCCTCAGCGCGGCGCGAACACGCCGGTCGACAGGTAGCGGTCGCCGCGATCGCAGACGATGGCCACGATTACCGCATGGCGGACTTCGCGCGCCACCCGCAACGCGCCGGACACGGCACCGCCGGACGACACGCCGCAGAAAATGCCTTCCTCGCGCGCCAGACGGCGCATCATGTCCTCGGACTCCTGCTGCGACACGTCGAGCACGCGGTCCACGCGCGACGCATCGAAGATGGACGGCAGGTATTCCTCCGGCCAGCGGCGGATGCCCGGGATCGACGAGCCTTCCTTCGGCTGCAGACCGACGATCTGCACCGCCGGGTTCTTTTCCTTGAGGAATTTCGACACGCCCATGATGGTGCCGGTGGTGCCCATCGAGCTCACGAAGTGAGTGACGGCACCCCGGGTGTCGCGCCAGATTTCCGGGCCGGTGCCGCGGTAATGCGCGTCCGGATTGTCCGGATTGGCGAACTGGTCGAGGACACGCCCCTTGCCCTCGCGCTGCATCTGCTGCGCGAGATCGCGCGCGCCTTCCATGCCGGCTTCCTGCGTCACGCTGATCAGTTCGGCGCCGTAGGCGCTCATCGCCTGCCGGCGTTCCTCGCTCTGGTTGCTCGGCATGATCAGCACCATGCGGTAGCCGCGGATCGCCGCCGCCATCGCCAGCGCGATGCCGGTATTGCCGCTGGTGGCCTCGATCAGGGTGTCGCCGGGACGGATCTCGCCGCGCTCTTCGGCGCGCAGGATCATGTTCAGCGCCGGCCGGTCCTTCACCGAACCGGCCGGATTGTTGCCTTCCAGCTTGACCAGGATGCGGTTGGAAGCATCGATGCCGAGGGTCGCCGGAATGCGCTGCAGGCGCACCAGCGGTGTATTGCCGACGAAGTCGTCGATGGTGCGGTCGGGCTCTTTCATGGGGCGGGGATTCTAGCACCCGGCTCCCCGCATGCCGGCGGTTGCAGGCCGCCCCGGCGCAGGGGATCATCGCCGGAATCCGTCGCCGGCGTGACCTCACCTGCGGACACCGATGCCCCGCCTGTCGATCCGACTCCGCCTGATCCTGCTGGTCCTGGTGCCGACCCTCATCGCCGGCGCACTGCTGGCCGGCTGGGCGCTGCGGCACCAGGCCCAGTCGCTGGAATCGACGCTGGTGGCCCGCGGCTGGATCACCGTGCAGCAGGCTGCCGGCGGCGTACGCCACCTGCTGCTGGCCACGGCACCGGCCGGCGAAATCGAAGCGCGGCTGCCGCCCTTCCTCGAATACCCCGACGTCCGCTCGGTCAGCGTCTACGACGGCACGCAATCGATCGTGGCGCACAGCGGCCCGCTGCCGCGGCCGCCGCTCGCCGGCGGTCTGCGTACCCTGTTTTCGCCGCAGGCCACGGCGGTGGAAACCGATACCGGCTGGCGGCTGCTGATGCCGGTACGCGAAGCCCGGCGTGCCGGCGCACGCCCGACCGAAGAGCGCATGACCGGCTGGATCGAAGTGGAGCTCGACGGCGCGTCCGCCCGTGCCGAACGCTACCGCGCACTGTCGGTGGCACTGGCGCTGCTGTTCGGGCTCTTCGTGGTCCAGGTACTGGCCGCCTATCTGTTCAGCGAGCGTCTGCTCGATGTGCTGGGCACCCTGCGCAGCGGCATGCGCCGGGTGGCCGGCGGCCAGCTCGGCACCCGCCTCGGCGACGGTGCGCCCGGCGAGCTGGGCAGCCTGCAGCGCGATTTCAACGCCATGTGCGACGCCCTGCAGAAGGCGCAGGAAGAACTGCAGCACAGCGTCAACCAGGCCACCGACGACCTGCGCGAGACGCTGGAAACCATCGAAGTACAGAACATCGAGCTCGACATGGCGCGCAAGGAAGCCGTGCAGGCCGCGCGCCTGAAGAGCGAATTCCTCGCCAACATGAGTCACGAGATCCGCACGCCGCTCAACGGCATCGTCGGCTTCACCCGCCTGCTGCTGAAGACCGAACTCTCGCCGCGCCAGCAGGAATACGTGACCACCGTCCGCAAGTCGTCCGATTCCCTGCTGACCATCATCAACGACATCCTCGACTTTTCGAAGATCGAGGCCGGCAAGCTGGCGCTGGACCGCAGCCCGGTCGATATCCGCGAAATCGTCGATGACGTGCTGGCACTGCTGGCGCCGCTGGCCGCGGAAAAGCGTCTCGAACAGGTGGCGATGATCTACCAGGACACCCCGCGCCGGGTGATCTCCGATCCGATCCGCCTGCGCCAGGTGCTCACCAACCTGCTCAACAACGCGATCAAGTTCACCGAACGCGGGATGATCGTGGTGCGCGTCATGCTGGAGAGCGAAGACGAGCGCACGGCAATCCTGCGCTTTGCCGTCACCGATACCGGCATCGGCCTCAGCGCGGAACAGCAGGGCACGCTGTTCACCGCCTTCACCCAGGTCGATTCGAGCACCTCGCGGCAGGCCGGCGGCACCGGACTGGGACTGGCCATTTCCAAACACCTGGTCGAGCTGATGGGCGGCGAAGTCGGTCTCGAAAGCGCGCCGGGCACCGGCTCGACCTTCTGGTTCACCATCCGCGCCGAAACCGAACGCCATGGACCGCCGGCCCACCCCGATCCGCTCGCCGGGCGCCACTTCGTGATCCACGATCCCAACGACACCGCACGGCTTGCGCTACGACACCTGCTCGAAGACTGGGGTGCCGTCGTCCTCGAGGCTGAAACGCCCGAGGAAGTCGTGAACGGCATCGACAAGCACACCAGTGCCGTGCTGCTGGGCAGCGGCCCGCGGCCCGGTGACAGCGCAACGCTGTCCGGACTGATCGCCCGCCTGCAGGCCCGCAAGGTGCCGGTCTGGCTGCTGCCGGGTACTGCCGACGAAACTCCGACGGCCTGCGACGCGCCCGGCGGCACGCTGCCCAAGCCGGTGTCGGCGCAGCGGCTGCACGAAGCGCTCGCGCTGTCGATCGGCATGCCGCCGCAGAAGGACAGTGGCCGGCTGTCGGCACGCGGCCGCGGAACCGGGCCGCTGCGCGTGCTGGTGGTCGACGACAACGACGCCAACCTGCGTCTGCTGTGCACGCTGATAACGGACCTCGACGTCCAAGCACAGGGCGCCGGCAGCGGGCCGGCGGCGCTCACCGCCCTGCGTCAGGGCAACTTCGATCTGGTACTGATGGACATCCAGATGCCGGGCATGGACGGCGTCGAAACCACGCGCCGGATCCGCGAACTCGGCTCGGCATTCCGCCGGCTGCCGGTGATCGCCGTCACGGCACATGCCCTCGCCTCGGAGCGCGAACAATTGCTGCAGGCCGGGCTCGACGATTACCTCACCAAGCCGGTCGGCGAACAGCAACTGCGCTATGTGCTCGAACGCTGGGCCGGCGTGCGCTTCACACCGGTCACCGCCACCGACGAGCAACCGCCGGCAACGGAACAGGAAACGTCGGTGATCGATCTCGCGGCATCGGTCAGCCTCGCCGGCGGCAAACCGGAGCTGGCGCGGGACATGCTGCGGCTGCTGGCCGCCAGCCTGGCAGCCGACCGGCACGACATCCCCGAACTGGCGACCGCGCGCGATGCCGAGGCCCTGCTGGCACGCGTGCACAAACTGCACGGCGCCACCCGTTACGTCGGCACGCCGGCACTGCGGCGCGCCGCCAACGAACTCGAAACCGCACTGAAGAATGCCCTGGCGGGAACGCCGGACTGGGCACAGCTGATGCCGGGCGTAAGCCGGCTGATCGACGAGATGGCCGCCGTCGATCGCTGGCTGGCGACGCATCTGGCGAACATCGACAGTCTCGTGCCGGGCTGAACGGCACGCCGTTTCAGCCGCCTTCCAGGACCACGAAAGCCAGCGCGAAATCCCGCTCGTCGCTGAGCGACAGATGGGCCGCGACGATGCCGCGCTCCTGCGCCAGCCGCAATCCGGCACCGCGAAACTCCAGCACCGGGCGTCCCGAGGCTTCGCGGCCGACGACGATGTCCTGGAACGACAGCCGGCCGCCGATACCGGTGCCCAAAGCCTTCGCCGCCGCTTCCTTCGCCGCCCAGCGCTTGGCCAGCCAGCGTGCTTCCGGCGCCGTGCCGGGAAATTCACGGCGTTCTTCCGGCGTCAGGATGCGCGCACGGAACCGGTCGCCGTGTCCGGCGAGCACCTCCGCGATGCGCGCGACCGACACGAGGTCGGTGCCGATTCCGCAGATGCGGGTCGCCGTCACGCCGCCGCCCCGACCACCAGCCGCTTCATTTCGCGCACGGCTTCGGCAAAACCGGTGATCAGCGCGCGGGCCACGATCGCATGCCCGATGTTCAGTTCATTGATGCCCGGGATCGCCGCCACCGGCTCGACATTGAAATAGTGCAGTCCGTGCCCGGCATTCACCGTGAGGCCGCGGGCAATGCCGTGCGCCACCGCACGCTCGATGCGCGCCAGCTCCTTGGCCCGCGCGTGCTCGTCTCCGGCATCGGCATAGGCGCCGGTATGCAGTTCGACCACCGGCGCGCCGCAGCGCACGGCCGCATCGATCTGCGCGAAATCGGGATCGATGAACAGCGACACTTCGATGCCGGCCCGCGACAGGCGCTCGCAGGCCGCCTTGACTTCCCGTTCGTGGCCGATCACGTCGAGACCGCCCTCGGTGGTGATCTCGGTGCGTTTTTCCGGCACCAGACAGGCATGCTGCGGACGAATGCGCTCGGCAAAGGCGAGCATCTCCGCAGTGACCGCCATCTCCAGATTCATCCGCGTCTTCAGCACCTGGCGCAGGATCTCGACATCGCGATCCTGGATGTGGCGCCGGTCCTCGCGCAGATGCACCGTGATGCCGTCGGCACCGGCGGTCTCGGCAACCAGCGCCGCCTCCACCGGGTCGGGATAGACCGTCCGCCGCGCCTGCCGCACGGTGGCCACGTGATCGATGTTGACGCCGAGCAGCGGGCGGCGGAACGGATTCACCGGCGCGGACATGTTCACTCTCCCGGAATGTCGTCAGTGGCTGGACGCGGACGGCGGAACAGGGCGCGGCTCTGCAGCGGCCGGTCGCCGAGATGCGGCGCCAGTGCTTCCCGCATCAGGCGCTTGGCATCCTGCAGGACATCCGCATCGAGCCCGGTAAAATCGCCGCGCTCCAGCGCCAGCAGCGCCCGGCCCGAATGGCAGGCCACGGCGGGCGATCCCGGCATTGCCGGGCGCACGCCACGCTCCGGCTCGAAAGTATACAGCTCGCCCGCCGCCACCGGCCGGCCGTCCACCGTCTCGCCGTAGCGGTGTCCGTAACCCAGTTCGTCCAGCAGCTGTTTCTCGAAACAGCGCAGCGCCGGCTCCAGCGCCGTATCCGCCGCCAGCCGGTCGAGCGTCGCCGCGTACAGCTCGACCACATCCGGCACCGGCACGTCGCGGTGCAGCAGACGCACCAGCAGTTCGCTCAGGTAGAGGGCGGCATACAACGCACGTCCCTGCAGCAGATGCGGCGCCCCGAGCGCTTCCGTGCTGCCGGCACGACGCAGTTCACCGCGACCGGACAAGGCAATGCGATAACGACGGAAAGGTTGCAGCGGCGTGCCGCGCCGGGCCCCGCGATTGCCGCGGGTCAACACGCCGATGCGGCCGTGTTCGACACTGAGCAGTTCGACCAGCTGGCTGCTTTCGCGCCAGGCGCGCGCATGCAGGACGAATGCCTCGACGACATCCATGCGCGACCGGCCTCAGTCGTAGCCCAGGCTCTTCAGCGCCCGCTCGTCGTCCGACCAGCCGCCGCGCACCTTCACCCAGATTTCCAGCATCACCCGGCAGCCGAACAGCGTCTCCATGTCGAGGCGCGCCTGGGTGGCAATTTTCTTCAGCCGTTCGCCGCCGCGACCGATGACGATCGCCTTCTGTCCGTCCTTCTCGACGAGAATCGCGGCATGAATGCGGTAGAGATTGCCTTCCTCGGAAAATTTCTCGATTTCCACCGCCAGCTGGTAGGGAATCTCGTCGCCGAGCTGGCGCATCACCTTCTCGCGGATCAGCTCGGCCGCCAGGAAACGCGGCGTGCGGTCGGTCAGTTCGTCGGGCGCGAACACGTGCTCGTGTTCCGGCAGCAGGCCGGCCACCAGCCGCGCCAGGGTGTCGACGTTGTGGCCACCCTGCGCCGACAGCGGCACGATCTCGGCAAATTGCCGCTGCTGCGAGAGCCACTGCAGGTGCGGCAGCAGCCGGGTCTTGTCCGCCAGTTCGTCGATCTTGTTTACCGCCAGCAGCACCGGACAGGTCGCGTCGGCCAGCCGTTCGAGGACCAGGGCATCGTCGTCGGTCCATTTCAGACCGTCGACAACAAAGATGATCAGGTCGACCTCGCCGAGCACCGAAAAAGCGGCGCGGTTCATGTAACGGTTGATCGCTTTCGTGGCGGCGCGGTGAATGCCGGGCGTATCGACGTAGATCGCCTGCACGTTGCCTTCGGTGGCGATGCCCAGCACCTGGTGGCGGGTCGTCTGCGGCCGCCGCGAGGTGATCGACAGCTTCTGGCCGATCAGCCGGTTGAGCAACGTGGACTTGCCGACGTTCGGACGCCCGACGATGGCGACATAGCCGCAGCGCGGTGGCCGGGTGGATGCGTGATCGTCGTCGCTCATGCCGTCACCCCCAATTGCCGCAGGGCTTCGGCCGCCGCGATCTGTTCGGCCAGCCGGCGGCTGTCGCCCCATGCCTCGATCGGCGCGGACAACCCGTCGGCCATGCAGGATACGCGGAACCGTTGTGCATGCGCCTTGCCGGTGGTTTCCAGCATGTCGTAGCGCGGCAACGGCAGGCCGCGCCCCTGCAGGAACTCCTGCAACTGCGTTTTCGGATCCTTGCTTACTTCGTCGATGCGCAGGTCGGCCAGCAGCGGTTCGTACCAGGCGAGCACGCAGCGCCCGGCGGCCCCCAGCCCGGCATCGACATGGACGGCACCGATCAGTGCTTCCAGGCAGTCGGCCAGGATCGAGGCACGGCGATGGCCGCCGCTTTTCAGTTCGCCGGGCCCGAGCCGGACGTATTCGCCAAGCCCGAAACCACCGGCGATGCGGGCCAGTGTCTCGCCGTTGACCAGCCGGGCGCGGGCACGGGTGAGCTCGCCCTCGGAGGCGCGCGGAAAGCGGACGAACAACTCGGCGGCGATCACATGACCGAGCACCGAATCGCCCAGGAATTCCAGCCGCTCGTTGTTGCGCGAACCGCTGACGCTGCGATGCGTCAGCGCCAGCTGCAGGAGGTCGCGGTTGCCGAAGTGATGGCCGATCAGCCGCTCCAGCGCCGCCGGATCAGTCGGTATTGAGGTTGACCTCATGGACTTTGCTGAAGTGAAGGCTGAGCGCGATCTGGAAGTCTTCGCTTTCAAAGACCGGCTCTACCTTCGTGTAATCGATTTCGGCCGTCAGCACCCCGTCGAGGCGCGTCATCGTGAGCGCCTCCTCTCCGAAGTTGCGCAGATGGAGGTTGTTGATGCTCAGTTGCTTGTCGACGCGATCAACGATGGCGTCGTTGCTCTGCAGGCCGATCCGCGGCTGCTTCATGGTCTCCAGCGTGGCACCGCTGAAGGTGAGGAAATCCATGTAGGGAGGGATGATTTTCAGCGCAAGGGAAATCACGCCGGCAATCAGCGCCAGAAGGAAGGCCAGACTGAAAAACGAAAATCCCTGCTGCCTGTGCATGTCGTTATTCTCCGTGGGCGCCATTGAGCGGATATACGGTGCCGTTGCGCGTGAAGGTCGGCAGGTGGAAGCCCGGATCCTTGTGCATCCAGATGTAGGTCGCCTTGCCGACGATCAGGTGGTCCGGCACGAAGCCCCACCCGCGACTGTCGTAACTATTATCACGGTTGTCGCCCATCACAAAGTAATGGCCGGCCGGCACCTGGACACGCCAGGGTCCGGGAAACGCCTCCTCGCCCTCCACCCGGCGAATGAAGAAACGGTGATCGCCGACAGTCTGCCGGAACAGCAGTTCGGCACCGCCGGCCAGCAGGACCTGGCGACCGGCGGCCTCCAGCGGAAATTCCCTGCCGTTGAGAGACAGCCGCCCCTGGTCGTAGGCAATCACGTCGCCGGGCAGTCCGATCACCCGCTTGATGTAGCTGGTGCTGGGTTTTTGCGGGAAACGGAACACCAGGATATCGCCGCGCTCCGGCGTCCCGAGATCGAGGATCCGGGTGCCGATCACCGGCAGGCGCAAGCCGTAGACATACTTGTTGACGACGATGTAGTCGCCGACTTTCAGGGTCGGCAGCATCGAGCCCGACGGAATGGTGAACGGCTCGGCCAGGAAGCTGCGCAGCACCAGCACCAGCGCCAGCACCGGAAAAAACGATTTTGCATAGTCGATCACCAGCGGGTCGGCCTGCCCCTCGGCCCGCAGGCGGCGCAGCCAGAAACGGTCCAGCAGAACGATGGCGCCGGCCAGGAAGGTCAACAGCACGAGCCAGAACGCAAAATCGATGTCCATTACTGCTCCAGTCTTTCTTGTCGCACCGGTCGCGCCGACGCCTTATTTGTCGACCTTGAGAACGGCGAGGAACGCTTCCTGCGGGACTTCGACACGGCCGAGCTGCTTCATGCGCTTCTTGCCTTCCTTCTGCTTCTCCAGAAGTTTCTTCTTGCGCGACACGTCGCCGCCGTAGCACTTGGCAAGCACGTTCTTGCGCAGCGCCTTCACCGTGGTACGGGCGATCACGTGGGCACCGATCGCCGCCTGGATGGCGATGTCGAACATTTGCCGGGGGATCAGTTCCTGCATCTTTTCGATCAGGGCACGGCCGCGGCCGGCGGCGTTGTCGGCATGGGTGATGATCGACAGCGCATCGACCTTGTCGCCGTTGATCAGCACGTCGACCTTCACCAGCCGGCTGGTCTCGAAGCGCACGAAGTTGTAGTCCAGCGAGGCAAAACCGCGGCTGGCCGATTTCAGACGGTCGAAGAAATCCATGACCACTTCCGCCATCGGGATTTCGTAGGTCAGCTGCACCTGGTTGCCGTGGAACACCATGTTCTTCTGCACGCCGCGCCGTTCGACCGAGAGCGTGATGACGTTGCCCAGATGTTCCTGCGGCACGAGGATGTGCACCTCGGCGATCGGCTCGCGCACTTCCTCGATGCGGGACGCATCCGGCAGCTTGGACGGACTGTCGACGTAGACCAGCTCGCCCTTCTTGGTCAGAACCTCGTAGACCACGGTCGGCGCGGTGGTGATCAGGTCGAGGTCGTACTCGCGCTCCAGCCGCTCCTGGATGATCTCCATGTGCAGCAGGCCAAGGAAGCCGATACGGAAACCGAACCCGAGCGCGTCGGAAGATTCCGGCTCGTAGAACAGCGAGGCGTCGTTCAGCGACAGCTTGGCCAGCGCCTCGCGGAAATCCTCGTATTCGTCGGAATTCACCGGGAACAGTCCGGCATAGACCTGCGGCTTCACTTTCTTGAAACCGGGCAGCGCGGCGGTGTCCTGCGTTTTCAGATGGGTCAGCGTGTCGCCCACCGGCGCACCGTGGATGTCCTTGATGCCGGCGACGACATAGCCCACCTCGCCCGCCTCCAGCACGCCGGTTTCCTTGCGCTTCGGCGTGTGGATACCGACGATGCCGACCTCGTGCGACTGGCCGGTGGACTTGACGAAAATCCGGTCACCCTTGCGCAGCACGCCGTTCATCACGCGCACCAGCGAAACGACGCCGAGATAGTTGTCGAACCAGGAGTCGATGATCAGCGCCTGCAGCGGCGCGGCGCGATCACCTTTCGGCGGCGGGATGCGCAGCACCAGCTCTTCCAGCAGGTCGTCCACGCCCATGCCGGTCTTGGCGCTGACCAGGCAGGCATCGGAAGCATCGACGCCGATGATGTCGGCGATTTCCTGCTTCACGCGTTCCGGTTCGGCCTGCGGCAGATCGATCTTGTTCAGCACCGGCATGACCTCGAGGTTGAGGTCCATGGCGGTGTAGCAATTGGCCACCGACTGCGCTTCCACGCCCTGGCCGGCATCGACCACCAGCAGTGCGCCTTCGCAGGCGGACAGCGAGCGCGAGACTTCGTAGGAAAAGTCGACGTGGCCGGGCGTGTCGATGAAGTTGAGCTGGTAGGTGCGGCCGTCACGCTTGCTGGTGAACGGCAGCGTCACGCTCTGCGCCTTGATGGTGATGCCGCGCTCGCGCTCGATGTCCATCGAGTCGAGCACCTGCGCGCTCATCTCGCGCTCGGTCAGACCGCCGCAGATCTGGATGAAACGGTCGGCCAGCGTCGACTTGCCGTGATCGATGTGGGCAATGATCGAGAAGTTGCGGATGTTCGCGATGTCGGTCACGGGCGGGGGTCGGCGGCGGGCGGGACAAGGCCGGGCATTCTAGGGGACCGGCCGGGAAGTCTCCACCGTGCGGCGCGCCTGCGGCCGAAGGCCCGGGACTGGCGGTCCCGGGCCTTCGGCGCAGGGTGTGGCCGGAGCCCCGGCCACGGGTTATTTGGGCTGGATCGGCACGTAGCGCGGATTGCCGCCGCGGGTCACGAGCAGGGGCACCATCCGCCCCGCCGGCAGCTTGGCAACGACGGCATTGAAGGCCGCCACGTCGTTCACCGGCTTGCCGCCGATAGCCAGGATGATGTCGCCGGGCCGCAGTTCGCTGTCGGCCGCCGGCGACCCGGTCACCCGGGTGATCACCACCCCGCCGCCAAGTCCCAGTTGCTGCAGCTTCGCGGGCGGAATCGCATCCACCACCAGGCCCAGCCGGCCGCCGGCATTCGCCGGTGCCGCCGGATCGCTGCCGCCGCCGGCACCTTCCTCGCCCGCCAGTTGCTCCTCGGACGGCAGCTCGCCGACTTTCACTTTCATGCTGCGCACCTTGCCGTCGCGCACCACCGTCAGCGTGGCGCCGGTACCCGGCTTCACGCGGCCGACCAGATGCGGCAGGTCGGACGAGAACACGATGTCCTTGCCCTCGAAGCCGGTGATGATGTCGCCTTCCTTCAGGCCCGCGGCTTCCGCGGGCGTGCCGGGAATCACCTTCGCCACCAGCGCGCCTTCCGGCTTCTTCAGCCCGAACGATTCGGCGAGGTCGCGATCGACATCCTGGATGCTCACGCCCAGCCAGCCGCGCGACACCTTGCCGCCACCCTTCAGCTGGGCGACGACTTCCATCGCGATGTCCATCGGAATGGCGAACGACAGCCCCATGTAGCCGCCGCTGCCGGAAAAGATCTGCGAGTTGATGCCGACCACTTCGCCGGACAGGTTGAACAGCGGGCCGCCGGAATTGCCCGGGTTGATGGCGACATCGGTCTGGATGAACGGCACGTAGTTCTCGCGCGGCAGACCGCGACCCAGCGCGCTGACGATGCCGGCAGTCACCGAATAGTCAAAACCGAACGGCGCGCCGATGGCGAAAACCCACTCGCCGACACGCAGATCCTCCGACTTGCCGATGCGCACCACCGGCAGATCCTTCGCCTCCACCTTGAGCAGGGCGATGTCGCTGCGCTTGTCGGTGCCGACCACCCTGGCTTCCAGTTCGCGGCGATCGAGCAGCCGTACCGTCACCCGGTCGGCACCGTCCACCACATGGTTGTTGGACAGGATGTAACCGTCGGCGGAAATGATGAAACCCGAACCGAGCGACTCACGCTCGCGCTTCTGCGGCGGGATCTCGAAATTGAACTGGTCGCCGAAAAAGCGGCGGAACATTTCCGGCACTTCTTCCGGCAACTGGCCCTGCAGGCTGCCGCGCAATCCGGTCCTGGCGGCCGCCTCGGCGCTGATGCTGACCACGCTGGCCTTGTTCTGCTCCACCAGACCGGTGAAGTCCGGCAGGCCGGACACGACCGGCGCGCGCGCGGCCGGCGGCGAGCCGGCGGTGGCTTCGGTACTGGAAATGCCGCACCCGGCAACGAAGGCAGCGGCAGCGACAAAGGCAGGAATCACGAAACGGGCAACACGCGACATGGCAGTACTACTCCGGATCCGGAACGACAGACGGGGAAACAACCTCGGCGGCGGCCTTCGCGGCCGGCCGGGCATGGAAACGGGCGCTCTCGACCACCTTCACGGCAGTACCGGCCGGCACCTCGCCGACCAGCGTGACGCGGAACCGGCCGGCACTGCCGGCATCGAGCACACCGCTGACCGCCACCGTCGGACCGATCTGGCGCCCCAGCGGCCGCGCATCGACAGCGGCCTTCTCGACGAAAAACGAAAACGCGGCCAGGCCGTCGGAATAGGTGACCGACGACGACTCGACGGCATCGGCGCCATCGCCCAGCCGCTGCGTCTGACTGCCGGTGACGCGGAATCCGGGCGGCAGCCAGGAGGGCGCCACCGACGGCATCGGCGCCTCGGTCGAACGCAACAGGGTCAGTGCGCGGACGCCGCCGACCGGCGCCACGAACAGGTCGCGCGGCACCGCAATGCCGGTCTCGACATCGACGAACTCCACCGATTCCAGGGCACGCCCCTTGCGGCTCACCACTTCGTAGCGCAGCGGCAGCCGCGTCTCGCTGTCCACCCACAGGCGGTAACCGTAGCGGTGCACGTCGCGCGGACCGACATCGACGAATTCGGCGCTGCGTCCGGCCACCCGCGACTGACCGGCACGCCGGACCGCGTAATACCGGTCCACGCTGCCATCGAGCCCGGAGAACGCCCGGAACGGACCGGCGGCACCGGCCCGGTCGAGCCGCGTCATGCGGGAATCCGGATGGATGCAGACGATTTCGTCGCCGCGACGGATGATTTCGGTGGCCGTGTTGTCGAGGTGGGACAAGCGCTCGTGCTCGACGCCGTCGAACACCGCGTGCACCACCTGCATGGAATCCATGCGGTTGCCGCGCACATACACGAAACGGCCGCGGAAGTTGCCGGCACGCCAGGCCTCGCCGGCCTGCTGCAGCAGTTCAAGGCCGGCCGCGGGCGGCGGCGGCTCGGCCGCCCCGACAGCGGCGGCAAACGACAGGCAGACGCCGCACAGGACAGCCGTAAAACGCGTCATGGTGTCTCAGTGCCCCTGTGCTTCGCCTTCGAAACTGACGACCCGGGCATAAGGAGACATGCTGCGCGTACTGCCGAGGCTGGAGGCCTGGGCATGGCGCGCCAGATAGGCATTCAGACGATCCTGGCCGGCTGTCGGCGACTCGTTGCCGGCGACCGGCACCACCAGTTCCTCGCCGTCCTCGCGGACCATGACCATGGGGCCCAGGGCCACCGTCTGCGATTCGCCGGCGGCCGCCAGCGCATCGGCATCCCCGGCGCCACGGAAGCCCTGCCAGCCGATCACCGTCACCGCAGCCACCGTGGCGGCCACGGCAAAGCCGGCCAGCGGCTTCAGCCACGCAGCCGGTGCCGCGGCATCGGCGCGGCGCGCGGCCTGCGGCACCGGTTCGCCGTCGATGGCCGCGGCCACCGCGGCCCGCAGGTCGATGCCCGCCGGCCGTACGTTCTCGCCGCGCAGCACCGATTGCGCCAGATGCCAGCGCGACCAGGCCGCCAGCAGGGCCGGATCCTCGCCGGCGGCCTTGAGGGCCTGCCGCAGCTCGTGCTCGCCGGCCTCGCCGTCCATCAGGGCAGACAGCAGTTCACGCTCGCGGGACGCAGGGTCCCGCGATGCTTCGCCCGGAATCCGGTGGTCGGTCATGTCGGCAGCCCCGCGTGTTTCGTCAGAAGGTTCGTCCTGCCCCTTTGAGCGGGGCTCGGGTGGTTTGGTTCCCGGACCGGCGGTCCGGGTTTACCGGGTGTTGTCCAGCAGCGGCCGCAGCGCCTCGTCGATCGCCTCGCGGCCGCGGAAGATGCGCGAGCGCACGGTGCCGACCGGGCAGGCCATCACGTCGGCGATCTCCTCGTAGGACAGGCCGTCGAACTCGCGCAGCATCACTGCGGTGCGCATCTCGTCCGGCAGCGCCTCCAGGGCGCGCTTCACGGTCTGCTCGATCTCCCGGCTCAGCAGGTGGCCGAGCGGCGTGTCGCCGTCGCGCAACGCATCCGCCGACTCCAGGAACTGTGCGTCCTCGATGTCGACATCGGTGCCCGGCGGGCGGCGGCTGCGGGCCACCAGGTGATTCTTGGCGGTGTTGATCGCGATGCGGTACAGCCAGGTGAAGAACGCGCTGTCGCCGCGGAAGTTCGGCAGTGCACGCCAGGCACGCACGAAGGTGTCCTGCGCAACGTCCTGCGCCTCGTCGATATTGCGCACGTAGCGGCCGATCACCGACAGGATCTTGTGCTGGTACTTGGCGACCAGCAGGTCGAAGGCGCGACGATCGCCCTTCTGCACCCGCAGCACCAGCTGATGATCGATGTCCTTCTCGCTGGCGGCCGGCGCCGGCCCTGGATTCAGCTCCAAATCCGGACCCTCCGCCCGGTGCAATCCCGACTGACGCGGTGTGACGACCAACGATTCAACCCATTTCCCGACCGGAGTGGCGGTTTGCATCAGGGCAAGCCTCTTTCTGGAAAGCCGACCCTGTGACCGCCCTGTTTTCCCGAAAGTTCAGCCGGGTTACGCCGCACGAACGAGGAGTATACAGACTGCTACAAAACTGTCGTTGCGGGCCCGGTCACGGTTCCGGGCTGCGGAAATGCCTCCGCTATACTCGCCGGCTCCTGCCGCGGCACACTCGCCCGCCCCCCGCCCCCCTCTTCGTGGATTCCATGGCCGACTCCTTCGATGTACTGGTCATCGGCAGCGGCGCTGCCGGCCTCACCACTGCCCTGCGCCTGTGCGACCGGGCCCGGGTCTGCGTGCTGTCCAAGGGCGAACTGACGGCGGCCAGCACCTACTACGCCCAGGGCGGCGTGGCCGCCGTGCTGGACGAGGACGATTCGCTGACCGCGCACATCGAGGACACGCTGATTGCCGGCGCCGGTCTTTGCCGCCGCGATGCCGTCGACTTCACGGTGCAGAACGGGCCGGCTGCCATCCGCTGGCTGATCGAACAGGGCGTCGCCTTCACCACCGAGGAGCAGCCCGACGGTACCTGGGTGTACCACCTGACGCGCGAGGGCGGCCACAGTGCGCGCCGCATCATCCACGCCGCCGACGCCACCGGACTGGTGATTTCCTCGACGCTGATCGACCGCCTGCGCGAGCACCCGGAAGTGACGGTGCACGAACACCACATCGCCATCGACCTGATCGTGCAGGTGGTGAACGGCGAACGCCGCGCGGTCGGCGCCTATGTGCTCGACAAGCAGAGCGGCGGCATCCGCGCGATCATGGCGCGCTCGGTGGTGCTGGCCACCGGCGGCGCCAGCAAGGCCTATCTCTATACGACCAACCCGGACGTCGCCACCGGCGACGGCATCGCGATGGCCTGGCGCGCCGGCTGCCGCGTGGCGAACCTCGAATTCAACCAGTTCCACCCGACCTGCCTGTACCACCCGGAAGCAAAATCCTTCCTCATCACCGAGGCGATTCGCGGCGAAGGCGGGCTGCTGAAACTGCCGAACGGCGAACGCTTCATGCCGCGCTTCGACGCGCGCGCCGAACTCGCGCCGCGCGACATCGTCGCCCGCGCGATCGACCACGAAATGAAACGCCTCGGCCTCGACCACGTGCTGCTCGACATCTCGCACAAGTCGAAGGACTTCATCATCAGCCACTTCCCGACCATCTACGCGAAGTGCCTGTCGCTGGGCATCGACATCACGCGCGACCCTATGCCGGTGGTACCGGCGGCGCACTACACCTGCGGCGGCGTGCTCACCGACCTGCGCGGCCGCACCGACCTGGCCGGGCTGTACGCGATCGGCGAAAGCTCCTGCACCGGCCTGCACGGCGCCAATCGCATGGCGTCGAATTCGCTGCTCGAATGTTTCGTGTTCGGCAAGGCGGCCAGCGAGGACATCGTGACGCAGTTGCCGCGCATTCCGGCGCCGCAGGCGGCCCGGCCCTGGGACGCCTCGCAGGTGACGGATTCCGACGAGGACGTGGTGATCGCCCACAACTGGGACGAGATCCGCCGTTTCATGTGGGACTACGTCGGCATCGTGCGCACCGACAAGCGCCTGCAGCGGGCGCTGAACCGGATGCTGCTGCTGAAGCAGGAAATCCACGATTACTACCGCAACTACAAGGTGAGCAGCGATCTGATCGAGCTGCGCAATCTGGCACTGGTGGCGGAGCTGATCATCCGCTGCGCGCAGCAGCGGCGCGAAAGCCGCGGGCTGCACTACACGCTGGACTATCCCGACCTGTTGCCGGAGGCGACGGATTCGGTGCTGGTGCCGGAGAGGAAAGGTTAGCGCGGGCGGAAAGCAGGCAGGTAGTCAGGAAAGCAGCAGGCGGGCGCGCAAGCGGCGGAAATCGTCGGCGCTGACGGCGTCGTGCAGGATGCAGAGGCGCTGCGGACCGAGACAGCGGCGCCAGCCGGCGCGCTCGACGAAGACGAAAATCGCCAGCGTGCCCAGCCAGGCGTGACCGGCAGCGGGCGCGGCCAGTTCGCGGCCGTCGGCAAACAACAGTTCGATGCGCCGCTCTCCGTCCCGCGGCTCGACCAGACACAACCGGCGCAGGCCGGCACGTAATTCCGCACGCCACGCCTGCCGGAGGCCGGCCAGCAATACCGCCAGCAGCGCGAGTTTCAGCGGCAGCGGCAGGTGTGACAGCTGCGCCGCCGGCCCGGCAACGGCACCCAGCGCGAGCAGGCTGCCGGCAAACAGCCGCGACGGCTGCAGGTCAACCGCGAGCGGCGGCGTCGGCGAGGACAAGGTCGACCATCCGCGCCAGCGCGGGATCCGCCGGCTGTTCGCCGCCGGCAAACCACGCGAAGAGATCGGCGTCGCTGCAGTCGAGCAGGTCGAGGAAGGACTCCTGGTCGGCACGCGACAGGGAGGCGAACCGCGCTTCGCGGAACGGCGACAACAGCACTTCGGTTTCCTTCATGCCGCGCCGGCAGTCCCAGACCAGCCGTTGCAGTCGGCGGGCAAATTCTTCGTCGGATCGCATGCGTGTCCCCGGCAGGCCCGGCCGATTCCGGGCGGCGGCCATTATTCCGCCTGCCGTGCCGCCGGGCCAGCGGCAACGTCCCGGCCGGCTGCAATCGCCGGCGCGTCTTCGTATCATCCGGAAACGCCAGCCGCCGTGCGCAGGACTCCCATGACCGCCCTGTTCGTCGATCTCGCTCCGCAATACGGCGTCCTCGCCATCGACGGCGAGGACGCGGCGACCTTCCTGCAGGGGCAGGCCACCTGCGATGCCCGGCTGGTTTCACCGTCGCGCGGCGCGTTGGGCGCGCTGTGCAACCTGCAGGGCCGGATGATCGTCTCCTTTTTCGTGCTGGCCGACGGGGAGCGCAACCTGCGGCTGGTGATGCCGCGCACGCGCGTGGCGCCCGTGCTGCAGCACCTGAAGAAATACGCGGTGTTCTCCAGGGTCGCGCTACGCGATGCAAGTGCCGAGCTGCACCTCACCGGCCTGCTGGGCACCGGCGCCGACGACGCACTGGCCGCCCTGACCGGCCATGCGCCGGCGCAGGCACACGCCGCAGTGACCACCGACAGCGTGGCCGCGCTGCGCCTGCACGGGCGGCACCGCTTCCTGCTGCTGTCGCCGTCGGTGCTGCCGGTGCCGCACGGTACGGCCAGCGACTTCGCGCACTGGACGCAGGCGGCCATCGCCGCCGGCGAACTGCTGGTCGACGACGCGAATGCCGACCGTTTCCTGCCGCAGGCGCTCAACTACGACCTGATCGACGGCGTGAGCTTCAAGAAAGGCTGCTATACCGGGCAGGAAGTCGTCGCCCGCATGCACTTCAAGGGACGGATGAAGGAGCGGCTGTATCACGGCACCACCGACGCCGAAGCGCCGGCCGCCGGCACTGCGGTGTTCCGTGCCGGCGAGACCCAGGCCGCGGGTCACGTGGCGGATGCGGTATGCACCGGCGAACGGACGCATCTCGCGCTGGTGCTGCGGCACGATGCCGCGGGCAGCGATGTGCGGCTGGGCAGCGGCGACGGCCCGGCCATCGCGATCGTGCCGCCGGCCACCGTCTTTCCGGAACTGGCCGCCGGCTGAAACTCCGCGGCCGCGGCAGGTTTACTGCGGCGTGGTGACGAACCCGATCTTCACCAGGTGCGCACGCTGTGCGGCGGACAGCAACTGCGCCACCTTGTCGTAGACCACCGCGCGATCGGCCCGGATGTGGATTTCCGGTTGCGGCTGCCGGTGTGCGGCCGCCTGCAGCCGCCCTTCCAGGGCGGCGAAATCCAGCGCCTCGTCGTTCCAGCGATACCGGCCGGCGGCGTCGACATCGACGGTAACGTGCACCGGCTTCATGTCTTCCGGCGCGCTGGCCGCCTGCGGCAAGTCCATTTTCACCGCATGGGTCAGCACCGGCATGGTGATCATGAAGATGATCAGCAGCACCAGCATGACGTCGACCAGCGGCGTCATGTTGATTTCGCTCATCACGTCTTCGTCGTCCTGGTCGAAACTGCCGAAGGACATCAGCGCGTCTCCGTGACGTTGCCGGCCGGCAGGCGAACCAGCTTGCCATCCTTGCCGTCGCGGGCGGCCACGCGGGCGCCGGCGACGAAATAGGCATGCAGTTCGTGCGCAAAGCGGTTGAGCTGCGATTGCAGCAGACGGTTGCTGCGCACCAGCGCGTTGTAGCCGAGCACTGCCGGAATGGCAACGAACAGGCCGAACGCGGTCATGATCAGCGCCTCGCCGACCGGACCGGCCACCTGGTCGAGGCTGGCGCTGCCGCTGGCGCCGATGCCGATCAACGCGTGGTAGATGCCCCACACGGTACCCAGCAGTCCCACGAACGGCGCCGTCGAACCGATCGATGCCAGCAGCGTCAGACCCGACTGCATGCGCTGGGCGCTGTCGTCGATGACGCGCCGCAGGTTGCTGGTCACCCAGTCGCTGATATTGAGCGCACCGTGCAGGTCGCTGCGGTTCTCGGCATGGTGCCGCACTGCCTCCTCGCCTTCGACCACCAGCATGCGGAACGGATTTTCGCGCGGGCGGTACGACAGCATGGCGATGCCGTCGGCGAACGACTGCGCATGCCAGAAATCGCGCTTGGCCTGCTGCGCCATCTTCCGCACCTGCCAGTTGTCCCGGGCGCGGATCACGATCACCGTCCACGACGCGATCGACATCAGCAGCAACAGCACGGCCAGCCCACGGCCGATCCCGTCGCTCTGGGTCCACAGGGAGACCAGTCCGTATCCCGATTCCTGCATTCCGGTTCTCCGTTCGTACGGCAACCTGCGTTGCCGGATTCTGGGTTTCAGTTGAGTTCGAATTTCACCGGCCACTGGTACCACATCGCGACCGGTTCGTCGCCGCGCCGTGCCGGTACCAGCTGCCAGCGCAACGCCGCATCGGCCGCCGCCTTGTCCAGCCGCGGAAAGCCGCTGGAGCGCAGCACCTTCACCTCGCCGATGCGGCCGTCGGCCAGCACGTGCAGGTGCAGCAGCACGGTGCCGGTCTCGCCGAGCCGGCGCGACAACGCCGGATAGACGATCGGCGGCGCCGAACCGTGTGCCGCGTCGATCCGCGGCGGCAGCACGACCGGCTCCGGGCTCGCCGGCGCCGCGGTGGCCACCGGCGGCGGTACCGGCTGTGGGGGCGGATCGCCGATCGCTTGCTCCGGCGGCGGCATCGCCGGCGGGGGCGGCGGCAGCTCGACCACCGGCCGTGGCCGCGGGGGCGCGGCCTGCTCCGTCACCAGACTGACCTGCATGGCCGGCAAGGCCGGCGGCGTGACGGCTTCCGGCGACTGCAGGACCGAAGCTGCCACGACCGCGCCATGAAGCAGCAGCACGCCGCACAGGATACCCAGGTCATGTACACGCATCGGTGCAACGTCACTCTTCCGGCAAGGCCCAGGACGCATGATGCCGTTGCCCGTGCCAATCTTCGACCGTCAGCCACAACCGGTCGCCCGGTTGTGGCTGCGCCGGAAACGGCGCATGCGCATGCTGCCCGAACCGGTTGCCGTGGAGCAGACCGGCGGCGTCATCCGGCAACGGTGCCGGTGCCGCACCGACCCCGAGATACGCCTGCCGGATCCGGGCTACGCAGTCTTCGCAAAAACGCACGCTGAAATCCTTGTACAGGCGGTCACCGTGCGGATACGGCGGCGCCGCATCGGCCGGCGTCGGCGCGGCGACGAAAGGACCGGCCGACCGCTCCTCCCACTCCGGCTCGAAGACCGGATTGAGCGACGCGTACAACCACCAGGCCGGCAGGGCCAGCAGCAGGCCATTGACGAGATAGCGGCCACGGCCGGAAGGCGTCGTCTTCATGATGCGCCCTCCGGACCGGCCACACGCCGGCGCCGCCGCGGCGCGACACGCCCGGGCTCGCCGACGGTGCGCCGGCTCCAGATCATGAAGCCGGTGAGCGACATGCCGGTCAGCAGCACCCCGAACAGGAACCAGAGCAGTTTGGTCCAGAGGCCGCCGAGCGTGCCGTAATGCAGCGGATCGGCAATATGGGCAAGACTCTCCAGCACCTCCATGTCAGCCGGCGTACGCACGCCGGCCACGGCACCGGTCCAGGGATTGACCTGCACCCGCCAGGCATAGGCGTCGTACAGCACGGTGTCGCCGCTGCCGTACACGGTGACGTAGTCACGGTTGTGCTCGGGCAGCGAAATCCATGCCGGCTGCATGTCCGGGAGCGCACGCCCGGCCGCCGCCAGCAGCGTCGCCAGCGGCAGCCGCTCCGGCGGCAGTCCGGTGGCAGGCAGCGGCAACTCCTGTACCGCCATCGGCAGCGACTCAGGTTCGTATTCGATGCCGTTGTGCCACATGACCGCCTGCGCGAGGTACCACAAGCCGGTGAGGCCGATGACCGCCATGAACCAGATCGACCAGGCACCGCTCAGCCGGTGCAGATCGCCCAGCCACGTCCGTGCGTCGGCACGCCAGCGCAGCGTGGGGCGCAGCCAGGCGCGCCAGAATTTCCGGTACACCACCAGACCGGTCAGCAGCGCGCCGGTCAGCAGCACCGCCATCGACGACACGAGGTAATAACCGGCACTGTAGCCGTGCTGCCAGGGCGCCAGCAGCCAGCCGTGCAGCGACCGCATGAAGCTGATGAACGTGATGCCGGTTTCGATCGCCTGCACGTCGGCCGTGTAGGGATTCACGTACGCGATCGCCGCCGGCATGCCGGCGGCACTGAAAGCCACATGTGCCGCCAGATAGGGTTCCGGCAACACGACGTAGCCGATGTCGGCAGTCGGCACTTTCCGTTGCACCGCCGCCGCCAGCTCGGCGACGGGCAACGCGGGACGCGCGTCGGGGTTTGTCGCCCGTATCGCCGGATTGGCCAGCCAGGCGAGTTCATGACTGACCACCGCCAGCGTGCCGGTAAGACAGACGAAGCAGAACAACAGCCAGACCGGCAGGGAGAAAAAGCCGTGCAGCCGGAACCAGAAACGGCGGCGGCTGCGTGGCTTTTTCCTGCGTGGCTGGCCCGTCGGTGCCGACATCGTTGTAGTCCTCATGTACGGGTTCCATCCCGGTCTCCGGAAGGGCGACGCATCCGCGCCGCCGCACGGCTCAGAACGAAAACCTGACGCTGCCCGAGACGGCGAGCGGCTCACCGTAGTACGACTGGTCCCAGTACAGGCTGGTCAGGTATTTCTCGTCGGTCAGGTTGTCGACATTGAGCGCGACTTCCAGATCCGGTGCCGGCTCGTAGCTCACGTATGCCGACAACACGCCGTAGGCGTCCTGCCGGATGAGGGCCGGTGCCGTACCGGTGTGGATGTCGTCCTGCCAGCGCGCGGTGCCACCGATTTCCAGGCGATCCAGCCCGGCCGGGCGCCAGGAAGTCGACAGCTTCAGCGTCTGACGCGGCACGTAATTGCGCGCGTCTTCGCCCTCGTCGTCACGGATTTCCAGCCAGGTGTAGCCGCTGCCGATTTTCCAGCGCTCGGCCAGATGGCCGGCGAGTTCCAGCTCGATGCCCTGCGAGGAAACCTCGGTACCGCGGTAATAATTCGCGCCGGCCGACGGGTCCCAGCCGGCCACTTCCGCCAGGTTTTCCTGCTCGATGCGGAACAATGCCGCCGTGCCCAGCAGACGGCCGTTGGCCGATTCCCGCTTCACGCCTGCCTCGTAGCTCAGCCCCTTCGCCGAACCCAGCGGCCGGTGGTTGAAGTCGGTCTCGACCTGCGGATCGAAAATGTCGCTGTAACTGGCATAAAGGCTGGTCTGCGCATCGAGTGCATGCACCACGCCGAGATACGGGCTGACCCCCTCCTCGTCACGGTCCTGCGGCGCACCGAAACTGAAACCCTTCGCCTTCACCTTCACCGCATTGAAACCGGCAATCAGCTTCGTGTCGTCCGTCAGGCTGAAGCGGGTCGCGGCATAGAGGCGCGAAAACCTGTCCTCGATGTCGGCCGATACATAACCCGGTCCGAAATCGGGACGGTCGATTTCGCTGCCGTCCCAGCCCGGGAATGCCGGCAGCGCTCCCCAGGCCGGATCGGTCGGAGGTGCGTCGTAGCTCAGGTAACCGCTGTCGACGCGCGCCAGCGCCACGCCAACCGTCAATTCATGGCGACGGCCGCCCAGTTCGTAGTCGCCCGACACCGCGCTGTCGAGCAACCGGCGGTCCGCATGCGCAAAAAACTTGCCCGGCCAGCCGAACAGACCGAGTCCGGTCGTCGGCGAGGGACTGCCGTACACGTAGAACAGTTCCGATGGTTCACTGTACTTGTTGCGCGTCAGGGTGGTTTTCCATTCCCAGCCCGCCGGCAGCTCCTGCAGCAATTCGACGAATGCCGTGCGGCTGTGCGTGCGGTAGTACGTCCAGTCCATGGTGGTACTGGTGGAGACGTCATAGTCGGTCGGTGTGCCATCGCTGTACAACAGCGGCAGCGCGCCCCACAGAGCACCGGTTCCGTTGCTGCGCTGATCGGTGTAGCCGGCCGTCAGCAATGTGCCGGCGCCCAGCTGTCCCTCGACGATCGCGCTCATCGCCGAACGTTCGTTTTCGTAGTTGTCGAGCCATGAGCCGGCATCCTGCATCGCGGCGACGATGCGGGTGGACCAGTTGCCGGACCCGCTCAGCGGTGTCGACACATCGGCCTCGATGCGTCGCTTGTCCCAGCTGCCGATCGTGGTCTTCACGCTGCCTTCCGACTGACCGGTGGGACGCTTGCGGATGAAATTCACCGCTCCGGACGGATTGCCGGTGCCGACGAGCAGACCGTTCGCACCGCGCACGATCTCGACGCGTTCGTACAAGGCCGAATCGAGGCCGCCGACCACGTTGCTCCAGTGCAACGGCACACCGACGCCGTCGACCTGGAAATTCTTGATGTCGAATCCGCGGGCGTTGTAATAGGTGCGATCCGTCTCGGTGCGTTCGACATTCACGCCGGTCGCCAGGTCGAGCACCGAGTTCACGTCATCCAGACCGAGTTTCTGAACGGCGGCAGCGTCGATGCTCTGCACCGACTGCGGCGTATCCTTCACCCGCAGCGACAGGCCGGTGGCACCGCGGGAAGCATCACTGACCCGCGGCGCGACGACACTGACACCGTCAAGTACCGGGGCAGCGCCATCATCCCCGGCCGCTTCCGCCGCCGGGGCTGGCGCGGGCACAGGTTCCGGCGCGGCAGCCGATAGAGCGGCCGCTTCTTCGGCGCGGGCCGACAGGGAAAGCAGGAGGGCGACGCTCAGGGGCAACAGGACAAACGGGCGACGAACGGCTGACATCAGCGGATCCCTCGGACAGGTCGACAGAAAGAAGCGACCCAGGGACTGGCTGGTGCCGGAGCAGTGGCTGCCTGGTTGATGGTTGCGAATGATAGTTATTATCATTCGGATGTCAAGACGTGCAGCCGGAGCCCTCCGTCATGTGTCAGCCCTCCGCTTCCCCGCAAACTCCGGCCGGCCAGTTGCCGGCCTCCTCCACCCGCCCGGCCGCCGGCCGCCTCGATGCCGCCGAGCTGTTCGGCGAACGGCGCGAGGTACGCATCGAACACGAGGGAGCGACCTACACCCTGCGACTGACTCGCCAGAACAAGCTGATCCTGACCAAGTGACGGACGCCGCAACGCTCAGCGCGGCGCGAACAGCTGCTGGATGCTGGAAAAATCCAGCTCGCCGGCACCGCTGCGGCCATGCAGGGCATAGAGGTTGCGCGCCAGCGCGCCGAGCGGCGTCGACGAACCGGACGCCTGCGCCGCATCCATCGCCAGCATCAGGTCCTTGTTCATCAGGCGCGTCTTGAAACCGCCGTCGTAGCCGCGCGCTGCCGGCACGTTGTCCATCACGCCCGGATACGGGTTGTACAGCTCCAGCGACCAGTTGCGGCCGGAACTCTTGAGCATGATGTCGCTCAGGACCTTCGGATCGAGACCGTTGTCGACACCCAGCTGCAGCGCTTCGGCGGTGCCGATCATGTGGATGGCCAGCAGCATGTTGTTGCAGATCTTGGCGACCTGGCCGGCGCCGACGCCGCCGGCATGGAAAACGTTTTTCCCCATCTGCAGCAGCACCGGCCGCGCGCAGTCGACGGCTGCATCGTCGCCGCCGCAGATGAAAGTAAGCGTGCCGGCCGCCGCACCGGCCACACCGCCGGACACCGGCGCGTCGATGAAGGCCAGACCGAGCGACTGCGCCGCCGCCGCGACCTTGCGCGGAGCCTGCGGCGCAACGGTGGAGGAATCGACGAGCAGGGTTTTCGGCGCGACCAGGCGCAGCAGGTTGCCGTCGCCGAGGTACAGCTCTTCCATCGACTGCGTGGTGGGCAGCATGGTGATGACGATCGCCGCACCCTGCACCGCCTCGGCGACGGTACTGCAGCCGGTGCAGCCCGCTTCGCGGGCATGGGCCACCGCCGCCGGCACCGGGTCGTAGGCGCGGACGCCGTGACCGGCTTTCGCGAGGTTGGCGGCCATGGGGCCGCCCATCTGGCCGAGACCGAGGAAGGCGATGGTGGTCATGTCGGGGCTCCTGTGTATCAAGGTGTGTGCGGTCGGCTGGCTCGGGTGGCGTGCTCCCGTTCCTCACTCATCGTTCGGAACGATCCGCACGCCACCCGGCCGCGCCGACGCGAGGTCTGTGAAAGTCACAGATCGGCAAGCGGGTGCTTTGCAAACGGGGTGGAGAAGAATTCGTCGAGGTAGTTTTGTGGCACCGAGGCGACGTCGGGGTGCTGCCATGCCGGGGCGCCGTCCTTGTCGATCAGCAGGGCGCGCACGCCTTCGGCGAAGTCGGGGTGGCGCAGGCACTGCACGGCGATGACCAGTTCCATGCGGAACACATCGGCCAGCGACAGGTGTTTCGCCCGGCGGATCTGTTCCCACACCAGCAGTGCCGTCACCGGACAGCCGCCGCGCAGGGTTTTCTGCGCGCGCTGGATCCACGGATCGGCGCTGTCGCAGGCGAGGATCTGCGCCACGACGGCCTCGCAGCTGTCGGCGTCGGTGAGCTGGCGGATGAGGTCGAGGTGGGCGCGCACGTTCGACAGCGGACGCTCGATCCCGGCGCGGCGTTCGGCGGTGCGCAGCACCTTGCCGACGATCGCGCGGTTACACGCGGGGCTGTCGGTCCAGGCCGCGGCGGCGAGCGCCTCGACCACCGCCTGTCGCTGCGCATGCGGGATGAAACGGTCGGCCAGGCCGAGGAACAGCACGTCGGACGCGTTGCACTGGGCGCCGGTGAGGCCGAGGAACAGGCCGCTGCGGCCGGGCATGCGGTTGAGGAAAAAGCTGCCGCCGACATCCGGAAACAGGCCGATGGTGATTTCCGGCATCGCGAAGCGGGTGGTTTCGGTGACCACAGGGTGCGAGGCGCCGGCCAGCAGGCCGACGCCGCCGCCCATGACGACGCCATGGCCCCACGCCACGAGCGGTTTGGCGTACGTGTGGATGCGGTGATCGAGGCGGTATTCGCGGCCGAAAAAGTCGCGGGCGTAGTCGTTGGGCGTATCCGCGCCGCAGGATTTCGCCGATTCGTACAGCCGGCGCACGTCGCCGCCGGCGCAGAAGCCCTTGTCGCCGGCGCCGTCGAGGAACACGCAGGCGATCTGCGGGTTGTCGGCCCAGCGGCGCAGGCGTTCGTCGAGGAGATCGATCATTTCCAGCGTCAGGGAATTGATCGACTTTTCGGCGTTGAGAGTGGCGCGGGCGATGACGTAGCCGTCAGCAGCGGGGATTTCTTCGAACAGAACAGGTGCAGTCACCGGTGTCTCCTTGCGTTGCGACCACGCAGCGCCGGCTGGCTCGGGAGGTGTGGTCCGGTCCGTCGCTTCCGCTCCGGGCCCGGTCCCACACGCTCCCGGCCGCGCCGGAGCAAGCTTGTGCAGAAAGCAATCAGCGGATCCGGGCAGCTGCTTCGGCATCGGCGAGCAAACGCCGGGCGACGATCAGCCGCATGATTTCGTTGGTGCCTTCCAGGATCTGGTGGACCCGCGTGTCGCGCACGTGGCGCTCCAGCGGGTATTCGCGAATGTAACCGTAACCGCCATGCAGTTGCAGCGCCTCGTTGCACACACTGAAACCGGCATCGGTGGCGAAACGTTTGGCCATCGCGCAATAGGTGGTGGCTTCCGGGTCGCCGTGGTCGAGTTTCCAGGCCGCCATGCGCACCATCTGCCGCGCGGCGACCAGTTCGGTGGCCATGTCGGCCAGCCGGAACTGCAGCGCCTGGAATTCGGCCAGCGCCTTGCCGAACTGTTTACGTTCGTGCAGGTAGGCCGTTGCACGCTCCAGGGCCGCCTGTGCGGTACCGACGGAGCAGGTGGCGATGTTCAGCCGGCCGCCGTCGAGCCCCTTCATCGCGATGCGGAAGCCCTCGCCTTCGGCACCGATCCGGTAACGCGCCGGAATGCGTACGCTGTCGAGCGACACGAGGCGCGTCGGCTGCGATTTCCAGCCCATCTTGTCCTCGTTGCGGCCACAGGAAATGCCCGGCGAATCCGCGGGCACCAGAAAGCAGCTGATGCCTTTCGGGCCGTCGTCGCCGGTGCGTGCCATCAGCACCAGCGCGTCGGTGCTGCCGGCACCGGAAATGAAGGCCTTCGTGCCGGACAGCAGATAGTCGTCGCCGTCGCGCCGCGCGCGCGTCTTCAGCGCCGCCGCATCGGAACCTGCACCCGGCTCGGTCAGCGCATAGGACGCCAGCCTGTCGCCACTGGCGAGTGCCGGCACCCATTCCGCCTTCACCGCATCGGAACCGAAACTGCCGGCCATCCAGGTCGCCATGTTGTGGATCGTGATGTAGGCGGTGGTCGACGTGCAGGCTGCCGACAATTCCTCGAACACCAGCGTCGCATCCAGCCGCGACAGGCCCATGCCGCCCAGCTCCGGCGGGCAGTAGAGCGAGCAGAAACCAAGTTCACCCGCCCGCCGGATGACGTCGACCGGGAAATGACTGTTCGCGTCCCACTCCGCAGCGAACGGCGCCATCTCCTTCTGCGCGAATGCGCGCGCCGCATCGGAGATCGCGCGCTGATCGTCGTTCAGGTCGAAGTTCATGGCACAACCTGCCACCGGCGCGGCCGGGAGATGTGTGGATTTGACCGAGCGATACGCGAGGGACAGGAACACATCTCCCGGGACAGCCGGCGCTCGCCGTTCACTTCAACGCGATGGTCATGTTCGGCCCGCCGATATCCGAATCGAACCACCGTGTCGTGACCGTTTTCGTTTCCGTATAGAACCGCACCGCCTGCTTGCCGTAGGCGTGCAGGTCGCCGTAGAACGAGCCCTTCCAGCCGGTGAACGAGAAGAACGGCAGCGGCACCGGAATCGGCACGTTGACACCCACCTGGCCCACTTCGATCTCGTGCGTGAACTTGTGCGCCGCGGCGCCGCTGGCGGTGAAGATCGACGTGCCGTTGCCGTACGGATTGTCGTTGATCAGCGCGATGGCCTGTTCCAGCGTGTCGACGCAGACCACGCACAGCACCGGCCCGAAGATCTCCTCCCGGTAGATCGTCATCTCCGGCTTCACGTTCGTGAACAGGGTCGGACCGATCCAGTTGCCGTCGGGATAGCCGGGCACCGCGCACTGCGAACCGTCGAGTTCGCAGGTGGCGCCTTCCTTTTTCCCCTGGGCGATCAGCGACAGCACGCGTTCCTTCGCCCGCTTGCTGATCTGCGGACCGTAGGCGGCCGATTCGTCGTTCCAGACGCCCGGCTTCAGTGTCGCCATCTGCTGTTTCAGCGCAGGGATGATGCCCTTCGCACTGCCGACCAGCACGGCGACCGAGATCGCCATGCAGCGCTGGCCGGCGGCGCCGCAGGAAGCGCCGAGCAGGGCATTGACGACCTGCTTCGGGTTCGCGTCCGGCATCACCACCATGTGGTTCTTGGCGCCGGCGAATGCCTGCACGCGCTTCAGGTGATCGGTGCCGGTGCGGTAGATGTGCTGGCCCACCGCCACCGAGCCGACAAAGGAAATGGCGCGGATGTCCGGGTGCACCAGCAACTGGTCGACCTGCTCGCGGCCGCCGTGCACTACGTTGAGCACGCCTTTCGGGAAACCGGCTTCCACCGCCAGTTCGGCCAGCCGGGTCGGCGTCATCGGATCCTGCTCGCTGGGCTTGAGCACGAAGGTATTGCCGCAGGCGATCGCCAGCGGATACATCCACAGCGGGATCATCGCCGGGAAGTTGAACGGCGTGATGCCGGCGCAGACGCCCAGCGGCTGGATCAGCGAATACGTATCGACGCCGCGCGCGACGTTCTCGACCGTTTCGCCCATCGCCAGCGTCGGAATGTTGCACGCATGCTCGACGACTTCGATGCCGCGCCAGACGTCGCCCTTGGCATCGGCAAACGTCTTGCCGGTTTCCTGCGACAGGATTTCGCCCAGTTCGTCGTGGTGCTGCTTGAGCAGATGCTGGTAGCGCAGCATGAGCCGCGCCCGTTCCGGAACCGGGGTTTCGCGCCACGCGCTGAACGCGCTTTTCGCACTGGCGACCGCGGCATCGACTTCGCCACGGGTGGCCAGCGGCACCCGCGCCAGTTCCTGCTGCGTCGCCGGATTGGTCACCGGCAGACTGTCGGCCGCCGCCGACTCGACGAACTCGCCGTTGATGAACAGGGGAATCTTGCGGGTCATGGCACGTTCCTCATCGTGATCGGAACGACGGTGCGCCGGGGTGGTCGATGACCCTCGCGAACGATGAGTGAGCGACGGGTCGCGACCGCCCCAGGCAGCCGGCGGTACTTCGGGTGGCCAGAGAATGCCACCAGCCCCCCGCCGGAGCGATTGATAATCTTGGCGCCGGCATGGACTATCTTGCGCCATGAGCGAACCGTCCCGCTGGCCCCTCACCCCCCGCGCCACCCGCGTCGTCCTGCCCCGCTTCCTGCTGGCGCAGCTGGCCGCGCATCCGCTGGCCCGCGACATCCACCCGCACGCCTTCGGCCATTATCCGCGCGCCCGCGGCCACCGCATGGCACGCACGCAGCACGACGACCTGCTCGTCATCTGGTGCACCGCCGGCAGCGGCACCCTGCAGACCGCCGCCGGCACGCAGGCCATCACCGCCGGCACGCTGGTCGTACTGCCGCCCGGCATGGCGCACGAATACCGCTCCGCCGCGCAGCACCCCTGGACGATCTGGTGGGCCCATGTCGGCGGCAACGCCGTCGGCGAACTGGGCTCGCTGCTGGCGCCCGGCGGCCGCACGACGGTCGACATCGGCCCCGATGCCGCCCTGCTGCGCGACTTCGACACCCTGCTGGCGGTGCGCGACACCGGCTTCCGGCTCGACACCTGGCTGCACGCCAGCAGCCTGCTCAAACAGCTGCTCCTGCAGGCGGCCCGGCTGGCCGCCCGCGGCGATGCCGCCGACACCGCGTTCTCGCTGCCGCGCGTCACCGCCTGGATGCATGCGCATCTCGACCGGCCGGTGGAGCTGGCGGAACTCGCGCGCGCCACCTCGACACTCTCGATGTTCCAGTTCGCCCGCCGTTTCCGTGCCGAAACCGGCGTCGCGCCGATCCAGTACTTCATCCACCTGCGCATGGAACGGGCCTGCCGCCTGCTGGACATGTCCGACGCACCGGTGCACCTTGTCGCCCGCCAGCTCGGCTACGACGATCCCTATTATTTTTCCCGTCTGTTCCGCCGGGTGATCGGCATGGCGCCCAGCGATTACCGGCAACTCGCCCGCGGCTGACGCCGCATCCGTCCGCCGCTTCCGGAGTGTTCGTGGAAATCGTTTTCGTGCTCGTCGGCACCCGCCATCCCGGCAATCTCGGCGCCGCCGCCCGGGCGCTGAAGACCATGGGCTTTTCACGCCTGCGGCTGGTAAACCCCTGCGAATACCGCCGCGATCCCGAACGCGGCCAGGCTTTCCAGATGGCGATGTACAGCCACGACATCCTCGACGGCGCCGGCGTGTTCGCCACGCTCGCCGACGCGGTGGCCGATTGCGACCTGATCGTCGGCACCACCGCGAAACTGCGCCATCACCGGCACAGCGTGCTGACGCCGCCGCAGCTGAAGGAGCTGCTGCAGGACAAAGCGGACATGGTGCGCCGCGTCGCGCTGCTGTTCGGACCGGAGGACACCGGGCTCGTCAATGAACACATCGATGCCTGCGACCTGCTCACCAGCGTGCCGCTGGCCGCGCCGCAGCCGAGCATCAATCTGGCGCAGGCGGTGATGATCTACAGCTATGCACTGAGCGAGCTGCCGGCCCTCGCCCGCCACGTGCCGGCCGCCGAGGACACGTCCTACGCGGCCGCGGTGACGGCGATCGAGCGGGCGGCCGGCGCGCTGGGCATCGGCAGCGACGAACGGGTGGCCGCGTGGCTGCGCGAGCGCGTGCCGCTGCTGCCGGCCCGCGACCTGCGCATGCTGTTCAACCTGCTCAAGCGCGACTGATCGCGTTCAGCCGGTGATCTTCCGGAACGGCTTCGCCTGCTCCAGCGCGAACGCCAGTTCCAGCAGGGTGCGTTCGTCGCCGTGCGCCGCCGAGAGCTGGATGCCGATCGGCAGGCCGTTGGCGGATGCACCCATCGGCAGGGAAATCGCCGGGCTGCCGGTGGCATTGTTGAGCGGCGTGAAAGCTGCGTAACGCTGCAGGCGCTCGAACAGGGTATCGAACGGCACTTCCGGGCTGAGGAAACCGAGCTTCGGCACCGAGTGCGCCAGTACCGGCGACAGCACGGCATCCCAGCCACGGATGTTCTCCGCATACTGCCGTGCGCTGCGGCGCAGGCGATACAGCATCTGCGGGGTGCGCCAGAAACGCTGGCGGTAGAAACGGGCCAGCCCCCGGCTGAACGGATCGAGCGCTTCGGCATCGAAGTCGGGGCTCAGCGTGTAGCGCCCGGTGATCCCGACCATGAAGGCGAGAAAACCCCAGTACAGCGTGAAATCGTCGATGAACGATGCCGTCACCGGCAGCGGCATCGGTTCCAGGCGATGGCCCATGCCCGCCAGCAGGCGCGCGGTTTCGTCGACCACGGCACGCGTTTCGTCGCAAGTCGGCGTGCCGGTGATGGAGTCGACGACCAGCCCGATGCGCAGCTTGCGCCGGCCCGGACCCTCGACGCGGCCGATCTCCGGCATGCGCGGATTGCGCCAGAACCGTTCCATGCCATGGAAGAATTCGGCCTGGTCGCGCACCGAACGACTGACCACGCCCTCGCCGATCACGTTGACCGGCAACGAGCGCGCCTGTTCGCTGTCGATGAAGCGGCCGCGGGTCGGCTTCAGGCCGACCAGACCGCAGCAGGCCGCCGGAATGCGGATCGAACCGCCGCCGTCGTTGGCATGCGCCACCGGCACCACGCCGGCCGCGACCAGCGCCGCCGAACCGCCGGACGACGCGCCGGACGAATAGTCGGGATTCCAGGGATTGCGGGTGGGATGCTCGCCGGCGAATTCGGTCGACGCGTTGAAGCCGAATTCCGGCAGCGAGCTCTTGCCGAGCACGTTGAAGCCCTGGGCGAGGAACTGTTGCGCGAAAGCGCCGTGTTTTTTCGCCTTGCCGGGATTCACCGCGCGCGAGCCGTGCCGCGTCGGCAGGCCGGCCAGATCGGTGTTGTCCTTGACGAAAGTCGGCACGCCGGCGAACACGCCGCTGCGCGGCGCATCGGCCGCGCGCAGCGCGGCGTCGAAATCCGCCAGCTCGATGGCGTTGAGAACCGGATTGACCTGCGCGGCACGGGCGATGGCCGCTCGCGCAGCCTCGGCCGGGCTGATTTCCCGCCGGCGGATCAGCGCCGCGAGCGCCACGGCGTCATGGTCGGCCAGCAGATCGTTGCCGAACGCATGGACGCGGCCGGCAGGGGTCGAAGCATCGGAAGTCACGGGAGATCACCTGTCGGCGGGGCATTAAAAAGTGGGACGATAGTACCCAACTTGTCTGCCTCCGGACAGGTGGTCTCCCGTTCGCCGACGGCTCTCAGCGGATGTCGATGCGGCGCGGCTCGGGGGTGACCGGGACGGCCTTGGGAATCGACAGCGACAGGACGCCGTCCTCGAACTGCGCCTGGACCTTGTCTTCCTGCATGTCAGGGCCCAGCGCGAACCGGCGTACATAACGGCCATAGCGCCGCTCGCGGCGGATCATCAGACCTTCACCCTTCGTTTCCGAGGAGTAGCGGTTTTCCGCCTCGATGGTCAGCACGCCGTCCTGCAGCGAGACCCGGATGTCTTCCTTCTTCACGCCCGGCAACTCGACGGCGACCTCATAGGCGTCCTTCGTTTCACGGATGTCGGTGGCCGGCATCAGCAGGGCCGGATCCCGCTGGCGTACCGACGGCGAAAAATTGTCGAACAGCGCATCAAGACCCGCGAACGGATCGTAGGCGGCGAGTGCAAACGGACTGCGACGAACCAGGCTCATGATCGTTTCCTCCGGATACCTTGTCTGGAGGGACGCTCCGCAACGGACCGGAGCATCCCGTGCGAAACGAACTGGGGACGGCCGTGGCGGCTATCAAGGGCCGCCACCACCGGCGCGCCGACCAACGGCAGCCAACAAAAAAGCCGGAGCGGTTTCCCGTCCGGCTTCTGTCGTATCGCCGCCGCTTATTTCTCGACGAAGGCGCGCTCGATCGCGTATTCGGCCAGCTCGTGGTGCCGGGTCTCGGCCAAGCCCAGGCTGTTGAGGATGGCGCAGGTGTCCTTGAGCATGGACGGCGAACCGCAGAGCAGGAAACGGTCTTCTTCCTTGTTGACCGGCGGCAGGCCCAGGTCGGATGCCAGCTTGCCGTTTTCCAGCAGCGTGGTGACGCGGCCCTGGTTGCGGAACGGGTCGCGGGTGACGGTCGGGTAATACAGCAGTTTCTTCTTCACTTCCTCGCCGAAGAATTCATTCTCCGGCAGTTCCTTCGTGAAGAAATCGGCGTAGGCCAGTTCGCTGACCCAGCGCGTGCCGTGTACCACGATCACCTGCTCGAAATTCGCGTAGGTTTCCGGATCGCGGACGATGGACAGGAACGGCGCCAGGCCGGTGCCGGTACCCACCAGCCACAGGCGCTTGCCCGGGCGGATGTTGTCGATGGTCAGCGTGCCCGTGGTTTTCTTGCCCACCAGCAGTTCGTCGCCCGGCTTGAGGTTCTGCAGGTGCTTGGTCAGCGGACCGTCCTGCACCTTGATGGAGAAGAACTCCATCGTTTCCTCGTAGTTGGCGCTGGCGATGGAATAGGCGCGCATCAGCGGCCGGCCGTCGATCATCAGGCCGATCATGATGAAGTGGCCGTTCTCGAAGCGCAGGCCGGCATCCCGCGTGGTCCTGAAGCTGAACAGCGTATCGTTCCAGTGATGGACGCTCAGGACGCGTTCGGTGTGGGGGGCGCTGCTGCTCATGGGGACTCCCGCCGGCCGTAGGGGAAGGGATGCCGGTTGCCGCGCATTCTGTATGGGCATAACCTATCGGACAAATGAGTATTTCTGCTGGCCATTAACGGAATAACCGATATGCGCTATACCCTGCGCCAGATCGAAGTCTTCCTGGCCGTCGCCCACACGGAAAACATCACCCGCGCCGCCGGGGACCTGGCCCTGTCGCAGTCGGCGGCCAGCGGCGCCCTCAAGGACCTGGAAGACCAGTTCGGGCAGCAGCTGTTCGACCGGGTGGGCAAGCGCCTGCAGCTGAACGACTTCGGGCGGGCGATCCGGCCGCGGGCCGAGGCCCTGATGGCCCAGGCCCGCGACCTGGAAGCGTCGCTGTCGCGCCATGCCGAGGCCGGCGACCTCAAGGTCGGCGCCACGCTCACCATCGGCAACTATCTCGCGGTGGCAATCATGGCGCGCTACATGGAAGCGCACCCCGGCTCGCACGTGAAACTCGACGTCGAGAACACCTCGACCATCGCCCGCAAGGTGGCGAACTTCGAGCTCGATCTCGGGATGATCGAGGGCGACCTGTCGCACCCGGACCTGGACGTGATCGGCTGGCGCGCGGATGAGCTGGTGGTGTTCTGCGCGCCGGACCACCCGCTGGCCGGCCGGCCGGCGCTGGACGACGCCGACCTGCGCGAGGCGCGCTGGCTGGTACGCGAGGAAGGCTCCGGCACCCGCCAGACTTTCGACCGCGCGATGCACGGTTTGCTGCCGCACCTGCATCTGCTGCCCGAGCTGCAGCACACGGAAGCGATCAAGCGCGCGGTGGAGGCCGGGCTCGGCATCGGCTGCCTGTCGAAGGTGACGCTGGAGGACGAGTTCCTGCGCGGCTCGCTGGTACCGCTGCCGGTGCCGCACCGCGATTTCACCCGCAATTTCTATTTCATCCTGCACCGCGAGAAATTCCGCAGCGCCGGGGTCGACGCCTGGCTGGCGCTCTGCCGTGACTGAATACCGCCGGCTGCCTCGGGCGCGCCGGAGCTAGGGCCGGTTTACGCCCACTTCCCCGCAAACCAGTTGCTTGCCGGCGTGCAGCGCCGCCTCGAGCTGCCGCGCCAGCGCCGGATCGCGCGGGTCCAGATCGCGGGTCACCGGCGGCATGCACTCGGCCACCCGCACGTGGATGCGCGAAAAGAATTTCGGCAGCACCGCGAAATTCCACGAGCGGCGGGAAATCCACGGCCGCGACACGCCGACGCTGACCGCATAGACCGGCGCATCCATCAGCCGCGAGAACTCGAACACCCCCGGCTTCACTTCGTAGACCGGCCCGCGCGGGCCGTCGACGGCGAACGACACGTTGTGGCCGCCCTTGCGGCACAGCTGGATCACCCCGCGCAGCGCGTTCGCACCGCCTTTCGAGGACGAACCGCGGGCAGTCGCCGCGCCCAGCCGGCGCAGCACCTCGTCCATCAGCTCGCCGTCCTTGCTGGTGGAGGTGATGGTGGCGATGCGGTAGCGCACCACCAGGTGGATCAGCGCCAGCTCGTCGCCGTGCCAGTGCGCCAGGATCACCGGCCGCCGGGACTCCAGATCCCGCCGGAAGGGTTCGCATTCGTCGAAGGTGACGCGCCAGGTGGCCCGCAGCGCGCGGTAAAAGCCGTACACCAGCAACGGGGCGACCCGGCGGCGGAACCACGGCTTGAGCGTCTTCTTCAGGGACATCGCAAATTCCGGCAACAGCGCAGGCACACCCGCGGCGAAGCGGCGATAATACACGCCCTTCCGCCCCGCCCCGCCCTCCGCATGCCCCTGATCCGCCTGCAGGACATCCAGCTCGCCGTCGGCCAGCAGATTCTCTTCGACCACATCGATCTCGCACTCAAGCGCGGTGAAAAGATCGGCCTCGTCGGCCGCAACGGCACCGGCAAGTCGACCCTGCTGAAACTGATTGCCGGCGACGCAAAAGCCGATGCCGGCGAGGTGTGGGTACGCCCGGGCACGCGCGTCGCCATGCTGTCGCAGTCGCTGCCGGATGCCGACGACCTCACGGTGTTCGAGGTCGTCGCGGCCGGCCTGGCCGAAACCGGCCGCCTGCTCGCCGATTACCACGCCCTCACGCTGCAACCGGACGCCGACCTGAAACGGCTCGAAGAACTGCAGCACGGCATCGAGGCGCGCGACGGCTGGCTCTTCCAGCAGCGCATCGAAACCGCGCTGAGCCGCCTGCAGCTGCCGGCCGACACGCCGATGCGCTCGCTGTCCGGCGGCTGGCGGCGGCGCGTCGCCCTGGCGCAGGCGCTGGTGACCAATCCGGACGTGCTGCTGCTCGACGAACCGACCAACCATCTCGACCTGCCGACCATCCTCTGGCTGGAAGAACAACTGCGCGAGTTCCGCGGCACGCTGCTGCTGATCACCCACGACCGCGCGTTCCTGCAGGCGGTGGCGACCACCATCATCGAACTCGACCGCGGCCATGTGTACCGCTGGGACGGCGACTACGCCGGCTTCCGCCGCATGCGCGAGGAACAGCTGCACGCCGAGGAAGTCGCCAACGCGCTGTTCGACAAGCGGCTGGCGGAAGAAGAGAAGTGGATCCGCCAGGGCATCAAGGCTCGTCGCACCCGCAACGAAGGCCGCGTGCGCGCCCTGAAGGCGATGCGCGCCGAACGCGCGGCACGCCGGGAACGGGTCGGCAAGGCCGGCTTCGCGGTGGAGACCGGCGAGCGATCGGGGAAACTGGTCGTGGAAGCCGAGCACGTCAACCAGTCGTACGACGGCCGCGTCATCCTGCGCGACTTTTCCACCACCATCCTGCGCGGCGACCGCATCGGCATCATCGGCCCCAACGGCGCCGGCAAGACCACGCTGCTCGATCTGCTGCTCGGCAAGCGCTCGCCGGACAGCGGCACCGTACGGCTGGGCACCAACCTGCAGACCGTCTACTTCGACCAGTTGCTCACCCAGCTGGATCTGTCGAAAAGCGTGATCGACAACGTTGCCGAAGGCTCGGACGTGATCGAAGTCGGCGGCAAGAAAAAGCACATCGTCGGTTACCTGCAGGATTTCCTGTTCACGCCGGACCGCATCCGGCAGCCGGTGTCGGCGCTCTCCGGCGGCGAGCGGGCGCGCGTCATCCTCGCCAAACTGTTCACCCGGCCCGCGAACCTGCTGGTGCTGGACGAACCGACCAACGACCTCGACGTGGAAACGCTCGAACTGCTGGAGGAAATCCTGCTCGACTATCCCGGCACGCTGCTGGTGGTGAGCCACGACCGCGAATTCCTCGACAACGTGGTCACCGGTTCGCTGGTGTTCGAAGGCAACGGCGTGGTCAACGAATACGTCGGCACGTATTACCCCGGCGCGGCATCCATCGCCCCGCAGGGCAGCGCTGCCGCGGCGCAGGGCCGCTCGGCACCGGTGCAGAAAGCTCCGCCGCCGCCGCCGCCGGCACCGGCACCGGCGGCCGACAGCAAGACACGCAAGCTGTCATACAAGGAACGGCTGGAACTGGAAGCGCTGCCGGCGCTGATCGAAAGCGCCGAAACGAAGATTGCCGCGCTCGAAGCGCAGCTGGCCGACCCGGCGTTCTACGCCCGCGACCGCAAGGCGGCCGAGCAGACGGCGCGCGATCTCGAAACCACGCAGGCCGCGCTGCAGAAACACTACGACCGCTGGGCCGAACTCGAAGGCTGACGACTCAGGCCGGAATCTCCGGCCAGTGCTTCATCCAGAACATCATCGGATGTTCGGTAGCCGCCGGCTGGTCGATGTCCTTCCAGCTCACGCGGGTCTGGAATTCCGGATGCCGGCGATAGCCGCGGTTGATCCAGAAACGGTCGAGCGGCACGTAGTCCGCCGGCCGCAACGGATGGTTTTCCGGCCGCTGCACGGCACAGAAAGCGGTGTAGCGGAAACGGCAGAGTGCCATCGCATAGCGCTCGCGCTCCTCGAAGAAACGCACGCCGAGCCCGCGCCCGCGGTAGGTGTCCAGCAGCACCGATTCGCCGAAATAGAAAATTTCTTCCGGGTTGTAGCCGGCGGCGAGGAACGGCGCCTTGAATTCATCGGTCTCGTCACGCATCGGCATGCCGGTGGAGACGCCGACCACCCGGCCGCCATCGAACGCCAGCACGAACAGGCTTTCCGGCGAAGCCGCGTAGCGGGCCAGGTATTTCCGTTCGTAGGCGGTGTCGCCGTCGTACAGGTAGGGGTAATCGCGGAACACGCGGATGCGCAGGTCCGCGAGATCGTCGAGCCAGGGCACGATCTCCGGCCCGGATACCGGCTTGATGGTGATGCTCATGTCTGGCCTCCTGGCGGCACCGGCAGGCACGCGGTCGCGATCAGTCCGGCAGACGCCAGTCGATCGGCTCGATGCCATGCCTCACAAGATACCCGTTCGCCTGCGAGAAATGCCGGCAACCGAAGAATCCGCGATGAGCGGACAGCGGCGACGGATGCGGCGCCGTCAGCACCAGATGCCGGTCGCGGTCGATCACCGCGCCCTTCTTCTGCGCGTAGCTGCCCCAGAGCATGAACACCAGGTGCTCGCGATCGCGGTTCAGGCGATCGATGGCGGCGTCGGTGAAGCGCTCCCAGCCCTTGCCGGCATGCGAGGCCGCGTTGTGCGCCTGCACGGTCAGCACCGCATTGAGCAGCAGCACGCCCTGTTGCGCCCAGTGTTCCAGATGTCCGTGCCGCGGCGGCGGGATGCCGAGATCGCTGGCGATCTCCTTGTAGATGTTCACCAGCGACGGCGGAATGTCGACGCCCGGCCGCACGGAGAAACACAACCCGTGCGCCTGGTTCGGGCCGTGGTACGGGTCCTGGCCGAGGATGACCACCTTCACGCGGTCGAACGGCGTCAGGTTGAAGGCATTGAAGATGTCGTTGCCGCGCGGATACACCACCCGCCCGCGCTGCTTTTCCGCCTGCAGGAAGGCCCGCAGCTCCGCCATGTACGGGCTGGCGAACTCGCCCGCCAGTTCCCGTTTCCAGCCGAGCTCCAGGGCGACACGATCGGCAGCCGGCGTTTCGCTCATCGGCGGCTCAACGGGTGCGGATCATCAGCCGCATGCGGTGGGCGATCACCCGCTCGGCACGCGCACGGTCGAAACCGCCCTGCGGCCGCATCAGGTTCTCGGACTCCAGCATCATGAAAGTCTCGTGGATCATCTCCGCGTCGAGCGGCGGATCGATGGTGTCGAGCATGGTGCAGAACATCACCAGCCCTTCGATCAGCTTGCTGCGGAACATCATGGCCTGTTCGCGCAGGCGCTCGTCGACCATCGCCGCCTGCAGAAAAGCGCGTTCTGCCAGCAGGTGGTCGCGGTGCAGCGCCAGTTCGCGCTCGATGAAATCGGCTGCCAGTTTCGACAGCCCCGCGATGCCTTCCGGCTGCCGGTCGGGATTGGCCAGCTGGTCCTGCGGGAACTGACCGACGAACTGATAGATCTCCACCCACACCGGATCGATCACCTTCGACAGCGCGTTCTCGACGAACAGCGTGAAGGTGTCGGCGATCAGGTCGTGGATGTCCTTGAAGTAGTAGGTGGTGGCCGACAGCGGCACCCCGGCTTCGGCGGCCACCGCGCGGTGCCGCACGGCACGCACGCCGTCGCGCACGATGATCCGCAGGGCCGCATCGAGGATCGCCCGCCGCCGTTGCTCGCTGCCGGTGCGCGCCGTACGGCGGCCGTGGTATGCCATGCCTTCCTGGCCGGCAGCGCCTTTCCTGGCAGTCTTTCGGGCGGGTCGCTTCTCCATGGCTCAATCCTGCTCCTCAGGGTGTCCGTGTCATCGTCCGCGGCCGGCGGAATCAGCGCGGCCGCATGTGCGGGAAGAGAATCACATCGCGGATCGACGGCGAATCGGTAAAGAGCATGACCAGCCGATCGATGCCGATGCCTTCGCCCGCCGTCGGCGGCAGACCGTGCTCCAGCGCGGCGATGTAGTCCTCGTCGAAGAACATCGCCTCGTCGTCACCGGCCTCTTTCTCCGCCACCTGGGCCCGGAAACGTTCGGCCTGGTCTTCCGGATCGTTCAGCTCGGAGAAACCGTTGGCGATCTCGCGGCCGCCGACGAAGAACTCGAAGCGGTCGGTGACGAAGGGGTCGGCATCCGAACGACGGGCCAGCGGCGACACTTCCGTCGGGTATTCGGTGATGAAGGTCGGCTGGCGCAGCGTGTGCTCGACCGTCTTCTCGAAAATTTCGATCTGCACCTTGCCCAGGCCGTAGGACGGCTTCAGCGGGATACCCAGTTTCTGCGCGGCGGCACGCGCGCCGTCCAGGGTCGACAGCTGCGCGCGCGTGATGTCCGGATTCCGGTCGAGGATGGAATCGAACACGCTCAGACGGGAAAACGGCGCACCGAAATCGATCGCCTCGCCCTGGTACACCAGCTGCGTCGTGCCGAGCACGTCCTGCGCCAGCGTGCGCAGCATGTCCTCGGTCAGGTTCATCAGGTCGCGGTAGTCCGCGTAGGCCTGGTAGAACTCGATCATGGTGAACTCGGGATTGTGGCGCGTGCTGAGGCCTTCGTTGCGGAAATTGCGGTTGATCTCGAATACCCGCTCGAAACCGCCGACCACCAGCCGCTTCAGATACAGCTCCGGCGCGATGCGCAGGTACATCGGCAGGTCCAGGGCATTGTGGTGGGTGGCGAACGGCTTCGCCGTGGCGCCGCCCGGGATCACCTGCAGCATCGGCGTTTCCGCCTCGATGAAATCGCGCTGCGACAGATAGTGGCGGATGCCCTCGACGATCTTCGAGCGGATGCGGAAGGTGTTCCGCGTTTCCTCGCTGACGATCAGGTCGACGTAGCGCTGGCGGTATTTCAGTTCCTGGTCGGCCAGGCCCTTGTGCTTGTCCGGCAGCGGCCGCAGCGCCTTCACCAGCAGCCGGGGATTCTCCATGTCGACATAGAGATCGCCCTTGCCCGACTTGCACAGCACGCCGTCGGTGCCGACGATGTCACCCAGGTCCCAGCCCTTGATCTGATCCAGCTGTTCCGGCGACAGCGTCTTGCGGTTCACGTAGGCCTGGATGCGTCCGGTCATGTCCTGCAGCACGATGAACGCGCCGCGATTGAGCATCACCCGGCCGGCCACGCTCACCCGCAGCTTCAGGCCTTCCAGCTCTTCCTTCGTCTTCTGCGCGTAGTGCGCCTGCAGGTCGGCGCAGTACTGGTCGCGCCGGAAATCGTTGGGGAACGCGTTGCCGCCTTCGCGCAGCTTCGCCAGCTTGGCGCGGCGCTCGGCAATCAGACGGTTCTCGTCTTCCGCGGTCAGCGGGGCGTCGGGCGTGTTCTGTTCGCTCATGATGGTCTGCCGTCGCGAGAAAGGTTCAGAGGCCGGCCTTGAGGCTGGCTTCGATGAAGTCATCGATGTCGCCATCGAGGAACTTGCCGGTGTTGCTGGTCTCGATGCCGGTGCGCAGATCCTTCACCCGCGACTGGTCGAGCACGTAGGAGCGGATCTGGCTGCCCCAGCCGACATCGGCCTTGGTCGCTTCCAGCGCCGCCTTCTCGGCGTTGCGCTTCTGCATCTCCAGCTCCCACAGCTTCGCCTTCAGCTGCTTCATCGCCTGGTCCTTGTTCTGGTGCTGCGAGCGACCGCTCTGGCAGGCGACGACGGTGTTGGTCGGCAGGTGCGTGATGCGCACCGCCGATTCGGTACGGTTCACGTGCTGGCCGCCGGCGCCGGACGCGCGGTACACGTCGATGCGCAGGTCGGCCGGATTGATCTCGATCTCGAACGTGTCGTCGACTTCCGGCGACACGAAGATCGAAGCGAACGAAGTGTGGCGTGCGCCGCCGGAATCGAACGGCGACTTGCGCACCAGACGGTGCACGCCGGTTTCCGTGCGCAGCCAGCCGTAGGCATACGGCCCTTCGAAGTGGATGGTGGCGGATTTCACGCCGGCGACTTCGCCGTCCGTGCATTCCAGCAGCTCGGCCTTGAAGCCGCGCTTCTCGCCCCACTTCAGGTACATGCGCACCAGCATCGACGCCCAGTCCTGTGCCTCGGTGCCGCCGGCGCCGGCCTGGATGTCCATGAATGCACTGTTCGGATCGTTCGGGCCGGAGAACATGCGCTGGAATTCCAGCTCGGCCACCAGCTTCTCGATGCGGTCGACCTCGGCCGCCACGTCGGCGACCGTCGACTCGTCCTTCTCGGCAACCGCCATGTCCAGCAGCTCGCGCGAATCGGCGAGGCCGCCGGCGATCTTCACCAGCGTGCCGACGATGTTGTCCAGCTGCGAGCGCTCGCGCCCGAGGTTCTGCGCGCGTTCCGGATTGTTCCAGACGGCGCCGTCTTCCAGTTCTTTCTCGACTTCCTGCAACCGCTCCCGCTTGCGGTCGAAGTCAAAGATACCCCCGGAGCGAAACGGCTCGCTCGTCGAGGTCACGGAGTTTGTTCAGGATCGGGTTGATTTCCATCGCGGGTACGGGGCCTCGGACACAAGGGACGGGACGACCCCGTCACAAAACCCGCGGATTCTAGAGAAATCGCGGCAGGCCGTCGATTTGCACCCGGCCGGCGGCAGCCGCCGGACGCCGGGTCTGGTAGCATCCCGGCCGCGCACACGAGGTGCGCGCCGCAGGGACGACACGACGTGAACCAGGCCATGAAAGACACCCCCCCTTCCGGCGAGGCCCGCACCGGCGAAGGCCGGGCCCGCATCCTGCAGACCGCCCTCGAAGAGTTCGCCACCCGCGGCTTCGACGGTGCCTCCACCACCTCCATCGCCCGCCGTTCCGGCTTCACCCAGCCGCTGATCCACTACCACTTCGGCAGCAAGGAAGGCCTGTGGCAGGCCACGGTGAACGACCTGTTCAGCCGCCTGGGCGGCGAATTCCTCGCCGCCATCCGCGAGGTGCCGCCCTCCCGCACCAACGCCCGCGCCACCCTGCTGGCCCTCACCCGCGAATTCGTGCGCTTCTGCGGCAAGCACCCGCAGTTCCCGCGCCTGCTGTACCTGGAGCTCCCGCTGGCCAGCCCGCGCTCGCAGTGGCTGATGGACACCTGGGTGCGCCCGGTGGTGGGCAACATCGTGACCATGCACAGGGTCTATGCGCCGGAAAGCGGCATGAAGGACGTGCCGGTCGGCCTGCTGATGGCCATCCTCACCGGCGCCGCCGCCACGCCCTACGCGCTGGGCTCCTTCATGCAGGAGGCCTACGGCATCGATCCGTCCGAGGACGCGATGATCGAACGCCATGCCGAGGCGCTGGTGTCGCTGGTGGAGAACGGGTTGTTTGTGGATAGAAGGCTGGCACCGCGGTAGGTGCGACACTCCGGCAGCTGCCCGCTACCCGTGCGAAGCGCTCAATAGGCGAGCAACAAATCCGTTATCGCCACTCCGCCACCCCTCCACCACGTCAGGTCATATGGCCTGGCTTGGTCAAATTGCTGCGCGGGAACCCAGGTAAGCGCGCATCCCAACAGCCCCCGATCAGCCAAAGCGTGAAAGCCATCCTGCGCCAACCGGGGCGCAGCCACCACATGGCAATAGGCAGTACCCCCACTGACCAATGGCTCATCCAGGATAAGTAACGCTTTTCGTTCCGCATCACTTATACCAACAATTTTTGCCGCCAGATCAATCCCAACGAATTCATTGGCGCGCAACTTCACACTACGTCCAAGTAAAGATGAGCTATTCATTGATCAACCCTTAGCGCACTCACAGGAATTTTTCCGGAAGCGGTTCGCTCCATGCCTCCGCCAGGCATATTAAACGCCGGTTCGACTCTTGATGGCGCGGAAAGAACCCCTTTGGGAACTTCCAGAGTAACTCTCACTTCCGGGGTCTTTGGCAGAGCCAGCCGCTGACGTGCTCGAAGTGGATCGGAATTCGCTGCATCCGTGACATAGTGGGTACCCTCCTTCCCACCACGCAACAGACCCGTGCTTTGCGTGATATCCAATTCTTTTTTGGACATCCACCGCCGCACTGTTTCATCGCACGAACGACTGCACGTTGTCGGTCGTGAACCCCTGCGGATCGATACCCGTAAACCGGCCCACCTCCGGGTCGTACATCCGGGCGCCCATGTAGACCAGACCGGTCTCGGGATCTTCCGGCTTGCCGGTATAGGCGGGCGCAGCCGGGTTGGCCGGCGAGCGGGTACGCCGCTCGCCGTAGGGCGCATAGTCCTCGCGCCACAGGACTTCGCCCTGTACAGCCATGGTCGCCACCGGTGAACCCAGCACGTCGCTGACGAAATAGGTGACGCGCTCGACAGCCAACGCATGACCGGCGCACAGCGACAACACCGCTACCTGCAGCAGACGCATGATCGCGTTGTTCCACATCTTCATGCTCCGGTTACTCACTGCAGTACGGCGCTGACCGGCGCACTCCAGCGCTCGGCCATGTTGATGCCGCGGTATGTGATCGTTGCACTGCCGCCATTCGGGAACGTGATCGTCACCGGTCCGGTGTAGCGCTGCTCGGCCGTGGTGTTGGCGCCGCCCGCCGTGATCGTGCCGCCGGCAACCGTGAAGAAACGGTTGGCCGGTTCGTCGGCAGACAGGGTCACCACGTGCTGGATCGTGGTCTTGCCGCTGCGCACACTGGACTGTCCGAGGACAGGCGGCGTGGTATCGGCCGTGCGATCGAAACCGCTGGGCAGGCGACGACGTTCACGGAACAGGTAGTTGCCGTCCTTTTCCAGCATCAGCACCTGGTTGCCGGCGACATCTGCTGCCGCATCGAGCACCTTGCCCGTCACCGGCAATATGCTGGGCGCACGCCACGTGCCATCGGCATTGCTCTGGCTGGTACGGATCTCCGCCGCCGAATTGCTCCAGTAGATGCCGGCCGACGCTTCACCGTGCACCACACGGACCTGGGACGGATCGTTCAGCTTCGCATCGCTGAACAAGGTGGCTGCACGGTTCCATGAGTAGTTGCCCCGGTTGTCCTTCACGAGCCGGGTGTAACGGATGGCTCCCGGCGCATACCAGTAGACCTGCCCGTATCCCGCCCCCGCATAGGCAAAACTCGTCGAGTACGAAGACGCCTCGAGCTTCGCCTGGACCGGGACGCAAGGAGCCGCGCACACAGAAGCGGCGTGAATACTTCCGCCACTGTCGACCCAGCCGACGATGCCGCGATCGATCGATGGCCGCGAGCCGGCGAGCACGGCGCCCCAGTCGTAGACCGGGTAATCGCTGGTGGTCAGCATCGCTGACACAAGACGATCAACACCATTCACCGTCTCGCCGATCACTGCATGGTCGCGGGAGCCGACAGCCATGTGCCAGGGACGGCCGGCACGGGTGACCTGCGGCGCCTGGCCGAACCACGTCGATCCCAGCGGCTTGTCGCCCAGTGTGTATTGCAACGGGTTCGCACTGCCAACCTCCGTGGCATAGAGCGTACCCAGCGCTCCTGCCCAGTCGGCGTACGCATCGAAGGCGTGCACAGCAGACGGCTCGTTCTCCAGCATGAATGCCTGCCCCCAGCTGCCGGGTACTGCGGAGTAACGGGAGCCCGTGAGGGTATTTGTCGCCTCGTCCAGCCAGACGAAGAAGGCATCGCCGTCCAGCACCGAAGCCAGCCGCCAACCCGAACGACTGCCCTGCCGGGCCCCGGCGGGGAAAACCTGCGGCGCAGGCTGCAGGCCCGGGCCATAACGATGAACCGTGACCTGATCGCCTTGCTCGCAACCGACCATGAAGGCGCCGTCGCCAGCCAGTGCCAGTTGGGTTCGCACACAACCTGCCGGCAGGACGAATGGCAACCCCTGCTCCTGGTTACCGGGGCCGCTAAGCACGATGACTCGCGGCCCGACCGTCTCCAGCACACCGCGCGACGCGTATACCCGAAACCAGTAAAGGGTGTCATTGGGCGTCGCCATCGAATAAGCACGACCGGAAGCGTACTGACCACCGCCGGAAGACGCTGACGTTTCGCCGACGAGGCCCCACTCGATCCGGTAAGTGTTCGCATGGGTCGCCGCGGACCAGGCCACCCACGTCTTGCCATCGCCCGAAACTACATGGGGTGCCTGCGGCACTGCCGGTACTTCCGCAACGAACGGATCGGTTCCCTGAAAATATTCAGCCATGTTGATAACCTGGTCGCCATCAGGATCCATGAATCCGTCGCCGGCAGAGCGCGGATTCAGGCCATGCGCGACTTCCCACGCATTCGGCATCGAATCACCGTCGTAATCGAGCTGGGCATCACTCGCCAGCGGATCGAGCGCATTGGCCACTTCGACACCATCCGGCATGCCATCGCCATCCGTATCGGGATTCCACGGATCCGTCTCGTACTGATGTTCGCGCACGTTGGCCAGGCCATCGCCATCGATATCCTGCTCGCCATCGCCGGGAAAAGCCGGCTCGAACCCGTTGTCATGCTCGTACTTGTTCGGCATGCCGTCGCCATCGAGATCACCGGCCGCATCGTTGGCCAGCGGATTCAGGCCCTTGCCGGCCTCGTAACCATCGCTCATGCCGTCGCCATCGCTGTCCGCGTTCCGCGGATTGGTACCGGCGATGTACTCCTGGCGATTGGTCAGGCCATCGCCGTCGGGATCGACGGCACCGTCGGCGGCGTCCGCCGGATTGAAACTGCGGTCGTGCTCGTACTTGTTCGGCATGCCGTCGCCATCGAGATCACCGGCCGCATCGTTGGCCAGCGGATTCAGGCCCTTGCCGGCCTCGTAACCATCGCCCATGCCGTCGTTGTCGCTGTCGGCATCGTTCCAGGCCGTGCCCAGCGTGTACTCGGCCGCATTGGACAAGCCATCGCCGTCGGTGTCGGCCGCACCGTCCGCCGGATCGTTGGGGTTGAATCCGCGCGCCAGCTCGACGCCACTGGGCAGGCCGTCACCATCGGGATCGCCGGCGGCGTCGTTCGTCTTAGGATCAAGGCCGTAGAACACCTCGAGGCCATCGCCCATGCCATCGTCGTCGGTATCGGCATCGTTGATTCCGGTACCGCGCTGGTATTCGTCGAGGTTGGCCAGCGTGTCGCCGTCGATGTCGGCGGATGCATCCAGCGGATCGTACGGGTCGAGACCGGCATCCTGCTCGGCGCAATGCGGAATCCCGTCGCCGTCGATGTCTTCGTAGCAGGCGATGTAGTGCTCGTTGCGTGCCACGAGCATGGCACCGACATGGATATTCCGCTGCCAGGTACCTGCCGCCGGATTCGCCTCGTACAGCAGGCGGTCGCCGTTCGCATACAGACTGTACCGCACCTCGCCATCGTGGAAGGTGGCCAGGCGGCGGCCGCGCGCATCGTACTGGTAACTCGTGCCACCGGCCGCGGCGTTCGGCGACGGAACCGCCAGCAGGTTGCCAAGACCGTCGTATCCGAACAGCTGACCGTTGCGGACGACGATGTTTCCGAACACATCGTAGGCATACGACCGGGTCCGGCTGCCGGATACCGACGCCAGGCGATTGCGGGCATCGTAAGCCAGGGAGAGGTTGTCGTTGCCGATCGTTTTCTGCGTGATGTTGCCGACTTTGTCGTAGGTGAACGTGCCGGTACCCCATGCGCCATCGGCACCGGTCATGCGATTCATGCCGTCATAGCGGAGGACGATATTCCGGGTCGCATCGCGATCGTCAACGATCGACAGCACGTTGCCGGCCGGATCGTAGTCATAGGAAAGCCCGGAAATTCCCGGGACGGTCATCGTCTCGACCAGGTAACGATCATTCACCGCGATGCTCATCGCACGACCGTTGCCGTAGGCAAATCCGGCCAGCTGCCCGGTCTCGTGGTACTGGATACCGGTGGCATAGTTGCCGGCGCGCGTCGGCCAGCCGAAGGCATCAGGCTGGTAGGCCACCGTTTCACCGCCGGGGTAGGTCAGCGTGGCCAGACGATCGTTCGCATCGTAGGTGTAATCGAACTGCCACTGGTTTCCGCCGGCCGTCAGCCGTTCCGACTGCAGGTTGCCGTTGGTGTCGTATTCGTGGTGCCAAGCGCTGTCACGCACGAACATGGAGACCTGCTGCGTACCCTGAAAACGCTGAATACTCTCCGTCCTGGACTGATCGATCGGCTTGCCTTCAGGGGTGTAACTGAATGACAACGCGATCTCGTAGTACTCCTTCTGGCCGTCGATAGACTGCTGCCATTCGTTGATCGGCGCAGTGCTGGAAATGACCCGATCGTTCAGATCGTACTCGTTGTGCTGGTAACGCCCGTAGCCCGGCGTCGTCTCGTGGAAAATGTCCGTCACGTTACCGGCATGATCGTAATAGAAATACCTCTTCGACGATTCCGGCTCACTGCTGCTCCGCAGAACCAGCGACGACGAATAGCTGTTGGTTCGCGTCAGCATGACGGTGCCGTCGCCCTGCTCGATGCGCAGCGGCAGCCCGTACTCGTTGCGCTCGATCCGGGTGACAACGCCTTCGGGCGACTCGATACGCAACAGCTCGCCCTGCCCCGGGCCTTCCACTTCATCGCGATATAGCCGGGTGATCCGGCCATTTTCGTCCGTTACCCGTACATGCGAACCATCGACGTAGTCATATGTGCGGAAGCCGCCGGGATGGGTCGCCCGGGTAAGGCGGTTGTAGTTGTCGTACCGGTAGTGCGTGCCGGCAACGGAGTTCGGAAAACTGGTGAATACCACGCGGCCTTGCACATCGTAGTCGCGGGTAACCCGGATCTGGCGGCTGCCCTGAACGTCGGCATGCATCTCCTCGACGTTCCGCCCGAAGCCGTCAATGGTAGTCGTGCGGCGATAGGCGCCACGATCCAGCTGCGTGACCCGTGCACTGTAGGTCAGAAAAGTGTCATTGCCCGCCGGGTAGTCGATGTGCCGGATCCGGCCCAACAAATCGTAGGCATAGGAAAAAATCCTGCCGTCACGGTCGATTTCCCGGGTGGTGCGGCCGAACGGATCAACCTCCAGCAGGGTGACCGTGGCATCAGGGTGCTCGGTTCGCCGCGCTACACCGCGGTAGTAATCGCTGAATCGGGTCACCCTGGCCACGCCGGCATTTCCGTCACCGCTGAGACCCCGGGTCACTGTCTCCGGATTCCCCCGGGCATCGTAGGTGTAGAACGTGAAGAAGCCCTTGTCGAACCGCTTCACCGGATCGCCTAATTCGTTGAATTCCACGGTCATCGGCGTTGTGTTCGGGTACAAGGCCTGGGTCAGGAACTCCTGGTGAAGCAGAAAGTAAAGATGGAGCGCCGGGCGATGCTGATAACGGCGATTGAGCACCCGTTCAGACCCGTCAGGCCCCCGCATCGTGATCGTTTGCGCCCGGGGCGCACCGATATAGGCAGCTCCCCAAACCCAGTCCGTGCTGTTCGTGCGCCATTCGGCAGTGCCGATGCGCGTCACTTGCCCGGCCAGCAACGGACCGTAATACGCATTATCAAAGGGAGCATAGAAACCGGTGGCAGACGTCCGCTTGTTGTTCTCGGCCGATATGTAATAGGGAACCCAGGTGAACTCCTCCGTGCGCACCGGCCCCGAGTTCGGCGTGAAAACCACGCGCTCCTTGAGCCCGACCTTCCAAACCTCGCCCGACACCATGCCCATCGCGCTGAAATGCGTGTATCGGTACTCGCCCTCCGGGGCCATGACCGTCGTGACATCACGCTGACCCTGCACGGTGGCCGGCGTGTAGACATACGTCCAGATCGCTTCCGGCGAGCCGACGGGATCCTGACGGACCCGTACTACCGCCGCATTTAGCTGCTGGCCATCGCCGGACTGGAAATACAACTGCTGCCACGTGTACTCCGTGTGGCCGCCAAAGGGATTAGTAGCGCGCGTCATCGAACCGGAGCCCGGATCCGCCTTGGCTGAATAGGCGTAGCGCCAGACCAGCTCCTCACGCAACGTAACCGCAACCAGATTCGAGAAGCTGCCGAGAATCACTGCCGGCTCATAGGCATACTCGACGACAGGCTGGTCGGCATACATGATTCTCTGCAGCAGTCCGTCGGCGTACTCGAGCGTAACGTCGCGGCCATCGTTCGCCGTCACCCGCACGGGGGCAACTATCATCCCCGTATCGGGCGTGCCTACGTCAGCGTAATCAATCCACATCCAGTTTCCGTGCCGGTCGACGATCTGCCGTACAAACCATCTGGCGGTACGTTCGGCCCCCGTTGCCGCACCACCTCCCGACCAGCGTTCGAACTCGTACCGCGTACCATCGACACCGACAACAATGAACGGCGCCAGCGGATCTCCGCCGGGAACGGCGCCACATATCAGGCCCATTCCACTCTTCCCGCGATAGTGAACCTGTGTCGGATCAATCATCGGCGCATCGGTCATCGCCAGAACATCGGTTGAGCCGTCCGGCATGTGCAGGACCGGATTGTCCATGACGGAAACATTCCACATCGCACTGCACAATTTCTCGCCATCGGTGATTTGCAGCCAACCGAAGTGCATTTTCCAGCCGACACCAAGCGCAGTGTATTCCGGCCAGGCGTATGGTTGCTGTGAGTTGTAGCTGCGACGGAAACTGATGGTCATTCCGCCGTTTCCAGGCAACGAGAAATCGATCGCCGATCGACTCATCAGGCCGGAGAAGTAATCAATCGAGCTGCTTTCGTAGTCTTCCAGCTTGATCCCGGAAGTACTGAGCGCCGGATCGTTGTAGAAATCCGGCAGCAGGCTGTCGCCCGGGTTTTCATCGGCCCGTGCCAAACCGGAGAGGGCAAGCAGAAGGAAACGCGCCAGCATGGCACGGACCGGACGCAGATTGCGCATGGCGTTCATCCCTGAAGAAGGCAGCAAGAAAAACGCCGCATCCTATCCCGGTCCATTACCCCGCAGACAGCGGCCAACATCCTACAGCCCCGTGCGAAATTGACCATCACGTCAGCGGTGTCCGGCAGATCCGGATACGCCACCAGGACTGATACGTCCATCAGATCGCTTGGGGGGCGACTTGCCGTAAGCGCTCGGCAGACTGTGCCGGGTAATGAGGATCGGCTACTTGCCCCGCTCGGGATCCAACAGGATTTCGGCGGCCCGGCGCTTGCGGGTGGTAACGAGTTCGGTACGCATGGAGTGATGCGGTAGTGGCCACTCCGGATGGCACAAACCTCCGCCCGGCACCCTTAGCGTTTGAGCCCGGTTGGCGGCCCATCAGGGGCGTCGGCCTTCAGCGAGTGGTTAGGTGCCGCCCCTTCTCTAGAACTTGTCATTGCCGCTGATCTTCAGGTTGTTGATCTTGGTTATGCCAAGAAACTTCAGGAGAAGATTGCGACATGCTTTAAGCGCCGGATATAGAACGCGAGAGACCGCACTGGAACGGAAAGACCAATACGCCAGCCGGTTAAAGAAACCCTTGTTTGTTCCCATCAAGGCAAGCACATGAATTGCATCAGGGCCGTAATACATTTGCCGGCCTACCTTCACGACCATGCCCTGATCGATATCCAGACCTGCCGCTGTTATTTCTTCCATGACAGGGCCGCCATCTCTCGCATCAACAAGTACGAGCCGGCCCACTGACTCTCGAATACGCACTAAATGGCAGTAGTAGTCACAAGCAGGGCACTGCTTGTCATAGACGACCAAGACCTCTTGCTCACTCATCGCCTGCTCCTACCTATGCGCGGCGCCTAACGTTTGTCAGGCCGCGGCCCGTCAGGGCCGGCAGCGAATGGTTAGCCCCTGCCGCACGTTTACGCAGCAAGCTCAACCCGCACGGTGCGGCCGAGACGGGCCTCCAGGGTGATCAGCATTTCCAGGCTGAATTTCTCCCACTTGCCCCGGACGAGGTCCGAAACTCGGGACTGTGCAATGCCAAGGCGCTTGGCAGCTTCTGCTTGGGTGAGGCCTTCCTTCTCGATGTAGTTCCGCAGGTCGCTCATCAGGTTGGCGCGCATCTGCAGTACCGCGGCCTCGGCGGGCTCAAAGCCGAGATCCAGAAAGACGTTACCGCTTCCCTTTTTGCTTTGCTTTTTCATATGCCTCGACCTCTTTGTACCTTGCCTGGGCAAGCCCGATATCGGCCTGCCGGGTTTTCTGCGTCTTCTTCTCGAAGGCATGCAGGACGTATACGGCCTTCTCAAACTTGACCACATAGACGACCCGCTATTCACCCTCGCGGTGGATGCGAATCTCCATGGCCCCGGAACCCACCGCCTTCATGGGCTTCCAGTCAGATGGCTCCAGGCCCATCTGGATGAAGTGCAACTGAAAGCCGGCATCCCGGCGGGCCTCCGCCGGGAAGTTCTTCAAGTCATCCTGACTGGAGCCAGCAAATTCAATGGGCTTCATGCCCGCCACTATATAAGTTTATATATGGGCTATCAAGGTACTTGGATAAGGCCATAGCAGGGGCTAACGTTCGAACTCAGGCCGCCGCCCGTCAGGGCCGTCGCGCCTGCAGCGAATTGTTAGCCTCCGCAGCGATACCACTGCCGGAGCTCCAATGCTAGTTCGGGATGGGCGCTGATGATGGTTGGCATTTCAGGCGGCATCTCCGTTGCGTTTGCTCGATTCGCTAGCAACAAGAGCAGATAATAGTAGCCGTCCATGCTTCCGCCAGTGGCCTCTAAACTTTCGAATCGCTTGCACGCTTCAACCAGGAGCGCATAAGCGGTTGGTGCGTCTGCGCCAATCAAGAGAAGATCGTATGCTCCCGCCGTATAGCACTCATTGTGCTGATACTTCGGGACCTCGCCGCGCGATATTGCATTCGCGAGCTCTAGCAGTTCGTCAATGCGGATGCTCATTTCCATAGGGGGCAACGTCCGAGTCAAAGCCGCGGCGCGTCAGCGACGTCGGCCTTCAACGAGTGGTTATGCCTTTACACCCGCAATTTTTCTCAGCTTTTCAAATGCAACCGTATTGGACAGGCGGCCCATTAGTTGAAGCGGCCTGAAGATCCTGCCTTTCGGATCGTCTGGGTCAAAGACATGGCTCTCTTGGTTCGCTTTATTAATAATCTTTGCTCGAGCTTCCTGCCCTTGCGGGCTTGCAGGATTGTCAATATTCAATAGTAACTGCTGAATATATTCAGCCTTAGAAATTAGGCCGGCGTTAAATATCGCAAGCATGCTCTTTCTTGCCTCTGATATATCAATGCAAGAATCAAAGAATCTGTTGAAGGCCGAAAAATCATCCTGCGAGAAATCAGAAGCAAAAAGATGTTTGTATTTGTTCCAGTTATTTTCGGTGATGATGTTTTTCAGGACTGTATCTACGGCCCCTTTTTCAAGTATTGAGAGCACCACCTGCTCCGCGTGCCTTACATCCATCAAGATGATGGTTGCTGCATTTCTCTTCTCGTTTCGCTTGGTAAGCCAGTAGACGAATAGGGCTATTCCGCCAACTAACAAGGTAACGATGCTGTTTATGTATTCAGGCTGCATAAATCTCTCCTAAAGGCATAACGTTTGAGCTCAGGCCGCGGCCCGTCAGGGCCGTCGCGCCTGCAGCGAATGGTTATGCATCAGCAATCGGAACCCTTTTGTTCCGCTTGCGATACTTGCTCTGGTACTCCCGACGCTGCTTCGTGGCCTGATAGAGAACAATTCCGGAGGTGGTTCCAAGATTTAGACTTTCAATCATGCCAACCATTGGGATGCTTACACAAAGAATAGAGTGCTCGATTGCCGCGTCACTCACTCCCTTCGACTCGTTTCCGAACCATATTGCCAATTTATAGTTCTTGGTGAAGTCGACCTCGTCGAGGACTGCATTGGTTCTTCCCTTGATGTGGGGCGAAGTTACAAACGACACGAACCTGTTCTTAACAAGATGTTCAATGCAGGCCTCTGTGCTATCAAATCGCTTTACGAAGCTCCATTTGACGGCGGACACAGAGGTTTTACTTAAAGAATTCCTCTCCCTCATCTCCTGCCAGTCATCTGGCAGCGCCTTTCTCGGGTCTACTACGTAGACCTTCTCGGCACCAAGAGCATTGACGTTTCGGATTACCGTTCCGATGTTCTTAATGTCGTCTGGATTCTCAATTACAACGATTAGGTCCTTGCATCGCAGTGCCTTAATTTCGTTGGCCCGGCGGCGTACTGAGCTCTTTTGCTTCTTCTCAACTTCCATTTGACCTTCACCGTTTCCCATGATGCATAACGAATATTAGGCGTCAAAGTAGCCTTTAAAAGGCGCCGTTCCAAGGCACCCTTACAACGGCTCTATCCACTCCACCACCAGCTGCGGTGTCCGCACCCCGCGGTATTCGTTCACGTCCACCCGGTAGGCCAGCCGTGCGCGGCGGCACTTGCCGGGCCAGCGGTCGGTGTCGGCATTGAAGTGGATGGCGTCGAACACGCGGCCGCCGGCCTCGGCGGAAGACACCACGAGTTTCAGGTGGCGCTCGCCGACGATGCGCTGTTCCAGCAGTTCGAATTCGCCGTCGAACAGCGGCTCGGGGAAGGACTGGCCCCAGGGCACGCTGCCGCGCAGCGTGTCGGCCAGCGGCAGGTCGATCGCTCCCGGCGGCAGTTCGCCGTCGGAGAGCAGCACCGGCGAAAGCGCATCCGGCGGCAGCACGCGCGCCACTTCGGCATCGAAGGCGGCGGCAAAGGCGTCGTAGTCGGCCCGCCGCAGGGTGAGCCCCGCCGCCATCGCGTGGCCGCCGAAACGCTGCAGCAGCGCCGGATGATGCGCCGCCACCGCGTCCAGCACGTCGCGGATGTGCACGCCCTCGATGGAGCGCGCGGAGCCACGCAGTTCGTCGCTGCCGCTCTCGGCCGGCGCAAAGGCGATCACCGGGCGGTGCACCTGTTCCTTGATGCGCGAGGCGAGGATGCCCACCACGCCCGGATGCCAGCCGGCGTCGTACAGGCACAGGCCGCGCGGCAGGCGCGCGGCATCCAGCCGCAGGCGCTCCAGCGCGCCCTGCGCTTCCCGGCGCATGCCGTTCTCGATGGCGCGGCGTTCGATGTTCAGCGCATCGAGCTCCTGCGCCAGCCGCAGCGCCTCGGCATCGTTCTCCGCCAGCAGGCAGCGGATGCCGATCGTCATGTCGGTGAGGCGGCCGGCGGCATTCAGCCGCGGACCCGCCGCGAAACCGAGATCGGACGCCACCAGGTGCTCGCGGTTGCGCTTGCCCACGGCGAGCAGCGCGGCAATGCCCGGCCGCAGGCGGCCGGCGCGCATGCGCTTCAGGCCCTGCATCACCAGCGCGCGGTTGAGGCGGTCCAGCGGCACCACGTCGGCCACGGTGCCCAGTGCAACGAGGTCCAGCGCATCGGCCAGGTTCGGTTCCGGGCGCGCGGCGCCGAACCAGCCGCGCGTGCGCAGTTCACCGCGCAGTGCGGTGAGCACGAAGAAAGCAACGCCGACGCCGGCAATCGCCTTGGAAGGAAAATCGCAGCCCGGCTGGTTGGGATTCACCAGCGCGTCGGCCGCCGGCAGTTCGGCACCGGGCAGGTGATGGTCGGTGATCAGCACGCGGATGCCGTGCGCGCGGGCGCGCGCCACGCCGGCCACGCTGGAGACGCCGTTGTCGACGGTGAGGATCAGCGCCGGTTTCGGCGTGCGCGCGGCGGCCACGTCGACGATTTCCGGCGAGAGGCCGTAGCCGTAGCGGAAGCGGTCCGGCACCAGGAAATCGGCCTGCCCGCCCATCGCGCGCAGCAGCGAGACGCACAGCGCGGTGCTGGTGGCGCCGTCGGCGTCGTAGTCGCCGATCACCAGCACCGGCGCGCCGGTGGTCACCGCATCGGCCAGCAACTGCACCGCCGCCGGCATGTCGCGGAACGCCTGCGGCGACGGCAGGCCGGCCAGGTCGGTGGCCAGCGCCGCCGGGTCCGCCACGCCGCGCGCCGCCAGCACGCGCGCCAGCACCGGGTGCCGGTCGCCGTCGGCGCTGAGCGCGGCAACGGCCTGCGGATCCGGCGCGGCGCGACGAACGAGACGGCGGGTGTCAGACACGTGGATTGACCATCGGCAGGCAGGGAAAAAACGGCGGGAAAACAACGGCCGGGAGTATACGCCCGTACACGGGACCCGACAGTCACGCGGCCCCTGCGCCGGCCCCGGCGCGGCTCGCCTATACTCCGCCTCCCGCAACCGGTACACGCCCCGTCCGTCCCGCACGGCCGCGGCGAGCGCAACTGCCTTCCGCAGCCGCGCCGGCAACCGGAACCTCCGAAACACCCGTTGAGGAAACACCATGATCTATCAGGGCAACAGCGTCTCCGTGCAGGCGCTCGGCGACGGCATCGTCGAACTGAAGTTCGACCTGCAGGGCGAGTCGGTCAACAAGTTCAACCGCGCCACCACGGAAGACCTCGGCAAGGCGATCGAGGCCGTGAAGGCGGCGAAGGATGTCAAAGGCATGATCGTCACGTCCGGCAAGGGCGTGTTCATCGTCGGCGCCGACATCACCGAATTCATCGACATGTTCAAGCTGCCGGAAGACACCATCGCCGAGTGGTGCTTCAACGCCAACAAGGTGTTCTGCGCAGTCGAAGACCTGCCCTTCCCCACCGTCACCGCGATCAACGGCATCGCGCTGGGCGGCGGTCTGGAAATGTGCCTCTCCACCGACTACCGCGTGATGAGCACGAAAGCGGAAGTCGGCCTGCCGGAAGTGAAGCTGGGCCTGTTCCCGGGCTTCGGCGGCACGGTGCGCATGCCGCGCGTGATCGGCATCGACAACGCCATCGAGTGGATCGCCGCCGGCGGCCAGCACCGGGCCGACAAGGCCATCAAGGACGGCGTGGTCGACGCCGTTGCCGAGCCGGAAAAACTGCGTGACGTCGCCATCCAGATGGTGAAGGACGCCGCCGCCGGCAAGCTGGACTGGAAAGCCAAGCGTTCGGAAAAACTGGAGCCGGTGAAACTGGCGCCGATGGAAACCATGATGGCGTTCCAGACCGGCGGTGCCGTGGTCTCCCAGCAGGCCGGCCGCAACTACCCGGCGCCGATGGCGGCGGTGAACACCATGCAGGCGCACGCCGGCATGAAGCGCGACGACGCCCTGCGCGTGGAAGCCAAGGGCTTCGCCAAGGTCGCGAAGACGGAAGTCGCCACCGCGCTGGTCGGCATCTTCCTCAACGACCAGGCGATGAAGAAAGTCGCCGGCAAGTGGGAGAAGAAAGCCCGGCCGGTGAACCAGGCCGCCGTACTCGGCGCCGGCATCATGGGCGGCGGCATCGCCTACCAGTCGGTGATCAAGGGCACGCCGATCATCATGAAGGACATCGCCGACAAGGCGCTGGACCTCGGCATGAGCGAAGCCACCAAGCACATGGCCAAGCGCGTCGAGAAAGGCCGCATGAAGCCGGACGCGATGGGCAAGACGCTGGCCATGATCCGGCCGACGCTCAACTACGGCGACTTCGGCAGCGTCGACATCGTCGTCGAAGCGGTGGTCGAGAACGAGAAAGTGAAGAAGTCCGTGCTGGCGGAAGTCGAAGGCCTGCTGAAGGACGGCGCCATCCTCGCTTCCAACACCTCGACGATCTCCATCGACGCCCTGGCGTCCGCGCTGAAGAAGCCGGCACAGTTCGTCGGCATGCACTTCTTCAACCCGGTACACGCGATGCCGCTGGTGGAAGTGATCCGCGGCAAGCAGTCGTCCGATGAAGCCGTGGCCACCACCGTGGCTTGGGCGAAGAAGATGGGCAAGAACCCGGTGGTGGTGAACAACTGCCCGGGCTTCTACGTCAACCGCGTGCTGTTCCCGTACTTCGGCGGCTTCGGCATGCTGCTGCGCGACGGCGCCGACTTCCAGAAAGTCGACAAGGTCATGGAGAAGTTCGGCTGGCCGATGGGCCCGGCGTACCTGATGGACGTGGTCGGCATCGACACCGGCGTGCATGCCGCGAAGGTGATGGCCGACGGCTTCCCGGAGCGCATGAACTACGACTTCAAGGACGCCTCGACGGTGATGTACGAGAACAAGCGCTACGGCCAGAAGAACGGCGCGGGCTTCTACAAGTACGAGACCGACAAGAAGGGCAAGCCGAAGAAGGTCGTCGACCAGGCCGCCTACGACCTGATCAAGCCGGTCGTGGCTGCGACGAAGGACTTCGCCGACGACGAGATCATCGCCCGCCTGATGATCCCGATGTGCAACGAGGTCGTGCGCTGCCTGGAAGAAGGCATCGTGTCCAACGTGGCCGACGCCGACATGGCGCTGGTCTACGGCATCGGTTTCCCCCCGTTCCGCGGCGGCGCACTGCGCTACCTGGACAACATGGGTCTCGATAAGTACGTGGCTCTCTGCGACAAGTACGCGTCGCTCGGCAAGCTCTATGAGCCGACGATGAAACTGCGCGAGATGGCCAAAGCCGGCCAGAAGTTCTTCGGCTGAAACGACGAGACCACAGGAGAATCACCATGAGTCTGAATCCCCGTGACGCCGTCATCGTCGATGCCGTGCGTTCCCCGATGGGCCGCTCCAAGGGCGGCGTGTTCCGCAACGTGCGCGCCGAGCGCCTGTCCGCCAACCTGATCGAGGCGCTCAAGGCGCGCAACCCGAACTGGAACGTCGCCGAAACGGAAGACGTGATCTGGGGCTGCGTGAACCAGACGCTGGAACAGGGCATGAACGTCGCCCGCAACATCGGCCTGCTGGCCGGCCTGCCGAAGGAAGTCGCCGGCCAGACGATCAACCGTCTGTGCGGTTCTTCGATGCAGGCACTGCACATCGCCGCCCAGTCCATCCAGACCGGCAACGGCGACGTGTTCGTCATCGGCGGCGTGGAGCACATGGGCCACGTGCAGATGACGCACGGCGTCGACCTGAACCCGGAGGCCTCCAAGCGCATCGCCAAGGCCTCGAACATGATGGGCCTGACCGCCGAAATGCTCGGCATGATGCACGGCATCTCGCGCGCCCAGCAGGACGAGTTCGCCCTGCGTTCGCACAAGCGCGCCTGGGAAGCCACCGAGAAAGGCTGGTGGAAGAACGAGATCGTGCCGATGCTGGGCCATGACGCCAATGGCGCCCTGGTGCAGATGGACTACGACGAAGTGATCCGCAAGGATGCCTCGCTGGAAGCCTTGGCCTCGCTGCCGCCGGCGTTCAACCCGAAAGGCGGCACCGTGACCGCCGGTTCGTCGTCGGCGATTTCCGACGGCGCCTCGGCAATGCTGGTGATGAGCTACGAGCGGGCGAAGGCGCTGGGCCTCAAGCCGCGCGCGAAGATCCGCGGCATGGCCGTGGCCGGCGTCGACGCCGCGATCATGGGCTACGGCCCGGTGCCGGCGACGAAGAAGGCGCTGCAGCGTGCCGGCCTGTCGATCGAGGACATCCAGATCGTCGAGCTGAACGAAGCCTTCGCCGCGCAGTCGCTGCCGTGCGCGAAAGACCTGAAGCTCCTCGACAAGGTCGACGAGAAGGTGAACCTGCAGGGCGGCGCCATCGCCCTCGGCCACCCGCTCGGCTGCTCGGGCGCGCGCATCACCGGCACGCTGCTCAACATCATGGAGCGCAAGAACGCGACGCTCGGCCTGGCCACGATGTGCATCGGCCTGGGTCAGGGCATTGCGACGGTGATCGAGCGCGTCTGACGCGCTGTGCCGCCGGCTGGCCCGGGTGGTGTGTTCCTGTCCTTCACTCATCGTTCAGGACATACACACACCACCCGGCCGCGCCGGTGCGAGGACGCATAAACGCTCGTTCACGAGCGTCGGTGAGTGGAAACAAAAAAGCCCGGCTCTCGCCGGGCTTTTTGTTTTCGATCACTGGAGCGTTCGCGAGAGCCTGCCGAAGGTTTCTTCGGGCGTTTCCCCGGCGTATTTGCGCCCCTGCTGTCGTAGCGCTGCCACTTCTTCCGGAAGAGTCTGCGTGGCGGGCACCCGCGCATCCAGCCAGTCGATGATATCGATCCACACCGCGCCGCGGCCCTTGTCGTGCAGCGTGCAGTGCGACATGCCCGGATACACCTTGTGCGTCTTGTCCGTGCTGCTCGCCCGGTTCATCAGCAACTTGCCGGATGGCCTGGAATTGACCAGGTAATCCCGATCACCCTGCAGCAGGATGAACGGCTCCCTGATGTCGGCTGCATGCCGGCGGATATGCGCGGCCGCCTTGCCCAGTGCCGTCACGTAGACGGCCGGAATCGCGCTGTGCGTCATGTGCGGGTCCTTCCTGAGCTCACGCCGGCTCCAGTCGTCGAAAATCGCCTTGTTCCAGATCCACGACTCGCCCAGGTCCGTGTTCATCGGATACAGCGGAAAATTCGGCGCCACCCGGCCCAGCAGACCCGCATTCCAGATGGCAGGTCTGGCAATCCATTCCGGCAGGCGACCCGGCCCGACCTTCAGGTTCACGTAAACCGGCGGTGCATTCAGGATCAGCCCGTCGACGGGAAATCCGCCCTGGATGCTCGCATGCAGTGCAACCCCGGCGCCCAGCGATTCGCCCTGCAGATAGATGCGTTTCCCGGGATATGCGCGCTGCACTTCCGCGAACGCCAGCGGAAGATCGCCGACGTAGTCGGCATAGCCGGCACGGACATAGCCACGACGGCCGAAACCCTGCGACTGGCCCCAGCCGCGCATGTCCATCGCGAACACCGCGTAACCCTGGCTGACCGCGTACTGGGCCCATGGCGTGTATACGCCGCTGTGCGCCGCCGTACCGTGCAGCAAAAGGATCACGGCCTTCGGCTCTTCGTTCACCGGTTTCCACCACGCGGTGTAGAGCGCCAGCCCGTCCTGCGTCCGGATGACACCGGATTCGGCACCGGGATAGGTCGTGTACTTATGCGGCGCGACGCTGGCCGGCGGAATGCCCGCACAGCCGGCCAGCACGCCCATGCCGAACAGCAGGAGCGCCAGCATCCGGAACAAGGAAGTGGCGGCAACACGCGGTGCCCGGAACAGGGCGGGAAATACGGTTCTTGTTGTTTTCATGACCGGAAGGCACGGCGGCAGGGAGGTGCCCCGGATGCTAGGCAGCGGTGGTGCCCGCCTGCAGTGGCGGGTTACGACACGAAAAAACACTCGACGCCACGGGAGACCGCCGGGCAGGCGCGCCCGATGGCCGGCACCCTCGCCGCCCGCCGGCTGCTGCAGCGCGCGGCCCCTGCGGCGACAACAAAAAAGCCCGGCTCGCGCCGGGCTTTTCATCTACTGCGGACTGCGTGTGTCTGCCGGCGCACGGGGCGCCGCGGATCACCAGCGCGGCGGACGACCGCCGCCGCCACCACCGCCGCCGCCGCCCGGACGGCCGCCACGGCCGCCTTCGCGTTCCATCGCCATGTTCACCTTCAGCGGGCGACCGCCGAGGTCACGGCCGTTCTGCTCCAGCGCCTTCTCTGCCGCCTGCTGGGTGGCGAAGGTGATGAAGGCGAAACCCTTCGGACGACCGGTGTCGCGATCCATGATCATCGCGCAGTCGCTGATCTGGCCGTACGCGGAAAACAGGTCGCGCAATTGCGCTTCGTCCACCGAATAGGGGAAATTGCCGACGTACAGCTTGTTCTGTTGCATTTCGATAACGCTCCGGGATTGGAGAAACGCCGGAAGGGGACTGCCGGAGCAGCGCCTTCAGGGGTTCCGGTCTTGCGGGCCAGCTTCGCCGGCATCGGCAGGGGCCGACGCTTCCGACGGCGATTCGGCCGTTGCTGCACTTTCCTGCGTGGCGCCGTTGGGGGCGGCACTCTTCGCAAGCAGCTTGCGCTGGTTCTTTTCGTCCTTCTTTTTCTTCTTCGCCAGTTCGCGCTGCCGTTTCTCGAATGAATAGTTGGGCTTGGCCACAGGGCAACCGGGAGGGGAAGGGACGGGGGGTCGGCATCGTAACCCGAATACGCCCCGGCGGCCGGAATAGTTTGGCCCCGTCCGTCCGTTATTGCCGCCCGGGGCGCCACTTGCACGGAACGGGGCGATTGCGCAGGCTCCCGCCATGCAGCTGCCCTCGCCCGAACCGGACATCCTGATCGGCCTTGCCGTCGCACTCGGCAGCGGGCTGCTGGTCGGCATCGAGCGGGAACGGCGCAAGGGCGCGGGTATCGGCCACGCCGTGGCCGGCGTGCGCACGTTCGCGCTGATCGCCCTGACCGGCGCCGTCAGTGCGCTGCTGGGCACGGCCCTGGTGGCGGTCGGTGCCGGCTTCATCGGGCTGGCGGCCCTGCTGAGCTACCGCAGCTCGCGCGAAGCCGATCCCGGCCTCACCACCGAAGTGGCGATGTTCGCCGTCTTCCTGCTCGGCGTGCTGGCGATGTCGATGCCGGCGCTCGCCGCCGCGCTCGGGGTCGGCGTGGCGCTGATCCTGGCGCTCAAGTCGCGCCTCCATGCCTTCACCCGCACCGTGCTCACCGAGCAGGAACTGCACGACGGCCTGGTGCTGATCGCAGCGGCGCTGATCGTGCTGCCGCTGCTGCCGGACCGGACCGTCGATCCCTGGCAGGTACTCAATCCGCACCGGCTGTGGCTGCTGGTCGTACTGGTGATGGCGATCAACGCGCTGGGCTACATCGCGCAACGCGCACTCGGCACGCAGCTGGGCCTGCCGCTCTCGGGGTTCGCCAGCGGCTTCGTCTCCGCCACCGCGACCATCAGCGCCATGGGCAGCCGTGCGGCACAGTACCCGGAGCAGCGCGCCTCCTGCGTGGCGGCCGGTACGCTGGCCAACGTCGCCACCGTCGTCCAGCTGGCGCTGGTGCTCGGCGCGCTCTCCGTACCGCTGCTGAATGCCCTCGCCCTGCCGCTGATCGCCGCCGGTGTCACCGCGGTGGTGTTCGCCGGCTTTTCCGGGCTGGCAGCCTGGCGCGACGGGGGGCAGGAACCGGCGGCGCTCAAAGGCCGGCCGTTCGAGCCGCGCCACGCGCTGGCCTTCGCGGCGCTGGTGGCCGGCATCCTGCTGCTGTCGGCGATCATTGCCGCCGCCTTCGGCAAGTACGGCGCGGTCGCGGCGGCCGGTGCCGCCGGTTTCGCCGATACACACGCCGCGGCGGCTTCCGTCGCGCAACTGCTCGCAGCCGACCGCATCACGCTCGACATCGCCTGCCTGGGCGTACTGCTGGGATTCCTGACCAACACGCTGAGCAAGAGCGTGGTGGCCTTCGCCGCCGGCGGGCATGACTACCTGCTGCGATTGCTGCCCGGCCTGGTGGCCATGCCGGCCGCCTTCAGCGCCGCCCTGCTGCTGCCGACCTGAGCGGCATCACGCCTTTTTCAGCTGCCAGGCGCAGAACAGCGCCAGCACGGCCAGACTCACCAGGTAGACGCTGATCAGCCACGGGTCGCCGTCGCCGGCCCGGAGCAGCGAGGTGGCGACGATGGGTGCCGCACCACCGGCCAGCGCGCCGGTCAGCTGCACCGAGAGCGAGATGCCGCTGTAGCGCACCTCCGCCGGGAACTGTGCGGCGAACAGCGCCGACTGCGGCGCGTACAGCAACGGAAAAACGCCACCGATGGCCATCGCCATCGCGCAGAACAACAGCGCGGTATCGCGCGTGGCCAGCAGCGCGAAAAACAGCAGCGGTGCCCCGCACAGCAGCGCGGCGCCGGTCATGAACACGCGGCGCGCCCCGTAACGGTCGCTGGCGAGACCTGCCAGCGGAATGGTGACCAGCGACACCAGCGCACCGACCACCACGGCGTCCAGCGCCAGCGCACGCGACAGCCCGAGCTGCTGCGTGACGTAGGTGAGCGAGAACGTCACCACGGTATAGAACCAGGTCGTCTCGGCGGCACGCGCGCCGATGGCGGTGAGCACCACGCGCGGATGACGGCGGAAGACTTCCACCACCGGCAGGTCCACCGGTGCCGAGGTTTTCTTCAGCGCCTCGAACACCGGCGACTCGGCCACCTTCAGCCGGATGAATACGCCGACCACCAGCAGCAGCACGCTGGCCAGGAACGGCAGCCGCCAGCCCCAGCTCAGGAAATCCTCTTCCGGCAGCTGCGACACCGCCGCCATCGCCAGCGACGAGAGGATAAGGCCGGCGCCGACGCCGGCCTGCGGCAGACTGCCGAAAAACGCCTGCCGGCCGGGCGGCGCATGTTCCACCGCCATCAGCGCCGCACCGCCCCACTCGCCGCCCACCGCCATGCCCTGCAGGAAGCGCATCAACACCAGCAGCACGGCGGCGCCGTAGCCGATGCTCTCGTAGGTGGGTATGAGGCCGATCGCCATCGTCGGCACGCCCATCAGGAACAGCGTGGCCAGCAGCATCGACTTGCGACCGACACGGTCGCCGAAATGGCCGAACACCACCGCACCCAGCGGCCGCGCCAGGAAACCGACGGCGTAGGTGGCGAACGCGGCAAGCGTACCGGTGAGCGGATCGAAGGCCGGGAAGAACAGCTTGTTGAAGATCAGTGCCGCGGCCGTGCCGTAGAGGAAAAAGTCGTACCACTCGATGGTGGTGCCGACCATGCTCGCCACTCCGGCGACCACGTATTGCCGCGGCGCGGCATCAGCGCGGCCGGCGGGCATAGCTCACCGTCAGGATCTCCCACTGGTGCCCGTCGGGCTCGTTCCAGTACAGGTTGCCGTACTCCTCGCTGACCTTCATGTCCACCGGACCGCGCACCGTGCTGCGGTAGGGAATGCCTTTTGCCTGCAGCCGCCCGAGGATCGCCGCGAATTCTCCCGGGCTCACCCGGAAACAGAAATGCTCCACCGGGAACGCCTCCGTCGTCTCGAAGAAATCCAGCGTCAGCCCGTCGTTCACGTACACCGGCGCGAACGGACCGGGACCGGTTGCCGCCCAGGGCACGCCGAGCAGCTCGCCCAGCAGCCGCGCCGACGCCGCCTTGTCGCGACAGGAAACGATGCAGTGGTCGAGCTCGACGGTCATGGCGCTCAGCGGGCCCGGCCGTTGAAGTGCTGCACCTTCAACGCATCGGGATCCACGCCTTCCAGACAACGCGCGTTCACCGCCGCCATCGCCTTGCCGTCCGGGCCCGTGGCTTCACCGAACGGATGCATGCCGCACACCGGGCAGAACCGGTGCTGGATGACATGCTTGTTGAAGGTGTAGGTGCTCATGTCTTCCGGTTTCGTGCGCAGCACGAGTTTGTCGCGCGGCACGAACCACATCAACGCACCCTTGCGGGAGCAGATGGAGCAATTGCAGGACATCACCTCGCCGAGCTCGCCCTCCACCTCGAAGGCGATGCGGCCGCAGTGGCAGCTTCCCTGGTATTTCATGGCAGGTTCCTCAGGACGTCATTCACGGATTTCCGCTTCCACCAGTTTCCCCAGCAGCACCAGCGATTCCTGCCAGCCCACATGGCAGGACTCGAGCGGGATGATCTCCGGCAGACCCTCCTGCACCACGTGCATCTCGGTGCCGCAGGAAACGGCCTTCAGGGTGATCGTCGTCATGATCGTGCCGGGCAGGTTCGGATCGTCGAACCGGTCGGTGTAGCGGATGCGTTCGTTCGGCACCAGTTCCAGGTACTCGCCGCCGAAAGCGTGGCTGGCGCCGGTGGTGAAGTTGGTGAACGACATCCGGAAGGTACCGCCGACCCGCGCGTCCATGTGATGGACCTTCGCGGTGAAACCGTTCGGCGGCAGCCATTTGGCCATCGCGTCGGCATCGAGGAAGGCGCGATAGACCCGTTCCGGCGGTGCCTGCAGCACGCGGTGCAGGCGGACTGTGTTCGTGCTCATGGGAGGTCTCCTCATTCCGTCGGGGTTGTTGTCGTCGCGGTCACGGGACCGCGAAAACGGCGACCTTGATTTTCAGTGATGGCGGCCGCCGCCGCTGTGTATCAGCGAAGGTTTTCGTAGGTCCGGTCCCGCCAGGCGATCAGCGATGCATATTTTCCCGCCAGTTCCGGCTCGCACATGCATTGCCGGCTGGCCGGGCCGAGGGGAATGTAGCGGTCGTCCACCGGCGTCAGCGCCTGCAGCGCGGTGGCCACCACCATGTCGGCAAAGCCGAAGGTCTCGAAGAGCGATTCGCGCCCCTGCAGTGCCCGGTCGGCCCTGTCGAAAAACGCGTCCATGTGCCGGAACAGCTGCGCGTCGTCTGCGTCCTTCAGGTCGTACTTGGCCAGGATGTAGCGGGTAGCGACGAAGGCCATGGGAATCATCGGCGTGCGCAGCGGATCCGGCACGTAGGCCGGCAGACGTTCCGCGAGGGCACCGGTGCTGCGGCCGATGCGCCGCGTGGCACGGATACGTGCCGAACAGAGCGCGAGTTCGGCGGCATTCACCCAGTCGGCGATGGCGGCTTCCCGGGCGGGCGGCACCAGCGGTGCACGCGTCGAATGCCGGTCCGCATAGGCCGCGATGCGGAACGAATCGTTCACCGGTCCGTCCGGGGTGAGCAGCAGCGGCACCGATACCTTGCCCAGCCACTTGCCTGCCCGCAGCCGCAGCAGCGGTTCGCCCAGCATCGTCGTGTATTCGGTGTACCGGTGCGGCAGACGGTGGTAGTCGACGGCCCAGCGGGCGCGCTCGGTCCACGGGGAGTAATACATGCCGATCAGTTGATGCACGGGAGCTCCGGAAGTCATTGTCTGGCTCCATGCCGGCGCAGCACGGCAGCCACGTCGCCGTGCCCGTTCTGCCCGGCCTTGTGGAGCGGCGTTTCATTGTGTTTGTCACGTGCGTTGACGTCGGCCTTGTTGGCCGGCAGCAGCTCGACGACCGCCTTGTGGTTGAAGATTGCCGCCCAGTGCAGGGGCGTCGTGTAGTCGTGTCCTTCCTGCTTCACCAGCGACGCGTCCGCCGCCAGCAGGGCCTCGACTTTGCGCAGATCGCCCTTCTCCGCCGCATCGTGGATCTCGCCGCCGTGACCCACGGGAACCCATGCCAGAAGGAACCCCGCGACCAGCAGTGCTTTCCGGGAGGATGCATTCATTGGCGGTTCGTCCCGATGTGTTTGAGCCGGGAAAAATACTCGCGCAGGATCGAACGGAGCCTGCCGGATTCAGGCCGCCCCCAGTCACGCTGCAACTCTCCGGCCAGACCGATGACCGAGACGGGGATGGCGCCCGCCTGGATCATCCGCTGCATGCCCGCCTCGTGCGCCGCCCGGCTGACGCCGCCGATGGCATCGGCCACGAAGTAAACCTGGTACCCGTCCCGCAGGGCATCCAGCACGGGAAAGGCAACGCAGATTTCCGTCCACAGCCCGGCAATGATCAGTTTCCGGCGTCCCGTCTTTTCGACGGCCGCACGGAAGTCCGGATCCTCCCAGGAATTCATGGTGGTGCGATCGATCTCCGGCACTCCCGGCAGGGCATCGCGCAGCTCCTGGTTGGTGGCGGACATGCCGTGCCGGACGTAGACCGTACTGAGCACAACCGGCAGACCGTATGCCGTGGCAACTTTCCCCAGCATGACGACATTCAGCAGCAATTCGTCATGGGACACCGAGCCCACCCCGGCATATTGCTCCGGCTGGTAGTCGATGAATGCGATGACGGCATTCTCCGGGGTCAGCAAGGCATCCGTTCCGGGATCGCGGATGGGCGTTACGTCCGACATGGCACACCTCTCGAATATCAAACCGCTCGGGATTCATGGCACATACGCAGGCGCGGCACCGGATTTCAGGCGCGGTTCGCCTGCAGCGTCTGCCTCCCCGACAGACTAAGCCATCGAGCGCTCCTTGCGGGCAGCCCCGTAAACCTCATGCGCCGCATCCAGATTGATCAGGAAAATTCCGGCCCCGGCAACCAGATCCGGCCATGGCGAGTCAGTGGCGACGGTCGCCAGTGCCGCCAGGATGATTGCCAGGTTGGCTACCGCATCGTTGCGTGCCGACAGAAACGCCGCCCTGGCCAGCCCGCCGCCCTGGGTCCTGAAGCGCGCGAGAATGAAGGCGCAGACGAGATTGACCGCCAGGGCGCCGGAACCGGTCAGGAACAGAAAGAACGGGTCCGGCGGCACCGGATGGGCGAATTTCTGCCATGCCGCCCACAGGGTCGCGGCGCCGGGAACCAGCAGGAACGCTGCCAGCATCATGCCGACCACGGACCTCATGCGTGCCGTCCACGCAAGAGCGAAAAAAATGAGCAGGTTGACGGACGCGTCTTCCAGGAAGTCTATGGAGTCGGCAAAGAGCGATACCGAACCAATCGAAACCGCCACCGAAAACTCAATGCCGAAGTACAGGACGTTGAGCAGGGCGACGAGAAGGACTGCACGGCGAAGAAAGGATTCTTGATCGGCCATTTATCGACATCCGCCTGCCGCTGAAGCCGGCCCCCGGACCGGGCCGGCGCTGCCACGGGGCACCGCGCTTTTCCACCGTGCTTCCCGCGCGCTATTTCCCCGCCGCCGGCCGCAATCCCGGGCCGGGCATCGGCATGACCTCGCGCGGGTCGAGTGTCTCACCGCATTCGGAACAGGCGAGCACCGGCACCGTTTTCCTGCCGCAGCTCTTGTGGTGGTACTCCACCGGCGCACCCTTGCCTTCGTCAAGCCACTTGTCGCCCCAGGCTGTCAGTGACAGCAGTACGGGGTACAGATCGCGGCCCTGTTCGGTGAGGCGGTACTCGTAACGCGGCGGCTTGTCCTGGTAGGCGACTTTCTTCAGTACGCCGGCGTCGACGAGACGGTTGAGACGGTCGGCGAGGATGTGACGGGTGACGCCCAGCGATTGCTGGAAATCGTCGAAGCGGCGGATGCCGAGGAAGGCGTTGCGCACCACGAGCATGGTCCAGCGGTCGCCGATCACGCCCAGCGTGCGCGCCACCGAGCAGCCGAGACCGCCCACGTCCTGCCATTTCATGAATGCCCCCCGCGCCGTCGGCCGGGTGTCGGGCCCGGCCCATGGACTGTCCGGCCGGGCGCATGCCACCCCCGTTGACGAGTTCCAAAACGGAACTTACCTTCCCGAAGGCACGACAGGCAACCCCGAGCCGACCTCCGGCCCCTGCCGCCCCCGTTGACGCCGAGGACCCTGCGACATGAATGACGTAGCCCGGAAAGACGAGTCCTGGCAGAAGACCGCCTGCATCCTCTGCAGCATCAATTGCGGTCTGGAAGTGCAGACCGGCGGGCCGGACGGCCGCCAGATCCTGAAAATGCGCGGTGACGACGCGCACCCGGCCTCGCACGGCTACGTCTGCGAGAAATCGCAGCGCATGAACCACTACCAGAACGGCGCCGACCGTCTGACCTCGCCGATGCGCCGCCGTGCCGACGGCAGCCACGAGGCGATTTCCTGGGATACCGCCATCGCCGAGATCGCGCAGAAATTCATGGCCGTGAAAAAGAAATACGGCGGCGAATCGATCCTCTATTACGGCGGCGGCGGCCAGGGCAACCACCTGGGCGGCGCCTACGGCGACAGCACGCTGAAGGCACTCGGCGTGAAATACCGCTCCAACGCCCTGGCGCAGGAGAAGACCGGTGAATTCTGGGTGCAGGGCAAGATGTTCGGCTCGGGCAACCACGGCGATTTCGAGCACTGCGAAGTCGCACTGCTCATCGGCAAGAACCCCTGGCAGTCGCACGGCTTCGCACGCGCCCGGGTGATGCTGAACGCCATTGCGAAAGACCCGGACCGCTCGCTGATCGTGATCGACCCGCGCGTCAGCGAGACGGCGGCCCTCGCCGACTACCACCTGCAGATCAAGCCGGGCACCGACGCCTGGTGCCTGGCCGCCCTGCTCGGCATCGTCGTGCAGGACAACCTCGTCAACCATGACTGGGTGGCGCGCCACACCAGCGGCTACGGGCAGATCGAGGCGGAGCTGAAGCAGATTCCGGTGGCGTACTGCGCGGAAGTCTGCGGCGTGCCGGAAGAACGACTGCGCGCCGCGGCGCAACGCATCGCCCGCGCGAAGAGCGTTTCCGCGCTGGAAGATCTCGGGATGCAGATGAACCTGCATTCCACGCTGGGCAGCTGGCTGCAGCGGCTGATCTGGGTCCTCGCCGGCCACTACGGCCGCGAAGGCACCAACAACGCCTACGTGCCCTTCCTGTCGCTGGCCAAGGCCAGCAAAGGCGAGACCGGTGTCAGCAGCAAGAAGAAGCCGGCGAAGAAAGCCGAAAAACGCAGCCCGGTGGCCGGCGCGAAAATCATCATCGGCCTGATTCCCTGCAACGTGATCCCCGAGGAGATCCTCACCGATCATCCGAAACGGTACCGCGCGATGCTGATCGAGAGCGGCAACCCGCTGCACTCGCTGGCCGACAGCCAGCGCATGCGCGAAGCCCTGCGCGCCCTGGAGCTCTCGGTGGTGATCGATGTCGCCATGACCGAGACCGCGCGCGAGGCCGACTACGTACTGCCGGCCTGCAGCCAGTTCGAGAAGGCCGAAGCCACCTTCTTCAACCTGGAATTCCCGCGCAACGCTTTCCACCTGCGCGCGCCGCTGTTCAAACCGCTGCCCGGCACGCTGCCGGAAGCGGAGATCCACGCGCGCCTGCTGGAAGCCATGGGCGAGCTGTCCGAACGGGATTACCGTCCGCTGCGCCTCGCGCTGAAACTGGGCCGCAAGGCCTTCGCACTCGCCTTCTTCACGGCGATGGCAGTGAATCCGAAAGCGCAGAAATACGCTTCCGTGCTGCTCTATCGCACGCTGGGCCCGACGCTGCCGGCAGGCATGGATTCGGCCGCGGCCGTCTGGGGCATCTGCCAGCTGCACGTGCTGGGCAACCGGAAAACCGCGGCGCGTGCCGGCTTCGGCGGGCTGCCGCCGCTGGCCGCCGACCGGATGTTCCAGGCACTGCTCGACACGCCGTCCGGCGTGGTGTTCGCCGAAGCCACGTACGAAGACAGCTGGCAAGCGATCGGCATGCCGGAGCACCGCATCAACCTGCACATTCCGGAGCTGTTGCCGGAGCTGGCGAAACTCGCCACCGGCAAACCGCCGCGCGACCCGGCATTCCCGTTCATCCTCGCCGCCGGCGAACGTCGCAGCGATACCAGCAACACCGCGGTGCGCGACGCGTCGTGGCACCGGCGCGGCCGCTACGGCACGCTGCGCATCCATCCGCAGGACGCCGCCGCGCTGGGTTGCGCCGACGGCGACACGCTGCGCCTCACCACGCGGCGCGCCAGCCTGGAAGTGGTTGCCGAAATCACCGACATGATGCAGCCGGGCAACATTTCGCTGCCCAACGGACAGGGTCTCGATTACCGCAACGCCAACGGCGACGTGGTGCGACGGGGCGTGCCGCCCAACGAGCTCACTGCCGCCGAAGACCGTGATTTCCTCGCCGGCACGCCGTGGCACAAGTACGTGCCGGCACGGCTGGAGCGGGTCGTGACCGCAGCGCCCTGAGTCCGGCGACCACCGGACCGCCAAAAGCAACCAGATGGTTGCTTTTGGCGGCAACCCCTCCCATACTCCAAAGGCAACCATTCGGTTGCCTTTGGAGTATCCCCATGAACGGCTACCGGCAACAACTCACCCTGACCGCCCCGCCGGATGCGGTCTACGCCGCCCTCACCACCCCGGCCGGCCTGCGCGGCTGGTGGACCACCGACTGCGATGTCGACACCACGGTCGGCGGCCGCCTGCAGTTCCGCTTCGGTGCCAGCCGGAAAACGATGCGCATCGAACGCCTCGATCCGGCACGCGAAGTCGTCTGGCTGTGCACCGACGCGCACATCGCGCTGGACAGCCTGCCGCGCAAGGACGAGTGGGTCGGCACCCGTCTGGTGTTCCGTCTCGCGCCGCAGGCCGGCGGCACGCAACTGGATTTCACGCACGAAGGCCTCCTGCCCGCGCTCGCCTGTTACGACCTGTGCCGCGACGGCTGGCAACAATTCCTCGGCAGCCTGCAGCAATTGCTGGAAACCGGCCGCGGCAATCCGTGGGCGCCGGTCGGCAACTGCGGCGCCGGCGCCGCGAATGCAGCCGCGGCCGCCGCCACCTCCACCGACCGCATCGAACGCAGCATCGTCATCGACGCGCCGCGCGAGCGGGTCTGGAAAGCGCTGACCACCGCCGAAACCTTCGGCACCTGGTTCGGCGCCGACCTGCAGGGAGAGACCTTCGCCGTCGGCAAACGCACGCGCGGCCGCATCCGGATGGCGGGCCTGGAGCATGTCTGGTTCGATGTGCTGGTCGAACGCATGGAAGCGCCGTCGCTGTTCGTCTGGCGCTGGCATCCGTACGCCATCGATCCGGAAACGGACTACTCGACGGAAACGCCGACGCAGGTGAGCATCCGGCTCGACGACGCGCCCGGCAACGCCACGCGCGTGCAGGTGACGGAGTCCGGCTTCGATGCCCTGCCGCGCCACCGCTGGAGCGACGCCTTCCGCGCCAACAACAACGGCTGGGATTTCCAGCTCGACAACCTGACCCGCCATGTCGCCACGCAAAACCGCACCCCCGCGTAACACCCGGCGCGAAGAACGCCTGCCGGCACTCGACCGCACCGCGCCGGCACTTGCCGGCGTGTTCGCGGCGCTGGGCGATCCCACACGCCTGAAACTGGTCGCCATCCTGTGTGCCGGCGGCGCGCTGTCGATCGCGCAACTGACGGCCAGCACCGACATCAGCCGGCAGGGTGTCACCAAGCACCTGCAGATCCTTGCCGACGCCGGCGTGGTGCGCGACGTGAAGCTCGGGCGCGAACGGCTGTGGCAACTGGATCCGCTGCAGATCGACGAAGCCCGCCGCGCGCTGGAAGCGATCGGCCGCGAGTGGGATACCGCGCTGGCGAAACTCAAGGCGTTCGTCGAAGCCGGCTGACACGCCGGCGGCCGGTCGGCCCGGGGCTTGACCGGTACGGGCCCGCCCATTACTTTACCGTTAAGTTAATTAACCGGATGGTTTCCATGTCCGCCGATACCCTCAGCGTCGTGTTTGCCGCCCTCGCCGACCCGACCCGGCGCGCGATCCTCGCCCGCCTCTCGGCCGGCGAGGCCTCGGTCACCGAACTGGCCGAACCGTTCGCGATGAGCCTGCCGGCGGTCTCCAAGCACCTGAAGGTGCTGGAACAGGCCGGGCTGATCGCCCGCGGCCGCGAGGCGCAGTGGCGGCCCTGCCGCCTGCAGGCCACGCCGCTGCGCGAAGCGGCCGACTGGGTGGAGCAATACCGCCGGCACTGGGAGCAACGGCTCGACCGGCTCGACGACTACCTGCGGTCCACTCACGGATCGCCGTCCGCCACGAAGAAACGGGAGAAAAAACCATGACCGCGACCACTGCCCTGCCGCCGGCGGTACGCCACGGCAGTTTCCGCATCGAAAAACACTACGCCTTCACGCCGGCACAGGTGTTCGGCGCCTGGACGACACCGGAAGCCCGCCGCGCCTGGTTCGTCGAAGGCCCCGGTTTCGATATCCTCGACTACCGGCTCGATTTCCGTACGCTTGGCCACGAGTACTGCCGCTTCCGCGTCACCGGCGAAACGACTGAAATCTGGAATCAAACGGTGTTCCACGAAATCCTGCCGGATGCACGCGTGGTGTTTGCCTACAGCATGGGTACGCAGGCCGGCGCCTTCAGCGCCTCGCTGGCCACCGCCGAATTATTCGCCGACGGCAAGGGCGGTACCCGGCTGGTGTTCAACGAACAGATCGCCCAGCTCGACGGCAAGGACCAGGTGCCGGACCGCGAAGGCGGCACGCGCTGGCTGCTCGACCGTCTCGAACAATACCTGCAGGGGAGCCTGAAACGCTGATGGACACCGCCCACCGCCGCCGCTGGCTCGCCCTGCTGCTGCTCTGCCTCGGCGACCTGATGATCGTGCTCGACACCACCATCGTGAACGTCGCGCTGCCGTCGATCCGCGAGGACCTCGCGTTCTCGTCGACGTCGCTGGTGTGGGTGGTGAACGCCTACATGCTCACCTTCGGCGGCTTCCTGCTGCTGGGCGGCCGGCTGGGCGACCTCTACGGCCATCGCCGGCTGTTCCTCGCCGGCATCGCGCTGTTCACCCTCGCCTCGCTGGCCTGCGGGCTGGCGAATTCGCAGGAGATGCTGATCGCCGCCCGCGCCGTGCAGGGCCTCGGCGGCGCGGTGGTGTCGGCGGTGGCGATGGCGCTGATCATGAACCTGTTCACCGAAACCGAAGACCGCGCGAAAGCGATGGGCGTGTTCGGCTTCGTGATGGCCGGCGGCGGTTCGCTGGGCGTGCTGCTGGGCGGCGTGCTCACCGACACCTTCAACTGGCACTGGATTTTCCTGGTCAACATCCCGATCGGCATCGCGGTGTACCTGTTGTGCCTGCGCCTGCTGCCGGAAACGCGCAGCCCGGCGCTGCCGCATCTGGACGTCTCCGGCGCGATCACCGTCACCGTGGCGCTGATGCTTGCCGTCTACGCGATCGTCGAAGGCAACACCGCCGGCTGGCTGTCGACGCAGACGCTGGGCCTGCTCGGATCGGCGACGATCCTGCTGGCGATTTTCCTGTTGATCGAGGCACGCAGCCGCAATCCGCTGATGCCGCTGCGCCTGTTCCGCCTGCGCAACGTGGCCACCGCCAACGCGACAGGCGTGCTGTGGGCGGCAGCAATGTTCGCCTGGTTCTTCATCTCCGCGCTCTACATGCAGCTGGTCCTGGACTACACACCGCTGCAGGTAGGCCTCGCCTTCCTGCCGACCAACATCATCATGGCGGCCTTCTCGCTGGGCCTGTCGGCGAAAATGGTGTTGCGTTTCGGCATCCGGCTGCCGCTGGCCGGCGGCCTGCTGTGCGCGGCCATCGGACTGGCGCTGTTCGCCTGCGCACCGGTGGACGGCAATTTCCTGTCGCACATCCTGCCCGGCATGACACTGCTCGGCCTGGGTGCCGGCATGGCCCTCAATCCGGTGCTGCTGGCCGCGATGAGCGACGTCGGGCCGGACGAATCGGGCCTTGCTTCCGGTCTGGTCAATACGTCGTTCATGATGGGCGGCGCGCTGGGACTGGCAGTGCTCGCCAGTCTTGCGGAAGCACGCACGGACCGGCTGCTGCTGGAAGGCGCAGACTCGCTGGCGGCGCTCAACGGCGGCTACCATCTGGCCTTTGCCGCCGGCGCGCTGTTTGCCGCCCTCGGTGCCCTGCTTGCGGCGGTGCTGCTGCGCGCAGGTACGCCGCAGTCGGCGCCGGAAACCGCGCCGCACTGACCTGTTTCCACGCTCCATCGACAACCGTACACCGTACAAGGAGTCACCCATGAAGAAGATCGTGCTCATCGCTGCCGGCGTCGTCGTCGCGCTGGTCGCCCTGGTGCTCGGCCTGGCGGCTACCCAACCGGATACTTTCCGTGTCGAACGCAAGATCGTGATCGATGCCCCGACGCCCCGGATCTATTTCTACCTGAGCGATTTCCGGGCCTGGCGCGACTGGTCCCCCTGGGAAAAAATGGATCCGGACATGAAACGGACCTACAGCGAAGGAGTCGGTCTCGGAACCACCTACGCCTGGGAAGGCAATGACAAGGTCGGCAAGGGAAAGATGACGATCGTCGACGCACGGCCACTGGAGCAGTTGCGCATCCGGCTCGAATTCAGCGAGCCGTTCGCGGCGCAGAACGTGGCCGAATTCACGCTCGTACAGGTGACCGGCGGCACCGAGGTCACCTGGGCCATGTCGGGGCCGAACACGTTTCCGGGCAAGATCATGAGCGTGTTCGCCGGCATCGACGGCATGGTCGGCCCGGACTTCGAAACCGGCCTGGCCAACCTCAAGGCCATCGCCGAGCAGCAACCACCCCCGCCGCCGCCGCCGATCATGCCCCCGGCCCCCTGAGTTGCCTGCCCCGGCCCGGGCAATCCGGGCCGGTTGCCCCTCCGGAAGAGGGGAATTTTAGTACGTTCGTCCTATTTACTCCCTTTCCCGCACCGGGCGAGCATCGCCCCGGTACCGGCCTCCCGTGGCCGGCTGCGCTGCACGGACGCGGCGGCACGTGCCGCCCGACACAACAAAAACAACACGCATGGGGAAGCGGACATGACCGCACTGTGGAAGATGGGCGCCACCGCCGGACTCGTCCTGCTGCTGGCCGGCTGCGAGTGGGAAAACTGGGTGGGCACCGAAAAGGCCACGCCGCAGTACATGACGGCGCCGGAAAACGCCGCCCAGCTCGTCGATTACGTGAGCCGCGCCTCGGCGGCGAAACTGCGCGTGCGCATGACCGGCTCCGGCCATTCGGCGTCCGATGTCGCGATCACCAACGACGTGCTGTTCACGCCGGAAAAACTCAACAAGCCCCTCACCCTCGACCGCACCCGCCTGCGCAGTGCCCATACCAGCGATCCGGCACTGGTGCGCGTGATGAGCGGCATGCGGGTGCGCGAACTGAACACCCATCTCGACGGCAAGGGCCGCGCACTGTTCAACATGGGCGGCTACGACGGCCAGACCATCGCCGGCGTGATGATGACCGCCACCCACGGTTCGGGCCTGGCCTACGGTCCGCTGGCAGACCAGGTCGTGAGCCTGCAGATGGTGGTCGAAGGCGGGAAGATGGTGCAGATCGAACCGCGCAACGGCATCACCAACCCGGCCGGCTTCCGCGGCACGCTGGAAGAGAACGCCGCCATCCCGGTGCAACTGATCCAGGACGACGACGCATTCAATGCCGCGCGCGTCGCCATCGGCTCGATGGGCGTGGTGTACTCGGTCACCCTGCGCACCGACCAGAAATTCTGGCTGCGCGAAGTGCGCTACAAGATGAAGTGGTCGGAAGTGAAAAAACCGGACGGCATCCTCGAACGGGTGATCGCCGGCCGCCCGATCCGCGATACCGGTCCGTCGCCGGCACACGTGGAATTCCAGTACACGCCGTACGCCGACAACAACGGCGACCGCACCTTCCTGGTCACCGAGCGCCACCGTTCCTACAGCCCGCTGCCGGAACAGCCGGCCACCGAGCGCGGCCAGCCGGGTACCGACTACGTCTCGACGCTGATCACCTTCTTCGAACAGCCGCTGACCTGGATCATCAACACCTTCCCGGAAATGGCCAAGCCGATCCTCGAGCAGACGCTGACCTCGCAGGAAGACGACAACTACACCAACGTCAGCTACAACGTGTTCAACATCGGCGTCGTCAACTACACCGATGCCATCGCCATCGAGGCAGCCTTCGATATCAGCCAGACGGTCGCCGCCATCGAGCGCTCGTTCCAGATCGCCAACACGCTGTATGCGCAGCGCAAGGTGCACACCGCCCCGATCGCCGTCCGCTTCGTGAAGGCCACCGACAATTTCATCGGCATGCAGCAGGGCCGCAACACGGTGTTCCTGGAAGTCATCGTGCTGCAGGGGACCAACGGCTATCTCGACCTGCTGCGCACCTACCAGCAGACTTTCCTGACCGAATTCGGCGCCCGTCCGCACTGGGGCCTGGACCTGAAACTGCTCGTTGGCGAATCGCAGGCACGCAGCATCTACCCGAAGTGGGAAGCCTGGAAGACGCAGTTCCGCCGCTTCAACGCCGGCACCTTCGACGGCCATGTGACCGACCGGCTGGGTATTTCGGTACGGCCGCGCTGAGCCCGGCGCCCCGGAATGAAAAAGCCCGGCGATGCCGGGCTTTTTTCTGGCGGCCGCGTGCGGGCCGCAGTCATACCTGCAGCCACTGCCGGACCAGCGTCGGCACGCTGTCCACCGCGCGGATCGCCGACGTGTTGATCCGCCACAGCCGCAGGTCGCCGAACGGCGTGCCGATCCCGTAGTTCACCGTATAGCCCACGGCCAGCGCGCGCGACGGATCGCACCAGCCGCCGGAACCGCCGTAGCCGAAATGACCGAAAGCCTGCGGCGTGCGCGGCCCGGTGGTGAACACGCGGTGGTAACCGAGCCGCCAGTGCATCGGCAGCGGGATCACCGCGCCGCGCCGCCGGCTCTGCACCGTCGACAATTGACCGACGGTGCGGCGCGGCAGCAACCGCACGCCGGCGAATTCGCCCTCGTTGGCCAGCATCGCGTAGACCTTCGCCAGCGAGCGTGCCGTGAACATGCCGCCCGCACCGGGAATGCAGGCCTGGCGGGTGGCCGGCGCATTCCAGTCGAAGCGGCCGATGCCGCGCGGCATCAGCGCATCCACCGACGACGCGGGATCGAAACCACCGAGCCGCAGTGCACCTTCGATCACCTGTTGCCGCATGCCCGGCGACCGCGGTTTTTTCGGCGTTGTCGCCGGCGGCCGATCGCCCTGCCGGCGCTGCGGCACGATCAGGTCGGCGCAGCGCGGAAGTTCGCTGTCCGGTACGCCGATGAAACAGCCGTCGAGCGCCAGCGGCGCGGCGAGCTCCTCGCGCAGCACCTGTGCCAGCGGCTTGCCGCTGATCTTTTCCACCAGGCCGCCGACCAGCCAGCCGAACGTCAGGCCGTGGTAGCCGTTGTTGCGGCCCGGCACGTGTGCCGGCTCCGCCTGTTCCATGCGCGAGAGCATGTGTGGCCAGTCGCGCATTTCCTCCGCACTGTCGATCAGCCCGCGGATGCGGTACAGCCCCGCTTCGTGGCACAGCACCTGCCGCACCGTGATGCCGGCCTTGCCGTTCTGCGCGAACTCCGGCCAGTAGCGTGCTACCGGTACGTCGTAATCCAGCCGCCCGTAACCGGCCAGGATGTGCAGCAGCGTGGCGACGATGCCCTTGGTGGTGGAAAACGACAGCGACAGCGTGTCGCCGGTCCACGGCGTGCCGTCGCGATCGCGGGTGCCCGACCAGATGTCCACCACCGGCTCGCCGCGGTGATAGATGCACAGCGCCGCACCGCCGGGTGCTTCCTGCGGCAACTGCTTGAGGAACGTATCGGCAACGCCGAGGAAATCGCGGTGGACGTGACCGGTCAGCATGCGGACCTCCGGGATGGACCGGGCAACCCTGAACAATCCGGGAAGGATTGTCCATGGCGGGATCCGTGCGTCAGCGCGCCGGACGATGGACGAACACGCACCGGTCCGGCGCGAAATGCACGCTGCCGTCGGCGCTGCTTTCGGCATGGCCGCGCAGTTCGTAGTCGTCGCCCCCGCTGGCCAGCGACTCCAGCATGGCGGTCGTGGCCGGCTCGAGGAACATGAGCGGGACAATCAGCAGGCGCTTGCCCTCGCCGGTCCGCAGGACGTAGCCGTCGCCATCGGCCACCTCATTGAGGATCGCGCCCCGCGCCACGAGCGGCGCGGCCTGCGGATCGGGCGGCGCCGCGACCTGGTCCAGCGCCGGCGGCACGATCCACACCAGCGCCTTCGCGGCAGGCAGTCCGGGATGCCGGATGCGCGTCACTCCCGGCTGCAGCGGATCGAGCTCGGCAAGACGCTGCAGATAGACCTGCCGCAGGCAGGCCGCATCGCGACAGACATTGCGTTGCGTGCGCAGCCATTGTTTCTGGTCGGCGACCAGACAGCTGTCGGCCGCCTGCACGGCCGCGCGCGCCGCCGAGTAATAGCGGCCCAGATGCTCGTCCAGCATCGACAGCTCCGGATCGCCGCAGACAATCTTCTCGACCGGGGTTGTCGCACGCCCGCAAGGAAACGAGGCGGCGGTTGCCGGATCGGTATGCAGACCGCAAGCCAGGGCAATGAACGCCGGGATCACGGCAGCCATGGTCCTGCCGGAGCGCCGGTGCCTGTACGCGGTCGCCGGAGAGAAAACCCGGCCGCGCAGCGGGAAACAGTCTGTCGGGATCATCGCCCCTGCAACGAATGCTCAGCCGGCACTTTCAATGTCCTCACTGCGAAACCACTGCTTCAATGCCGGCGCCTCTATCGACCAGGTCGAAAACACACAGGCATGGGAGCGGGCAACGTCGGACATGAATTCGACCCAGCCGGCATGATCTGCCCTGGAAAGATTAAGCCCGTATGGCCTGGTCGTTCCCGTCACGTACCAGTAGCCATCCTCGCTCGCGGGGCGAACCTCCATGGTGTAGTGCTCCCGAAGCTGGTCAGCCAAGGCGTCGGCGCCCGCCCTTGAAGGCGCAAAGTGCACAAAATCGATCGCCAGCACCGTGGCTTCCGTCACCCCATTTTTCTCCATGAGAGACCACAGGACTTCCGCCTCGCCCAGCCTTTGCGATTTCTTCCCTGCATGGTAGTCAGACCATACGGATTCAGGATCCCGGATCGACATGCAAATTCTCCCGTGCTTTCCGCAGTTTCATCGGCCGGCAGCAGGGCATGGCATCACGAATGCGTGCATTTCGCAATCACGCCCGTCCTTCGGACCCGGCGGCTTCTCTCCGGACGCGTCGCGGGGCAACGCCTTCCGCGCCCGGCGGGCGTCAGTCAGGCCGCCCGACGGCGAACCCGGTCTTGCGACAGGCCCGTCCGTCGGCCCGCACGCGCGCGGACAGGTGCGCTCATTTTCCGGCCAGGCGCCGGCTGCTAGCCTGCTGAGCGACATATCAGCAAGCGCTCCGGCGCAGGCAGGCCTTCCATGCCGGTTCGGCATCTCGTGCGTCTTCTTGTCCTCTGCAGCGTGGCCCTGTGGCCGCTGGCGGCTTCTGCCGCCCTGCCGGCCGGCTACCAGTTCAGCAGCGTGGCCGATGCCATTCCGTCGATGGCCGCCTACAAGCAGCAATATGCCGACCAGCAGTTCTCGGTACTCACCGCCACCAACAACAACGGCGTGCTGTACGGCTTCCGCATGACCACCGCCGGCATGGTGCGCGCCACCAACATCAAGTTCGGCAGCAACCCGCTGATGACGGCGGTGGACAGCGAACACTTCGTCGCCCTGTCCGGTGCCGACGTCACCTGTTTCCTCGGCATCTTCTGCAACACCGAGTATCCGTTCGGCCTGCGCATCACCGACGGCCAGCACGCGGTCACCGCCTTCCTCAACACGCCCACCAACGGCACCGCGCTGCCCGGTTCGCTGCCGTTCGTGCAGTACCCGGGCAACTTCGTCGACGAGAACAGGCGCGGCATCGTCGCCTCAACGCAGCTCGGGCTGACGACGCAGCACGGCGTGCTGTTCCACGGCAACAGCTACACCGAGCTGCTCGACGTGCCCTGGCTGGTGGCGATCAACGATCTGGCCGAGCCGGTGGTGCTCGCCTACGGCGGCGCGGCCTCCGAAGGCACCTGTTCGGTGTTCGGCGAAGACTGCCCGCCGGTGCCCGACAGCTGCGTGCCGGGCGACGAGGACACGCACGAGCACGGCAACGGCCATGAAAACGGCAACGGTCACCACAGCCACGGCAACGGCAACGGTTACGGCCACTACAAGTGCGATCGCCACGACGTGGCCGACGGCCCCGCGTTCGTCCCGGGCAACAGCGCGATCCTGATCCGCCTGTTCTCCAACCTCACCACCGTGCGCTACGGCCTGCCGGCCAGCGTCAATCTCGACGGCGTCGAGCACCCGGTGGCCGATGTGTTCCCGCTGGCCATCAACGATTCGCGCGCGGTCCTGCGCGGCGACGTGCTGGTCAACGGCACGGTGTACAAGAAGCGCCTGCTGTCCTGCGTGTTCAATCCGGCGGCGATGGACGCCAACGCCGACGGGATCGCCGACTGCATCGGCGGCCTGCTGCTGGTGGGCGATCTGGAACACAGCGTGCGGGCGGGCACGGTGCTGGGTTTCTCGCTCAACAATGCCGGCATGCTGGCCGGCAACCTCGGCTACACCGCCGCCAGCGTCGGCATGCCCTTCCTGCTCGACCTGAACGCCGCGGTGCCGGAAGCGGTGCTGGTGGCCAACCTCGCCGACAACGCCGGCAGCTGGGAAATCAACGCGCTCACCGACCACAACCAGACCGGCAAGCTGGTCGGCTACGGTTTCCGCGACTGCGCGGCAAAACCGCAGGCCTTCTTCCTCGATCCGAAAACCACCGCGCCGGCCGGCGGCGCACTGCGCTTCGGCGTCGGCAGCTTCGAATTCCCGGCCCTGCTGGCACCGGGCGACGTGCTCGACATCGCGCCGTCGGTCAGCGGCGGCTCGGGCAGCTACGAATTCCGCGTCTCGGTGAAAACGCCGGCCGACAGCGGCTGGACGCTGCTCTCCGACTGGGCGGCGGATGCCGGCAGCTACGACCCGGGCAGTTACCAGGGCGACGTCTGCCTGCGCGTCGAAGCGCGTGACGCCGCGGCACCGACGATGCAGCGCTCGGAAATCGTGCGCTACCGGGTGACCGGCGATGCCGCGCAGATCGGCAGCGAGGAAAACGGCGATGCCGTGGACCTGGGCATCAGCGTCGGCACCACGATCGCCGAACTGGAAGAAACCGGCGCCGGTTTCTGGCCGGTACTCCTGCTCCTGCTGCTGCGCCGTCGCCGCCGGGCCTGACGACGCCGTTTTCCGGTCGGCCTGCAAGGCCGGGCCTGCTAGGATCGGGGCCCGCCCCGATCCCGCCCCTCCGGGCCTGCCGGCCATGAGTTCACTGGACCTCGCGCAACTCGATCCCGATCCGCTGCCGCAATTCGCCCGCTGGTTCGACGCCTGGACGGCCACCCGGCCGGTGGATCCGACGGCGATGATCCTGTCCACCGTCGACCGCGACGGCCAGCCCTGGTCGCGCACCGTGCTGCTCAAGCAGCAGGACGCGCGCGGCTTCGTGTTCTTCACCAACCGCGAGAGCAACAAGGGCGAGCAGCTCGCGGACAACGCGCGCGCGGCACTGCACTTTCTCTGGCTGTCGGCGACCCCGGACCGGCCGACCCGGCAGGTGCTGGTGCAGGGCACGGTCGAACGCACCACGCCGACCGAGGACGATGCGTATTTCGCCTCGCGGCCGCGCGACAGCCAGCTCGGCGCCTGGGCTTCGCAGCAAAGCCGCCCGCTGGAAAGCCGCGCCGCACTGCTGGCGCGCTTCGAGGCGCTGCAACGGCAGTACGCCGGCGGCGACGTGCCGCGACCGCCGCACTGGGGCGGCTACCGCGTGCTGCCGCAGCGCATCGAATTCTGGCAGGCCGGCGACCACCGGCTGCACGACCGCTTCGTCTATACGCGCAGCGGCGACCGCTGGGCGATCGCCCGCCTGAATCCCTGACATGAGCCGCGCCCTGCCCTCGCTCAACCTGCTGCGCGCCTTCGAGGCCGCCGGCCGCACGCTGAATTTCCGGCTCGCCGCCGAAGCGCTCAGCGTCACGCCGTCGGCAATCAGTCACCAGGTGCGCGAACTGGAAGAGCAACTGGGCGTGCCGCTGTTCGTACGCACGCCGCGCGCGCTCTCGTTCACGCCGGAGGGCGAACGCTATTTCGCCGAAGTCGGCCGTGCGATGGATCTGCTGCGTGCCGCCACCGCCGCGCTCTCGCCGGTGACGGAAGTGCCGCTGAAGGTATCCACCGTGCCGCTGCTGGACGCCGACGTCATGGCGCCGGTGCTGGGCACGTTCCTGCGCGAGCATCCGGATTTCCGCATCGTGCTCGAAGGGGACTGGAAAACACTCGACATCGCCGCCGGCGAGGCCGACATCGGCATCCGCATCATGCCGCAGCCGGCCCCGGATTCGATTCCGCTGTGCCCGGTGCGCACCACGCTGGTCTGCGCACCGTCGCTGCGCGGCGCGGTGCTCGACGGCGTGCCGGATTCGTTCGCCCGCCAGACGTCCTACCGGCTCACCGGCTTCGAGCAGACCTGGCCCAACTGGTGCAGCACGCAGGGCTGGCCACCGGTCACCGGCCATACGGTGATGCTCAACAACTACCGCGGCCTGCTGGCCGCCACCGCGCAGGCCCACGGCATCACGCTGGGCGTGTTCCCGTTCGTGATCGACTGGCTGGAGGACGGCCGGCTGGTCGCCCCGCTGCCCCGGCACTGGCACACCACCGGCCAGCTCTGCATCGTGGTGCGGGACGCCGTGCGCCGCCGGCGCGACGTGGTGGACTTCATCGCCTGGGTGCGCGAGCTGGTCCGCGGCATGGACCGGCGCACCGACGAGTTTTTCTCCTCGCCCCCCGGCTGATTCCTCGTTTCCCGGCACCTGCCCCCGGCGCCTAGCCTGTGACTGTCCCGATGGACAACAGGCAAGTCTCAAGGAGGTACGTGTCATGAGCATCCGCAACTACATCCCCGGCACACTCGCCATCGCACTGTTCGTCGTGCTGGCCGTCGTCATGTTCAGCGCCACCAACGGCACCTTTGCCGCCCCCCACGGCGGACTCGAGGGTCCGGTGGTCATCAGCGGCCTGCCCTGAGCAGGCCGCGCGGCGAACGGTCGATCCGTGCACAACCCCGGTCGGGAAAGGGGGCTAAACTGACGCTCCGGGTTTCCTTCATGGAGCGTGCGTCATGGGCTTTCTCGACGAAATGGGCAAACAACTGGGCGGCGCGCTCGGCGGCGCCATGGGCGGCCAGGGCGGCCAGCCCAACATCCTGCAGCTGGTGCAGGCGCTGATGTCGCAGAACGGCGGCCTCGACGGTCTGCTGGCCAAACTGAAACAGGGCGGCCTCGACCAGGCCGTGCAGAGCTGGCTGGGCAACGGCCAGAACCTGTCGGTGAACGCCGACCAGATCACGAAAGCGCTGGGCAATCCGCAACTGGCGGCGGTGGCCAAGCAATTCGGCATCGATCCGCAACAGGTGGCGAACCTCGTCGCCACGCAACTGCCGCAGATCGTCGACAAGCTGTCGCCGGGCGGCGCCCTGCAGGGCAATCCGCAGGACCTGCTGGCGCAGGGCGCATCCCTGCTGAAGGGATTCCTGAAATCCTGAATCTCTCCCGCCGCATTCCCGTACGGACGAGGCAATGAACGCCATGAAAAATTTCATCGTGTATTTCCTCATCGTCGTGACGACCGCCATGTCGGTTCCGGCGCGCGCCGGCATGATCGGTACCGAGCAGATGCTGGCGCAGGATGCGCGCAGTTCCGCGCTCGCCACGGTCGAGGCCTTCATGGCCCGCGACCAGGTGACGGCGCAACTGCAGGCCTGGGGCGTTGCGCCGGAAACGGCCGCCGAACGGGTGGCCGCGCTGTCCGACAGCGAGCTGCAGCAGCTGGCAGGACAGATCGACGCACAGCCGGCCGGTGCCGGCGCGCTCGAGGTCGTGGTGATCGTGTTCCTGGTCCTGATCATTCTGGAACTGACCGGCAACATCGACATCTTCAAGAAGATCTGACGTTGCCCGGGCGTTTGCCGGCCACGACGCTGCCGACCGCGGCGTCGTGGCTGCTCTTCATGTGGCTGCTGACCGGCTGTGCCGCGCATCCCGAGCGGCACCTGCTGCGCACCGCGGGCCCGGCGGTGGAACTCGCGCACGTCCCGTTTTTCGCCCAGGAAGATTTCCAGTGCGGGCCGGCGGCGCTGGCCACCGTGCTGCGGGCCGACCGTGTTGACGTCACTCCGGAACAGCTGGTGCCGCAAGTCTACGTACCGGAACGCCGGGGCAGCCTGCAGGCGGAGTTGATCGCCGCCGCGCGGCGTCACGGACGCGTGCCTTACGTTCTGCCGCCCTCGCTGGCACCGGTGCTGGGCGAACTGCGCGCCGGCCGGCCGGTGCTGGTGCTGCAGAATTCCGGGCTGCAAAGCCTGCCGGCGTGGCACTACGCGGTGCTGGTCGGCTTCGATCCCGAACGCGAAACCTTCCTGCTGCGCTCCGGCACGACAGCGCGCCTGCAAATCCGTGCCGACCGCTTCCTTGCCGGCTGGGACCGCGCCGGACGCTGGGCCATGGTGGTCGTCGCACCGTCGGAACTCCCGGTATCTGCCGAACCGGCACGCTGGCTGCAGGCCGTGGCGCCGTTCGAGGCAACCGGCCACCCGGAAACGGCAGCCACCGGCTACGAAACGGCGCTGGCGCGCTGGCCGCAGGAAACCGCGGCGTGGACCGCGCTGGGCAACGCGCGCCATCGCCAGCAACGCCACGACGATGCCGAACGCGCCTGGCACACCGCGCTGGCATTGCCGGCCGGACCGCAGGACGCCGCGCACTGGACGGCGCGCAACAATCTGGCCGGACTGCTGGCGGAACGGCAGTGCCGGCGGCACGCACAGCGGCTGATCGACGAAGCCGGCATGCCGCCGCCGGGCATGGCGGCCGCGTGGGCGGAAACCGTTGCCGCGGTGGCCGCTGCCGGCGACAGCGGCTGTCCGTAGCGGCGAGCGCCGTTACGGGCGCACGGTCTGCTGCCGCCGGTATTCCCGCCGCTTCATCTCGAGGTAGGTGCTGCGATCCATCTCGTACAGTTGCTGCGGATAACGCGCGGTGGCGTCGAACCAGTTCTGCAGGCGCTGTTCCGGGCGCTGCGCCGGCGGCACGGACAACGCATCGAGATACGCCTCGACGGCGAGGAAGTAGCGCATGGTGTTGCGCTCGATCATGCCGCGGACGCCGTCGATGTAGACCGGCGTGCCGTCCGTCCCGCGGCCGGTGACGGTGAAACCCGTCTTTTCGCGGCCCAGCGTCGCCAGATAGCTTTTCATCGCCGTACGCGATGCCAGGGTGCGGGTATAGGAATAAGCCAGATGCAGGAAGGTCTGCCCGTTTTCCACCGGCACCGCTTCCAGCACGATGCGGTCGTCGTCGGCATGGGCGGCATGCAGTTCGATCCGCAGGTAATCCGCGCGCGCGGCCGTCACCCGGAACGTGAAGTCGATGTGGTAGGCGGAAACCAGCGGCTGCTCGTGCTTGCGCCCCATCCGGACCGCCAGCACGGTGCCGGTACGACCCGACATCGCGCGACAGTACTTGGTGTTGAAATGCAGGATCAGCACGTCGCACCAGTGCTCTGCCCGCGACAGTTCCGCGCCGACGACGGACAGCGGATGGTTCACCCGCGCATGGACGTCGCCGGACAGCCGGTTTTGTGATTCCACGGAATCCAGATGCAGCGGGCGATGGAACGGGTTGTCGGCCAGCCGGCCGGCGAGCGCCGCGTAATGGGCATGCAGGGCCGCCGCCGGATCCGGCGTGGCCGGCCACGCCGGCGTCACGCCGGCGACGAGCAGGAAAAAGAAAACGGTACGCAACCGGCCCGCAATGCGCATGACCCGCCTCCTGCCGCCATGCTTCCGTCACAGCATGGCACAGGCGGCGGCGCGCGAAATTCCTTCAGCGCCGGGCGGTACGCCGCCGCAGCAACAACAAGCCGAGACCGGCCAGCGCGGACCAGGACAGCACGCCGCCGCCGTCGTCATCACCGGTGGCAACGACGACCTCGACTGCGCCGATGTCGATGTCTGCGCCCTGCACCCGGGCCACGCCGCGCTGGTCGCGGGCGGGCGCCGTGATGACGGATGCCTCGCCGGTATTGATCGCCGCGCTGCCGGGCAGCGGCATGTGTACAGGCAGGCTGCCACCGTACAGGCCGAGCTCGCCCAGATTGAGCATGAACGCCGACATGTCGACCAGACTGTAGGCAAGGGACGACAACGACGCATCGAGCTGCAGGTTGTCGTCTTCGACGCTGGCCGTATTGAGCGACACGATGTTGTGCGTGCCGACCACCGGGACGCCAACCGGCACCGCCAGACCACCGCCGCTGCCCGCGGTGTTGACGACAATCGTCGCATGGCGAATCGACAGTCCATCGCCGGCGACACGAATGCCGCCACCGGCAGCACCGGCCTCGTTGGCGGAGAACGTGCTGTTCACCACGGTCAATGGACCGCCGCTGTGTGCCAAACCGCCACCGTTCATGCCGGCCACGTTGCCGGCAAAGGTGGAGGAATCGATCAGCAGGCCGACGCCGACGGGTAATTGCGACAGCAGTGCGCCACCGGAGCTCCCGGCGACGGTCTCATTCAGCAGGAACGTACTACGGACAATGGAAAACACCCCGCCGGTCGCAGCCGCCGCCAGATTGACTGCACCGCCACCAGGGCGGGATGCATGCGAACCCCGGTTTTCGAGCAGGGCCGAATCGACGATCTGCAGGCCGGCGACACCGTCGGCATCGATGGCACCCGGTGCCGATGTCCCGGCATCGAAGTCCTGGATCACGACGCGATCGAGGGTGAGCTTAGTGCCGGCGCCGGCACGTATGGCGGGCTGCGTGCGGGCCACCGATGCACCATCGAGCGTCAGGCGACTGAAGATGACATCGGTTTCCTGGCTGGTGCGGCCGATGTCGAAAAGCGGCTCGCTGGTTTTCGAGGACCGCAGGGTTACTGCGCCGTTACCAACGATCCGTACCCGGTCGTCGCCCAGGTCCAGGCCATCGGACAGCGTGATGACCGCGCCAATCGGCAAGGCCAGATTGATCGTATCCCAGCCCGCGTCGCACTGGGGATTGGCGCGAGCGCGTGCGATGCCCTCGCGCAGGCTGGTCACGCCGTCATCGGCTGCAGTATCGGCAACCGTGTCAACGTTGATCGTGATCGACGGCACAAGGCAGAGCGCCATGCCGTCAATACCATCAGCCCGGGCAATGGCCGGGACGACAACCAGGATCGACAGCAGCAACGGTTTCAACAAACGCATGGGCGCTCCCCGTACATTGGGCCACCCCGATCATAGCGAAGGAATCATTGCTCAACGGTTGTCGAGCAGTTCGATTCTGTAACCGTCCGGATCCTCGACGAAAGCGAGGATCGTGCTGCCGTGTTTCATCGGGCCCGGTTCGCGGATGACCTTGCCGCCGGCGGCACGGATCCTTTCGGTGGTGGCGTAAACGTCATCGACACCCAGGGCGATGTGGCCGTAGGCGGTACCGAGCTCGTATTTGTCGACGCCCCAGTTGTATGTCAGCTCGATGACTGCCGTGTCGCTCTCATCGCCGTAGCCGACGAAGGCCAGAGTGAACTTGCCGTCCGGGTATTCCTTCTTCCGCAGCAGCTTCATGCCGAGGATGCGGGTATAGAAGTCGAGCGAGCGGTCGAGGTCGCCGACCCGAAGCATGGTGTGGAGGATACGCATCACTTTCTCCCTGAGGTCGGCAGCGCCCCGAACCGGCGCGGCCGGGTGAGGCGTGGATATCCCGAACGATGAGCGAGGGAAGTAACACCTCACCCGAGACAGCCGGCGGCAGGCGTTGTACTGCCGGCTGGCTCGGAAGGCGTGTTCCGTCCGTCGCCAGCACTCCGGGCCGGAGAACACACGCTCCCGGCTGCGCCGGTGCACGGGGGTGCTGCCGGCGCGCGCGGAGCGCGGATTACTTCAGCTTGCGGCCCTTGCCGGCCTGGATGCGCATGCGCAGCGCATTCAGGCGGATGAAGCCTTCGGCATCCTTCTGGTTGTAGGCGCCCTTGTCGTCCTCGAAGGTCGCGATGTTGGCGTCGAAGATCGAGTCTTCCGACTTGCGGCCGGCGATGGTGACGTTGCCCTTGTAGAGTTTCACGCGGACGATGCCGTTCACGTGCTCCTGCGAGGCATCGATCATCTTCTGCAGCATCAGGCGTTCCGGCGACCACCAGTAGCCGTTGTAGACCATCGAGGCGTAACGCGGCATCAACTCGTCTTTCAGGTGCGCGACTTCGCGGTCCAGCGTCAGCGATTCGATGGCGCGGTGCGCGCGCAGCATGATGGTGCCGCCCGGGGTTTCGTACGCGCCACGGCTCTTCATGCCGACGTAGCGGTTCTCGACCAGGTCGAGACGGCCGATGCCGTGTTTGCCGCCCAGCCGGTTAAGCAGCGTGAGCACGGCCGCCGGCGACATCTCCTTGCCGTCGACGGCGACGATGTCGCCCTTGCGGTAGGTCAGCTCGATGTACTGCGGCGCGTCCGGGGCCTTCTCCGGCGACACGGTCCAGCGCCACATGTCTTCTTCCGGCTCCCACCACGGATCTTCCAGACCGCCGCCCTCGTAGGAGATGTGCAGCAGGTTGGCGTCCATGGAGTACGGGGATTTCTTGCCGGCCTTGGCGAAGTCGACCGGAATGTTGTTCTTCTTCGCGTATTCCATCAGCGATTCGCGCGACGTCAGGTTCCACTCGCGCCACGGCGCAATGACCTTGATTCCCGGCTTCAGCGCGTAGGCGCCGAGCTCGAAACGCACCTGGTCGTTGCCCTTGCCGGTGGCACCGTGCGAAATGGCGTCGGCGCCGGTTTCGTTGGCGATTTCCACCAGACGCTTGGCGATCAGCGGACGCGCGATCGAGGTGCCCAGCAGGTATTCGCCTTCGTAGATCGTGTTGGCGCGGAACATCGGGAACACGAAGTCGCGCACGAATTCTTCGCGCAGGTCGTCGATGTAGATTTTCTTCACGCCCATCGCCGTGGCTTTCGCGCGCGCCGGCTCGAGCTCCTCGCCCTGGCCGATGTCGGCGGTGAAGGTGACGACCTCGCAGCCGTACTGCTCCTGCAGCCACTTGAGGATGATCGAGGTATCGAGGCCGCCCGAGTAGGCGAGCACGACTTTCTTGATGGACGACATCGGTTTCTCCCGGAAAGGGGGTGGTTCGCGGCGGGGGCGTATTCTACCGGCGGTCCGGCAGGCACGGAGACGCCCCCGGACGGAAATTCGCCGCGGCGGCGGTCCCGGCCGGTGCGTCGCGGGCAGCCCGGCTACAATGCGCGGCCATCCCGCACGCCGGCCGCCCATGTCCTCCGAACCGACGCCCACCCCGCCCCGCCCGCTCGGCGAGCGTTTCCGCGGTTTCCTGCCGGTGATCGTCGACGTCGAGACCGGCGGTTTCGACCACCGGAAGGACGCCCTGCTGGAAATCGCCGCGGTGACCCTGCGGATGGGCGAATCCGGACTGCTGGTACCGGAGCCGGTGCTGGCCTTTGCGGTACACCCCTTCCCCGGCGCCAACCTCGAACCTTCGGCACTGGCCTTCACCGGCATCGATCCCGCCGATCCGGCACGCAACGCGGTGCCGGAAGGCGAGGCGGTCCTGCAGATCTTCCAGCACGTGCGCAAGCGGGTACGCGAGGAGGACTGCAAGCGCGCGATCCTGGTCGGCCACAATGCGGTGTTCGACCTGAACTTCCTGCGCGCGGCGGTCGAGCGCTGCAACAACAAGCGCGATCCGTTCCATCCGTTCAGCTGTTTCGACACGGTGAGTCTGGCCGGGCTTGCCTGCGGCCAGACCGTGCTGGCCCGCGCCTGCGAGGCGATGGGCATTCCGTTCGACAACGAACATGCGCACAGCGCCGCCTACGATGCCGAGCGCACCGCCGAGCTGTTCTGCGCGATCGTCAACAAGTGGAAGGTTCTGGGCGGCTGGCCGCCGACCAACTGAGTCACTGTACCGGCGCGGCCGGGTGAGGCGTGGATATCCCGAACGATGAGTGAGGGATGTAACACCTCATCCGAGACAGCCGGCGGCAGGGCTGAGGCGCAGCCTCAGCGACGGACGAGCAGGAATTCGAGCAGCGCTTTCTGCGCGTGCAGGCGGTTTTCCGCTTCGTCCCAGACGACCGAACGCGGATCGTCGAGCATGTCCTCGCTGACTTCCTCGCCGCGGTGCGCCGGCAGACAGTGCATGAACAGCGCGTCCTTCGCCGCCATGTCCATCAGCGCCGGGCTGACCTGGAACGCGAAGAACTTCGCGGCGCGCGCTTCCTGCTCGTCTTCCTGGCCCATGCTGGCCCAGACGTCGGTCACCACCAGATGCGCGCCCTTCACCGCCGCCTTCGGATCGTGGCCGAGGGTGATCCGGCTTGCGTACTGCTTCAGCAGTTCCGCATTCGGCTCGAAGCCCGACGGGCAGGCCACGTTCAGATGGAAATCGAACTGCGCCGCGGCATGGATGAACGAATTGCACATGTTGTTGCCGTCGCCGATCCAGGCCACCGTCTTGCCCTGGATGCTGCCGCGGTGCTCGACGAAGGTCTGGATGTCCGCCAGCAGCTGGCAGGGATGGTGATCGTCGGTCAATGCATTGATCACCGGCACCTGCGAATGTTTCGCGAAAGCCTCGACCTTGTCGTGCCCGAAGGTGCGGATCATCACCACGTCGACCATGCGCGACAGCACGCGCGCACTGTCTTCGATCGGCTCGCCGCGCCCGAGCTGGGTATCGCGCGGCGAGAGGAAGATCGAACCGCCGCCGAACTGGATCATCGCCGACTCGAAGGAAACGCGGGTCCGGGTCGACGATTTCTCGAAGATCATGCCCAGCACGCGGTTCTTCAGCGGCTCGTAGGTGTCGCCGAGACGGTGCATCTCCTTCAACTGGATGGCACGCGCGATCAGCGCCCGCAGCTCGTCCGGCGAAAGATCGAGCAGGGTCAGGAAATGACGGACGGCCATGGCCAGGACTCCGGAATCAGGCCGCAACCGGCTCGGCAAGGAATTCACCGACCAGTGCCGACAGTTTCGCCACCAGCAGGTCGGCATCGGCATCGGTCAGCACCAGCGGCGGCAGCAGGCGGATGGTCTTGTCCGCCGTCACGTTGATCAGCAGGCCGGCATTGCGCGCACGCGCGACCAGATCGCCGCAGGGCCGCTCCAGCTCGATGCCGATCATCAGCCCGAGGCCGCGGATCTGCACCACGCCGGGTACGTCGGCCAGCTGCGTGCGGAAACCGTCGAGCAGCCGCTTCGACAGCGCCGGCACGCGGGCCGTGATGCCGTCCTTCTGCAGCGTCTGCACCACGGCGAGCGCGGCCGCGCAGGCCAGCGGATTGCCGCCGAAAGTACTGCCGTGGTTGCCCGGCGCGAAAATTTCCGCCGCCACACCGCGCGCCAGACAGGCGCCGACCGGCACGCCGTTGCCCAGGCCCTTGGCGGTGGTGATCACGTCGGGCACGACGTCCGTGTGCTGGCAGGCAAAATACTTGCCGGTGCGGCCGTTGCCGGTCTGGATCTCGTCCAGCATCAGCAGCCAGCCGTGCGTGTTGCAGATTTCGCGCAGGCCCGCCAGATAACCGGCATCCGGCACGATCACGCCGCCCTCGCCCTGCACCGGCTCGACCAGCACGGCGACGATGTCGCGGTTCTTCGCCACCAGACGCACCGCGTCCAGATCGTTGTACGGCACGCGCACGAAACCGCTCACCAGCGGCTCGAAGCCGGCCTGCACCTTGCGGTTGCCGGTCGCCGTCAGCGTGGCGAGCGTACGGCCGTGGAAGGCGCCGTCCATGACGACGATCGCCGGGTTGTCGATGTCCTTCTTCTTGTGGCCGTACAGCCGGGCCAGCTTGATCGCGGCCTCGTTGGCTTCGGCGCCGGAATTGCAGAAGAAGACCTTCTCCATGCCGGAGACGGCGCACAGGGCGTCGGCCGCCTGCTCCTGGAGCGGAATGCGGTACAGATTGGAGGTATGCAGCACGGTCGCGGCCTGCTGCTGGATGGCGCGCGTGACCGCCGGATGGGCATGCCCCAGGTTGCAGACCGCCACCCCGGCAACCGCATCGAGGTAACGCTTGCCGTCCTCGTCGACCAGCCAGGCGCCTTCGCCACGCACGAAACCGACCGCCTGCCGCGCATAGGTGGGCATCAGGTGCTCACCGGCCATCCCTACTCGTCCCGGGCGGCTCAGATGCCGCCTCCTGCAAAAAGCCCAAAAAAGAAAAACGGCAGCCAAGGCTGCCGGGGGACATCGATCATATCGGCCCGCCGGGGGTGGCGCAAACCGCGGGCGGACCGCCCGTACCCGCCGGCGGCACCCCGGTCGCCGGGCCGGGGACGCCGGGGCCGTGCGCTGCGTTCCCCCGGGGCAGGCCCCGCTTGCTAGAATGCGTCCCCGTTTTCCGCATCCCAGGTCCTGATCCATGGACATCATGCAGGTCATCGAACAGCAGATCCGCGACAACCCGGTCATCCTCTACATGAAGGGCACGCCGCAGTTCCCGCAGTGCGGTTTCTCCGCCCGCGCGGTGCAGGCGGTGATGGCCGTCGGCGAACCCTTCGCCTACGTGAACATCCTCGAAGCGCCGGAAATCCGGGCCAACCTGCCGAAATACGCCAACTGGCCGACCTTCCCGCAGCTGTGGGTGAAGGGCGAACTGGTCGGCGGCTGCGACATCGTCACCGAACTGTCGGCCAGCGGCGAGCTGGCCAACATCCTCAAGGGCGCCGGCAAACCTGCCGACGCTGCCGGCTGAACAAAACCCCCGCGAACCATCAACCACGGAGTAACGACATGGGCGTCCTCGTAGGCAAGAAAGCTCCCGACTTCACCGCTGCCGCCGTACTCGGCGACGGCAAGATCGTCGATTCCTATACCTTCTCGCAGGCCACCAAGGGCAAGTACGCGCTGGTGTTCTTCTACCCGCTCGACTTCACCTTCGTCTGCCCGTCCGAGCTGATCGCCCTCGATCACCGCATCCCGGAATTCAAGTCGCGCAACGTCGAAGTCGTCGGCGTCTCGATCGACTCGCACTTCACCCACAATGCCTGGCGCAACACCCCGGTCGACCAGGGCGGCATCGGCCCGGTCAAGTACACGCTGGTGGCCGACATCACGCACGACATCTGCCGCGCCTACGACGTTGAAGCGGCCGGCGGCGTCGCCTTCCGCGGCGCGTTCCTGATCGACAAGAACGGCGTCGTCCGTTCGCAGATCGTCAACGACCTGCCGCTGGGCCGGAACATGGACGAGCTGCTCCGTCTGGTCGACGCGCTGCACTTCACCGAAGAGCACGGCGAAGTCTGCCCGGCCGGCTGGAAGAAAGGCGACAAGGGCATGAACGCGTCGCCGGAAGGCGTCGCCAAGTACCTGAAAGAGAACGCCGCCAAGCTGTAATACGGCGACGGAAACGAAAAAGCGGGCCAGGTGCCCGCTTTTTTGTTGCCTGCGTTTCCGTCGTTCCGGAGCTGCCCGGTCAGGCGCGCGACACCTTGCTGACGCCGCCCTCGCCGCTGGTGACGCGGTTGCGACCGTTCTGCTTCGACTGGTAGAGGTAACCGTCGGCACGGCCGAGCACGTCTTCCAGCGTCTCCGGCGGCGCATAGGCCGTGACGCCGATCGAGGTGGTGACCTTGAGCCCGGGCTGCACGTCGGAGAAATCCGCCGTCTCAATCGCCTTGCGGATGCGCTCGGTGACCACCAGCGCATCGGTCAGCTTCGTGCGCGTCAGGATGATGACGAATTCCTCGCCGCCCAGCCGGCCGGCATAGTCCACCTCGCGCAGCGAGTGACGCAGGATGTCGGCAAAACGCTTGAGCACGATGTCGCCGACCCCGTGACCGTAGGTGTCGTTCACCCGCTTGAAATGGTCGAGATCGATGTAGCCGATGACGAAGGAATAACCGCCGGAATCGGCCAGCATCTTCTGCTCGCGCAGCACTTCCATCACGTGCCGGCGGTTGAACAGCTGGGTCAGCTCGTCACGGATCGCCAGGTCGCGGATGCGGGCCGTGTTGGCTTCCAGCGCCGCGTTCTCGTCGTGCAGGCGCAGCTGCAGGGCGGCAATCTCGGCGCCGGTACGGGCGAAGATCGTGGTCAGGAACACGAACATGAGGATCTGCACGAGTTCCACCGACTCGGTGACGCCCTTGGAAATCTCCGGATCGGTGAAGGCCAGGTAAAGAACGTAGGCGTAACCGAAATTGGTAGCGCCGGAAATCAGGTAGAACCAGCGCTTGGCGAGCCGGAAAGAACCCAGCAGGAGCACGCCGAAGAACATCATCATGATCGACAGGCGCGTGCCGCCGGCCAGTTCGCCGACATCGACGTAGTAGGCGGCGACGAGGATGAACAGCGTGGCCCAGATCATCAGTGACGCGGTGAGCGCCGGATCGCGGAAGCGCTCGCTGCGGCCGCTGCCGATCAGCCACATCAGCAGGCCCTGGCCCAGCCAGGCCAGGCCGAAGATCAGCACGAACTGCAGCCAGCTGGTGCGGAAGTAGTCGCCGAGCAGGTAGCCGAAGGCGATCAGCGTCAGCACCAGCATCCCGGCCGAGGCAAAAACCGCATGCCGGAACCAGGTCCGGCGATCTTCCTCGCGATGGCGCGCTTCGACGTTCACACCCGGGATTCCTTATATGACGGTGACGCGGTTCCTTCCGCCCTGCTTGGACGCATACAGCGCCTCGTCCGCCCGCGACAGCAGGGACTCCGGCTTTTCCGGCGGACGATACATGGTCAGGCCCACCGACGCCGTCACATGCAGACGGGCGGAAACGTCGGAGAAGTCGATGTCGGCCACGGCCTGCCGCACGCGCTCGGATGCCAGCCGGGCCGCCTCGGGATCGGTCTTCACCAGAATGACCACGAACTCCTCGCCGCCGAGCCGGGCCACGTGGTCGACCCCGGACACCGTCGCCATGGCCGCCTGGGCAAAGCGCTTGAGCACCAGGTCGCCGACATGGTGGCCGTAGTTGTCGTTGATCTGCTTGAAGTGGTCGAGGTCCACGTAGCAGACGGCGAAGTGATAGGCACCGCGATCGGCCAGGCCCTTGTGGTGGCGCAGCAGCTCCATGGCATGGCGGCGGTTGAACAGCTGGGTCAGCTCGTCCTTGATCGCCAGTTCTTCCATCCGCGCCTTGGCGGTCTCGTTCTGTTTCTTGCGGCGTTCGAGCTGCTGCCGGATGTCGCTGATCTCGCCGGTCATCACCGCAAAACCGGTGGTCAGCAGGGCAAAGGCGGCCCACTGGATCAGTTCGGCCGTGCGGTCGATGTTCTCCGGGTACTGCTCCTTCACCACGAACAGGATGGCCAGGTAACCGGCGGCGCAATAGACGGAAAGCAGGGCGAAATCGAGCAGGCGCAGGCGGAAGGCGCCTTCGACCATGAACACGAAGAACATGATCATCACGCACAGGCGGACCTGGTCGACGAAATACGCGGAGACGAGGATGGCGGTGGTCGCCCAGACCAGCAGCGGCATGGTCATGGACGGATCGGTGTGCGTCCGGTTGCGGCCGCTGCGCATGTAGACGAAGAACAGGAGATAGCCGGACGCCTGGAAGAGGACCAGCGCGACCAGTGCCGAGAACTCGCCGCGGAAGAAGCCGAGTTCGTGGGTCAGGAACAACAGGATGAGGTGCGCAATGCTGCCGACGACGCCCGCCCGGACGACCCGGCGGATGTGCTGGCGCTGCTCTTCGTCTTCCCTGGGCGTTATCGCCAGACCCGTCATGGGCCTCACCCCCCTGTTAGGCACCGCGGGCATGCCCTGATCCGGGGCATGCCATGAAAACGCGACAGATTAACGACCGCCGGGGTCCTGGTATACGTCCGGCCGGACACTTCTGCCGTAAGACCGGGCGGATACGTAACTGACCTCGACTCATACTTTCGTATGAGCGAAATATATGCGGCTTAAGACAAAAATGTGAGGCCCTTCTCAATTCAAGGGTGACCAAGGCCACTTTCCGGCCGCCGAACGGCGGTCCGGGAGGCCCCGGACCCCGGTCAGCCCTGGGAACGGACCCGTTTCACGGCGTCCAGCCAGCCCTGGTAGAGGGAAACCCGGCGGCTTTCGTCCATATGCGGCAGGAAACGGCGCTCGCACTGCCAGAAGCGGGCGATCTCCTGCGGCGAGGCGAACAGCCCGGCCTGCAGGCCGGCCAGGTAGGCCGCGCCCAGGGCGGTGGTCTCCGTCACCACCGGCCGGTCGACCTCGACGGCAAGGATGTCGGCCAGGAACTGCACCAGCCAGTTGTTGACCACCATGCCGCCGTCCACCCGCAGCGCGCGCGGCTTCTGCGCACCATCGCTGACCATCGCTTCCATCAGGTCGGCGGTCTGGTAGCAGACCGACTGCAGGCCGGCGACCACGATCTGCCCGATGCCGGTGTCGCGGCTCAGGCCGAAGATTGCACCACGCGCGTGCGGATCCCAGTACGGCGCGCCCAGGCCGGTGAACGCCGGCACGAAATAGACGCCGCCGGCGTCGCCGGTGTCACGCGCCAGCGCTTCGGTTTCCGACGCGCTCTTCACCAGCCGCAGGCCGTCGCGCAGCCACTGCACGGTGGCGCCGGCGACGAAGATCGAGCCCTCGAGCGCGTAGGTCGTTTTCCCGTCGAGGCGATAACCCACGGTCGACAGCAGACGGTTCTTCGACTGCACCACCTTGTCGCCGGTATTCATCACCAGGAAGCAGCCGGTGCCGTAGGTGCTCTTCACCATGCCCGGCTCGAAACAGCTCTGGCCGATCAGCGCCGCCTGCTGGTCGCCGGCCATGCCGCGCACCGGGATTTCCCCCCCCAGCAGCGCCGGCAGCGTGTGGCCGAATTCGCTGGTGCAGTCGCGCACCTCCGGCAGGATCGCGCGCGGCACGCGCAACAGGCGCAGCAGTTCGTCGTCCCATTGCTGGGCGTGGATGTCGAACAGCATGGTGCGCGATGCGTTGGTGGCGTCGGTGAGGTGCGAAGCGCCGCCGGTGAGCCGCCACAGCAAAAAGGTGTCGATGGTACCGAAGGCCAGCTCGCCGCGTTCGGCGCGTTCACGCGCGCCGGGCACCCGGTCGAGGATCCAGGCGATCTTGGTGGCGGAGAAATACGGATCGAGCAGCAGACCGGTCTTGCGGCTGACCAGCGGCTCGTGGCCGGCCGCGCGCAGTTTCTCGCACTCGCCGGCGGTGCGGCGATCCTGCCAGACGATGGCGTTGTACACCGGCACGCCGGTGGCACGCTCCCAGACCACGGTGGTTTCCCGCTGGTTGGTGATGCCGATGCCGGCAATGTCGCGGGCGGCGATGCCGGCGCGCTCGATCGCCTCGCGGCAGACGGCGAGCACCGACGACCAGATTTCTTCCGGATCGTGTTCCACCCAGCCGTCGTGCGGATAGTGCTGGGCGAATTCCTGCTGGCCGGTGGCGACCCGCGCGCCGCGCGCATCGAACACGATGGCACGCGAGCTGGTGGTGCCCTGATCGATGGCCAGCAGATAGCGACTCATGGCGGATCTCCCTGTGTTGTTGTCGTCCGGCACTGCCGGCCTTTTGCCGTACCGCCGCCGGCCGGCTGTTTCTTTTGCCGCACGGGCCGCAATAATAGGCCCGCTTCCCACACCGCAGACGACGACCCATGGCCCAGCAATCGCGTCACGAAAAAATCCTCGACCTGGTCAACCGCCAGGGCTTCGCCACCATCGAGGAGCTGGCCCAGGCGTTCGGCGTCACGCCGCAAACCGTCCGCCGCGACCTCAACGTCCTGCACGAGCAGGCGCTGCTGCGACGCTACCACGGCGGTGCCGGCTCGCTCGGCAGCAGCACCGCCAATACGGCATACCAGCAGCGGCAGGTGCAGAACGCCGATGAAAAGCGTCGCATCGCCGAAGCGGTGGCCAATCACATTCCCGACCACGCTTCGCTGTTCATCAACATCGGCACCACCAACGATGCCATCGCGCACGCCCTGCTGGCGACGCGCCGCGGCCTGAAGGTGATCACCAACAACCTGCACGTCGCCAACACCCTCGGCCCGCGCGAGGACTTCGAAGTGATCATCGCCGGCGGCCAGGTGCGCTCCAGCGACGGCGGCATCATCGGCGAGGCGACGCTGGACCTGGTCGGCCAGTTCAAGGTCGACTTCGCGCTGGTCGGCACCAGCGGCATCGACGAGGACGGCACGCTGCTGGATTTCGACTACCACGAAGTGCGCGTCTCGCAGGCCATGATCGCCAACGCCCGCCGGGTCTATCTCGCCGCCGACCACTCCAAGTTCGGCCGCAAGGCGATGATCCGGCTCGGCAGCCTGGACGACGTGCACAGCCTGTTCACCGACACCGACCCGCCGGCCTCCATCGTCGAGGTCCTGGCCCGGGCCCGGCGGCGGCTGGTCATTGCCGGCCGGGACCTGCCCGACAGCGGCGACTGACCCCCGGCCGGCTGTTGCCGGCGGCAATTTAACCATTCCGAACCCGGAGCGTCATAGTCCGAAAACCCCTTGGTCATGTATTTTCGTTTACGAACATTTAATGTTCGAATTAGACTTTCCGGCACTCCAGAAACGGCCCGAAACGTCACATGACCCACCCCGTTGCCCCCCGGCCCCTCTCCTACGACCTCGCCATCGTCGGCGGCGGCATCAACGGTGCCGGCATTGCCGCCGACGCCGCCCGCCGCGGCCTGAAGGTCTTCCTCTGCGAGCAGGCCGACTTCGCTGCCGCCACGTCCAGCGCCTCCAGCAAGCTGGTGCACGGCGGGCTGCGCTATCTGGAGCATTACGAGTTCCGCCTGGTGCGCGAAGCGCTCGCCGAGCGCGAGGTGCTGCTGCACATGGCGCCGCACCTGGTGCGCCCGCAGCGTTTCGTGATGCCGCACGCACCGCACCTGCGCCCGGCGTGGATGATCCGCTGCGGCCTGTTCCTCTACGACCATCTCGGCAAGCGCACCACGCTGCCGGCCTCGCGCGGCATGCAGGTCGACGCGGAGCCGACCCTGCGCGCGGCACTGCGCGACGAATTCCGCACCGCCTTCGAATACTCCGACTGCACCGTCGACGACGCACGGCTGGTGATCGCCAACCTGCTGGCGGCGCGCCGGCACGGCGCCGACGTCGTCAACCGCACCCGCTGCGAACAGGCCACGGCGACCGGCGACCGCTGGCAGCTGCAGCTGCGCGGCCCGGACGGCGAGTACGCGGTGGAAGCGCGGGCCCTGGTGAACGCCGCCGGCCCCTGGGCGCAGCAGTTCCTCGAACAGGCCGCGCAGCAGCCGTCGCCGTACCAGGTGCGACTGGTACAGGGCAGCCACATCGTGCTGCCGCGCCTGCACGACGATCCGCGCGCGTTCATCGTGCAGAACGCCGACCGCCGCATCGTGTTCGTGATTCCGTGGCTGGATTTCACGGTGATCGGCACCACCGACCGCGAGTACACCGGCAATCCGTCGGACGTGCGGATCACCGACGAGGAAACCGACTACCTGATCGACGTCGCGAACCGCCACCTGCGGCGCAACATCAGCCGTGCCGACATCCTGTCCACGTGGAGCGGCGTGCGTCCGCTGTGCGACGACGAATCCGGAGATCCGGCCGCCGTCACCCGCGACTACACGCTGTCGCTGTCGACGGCCGCCGGGGCACCGCTGCTCACCGTGTTCGGCGGCAAGCTCACCACCTACCGCCGGCTGGCACTGTCGGCCATGGCGCGGCTGGCGCCGTTCTTCCCGACCGCCACCGCGCTGCCGCCGGACGTGCTGCCCGGCGGCGACCTGGGCGGCGCGACGCCTGCCGGCTGGGCGGCGGCACTGACCGCCGAATTCCCCTGGCTGCCGCCGGCGCTGGCCGCACGCTGGACCGCCGCCTACGGTTGCCGCACGCGCGAGCTGATCGGCAACGCCCGCTCGCTGGCGGCGCTGGGCGAATGCTTCGGCCACGACCTGTACGCCCGCGAGGCGGAATTCCTGTGCGACACCGAGTGGGCCGTCGACAGCGCCGACATCCTCTGGCGGCGCAGCAAGCTCGGCATGTATCTGGATGCGCAGGGGCAGGCCGCCCTCGCCCGCTGGCTGGACGCCCGGCAGGACCGGCCGCAGCAGTCCGCCGCCTGAGCCGGCGGCGGAAAAGAAAAAGGCCGGCTTTGCAGCCGGCCTTGAGGTGTGTAGCGGTAGACCTTCGGAGAAGAAGCGTGAAACGTAGTGCTTGATGACCGTCAAGCTGCCCCTGTATCACGCTGCCAGTATCGGTGCCGGCCCCGGCGGGGTCTGTAGGCGCCCTGTCGGTCTCCTGTTAACTCGTGTAACCCCGGCTCAGGCGTCCCGGGCCAGCACATGGGACTGCAGCCGATGCTGCGGCCAGCGCATGTGGAAGGCCGCGCCGCCGATCGCCGCCCGGTCCACCCAGACCCGGCCGCCGTGCCACTCGGCAATCCGCTGCACGATCGACAGCCCCAGCCCGTAGCCGCCGGACGCCCGGTGCCGGCTGTCGTCCAGCCGGGCGAACGGCTTGAACACCCGCTCGCGGTCCGCTTCCGGCACGCCGGGGCCGTCGTCCTCCACCACCAGTTCGATGTCCGGCCCCTGCGCCAGCACATGGATGACGATGCGGCCGCGCGCATAGCGGATCGCATTGGCGACCAGATTCTGCAACACGCGGTGCAGGTAACGTTCCTCGCCGTCGGCCACCAGGCCCGGCACCACGTTCACGTCGATGACCAGCGGGCCGGCAATCGGCTGCAGCTCGCGCTGCACCTGCGCCGCCAGTGCATCCAGTCCCACGGCGTCCCAGCTGATGGCCGGCATGCCTTCTTCCAGCCGCGCGTAGGTGAGGATCTCGTCGATCAGCGCATCGAGCTGGTCGATGTCCTGGTCGATGGCCGCGATGCGACTGCGCCGTTCTTCCGGCTGCGCGATATCGGCAACCATTTCCAGGCCGAAGCGGATGCGCGCCACCGGCGTGCGCAGTTCGTGCGAAACCGCGCGCGTCATTTCGCGCTGCGAGTCGATCAGCCGCGCGATGTGTTCGGTCATGCCGTTGAAGCTGGCCGCCAGCTGGCCGACGGCATCGCCGCCCTTCACTTCCGCGCGCACGGCGAGATTGCCGCGCGCCACCTGCTGTACTGCCGATTCGAGTTTCTTCAGCCGCCGCTCCAGCGGCCGCACCAGCACGTAGGCCGCCAGGCCCATCAGCAGCAGCGCGACGACGCCCAGCGGCGCCAGCAATGACCACGGCCGCAGGTCGAGCTGGCGGATCGGACCGAGCAGCAGCACCTCGCCGGTATCGCCGATCATCGCGTAAACGTGGATGCCGCCGGCACCGGCGGAGCTGTCCGACAGCGTGATCACCACTTCCTTCCTGCGCAACCGGTCGAACTGATCCTTGTCGAGGCGGACATCGGCCAGCGGGATGCGCGAGACCGGGTAGCCGAAATGCGCGCGGATGTTGGCCGTCACCTGGTCCCACTGCCCGCGCGGGTGCCGGCCCAGCTCGTCGATCACCAGCACCACCGTCGCCCGCCACTGCTGCTCGGAAATGGTGGTGATCTTGGCCGTCACGTACATCGGCTCGGCCGGCAGCTTCATGAACACGTCGGCCGGCTCGCTCTTGTCGATGATGCGCAGCAGCACCCGCCCTTCGTGCAGGCGTGCACGTTCCTGGTCGCTGAACGCCATCGCACTCTCGTCGCGCAGCTCCAGCTTGAGGCCGCTGATCGCCGACACCAGTTGCAGCCAGCGGGTACGCTCCTCGCCGTGGAAACGGCCGGTGCTGTTGGCGATGGCCCAGAACGTGCCGACCAGCATTTCCTCGTTGTAGGCGCTTTCGCGGTAACCGTTGACCGCGGTCACCACGCCCCACGCCATGGCCGCCACCAGCAGCATGGCCACCAGCATGCCGCCGTAGATGCGCAGGAATATGGACGTCATGGCGGGGCGTCAGGCCAGGGCGTCGCGCACGAACAGGTAACCCTTGCTGCGCACGGTCTTGATGCGGCGCGGGTTGTCCGGGTCGTCGCCGATCTTCGGCCGGATGCGCGAGATGCGCACGTCGATGGAACGGTCCTGGCCGTCGTAGGGAATGCCGCGCAGGCGCTCGAAGATCTCCTCGCGCGAGAGGATTTTCCCGGCGCTGGAGGCCAGCAGCCACAGCAGGTCGTACTCGGCGCTGGTCAGGTCCACCGGCGCGCCGTCGAGCAGCACCGCGCGCGCCGAATCGTCGATCACCAGGTTGCCGAACTCCAGCCGGCGGGCAGCGGACGGCGCCGCCCCCTCGCCGCCCTCGCTGTCCACCCGGCGCAGCAGGGCGCGGATGCGCGCCAGCAGCACCCGCGGCTTCACCGGCTTGGGTACGTAGTCGTCGGCGCCCATTTCCAGGCCCAGCACCTGGTCCATGTCGTCGGTGCGGGCGGTGAGCATCAGGATCGGGTTGCGGAAGGTGCCGCGCACCTCGCGGCAGACGGCCAGGCCGTCGGCACCCGGCAGCATGAGGTCCAGCACGACCAGGTCGGGGTTGTCCTCGCGGATGCGCTGGATGGCAGTCAGGCCGTCGTTGACCACCGACACCGCCAGCCCGTTGGCCGACAGGTAGTCGCGGGTCAGGGCGGCCAGTCGTTCGTCGTCCTCGACGATCAGTACACGCGGGCGGGTTTCGGCGGGTTGCATCGTGCAGGCGGGAACCATGGGAAGGAATAAGGCGGGCCGCGGAATCATAAAAGAGTGGAGCCGCGGCCCGGTATCGGTTCTGTAAGTCGCCCCGGGGTCTGTCGGACAAGACACAAGATATTGTGGTACGCATCTGCCGCAAAGGCGGTCCGGGGTGAGTGATCGCCAACCTCGGGACAACCCCCCGTTTTCCCCCAGACTATCCACAGGCCACGCACCGGCTTGATCGCTTGCAATGCGGTTTTTGCGGGTCTATCTTGTGGTCCTCGCATCAAGCATCCCCAAGATATTGGGTATCGGGCGATGCGGGGACCAGCGCAGAAAAACAATGACATGCGGCCGCGGGGCCCCCGGAAACGGGGTTCATGACGGTACCAGGGAGCGCAACGGGCATGCATAGCCGCCAGGACGTCGCCACTACATCTTGTGTTGTCACGGGATGGACCAGGGCGGCCGGCGGTTGTGGATATCAGGCACCGGGCGATCTGCGCTGCTCCCTTGAGGTTTTTCCGGATTACGACCGAGCCGCCGACCTGCGACGCCCGCCGTCGCCGTTGGCCGTTGGCCGTTCCGGGGTGCGTTGACAGGCCGGTCAGGGCGACCGGCCGGCAAGAACAGGCTCCATCCAGGGACATACAGACAGGCATTTCGCGGGGAACACCATGCACACGGAACTCGGCACCGACAGCACCGCCCAGCCGGCGGCACCGCGCCCGGCCACGGCCGCCAGCACCATCAGCGCCACGGCCCCGGGCCAGCTGCGCATCATCAAGCGCAACGGCACCGTGGTGCCGTTCGACGCCGACAAGATCGCGGTCGCCATGACCAAGGCCTTCCTGGCCGTGGAAGGCGGCACCGCCGCCGCGTCCAGCCGCATCCACGACACCGTGGCCCGGCTGACCGAGCAGGTGGTCACCACCTTCAAGCGCCGCCTGCCGTCCGGCGGCACGCTGCACATCGAGGAAATCCAGGACCAGGTCGAACTGGCCCTGATGCGCGGCGGCGAACAGAAGATCGCCCGCGCCTACGTGCTGTACCGCGAAGGCCAGGCCCAGAAGCGTGCGCAGGAACAGGCCAACCGCCCGCGCGCGCAGCAGAAGGTCGACATCCAGGTCACGCTGGCCGACGGCACGCGCGCACCGCTGGACATGAACCGCATCGAGACGGTGATCGCCGAAGCCTGCGCCGGCCTCGATGAAGTCGACGCGCAGAAGATCCTCAACGAAACGATCAAGAACCTGTACGACGGCGTCACCGAGGACGACCTGAACACCTCCATGGTGATCACCGCCCGCACGCTGATCGAACAGGATCCGAACTATTCGTTCGTCACCGCCCGCCTGCTGATGGATCACCTGCGCAGCGAAGCCCTCGGCTTCCTCGGCGTGGCCCAGCGCGCGACGCAGGCCGACATGACGCGCTACTACCCGGAAGCGTTCCCGCTCTACATCGCCCGCGGCATCAAGCTGGAACTGGTGGCGCCGGAGCTGGCCGAATTCGACCTGCCGCGCCTGGCCGCCGCGCTCAAGCCCGAGCGCGACATGCAGTTCACCTACCTCGGCCTGCAGACGCTGTACGACCGCTACTTCATCCACAGCAACGAAGTGCGCTTCGAACTGCCGCAGATCTTCTACATGCGCGTGGCCATGGGCCTGGCGCTGCGCGAGAAGAACCGCGAAGAGCGCGCCATCGAGTTCTACAACCTGCTGTCGAGCTTCGACTACATGTCGTCGACGCCGACGCTGTTCAACGCCGGCACGCTGTTCTCGCAGCTCTCGTCCTGCTACCTCACCACGGTGCCGGACGACCTGTTCGGCATCTACAGCGCCATCCGCGACAACGCGATGCTGTCGAAGTGGGCCGGCGGCCTGGGCAACGACTGGACCCGCGTGCGTTCGCTGGGCGCCTACATCAAGGGCACCAACGGCAAGTCGCAGGGCGTGGTTCCGTTCCTGAAGGTCGCCAACGACACCGCGGTGGCGGTGAACCAGGGCGGCAAGCGCAAGGGCGCCGTCTGCGCCTACCTGGAAACCTGGCACCTGGACATCGAGGAATTCCTCGAGCTGCGCAAGAACACCGGCGACGACCGCCGCCGCACGCACGACATGAACACCGCGAACTGGATTCCGGACCTGTTCATGAAGCGCGTGATGGAAGGCGCCGACTGGACGCTGTTCTCGCCGTCCACCTGCCCGGAACTGCACGATCTCACCGGCACCGCCTTCGAGAAGAAGTACGCCGAGTACGAGAAACTCGCGGCGGAAGGCAAGATCAAGCCGTTCAAGACCGTCAAGGCCGAAGGCCTGTGGCGCAAGATGCTGTCGATGCTGTTCGAAACCGGCCACCCGTGGATCACCTTCAAGGATCCGTGCAACCTGCGCAGCCCGCAGCAGCACTGCGGCGTGGTCCACAGCTCGAACCTGTGCACGGAAATCACGCTGAACACCAGCGACGACGAGATCGCCGTGTGCAACCTCGGCTCGATCTCGCTGGAAAACCACGTGACGGCCGAAGGCGGCCTCGACCTGAAGAAGCTCGAGAAGACCGTCCGCACCGCCGTGCGCATGCTCGACAACGTGATCGACATCAACTACTACGCCGTACCGCAGGCCCGGAAGTCCAACCTGAAGCACCGGCCGGTGGGCCTGGGCATCATGGGCTTCCAGGACGCGCTGCACATCCAGCGCATCCCGTACGCCTCCGACAAGGCCGTGGAGTTCGCCGACCGCTCGATGGAGGCGATCAGCTACTTCGCCATCCAGGCGTCCACCGAACTGGCGGAAGAGCGCGGCGCGTACGAGTCGTATGAAGGTTCGCTGTGGAGCAAGGGCATCCTGCCGATCGACTCCATCGAGATCCTCGCCCGCGAGCGCGGCGAGCAGTACCTCAAGGTCGACCGCAGCAAGACGATGGACTGGAACAAGCTGCGCGCCCGCGTGCAGACCGTCGGCATGCGCAACTCCAACGTGATGGCGATCGCGCCGACGGCGACGATCTCCAACATCACCGGCGTCAACCAGTCGATCGAACCGACCTTCCAGAACCTGTACGTGAAGTCGAACCTGTCCGGCGAGTTCACCGTGGTGAACCCGTACCTGGTCCGCGAGCTGAAGAGCCGCGGCCTGTGGGACAACGTGATGGTCAACGACCTGAAGTACTACGACGGCTCGGTACAGAAGATCGACCGCATCCCGGACGACCTGAAGGAACTGTTCCGCACCGCGTTCGAAGTCGAGCCGCGCTGGCTGGTGGAGGCCGCGAGCCGCCGCCAGAAGTGGATCGACCAGGCGCAGTCGCTGAACCTGTACATCGACCAGGCCAACGGCAAGAAGCTCGACATCACCTACAAGATGGCGTGGCTGCTGGGCCTGAAGACGACCTATTACCTGCGCGCCATCGCGGCGACGCAGACCGAGAAGTCCACCATCAACGACAACCGCCTCAACCGCGTGAAGAGCACGGTGGAGGAAGCGCCGGCGGAGATGACCAAGGCCGCCGACGTACCCAAGGCCTGTTCGCTGGACAACCCGGACTGCGAAGCCTGCCAGTGACGATATGCCCGCACGGATGCCGATAACCAAGCGATATGAGCGAGAAGAAGTACGAGGGACACATGCTGAACTGGGATGACTTCCATGCCGACGAAAAAGCCCCTGCGCGTCCATTCGCGCCGCCTCCGGCTGCGCAAACAGCAACGCCAGCAGCAACGGCACCGGCAGCGGCAGTTCCTGCTGCAGGAGAGCGAGCACCTGAACGCGCCGGCCTGAGCGCCGCCCAGCCCGCGGCCGCCAAACCGGCCGCGCCGAAGCCGGCGGCGCCCAAACAGCCGTGGACGCAGCCGACCGGCAGCGCCATCGACCGCGCACGCGCGGCCGTCGCGCAGATGGATGCCGGCGCAGGCGCCGCCGAGATGCAGGGCAAGGCGCACCGCGTCGCCGTCGACGAGAAGCGGATGATCAACTGCCGCGCCGACCTCAACCAGCTCGTACCGTTCAAGTACGACTGGGCGTGGCAGAAGTACCTGGACGGCTGCGCCAACCACTGGATGCCGCAGGAAGTGAACATGAACGCCGACATCGGCCTGTGGAAGACGCCGGAAGGCCTCTCCGAGGACGAGCGCCGCATCGTCAAGCGTTCGCTGGGCTTCTTCTCCACCGCCGACTCGCTGGTGGCGAACAACCTCGTGCTGGCCATCTACCGGCTGATCACCAACCCGGAATGCCGCCAGTACATCCTGCGCCAGTCGTTCGAAGAGGCGATCCACACCCACGCCTACCAGTACTGCATCGAGTCGCTGGGCATGGACGAGGGCGAGATCTTCAACATGTACCACGAGGTTCCGGCGGTGGCCAAAAAGGCCAGCTGGGGCATCCAGTACACGCGCGAGATCTCCAACCCGGAATTCACCACCGGCACCGTGGAGACCGACAAGCAGCTGCTGCAGAACCTGATCGCGTTCTACTGCGTGCTGGAAGGCATCTTCTTCTACTGCGGCTTCACCCAGATCCTGTCGATGGGCCGCCGCAACAAGATGACCGGCGTCGCCGAGCAGTTCCAGTACATCCTGCGCGACGAGTCCATGCACGTGAACTTCGGCGTCGACATGATCAACCAGATCAAGCTCGAGAACCCGCACCTGTGGGACGCCGAGATGCAGGACAAGGCCACCCAGATGATCCTGGAAGGCACCGAGCTGGAAATCCAGTACGCGCGCGACACCATGCCGCGCGGCGTGCTCGGCATGAACGCGGCGATGATGGAGGAATACCTCCAGTTCATCGCCAACCGCCGACTCGCCCAGCTGGGCCTGAAAGAGCAGTTCCCGGGCGCGCAGAACCCGTTCCCGTGGATGAGCGAGATCATGGACCTGCGCAAGGAGAAGAACTTCTTCGAAACGCGGGTGACCGAGTACCAGACCGGCGGAGCCCTCAGCTGGTAAGGATCAACAACCGGAAGCTTTTCCGGGCCTGCGCCAACAGGCCCGTTTGACGACGTGCGGGTAGCACGCGGGGGCGGCCTTAGGGCCGCCCTTATTTTTTGTGGGCGAAGACACGTTGGGCGTCATAACGGGCATTTCCCTGATTAAGGGTGAGTGCGCGCGTCCATGGCTCACTCCGTGAGGCCGGGAAGGGCAAGAGCCTTCTTTCCGCCGTTGGGCGGCGCCTAGCTGCCCTTAATAAGGCTTCAGCCGTCTGGCGCATTAACTGTTGGTAGAGTCGGCAACGGTGGCGCCGCCTCTAATCAAAGAGGCCGAGCGCTGTAAGCAGAAACAGAGCGTGGTTGCGGTGTGCGTTGCTGTCGCCCAACTACTCGTTGCAGGCGGACCGCCCTGACGGGCGGCCGCCTGAACTCGAACGTTAGAACACACAGGAGAGTTGGTCATGGATTTCACAGAAGAGAACATCGCGGCGCTCTTTGGCCATGAGGCTGCGGAAGATGAGGATCTTCAGAGGCTGAAGGGCTATTACTTTGGGTATCCGGATTCCAGTGTTGGAAGGGCTGTGCATAAGGCCAGTGTCACGCACGGCTTAAATCGGAATTGCGCGTTGGAATCTCCCGCGTTATAGTCCCCATAAACATCGGAATGGGGTGTGGGATGAAGACGGACCTCGTCACTTTCGCCGCTAGCCACGGGAAGGCATCAACCGCGAAGGTAACGCGGAAGGAACAGAAGGAGCTCGGGCAGTTCCTCACCCCTGTTGGCATTGCCAGGCACATGGCAAAGCGTTGCGCTTCTGGGATTGATGCCGATTCCGTTCGAGTCCTTGAGCCCGCGGCCGGCGCCGGCATTCTGGCCGCAGCCGTTGTCGAGGAACTCCTCAACCGTTCGGAGCCACCCTCCAGTATCCAAGTCACGCTGTTCGAACTTGACCACCGGCTTGTGCCGCCACTCCACGCTCTCGCACGCAAGATGCGCGAAGCTGGAAACGATCGTGGAGTGTCGGTCTCGGTGTCGATCAAGAACGAAGACTTCCTGCTTTCCACCATTGCCGTGCAGCAGCAACCCGTTGCTGACTTAATCATCGCGAACCCTCCGTACTTCAAGATTCGTGCTGGCGACAGTCGCGCAAAGGCTCATCCTTACGCCGTATACGGCCAGCCGAACATCTATGGGCTATTTATGGCCGCCTGCGCGGCACTAACCGCACCCGGGGGTCGCTGGTGCTTCATCACTCCTCGCAGTTGGACCAATGGCGCTTATTTTGCGGCGGTGCGCCGGCACTTGCTGGCGAAGCTGGCCATCGATGCAATCCACATCTTTGACTCCCGAGAGGCGCACTTTCACGACGATGAGGTCCTGCAGGAGGCAATGATTACTTGGGCATCACCTCACGCCCAGCAGGCCGCTCAAGTGATCTTGAGTGCAAGTAATGGGGTCGGCGACATCGGCGATTCGAAGCTGTGCTCCCTTCCCATTTCGAGCGTCATCGGTGCCGATGAGCAACGAATGATTACGCTGCCGCTGGATGGTGGTGCCCAGGCAGACCCGATGGAGCAATGGGCATCGACCCTTGGCACATACGGGCTAAAGGTCTCGACTGGTCCGGTCGTTGCATTCCGTGCTGAGCGACATATCAGAGTAAAGAAAGGTACCGAAACCGTCCCCCTTCTTTGGATGCAGCACGTACAAACAATGGCCGTTAAGTGGCCACTCCAAAAGAAGCGTGAGTACATCAACGCAAGCTCATCGTCCGCGTGGATGCTCGTCCGAAATGAACCAATGGTTCTCATGCGCCGCTTCAGCCCGAAGGAGGATCAGCGTCGCATTACGGCAGCGCCCTACCTTGGAAGCCTGCCGGGAAAGGTTCTCGGGCTTGAGAACCATCTGAACTATATCTATCGACCTGGCGGCACCCTTTCAAAGGATGAGGCCAGGGGGCTGGCCGCCTATTTGTCGAGCAGTCTTGTGGATCGCCACATTCGATCAGTTTCCGGTAGCACGCAGGTGAATGCCGCTGAACTACGGAAACTGCCTCTGCCGGCGCAGGACATTCTGATCGATATCGGCAAGAAGTGCCGGGAAGGCATGACGCTAGACGAAACGGACGAGATCGTAGCCGCTCGCTTGGGCTACGTTGCTTTCGATCGGCTGGAAGGCGTTAAGGCATGAGTATGGGGTCACTGCAATGAGTGCGGATCTATATCCATTGATTGACCTGGAAGAGATTTCGAGGCGCCTCGGGGTTATTTTTCCAGAGTCGTTCCCCGACCGAAATATTCTCGTTGGCCCGATGGCGAGCCGCGTAGTGTTCGTATTCCTCTACGGTGGATTTGTGGAGGGCAATGACCGTTACCTTCGCCCATCCTACATCTACCGGTTCACCGACGAGCAAGCATCCAAAACAATCAGGGAAGATCGTGAGGCGTGGGCTGCGAATGCCAAGAAGCCCACTTTTCGTCCGGATGGGAGGCGCTGGTATGAGGACAACAGTCGCGAGGGCATCCGAGACGATCTGATGCGCAATCAATTCCTGCGCCTTGGGATCATGCACAAGCATCAGCCGCCTGGCCACTCCGTAACTTCGTCCGCTCCCGTCAATTACCTGGACCGAGAGTTTGCGGCGCTGTTCGATCCCCACCTCAGTGCCGAGCAGTTCGCAGCCAAGGCAGAAGATTGGCGAAATACGCACCTCGATAAGGCAACCCTGAGTCGCATGGCGCTTCGTGCGCAGGGCGTGCAAGCAAAGGCGACAGATGTCTTCGTTGAAATGCCCGATGGCACCAGGATTCGTCTTGCCTCTGGCCAGTCAAATACGATCGTCAAGGCGCTGATTGAGGATTTCGCGCAGCGACATCTTGAGCATCCGGTCGTCCTCTGGGTCAGTGCTAGCGACAAGAAGTCCTACCCGCAGTTCGTGGAAGTCGCCGCGTCCGTTGGCCTGAAGTTTGACCTCAACACCGAACTGCCAGATCTGATCTTGGGTGATATGAAGGACCCCGTTACGTTCTACATGTGCGAGGTCGTTGCGTCCGATGGCGCAGTAACTGAGCTGAGGAAGAAGGCGCTGCTGGCCATCATCAAGGAGTCCAGCATTTCCGAGGAGTGCGTAAAGTTCCTGTCGGCATTTGAGGACCGAGAGGCAGCTCCGTTTCGCAAGAATTTCAGTGCTCTTGCGCTGAATTCGCTCGTTTGGTTCCGAACAGAACCAAACCTGCTGGTTGTCCTTAGCTCAAAAGACGATGAGCTTGTCCTGAAGAATGGCTGACATACTTCAGCTCCAACATCTAAGGGCTGTAGAAGTCGACGATCAGGGCGACCACTACCGTATTGCAGCAGAGGGCACGCTGACGCCCTTTATGTGCGAGCACTGTGGTGCGAATGGCTTTCATGGGCATGGGCACATTCGGCAGTCTTACATCGACACACCCATTCATGGGAAGCGAGTGCTTCTTGAAATCGATCGAAAGCGATATCGGTGCAAGATCTGTGGCAAGACCATGTTCCAGCCAATGCCGGATATTGATGATAAGCGCCTAGCCACACGAAGGCTGGTCAAATTCATTGAGGATCGATGCACAAAGCTGACGTTCGCCGAGTTGTCCAGGCAAGTTGGCGTTGACGATAAGACGATTCGCCACATCTTTGATGATTACTCTTCAAGGATGGCCCTAACCGTCAAGTTTGAGACCCCCGTGGTGCTTGGTATCGACGAGATCAAGGTTGTCGGCCAGTATCGATGCGTAATCACCAACATCCAAGAGCTGTCGCTGTTCGACATTCTTCCGTCAAGGAAGAAGGCAGAGCTCATACCGTATTTCAAGCACCTGCCTGACAAGAAGAACGTCAGGGCGATAGTGATGGACCTGTGGAGTGTCTATCGGCAGGTGGCTGACGAATGTTTCCCTGGAGTCCCGGTCGTTGCTGACAAGTTCCACGTCGTCCGAATGGCTAATGAGGCTATCGAGAAATCCCGGAAGGCGGTTCGCAAGCAATTGAATACGAGGCAGCGCCTCAAGCTAAAGGATGACCGGTTCCTATTGCTGGCCAAGGCGGACAATCTGTCTGAGCCGAATCGCGAGAAGCTTGCGGAATGGAAAGAGACTTTCCCAGAGTTAGGCGCATGCCATGAGGCAAAAGAACGGTTCTTCTCAATCTTTGATGCAACATCGAGAGCCGATGCTGCTGAACGGTTGGATAGTTGGAAGGAGGAGCTAGACCCGCTGGCGAGGCAGCACTTCCAATTTGTGCTGACGGCCGTCGATAACTGGCGGAATGAGATTCTCAATATGTTCGACGTTCCAGTATCGAACGGGTACACCGAGTCTCTCAACAACCTGATCAAGGGAATGAATCGGATGGGCCGTGGCTATAGCTTTGAGGTCTTGCGAGCCAGGATGCTCTACGACGAAATCGCACGGCAGCCGACGCGAAAGGTGATCAGGCGGAAGGTTCAATCGTCTGGCACCTCCGCAGGCATGTCGGACATGATGGGGCGTGGCATCTTCAAGGGCGAGGCAGGTGGCTTTCAGACCATCGAGCAGGCTATTGAGTACGGGCCGCACATTCCACAGCTTGTGGAACTACTTGAGCGCGGCCACTTCTCATAGATTGCACACCCAACCCGACCTCCGAATCGGCATACGAAATGCAGAAGCCCTCTATCGCAACCCTGATCAAGGGGATTGAAGTCACAACGACACTTGGTCCGATTCATGTACACCGAGTGAACATGATGGCCATCAGCGTCCTGTCGGAGGCATTGCGCTCCGATGAGGCGCTACCGTCGGATCAGTTTGTCCGCCTGTTGCTGGGCGCTATCTGCCGCCTCCCGGCGGACGCCAGCGGCTCATCGCGGTACTTGAGCTCTTCGGAGCTAGACGGCATCAGCGATAGTGACAGAGAACTCATCCTTCGTACCCTTTGGCGCGCCCAAGGCTGGGGTGAGCCCGCCCCAGAAGGCCTGGAACTTGTTGATCAAGTCATTGCGCATGTCCGTCAAGAAATCGTTTCGTTTACCGAACACACTGCCAAGTTGTTGGAGCCGCTGCAGGGAGTGCTCGGAAAGTCTACTAGCGATATGTTCCTCAAGAGCGCCGGTTTGGCTGCACGGCTCCAGGAGCTCGCCGACCTTGGAAGGACGAGTGCACTTGTCCGTCGGGCTCAGGAGATTGCGGAGCGAACGTCTGGCCTCGGCGTGGGGCTGCAGCCTAGCGCGGCCATTTCCGTCGCCATGGAAGCCCCACGAATCGACCCAGTGCGCCTGCCGCCGCCCCCCAAGGACTACTCAGGCGGCATCGAAGCAATTGAGGCTGCACTCCAGGAAATGCTTGAACTTGATCGGGCTGCCGCGGCTTCTCTGGCCGCCACACAGACCGCTCTCACCGGCGCAATTCTCAAGTTCGAGGCGAAGAGAATTGATGATCAGGTGAAGGAGTCGCGGAAACTCCGCTGGGCGGTTGGGTCTCTTGTTTTGACCGCGGGGATTGCGTGCGCCTCCTTCATTCAGGACTACCGGAGCAATCACAGTCAGGACGTCGACAATGCAGCCGTGATCAAGGCCCTAGAAGGGCAGCAGAAGAGCCTGGAAAGGATTGGGCGCGGGATCGGTACGCTGTCCACCGAGATTGCGTCACAACGCACCGCAGCCCCTGTAGGCGAGGTGGCAAGAGGCAAGCAGGCTCTACCGGCTCCGCCGACGACAGGGGGGGCACCCAACATGGAGGGTACGGCTACACAAGGTCAGGCAAGGCCCACGATTCCACAAGGGCACCCGTCAAAGCCGCCTGATACCGCAAGCAAAATCCAACACTAGATTCCAGATACCCATTACTTTAAAGGTAATGTCTATGACCAGGTCGCAAACGAACTTCCGCTACGAATTCTCGTCGGCCATAAGGGCATCGGCAAGTCTGCGCTATTCCATGTGGCGATGGCTGAAGATGAGCAAAAGGGTCGCCTGTCGCTCCTAATCAAACCAGATGACATCGCCGGAATTGGCGATAGCGAAACGGACTTTCTTAAGCTGATCAGGGAGTGGAAGGCTGGAATCAGCGAAATAATTGCAAAGAAGGCCATAACGTCATTTGGTCTTCTTCATGACGGATGGCGGTCGAAGCTAAACGAGTATGGTGGAAAGCTAATCGACTACCTACAGACAACCTTTCGGGCTGATGAGTATGCAAGTCTAGGTCAGACGCAAAAATTAATAGTCGGAGATTTTCTAAAGAACGGAAAGATTTTCGTCTATCTGGATGATCTAGACCGCGGATGGAAAGGAAATGTAACGGACATTAGAAAGCTGTCTGCTCTTCTGAATGCTGTTAGAGATCTTTCATCAGAAAATAAAGGGGTGTGCTTCAGAATAAGCCTCCGATCCGACGTTTACTATCTTGTGAGAACGTCGGATGAGTCCACTGATAAGATTGAGGGTTCAGTCATTTGGTATTCGTGGACTAATCACGAAATTCTTGCGCTGCTAGTGAAGCGGGTGGAGCAGTACTTCGGAAAAGAATATTCGAGAGACGATTTGGTAAAGATGAGCCAGCCGCAGTTGGCCGATCACCTTAATTCCGTTATGACACCGGTGTTCAACGGGCACGGTCATTGGTCAAACATTCCAACATATCGAATGCTGATGTCCCTTGTGAGGAAAAGACCGCGCGATCTCGTAAAGCTCTGTACGCTGGCAGCGCGGAACGCGCGTGCCTGTGGCGAAACAATCATCACAACCAAGAATTTCAATGCCGTCTTCGAGGAGTACTCTCAAGGCAGATTTCAGGACACCATCAATGAATACCGCTCCGAGATCCCAGACATTGAGCGGCTCCTGTTCGGAATGAAGCCCTCAAGAGAGGAGAAGAAGGAGGGGCGCGGGTACATCTATACAACCGAGTCCCTGCTGAGGAAGATAAACAATATTTGCCAAAGCGGTACCTTCAAGTTTCATAACGGGAAGGTTGCGGATGCAAAAGACCTCGCTGCGTTCATGTACAAGATCAATTTCATTACCGCGAGAAAGGAAGTCGGCGACTATATCGAGCGAAAGTACTTTGAGGAAAGTCGATACCTGTCGCACAAGTTTGCTGACTTCGGCTTTGACTGGGAGGTTCACCCGGCATATCGCTGGTCTCTTCAGCCAGACAATATGGCAGACATTCTTCATGCCCTTAAGCCAACTGCGTAGCGGTGTGTTCTAACAATTCGCTGCAGGCGCGACGGCCCTGACGGGCCGCGGCCTGAGCTCAAACGTTAGGCATTCAGGATGGATACGGGAGATCGCAATGAGGAAATTGGAATCGTACTGGATCGGCAAGAAGCCAACCGGCGGGCGGAAGTGGGTGTATACGACTTCGGCAACTGCAATTGAGGATGCAGCTCAAAAGGAGGAAATCCTTAGAATGTATCGTCGCTATGTGAAGCAGTGGAACGATATCGAGCTTGACCAGTCAAGAAGCCTCTCCGAGCACACGCATGAGGTATGCGAAGCAAAGGTGGTTAGTGCAAACAGAAAGTTCATTCTTCACGCTTATGCGGGAGACCAGAATCACTGGATCTTGGAAATCCTTTTCGCAAGAGGCTTTGCTCAGTTCTATCCTGGTTGGTCTACGGGAAAGAACACCATGCGTTCGGTAGCAGATATGAAGGGTGTCTATCTGCATTGGAGCGGCGCGGGAAGGGAAGCCTTCGAGCGCTGGCTCGTCGCTGAGAGAAAAGCCAATCAGGCCCGCGGTGAGTGGGAAGAGTACAAATCCAAGTGAATGTGTGGCGTGTGGATGCCTAACAATTTTCTGCAGGCGCGACGGCCCTGACGGGCCACAACTAAAATCACACCCCACCCGCAAAAAGAACAGACAAAAGCCCATGCCAAAACCCACCACCCGCGACATCGAAAAGGAATACCCCAAGGCCGAGTTCGTGGCAAAGCTCCGTCGGCTGGCGGACGCCATCGAGAACGGCGAGCGTTTCGAGATCCGGATCGCCGGCAAGCGGGTCTACGTGCCCGTGCGCGCGGAATTCACCGTCGAGCACGAGCGGTCGGCGGAAGAAGAGGAAATCGAGTTCCAGGTGAAGTGGCGTCCCGAACAACCGTAATCCCGAAACTTTCCGGACTATCCGCCATGCTCTCCGCCGACCAGTCCCGATGCCTGTCCGCTGCCGCGCTGCTCGGTCTGGCCGCGCTGGCCGCCGGTACGGTGCGCGCCGATGCCGAGTTCAAGGCGCTGGATTTCGGCGATGTGTCCGTCGAAATGCCGCGCCACTGGCCGGTGACGCAGGCACCACAGGTGCAACTGGACCGGTCGCAGGCGCCGGGCAGCCGGCAGACGCTGTATGCGGCCGAGGCCTGGCTGCAGGACGACGCGGCAGACGCTTTCCTCCGCCTCGACATCGAGTACCGCCAGCAGTTCAGCCAGCAGGAAATGAGCGACGCGATGTCGATGCCAAAGAAGGGCATCGAAGCGCGCATGCGGGAAATCGAGTGGGCCGCCGTCGCCGCGATTTCCGCGCAGGCCGACAGCAGGAAAGTCGAGGTCATCCGCCGCGGCATCGACTCCAGCGGCCACGTCTACTGTTTCGCCTTCACGCTGGCGGTGACCACCCCGCGGGCAGCACGCACCGCCTACAGCTGGGCCTGCCCGGCAGACAACCGGCTGGTCAGCCTGTCCGCGATCCACGACAACGCCGACGAAGCCGCGGTGCTGCCGGTGATCCGGCGGGTGCGCAGCTCGCTCGGCCTGCCCGACGCGCGGTCGACGCCGGTCGCCGAAGAAACCTCGCTGCCGCAGATGCTGGCGAAAAAGCCGCTCTCGCTGCTCGACTTCGGGATCTACCGCCTGGAGCTGCTGGCCGGCCAGCTGGATTTCTCCGCGCTGTCGACCGCGCGGCACACCGCGCAGGTCCGCTACCCGGCAACCTTCGCGCGCTATCCGTCCGCGCATCCGGTGATCGGCCTGCAGGTCGAACTGCCGTTGCCGAAACTGCGCGGCACGGCGGACGAAACCTGCGCGCTGGTGGTGCGCGCGATGCGCGAGCAACTGTCGGCCCGGGTGCCGCAGCCTGCCGTCCTGTTCATGCATGCCGGCGACGATCCGGCCGCTGCCGATTCGCCGGTGTCGCTGCGGCTGAACCGGGAAATCATGCTGGCCGCGCGCATCGTGGCGACCGGCAAGGCGGAATTCCCCGCCACGCGCTGCGCCGGTCCCTGGCCCGGCCACGAAGTACTGCCCGACCGCGCGCCGTAGGCACACCACCACCGCGTGCTGTCCGGATCGCCCGCCCGGAGCTGAGCAGGGCCGGGAAACTTTCCCCACCGCGCCCGGTCGGAACCGCGCTGCCCGGTCGTCCGGCACGGACCCGAGGTGTCTGCCCCGGCGCCGACAGGGCAAGATAGTCATCTGACCCCTCTTCCGGAGCGTCGTCGCGCCATGCGTCCTTCCCGCCTGCTGTTGCTCTCCCTGCTGCTCGCCGGTTGCGGCCAGGAACCCCGGCCCGAGGCCGGCAAGGGCGACGACACGCCGGTGCCGGTGATCACCGCGACCGCCGAACTGCGCTCGTGGAAGCAGCCGGTGGAAGGCATCGCCACGCTGCATGCGCAGGAAGCCGTGCTGGTCACCGCGCCCACCGCCGGCCGGGTCACCGCGGTGCAGTTCCGCGAAGGCGGCCGGGTGGCCGCCGGCGCGCCGCTGGTGCAACTGGACGACACCGAGGAACGCGCCGAATACAACGCGGCGAAAGTGAACATGGAACTGCAGCAGCAGCGCTACACCCGCTCGCAGGAGCTGCACGGCCGGCAACTGCTGTCGCAGGACGAATTCGATGCGCAGGCGCAGACGCTGAAGGAAGCGCAGGCCCGGGTGAACCTGGCCTACGCGAAAATGGACAAGCTGGCGATCCGCGCGCCGTTCGCCGGCGTGCTGGGCTTCCGCCAGGTGTCGCCGGGCGCGCTGGTGCGGCCGGGCGACACCATCGTGTCGCTGGACGCCATCGACACGCTGCGCGCGGAATTCCAGGTGCCGGAAACGCAGCTGGCCACGCTGACCGCCGGCAGCGCGGTCACCGCCCGCTCCGCCGCGTATCCCGGCCGCACGTTCCGCGGCACGGTGACGCTGGTCGGCTCGCGCGTCGACGAGGCGACCCGTACGGTGGCGGTCCAGGCCCGCATCGACAACCGCGATCTCGCGCTCAAGCCGGGCATGCTGCTGACGCTCACCGCGGAAACGCGGGCGCGGCAGGCGCTGTTCGTGCCGGAATCGGCGCTGGTGCCGGAAGGCAACAACCAGTACCTGTGGCGGGTGAATCCCGGCCAGACCGTCGAGCGCATCGTGGTCGGCACCGGCGTACGCATGCCGGGCTTCGTCGAGATCGCCGCCGGTCTCGATGCCGGCGCGGTGGTGGTCACCGAAGGGCACGGCGCGCTGCGGCCGGGCAAGCGCGTGGCGCCGACGAACGTCGCTGCCGCACCGGCCACCGGCACGCAGGCCCGCTGACATGTGGCTGTCCGATGTCTCGGTCAAGCGGCCGGTGCTCGCCACCGTGCTGAACGCGCTGCTGCTGGTGTTCGGGCTGTACGCCCTGTTCAGCCTGTCGGTGCGCGAATACCCGGACATCGATCCACCGGTGGTGTCGGTCTCCACCGGCTATCCCGGCGCCTCGGCACCGGTGGTGGAAAACCGCATCACCCAGGTGCTGGAAGAACAGATCGCCGGCATCGAGGGCATCCGCTCGCTCAATTCGGTCTCGCGCGACGGCCGCTCGAACATCACCATCGAATTCTCGCTGACCCGCAACATCGACGACGCCGCCAACGACGTGCGCGACCGCGTGTCGCGCGTGCTCAACAACCTGCCGGACGAAGTCGATCCGCCGGAGGTGACGAAGGCCGACTCCGACGCCAGCCCGATCATCTGGACCGTGCTCAGCTCCGACCGCATGAGTGCCATGGATCTGTCGACCTGGGCCGAAGGGCACATCGTCGACCGTTTCGCAGCGCTGGACGGCGTGTCGGCGGTGCGCATCGGCGGCGACCGCAAGCCGGCGATGCGCATCTGGCTGGACCGCCGGCAGCTCGCCGCGCGCAACCTCACCGTGCAGGACGTCGAGCAGGCACTCTCGGCGCAGAACGTGGAGCGGCCGGCCGGCAAGCTGGAATCGGCCGAGCGCGAGTTCTCGCTGCGCACCGCCCGCGCCTTCAACACGCCGGAGGAATTCGCGCAGCTGGTGATCGCCCGCGGCGCCAACGGCTACGCGGTGACGCTGGGCGACGTCGGCCGGGTGGAGGTCGCGCCGGAAAACCTGCAGTCGCTGTTCCGCGCCAACGGCAAGCCGGCGATCGGCATCGGCGTGATCAAGCAATCGACCGCCAACACGCTGTCGGTGGCGCGCGCGGTGAAGGCGGAAATGGCGCGCATCGCCGAAGCGCTGCCGCCGGGCATGGACCTGCGGGTGAACTCCGACTTCTCGCTGTTCATCGAGGCGTCGCTGCGCGAGGTGATGCTGACGCTCGGGATCGCCGCCCTGCTGGTGGTGCTGGTGATCTTCATTTTCCTCGGCGACTGGCGCGCCACGCTGATCCCGGCCGCCTCGGTGCCGATCTCGCTGGTCGCCTCCTTCCTGTTCCTGCTCGGCTTCGGGTTCTCGATCAACATCCTGACCCTGCTGGCGCTGGTGCTGGCCATCGGGCTGGTGGTGGACGACACCATCGTGGTGGTGGAAAACATCCACCGCCGCATCCATGCCGGCGAAACGCCGCTGGTGGCCAGCTACCGCGGCACGCGCGAAGTCGGTTTCGCGATCGTCGCCACCACCGCGGTGCTGATCGCGGTGTTCACCCCGCTGGCCTTCCTCGAAGGCAACATCGGCCGGCTGTTCAGCGAGTTCGCGCTGGCACTGGCCGGCAGCGTGTTCTGCTCGGCCGTGGTGTCGCTCACGCTCTCGCCGGTGCTCTGTTCGATGCTGCTGCGCGCCGTCGACGGCGGCAGTTCGCTGGCGATCGGCGTCGACCGCGCGATGAGCAGCATGGGCGAGCGCTACCGGCAGCGGCTGGGCGGCTTCATCGACCGGCCGCGGCGGCCGGCGCTGCTGCTGGCGATCCTGGTCGCCGGCACGCTGGCGCTGTTCGCCTTCCTGCCGGCGGAATTCACGCCGCGCGAGGACCGCGGCCAGTTCCAGGTGCAGGCCACCGGGCCGGAAGGCGCCAGCTTCGACTACACCGTGCGGCAACTCGGCGTGGTGGAAAACAGTCTGCTGGAGCGCCTGCGCGGGCCGGCGCATCCGGACAGCGAGATCGACCGCTTCCTGCTGCGCATTCCCGGCTTCGGCGGCTCGTCGGGCATCAACACCGGCGCCGCGATGGTGTCGCTGGTCGACTGGAGCGAGCGCGAGCGCAGCACCGACGAAGTGGCCGGCGAACTCGGCCGCGAACTGGCCAAGGTGCCGGGCATCAACGCCCGCACGGTGCAGCGCAGCGGTTTTGGCACCGGCTACGGCCAGCCGCTGCAGGTGGCCATCGGCGGCGGCAGCTGGGAAGAACTGGCGGAGTGGCGCAACAGGTTGCTGGCGCGCATCGCGCGCGAGAACCCGCGCATCCTGCGACCGGACACCGACTACAAGGAAACCAAGCCGACGCTCGACATCGCCATCGACCTGCAGCGCGCCGCCGATCTCGGCGTGTCGGTGGAGAGCGTGAGCCACACCCTGGAAACCCTGCTCGCCGGCCGGCACACCACCAACTGGCTGAGCGGCGGCGAGGAATACGACGTGATCCTGCAGGCGGCGCCGGGCGACCGCGCCACGCCCGCCGACATCAACGGCATCTACGTGCGCTCGGCGACGTCCGGCGCGCTGGTGCCGCTGGGGAACCTGCTCACCACCCGTGAAGTGGCGAGCGCCGATACGCTCAACCGCTACAACCGTCTGCGCACCGTCACCTTCAGCGCCGGCCTGGCGCCGGGCTACACGCTGGGCGAGGCCGTCGCCTACATGGAAAAGATCATCGCCGAGGAGCTGCCGGCCAGTGCACGGGTGTCGTGGAAAGGCGATGCGCGCGAACTCAAGGAAGCCGGCGGTGCCATCTACCTCACCTTCGCGGTGGCGCTGCTGGTGGTGTTCCTGGTGCTGGCCGCCCAGTTCGAAAGCTGGGTGCACCCGCTGGCGATCATGACCACGGTGCCGCTGGCGGTGTTCGGCGGCCTGGCCGCCCTCGCCGCCTTCGGCTATTCGCTGAACATCTACTCGCAGATCGGGCTGGTGATGCTGATCGGGCTGGCGGCGAAGAACGGCATCCTGATCGTCGAGTTCGCCAACCAGCGGCGCGATGCCGGCGACGAATTCCGCACCGCGATCCTCGATGCCGCGCGCATCCGCCTGCGGCCGATCCTGATGACCTCGCTGGCCACCGCTGCCGGCGCCATCCCGCTGATCGTCGGCAGCGGCGCCGGCAGCGAGGCGCGCGCCAATCTCGGCGTCGTGGTGTTCTGGGGCGTGCTGTTCTCGACCTTCCTCACCCTGGTGGTGGTGCCGGCCTTCTATTCGCTGCTCTGCCGGCACACCGGTTCGCCCGGCGCACGCGCGGTGCGGCTGGAACAGGAATCGCAACCGCGCGGCTGACCGGCGACGCTACAGCTCGACGACGGATCCCGGCCCGGGAATGTCGACGGCAATCTGCCGTTGCTGCCAGAGCTTTTCCGCCAGGGCGGCCTGCGCCGCCGGCTCGCCGTGCACCAGCTGCACGCGCGGCTTGTTGCGGAAAGCGCTCAACCAGTCGATCAGTTCGTCCTGGCCGGCATGCGCGGAGAAGCCGCCCAGCGTGTGCACCTGCGCGTTCACCACGTAGCGCTGGCCCATCAGCCGCACGTTCTTCGCGCCGTCGACCAGCTGCCGGCCCAGCGTGCCCTGCGCCTGGAACCCGACGAACACCAGATGCGTTTCCGGCTTGTACAGCCGGTGCTTGAGATGGTGCCGGATCCGGCCGCCGGAGCACATGCCGCTGCCGGCGATGATGATGGCGCCGCGTTCGACGCGGTTGATCGCCATCGATTCCTCGACGCTGTTGCACGGCCGCAGGCCAGGCACGAATTTCTCCAGCGTGGTGCCGCGGTATTTTTCCATCAGGTCCACGTCGTGGTGATCGAGCTGGTCGCGCCAGCTGTCGTAGAGCCGCGTGACTTCGATGGCCATCGGCGAATCGAGGAACACCTTCCAGGCATTGAGCCGGCCCTGGTGATGCAGTATGCCGAGGGTGAACAGGATGTCCTGCGTGCGGCCGACCGCGAAGGCCGGGATCAGCACGCTGCCGCCCTCCTTCCAGGCGGCGGCCAGGATACCCGCGAACTCCTCGACGGTTTCTTCGCGCCCGCGATGGTTGCGGTTGCCGTAGGTGCTTTCCATCAGCACCAGATCCGCCTCCGTCAGCCGTGCCGGCTCCTGCATCAGCACCGCATTGCGGGAACCGAGATCGCCGGAGAACACCAGCCGCTTGCGGCGGCCGCCGTCGCGCACCTGCAGGTCGACGATCGCCGAGCCGAGGATGTGGCCGGCGTCGTGGAAGCAGACTTCGGTGTCCTCGCCGACACGGACGCAGGCGCCGTATTCCAGCGGCACGCACAGTTCGAGCACGCGCAGGACGTCCGGCAGCTCGTACTGCGGCGTCAGCAGGCGCTGGCCGCGGCGCGCCAGCTGACGGTTTTCCCACTCGATGTCGCGCAGGTACAGGTGCGCCGCGTCGGCCAGCATGATGGCCAGCAGGTTGCGCGTCGCCGACGTGCAGTAGATGGGCCCGGAAAAGCCTTCGTGCACCAGTCGCGGCAACAGGCCGGAATGGTCCAGGTGCGCGTGCGACAGCACCACCGCCCGGATCTCGCGCGGACGAAACGGGAAGCGCGTCACATTCCGGCGACCGACATCGTCACGGCCCTGCCGCATGCCGCAATCGAGCAGGATGCGGTCGTGCGCCGTTTCAAGCAGGTAGCAGGAGCCGGTCACTTCCCGTGCAGCTCCCACGAAGGTCAGGCTGGCCATGTCGGGCTTCCGTCGACAGTCGGGGCGATGGTACGGCCATGCTAACATCGACCCCTGCCGGCGTTTCCCCGCCGGCCCGGGTTGCGGTTCCGGCGTGCCGGCGCAGCTCCCCCGGAAACCGGACAGCGGACCACGACGCCCATGAACATCAAGCACCTTTTCCTGGCTTCCCTTTTCCTGTCGCTGCTGTCGGCTCCCGTCGTGGCCGCCGACGGCAAAAAGGCGAAATCCGCGAAGGCCGACAGCAACCTCTCGCTGGCCGACCGCAAGGCCCTGGCGGACGAGGAACTCGATCGCCTGGCCCGCGAGAAAAAGGAAATGAGCGAGCGCGCCGACGCCCTGGAAGCGCAGCTGGAAACCAGCCAGCAGCTGATTGACGAAAAAGAAGCGTTGCTCAAGCAGTTGCAGGCAGAAATCGCCGCCATCAAGTCCGGCAAGCCGCTGCCCGAAAAAGCCGCCGGCAAGCCCGACAAGAAGAAAGCCAAAGACCAGCCGTGAACGATCACGGCGGCCTGTTCGAGCAGCTCCTGCTGCTGCTCGGCGCCTCCGTCGTCCTCGTCGTTTTCCTGCACCGGCTGCGCATCCCGGCGCTGCTGGCCTTCCTCGCCATCGGCGCCGTCGCCGGACCCGGCGGCCTGTCGCTGATCGGCGCCGGCGACACCCTGCATGCGCTGGCCGAATTCGGCGTCGTCTTCCTGCTGTTCACCCTCGGGCTGGAATTCTCGCTGCCGCGGCTGATCGCCCTGCGCAGCACGGTGTTCGGCATCGGCTCGCTGCAGGTGCTGCTGTGCGGCCTGCTGGTGTATCTGGTCGCGCATGCCCTCGGCCTGCCGCCGGCGGCCGCCTTCGTGATCGCCGGCGGTCTCGCGCTGTCGTCGACGGCGATCGTCTCGCGCGAACTGGTCGCCTCCGGCGAACTGCACAGCCGGCACGGCCAGCTGGCGATCGGCATCCTGCTGTTCCAGGACATCGTCGCCGTGCTCATGCTGATCGCGCTGCCGGTGCTCGCCGGCGAGCGGCTGACGCTGCAGTCGCTGGTCCCGCTGGGCAGCGGCGTGCTGCTGCTCGGCGCCATGCTCGCGATCGGCCGCTGGCTGCTGCCGCGGGCACTGGAAGAAGCGGCACGCACCCGCTCCGAGGAGCTGTTCATGATGGCAGCGCTGCTGGTGGCGCTGCTGGCGGCGTGGCTGACGCAACAGCTGGGCCTGAGCATGGCGCTCGGCGCCTTCCTCGCCGGCATGGTGCTCGGCGAAAGCCGGTTCCGGCACCAGGTGGAGTCCGACATCCGGCCCTTCCGCGACCTGTTGCTCGGTTTGTTCTTCATCAGCATCGGCCTGCTGCTCGACGTGCGGCTGCTGCTGGCCAACTGGGCGCTCATCCTCGGCCTCGGCCTCGCGCTGGTGCTCGCCAAGTTCGTGCTGGTGGCCGGCATGACGCGCGCGCTGGGCGAAACGCGCGAAACGGCCCTGCGCACCGGTCTCGCGCTGGCGCAGGGCGGCGAATTCTTCTTCGCCCTGCTGGCGCTGGCCGGCCGCGAATCGATGGTGCCGGCCGACACCGTCTCGATCCTGATCGCCGTCACCCTGGTCAGCATGTCGCTGACGCCGCTGCTGCTGCGGCGCAGCGAGGCGATTGCCGGCTGGCTGCTGCGGCGCGGCGCAACGCAGAACGGCGGCGAAGAACCGGCGACCGATCTGGCACTGCATTCCGCCTGCGATCCGCTCAGCGGCCACGTGCTGGTCCTCGGCTACGGCCGCGTCGGCCAGACGCTGGCGCGGTTCCTGCGCGCCGAGCAGGTGCCTTTCGTGGCGCTGGATACCGACGTGGTGCGCGTGCGCGAAGCCGAACGCACCGGCGACACCGTCTACTTCGGCGACCCGGTGCGCCGCGACGTGCTGCGTGCCGCCGGCATCGAGCGCGCGGCATTGCTGGTGGTGAGCTTCGACCACGTGCCGACCGCATTGCGCATCGTCGCCCACGCGCGCGAACTGCGTGCCGACGTGCCGATCCTGGTACGCACCCGGGACGACACCGGTCTCGCCGACCTGCAGGCTGCCGGCGCCACCGAGGTGGTGCCGGAAACGCTGGAGGCCAGCCTGATGCTGGTGTCGCACCTGTTCATGCTGCTGGGCACGCCGGCCGTGCACGTGCAGGGCATGCTGCACAACACCCGGCAGGAGCGCTACCGCCTCTTGCGCCCGGTGCAGGATGACGACACGAAAGCGTGAGACACCGGCCGGCTTGAGACGCTTCCCGGCGCTGCTTACACTCGCTACGCCGCCCAACCCGTCGCCCGCCTTCATCGCCATGCGCACGCTCCTGCCGCTCGTCTTCGTCGCCACGCTGGCCGCCTGCACCTCGCGGCCGCAGTGCGTCATCGACATTCCCGGCGCACCGGCGACACCCGCCGCGGCAACGCCCGAAAAACCGGAAACCGTCGGCGGCCGCTACATCGCCACCGACTGGGATGCCCTGCCCGGCTGGCCCGGCGATCACCTGCTCGCGAGCTGGCAGGCCTTCCTCCGCTCCTGCGAGCGCATCGGCCGGCGCGAGGACTGGAAAACCGTCTGCGCCGATGCCGCACTGCTGCGCAACGTCGACACCCGCGACGTGCGCCGTTTCTTCGAGGGGCACTTCACGCCCTGGCAGGCACACAGCGTCACCGGCGAGCAGCCGGCGACGGACACCGGTCTGATCACCGGCTACTACGAACCGCTGCTCACCGGCGGTCGCGAAGCGAAACCCGGCCGCGTGCCGCTCTACGCCGTACCCGAAGACATGTTCACCGTCGAACTCGGCGAACTGTTTCCCGAACTCAAGGGCAAGCGCGTGCGCGGCCGTCTCGAGGGCAACAAGGTGCTGCCGTACTGGGACCGCGCGCAGATCGACAGCGGCATGGCCAGGGCGCCGGTGCTGGTCTGGGTCGACAACGCCGTCGAGGCATTCTTCCTGCAGGTGCAGGGCTCCGGTCGCGTGCAACTGGAAGACGGCACGCTGCTGCGGGTCGGCTACGCGGACCAGAACGGCCATCCGTACCGCGCCATCGGCAAGTGGCTGGTCGAGCAGGGCGAAATGACCATCGACCAGGTGAGCATGCAGAACATCAAGGCCTGGGCCGCACGGAATCCGCACCGGCTCGGCGAATTACTCAACAACAATCCGAGCTACGTGTTCTTCCGCGAATTGCCGGACCGGGACGGCGGCCCGGTGGGTGCGCTCAACGTGCCGCTCACCGACGGTGCCAGCATCGCCGTCGACCGCCGTTTCATTCCGCTCGGCGCGCCGGTCTTTCTCGTCGCCACGCATCCGGACAGCGGCCAGCCGCTGCAGCGGCTGATGCACGCGCAGGACACCGGCGGCGCGATCACCGGGCCGGTGCGCGCGGATTTCTTCTGGGGCTACGGCGACGAGGCCGGCGCGACTGCCGGCAAGACCCGGCAACAGGGCCGGCTGTGGCTGCTGTGGCCGAAGGACAGCCGGCCGCCGTACGCGCCCTGAACCTGCCGCGGCATGGCAACAAGAAACAGGAAGGGCGCCGCAGCGCCCTTCTTCACGTCACGGCAGACCGGTCAGACGTCGGACACCGTACCGTCTTTCTTGCGGTTGGCGATGAAGCGGCGATACAGCCCCGGAATGAACAGCGCGATGCCGATTGCCAGCGGGATCAGCAGCTTCTTGCCGGCGATCAGCAATGCCACCAGCTTCGCCCACAAGCCGGTCTTCGCCGCCACGCCGCCGGCTACCAGCGCCGCCAGACCGTATCCGGCCAGCCGGTCGGTCGCTTCGTTGTAGTCGGCATAGCGCTGGCCGTCGACAAACGATGCCATGGCGATCACCGCCGGCATGCCGGCCGCGATGCGCGGCAACTGCTCCATGTTGGCCACCGCATTGAGCTCCAGAACGCCCTCGCGACCCAGCACACGAACGTTGTAGTTGAGCGTGTTGTGCTCGCTGCCCTCGAATTTCAGCTCCTTCGCCCAGTAGAACTTCTTCTCGTCGGCGTCATAGCGCGGCGGTTCCGCCCAGCCGATCAGATCGACGGCGGAGTAACCGTTTTCGCGCCGGTATTCGTTGCCGGCCCGGGTGTCTTCCTGCATCGAAGCCAGCAGATCGTCATAGTCGATTTCACCGGCATCGGCGTCGGTGACATGCCCGCTGTCGTCGTAGGTCACGATGACGACCCAGCCCTCCGGATCGTCGGGCCCTGAATCCGCCTCCACCAGCATGCCCAGCGTTTCGCTGCCGCTGCCCGGCGGGTTGCCCCACATCGTCAGCAACTGTTCGGCATCGCCTGGCGGCAGGTACAGCCAGCCGGCCGGCACATCGAGCACGGCGATGTTGCCCGGCAACTCGACGCGGCCGGTCTGCGGATGCCATTCGGGCGCCGCTTCGGCCGCAGCGTCCACCGGCACCGCCGCGGCGGCGGCATCGGCCGCCGCGGTCGACGGTTCTTCCGCCGGTGCCGCCGGCAGTTCGGGCGACCAGCACAGCGCGGTCAGCAACGGCAATGCGCCCATCGACAAACGGGACATGAACACCTCCATGGGATGGAAAGCCCGGATCGGGGCGAACGGCAGGATATGGCAACGCGGCGCGGAAAAACGGGTGTCAGCGCACAAATGCCAGGCTCAGCCAGGGCACGTAGGTGATCACCAGCACCACGGCGAGCAGCACGAAGAAGAACGGGAAGGTCGACATCCAGACATCGACCATCGATTTGCGGAAACGGAAGCTGGCGATGTACAGGCTCATGCCCACCGGCGGCATGAAATAGCCGATCTGCATGTTGGCCAGGAAGATAATCCCGAGGTGGACCGGATCAACCCCGTAGCCCTGCGCCACCGGCACCAGCAGCGGCACCATGATGATCAGTGCCGGAAAGATTTCCAGCATGCAGCCCAGCACCAGCAGCAGCGCGTTGAGCAGGAGCAGGAAGGTCAGCTTGCTGTCGACATGCTCGCGGATCAGGTCGAAGAGCATTTCCGGCACCGAAGCGTCGACGAGCACGTTGGCGAAGGCCATCGCCATGCCCATGATGATCAGCACGCCGCCCACCATCACCATGGCATCGCGCATGATGCGCGGCAGATTGCGCAGCGGAATTTCGCGGTAGATGAACACCTGCACCACCAGCGCGTACAGCGCCGTCACCGCCGCCGCTTCCGAGATCACGAAGAAGCCGCCGTAGATGCCGCCCAGCACCACCAGCGGCAGCGGCAGCTCCCACTTGGCGTCCCACAGCGCGCTGCAGCCTTCCTTGAGGCTGAACGGCGTGAGCGGGATGTGCTGGCCGCGGTTGGCCCACAGGCTGTAGATCCAGAGCGCGAGGATCATCAGCAGCACCGGCAGGATGCCGGCGACGAACAGGTCCTCCAGCGTCACGCCCTGCACGCCCATCTGCTGCGTGATCACGCCGTAGATGATCAGCGGCAGCGCCGGCGGCAGCAGCAGGCCGAGCGAGCCGGTGGTGGTGACCAGGCCCATCGAGAAGCGTTCCTTGTAGCCCGCCTCGCGCAGTGCCGGCAGCAACAGTGCGCCGATGGCGACGATGGTGACGCCCATGGCACCGGAAAACGCGGTGAACATCGCGCAGGTGAGCAGCGCGACCAGCGCCAGGCCGCCGGGCATCCAGCCCATCCAGGCCTGCGTGACGCGCACCAGACGGTGCGAGGTTTTGCTTTCCGAAAGCAGGTAGCCGGCGAAGGTGAACAGCGGCAGCGCCAGCAGCACCGAGGTGTCGGTGAGGCGATACAACTCGATCGCGACGGTCTGCAGGTCGATGTCGCTGGCCCAGAATCCGATCAGTGCGCCGGCCGCGATCACCGCGAACAACGGCGCGCCGAGCAGCGCGATGGCGACCGCGAAGGCGGAGAGGATGGCGTTCACAGGTGGGCGTCCCGGTGTACCGGCCGCCGGCCGGTGGCCAGCCCGAAGGCGACGATCAGGTAACGCAGCGCGATGAGGGCGAAAGCCACCGGAATCGCCGCCTCGCAGACCCACACCGGCACCGTGCCGAACGCCATGGAGCCGTATTCGCGTTCGGACTGCACGAACAGGAAACCGTACCAGCCGACGACGCCGCAGATCAGCGCGGCGCACAGCGAGGTGAGCACGGCCACCGGGCGCGCCACGCGGTCGGGCAGGAAGCGGGTCGCAATGTCGATGGCGATGTGCTCGTTGTCGCGCGCGGCGATCGAGGCACCGAGCAGCGCCATCCACAGCACGGCCACCCGCAGGAAGGGATCGACCCACACCAGGCTGGTGTCGGCGGCGTTGCGCAGCACGATCTGCGCCACGGCCAGCAGGATCATCAACAGCAACAGCAGCACCAGCGCCGCATCCTCGACGAGATGCAGGCCGCGCCAGAGCGCGGCCGCCGGCCGGTGCAGGACTTTCATGGGCTGCCGGATCCGGTAATCAGCGGACGACGGCCGCGGGCTTCGCGGCGGCACCGGCGGCCGCCGGCTTGCCGGCACGGAAATCCGCGAGATTGCGGCGCAGCGCGGTCAGCGCGGCGGCCGACAGCTCGCCGCGACCGACCACTTCGTCGGTCGCCTTCTGCGCCAGCTGTTCCCACTGCGCGAACTGCGCCGCGTCCGGCTTCACGGTCTGGATGCCCTGCTTGTCGCGCAGGGTGGCGATGGCGGCGAGACCGTCCTTGCGGTTCTGCCGGTCGAGATCGGCAAACGCGGCGCCGAGGACTTCACGCACCGCCTTCTGCTGTTGCGGATCGAGTTTGGCGAAATACTTGTCGCTGATCGTCATCAGGCCGTAGGTGTAGAGCAGCGGCACGTCGGTGCGGAATTTCACCCGGGTATGCCACTGCATGATCAGCGCTGCCGTCGGCGGCACCGTCACCGCATTGATGGCGCCGGTCTGCAGCGAGGTGAGCACATCGCCGTACGGGAGCACGATCGGCGAGATGCCCCAGCTTTTCGCCGCCTGTTCCGAGGCCGTGTCGTTGGCCGGCACCCACAGTTTCTGCCGGCGCAGATCATCGACGCTGATCACCGGCGCGTTGGACAGGATGTAGGCGAAGCCGCCTTCCACCAGTCCGAACGACACCCAGCCGGCCTTCTCCAGTTCCGCCTGCAGCAGCGGATCCATCCGGCTGCGCACGTAGTCCACTTCCTCGAACGAATGGAAAGCCAGCGGCACGTTGTAGATCTGGATGTCCTTGTAGAACGGCGCCATGGCGCCGCCCTGGGTCAACGCACCGTGCAGCTGGCCGGTGCGGATCTTGCGCAACACGGTGGCGTCGTCGCCCTGCACGCCGCCCGGATAGATTTTCAGCTTCACGCTGCCGGCCGTGCGCTTCTCGATTTCCGCGCCGGCCTGCTTGAGGCGGCTCACCACCACGCCGTCGGGATAGAGCGTGGAAATCTTGAAAGTGAATTCACCGGCACCGGCCGCAGTCGCCAGCGACAGGCCGGCCAGCAGCAGCGTCCGGGCGGCAAGACGGCCGATCAGCGGCAGACGGTGCGACAACAGCGTGGCGATCATGCGCGTACTCCCGTATTCCGTGCGCCGGCAGGCGCGCGGGGATCAAAAATAATCGTCGGCTTCCGCCAGCAGCCGGCGGGCCTCCTGCTGGGCATACACATTGGCCAGGGTCCAGCCATGTGCCCGCGGCTCGGCAGCCACCACCTCGTTGAGGAGGCGGTCGTGCAGCTCGCGATCATAGAGGAGACGCGCGTACTGGCGGGCGTAGAGCATCTTGGCATACAGGTTCCGACCACCGGAGAGCCGGATCGACTCCTCGTAATAGCGGCTGGCGACCTCCGGCTTGCCGCCCAGCGACGGCGGCAGCAGGCTGTTCATCACGCCCAGATAGAGCTGCGGCATGCCGTGCTCGTGCTTCGGCGCGATGGCGAGCACGCGCTCGAACAGCGACTGCACCCGCGGCAGCTCGGCGATCGCGTTCCAGTCTTCGCTGTGGGTCTGCAGGTAGCCCGCCCAGGCACTGCCCAGCGCGAACAGCCACGGCAGGTCGTCCTTACCGGTGTCCTTTACCGCCTGCTCGAACTCGGGGAAACTTGCCGCCCGCAGCCGGCAGGCCTCCTCCCGTTCGGCACAGGCCGCCCGGAAGGCATAGTCGAGGGCACGGGTGCTGAATTTCGCCGCCCGTTCCGCTTCCGGCGACACCAGGGTCGCGTAGGCGCCGTACAGCGAGGAACCGGCCCGCAGCAGGCCCGGGTCGTCCGGCCAGGTGGCCAGCAGGCCGTCGACGGCGACGATGTAGGACGGCAGGGCCTGGCTCACCAGCTGCGGATCGTCGTTGTCGAGGATGCCGTAGGGCAGGTTGTCGGCCACCCGGGAAATGGCACAGCCTCCGGTCGCCAGCGAGAGGGCGACCAGCAGGCCGGCGGCGAGCCGGCGGGTAAGGCGGACACACTGGAAAGACAAGCGTTTACCCCGATAGCCAACCGGCAGGACGCCGGGTTTTACTGGACGGCCCGCAAGAGCGCGCGGGCAAAAATGAAGGGTCTTTATAGCAACTGCCGCCCCCCGGCACAATCGCGGCCCGGGGCGCAAAAATGCGCCAAGTCCCTGTTTCAGAAACATTTCCACCCTCTCAGACCCAAGCCCCGGACCTGCAATCGGGGGCCGGAGCCCGAGCATGCAAGCCCCTGAACTGCTGTCGCCCGCCGGCAGCCGCAAGCACATGCGCTACGCCTTCGCGTATGGCGCCGACGCCGTCTACGCCGGCCAGCCGCGCTACTCGCTGCGGGTGCGCAACAACGAGTTCAACCGCGAGGAACACCTGGCCGAAGCCATCGGCGAGGCGCACCGGCTCGGCAAGCAGTTCTATCTCGCGGTGAACCTGTCGCCGCACAACGACAAGCTGCGCTCCTTCGAGCGCGACATGGCGCCCATCGTCGACCTGAAGCCCGATGCCCTGATCATGGCCGACCCGGGCCTGATCATGATGGTGCGCGACCGCTGGCCGGACCTGCCGGTGCATCTCTCGGTGCAGGCCAACGCGGTCAACTGGGCAACGGTGAAGTTCTGGCACCGCATGGGCCTCACCCGCGTGATCCTGTCGCGCGAACTCGGGCTGGAAGAAATCGCCGACATCCGCGAGAAGGTTCCGGAAATGGAACTGGAAACCTTCGTCCACGGCGCGCTGTGCATCGCCTATTCCGGCCGCTGCCTGCTGTCCGGCTACATGAACCACCGCGACTCCAACCAAGGCGCCTGCACCAATTCCTGCCGCTGGCCCTATCAGGTGCACGACGCGCAGGAAACGGAGACCGGCGACATCGTCGCCGTGCGCCCGCAAGTGCAGCAGGCCGCGATCGCCGCCAACGGCACCGGGCTTGGTCGCTGGACGCCGGCCGACAGGACGCCCAGCGAAGCCGAGGAAACCTGGGATAAAAACGCGCTGTACCAGCGCGTTTACCTGCTGCAGCAGGACGAGCGCCCGGGCGAATACATGCCGGCCTACGAGGACGAGCACGGTACCTACATCATGAATTCGCGCGACCTGCGCGCCGTGCAGCACGTGAATGCGCTGACGCAGATGGGCGTGCACTCGCTGAAGATCGAGGGCCGCACCAAGAGCCACTACTACGTGGCGCGCACCGCGCAGGTGTATCGCCGGGCGATCGACGATGCCGCCGCCGGCCGCGCCTTCGACATGAACCTGATGGAAGACCTGGAAAAGATGGCGAGCCGGGGTTTCACCGAGGGCTTCTATCGTCGCCATCTGCCCGAAGAGATGCAGTACTACGAGGGCGGCACTTCCAGCGCCGGCACCCAGCAGTTCGTCGGCGACATCGTCGATGCCGACCGGCAACGCGGCCTGCTCACGGTGCAGGTCAGGAACCGTTTCGCGAAAGGCGATGCAGTGGAAATCATGACCCCGGGCGGCAATGTGCGGCTCACGCTCGATCATCTCGAAAACGCGAAGGACGGCACCCGCGTCGACGTGGCGCCGGGCGACGGCTGGGTAGTGCGGGTGCCGCTGCCGGAAAACCTGCGCGACGCGAATTTCGAGCACGGACTGCTGATGCGCGAAGTCGCACCGCGCGAGTTGCCGAAGGCCGCAGGCGGCTGTTCGTAACCATTTCCGGAAGCCAACATGTCCCTCTCCGTCGAACCGCTCTTCACTCCGTTCAGCTCGCCGAAACTGCAGCTGAAAAACCGCCTCGTCATGGCACCGATGACCCGCATGCGCTCGCCGGGCGGCGTGCCGGGCGAAGACGTCGCCGCGTACTACCGCCGCCGCGCGGAAAACGAGGTCGCACTCATCATCACCGAAGGCACGGTGATCGATCATCCGGCCGCCAACGGCTACCCGCAGGTGCCGTTCTTCCACAGCGACGCCGCGCTCGCCGGCTGGCAGAACGTGGTGCGGCAGGTGCACCAGGCCGGCGGGAAGATCTTTCCCCAGCTCTGGCACGTCGGCTCGGTGCGCAAGCCCGGCACGCCGCCGGTACCGGAAGTGCCCGGCTACTCGCCCAGCGGCATCGCCCGGCCGGGCGGCAAGGTCGTCGGCCACGAAATGACGAAGGACGACATCAAGGCGGTGGTGCAGGCGTTCGCCGACGGTGCCCGCGCCGCAAAAGAGATCGGCTTCGACGGCATCGAACTGCACGGCGCGCACGGTTATCTCATCGACCAGTTCTTCTGGGAAGGCACCAACCGGCGCACCGACGAATACGGCGGATCGCGCGCCAACCGGCAGCGCTTCGCGCTGGAAATCGTCGAGGCGGTACGCAAGGCGGTCGGCGACGATTTCCCGGTCTGCCTGCGCTGGTCGCAATGGAAACAGCAGGAATACGGCGCGCGGCTCAACAATTCCCCGGAAGAACTCGCGGAATTCCTGCTGCCGCTGCGCGACGCCGGCGTCGACCTCTTCCACTGCAGCACCCGTCGCTGGTGGCTGCCGGAGTTCGAGGGCTCGGAACACAACCTGGCCGGCTGGACGAAGGAAATCACCGGCAAGCCGGTGATCACTGTCGGTTCGGTCGGCCTCGACACCGAGTTCACCGCCACCATGGCCAGTGCCGAGCCGGTGCAGCAGGTGAGCGATCTCGATCCGCTGATGCAGCGCTTCAACGCCGGCGAGTTCGATCTGGTGAGCGTCGGCCGCGCGCTGCTGGCCGATCCGGCCTGGGCGGTGAAAGTGCGTGCCGGCCGCTGGGGCGACGTGCAGGTCTACACCAAGGGCTCGGAAGCGACGTATTTTTGAACACCGGCGCCGCCGCTGACAGCGCATGCATCTGACGCCATGAACTACCGTCACGGTTTCCACGCCGGCAATTTCGCCGACGTGCTCAAGCACGTCACGAGCACCGCCATCGTCGATTACCTGGCGCAGAAGGACGCGCCGTTCTGCGTGCTGGACACGCATGCCGGCCGCGGCAGCTACGATCTCGTCGCCGGCCAGGCGGAGCGCACCCGCGAGTACGAAACCGGCATCGGCCGCCTGTGGGCGGCCACCGAGGCTCCACCGCTCACCGCCCGCTGGCTGGCGCTGGTGCGCGAATTCAACGGCCTGCGCGGCGGCAACCGCGACCTGCTGGCCACCTACCCCGGCTCGCCGCGACTGGCGCGCCTGCAGTTGCGGCCGCAGGACCGCATCGTCGCCTGCGAACTGCACCCGGAGGAGAACGCCCTGCTGAAAGCGGAATTCCGTGGCGACCCGCAGGTGCAGGTGCACGCCCGCAGCGGCTGGGAAGCACTGGGCGCCCTGTTGCCGCCGAAGGAAAAGCGCGGCCTGGTGCTGATCGATCCACCGTACGAAGCGCAGGAGGAAGAACTGACGCAGGCCGCCGATGCGCTGGTCGCCGCCCACGCCCGCTTCCCGACCGGCGTCCTCGCCCTGTGGTATCCGGTCAAGGAACGCACCACGATCGCGCGCTTCCACCGCCGGCTGGCCGCGGCCGGCATCCGCCGCATGCTGGCGGCCGAACTGTGCGTGCGGCCGGACGACAACCGGCTGCAGCTCAACGGCAGCGGCATGATTGTCGTCAATCCGCCGTGGCAGCTGGACGACAAACTGGCCGTCGAACTGCCCTGGTTGTGGCAGCGGCTGCGCATCGACGGCGGACGGCACGACCTGCGCTGGCTGTCGCCCCCGGCGTAACCGGTCGCGACGGGCCTTCCGGCCCGATTCCGTTGTCGCCACGGGAATGTTCCGTCGGCATAATCGGCACGCGCGTCCATCCGCATTTACCGCAGGAAGCCGATACATGAAACACGCCGCCCTCCCGCTCGCCGCCGCCCTCACGCTGACGCTCGCCCTGACCGGCTGCGGCCAGGCGCCGGACGAACCGTCCGCCGGCGACAATGTCGTGCGCATCGGCCAGGCTTCGCCGCTCACCGGCCAGCAGGCGCTGATCGGCAAGGACAACGAGAACGGCGTACGAATGGCCATCGAGGAACTGAACGCGGCGCAGTTCATGATCGCCGGCAAGGAAGTCACCTTCGAACTCGACTCGCAGGACGACCAGGCCGATCCGCGACTCGCCACCACCGTCGCCCAGCGTTTCGTCGACCGCAAGGTGAACGCGGTGATCGGGCATCTGAATTCCGGTGCCTCGATCCCGGCCTCGAAGATCTACGCCGATGCCGGCATCGCCCAGGTATCGCCGTCCGCCACCGCCATCAAGTACACCGCGCAGGGCTACAGGACCGCGTTCCGCGTCATGGCCAACGACGCACAGCAGGGCAAGGCCCTGGGCAACTACGCCGTCCGCGATCTGGGCGCGAAGAAGGTCGCCATCGTCGACGACCGCACCGCCTACGGCCAGGGGCTTGCCGACGAGTTCGAAAAATACGTGCTCGCCAGCGGCGCCGTCGTGACGGCACGCGAATACACCACCGACAAGGCCAGCGAATTCTCCGCCATCCTCACCCGCATCAAGGGCACGCAGCCGGACCTGCTGTTCTTCGGCGGCATGGCGCCGCAGGCCGGTCCGATGGTCAAGCAGATGCGTTCGCTGGGCCTCAACGTGCAGTTCCTCGGCGGCGACGGCACCCGCGCCGACGAATTCCGCGCACTGGCCGGCGCCGATGCCGAAGGCACCATCGCCTCGTTGCCGGGCGTGCCGTTCGAGAAAATGCCGGGCGGCCCGGCGTTCATGAAAAAGTTCACCGAGCAGTATGGCCAGGTGCAGATGTACGCACCGTACGCCTACGACGCCATGCAGGTGGTCGCGCTGGCGATGCAGAAAGCCGGCTCTACCGATCCGGCGCAATACCTGCCGGCCCTCGCCGGCATCGAATATCCCGGTGTCACCGGCACCATCCGCTTCGACGACAAGGGCGACATCGTCAGCGGCGCGGTCACGCTGTACCGCGTCGAGAAGGGCCAGTGGGCTCCCCTGAAAACGATCGGCGGCGACGCAGCGCAACCTTAAGCGGCCACCGCGTTCCGCGTCGTCATGGACATCTTCGCCCAGCAGATCGCCAACGGTCTGATCCTCGGCAGCATCTACGCGCTGATCGCACTCGGCTACACCATGGTGTACGGCATCATGGGGCTGATCAATTTCGCGCACGGCGAAGTGGTGATGATCGGCGCCATGGTGGCGATCACGGTGATCGGCATGCTCGCCGGCGCCGGCGTCGACCTGCCGGGCACCGTGCTCGTGCTGGGCGGGCTGCTGGTCGCGGTGCCGGTCTGCGCCGCGCTGGGCTGGGGTATCGAACGCGTCGCCTACCGCCGCCTGCGCAATGCACCGCGGCTGGCGCCGCTGATCACCGCGATCGGCGTGTCGATCGTGCTGCAGAACCTGGCGATGATTTTCTGGGGCCGCGGCTACCAGCCGTTCCCGCCGGTACTGCCGCAGGGCTCGTTCACCGTCTTCGGCGCGCAGCTGACGGTGGTGAAAGTCGCCGTGGTGGTGGTGTCGGTGCTGCTGATGGCCGGACTGTGGCTGCTGATCGAGCGCACGAAACTCGGCCGCGCGATGCGCGCCACCTCGCAGAACCCGGCCGCCGCGCGCCTGATGGGCGTCGACACCGACCGCATCATCGCCGCCACGTTCATCATCGGCTCGATCCTCGGCGCGGTGGCCGGCGTCATGGTCAGCGCGAATTACGGCCAGGCCGATCCCTACATGGGTTTCATGCTCGGCCTGAAGGCCTTCACCGCCGCAGTACTCGGCGGCATCGGCAACCTCGCCGGCGCGATGCTCGGCGGCCTGTTGCTGGGCATCATCGAAAGCCTCGGTGCCGGCTACATCGGCGACATCACCGGCGGCGTGCTGGGCAGCCACTACCAGGACATCTTCGCCTTCCTGGTGCTGATCGGCGTGCTGGTGTTCCGTCCCTCGGGGCTGCTCGGCGAGCGCGTCGCGGAGCGGGCATGAAGACGATTCCCGCGCAGGCGAAAGTCGGCTACGCGCTGATCATCGGCGCACTGCTGCTGTTGCCGATCCTCACCGGCATGGCACTGGGCAACGCCTGGGTGCGCACGCTGGATTTCGCGTTGCTGTACATCATGCTGGCGCTCGGGCTGAACATCGTCGTCGGCTACGCCGGCCTGCTCGATCTGGGCTACATCGCGTTCTACGCGGTCGGCGCCTACACCTGGGCACTGCTCGCCTCGCCGCAGTTCGGGCTGCACCTGCCGTTCTGGGCAATCCTGCCGATCGGCGCCGCCCTCGCCTGCCTGTTCGGCGTGCTGCTCGGCGCGCCGACTCTGCGACTGCGCGGCGACTATCTGGCGATCGTCACGCTCGGTTTCGGCGAGATCGTGCGGTTGTTCCTCAACAACCTCGACCGTCCGGTGAACATCACCAACGGCCCGCAGGGGCTCGACCGCATCGACCCGGTGTCGTTCGGCCTGTTCGCGCTCGACAAACCGCTGCACATCGGCGGCCTCACGCTGACCTCCGCGCACCTGCACTACTACCTGTTCCTCGTGCTGGCGGCACTGGTGATGTTCGTCTGCCTGCGGCTGGAAAACTCGCGCATCGGCCGCGCCTGGATGGCGGTGCGCGAAGACGAACTCGCGGCGCGCGCCACCGGCATCAACACCCGCAACGTCAAGCTGCTGGCGTTCGCCATGGGTGCCACCTTCGGTGGCATCGCCGGCGGCCTGTTCGCCGGTTTCCAGGGCTTCGTCAGCCCGGAAAGCTTCGTGCTGATGGAATCGGTGATGGTGGTCTGCATGGTGGTGCTCGGCGGCATGGGCAACATCGCCGGCGTGGCGGTGGGTGCCGTGCTGCTGACCGTCACGCCGGAACTGCTGCGCGACACGGTGAATCCGCTGCAGCGCGCCCTGTTCGGCGAAGTCGTGGTCGATCCGGAAAACCTGCGCATGCTGCTGTTCGGGCTGGCGCTGGTGCTGATGATGCTGTTCCGGCCGCAGGGCATCCTGCCGCGACCGGAACACGGCGAACCGGAGCGCGCGGCCGGAGGCGAAGCCCGTGGCTGAACCCTTGCTGGTCGCCCGCGATCTGGGCAAGCGTTTCGGCGGCATCGTCGCGCTGAAGGGCGTCTCGCTCAGCATCAATCCCGGCGAGATCTACGGTCTGATCGGCCCCAACGGCGCCGGCAAGACGACGCTGTTCAATGTACTGACCGGCCTGTACAGCGCCGATACCGGCGCCCTGCAGTTCGCCGGCCGCGACCTGTTCAACCAGCCGCCGCACGCGGTGGTTGACGGCGGCATCGCCCGGACTTTCCAGAACATCCGCCTGTTCGGCGCGATGACCACGCTGGAGAACGTGATGGTCGGCCGTCATGCGCGCACGCAGGCCGGCGTGTTCGGCGCGATCCTGCGCGACCGCAAGACACGCGCCGAGGAAGCGGCAATCCGCGATCGCGCGCGCGCGCTGCTGGCCTACGTCGGTCTCGACGGCCAGGGCCATCGGCAGGCATCCCATCTTTCCTACGGCAACCAGCGCCGGCTCGAGATCGCGCGCGCGCTGGCCACCGATCCGCGCCTGCTGGCACTGGACGAACCGGCCGCCGGCATGAACCCCACCGAAACCGGCAGCCTGCGCGAACTGTTCCTGAAAATCCGCGCCGACGGCATCACCGTGCTGCTTATCGAGCACGACATGAAACTGGTGATGGGCCTCTGCGACCGCGTCGCGGTTCTCGACTACGGCGAAAAGATCGCCGAAGGCTTTCCCGCCGACGTGCGGCGCGATCCGCGCGTGATCGAGGCCTACCTGGGCGGCACCCCGGAAAACGGCGGCCTGCGCGGCGCCCTGCCGGAGCAGGCCCCGTGAGCTCGCTGCTGGAAGTGCGCGACCTGGCGGTGGGCTACGGCCAGATCGAGGCCGTACGCAACGTGTCGCTGTCGCTGGCCGCCGGCGAGCTGGTGTCGCTGATCGGCTGCAACGGGGCCGGCAAGAGCACGACGCTGAATGCACTGGCCGGCCTGCTGCCGGCACGCCGCGGGGAAATCCGTTTTGCCGGCGAGCGCATCGACCGGCTGCCGGCGCACCGCCGGGTCGAACTCGGACTGGTGCTGGTGCCGGAAGGCCGCGGCATTTTTTCCCGGCTCACCGTCGAGGAAAACCTGCTGATGGGTGCCTTCCACCGCAGCGACCGCGACGGCATCCGGCGTGACCTCGATCGGCAGTACGGGTTGTTTCCGCGGCTGGCGGAACGGCGGACGCAACTGGCCGGCACGCTGTCCGGCGGCGAGCAGCAGATGGTGGCCATGGCGCGCGCGCTGATGGCAAAACCGCGCCTGCTGCTGCTCGACGAGCCGAGCATGGGCCTGGCGCCGCTGATGGTGCAGACGATTTTTTCCGTGGTGCGGCAGGTGTCCGCCGAGGGCGTGACCATCCTGCTGGTGGAACAGAATGCGCAGGCTGCGCTGTCGATCGCTGCGCAGGCGCATGTGATGGATCACGGAGAAATCACGCTGTCCGGCGGTGCCGATGCCCTGCTGCACGATCCGCAGGTGCGGGCGGCCTATCTCGGCGGCTGATCCGACCGCAGGCGGCGACGGGTGATTCCGTAGCCCGCCTGTGTCGAGGGAAGGTTGCGTCTCGCGCTTGCCGTTCCTGATCCCGCTGCACCGCAACCGACGAGACACTCAGCGGGCGCAGGAATCACCCGTCGCCGCCTGCGGTCAGCGCACCACTTCGTTGTCCCGGGTGATGCTGGAGGACAGTGCGGAATCGTCGCGGCGGCGGGTGTCGTCGCCGGCGAGGCGGCCGGCCGGCAGCCGCGACACGTCGACATCGAACAGCAGCGTGCCGATCCGCGTGCCGTCGGTGTCACGCACCGGCAGGGCTACACGGGTGTAGGCGCCGGTCACCGGCCGACGATCCTGTACCCAGGCAGCATCGGCACGCGATGCCAGCATCGTCATGCAGCGGTCGCCGGTGAACAGCATCCGTTCCGGCAGCTCGCTGGCAGCGGTCACCAGACCCCGGGTGTCCAGCAGCAACAGCGGGCCGTAGGCGCCGTCGAGACGCAGCGCGACCTCGGCCAGATAGTTCGAGGCAAAACGGGACGCGACGTAATCCGAGAGTTCGCCGCCCTCGCCGGCCAGCTCTGCCTGCCAGCGTGCGTCCAGGCTGCCCAGCGCGGCTTCGTCGAGCCCCGCATTGCGCCGGCTGGTCTCGCGCAGCAAGGCGGTCAGCCGCGGCTCTTCCAGCCAGTAGGCCACGTCCGTGCGCACGTGCCGGTCGAGCACGGCCTGCAGGCCGTCGGCGGCGACAGCCATGCCGGAGATGCCCCAGAACAACAGCAAGCACAGGCCACGCATGTGACGGCATCCCGATCCGGTGTTAGTTTCGCGGGGGTATGAACAACAGCCACCGAACGGCAGCCATCGGGGAAATCTGCGCCCCGGTCTCCGGCCCGTCAAGCGGGAAACCCGCAGTCCGCGCGGCCATGCACGCCGTGCTGGCGTTGTTGCTGGGTCTGCTGTGCGCCTGTTCACAACGCAATGACCCCGCGGAGACACTGGCCGACTACAACGCCCGGCTGTCGCGTCTGCTCGACAGCGAAGCGCCGCCGGCCGCAGCCACCCGGGTACCGACCTGGCCAATGCCGCAGGAAGCGTTGCCGGTGCCGGCCGAAGTGCGCTTCGACCTGTTCGGCTTTCCCGACGCCGGCCGCTGCGGCCTGCTGCAGGAAATCAGCGAGTCCGACGACGGCATGATGCGCAGCCGCTCGCCGGCACAGCAACTGCTGCAACAGATGCGCCTGCTGCGCGGCCTCGCGCAGTGCGCCGAGCTCACGGCCGGCGACCTGCAGGGTGCCGACGTCACCCGCCGGGCCTTTGCTGCCGCGGTGCGCGACGCGCTGGCACAAAAACGCCGCGACCTGCCGCTGTTCTACTGGTACAGCACATTCGGGTCGGCGGAATTCCGCGAATTCTTCAGTGTCGGCGTGGTGCCCCTGCGCATCGGCGAAAACACGCCGGCCGCGGATGCGGCCAATGCGGTTTCCTGGCTGGCGGCCCTCGGTCGCCTGCGGCCGGAAGCGCCGTTGCCGGCGGCAGAAGCCATGGATCAGCACTATTACCGGCTGGTCGGCAACAAGCTGGGCGGCCGGGTCTGGCTCAGCGTCGACCTGGCGATGCGCGAGCTGGATCGCGCCAGTACCCTGCTGGAAGAGACGTCGCCCGAACGCTGGTGCCCGGGCGGCGTGCCGGGCGAAACGGCCGAGCGGCTGCACGACCTCTATGCCGCCTACTACGTCAAACGGCTGCAACCCTGGCTGGCAACCACCGAGCGCAGCGCCGACATGCTTGCCGACGCGCTGGAACGGCTGTGGGAAGCGCAGCAGGTAGGAGTACCGCCGGAAATCGCCCGGTACCGCCGCAGCGTGTGGGCTGACGAATACGGTTCGCTGGTGCGCGACTACGATCTGGCGATCCAGCGCCATGCCCGCGCCTGGCAGGCACTGCTGGCACCCTGCGGACTGACCCTGTCCGCGCGCTGAACCCGGTTCAGAGCACGCTCACCGTCACCGTGTATTCCTTGCCGTCGACGGCGGCCTTGACCGTCGAGGAACCGGCCGTGCCGCCGGCCGTCACCCGGCCACGACTGCCGGCGCTGTTGCTCACCGTGACCGTCGTGCCGCTGACCACCGACCAGGTCGCGCTCTCGTTCAGCGCCCGCGTCGAACCGTCCGAATAGGTCCCTTCCAGCACCAGCAGCAGCGTGGCGTTCGGCTGCAGTTCGATCGGCTGGTCGTTGACGATCTCCAGTGTGTCGAGGAAGACCACGGTGACCGCGACGCTGTCCGTCAGGCCGCCACAGGCGGCGGTCAGGGTGCCGGTGCCGCCGTTGTCGGCAGAGAAACGGCCCGGATTGCTGTCGCCGCCGGATACCGTGCCGATGGCCGGCGCACCGGTATCGGTGTTGGCCACACTCCAGGTCGCAGCACGGGAAATGACGGCACTGGTCGACGTCCAGGTACCGGTGGCGATGAAGGTCAACGCCTCGCCTTCGCGCACCTGCGGGGCCGGATCGGGTGTGACCGCCAGCGCCGTCAGGTTGTCGGCCACCGTCACCGCGAAAGCCGCAGAATCGACGCCGTTGCGGCTGGCCGTCACGCCGACGCTGCCGGTCAGCCGGCTGATCAGCATGTTCCGCTCCCCGGCGAGCGTGCTCATCCGCGCGACCGCGGCATCACTCGCCGACCAGGCCACCAGCGCGGTGATGTCGCGGTCGGTGCCGTCGTCGTAGTGGCCGCTGGCAGTGTAGGTACCGGTGCCGCATTCATCGACCGCCGCCGTGCCGCTGACGGTCACCGTGGTGAGCTGCGCGTCCGAGGCGGTGACCTTGGCCGCGGCACTGAACTGGCCCAGCGTCGCGGTGATGGTGACGGTGCCGTTGGCGCGGCCCGTCACCACACCGCGGTCATCCACCGAGGCCACCGCCGGATCGGAACTGGTCCAGGTGACGTCGCGGCTGAGGTCGACGCTGCCGGCCGGCGTGGTGCCGGTGGCGGTCAGCGCCAGGCCAACGCCGACCTCGACAATCGAACCGTCGCCGCTCACCGCCAGTGCCGTCACGTGTTCGCGGCCGATCACCACCTGGTCGCGGAACGGCGCCACGTCGCCCTCGTAGCAGGCGGCCAGCGACAGCGTTGCCAGCAGCGCGGACGCACAACGGTACAGCCGGCCGTGCCGTTCAGAATTCATAACGGAACCCGTAGCTCAGGGTGCTGATGGTGAGGCCGTCCTCGTCGAACCAGCGCTCGAAATCCAGCGAGCCGATCCAGTCCGGATGGCGGCCGAGACGCTCCTGCAGCGACACACCCCAGACCACGCCGGTGTAGGTTTCACTGACCGGTATCCCGGGGTTGCCGGCACCGGTGATCTCGAGATCGATCTCGCCGTAGCCGACGGCAAGCACCAGCCGGGCATCGTCGTCCAGCGACGCGCTGTAGCGCACGCCGGCCACCGCGAAGCTGCCCACCTCGGCACCGACCGACACTTCGGTGTCGTCGGCAAAGCCGGTGCCGCCGGCGACACCGATTTCCCATTCCGGCGTCAGCGCCAGCGCCAGCCGCAGGCGGCCGGCCAGCGGGTTGAAGGTCTCGTCGGCGACCTCGATGTGGGTCCAGGTGAGTTCGGCGCCGATCATCGGCTCGACGGCCGCCGCACTCAGCGGCAACAGCAACAGGACGGGCGCAAGACAGCGGATCGACATGCGGGTATTCCGGCAGAAGGGATCAGGTTAGGACCGGCAGGAGGCGGAAATTATCCGCTCAGGCCGCCACCGACAAACCCAGCACGAGGTTGCCGTCGCCGCGCTGCCCGGAATCGAGCAGGTCGACGGCGCTGGACATGAAGGCCGGCAGGGAATCGCCGCGCTGCGGCAGGGCGGTCGCCGCCACGGCGCTGGCAGTGACCACCGGTTCGGGCTGGTGGCCCGGATGGGTCAGCAGCAGGCCGTGCACGGCAGCGATGGCCCGCACCGCCAGACCATGCGCACCCTCGTAGGCGGTTTCCGGGAGGATGACGACGAAGCGGTCGCCGGAGTAGCGGCAGACCAGATCGGAGGAGCGGCCCGGCACGGTGGCCAGCGCGCCGGCAACCCGGCGCAGGCAGTCATCGCCGGCCAGCGGCCCGAGCTTCGCGTTGTAGTCGGAGAAACGGTCGATGTCGATGATCACCACCGACACCGGCTTGCCGTAGCGCACCGCACGATCCCATTCGACCATCAGCATGCGGTCGCAGAACGCACGGTTGGCCAGCCCGGTCAGGCCGTCGGACAGGCTGGAGCGTGCCAGCAGCTGCGAACGCTTCTGCATCAGCAGCAGCAACGCGGTGAGCAGACCGGTGATCAGCAGCACCAGCACGGCGGCCACCCAGTCCGGCACCGGCGGCAGCGGCGCGTAGTAGCCCGGGCCGGGTTCGAAATACACGCGCCAGGTGCGGTCGGCCACCTTCAGGTCGTAGGAAGCGAAGAGTCCGGACGCGGCCGGCGACAGCTTCGCTTCCAGCGGCACGACGAGCAGGTCGCTGACGTCGTTGAGGCGGTCGCTGAACACGTGCAGCGCCCGCTCCGAACCCGGGCCGGACGCATCGGTGACACTCATGTGCAGCCCCACCGGCGGCAGCCCGACGATCGCCGATTGCAGCAGGTCGCTCACCCGGAACACGCCGGCGGCATAGCCGCGGACGGCACCCTCGGCATCGCGCACCGCCATGACCAGCATGACGCCGTAGTGCACGCCCTCTTCCTGCAGCAGCACCAGCCGTTCGGTACCGACTACCTCATCCGAGCGGTCGGCGCGTGCCAGCGCATCGGCATACAGCGGGTCCGACAGCAGATCGAAACCGACCGCCGGCTCGTTGCCGATCAGCGGCTCGATGTAGCGCACCGGCGCATAGATCTCGCGTGGCGCGGCCTCGCCGAGCTCCCACTGGCCGATCTGCTCGGTGATGTGGAAACGCGGCAGGTCATCCTGCGCCGACTTCTCGAAAGCGGCCCGCCCGGCGCCAGGCAGCCGCGGCATCCACTGCATCGCCTGCACGCCGGTGTCGGAACCGCGCATGCCGCTGACAAAGGCGCGGAAATCGGCGGCGCTCATGGTCTCGCGGGTACTGACGAAGGCCGCCAGCGAACGCACCATCTGCGCATGACGCGCCACCGCCGCATCGAGCGCGGCGCTGCGGGCGGCAACTTCGCGGCGGAAACCATCGTCGGCCAGACGGGTGGCGTAATCGCGGGCAAGCCAGGCAGCGGCGGCGGCGACGGCAATGCCGACCAGAACGATGAGCCAGGTATACAGCCGTTCGCGGTGACGACGAAAACGCAAGCTGGCCAGCATCGGCAAAATCCTGTTCCCGGTTTCCGGCACTCTTCTGGCGGCGGCAGCGCTGCCGCGCCGGTGCCTGGAGCTGTGTGGCGCGCGACAGAAACGAGGCGGCCGCGCGCAGCGCAGGTACTGTAACAGGGCCTCGCCGGTGCGCGGAACCACCGGCCGGATCCGGACCTCCTCAGTCGTCCCGGTAGTAGGCGTGGCGGCGATAGAGCCCGAACACGACACCGATCACGCAGCCGGCGGCCAGACCGGCGAAGTGCGCGGTGTTGGCCACCGGCCCGAACCAGCCGGTGAAACCGAGCGCCATCCACACCAGCGAGAAATTGACGATCGCCGGCTGCAGCTGGTAACCCGCCCGCGGGTTCACCTGCCCGTAGAGCCAGAGATAGCCCACCAGCCCGTACACGACGCCGGACAGGCCGCCGAACTCCGGACCGGCGACATAAAACTGCGCCGCGTTGCTCAGCAAACCGATGCCGACGGTGAGCATCGCCAGCTGGAACGAGCTCTGGTAGCGCTCGATGATGCCGCCGAGCATCCACCACCACAGCAGGTTGAACACCAGGTGGACGACACCGAAGTGCAGCAGGACCGGCGACAGTGCCCGCCACAGCGGATCGCCGGGCGCGGACGGGAACAGCATGGCGCGGACCACGCTTTCGCGTTCGCCGAAACCGGTGACGAAACCGACCGCCACGCAGGCCAGCAGCACGATCAGCGTCACCGGACCGCGCGAACGCAGCAGCGTGCCGGGTGCCAGGTCGCCGGCACCGCCGTAGCGGCGGCTCAGGCGGTCCACGTCCTGCGCCGGCGGCGGCGCCTGCCAGCTGGCATGGAAATAGCGCGGATGCCCGGGCTCGGCACGGAAGCGCGCCAGCTCGCGGCGGACCGTGTCGAGTTGCGCCTCGTCGTCGACCCACAGCTCGAAGCCCTCGCCGGCCGGCTCCAGCCGGTGCTGCAGGTCGTGCGAGCGCAGGTAGTCGCTGAATGCCTGCGCCATGCGCGGATTGTCGAACCGGGCCAGCATCATGGCGTCGTCGCTCCTGCCGGTTCTGCGGTCGCCGGCATCAATGCACGCAACACGGCATCGCGTTCGCGGCGCGGCATGCGGGACAATGCCTTCGCCGTGCGCAGGAAATGCTTCAGCTTGCCGGGATCCTCGCCGGCGCGCATCAGTGCGGTGAAGGCCGGCACCCAGTGCTGGTAGGTGGCCACGGCGTTCAGCCGCGCGTTGTTCAGACCGTCGTCGAACCAGCCGCGCTGCGTGCAGGCCGCGGTTTCCGGCCGCGCTGCGCAGCGGGCCAGATATTCCGCACCCGCTGCGGCGAGGATTTCTCCCTTGCGGACGCGCTTCGCATCGACCGCCAGCGGCTGTGCATAGAGCGACGCCAGCCGGGTACGGGTGGCGAGGGCGACGTCGACCAGCAGCGCCTGTTGCGCCCGGTAGCGGGCCACGACCGGACTCTCGCCGGCGGCACCGCGGGCCGCCCGCCAGCGCCGCAGGCCTTCCTCGCCCACCGCTTCGGCAAAACTCTCGTTGAAGGCGGTGTCGTCCTTGACGTACAGCACCGAATGCGCGAGTTCATGGAACAGAACCAGCGCCAGCAGATCGTCCGGATAGGCGGCCAGCACGCTGGTCACCGGATCGTCGAGCAGGCCCAGCGACGAGAACGCCGCCACTTCGCCGATATGGGTTTCGTAGCCGCGCGCACGCAGTTTTTCCGCGTAGGCCTGCGCATCGGCCTCCCGGAAGTACCCGCGATACTCCACGCAGAGCGTGCGGAACAGGTAACACCAGCGGTACGGCTCCAGCGACAACTCCGGCGCCGCGAACACGCTCCAGGCGACGCTGGAGGTCTGCAGCTGCACGTAATCGCGGTACTGTCCCTTGACCGGCAGCGCCAGCTCGTCGCGGGCGAAGCGCCGGATTTCCCCCACCAGTTCGAGTCGCCGACGCGTCTCCGGCGCCAGGTCATCGCGCTGCAACACCTTCGCGATCGGCTCGCGCGCGCCGTAGAAGCGCCACTGGCCGGCCACACCCTTGCCGTAATAGGCGAGCGTTTCGCAGCCGGCAAGCAGCAGCGCGACGCAGGCCAGCAGCAGCGGCCGCATCATTCGACGCGGCCGGTGTAGCGGCGCTCGCCGGTATGGATGCGTACGCGCACGCCGGTCTCCAGATAGTCCGGCACCTGCACCACCAGTCCGGTGACGAAGGTCGCCGGCTTGCTGCGCGAGGTGGCCGACGCCCCCTTCAGCGGCGGCGGCGTGTCGACGATCGTCATTTCCACCTGCTGCGGCAGTTCGATGCCGATCGGAGTGCCGTCGACGGTCAGCACCTGGCAGCCCTGGATGTCTTCGGTGATGAACGGCAGTTCGTCGGCAATGTCGTCGGCCGCGAACCGGTATTCGGAAAAATCCCCGCTGTCCATGAACACGTGCTCGTCGCCGTCGAGGTACGAATAGGTGACCTTGTGGCGGGTGAGATCGACCGTCTTCAGCAGATCGTCGCCCTTGAACGACTGCTGGTGCTTCAGTTTCGTCTGCACGTTGGAGAAACGCATCTTGTACAGCGTGGCCGCGCCGCGCGCCGACGGGTTCTGCACTTCGATCTCGCGCACGATGAGCAACTGGCCATCGAGCTCGACGACGTTCGCCCGTTTGACTTCGCTGGCGCGGGGCATGGGGATTCCTCGGTAAGTGGTGTCAATTCGGGCCAAAACTTTGCCCGACCGGGACCGTCGGGTAAAGCGGCGGTGTGACCGGCCGCCGGTGCCGGGCATAATCGGCGACGCGCCGGCCGGCCGGGACACGACCCGGCGGCGCCCCGCCACCTGCAGAAAAACACCGTCCGGAGAAGCACGCCCATGCTCGGCAACATGATGGATCGTCCGCTGCTGATTTCCTCGCTGCTGGATTTCGCGGTGCAGAACCACCCGCAGGCCCGCATCACCTCCCGCCTCACCGAAGGCGGCTTCCATGACTGCACCTGGCTGGACATCGAGCGCCGCGCCAAACAGCTGGCCAACGCGCTGACCGCCGCCGGCATCCGGGCGGGCGACCGCATCGGCACCCTCGCCTGGAACAACCATCGCCACCTCGAACTGTACTTCGGCGTCTCCGGCATGGGCGCCGTGCTGCATACCATCAACCCGCGGCTGTTCCCCGACCAGATCTGCTGGATCATCAACCACGCCGAAGACCGCTTCCTGTTCGTCGACCTCACCTTCATGCCGGCCATCGAGAGCTTCGGCGAGCGGCTGTCGAAAATCGAAAAGATCGTGGTGATGACCGACCGTGCGCACATGCCGGCATCGAAAATGACCAATCTGGTCTGCTACGAGGAGTTCGTCGGCAGCGCCGGCACCAATTTCCGCTGGCCGGAATTCGACGAGAAGACCGCCGCGTCGCTGTGCTACACCTCCGGCACCACCGGCAATCCGAAGGGCGTGCTGTACACCCACCGCTCCACCGTGCTGCACGCCTGGGCGACGCTGCACCGCGGCGCACTCGACATCGGCCGCGACACCGTGCTGCTGCCGGTGGTGCCGATGTTCCACGTCAATGCCTGGGGCGTGCCCTACGCCGCCGCCGCCAGCGGCGCCAACCTGGCGATGCCCGGCCCGGGCCTCGACGGCAAGAACCTGCACGAGCTGATCGAGCGCGAAAAGGCCACGCTGCTGCTGGGCGTACCCACCGTCTGGCTGGGCCTGCTCAACTACCTCGATTCGGTCAACGCGAAACTCGCCACCGTGAAGCACGTGGTGGTCGGCGGCTCCGCTGCGCCGCTGGCGATGATCAAGGCCTTCGACCAGAAGCACGGCGCGTTCCTGATCCATGCCTGGGGCATGACCGAGATGAGCCCGATCGGCACGGTGAACGCGCCGACCGCCGAACTGATGGCCCTGCCGCCGGAGCAGCGCTACCAGAAGCAACTGAAACAGGGCCGCCCGGTATACGGCGTCGACATGAAGATCATCGACGACAAGGGCATCGAGCTGCCGCGCGACGGCAAGACTTTCGGCCGGCTGATGGTGCGCGGTCCGTGGATCGTCTCGCAGTACTACAAGGTGGACGACAAATCCTCGTTCCAGGACGGCTGGTTCGACACCGGCGATGTCGCCACCATCGATCCGGAAAATTTCATGCAGATCGTCGATCGCAAGAAGGACGTGATCAAATCCGGCGGCGAGTGGATCAGCTCCATCGACCTCGAGAACGCCGCCGTCGGCCACCCCGCGGTGAAGGAAGCCTGCGTGATCGGCGTGCCGCATCCGAAATGGGACGAGCGGCCGATCCTGCTGTGCATCCTCAAGGACGGCCAGAGCGCAACGAAGGACGAACTGCTCGCCTTCCTCGGCAAGAGCGTGGCGAAATTCTGGCTGCCGGACGACGTGCTGTTCGTCGCCGATCTGCCGCACACCGCCACCGGCAAGCTGCTCAAGGTCGACCTGCGCGAGAAGTACCGCAACCACCTGATGCAGTGAACGACAGCCGCATCGCCGCCCCCCCGGCGGCGATGCGGCAATCAACCGACGGCGAACACGGCGGCGAAACCGCCGCCTTCGGTACGGAAATTCGTCGTCTGCCCCTGGTACAGGCGCGCACTTACCAGCTGCACCCGGCCGTCGTAGACGTAATTGCGCAGATCCATCTTCAGCGCGCGGGGTTCGTCTCCTACCTGCAGGCGGCGCTCGCTCGGCGGCACCACGTGTTGCGCAACGTAGTCGCCGGTCGCCAGGATTTCCTGCCACTTGCCGCGGGTCAGCTTGTCGCCGCGATAGGCGGCCTTGCTGCCAAAACCGGAAGCCGGCTTGAAGAACCAGTCACGCCGTTCTGCCCACAACGCATCGGCATTCTCCGGACCGACACTCACCGTGCGCGGAATGCCGGCCTGCAGCGCGGCAACCGTCTCGTCGTCGACACCCAGCGCCCGCAGCGCCGAGGGGTCGGTCAACGTGACCAGATTGCGCTTGTCGGCATACAGCGCCCAGGCACGCGGATGCGGCGTCACCACGGCCAGATCGCGGCGGAAGGCCTCGTAAAGTGCCGCATGCCGGGGTTCCGACAACAGGAAATCGGTTGCCCTGTTGTAGACCAGATCGATGCGCTGCCCGCCGGCATGCAGGGCATCGTCGTGGATCACCAGCTCCCCGGCATCGACGATACAGGCCGCGATCCCGTGGCGGGCGAACAGCGAGACAAAACGCTCGAATTCCGGATACAGGAACTGCGTCGCCGGCCGGTCGTCGACGATGGCGATGCGCTGCAGCAGCCGATCGCCGCGGGCCAGGCGCCATTCCTCGCGGAACATGGCAACCAGGTCGTCGGCCGTGGCGCCGCGGGTGAGCAGGTCGCGCACCGGCTCGCAGCACACGATCTGCGCATCGCGCAGCGCCAGATTCAGCAGCGCCCCGCCGGCATTGGTGTTGATCTCGATGAGCTGCGGGCCGTCGCGACCCAGATGGAAATCGAATCCGAAGAACACGCCGCGTGCCGCCGGCACCGTATCGGCATGCGGCAAATGCCGCGCCGTCACCTGCCGTTGCCAGCCGGGCAGTCGCACTACCCGCTCGACGGCCGCCACGGTGGCCGCCATGCGGTCGAGATCGTCGGCCGATACGTAGACCGCGGTATCGGCGAACAGGTGCGGATGGGTGTGCAGCAAACCGCCGAGCGACAGCGGATCGGCATGGACGCCGAGTCCGGCCGCGAGCCGTTCGCGGTTGACGGTGACGCACTGGCAGTCATGGTTGAGCCGGACGGCAGGCGACGACATGCGGGCTCCGCGGAAGAACGCCGCAACGGGCGGCACGTCCCCAGCGTATGGGGGCGTGCCGCCCGCAGGTCAAGCCGGGCGCGGCCGGAAAGTCAGGCGGTATAGGCCGGACGCGGCCGCCAGCGACGGACGGCCGGCAGGCGTCGCACCGGCACCGGGGGGACCGGCAGGATATCGACGATCTCCTGGATGGCGTCGACCGGCAGCACGTTGCGCGGCGGGATGCCGTCGCGCGAGTGCCGGTAGCGGCAATCGCCCAGCAGCACCGACTCGCACTGCATGCCGGCGGGAATGCGGGCCCGCAGCTCTTCATGCAGGCGCGGCAGCTCCGACCAGTGCAGGTTCGGCTTCATGTGATGGGCGGTGTGGTAACCGAGATTCCACGACACGAGGTTGTAGAAACGGCTGGTGGTGTTGCGCGAGGCGGTGAACTCGCTGGCAGTGTCGAGATCGGAATGCTGCATGTAGGTGTTGTCGAGCAGGCCGAGATACATCAGCGGCATCGGCGCCACGAACAGGATCAGCGCCTTCGCCGGGTCGATGGCCAGCAATACGCCGAGCACCGTCAGGCTCACCACGGCCCACAGCTTGAAGCGACGCAGCAACTCCGGATGGCGCCGGCCGATGGCGAACACTTCCGGATAGATGCGCAGGGCGCCGATCACGTCGTAATAGACCCGCGACATCACGCGACCGTCGGCATGCTTCCACGGCGACGGGTCCTTCTCCTGGTCCAGATAGTGTTTGTGGTGCCCGAGGTTGTGGTGCAGGGTCCAGGCCCACGGCAATACGCCGGTCTCGAGGAACAGGACCACTTCGTAGATGCGGTTCATCCACGGCCGCATGAACGTCGGCGTGTGGTGGTGGTTGTGGCTGATCGAGCCGGGCACCGCCGAGAAGAACAGCAGCGCGAGCGCGACGGCGGCAAGCAGCCAGAGCGAATCGATGAGGAAAAAGGCGGAAAGCTGGACGGTCAGAACAAGCAGCACGATGACGCTGGGCAGACGATCTGCCCGGTGACGGTAGACGCGCATGGTGACTCTCCCTGCTTCCCGGATCCCTGTGGTCGCGTCGGAGTCATGGACGGGTATGACGACGGGCCGTCCGTGCCGCGCAACTCTTTGTTCTTTGCTTGTTGTTTTTGTTACACGCCTGTCCGGCGACGGCTGCCAGCCGAACCCGACAGCAGGCTGGCAAAGACGGCGCGGTCAGCGCGATTTGTGAACTATTCGACAAATTCCGGGAAGCGGCCAAGTACCGTTCAGCGAAATACGACGATCCGGTGAGCCGGCCCGGAACGACCGTGCGCAGCAGGAAGGCGGCCGGCAATCGCCGGCACGCAACAGGCGGTCAGCAAACGTCAGCCGGGCGGGTGCCGGCGCCACCATTCGCCGAGCAGCACGCCGACCGCCACGCTGACATTGAGGCTTTCAACGTTCCCCGTGCCGGGGATGCGCACCGCCAGATCGCCGCTGCCCAGCAGTGCGGTCGACAGCCCGCTGCTTTCTTCGCCGAAGAGCAGCAGGCATTTTTCCGGCAGTGTCACCCGGTACAGGTCGCTGCCGGCATGGCTGGACGTCGTGACCACCCGCCAGCCGGCGGCACGAAAATCCTGCACCGTGCGGGCAAAGGACGCCGCATCCAGCACCTCGACGTGTTCGGCACCGCCTTCGGCCGTGCGCAGGGCCGCGCCGCCGGCCAGCACCCGGGCGTCGGGCACCAGCACGGCACCGACACCGAAGTGGGCGGCACTGCGCAGGATCGCGCCCAGGTTGTGCGGATTGCCGACGTTCTCCAGGGCCAGCAGGCAGCTGCGCCGCACCCGCCGGTGTTCGCGCAGCCAGTCCTCCGCGGCGCGCGCCGGCTCACTGCGCACCAGCAGACAGACACCTTCGTGATGCGCCGAACCGCTGATGCGTTCGAGTTCGGCTTCGGTCACCAGGTGGTAGGCCAGTCGCTGCTGCGCCAGCCATTTCATCAGCGTCGCGAAATGACGGCGGCCGACCGCCTCGGTGAAGTAGCCGCGGATCACCCGGTCGCGGCGACGGGCGACAAAGGCGCGACAGGCGTTGATGCCGTACAGGCGCACTTCACGGGCGGCGTCGGCCGGCGCGTCTTCCGCATGTTCACGGGCGCGCGGCGCACGGCCGGGCCGGGCCGGCGCATCCGCCTGCACGGCCGGCGGCGGCGGACGCGACGGGCGGCGGGCCGGAGTCTCCGGATCGCGGCCATGGCGCGGCTGCGGATCGCGCGGCGGCCGCCCGCCCTGCGTTCCCGGGTTGCGTCGTCCACCGCCTTGCCGCCGTTCGCCCACGCCCGCCCCCGTCATCGTCGTCCGGCGCGCAGTCTAGCAGCGCATGCGTACCATGCCCCTCTGCTAGACTCCCGCCGCTGTCCGCCAGCCTTTCCGCCCCCAGCACCGACGGCACCCGGATGCGCATTCTCTGCCTGCAGCACGTTCCGTTCGAGCCACCCGCCGCCATCGCCGACTGGGCGCAGCGGCACCGGCATCGTCTGGATGCCGTCCTGATGCGCGACGGCGTGCAACTGCCGCGACTGACCGAAGTCGACCTGCTGGTGCTGATGGGCGGGCCGATGAGCGTGCACGACGAAACCACGCTGCCCTGGCTGGGTGACGAAAAGCAGTACCTGCGGCGCGCCATCCACAGCGGCAAGGCAGTGCTCGGCGTCTGTCTCGGCGCCCAACTGATCGCCGAAGCGCTCGGCGCACCGGTGACGCGCAACCGCTACCGCGAAATCGGCTGGTTCCCGCTGCGGCGCGAAAGCGGCCTGTCGCCGCAGCATGCCGCCCTGCTGCCCGCCTCGCTCAATGCCTTCCACTGGCACGGCGAAACCTTTGCCCTGCCGCCCGGTACCGTACGACTGGCATCATCCGCCGCCTGCACCAACCAGGTGTTCTGCGCCGGCGACCGGATCCTCGGCCTGCAGTGCCACCTCGAGGCCACGCCGGCCAGTGCGCAGGCACTGGTGCAGCACTGCGGCGACGAACTGGTGGCCGCTCCGTACGTCCAGCCGGCTGCCGACTTCCTCGCCGCACCGCAGCGTTTTGTCGCCGCCAACCAGGCGCTCGACCGGCTGCTGGACGGTTTCTTTCTTTCCGCCTGAGATGCCACGGCATGAATAAATCCGTCGCCGGTCTGCTGCTCGTCGCCGCCGCCACGCTGCTGCCGGCGTGCGCCGCCGGCCCTTCGCTCCCGGAAGCCTGTTCGGTGCTGCCGGAATCCGGTCGCTGCCGCGCCGCCATCACCCGCTGGTGGTTCGACGAACGCGCCGGCACCTGCAAGGCTTTCATCTGGGGCGGCTGCGGCGGCAGCGTGCCGTTCGAAACACTGGAAAGCTGTCACGCGCAATGCATGCCGGGGCGCCCGCTGCCGCCGGATGCTCTCGCCCGGCCGGTACAGGTGGTGCCGCCGGCAGACGGCGCCGCGCCCGCGCCCGCGAAGGCGCCATGACGCCGGTCACCTGCCGCAGCGCCGCGCTCGCCGCGCTGCTCGCCCTGTCCGCCTGCGGACATGAACCGGAAACGCCGCCGCTTCCGCTGACGGCAGACACGCCGATCAGCCGCAGCGAGGCCGCAAACGCCATCTACGCCAGCGAGAACACCGCCAGCGGCCGCATGCAACTGGTCGACGGCCATTACGCCGATGACGATCTCGTCACCGGCGATCTCGACGTGACGGAGGCCCGCGGCGACGTCGACGGCGACGGGCGTCCGGATCTGGCCGTGTTGCTGGTCACCGGTACCGGCGGCAGCGGCGTGTTCCGCGAGCTTTACCTGTTGCGGCGCACCCCGGAAGGTCTGGCGGTCTCGGCACCGGCGCTGCTCGGCGATCGCGTCGAAGTGAACGCGTTGCGCATCGAGCAGCACGATATCGTCGTCGACCTGCTGGTGCAGGGCGAAAACGATCCGTTGTGCTGCCCGACGCAGGCCGTCACCTACCGGTTCCGCCTCGTCGCCGGAGAGCTGATCGAAACCACCGGCCGGCAGCGCGTCTATCTGAAGCAGTAACCGCGCTCAGAACACCGTACCGGGCGACAGGGCGCCGCGGCTGGCGGGTACGGGAGCGTCATCATGCGGGGCAGACGACGGCGCGCATCCTACACCAGCAGCAGGGTCGCCAGGCCGAGGAAAACGAAGAAGCCCATGCTGTCGGTGAAGGCCGTGACCAGGGTGCTGGAGCCCAGCGCCGGGTCGCGGTCGAAACGCTTGAGCACCAGCGGCACGCTGACGCCGACCAGCGCCGCGAAGAACAGGCAGATCACCATCGCCACGCCGATGGTGATCGACAGGTCCCAGTTGCCGTACAGCAGTTGCGCGAACAGCGTCACCACCAGTCCGAGCGAAAGGCCGTTCAGCAACGACACGGCAACTTCCTTGCGATAGACATCGCGCAGATTGTCGTTGCGCACCTGCTGCAGGGCCAGCGCGCGGATCACCAGTGCCGTCGTCTGGTTGCCGGTATTGCCGCTGATGCTGGCGACGATCGGCATCAGGGTGGCGAGTGCCACCAGCTGCTCGATCGTGCTCTCGAACAGACCGATCACCCGCGAGGCGACGAACGCGGTTGCCAGATTGATCGCCAGCCAGTAGCCGCGGTTGCGCGCCGATTCACGCACCGGTGCATACAGGTCTTCCTCACCCTTCAGGCCGGCCGCGCCCAGCAGGTCCTCGTGACTGCTTTCGTGCATCCACTCCATCACTGCTTCGACGGTGAGGCGACCGATCAGTTGCCGGCGGTGATTGATCACCGGTGCCGAAATGAGGTCGTAGCGTTCGAAGGCGTTGACCGCCGCCCGGGCTTCGTCGTCGGGCCGGAAACTGACGATTTCCTGCACGAGGATGTCCGCCAGTTTCGTCTGCGGCGGAACCAGCAGCAGTTTCGCCAGCGGAATGCAGCCCTGCAGCACGCCGCGCGCATCGACGACGAAAATCGCATCGGTCTGCGCCGGCAGCCGGCCGTCGTTGCGCAGGCGATCGACGACCTCCGCGACCGTCGCATGACTGGTCGCCGACGTGTATTCGCGCGTCATCAGGTTGCCGACGCTGTCTTCCTCGTAGCCCAGCGCGGAAGCGACCCATTGCTGTTCGCTGCTGCTCAGCTGCGCCAGCCGCGTTTCCAGCACATCGCGCGGCAGGTCCTCGGCCAGCCAGGCCAGATCCTCGGCGTCGAGCTGGGTGAGCAGCTGGGCCAGCTCGCTCTCGTCGAGCACTTCGATCAGCCAGCCACGCACCGCATCGCCGGCTTCAAGCAGCACCACGCCGCCGCGCTCGCCGCGCACCACGTCCCACACGCGCCGCCGCTCGTCCAGCGGCAGCCCTTCGAGGATGTCGGCGATATCGGCCGCGTGCAGGCGCGCCAGCATCATCGACAGCGCGGCGGCTTCCTGTTTCCCGGCCAGCCGCTCCACCATTTCACGGTGCTGCGGATCCTGTTGCTGGGCCAGCTGGGAGAGGAAATGCTGGCGCCCGAGCATGCGCCGCACCTCGCGCAGCGCGGCGCGGCGGGCTTCCGGGCTTTCGAGGTTGCCGGCCATGGGCACCCCTCCGGGCATGCAGTTAGGCACTCCGGCGAGTGTAGCGCGTGAAGATGGAGCAGTAACCCATTGGCAAAAAAGAACAAAACGACGAGAAAACCGGCAACAGGCCGGCCATCGCCCCCTCTTCCAGTCCGTCGGCCGGTACTCCCGGCGGCACAGGGACCGGTCTAGGCTGACCCCTGACTCATCCTTTTTTCCTAGCCGGTCTCCGACAGCCCGGTCAGGTGGACGCCCCGGGGCGTCCGGATTGCAGTCCTGTCGCCGGCGCCGGATGGCGCTGTCGGCTCCGGTCGTCGGGGCGGGTCAGCCCGCCGCGGCCGGGCCACACGTGCCGGTGGTCGGCGGCGACAGGCAGGAGGAATTCCGGGCTACTTCTTCAGCCAGGAACGCACTTCGGTGAAACCGAACTCGTCGACCCAGACGTCGAGCTGCTTCGGATTGCGACGCTTCTTCTCGATCCGCTCGCCGGTCAGCGGGTTGCGGTAGACCCCGGTGGGCAGCGTCGGATTGTTGAGCGGATCCTTTTCCTTCTTCGCGCCGCGCTTCGGGCCGCGCGCGGCCTTCGTACCGGCGGTGGCGAAATAATCGCGCAGTTGCTGCCAGTACAGCGGCGGCTCGCCGCCGCCCTTCGTTCCGGCCTTGATCCACTCCACGATCGCATCGGCACGCGCCACGAACAGTTCGTGTTCGGTCAGGCCGAAATCGCGCACCAGCGTGGCCACCAGTTCCTGGAAGCGCTGCACGCCTTCCAGCTTGCGCACGTGCATGTTCTTCAGTTGTTCCAGCTCATCCATCCGCCGGCGGAGTTCGGCGATCTGCTGGTCATAGTCTTTCTCGAGGCTCATGGGGGCACTACCTGGCGGACGGGAGATATCAGGAGGGAAGCCGGCGGGCCGCGTAACGGGCCGTGAAACGCCGCGTGGTCACGGCCTGTCGCAGGCCGGCCACGGTGCCTGCCTGCGACAGGAAACTCAAGACCCGGTTCTGGCAGCCGGGCGTGCTCAGCGACAGTACTGCCGGAAACCGGGCGCGCCGCCGCTTTTCACTGCCGAAAACTGACCGCCAGGGGGACTGCGCGGCTTCGCGGCGATCCGCAAAATTGACCGTCAGCAGGCCGCGTTTGCCGAGATGCGTGACCAGCAGGTCGAGCCAGTCGGCATCGGCACGCACCGCACGGCAGGGAACCCCGTCGCGCTCGCCGAACAGATCGTCGATCACCAGGTCGAAGGGCGGGCCGTCATACAGTGCCAGCCAGTTGATCGCGTTGTCGCAGACCAGCTCCAGACTGCCGCCGGCGGGCGCATCCAGGCCGAAAAACCGTTGCGCCACCTGCAGATGCACCGGATTCAGTTCGATGCCGGTGATGTGCGCCTGCGGAAAGAATTCCCGCAACTGGCGGATGGCGGCGCCGCCGCCGACGCCGAGCACGAGCACCCGTCGTACCTGCTCCGGCGGCAACAGCAGCGCGGCCATCGTCAGCAGGTCCCACACGCTGCCGGTCGCCAGACGCTGCGGGTTGTACTGCGTGTGCAGCACGCCGTTGGTGTAAAGCCGCAGCGTCCGCCCCGCGCGCCGCAATTCGTAGCGCACGCCGTCCACGCGTTTCTGCCAGACCACCGCCATCAGGAGGCGTCCGGTGCCGGCATGGCCGGCGGACGATCCGCCGTCGCGAGCTTTTCCAGCACGCGCGATACCGCCACCAGTCCGAACGTGGCCGTCACCGTCATCGCGGCACCGAAGCCGCTTTCGCAGTCCAGCCGCTTCGGGCCGTCTTCCCAGGACTTCTCGCAGGAAACGCCGCCATCCGCCGTCGGATAACGCAACTGTTCGAGCGAATAGACGCAGGGCACGGAATAGTGACGCTTCGGATTGCGCGACCAGCCGTAATGGCGACGCAAAATCGAGCGCACCTTGGCGGCCAGCGGATCGTTGGTGGTGCGGTTCAGGTCGACTACGCGTACCTGCGTGGGATCCACCTGCCCGCCGGCCGCGCCGGTGGCGATCACCGGAATCTTTTCGCGCTTGCAGTGCCAGATCAGTGCCGCCTTGGTGCCGGCCACGTCGATGGCATCGATGACGAAATCCATGTCGCGGGTCAGCAGGCGGCGCAGGTTGTCGCGCGAAACGAATTCCTCGACGGCACGCACGTCGCACTGCGGCTGGATGGCGCGGATGCGCTCCGCCATCGCCTGCACTTTCGGCCGGCCGATGTTGCCTTCGTTGGCGTGCACCTGGCGGTTGCTGTTGGTGAGGCAGACGTCGTCGAGATCGATCAGCGTCAGGGTACCGACCCCGGAACGCGCCAGCGCTTCGGCCGCCCAGGAGCCGACGCCGCCGATGCCCACCACGCAGACGTGCGCGCGTGCGAACGCACGGGCGGCGGAACGGCCGTACAGGCGGGCGACGCCGCCGAAACGGGGGTCGATATCGTCGGGTTCGGGAGTACTCATGAGGCCGGCGATTATAGCCCCGGGCTGCCCGCCGCCCGCCGCATGACGCCCCCGGCATGCTGTGCTAGCGTGCGCCCCGCCATCGCCCTGCCCGGAGCCCCCCATGGATTTCGAAGCCCTGTGGAAAGTCATCGAACAGGACCTCGTGCACTGGAGCACGCGGGTGCTCGCCGCCATCGCCATTTTCGTCATCGGCCGCTGGATCACCCGCCGGCTGGTCGATGCGCTCGGGCGCATCATGCAGCGCCGGGAGATCGAGCCGACCGTCGCCCGCTTCCTGCAGAACCTCACCGGCGCGGTACTGCTGGTCGTCAACATCCTCGCCGCCCTGAATGCGCTGGGCATCCCCACCGCCTCGATGCTGGCGGTCATGGGTGCCGCCGGCCTCGCCATCGGTCTGGCACTCAAGGATTCGCTGTCGAATATCGCCTCCGGGGTCCTGATGGTGGCCTTCCGGCCGTTCCGCGTCGGCGACTTCGTCGAATGCGCCGGCACCAAGGGCAAGGTGGAAAAGATCTCGGTCTTCTATACCGAGCTGCGCAGCATCGACAACAAGCTGGTGATCGTTCCCAACTCGCTGGTCACCAGCGGCGTGATCACCAACTACACGGCCGACGACGAACGCCGGCTCGAACTGTCGGTGGGCGTCGGCTATGGCAGCGACATCAAGGCAGTGCGCGAACTGCTGCTGAAGACACTCATCGAACACCCGCGCGTGCTCAAGACGCCGGCACCGCAGGTCGGTGCGGTCAGCTTCGGTGACAGCGCGATCAACTTCGTGCTGCGTCCCTGGGTACTCGGCGACAACTACTGGGATGCCACCTTCGAGATCAACGAGGCGATCAAGCACGCACTGGAAGAGCATGGCATCGAGATTCCCTTCCCGCAGCGCGTCACCCGCGTCATCCACGAAGGTCCGGCCGGCAACGGCGACCGGGGACGCGACGCGTGAGACTCGACAAGATCGTCAGCCACGCCACCGGCCTCACCCGCAAGGAAGCGCGGAAGCTGATCCGCGACGGCCGGCTGCGCGTCGGTGCGGAACTGGTACGCGACGCAGCCTTCCACGTTACGCCGGACCATGACGTCCTGCTCGACGGCGAACCGCTGGGCGACGGCGGACCGCGCTACTTCATGCTGCACAAGCCGCAGGGCGTGATCAGTGCGACGCACGATGGCCAGCACCAGACCGTGCTCAACCTGCTCGACGAGCCGCACGTGGAGAAACTGCACATCGCCGGCCGCCTGGACATCGACACCACCGGCCTGGTGCTGATCACCGACGATGGCCAGTGGTCACACCGCATCACGCATCCGGGACGCGGTTGCCGCAAGGTTTACCGGGTGGAAGTCACCCACCCGCTGGATCCGGCGCTGGTGGCCCTGTTCCGGCAGGGCGTCATGCTGCACGGCGAAACGGAGCCGACGCTGCCGGCCGAGCTGCAGATCCTCGATACGCCGGGCCGCAACGAATGCCTGCTGGTCCTGCAGGAAGGGCGCCACCACCAGGTCAAGCGCATGTTCGCCTCGGTCGACAACCGGGTGACGAAACTGCATCGCGAGCGGATCGGCGACATTGTGCTCGATCCGGAACTGGCGCCCGGCGAATACCGCCACCTCACACCGGAAGAAATCGCCTCGGTGGCGTGAAAACAGCCGGCACTACCAGGCAATCTTGCCGGTGAGCATGTCCTTGAACATCACGAAGTCGCCGAGCAGGCTGTAGAACGGATTGTGGAACGTGGCCGGCTTGTTGTGCTCGAAGAAGAAGTGGCCGACCCAGGCAAAACCGTAGCCGAGCACCGGCAGCACCCACAGCAGCACCCACTGCTGCGATGCCAGCACGTAGCCCAGTGTGGCAATGACTCCCAGCGTGCCGATGAAATGCAGTCGGCGACAGGTGCTGTTCGAATGCTCGCCGAGATAGAACGGATAGAACTCGGCAAAGCTGGAAAACTTTCGCTGCGTCGTGTCGCCCATGTTGCTCTCCTGCGCCGCGTACCGGCCTGTGCATGATTCCGGTGGCGCGCCTGCGCCGTTCAGTGAACCGTCAGTTCGAAGCCCGCTTCGCGGTTGCCCTGGATCAGTGCTTCAAGGCCGAATGCCCGTACCGGACCCAGCGCACCGCTGGTCTGCACGCGATCGTTCAGTGCCTGCTCGGCACCCCAGGCCAGGATGCCGGCCGTGTAGGTGTACACGTTGACGCCACGCAGTTCGGCGGTTGCCAGGACATTGCCTTCAGCGTCGTAGGCGATACCGATCACGTGCGCACCGGTCGCGCCGCGCTGCTCGTCGCTGGGACCGCGGCCGGTGGATACGACCCGGTCGGCCAGCCACGCCAGCGCGCGCTTGTAGAGCGGCAGCCGGAACAGCACCAGACTCTGCAGGCGGGAGAAACCGCTGACCAGCGGCGCGACGGCACCGGCACCCAGATAGACGTTGACATCGGTCAGCTGCGGATACGATGCCGGCAGCGCAATGCATTCGGAACCGGGCACCGAGAATGCGTTCACTTTCCGGCCGTCGACATCGAAGCTGCGCACGGTGGCAGCACCGAAGGCCAGCTGCTGCGCGCCGTTGTTGAAACCGACGCCGGGCTCGAGCATGGCGCCGGCCAGTGAACTGAACGTGCCCTGGCTCACCGCCACCCGGCCGAGAAAGAAGTAGCCGACGTCGACGCGCACGGCATCACGGCCGGCTTTTTCCAGCGCGGCAGCCGCTACCGTATGGCCCGGCACGTAGTCGTAGCCGAACGCAGTGATGAATGCCTTGCCGGCCGCGCGCGCGCGCGTGCCGTATTGTTCGAACACCTGGCGGATGAACGCCGGCTCGCCGGTGGAATCGAAGTAGTGCGCCTTGCCGGCCAGGGCAGCATCGAGTGCCGGCTTGCCGTAACGCGCGAACGGTCCGACGGTGGAAACGAGAACGTCGCCCGTCTTCACGATCTTGCGCACCGACACCGGTTTGTCGACGTCGGCCACACGCACTTCGAGATCGCCGAGTTCCTTCGCCAGTGCCTGCAGGGAGGCGCGGTTGCGACCGGCAAGCACCGGACGCAGGCCGCGGTCGACCATCGCCCGGGCAGTCAGTCTGCCGGTGTAGCCGGTGGCGCCGAACAGCACGATATCGGGCATGGAATCCTCGGTCGGGAAATCGCGGAACACCGCGTCGGGACAGCAACAATGTCAGTGTGCGACAGCACGGGTTCGCGTCGGCACAACAGGGGACTCCTGCAAAGTAACGAACGGTAGCCGGGGCGGCAAGGGGCTGCTATAACGCCGATCCGGGGCTGCCAACCACGTCACGCGCGACCCCGCCGTTCCCGTCCGGAGTTCCGATGTCCGTCATGCCGAGCCTGCGCATTCCCTATTACTACCGTTCCAGCATCCCGGCCGACCTCGGCACGGTGACCACCCGCGATCCGCGCGAAGTCCGCGCCGACGAGGCCGGCCTCGCCGCCCACGCCGCCGAACGCATCTGGCAACGTACCGAAGCGCTGTACCGCACCGGGATGAATCCCGGCATCGCACTGTGCGTGCGCTACCGCGGACAGATGATCCTCAACCGGGCGATCGGTCATGCGCGCGGCAACGGTCCCGACGATGCCCCGCAGGCGCCCAAGGTACTGCTGACCCCGGAAACGCCGGTCTGCCTGTTCTCGGCGTCCAAGGCCGTCACCGCCATGCTGGTCCACTGGCTGGCACAGGAAGGCCGCATCAACCTGCTCGATCCGATCGCGCACTACATTCCGGAATTCGCCAATCACGGCAAGGAAAACACCACCATCCAGCACCTGCTGTCGCATCGCGGCGGCGTTCCCCGCCTGGAAGGCGATGTCGATCCGTCGCTGCTGTTCGATCACCAGGCCTGCCTCGACATGATGAACAACGCCCGGCCGGTATCGCCGGGCGGCCGCCGCCAGGCCTATCACGCGATCACCGGCGGTTTCGTGCTCGGCGAGATCGTCGAGCGCGTCACCGGCAAACCGATGCGCGAGGTGCTGCGCGACGTCATCCAGCAGCCGCTGGGCATGCGCTGGTTCAACTACGGCATGCCGGCCGGTCAGGCCGGCCATGCGGCACTGAACTACGTGACCGGCCTGAAGCCGATGTTCCCGTTCGACCGCTACATCAAGCACGTGCTGGGCGGCGAATTCGAAACGGCAGTCGAAGTCTCGAACGATCCGCGCTGGTTCGACGCCACCATTCCGGCCGGCAACATCTACGCCACGGCCGACGAAGCCTGCCGTTTCTTCGAGCTGCTGCGCCAGGGCGGCACGCTGGACGGCGTGCGCGTATTCGATCCGATGACCGTGCATCGCGCCGTGATGGAAGCCGGACGCGGCCCGGAAATCGATGCCACGCTGATGTTCCCGATGCGTTTCAGCATGGGCATGATGCTGGGCAGCAATCCGGTGGGCCTGTTCGGTCCGTCCACCGAGCAGGCCTACGGCCATCTCGGTTTCGTCAACGTCATCTGCTGGGCCGATCCCGAGCGCGAATTGTCGGCGGCGCTGCTCACCACCGGCAAAACGCTGGTCGCGCCGAGCTGGGTGCACTGGACGCAGGTACTGTGGGAAATCGCCCGGCAATGTCCGCAGACGGCGATCCGGAAATGAACCGCAGCAAAAGAAAAGGGCCGCAACTGCGGCCCTTTTCTTTTGTGCATGGCACTCAGTAGCGGCCCATGCCCCGCCCGGACGATTCCGGCATCAACGGTGCCGCAAACACCTGTTTCAGGAAAGCCTCGAGTTCCGCCCAGGACGCCTTGTCGGCCGCCTCGTTATAGCCCACCGGCATGTCGAACTTCTGTGCAACGGCATCGGCCGCCGGATTGGTGAAACTGTGCTTCGCGCCCGGGTAACTGACGACGCGGTAATCGGCACCGGCCGCCTTCATTTCCGCCTCGAAGGCCTGCACCGCTTCAGCCGGAATCATCGGGTCATCGGCGCCGGTGAGCACCAGCATCTTCGCTTTCACCTTGCCCTGCTCCGCCGGCGCCCAGGCGCCGAGGGCACCGTGGAAACTCGCTACGCCACGCAGGTTGTCGCCGCGCCGGGCCATGTTCAGCACCACTGCGCCGCCGAAGCAGTAGCCGATGGCGGCCAGCCGCGAGGGATCGACGACTTTCCGCTTCTTCAGGACTTTCTCCGCCGCCAGGAAACGGGCCGCGGTCTGCTCCGCGTCTTTCGTCGCCTCCTTCATGAACGCCATGGCGTTGTCCGGATGGTCGGCCGTCTTGCCGTCACCGTACATGTCGACGGCCAGCGCCACGTAGCCCAGCGCCGCCAGCTGTTTCGCCCGCGTCCGCGCGTAATCGTTGTGGCCCCACCACTCGTGCACGACGAGCACGCCGGGACGCTTGCCCTTGACGCTGTCGTCCCAGGCCACAAGGCCTTTCATCTTCGCGCCGCCGCCCTCATAGGCGACCTCTTCCGTTCTGATTTCCGCGAGCGCCGCCGAAGTCAGCGTGGCCAGCAGGGTCGCAGCAAGCAGGGTTCGCATCACACACCTCCGTCCGTTCGGGTGAACGTCCAGTGTGCACCGCCCGGCCGGAGGAATGAAGGCATGGACGGCGCCGGAAATGCGAAGGCCCGCACAGGGCGGGCCTTCCGGGGCAGCGCGGAGTTTCCGGAAACGCTCAGCCCATATTGCCGAGGATGGCGTCCTTCACGGCACCCAGCTTCGCATCGATGGTGAGCATCACCGCGTCGCGACACTGCGCGATCGCGGTGTCCGGGTCCTTCAGGCCGTTGCCGGTCAGTGTGCAGACGATGGTCGAGCCTTCCGGGATTTTCCCGTTCTTCACGTCGCGGATGGCACCGCCGAGCGAAGCCGCCGAAGCCGGCTCGCAGAAAACGCCTTCGCTCATCGCCAGCAGGCGCTGGGCCTTGAGGATTTCCTCGTCGGCCAGTTCGTCGAACCAGCCGCCGGATTCCTTCTGCAGCGCCCACGCCTTGTCCCAGCTCTGCGGATTGCCGATGCGGATGGCAGTGGCAACGGTTTCCGGCTTCGCCACCGGACCGCCGCGCAGGAACGGCGCCGAACCGGCGGCCTGATAGCCGATCATCTTCGGGCGGGTCTTCACCACGCCGTCGCGGTGGTATTCGGAGTAACCCATCCAGTGCGCAGTGATGTTGCCGGCGTTGCCGACCGGCAGACAGTGGAAATCCGGCGCGCGGCCGAGTTCCTCGACGATCTCGAAGGCCGCGGTTTTCTGGCCCTGCAGGCGGAACGGGTTGATCGAGTTGACGATGGTGACCGGCGCCTGCTGGGCAACCTGCTTCACCAGCTCCATGCCTTCGTCGAAATTGCCGCGGATCTGGATGGTGACGGCGCCGTACATCATCGCCTGCGCCAGCTTGCCCATCGCGATCTTGCCTTCGGGAATCAGCACGAAGGCCTTGATGCCGGCACGCGCCGCGTAGGCGGCCGCAGCGGCGGACGTATTGCCGGTGGAGGCGCAGATGATGGCATTGCTGCCCTCTTCCACGGCCTTGGTCACCGCCATGGTCATGCCGCGATCCTTGAAGGAACCGGTCGGGTTGAGGCCTTCGTACTTGACGTAGATGTCGACGTTCTTGCCGATCAGGCGCGGAATGTTCTTCAGGCGGATCAGGGGCGTGTTGCCTTCGCCCAGCGAGATGATGCGGGTGTCGTCGCTGACCGGCAGGTGGTCGCGGTAGCGGTTGATCAGGCCGGTGTAACGGTCGCGGAAAGCCATGGCAAACCTCGGTACGAAAACGGTGGAATCAGTGATCAAGCGATTCGAGACGGATACGCATGATCTCGTCGTCGATTTCCGGCAGCGCGCGGATTTTCGCCAGCGCCGCATTCATTTTCTTCTCCAGCACCCGGCGGGTCAGGATGATGACCGGCACCCGGTCACGGTCGCCGACCGGTTTCTGCAGGATCGCCTCGATGGATATGCCGGCATCGCTGAGGATGCGCGTGACTTCCGCCAGCACGCCCGGCTTCTCCGTCACCATCAGTCGCAGGTAATAGGCGGTTTCGACCTCGTCGATCGGCAGCACCGGCACGTCGGACAGCTGGTCGGCCTGGAAGGCCAGGTGCGGGATGCGGTTCGCCTGCTTGAGCACGATGTTGCGGGCAACGTCGATCACGTCCGCCACCACGGCGGACGCGGTCGGCTCGGCGCCGGCGCCGCGGCCGTGGTACAGCGTGCTGCCCACCGCATCACCGTGCACCATGACCCCGTTCATCACGCCATCGACGTTGGCGATAAGGCGCTTCTCGGGAATCAGCGTCGGATGCACGCGCAGCTCGATGCCGGCAGGGACGCGGCGGGCGATGCCCAGCAACTTGATCCGGTAACCCAGTGCCTCCGCATAGGACACGTCGTCGGCCGTCAGCTTCGTGATGCCCTCGGTGTACACCTTGCTGAACTGCAGCGGAATGCCGAAAGCCACCGACGCCAGGATCGTCAGCTTGTGCGCCGCATCGACGCCTTCCACGTCGAAGGTGGGATCGGCTTCTGCATAGCCGAGTGCCTGCGCCTCGGCGAGCACGTCACCGAAGGAACGGCCCTTGTCGCGCATCTCGGTGAGGATGAAATTGCTGGTGCCGTTGATGATGCCGGCCAGCCAGTGGATACGGTTGGCCGACAGGCCCTCGCGGATGGCCTTGATGATCGGAATGCCGCCGGCCACCGCGGCCTCGAACACCACGTCGACGCCCTTCTTCGTCGCCGCCAGGAAAATCTCGTTGCCGTGCTGGGCGATCAGCGCCTTGTTGGCGGTGATGACGTGCTTGCCGTTTTCGATCGCCTTGAGAATGAGTTCACGGGCCAGCGTGGTGCCGCCGATGAGCTCTACCAGCACGTCGACGTCCGGATCGTTCACCACTGCCCACAGGTCGCGCGACACCTTCATCTGCGACGTATCGGCGTGCGGATTGTCGCGGCGGGCGCCGACATGGACGATTTCTATCGGCACACCCGCACGGCGGGCGATTTCGGCGGCGTTGCGGTTGAGCACGTTGAACGTGCCGCTGCCGACCGTGCCGAGACCCACGATACCTACCCGAACCCTGGTGCCCGACATGCCGGAAACTCCCGTGAAAACCGGCACCGGCCCCGGTGGCGGCACCCAGCAAAGGCCGCCACCTTACTGGCGGCCGTCCCGGGCGTCAACGCGCGCTGTCGCGGGAAAAAACCGGTTATTTCAGGCCCAGACGGGCCAGCAGTTCCTTCGCCGGAAGGTAGCCGCCGACCTGGTTGCCGTCGGCCAGAAAGACCGCCGGTGTGCCGCGCACGCCGAGCCCGACCCCGGTACGGTACTCGGCCGCCACCGGCGACTTGCAGGCCACCGGTGCCGGTACGGGCACGACACCGCGCTTGGCTGCGGTCAGGGCCTTGTTGCGGTCACCGGCACACCAGACCGACTCCATCTTGCGGAAGGTATCTCCTTCGAGACCGGCGCGCGGAAATGCCAGGTAATGCACCGTCACGCCTGCCGCGTTCAGTTTTGGCACTTCCTGGTGGAATTTGCGGCAATAACCGCAGTCGACATCGGTGAAAACATAGATGAAGGCCTTTTCCGCGCCGGTGGCCGGGAAAGTCACCAGATCCCGACGATCAAGCCGGGCCAGGACTTCCCGTCGCTGTCCACCCTTGCGCTGGTCGGTGATGTTGACCAGTTTCTTGCCGCCGGCCTGGTACATGTCGCCGTTGATCAGGTACGTGCCGTCGGCAGTGACATAGGCCGACTCGGTGCCATCCAGCAGCACGTGATACAGGCCCGGTACCGGCGACGGCTCGATGCCCGAAACCTCGACACCCTGCAGGGAAACGGCAAGGCGGGCCCGGATCGCGTCCTCGGCCTTGCCCGACGGCGCCGGGTCGGCCGCCAGCACCGGCATGGCGAGCGACAACAGGACGACGACACGCAGGACACTGGCAATCATTTCACAACTCCGGAAAGGGGCCCTGTATCTCGGACCGCGGGACGGGCGGGATTATCCCCGCGGATGGTGACGTGCGTGCAGTTCCTTCAGCCGCGCACGGGCCACGTGAGTATAGATCTGGGTAGTCGAGAGATCGCTGTGGCCCAGCAGCATCTGCACCGCACGCAGATCGGCGCCGTGGTTGAGCAGATGGGTGGCGAAGGCATGGCGCAGCACATGCGGCGAAATGCTGCGCCCGATGCCGGCCGCCAGCGCCACCTGCCGGATGCGGTGCCAGAACGTCTGCCGGGTCATCGCCGTGCCGCGCAGGCTGGGAAACAACACGTCCGACAGGCTGCCGTCCAGCAATACCGGCCGCGCTTCGGCCAGGTAACGGTCGAGCCAGCGCCGGGCCTCTTCGCCCAGCGGGACCAGCCGCTCCTTGCTGCCCTTGCCCATCACCTTCACCACCCCCTGGCGCAGTCCCAACTGGGGCAGCGTCAGCGCGACCAGCTCGCTGACCCGCAGGCCGCTCGCATAGAGCAGCTCGAGCATCGCACGATCACGCAGCCCCAGCGGCGTACCGACATCCGGCGCCGCCAGCAGGCGATCGACATCCTCTTCGGTCAGCAATTTCGGCAGCGGACGCCCGAGCTTCGGGCTGTCGATGCGCAACGTCGGATCGGCGGCAATCAAACCTTCCCGCAACAGGTGCCGGTAAAAACCGCGCAGACAGGAAAGCAGGCGCGCGGTCGAACGCGAATGGATCTTCTGCGCATGACGATGCGCCAGATATTCCTGCACGTCGCTGCGCGTCACGGTCGACAGCGAACCCGTGCGGCCCTGCAGCCACTGCGCGAACAGCAGGAGGTCGGAACGATACGAGGCCAGCGTGTGGCGGCTCAGCCCTTTCTCCATCCACATCGCATCCAGCCACGCATCGATGGTCGCGACATCCGGCAGTGCGTCGACATGCGGTGCGGCGGTGGAGTCAGCAGACATCAGGATTCCCGGAAACCGACCAGTGGCAGCGGGAGTATGCCGCCCGTCGATTCCCGGCGCGACACCGGCTTCCTATACTCCCGCGCATTGCCACCCGGATACACCGCCCGGGCTGCCCTCCCAGAAGAAAAACAACCACGATCCGGAACACCATGGGCCACTGGTTCTTTTCCCTGATGGCGCTGATCGGCGCGCAACGCGAGGGCTCGCTGGCCCGGCGCGCGGCCTTCGTCGGCTGGATGTCGGCACCGGTATACCTGCTGTTCTCGCTGTGGATGCTCGGCGGCTGCCTGCTGGCCGCCCGCGAGCCGGGACTCGACGTCCGCGTGCTGGGTTACGCCACCCTGTACGGTTTCACCATGACCTTCGCCTGGGTCGCACTGGCCCTGCGCGGGCTCTGGCTCGACCAGCAGCGCCGTCCCGATGCCGCCTACACGCACGTCGTCCTCTGGTGCTATGCGCTGACGTCGGCACTCACCTGCTATTTCGTCGGCACGCTGAGCATCATCTCCGGGCTGGTGATGATGGGTGCCCCGCTGATCGGCATGATGCTGTTTCCCATGCGGCGGATCCTCATCGTGTTCGGCAGTTCGCTCGCCCTGCTGCTGGCAGCCAGCGTCGCCAGCGCACTCGACCGGCTGCCCTATGCACCGATCATCGATGCCGGACTCGCCGCCGGCGAATCGCCGAGCCTCTATTACGCGCTCAGCGGCATTGCCGGCGCCGGACTGTATGCGGTCTACGAAGCACTGATCATGATGGCGCTGGTTTCGGCCTGGCATTTCCGCGAAGCCGGGGTACTCAGGCTGTCGCAGATCGACACCCTGACCGGCATTGCCAACCGGCGCCACATCATCGGGGAACTGGAAACCCTGCTCGATGCACACGCTCCGGCCAACGAGCCGGTGGCTGTCGTCATGGTCGACATCGACCATTTCAAGCAGATCAACGACCGGCACGGACACATCGCCGGGGACCGGGCGCTGGCGGCGGCAGCGGAAGCCTTGCGCCACTGTCTGCGCAGCAGCGACCGCATCGGGCGCTACGGCGGCGAGGAATTCCTGATCGTACTGCCTGGCGCAACGGCCGACGCCGCGCGGGAAATTGCCGAACGCTGCCGGCTCGCCGTCTGTGCGGCCGGCATCGATGCCGGCGAAGTGACCATCACGCTCACCGCCAGTCTCGGCGTGAGCTCGCGGCCGGCCCGCGAAGTCCGCGATGCCGACCACATCATCAATCTCGCCGACGAGGCGATGTACCTGGCCAAGCAAGGCGGGCGGAACCGGGTCGTGATTGCCTGACGGGCAGCACGAAAGAAACGAAAACGGCCGCATTCGCGGCCGTTTTCGTTATGCGGTCCAGCCGCCTTCCCGGGCGGCCGGGCACGGCAATCAGCTGCCGAGCTTTTCCTTGATGCGGGCGGATTTGCCGCTGCGCTGACGCAGGTAGTACAGCTTGGCGCGACGGACATCGCCGCGGCGCTCGACCACGACGCTGTCGATGATCGGGCTGTGCGCCTGGAACACGCGCTCGACGCCGACGCCGTGCGAAATCTTGCGCACGGTGAACGAGCTGTTGAGGCCGCGGTTCTTCTTGGCGATAACGACGCCCTGGAACGCCTGGACGCGCTCGCGGTCGCCTTCCTTCACCTTGACGTTCACGGTCACGGTGTCGCCGGCGCCGAATTGCGGCAGGTCGCTGCGCAGCTGGGCGTTCTCGACTGCCTGGATGATCTTGTTGCTACCGCTCATGGCTCGCTCCGCTTCTCACTCTGCTCGCCGATATATTCGTCGAGCAATTTTTGTTCCTCTTTCGTCAGGCCGGCCGCACGTTTCCGTGCGAACAGGTCCGGACGCCTCTGCTGCGTCCGCCCCAGCGCCTGCATGAGACGCCAGCGACGGATCGCCGCATGGTTGCCGCCCAGCAGCACCGGCGGGACTGCACGCGCCTCGAAAGTCTCGGGCCGCGTGTAGTGCGGACTGTCGAGCAGTCCGCGGAACTCGCCGGAGAAGGAATCCTGCTTCGCCGAGTCCTCGTCGCCCAGTGCGCCCGGCAGCAACCGGGTCACCGCGTCGATCAGCACCATGGCCGCGAGTTCACCACCCGACAGCACGTAATCGCCGATCGACAACTCTTCATCGACGTACGCCTCAATGAAGCGCTCGTCGATGCCTTCGTACCTGCCGGCCACCAGGACCAGCCCCGCTTCCGCCGCCAGCGCTTCCGCACGCTCCTGCGTGAGGACCGCGCCCTGCGGCGAGAGGCAGATCACGCGCGGCTTCCTGCCCGTCGCGCCTTCCACCGCGTTGCACGCTGCGACAGTCGCGTCGCGCAACGGCTCGATCTTCATCACCATCCCGGGGCCGCCGCCGAAAGGCCGGTCGTCCACCGTCTTGTGCACGTCGCGGGTGAAATCGCGCGGATTCACGCCCGTAACCTGCAACTTTCCCTGCTTCACCGCCCGCGCCGTGATGCCGTAACCGGTCACCGCGCCGAGCATGTCCGGGAAAATCGTCACCACCGCTATGCGCATCGGTGTCGCCCTTCCCGGTCGCAATCCGTCACCAGTCCGTGCCCCAGTCCACCGTGATGACCCGCGCATCGGCATCGACACGCTGCACCACCGGCCCCTGTACCCACGGCACCAGTCGCCTGCCGTCGTCGACGCTGCCGTCACAGGGCAGCACGACCAGCACGTCGTTGGCGCCCGTTTCCAGCAGGTGGTCGACCACCCCCAGCAAAACCCCTTCCGTGTTCACGACCTTCAGGCCGATGAGGTCCCGCCAGTAAAACTCGCCTTGCTTCAACTTCGGCAGCGCGGCGACCGGAATCCCGATCTCCACGCCGTCCAGCGCTTCCGCGCCGTTGCGATCCTCGATGCCGCGCAGGCGGACGATCAGGCCCTTGCCGTGCGCCGCCCCCTCGGCCACCTCGACTTCCTGCCACCGGCCTCCGCGCAGGAGATACCAGGGTCGGTAACCGAGGATGTTTTCCTTCGGGGCGGTCTCGCTGTGGACCTTGACCCACCCCTTGATCCCGAAGGCGCCGAGAAAGCGCCCTGCCTTCAGGACGTCACTCAAGCCGGATCAGCCTTTCTGGCCGCCCGTTTCCACCAGGTCGGCCACGCGCGGCGACGGCTGGGCACCGTTGGCCAGCCAGTAGTCGTAGCGGGCGCGGTCCAGTTCGAACCGCTTTTCGCCGCCGGCGGCGATAGGGTTGAAGTAGCCGATGCGCTCGATGAAGCGGCCGGTGGTCGCCTTGCGGCGATCGGACACGACGAGGTTGTAGAACGGGCGCTTCTTGGCGCCGCCACGAGCCAGACGAATCACGACCATGGGGTATACCTTGCTCTCGAAAACCGTTCGGGTCGCCAGCGGCCGGGGGCCGCAATGCGAGGGGCGCGCAGGATAACCAAGTCGGGGTGGCATTAAAAGCCCTGTCACCCCGATTTTCGTCGGGCGGCCCGGAGCCCGCCCCTTACTTGCCCGGGAACCGGCGGGGCGGGAGCCCCGGCGGCAACCCGGGAGGCAGTCCCGGGCTGCCCGCACCCGCCGGGCCGCCGCCCGGACCGCCACCGCCCAGTGCGCCGCCCATGGCACGCATCATCTTCTGCATGCCGCCCTTGGCGGAGAACTGCTTCATCATCTTCGACATCATCTTCTGCTGCTTGAGCAGCCGGTTGAGGTCCTGGATTTCCTGGCCGGCGCCCCTGGCGATGCGCATCTTGCGGCGACCGGTGATGAGTTCGGGATCGCGACGCTCTTTCGGCGTCATCGACTGGATGAGCGCCTCCATCCGCCTGATCGATTTGTCGTGCGTGGCGTCCTGCGCCATTTTCGCCATCTGGCCCATGCCCGGCAGCTTGTCGAGCAGGCCCGCCATGCCGCCCATCGAGCGCATCTGCTGGAACTGGTCCAGCATGTCCTCGAAATCGAAACCTTTTCCTTTCTTGAGTTTCTTTGCGAACTTCTCTGCTTTCGCCTTGTCGAGCTTGCGCTCGGCTTCCTCGACCAGCGTCAGGATGTCGCCCATGCCGAGAATGCGCTGCGCAATCCGCTCCGGATGGAACGGCTCCAGCGCCTCGGTCTTCTCGCCCATGCCGAGGAACTTGATCGGCTTGCCGGTGAGTTGCCGCACCGACAGCGCCGCGCCGCCGCGGGCATCGCCATCGGCCTTGGTGAGGATCACGCCGGTCAGCGGCAGCGCCTCGTTGAAGGCGCGCGCGGTATTTGCCGCATCCTGGCCGGTCATGGCGTCGACCACGAACAGCGTTTCGTGCGGCTTCACCGCAGCGTGCAGCGCGCGGATCTCGGCCATCATTTCGTCGTCGATGGCCAGCCGGCCGGCAGTGTCGACGATCAGTACATCGGCCACCTGGCGGCGCGCTTCGCCGATGGCGTCGTTGACGATGTCCACCGGCTTGCGCGACGGATCGCTGGGCACGAAGCCGGCGCCGACATCCTTCGCCAGCGTTTCCAGCTGCTTGATGGCCGCCGGACGGTAGACGTCGGCACTCACCACCAGCACTTTCTTTTTCTGACGCTCCTTCAGGAAGCGCGCCAGCTTGGCCACGGTCGTGGTCTTGCCCGCGCCCTGCAGGCCGGCCATGAGGATGATGGCCGGCGGCACGACGTTGAGTTTCAGGTCTTCGTTGGCGGCGCCCATCACCGCCGTGAGCTCGTCGTGGACGATTTTCACGAAGGCCTGGCCGGGATTGATGCTGGCCATCACTTCCTGGCCCAGCGCCTTTTCCTTCACCTGGTCGACGAAGGTCTTCACCACCGGCAGCGCGACGTCGGCCTCCAGCAGCGCCATGCGCACTTCGCGCAGCGTGTCCTTGATGTTGTCCTCGGTCAGCCGGCCCTGCCCGGTGAGGTTGCGCAGGCTCTGGCCAAGGCGTTCGGAAAGACTTTCGAACATGGGGGACGGCTCGCAGGATGAGGGGCAGGCGGGAATGGCCGGCAGCGCACGGACAGGGCGCGGATTATACTGGCCCGCTTCCGCCATCGACCATGACGGCCTTGCCGGCATCCCAGCCATGACAGCCCTGACCGTTATCCTCGCCGGCGCGCTCTATCTCCTGGCCACCGCCCACATCGCCCGTGAAGTCCGCGCCGGGCGTGCCGAACGGCGGGCCTTCTTCCTCTACGCCGGCTTCGCCGCCGTCGCCCTGCACGGCACGCTGGTGGCCCGCACCCTGTTCCCCGGTGACGGCATCGACCTCGGCCTCTTCTCCGCCGGCTCGCTGATCGGCCTGCTGGTGGCCCTGCTGGCGATCCTCACCAGCCTGTTCCGGCCGGTCGGCATCCTGGCGGTCGCCGCCTATCCCTTCGCCTTCATGACCATGCTGCTGTCGGCACTGCTGCACGACAGCTATACGCCGCGGCACTTCGCCACCGGCATCGGCGTGCACATCGTGCTCTCGCTGCTGGCCTACGCGGTGCTGGCCATCGCCACCGCCCACGCGGTGCTGCTGGGCATCCAGAACCGGCGCTTCCGCGAGCACCGGGTGCAGGGCCTGCTGCATGCCCTGCCGCCGATCCAGACCATGGAAGCGATGCTGTTCGAGCTGATCGCCATCGGCTTCGCACTGCTGACGCTGGCGATCCTGGTCGGCTTGCTCTACGTGGACGACTTCTTCGCCCAGCACCTGATCCACAAGACGGTGCTCACCATCGCCGGCTGGATCGCCCTCGGCGGCCTGCTGGTCGGGCACCACGTGGCCGGCTGGCGCGGCCGCACCGCCATCCGCTGGACCGTTTCCGCCTTCGTCCTGCTGGTCGTGGCCTTCTTCGGCAGCAAGTTCGTGCTCGAGATGGTACTGCACCGCAGCTGACCGCTCCGGGCGCCGCCGGGCGGCCGCAGGATGACCGCTGATACGAAAAAGCCGGGCGATGCCCGGCTTTTTCTTTTCCCCTGCCGGCTTACTTCAGCAGGTTTTTCTTCACGAAGTTGTGCAGACCCTTGTTGAACGGCGGCAGGAAATACTTCACCGCGTAGAACTTCGGCTTGTGCAGCACCGCACGGGCATTCGACAGCGTGATGAAACCTTCCTTGCCGTGGTAGCGACCCATGCCGGCCGGACCGACACCGCCGAACGGCAGGTCGTCGATGCCGACATGCGACAGCGTCTCGTTGATGCACATGCCGCCGGAGTGGGTATGGGTCTCGACGAACTCGGCGCGGGCGTCGTTGTAGTCGAAATAGTAAAGGGCCAGCGGGCGCGGACGCTCGTTGACGTAGTTGATCGCCTGGTCGAGCGAATCGTACGGAACCACCGGCAGCACCGGACCGAAGATCTCGTTCTTCATGATCTCCATGTCGTCGGTCACGTTGAGCACCAGCGTCACCGGCATCTTGCGGGTGTTCTCGAACTTTTCGTTGGCCGGGTTGATCTCGATGACCTTCGCGCCCTTCTCGCGGGCATCCTGCAGATAACCCTGGATGCGCTTGTACTGCTTGTCGTTGACGACGCTGGTGTAATCCGGGTTGTTGAGCAACCCGGTCGGATACATCGAAGTCACCTGGGCGGTGAACTCGCGGGCAAACTCGTCGACCTTGCCGCGCGGGCACAGCAGGTGGTCCGGCGCGACGCAGGTCTGGCCGGCGTTCCAGCACTTGCCGAAGGCGATGCGCGGCACCGCGTCCTTGATCGGGAAGGATTCGTGGATGATGGTCGGGCTCTTGCCGCCCAGCTCCAGCGTCACCGGCGTCAGGTTGGCCGACGCGTAGCTCATGATCTGGCGACCGACATTGGTCGAACCGGTGAACAGGATGTGATCGAACGGCAGGCGCGAGAAGGCGTCGGAAATCTCACCCTTCCCGGTCACGACGCAGACATGGTCCTCGTCGAACTGCTCGGCGACCATCTTCCTGAACGCCTCGCCCAGCGCCGGCGTGAAGCTGGACATCTTGATCATCACGCGGTTGCCGGCAGCCAGCGCGGCCATCAGCGGACCGGTGGCAAGGAAAATCGGATAGTTCCACGGCACGATCACACCGACCACGCCCATCGGCTGGTACACCACGCGCGCTTTCGCCGGCATCTGGAGGGCGCTGACGTGGCGCTTCTCCGGCTGCATCCACTTGCGCACGTTCTTGCTGTTGTACTTCAGGCCTTCCAGCGAGGTCATGACCTCGGCGAACAGCGTTTCGTCCTTCGAGCGGTGACCGAAGTCCTTGCTGACTTCCTCGGCCAGACGGTCCTTCCACTTCACCAGGCCGGCGCGCAGCTTGTTCAGGTGCGCGATGCGCTCGGCGGCGCTCGGATAACGGTGACGGGCAAACGCGGCGCGCTGCGCGTCGAAAATGCGCTGCAGATCCTTCAGCTCCTGGCTGGCGGTCGGGACAGCTTGCAGGTTGGCGACCATGGTGTACGTCCTCCGGGCGGTAGCGGGAAAGGCAGAAACGCGGCCCGTCCGGCAGCGTCCCCGCAGGTGACCAGAGCGTTTTAGAGTATTTACTCTAGAGTGTCAAACCCGGGGCGGCCGCCGACCGACCACCGGTACCGGCCCCGCCGGCCGGGGCCGTCTCAGAGCTCGACCCGCACCGCGCCGGCGGCCCGCAGGGCCCGGGCCCGGGCCGCTTCGATGCTTTCCGCCCGGGCCAGCGCCACGCCCATGCGGCGGTGGCCGCGAACCTCCGGCTTGCCGAACAGACGCAGGGCCGTATCCGGCTCGGCGAGGGCGGCCTGCAGGTTGCCGAAGGCCGGCCGGTCCGAGTTGCCGTCCACCAGGATGACGGCCGATGCGCTCGGCCCCTGCTGACGGATCGCCGGTACCGGCAGTCCCAGGATGGCCCGCGCATGCAGCGCGAATTCGGAGAGGTCCTGCGAGATCAGGGTGACCAGGCCGGTGTCGTGCGGGCGCGGCGACACCTCGCTGAACCACACCCGGTCGCCTTGCACGAAAAGTTCGACGCCGAAAATTCCCAGTCCGCCCAGCGCGCCGGTCACGGCTTCGGCGATGCGACGGGACTCGGCCAGTGCGGCCGGCGACATCGGCTGCGGCTGCCAGCTTTCAACGTAGTCGCCGTGTACCTGCTTGTGACCGATCGGATCGCAGAACGTGGTGACGACGTTGCCCTGCGCATCGCGATGGCGCACGGTGAGCTGCGTGATCTCGTAATCGAAATCGATGAAACCCTCGACGATCACCCGGCCGGCGCCGGCGCGGCCGCCTTCCTGCGCGTACTGCCAGGCCTTGTCGATGTCGGCTGCGGCTTTCACCGTGCTCTGGCCCTTGCCGGAACTCGACATCACCGGCTTCACCACACAGGGCATGCCGACAGCTTTCACCGCCGCCACGTAATCGGCATGGTTGTCGGCAAAACGGTACGGGGAAGTGGCCAAGCCGAGTTCTTCGGCGGCCAGACGACGAATGCCCTCCCGGTTCATCGTCAACCGCGCGGCGCGCGCGGTGGGGATGACGTTCCACCCCTCCTGCTCCATCTCGACCAGCGTATCGGTGGCGATCGCCTCGATCTCCGGCACGATGAGGTGCGGCTTTTCCTGCTCGATCACGCGTCGCAGCGCAGCACCGTCCAGCATGTTGATGACATGCGAGCGGTGCGCCGCCTGCATGCCGGGCGCATTCGCGTAACGGTCGACGGCAATGACCTCGACACCCAGCCGCTGCAGCTCGATCACCACCTCCTTGCCCAGCTCGCCGGCACCGCAGAACAGCACGCGGGTGGCGGAGGGCGACAGCGGCGTACCGATTTTCACGTCGTGCATGGAACAGGCCTCGTGCGGAAGCCGCCGCCACGGCGGCGGGCGGGGTTCAGCGGGAATATGCTCGCTCGCGGCAACGCTCGAGCACGGCGCGCTTCTCGTCGTCGCCGAGCTTGCCCCAGTCGCTGATCTCGCGACCGGAACGGTAACAGCCGACACAGATGTCATCGTCGTCCAGCGCGCAGATGGACACACAGGGCGACGGCACCGTTTCCTGGCGAATGGTGATGATGAAACCGCCGGATTCGCTCATCGGAGGTCACTCACTCCTGGGGCCGCAGCGATTCGCGGTAGCGCTTCGCGTTCTCGACGTAGTGCAGTGCGCTGCCCTCGAGAATCGCCTTGTGGAAATCCTGGATCTGCTTGACCACCTTGCCGGGCGAACCCATGACGATCGAACCGTCGGGAATTTCCGCCCGCTCGGGCACGAAGGCATTGGCACCGATGATGCAGTACCGGCCGATCTTCGCGCCGTTGAGCACCACGGCATTGATGCCGATCAGCGAGTAGTCGCCGATGGTGCAGCCGTGCAGCATCACCAGATGGCCGACGGTGACGCCCTTGCCGATGGTCAGCGGCACGCCCGGATCGGTATGCAGCACCGATCCGTCCTGGATGTTGCTGTCCTCGCCGACCGTGATCAGGTCGTTGTCGCCGCGGATCACCGCGTTGAACCAGACGCTGGCGTTTTTCTCCAGCACCACACTGCCGATCACGGTGGCGTTCGGCGCCACGAAATTGCTGCCGCGTTGTTCGACGCGACGCTCGCCCAGCGAATAGATCATGGAGATGTCTTCCGGTCGGAAATCAGCCGGCATCACGCCGGGCGGTCGGCGGCGGCACGACCAGCCCGGCATCGTACGCCGTGTTCAGCAGGTCGACGATGATATAGGCGGTCAGGCCCCAGATCATGTGGCCGTCGTAGCGCCAGGTCGGCATCAGGTATTCGTGGCCCTGCCAGCGCACCGCGTGGTCGCTTTGCATGGGGGTTTCCAGGAAAAAGGACAACGGCACGCGGAAGATCGCGTCGAGTTCGTGCGGACTGGCGGTGAGCTCGATCGCCGGCGACACCACGCCGACCCAGGGCACCACCCGGATGCCCGAGCGGGCCGTGAGCGTGGTCAGCCGGCCGACCACATCGACTTCCGCTCGCGGCAGGCCGATTTCCTCTTCGCTCTCACGCAGGGCGGTGACCAGCAGATCGGCGTCGGCGGCGTCCTTCTTGCCGCCGGGAAAGGCCACTTCGCCGGCATGCGAATTCATGGTGAGCGCACGCCGGGTCAGGATCAGTTCCGGCCGCCGGTCCAGTGCCGTGACCGGCACCAGCACGGACGCCTCCGTCTGCACCGGGTCGACCGGGGGCAGTTGGTGGCTACGCAGGCGGGCGATGAGCTGTTCAAGCATGACGGGGTTCAAACGAGCGTATGAGCCGGCAGTGTACGCCCGTCCGCACCCGGCAGGACAAGCGGGAAAGCCGCAGTGCCGCAGGCCGGTCGGGACGCGGCGCTATACTGCGCTCCCTCCTGGCCCGGCTCCGACGGATCCCATGCGCTTTTGCAGTCAGTGCGGCAGCGACCGGCTTGCCCTGGAAATCCCGCCGGGCGACACGCGGCCACGACACGTCTGTCATGCCTGCCACACCATCCATTACTCGAACCCGAAGGTGGTGGCCGGCTGCCTGGTGACGCACGAAGACCGCATCCTGCTCTGCCGGCGGGCCATCGAACCCCGACGGGGTTTCTGGACCGCGCCCGCCGGCTATCTGGAAAACGGCGAGACGTTGCAAGAAGGTGCCGCCCGCGAAACCCGGGAGGAAGCCGACGCCGCGGTCGAGATCGACGATCTTTACGCGGTGTTCAACCTCACCCACATCCACCAGATCTATGTGTTCTTCCGCGGCCGGCTGGTCGACGGCAAATACGGGGTCGGCGAAGAGTCGCTGGAATCGCGTCTGTTCAGCGAAGCCGAGATCCCCTGGGACGAGATCGCCTTTCCGACGGTCCACAAGACGCTCCGCTACTACCTTGAGGACCGGAAAACCGGCGTGTTCCCGATCCGGGTGCGGGACATCCCGCGCCGCTGAGCCCCGCCCGGACATCCCGGCCAATCCGCCTGAGCGGCGGCGCCATTGTCCGTATCGCCCCCCGTGCCACCATCCGGCCTGCCGGATCCGGTCAATCTGTTTGGCGAACGGGACAGAATCCATGGACATGCCGATCGACTTCCGCATCGCCCGCGGCATGGGCAGCGTCACCCTGCTGGTCACCATGGCCGGCGAGGAAGGCCTCGACACGGCGGACGTACTGGCCGGCAGCGGCATTTCGCCGGCCGATCTCGGCGATCCGAAAGCCGAGATCGACGGCAGCCAGGAACTGAAGGTGGTGGAAAACCTGCTGCGCCTGGGCATCGATCCGTCGTTCGCCTTCCGCGCCGGCATGCGCTACCGGATCAGCACCTTCGGCATTCTCGGCTATGCATTGATGAACAGCGACACGGTACGCGACGCCGTGCAGTTGTGCGCGCGTTTCGTCAAGCTGACCTACAGCTTCAGCAACATCCGCATCGAGGAGTACGGCAACGAGGCACGGGCGATCTTCGAGTGCAGCCTGCCGACAGCGGAACTGCGCGCTTTCGCCGTCGAGCGCGACATGGCGGCACTGGCCATGGTGTCGCGCGACATGACCGGCAAGCGGATGCCGGTGCGCCAGTGGTACATGGCGCACGAGCAACAGGCGGCGCTGCCGGTCTACCAGCGACTGGTCGACGGCACGCCGGAATTCGGCAAGCCGGCGAACGTCTGGATCTTCGCCCGCTCGCAACTCGATACCCGGCTGCCGCTGGCCAATCCGATGACGCGCGAGGAATGCGTGCGAAGTTGCGAGGACCTGCTTGAGCGGCGCGTGTCGCTGACCGGCATCCAGGGGCGGGTACGCGACTATCTGCTGCGCAACGCGGAACGGATGCCGACACTCGAGGATGTCGCAGCGCAATTCCATCTGACGCCACGAACACTGCGGCGCCGGCTGGCCGACGAGGCACTCTGTTTCCGCGACCTGATCGAAAGCGTGCGGCGCGAACAGGCCGAAGCCCTGCTGCGCGACGGGCGGCTGCCGGTACCCCACATCGCATCCCGGCTCGGCTACCGCGACGTGAGCAGCTTCATGACGGCCTTCAAGCGCTGGACCGGCACCACACCCGGCAATTTCCGGCGCAGCGCCTGACAACGCAACCGCCGCATCATTCCGGCACATCCGGCTTATCGTTTCCGCCAAACCCTGTCGCCGGACCGGACGCTACACTGCAGGCCGCCACCACAAGAACAACAACGTACGGGCCCTGCATGTTCGCCAGACCCCTGCTCTGCATCACCCTGCTGTGCGCCGTCGCCGCACCCGCGCCCGCCACCGCAGGGCAGACCGGCACCGCGGCGACACCGGAAGCGGTTGCCGCACCGGCCACCGTCATGCCCGACAGTGCCGCCATCCGTCACGCGCTGGCCGACACCGCGGCTTTCGAACCGAGCTGGGTGACGAAGGAACAATTCGAAAAGCAGTTGCTGCTGGTACACGGCAAGGTACCGGATCCCAACTTCGGGCTGTTCGGGCCGCGCTCGCAGATGTGGCGCATCAGCCGCTACCTCGCACCCGGTCTGCTGGGGAGCGGCCGGGCCCTGGTGCTGCAGATCTCGCATCCCTGGGTGACCGCCGGCATCGACGAACACTCGATCACCCGCGACGATCCGCTCAAGCGCGGTCGCGACACCTTCCGCTACATCCTCACCATGATCTACGGCGATCGCGACCAGGCGCTGCAGGCAGCGCGCGACGTGCGAATGATCCACGAGAAGATCCGCGGCCACCTGCCCTACGATGCCGGCGCCTTCGTGGCCGGCAGCGAATACCGCGCCAACGAACTGCAGGCCATGATCTGGGTGCATGCCACGCTGTGGGAAACGCTGATGGTGATGTACGAACAGTCCATCGGCCCGGTGAGCGCCACCGACAAGGAAAAGTATTACCAGGAAACGAAACTGTTCGCCTACCTGTTCGGTATTCCGGAAAGCGCGCTGCCCGCAACCTGGGACGATTTCGTTGCCTATTGCGAGGACATGCGCCGCAGCAACCAGCTGAACGCCACCCCGGCCAGCAAGGAACTCGCCGGCTTCCTGTTCGGCGTGAAGGGCGTCGGCGTTTTCCTCTGGCTGCCGATGCAGTACGAGAAGGTGGTGACGGCTGCCAACCTGCCGGAAGACCTGCGCGAGGCCTACGGTTTCGGTTACGGTCCGATGCGCAAGGGCCTGTACAAGTCGACGATGTGGATGAGTCGCGTCGGGCACCGGATAACGCCCGGCGCACTGACCAAGAGCCCGGCCCACAAGGAGGCCGTGGCGCGCATCGCGCGCAAGAAGGCCGGCTGGTACACCCGCCTGCAGCTGAAGATCGCGTTCGGTCATTCGCGGCTGGTCAACGACCTCTGAGCCGCCGACAATCCGCGCGATGACCGGTTCCCGTTCCCGCTTTCCGCCATCGGCGCTCGCCTGGAGCCTGCTGCCGGCCGGCATGATCGCCCTGCATGCGCCGGCCGCCGAATACCTGACGGTTGCGCAGGCGCAGCGTCTGATGTTCCCGCTGGCCACGTCGTTCGCCGCGCAGCCGGAAACGGTCACCGCCGAATGGCTGCGCCGCGCAAAGGCTCGCGGCGACGAAAACTACGGCCGCCGGCCGCCGCAAATCCGGGAAGCCCGGCAGGGAGACGTACGGATCGGCTGGTTCGTCATCGACCAGGTGATCGGCAAGTTCGAGAAGATCGATTACGCAGTGGCACTGACACCGGACGGCACCGTGCTGCAGGTGGAAGTCCTGGTCTACCGCGAGAACCACGGCGATGAAGTGCGTGCCCGCGAGTGGCTGCAGCAATTTGAAGGAAAAAACGCCAACGCGCCGATCCGCCTCGGACAGGACATCGTCAACATCGCCGACTCGACGCTGTCGTCGGCGCACCTCACCGACGGAGTGCGCCGCATCGCCCGGCTGCTGGCGCCGGATCCGGCGACGCCGCGCTGACGCGGCGCATGGCAGTCCGCCTTACGCGCGGCCCGCGTTCGCCGCGATCAGCCCGACCCAGCGCGGCGCCAGGCCGACCGGGAAATCGTGGCCCATGCCCTTGATCAGTTCGAGTTTCGCGCCGCGGATCAATTGCGCGGTGCGCTGGCCGCCCGCCGGACGCACCAGCGGGTCGTCGAGCCCGTGTATCACCTGGGTCGGCGCCTTCACGTTCGCCAGCACCGGCTCGAACGAACCGGTGGCGAGAATGCCGTGGGTCTGCCGCAACATGCCGGCCGGCCGGTAAGCGCGGTCGAACGCCAGCGCGGCAATCCGCTCGCGTTCGGCCAGCGGTGTGGGGTACGCCGGGCTGCCGATCGCGGAAAACAGTTTCACCACCCGGGCAATCACCGATGCGCGGTCGTGCTTCACGCCGAACGGCGGCGCCATCTGCAGCAACACCGAGAATTTCGGCATCGGCAGTTTCGGGCTGTTGGTGCTGGACATGATCGAGGTCAGCGAAAGCACGCGCTCCGGATGCGTGCCGGCAACGATCTGCGAAATCATTCCGCCCATCGAGGCGCCGACGAAGTGCGCCTTCGGAATGCCCAGCGCATCGAGCAGGCCGACGGTGTCCTTCGCCATGTCGTACAGCGTGTAGTTGGCATCGAGCTTTGCGCCGAGCTTCGAGCGGATCATGTCGCGCTGCAGCCGGATGCGGATCCGGCTGCAGCCGCTGCCGGACAGGCCGATGTCGCGGTTGTCGAAGCGGATGACGCGGAAGCCCTGGTCGACCAGTTGCGCGCAGAATGCATCCGGCCAGTGGATGAGCTGCGCCGACAAACCCATTACCAGCAGCAGCGGCTCGCCGTTCGCCGGCCCGGCGATCTCGTAATGCAGCTTGATGCCGTTGGCGGTGACTTCACCGCGCTGCCAGTCGGGCGTGACCGTGGCCGGTGCGGCGTGGGCGATGTTCATCGGGCATTCTCCAGTCTGACGACGCCATGGGCGACGGTCTCGTACGGATGCGCGTCATGCAGGGCTGCCAGCACGGCCGGCAGGTGCGGTGCGTCAACCACCATTTCCACGCGGTATTCGTCCACCTGCTCCACGGCGCCGACCGTGCCGATATGCGGGTCGGCGCCGGCGAGCGGCCGGAACTGTCCCTGCCCTTTTACCTGCCAGCAGCAGTGCTCGTACAGGCCGAGGCGACCGGCGCCGGCGGCGAAGAGCGCCGCCTTCACGGTCTCGAGATGCGTTTCCGGCACGTAGAAGAAGAGCTGGTACATGGCTTCCCGGCGCCGCCCGCTCAGGCGCCCCGCTCCACTTCCCGCATGGCGATCCAGATGCCGTCGGCATGCACTGTCTGCTGGCCGTCGACGAAGAAACGGCCCTCGCAGAACAGCTTGCGGCCGTCGGTGCGCAGCACCCGGGCTTCCATGTCGATGTCGGTCTTCAGCGGCGTGGCGCGGATGTAGCGGATGTTCAGGGTACCGGTGACGCCCATGGTGCGCGTCAGGTCCTGGGTCTTGGCCATCAGCACGTCGAGCATCGCCGCGATCACGCCGCCGTGCACGCGGCCCGGCGGCCCCTGGAACGGCAAACCCAGATTGGCCTTGCCGCGCACCACGTCGCCGTCGAGCCACAGCTGCATCGGCGGCGAGATCGGCGTCGACAGGCCGGTGAAGATTTCATAGTCGAGGATGTCGAGCACGTCCTGGCGGGTGGCATTGCGGGCAAACAGGCGCGCATAGATGTCCGACTGCGAACGGCGGCCATAGACCGACGTTTTCGTCGCCACCGCTTCCAGTTCGGCGGCAATCGCCTCCAGTTCGGCCGATGGCGCGTCGCAGCGCACCATGCGGTCGGCAATGCGCTTGAGCGCGTCGCCGATGCGGCGGCGGACCCGGTATTCGTCCGTCGGCTCCGGCGGCTCGCCGATGCGGAAATCGCCGAGGCCGTACGTGTCGCGGTTGGCTGTCATGTCGATCACCTTCATCCGGTCCAGCGCCGGGCATTGCGGAACATCCGCAACCAGGGCGCGTCCTCGTGATTACGCCAGGCATCGGGAATCCAGCTCTGCTGGACCGTACGGAACACCCGCTCGGGGTGCGGCATCATGATGGTCACCCGGCCGTCGCGGGTGGTGAACCCGGTGAGGCCGCCCTGCGAACCGTTGGGATTGAACGGATAGCGCTCGGTGGCTTCGCCGAAGTTGTCGACGTAGCGCAGGGCCACGAGTTTCTCCCGGGCATTCTGCGCCAGCATGGCGTCGTCCGCCTCGACGCGGCCCTCGCCGTGCGCGACGGCGATCGGAATGCGCGTACCGGCCATCCCGGCCAGCAGCACGGACGGCGATTCGGCGATCTCCACCAGCGCCGTCCGCGCCTCGAACTGCTCGCTCGTATTGCGCACGAAGCGCGGCCAGAGATCGGCGCCGGGGATCAGCTCCTTGAGCTGGGACATCATCTGGCAACCGTTGCAGACACCCAGCCCGAACGTGTCCTGACGGGCAAAGAAGGCCGCGAACTGGTCGCGGGCGCGCGCATTGAACAGGACCGACTTGGCCCAGCCGCCGCCGGCGCCGAGGACGTCGCCGTAGGAAAAACCGCCGCAGGCCGCCAGGCCGCGGAAAGACGCGAGATCGACCGCGCCGGAAATGATGTCGCTCATGTGCACGTCGACGGCCGCAAAGCCGGCGCGGTCGAACGCCGCCGCCATTTCGATGTGGCCGTTGACGCCCTGCTCGCGCAGGATCGCCACCTGCGGGCGCGCCAGCTTCAGGTACGGTGCCGCGATGTCTTCGCGATGGTCGAAGCCGACCTGCACGTTGAGGCCGGGATCCTGGTTGTCGCCGATCGCCGCGAATTCCTGCTGCGCGCACTCCGGATTATCGCGCAACGCCTGGATGCGGTGACTGGTCTCGCTCCAGATCGACTGCAGGCGGGCGCGGGTGTCGGAAAAGATTTCGGCGTCGCCGTCGCGCAGCAGGATGCGTTGTTCCGGAGTCGCCCGGCCGATGAAGTGCAGCTGCCCTTCCAGCCCCCACTGCGCCAGCACCGCGCGCACGCGATCGATATCCGGCGTGCGCACCTGCAACACCATGCCCAGCTCTTCGGCGAACAGCACGCCTTCGACGCCGCCGAGCGCGCCGCGCAGGGCCGCCAGGTCGATGTCGAGACCGCAACGGCCGGCAAACGCCATTTCCAGCAGGGTGGTCACCAGGCCGCCGTCGCTGCGGTCGTGGGCCGCGAGCGCCAGTTCCTGCTCCAGGACCTGCTGCATCGCCGCGAAGAAACGCTTGAGCAGATCGGGATCGATGTCCGGGCCGACGTGGCCGAGCTGGTTGCAGACCTGGGCCAGCGCCGAGCCGCCGAGACGGTTGCGGCCGCCACCCAGATCGATCAGCAACAGCTCGTGATCGACATCGGGGCGCAACTGCGGCGTCAGCGTCTTGCGGACATCGAGCACCGGAGCGAAGGCGGAAACGATCAGCGACAGCGGCGCCGTCACCGCTTTCTGCACGTCGTTGTCGGTCCACACGGTGCGCATGGACATCGAATCCTTGCCCACCGGGATGGTAATCCCCAGGCGCGGACAGAATTCCATGCCGACCGCATGCACCGTGTCGTAGAGCGCCTGGTTCTCGCCCGGGTGGTTGGCCGCGCTCATCCAGTTGGCGGACAGCTTGATGCGGTCGATGCCGTCGATGCGGGCGCAGGCGATGTTCGTCACCGCCTCGCCGATCGCCATGCGGCCGGACGCGGCCGGATCGATCAGCGCCAGCGGCGTGCGCTCGCCCATGCTCATCGCCTCGCCGGCAACGGTGTCGAAGGCCGCGGCGGTGACGGCGCAGTCGGCAACCGGCACCTGCCAGGGACCGACCATCTGCTCGCGGGCGACCAGTCCGGTCACCGAACGGTCGCCGATGGTGATGAGGAAGGCTTTCGATGCCACCGTCGGCAGCCGGAGCACCCGCTCGATCGACTCCGCCAGCGGCAGCCGCGGCAGCGCCAGCTTCGACAGCTGCAGCGGACGACGCTGGAACTGGCGGTGCATTTTCGGCGGCTTGCCGAGCAACACCTGCATCGGCATGTCGACCGGGTTGTTGCCGAACAGCGCATCGCTGACCACCAGCCGGCGCGCGTCGGTCGCTTCGCCGAGCACCGCGTACAGCGCGCGTTCGCGACGGCAGAACGCCTCGAACACCGGCAACCGGTCGGGATCGACGGCCAGCACGTAGCGCTCCTGCGCCTCGTTGCACCAGATCTCGACCGGGCTCATGCCGGGCTCGTCGTTCGGGATCTTCCGCAGCTCGAACTGCGCGCCGCGCTGCCATTCGTGGACCAGTTCCGGCAGCGCGTTGGACAGGCCGCCGGCGCCGACATCGTGGATGGACACGATCGGGTTGTCCTCGCCCAGCGCCCAGCAGGCATCGATCACTTCCTGGCAGCGGCGTTCCATTTCCGGGTTGTCGCGCTGGACGGAGGCGAAATCGAGGTTCTCGCTCGAGGTACCGCTGGCCATCGACGACGCGGCACCGCCGCCCAGACCGATCAGCAGCGCCGGCCCGCCGAGCACGATGATCTTCGCGCCGGCACGGATCTCGTTCTTTTCGACATGCATCTCGCGGATGTTGCCGAGGCCGCCGGCGATCATGACCGGCTTGTGGTAACCGCGCACCTCGCGACCGTTCGCGGTATCTACTTCCTGTTCGTAGGTGCGGAAATAGCCGCAGAGGTTCGGCCGGCCGAACTCGTTGTTGAAGGCGGCGCCGCCGAGCGGGCCCTCGATCATGATGTCGAGGGCGGAAACGATGCGCTCCGGCTTGCCGTACGCCACTTCCCACGGCTGTTCGAAGCCGGGAATGCGCAGGTTGGACACCGAGAAACCGGTGAGCCCGGCCTTGGGCTTCGCGCCGCGGCCGGTGGCGCCTTCGTCGCGGATCTCGCCGCCGGAGCCGGTGGAGGCGCCGGGGAACGGCGCGATCGCGGTCGGATGATTGTGCGTCTCGACCTTGCAGAGGATATGGATCGGTTCGCGATGGTAGGCGTAGCGGCGCGTGTGCGGATCCGGGAAGAATCGGCCACCCACTGCGCCGGACAACACCGCGGCATTGTCCTTGTAGGCGGACAGCACGCCGCCCGGATGCTTCTCGTGGGTGTTGCGGATCATGCGGAACAGCGAACGCTCGGCACGGGCGCCGTCAATGGTCCAGTCGGCGTTGAAGATCTTGTGCCGGCAGTGTTCCGAGTTGGCCTGCGCGAACATCATCAGTTCGGCATCGCTCGGATTGCGGCCGAGCTCGGCGAAGGCCTTCGCCAGATAATCGATCTCGTCTTCGGCCAGTGCGAGCCCGAGTTCGCGGTTGGCCTGCTCCAGGGCCGCGCGGCCGCCGCCGACCACATCCACCGTCGCCAGCGGACGCGGCGCATGTGCTTCGAACAGCACCGCGGCGTCCTCCAGCCGGCCGAAAACCTGCTGCGTCATGCGGTCGTGCAACCGGCGGTCGATCTGCGCCTGCTCGTCCCTGGTCGGGGCACGCGACAGCGACAGATAGAAAGCTGTCCCGCGCTCGATCCGGCGCACGCCTTCCAGACCGCAGTGCCGGAGGATGTCGGTGGCCTTGCTCGACCAGGGCGAAATGGTCCCGGGACGGGGTACCGCCAGGCGCAGGGTGCTGCCGGCCGGCTCGCCATCCGCCGCGGCCGCCGGCCCGTAGGACAGCAGACGGTCCAGTACGGCACGCTGCCCGTCCGTCAGCGGTTCGCTGTCCAGCAGGTGCACATGGAAGGCCGCGATGCCGGTGACCGGTGTCCCCCCGAGCGAGTCCAGCAGTTTGCGCAGACGGAAGGCAGACAGTGCCGGGGCACCACGCAGGATCAGCATCGGAACGGATCTCGGCCGGAGGGGGTGGGCAGCGGGCGCCAATGATAGCGGCGGGGCCGGGACTGTCGACTGGAGATGTCTGACCGGGTGCAGATAGCGGCGGCTGCCGTGTCCGCAATGCCGCCGGGAGGCTCGACCGGGCCTTGAGCGGGGTCTTCCTGGACCCGGAAATCGCCCCGCCCGAAAGGGCCAACCCATGGAATTTGCTAAGGAATTGGTACCAGAAAACCCGACCGTTCAGCGCCCTGTCGCCGAATCACAGGGCCATGCCCCCCGCTGTCGGACAATGCCTATAGGCACCCCTGACCTGCGTGATAAGGTCCGCCCCATCGATGTGAACCACTTCCCATATCGAGATGACCGGGGGTTCGGGAGGACCACCGGAAGCCGCCAGGAAAGACGGCACACCCCGCAAGGGCAACCCACGGAAAGCGTTCAGGCAACCCGAACACCTCCTCTATCAGCCAGAAAGAGACTGACACGAGATGAAATGGGCCAACCGAATCCGATCTCTGGTCGTGGCAAGCGCCGTCGGCGCCTCTGCCGTCGTGCTCCTCGCGGCGAACGACTCCCCCACCGGCCTTGATGGCGTCCGCGCCCGCGGCGAGCTGGTCGTCGCCCTCCGCGAAGGCCCGGCATCCTATTACACCAACTCCTTCGGCGCCGCCGGCTTCGAGTACGCACTGGCCCAGGCCTATGCCCGCGAACTCGGGGTCGACCTGCGGGTGATCGACGTCACCAGCCCGGAAGAAGCCCTGGAAGCCGTCGCCGACGGTGACGCCGACTTCGCCGGCGGCCTGGCCCTGGCCGGCAACGATCCGCAGTTCAGCCAGTCGGTCCCGGTCCAGCAGGTCACCCAGCTGGTGGTCTGCGAGGCGATCCGCGGCCAGGCCATGCCGGCAAAGGTCGCCGATCTGACCAACCGCCTGCTGGTGATCGCCGGCGGCAGCCACCACGCCGCCCGGCTTGCCCAGCTCGACACCCTGGTGCCGGAACTGGCCTGGCAGGAAATCGACGAGGCCAGCGACGAAAACCTGCTCGGACTGGTACATCAGGACCAGGCCGAATGCACGGTGATCGACGCCAACGCCTGGGCCTTCCACCGTCACCTCTACCCGGACCTCCGGGTGGCCATGGAACTTCCGGAAGCGACGTTCTTCGGCTGGATCTTCCCGCACAGCGTCGACGACTCTCTCCGCGAGTCCGCCAATGCCTGGCTGGCCCGCAAGCACGCCGACGGCACCGTTGCATCCCTGCGCGATCGCCATTTCGCGCACCTGAAGTCACTGACCCAGGTCGACGGCAAGCATTTCTACCAGGCGATCCGCAAACGCCTGCCGCGCTATGTCGAGGCCTTCCGTGCCGAAGCCGAGCGCAACGACCTCGACTGGCGCCTGCTGGCCGCCGTGGCCTATCAGGAGTCGATGTGGGATCCGGCGGCACAGTCGCCGACCGGCGTGCAGGGCCTGATGCAGCTCACGCTGGACACGGCCGCCCACCTGGGCATCGCGGACCGTACCGATCCGCTGTCCAGCATCCGCGGCGGCGCCCGCTACCTGCGACAGATCCTCGACACCCTGCCGGCCGATATCCCGGAAGAGGACCGCACCTGGATGGCACTGGCCGCCTACAACGCCGGCATCGCCCACGTGCTGGATGCCCGCGAACTGACCCGCAAGCGCGGCGGCAACCCGAATGCCTGGCACGACGTACGGGCCAATCTGGCGCTGCTGAAGCAGGAAAAGTGGTATTCGCAGACCCGCTACGGCTACGCCCGGGGCGCGACGCAGGCCATCGTCTATGTCCGCCACGTGCGCCGCTACTACGACCTGCTGGTCCTGGCCAGCAACAGCAGCTCGCACGACGAGATCATGCTCGCCATGGGCGATACGCCGACAACGCTGGCCGCCAACTGACGGCCCGGCCGCGACACCGGGCCGGGCCCCTTCCGCCGTGCTATAAAATCGCCGGCAGCCGTCCCGGCTGTTTCGGCGTCATTCCGGCGCCCCATGGATCGTTCATGAAGAGCGCCCCCCGGTCATGAAGAACGCCTTCTGGGCCACGGACTGGTTCGCCGGTCTGATCATCGTAATCGCCGCCCTGCTGTTCAGCTTCGGCGACACCCACGACCGCATCGAGCTCAGTACCTATGACATGGGCGTACGGGCTTCGGCCCGCGACGCCGGCGAACAGATCGCCGTCATCGGCATCGACGACCAGAGCATCGGCAACCTCGGCCGCTGGCCCTGGCCGCGCGACATCCATGCGCAGATGATCGAAAAGCTGCATGCGGCGGGCGCAAAGGCCATCGGCTTCACCGTGCTGGTCTCGGAAGCACAGCAGGATGCCGGACTGGTACGCATCCGCGAGATGAAGGATTTCTTCCAGCAAGCCGGCTTCGCCGATCCGGAAGTGATCAAGGGACCGCTGGAAGCGCCGCTCACCGAACTGGGCGCCCGCCTCGACACCGCCGCCACCGATCTCGACACCGACAGCAAGCTGGCAGCCGGCATTGCCACTGCCGGCAATGTCGTGCTCGGCATGCAGATGGATCCCGGCGTGCCGCAGGGCAATCCCGACGCCCCGCTGCCGGAATGGCTGCTGCGCGATGCGATCCCGGAAGAGAACGTGCAGGTCGGCGACGGCATCGACACCGAAGTACCGCTGCCGGAACCGACGCTGTCGGTTTCGCCGCCGATCGAACAATTGGCCGCCGGCAGCGCGAAAATCGGCCATCTGGTCACCCTGCTGGAAGAAGACGGCAAGGTACGCACCGAACCGCTGATCCTCGATTACTACGGCACTTTCTTCCCGTCGCTTTCGCTGCAGCTGGCAGCGCAGAGTCTCAACCTCTCGGTACAGGACATCCGCGTACGACTCGGCGAAGGTGTGGAGCTCGGCCGGCTGTCGATCATGACCGACCGCCAGCTCAACATGCGCACGTTCTTCTATCGCGGGACGGACGCCGGCCCGGCCTTCCCCGTCGATTCGTTCTACGACGTCTATACCGGCAAGATCGATCTGGCGAAGTACAAGGATCGCATCGTGCTGATCGGGCCGACGGCGTTCGGTCTCGGCTCCGCGCTGACCACCCCGTTGCCGGGCGCCATGGAACCGGTGGAAGTGCTGGCGCACAACGTGGCCAGCATCCTGAACGAGGATTTCTTCACCGTGCCGACGTGGGCGCCGCTCGCCAAGTGGCTGGCCGTGCTGCTGATTGCCGCCTACCTGATGTTCGGCCTGCCGCGCCTCGGTGCCGGCATGGGCGCCGCGGTGTCCGCCGGCCTGTTCATCCTGCTGCTCGGCACCGAAGTCGGCCTCATTGCCGGCAACGGCGAGTGGGTGCCGCTGATGTTGCCGGTGCTGATGCTGGTGGCCGGCCATCTCGCGCTGACCACCCGCCGGTTCCTGGTCACCGAAGCCGGCAAGCGCCGCTCGGATACCGAATCGGCGGAAAGCAACCGCATGCTGGGCCTGGCCTTCCAGCAGGCCGGCCAGCTCGACATGGCGTTCGAAAAATTCCGCCGGGTCCCGCTGGGCGACGACATGATGGATCCGCTGTACAACCTGGCGCTGGATTTCGAACGCAAGCGACAGTTCAGCAAGGCCGCCGCCGTGTACCAGTACATGGGCGAGCACAACAAGGAATTCCGCGACATCGGGCCGCGCATGCAGCGTGCCAGCGCCGCCCAGGACTCGATGATCTTCGGCCTGCGCACCGGCGCACCCGGCGACACGCTGCTGACCGGCGCCGTCGGTGCCGAAAAACCGAAGCTCGGCCGCTACGAGATCGAACGCGAACTGGGCCGCGGCGCCATGGGCGTCGTCTACCAGGGCACCGATCCGCGCATCAACCGTACGGTGGCAATCAAGACGCTGGCGCTGGCCCAGGAATTCGAGGAAGCGGAACTGGCGGAGGTGAAGGAACGCTTCTTCCGCGAAGCGGAGGCCGCCGGCCGCCTCAATCATCCGAACATCGTCACCATCTACGATACCGGCGAGGAGCACGATCTCGCCTACATCGCCATGGAACTGCTCAGCGGCCATGACCTGGTGCGCTACACCAAGCCGGACAACCTGCTGCCGATCGAGAAGATACTGAGCATCGTCGAACGCGCTGCCGAAGGCCTGGACTACGCACACACCCAGAACGTGGTGCACCGCGACATCAAGCCGGCCAACATCATGTACGACCCGAAGACCGACTCGGTGAAAATCGCCGACTTCGGCATCGCGCGGGTCAGCAACTCCGGCAAGACGAAAACCGGCATGGTGGTCGGCACGCCGAGCTTCATGTCGCCGGAACAGGTCACCGGCCGCAAGGATCTCGACGGCCGCACCGATCTGTTCTCGCTGGGCGTGGTGCTCTACCAGCTGGTCACGCTCGAGCTGCCCTTCAACGGCGAGGCGGCGACGCAGATCATGTACAAGATCGCCACCGAACCCTATCCGGATCCGCTGGAAATCCGTCCCGACCTGAAAAAGACCTGCCCCTGGGTCTCGATCGTCATCAAGCGCGCGATGGAAAAGGATCGCGACAAGCGCTACCAGAACGGCGCGCAGATGGCGAAGGATCTCAAGGCCTGTCTGGCGAAGATGGCCGCCGCCTCGAAACAGTCGAGCGGACTGACCGGCGCCGCGCCGGCCGTCTGAACGACGGCCACCACGAAAAAGCGCCCCGCGGGCGCTTTTTCGTTCACGGCTGTTGCGACTGCCGCCGGGCGCGGAAGAACTCGCTCATCAGGGCCGCACTCTCGTCGGCCAGCATGCCGCCGCGCACGAGCACCCGGTGGTTCAGATGCGGCAGGTCGAATGCCGCCAACCGCGAACGCGCACTGCCGGCCTTCGGCTCGTCGGTCCCGTAGACCACTTCACGCACGCGCGCATGCACCAGCGCACCGCAACACATCAGGCAGGGTTCGACCGTGACATACAGCGTGCAGTCGACCAGCCGGTAGTTGCCCAGACGCCGTGCCGCATCACGCAGCGCCACGATCTCCGCATGGGCGGTGGGATCGGTGCCGGAAATCGGCTGGTTGAAACCTTCACCGACTATCGCGCCGTCCTGCACCACCACGGCACCTACCGGTACTTCGCCGCGCGCTGCGCCGGCACGCGCCAGCTCGAGAGCGCGGCGCATGAAGGTCTCGTCGGCAGTATTCATGGGCAGGCAGGCGGCAGGCACCCGGAGGGGACGGCCGCGATCGGCAGCCTAGCTCTTCTGGACCGCGTACTTGCCGCCGCCCAGCAGGATCAGCGCCACTGCCGTCATCAGGAAAAAGCCCTGCAGTTCAAGACGCCAGCCGCCATGGTCGGTCAGCACGAAGATATCGCCCATGTGCACCAGCACGATCGCCGCCAGCATGTTGAAGGCGACGATGGCCGCCGCAATGCGCACCTGAACGCCGGCAATCAGCAGCAGCGGCGCAACGATCTCGCCGACATACACGCCCCAGGCAACAAAGGCCGGCAGGCCCTTGGCCACCACCAGCCCCTCGATGAAGCCGATGCCATGCGTCAGTTTCGCGATCCCGTGGAACAGCATCAGTACGCCGAGCGTCAGGCGCAGGAGCAGTTTGGCGATGTCGGGCTGGTTCAGCATGGCGAACTCCTTGCAGGGGATTGTCGGCAGCGGAAATTCATTCCCACTCGATGGTGGCCGGCGGCTTGGACGAAATGTCGTAGGTCACACGCGATACGCCGCTGATCTCGTTGATGATGCGGTTGGACACGTGTTCGAGCAACTCGTACGGCAGCCGTGCCCAGCGGGCGGTCATGAAATCGATGGTTTCGACGGCACGCAGCGCGATCACCCACTCGTAGCGACGACCATCGCCGACCACGCCGACGGATTTCACCGGCAGGAACACCGCGAAGGCCTGCGACGTCTTGTGATAGAAGTCGGCCTTGTGCAGTTCTTCGATGAAGATGGCATCCGCGCGCCGCAGGATGTCCGCGTAATCCTTCTTGACTTCGCCCAGGATGCGCACGCCGAGGCCCGGGCCCGGGAACGGGTGGCGGTAGACCATGTCGTAGGGCAGGCCCAGCTCGAGGCCGATGCGGCGCACTTCGTCCTTGAACAGCTCGCGCAGCGGCTCAACCAACTGCAGCTTCATGTGCTCGGGCAGACCACCGACGTTGTGGTGGCTCTTGATGACGTGCGCCTTGCCGGTCTTGCTCTTCGCCGACTCGATGACGTCCGGATAGATGGTGCCCTGCGCCAGCCAGTTGGCATCCTTGATTTTCGCCGCCTCGCGCTCGAAGACGTCGATGAAGGTATTGCCGATGATCTTGCGCTTCTGTTCCGGGTCGGAAACTCCGGCCAGCTTCGACAGGAACTCCTGCTCGGCATCGACGCGGATCACCTTGATGCCCATGTTCTTCGCGAACATGTTCATCACCTGGTCGCCCTCGTTCAGGCGCAGCAGGCCGTTGTCGACGAACACGCAGGTGAGCTGCTTGCCGATGGCACGGTGCAACAGCGCCGCCACCACCGAGGAATCGACACCGCCGGAAAGACCGAGGATCACGTGATCGTCGCGGACCTGTTCGCGAACCGTCTCGATGGCATCCTCAACGATGTTGCTGGCAGTCCACAGTGGCTCGCAGCCGCAGATCTTCAGCACGAAATTTTCCAGCAGGCGCTTGCCCTGCAGGGTATGCGTGACTTCCGGATGGAACTGCACGCCGTAGAAACGCTTCTCGTCGCTGGCCATGCCGGCAACCGGGCAACTGGGCGTACTGGCCATCAACGAAAATCCGGCCGGCATGGCCGTGACCTTGTCGCCATGGCTCATCCAGACGTCGAGCAGCGCGCTGCCGTCGGCGGCCACGTGGTCCTCGATGTTCTCCAGCAGGCGCGACGGCTGCTCGCGCTTCACCTGCGCGTAGCCGAACTCGCGCACGTCGGACGTCGACACCTTGCCGCCCAGCTGCTCGGCCATGGTCTGCATGCCGTAGCAGATACCCAGCACCGGTACGTCGCCCTTGAACACCGCCTGCGGCGCCCGCGGCGTGGAGCCCTGCGTCACCGATTCCGGACCGCCGGACAGGATGATGCCGGCCGGATTGAAGGCCTTGATCTCGCTCTCGTCCATTTCATGGGAGCGCAGTTCACAGTAAACGCCGATCTCGCGGATGCGGCGGGCAATCAGCTGGGTGTACTGCGATCCGAAATCAAGGATCAGGATGCGGTGCGCGTGGATGTTCTTCGACATGTTCTGTGCTCGGGCGCGGCGGGACGTCAGCCGATCGGGTAGTTCGGGGCTTCCTTGGTGATCTGCACGTCGTGCACGTGCGACTCCTTGATGCCGGCCGAGGTGATCTTCACGAACCGGGTCTTCGTGCGCATTTCCTCGATGGTCCGGCAGCCGGTATAACCCATCGACGCGCGCAGGCCGCCCATCATCTGGTGCACGATGGCCGACATCGGCCCCTTGTATGGCACGCGGCCTTCGATGCCTTCCGGCACCAGCTTCTCGACACCCTGCGCCGCATCCTGGAAATAGCGATCGGAGGAGCCGGTGCGCTGCGCCATCGCGCCCAGCGAACCCATTCCGCGATAGGCCTTGTAGTAGCGCCCCTGGTACAGCTCGACCTCGCCCGGCGCCTCTTCGGTGCCGGCCAGCAGCGAGCCGACCATCACCACGTGGGCGCCGGCGGCGATCGCCTTGGCGACATCACCGGAGAAACGGATGCCGCCGTCGGCGATGATCGCCACGTCGGTCGTTTTCAGTGCTTCGGCAACGTTGGCGACGGCGCTGATCTGCGGTACGCCGATGCCGGCGACGATGCGCGTGGTACAGATCGAACCCGGACCGATGCCGACCTTGACCGCATCGGCACCGGCATCGGCCAGCGCCCTGGCCGCTTCCGCGGTGGCGATATTGCCGCCGATAACCTCGACCTTCGGATATTTCTTCTTGATCCAGGCCACGCGGTCGATCACCCCGCGCGAGTGACCGTGCGCCGTGTCGACCACCAGCAGATCGACGCCGGCGTCGATCAGCGCTTCGACGCGCTCTTCGGTGCCGGCGCCGGTACCGACCGCGGCGCCGACCCGCAGATGACCCTGCGTATCCTTGCAGGCATTCGGGTAGGCCGCAGCCTTCGCGATGTCCTTGACGGTGATCAGGCCCTTGAGCTGGCCCTGACTGTTGGTGACCAGCACTTTCTCGATGCGGTGCTTGTGCAGCAGCGCCTTCACTTCGGCCTGGCTGGCGTTTTCCTGCACGGTGACCAGTCGCTCTTTCGGCGTCATCACCGCCGACACCGGCAGATTGAATTGCGTTTCGAAGCGCAGATCGCGGCTGGTGACGATGCCGACCAGTTCGTTGCCGGCTACCACCGGCACGCCGGAAATGTTGTTGGCACGGGTCAGCGCGATGAGCTCGCCGATGGTGATGTCCGGCGCGACGGTGATCGGATCGCGGACAACGCCGCTCTCGTATTTCTTCACCGCCCGCACTTCGCGCGCCTGGTCGGCGGTTTCCATGTTCTTGTGCAGGATGCCGATGCCGCCTTCCTGGGCGATGGCGATCGCGAGACGTGCTTCGGTGACGGTGTCCATCGCGGCGGACACCAGCGGCACGTTGAGCGGAATGTTGCGCGTGATGCGCGTCCGGAGGCTGACATCCTTGGGCAGGACGTCCGACTCGCCCGGCAGCAGCAGGACGTCGTCGAAGGTGAGGGCTTCTTGCACGATGCGCAGCATGGGGCTACCCCGCGTGAGTGGCGGAAGCGGCCACCGGTCCTGCCATCAGCTGAAAGACCCGGTCCCGGCGGCCCGGGAGAAAGAAGCCGCGCATTATACTGGTCCGGCGTTTGCAATCGACCTTTTCCGACCTTCTTTCCGGTCTGCCGATGCCCGAACCCCGCACCCCCGAAGACCCCGGCAACCGCCCGGAAGTCCTCACCGTCAGCCAGTTCAACCGCAAGGTGCAGGGGTTGATCGAGGGCAAGGTCCCGCTGGCCTGGATCGAGGGCGAGATCTCCAATCTCGCCAGCCCTCCCTCCGGTCACCTCTATTTCACGCTCAAGGACGACGGCTCGCAGGTGCGGGCCGCCATGTTCCGCAACCGCTCCCGTTTCGTGTCGCTCAAGCCCCGCAACGGGCTGCTGGTCCGGGTGCAGGCACGGGCCACGCTGTACCTGCCGCGCGGCGACTACCAGCTGGTGGTCGAGCACATGGAGGAAGCCGGCGTCGGCGCCCTGCAGCGCGCCTTCGAGGCCCTGAAGGCGAAGCTGGCCGCCGAGGGCCTCTTCGCCGACGAGCGCAAGCGCCCGCTCCCCGCCTTTCCGCAACGGGTCGGCGTGGTGACATCCGTTGCCGGCGCCGCCGTCCACGATGTCCTCACCGTGCTGCGCCGGCGCGCGCCCTGGATCGAGGTGGTGATCTACCCGACCCTGGTGCAGGGTCGGGAGGCCGCCGGCGAAATCGTCGCCGCCATCGACTGCGCCAACGCGCGCGCCGAGTGCGACGTGCTGATCGTCGGCCGCGGCGGCGGTTCGCTGGAAGACCTGTGGCCGTTCAACGAGGAAGCCGTGGCCCGCGCCATCGCCGGCAGCGGCATCCCGGTGATCAGCGCCGTCGGCCACGAAACCGATTTCACCATTGCCGATTTTGTCGCCGACCTGCGCGCACCCACGCCTTCCGCCGCCGCCGAGCGCGTGGCGCCCGACCGGGCGCTGCTCGACGCCCGCACCGCCCAGGCGGTCCGGCTGCTGACCCGTCACCTGCGCACGCAACTGCAGGACGCCGGCACCCGGCTGGCCCTGGCGCGCAAGTCGCTGGTCAGGCCCGACCACCGCCTGCGCGAATACCGGCAGACCTGCGACGAGCTGGAACTGCGCGCCGGCCGCGCACTGCGCACCCGGTTGCAGGAAGAAACCACCGCCCTGCGCGACCTGGCGCGTCGCCTGCGCCAGGCCGAGCCGGACCGGCAGGAGCGCGCGGAAAGTCTCTCGGCGCTGCGCGCGCGGCTGATCCGCGCGCTGGGCGGGCGAACCGCGCAGCGACAACAGACCCTGGAAGCCGCCGCCGCCCGGCTGCACACGGTAAGTCCGCTGGCAACACTGGGCCGGGGCTACGCGATCGTGAGCGACGCGGCGGGACGGGTGCTGAAGGATGCCGCCGACGTCGGCGCCGGCGATGTCGTGCAGGCACGGCTGGCACGCGGCACGCTGGCCTGCCGGGTCGAGGGCAGCACGCCGGAATCCGGCTGACGCTTCAACCGGATGCCGGCGCCTCGCCGAGAATGCCGAACAGTACTTCGCGCAGTCGATCACGGGTAAACGGCTTGGCAATGTAGGCATCCATGCCGGCACCGAGACAGCGCTCGCGCTCGCCCGAGAATGCATTCGCCGTCACCGCGATCACCGGCGTGCGTCCGCCTTCGGCCGGCAACCGGCCGCGCAGGCGACGCGTGGTCTCCAGACCGTCGATGCCCGGCATCTGTACGTCCATGAGTACCGCGTCGTAACGCGAGGTCGCCAGCCGCTCCAGCGCCGCATGGCCGTCGGAGACCACTTCCACGCCGGCGCCCAGGCTGCGCAGCATGCCTTCGGCCACCATCTGACTGACGTGGTTGTCCTCCACCACCAGTACCCGGCGACCGTTCAGGTTCGCGTGCCGCGGCACGACCTGCACCCGCTCGACGCGCACAGCCGTCCCGGTACGCCGGGCGGCAAACACGAAGGTCAGACGGAAACAGGTGCCCTCGCCGACCCGGCTCTCCACGTCCATGCGACCGCCGAGCATGGCGGTCAGGCGCCGGGCAATCGGCAGCCCGAGTCCGGTGCCGCCGTAGCGACGCGACGTCGAATTGTCCGCCTGACTGAACGGCTCGAACATGTGCTCGATGCGGTCTTCGGCGATGCCGATGCCGGTATCGATCACTTCCAGCGTCAGGGCCAGCCGGCCGTCGTCGCCGAAACGGCCGGCGGCACGCAGGAGCACACCGCCGCGCTCGGTGAACTTGATCGCATTGCCGAGCAGGTTCACCAGTACCTGGCGCAGCCGGGTCGGATCGCTGACCACCTGCATGCCCGACAGGGATTCGTCGATGTCCAGGGTCAGGGAAATATTGCGCGACTGTGCCTGGTGCGAGAAACCGTCGGCCGTCGCCGACAGCAGGTCCGGCAGATCGAATTCGATCTGCTCGATCGGCAACCGGCCGCCCTCGATGCGCGAGAAATCGAGAATGTCGTCGATTACCACCAGCAGATGCTCGCTGGAACGACGGGCCGTCTGCAGACAGTTGCGCTGGTCGCCGTCCAGCACGGTGTCCCCCAGCAATTCCAGCATGCCCAGCACGCCGTTCATGGGCGTTCGCAATTCGTGCGACATCATCGCCAGGAACTCGCTCTTCGCCCGCGAGGCATTCTCCGCGGAAGCGCGCGCCTCTTCGATGCGCACCATCGCATCGGCCGTGCGCGAGGCGACTACCAGCGTTGCCGCCAGCACCAGCACGGCAATAAGCAGGGCCTGCAGCAACACGGCGCGCTGCCGCTCGGCGATCAGGTCGGTGACCATGCCGATCTCGACTTCGCCGAGATTGCCCAGATTGCCGGCCGGCGGGCTGTCGATGGCCATCAGATCGGACAGCTCGTCGTTCAGTACGCCCTGTCGCGCTACCGGCTCCCGGTAGGTGCGCACGCGGCTGGCATTGCCGGCCAGCGAACGGGCGCCGTCCTTGTAGTGTTCGGCCAGCACGCCGCCTTCGGCATCGCGCACCACCACGTAGATCACGTCCCGCTCGGCCAGCAGCGGCGCCATCAACGATTGCAGCACGCCGCGGTTGCCGGCAATCACGCCGTATTCGGCAGCGGGGGCCAGCTGGCGCGCCATCATCTGGCCGCGGATGTCGAGCTCGCTGCTGAAGGCGCTGAAGCGCTCGATGAGGAAATAGCCACCGAGCAGGAAAGCGACCACCAGCACCGGCACCACGGCCAACCGCCGGATGCGTGCCCGCAACGGCCAATCGCGCAGACTCATCATGGCTTACCTCCGGAACCGCGCGACGACGACTGCAGGCGCTCATCGGGCGGCAACGTGATCGACAACGAACGCGCCACCTGGGGATTGGTGACGACGGTGTAACGGTCCGGATGGCGCGGTGGCGGCATGCGACCTGTCTCAAGCAGCGCCGGCAACCAGGCAGCCAGGGTATCGATCGCTTCCGGCATGCCGGCTGCCAGCGAGGCAATGCTGCCGGCATCGACCCAGCTGCCGCCGGGTCCGATCACCGGACGACCGTGGCGGTAGGTGGTCAGCAGGATGGTTTTCGCATTCGCCGGCGTGAAGATTTCCGGACCGTCGATGCCGAGCAGGAAATCGGTGTTCGCCAGCACGCGGGCCAACCGCTGCGGCAACGACTGGCTGTCGTTGCCGGCACGCACGATGACCGGCACCAGCCCGAGCCGCACCGACTCGGTACGCAAGGCCGCCAGCAGACCCTCATCGAGCGTCGAGTCGGCGAGGATCGCCACCCGTCGCGCGGCCGGCAACACCAGTCGCGCCAGCTGCAGCTGGCGTACCGGATCGGGATCCCAGAACACCGCCGTGTGCGGCACGGCGGTGTGCGGCGCCATTTCGCGCACCGCCGCGCGATAGCTCTCGCGGGTGAGCGCCATGCCCACCACCGGCGCGCCGGACTGCTGCAATGCGTCGCGGAAGGCACGGGCACCGATCGCCACGACCAGTCGCGCCGGCACCGTCGACGCTTCCTCGCGGATGTCGACGGCGGCGACGCGCTCCTGCAGCTGGCGCCGCACTTCGGTGGCGATCGGCTCCGGGCCGACGACCCGGACCACCGGCGTGCCGGCTCCTGCCGGCAACGTCGCCAGCATCAGCAGCAGACCCAGCAGGCAGCGCTTCAGGTCCATCCCTTGCCCGTCGTTCCCTGTTCGTTCGTGTGCTCAGAAGGTGATTTGCATGCCCAGATAGCCCTGAATCCGGGAGTCGTAGTTGTTATCGAGATGAATGTGCGGCCGATCGTCGAAGTCGTACTGGGCATTGGCAAAAAACTGCAGCGTCGCCTCGCCCAGAGGGATATCGCGGGCGAGGCGCAAGTCCAGGCGATCGAGGTGGAAACGGCGGTCACGCACCTTGTTTTCGTTCTGGTGCCGCTCGACGTACCAGGCTGCCGAACCGCTCCAGCGCGACGGGAAACGGTGCGCCACGGCAAAGCTTCCGCTGTGGCGGGCAGTGAACTTCAATTCGTTGGGGTGCGTGCTTTCGTTGTCGATGTAGGCGTAGCTGGCCCACAACCAGCTTCCCGGGGCAACCCGGTGTTTCGCCTGCCACTCGATGCCGTTGAGCTCGGTCCGCGACGAGTTGTCGGTCTCGAAGTCGAACGGGTTTATGGGATCGCTGATGAGTTTTCCAAGGCGCTCGCGGAACCAGCGTACATCCACCTCAAGGCGAGCAGCCGGGAAATAACCGAAATAGCCGAGCTCCAGCGAATTGATTTCCTCCGGCTTCAGATTGCCGGGAGCCTGCTGCATCAGGAAAAGGTCGCGTTCGCTCTCGGTGGTCACACCGCCGTCGGTGGAATAAGGCGGCGACAGATTGCCGAAAGTGATGCGGGTATTCGCGTGTTCCTCATACAAGTCCTGGGTACGGAAGGCGCGCGATCCAACCAGTCGAAGCGCCTGCTGGTCGCGGATTCGCCAGTTGATCCCGGCACGTGGCGACAGGCTGCTGCCACTGATGTCGTCGTCCTCAAGCATCGCACCGAGATTCAACAACAGCGGATCGACAAGCCGATACTCGCCGTGGGCAAAAAGCCGAAGGATCTCATTGTCGACCTGGCCGCCGGTGTAACTCGCGGAACTCGCGCTGTCGCGCCGGTAACTGGCGCCCGACACCAGACGCAACTGATCACTGATGCGCAGAGTGTCCTGTACTTCTATATCGAACCGACTCTCCCGGATATCGAAATCGACATCGCCACAGGTTTCATTGAATCCGGAACCGAGGAAATCTCCGTAACGCACCAGTACATCGCCGGCCAGTGCCTGCGCTGCAGGCGGCAGAGTGGCAATGAAGGCGAACGGATCCGCCGCATCGAGCAATCCGGTCGCGTAGTCGGGATCCAGGGCCGCCAGCGCAGCGAGCTCGTCCGACAGCAGGATCGGGTGCAGGCAGCCGCGGAATGGATTGCGGCTCTCTGTCCTCTGCGTGTAGGCCTGCACCTGGATTTCATGCGCCGGCGACAGCGCGCGTGACCAGCGACCGAGCAGACTGATGTTCTCGGTATCGCTCACCGGCAGTTCTTCATAGCGATTGAGGATTCCGAAATCATCGGCTTCCATTTCCTTTCGCGTATCCGCCAGCCCGAGCAGCACCTCGATTCGATCGCTCCCGTTCGGCCGGTACTCCGAACGCCAGTTCACTGCTTCTACCCGACGATCGTCACGCGCCTCGCCACCGCGACGCACGAAATCGAAACCACTATCGGATTTCGCGGTGAGCGTAAGGCGGGTATCCCCGTTGTCACCGTGGCCGACCAACCGCAAGGTGCCGTCGGCGATGTCGCGCTTGCCACCGGCCACGCGCAGCAGATTGTCGCTGCTGTCCTGCGGGTGCGTGGTGATGATGTTGACGACACCGGAAAACGAGTTGGAGCCATAGGCGGCGGCATTCGGTCCGCGGGTCACTTCGATGCGCTCGATGTCCTCGATCGCCAGCGCGAGATCCGACCAGAGAATGCGTGCCAGGCCAGGCTGGATCACGCTCATGCCGTCCACCAGCACCTGCAGGCGACGGATGTCGGTCAGGTTGGTGCCGTGGTAGTTCACCGCGAAAGTGTGCCCGGCCTCGCTTTCGTTGGTGACCATCATGCCCGGCACCAGTCGCAGCAGGTCCGGCACGTCGCGCACGCCCAGGGCGGCAATCATGTCGCGGTCGATGACCGTCACGCTGGCAGCGGCATCGACCTGTGCCTGCGCCAGTCGGGCCGGCGTCAGCACCTGCGGCACCGTCTCGCCGCCGAGCTCGGGCGGCAGGTCCGGCAGTTCTGCCGCCAGGCAGGCCGCGGGGACGAGACAGGCCAGGAACACGCCCGACCAGAACTGAAGAGGTGACGGACGGAACTCGGGCATGCGACAGGCTCCCTGCGTGGCAGACCGGAACGGGGGACTAAGAAGAAGGCATTACGCTGAGGATGGTATCAGCGAGGCGGCGCAGCCACTACAGGAGGGCCGGCAGTCGCCGGCCGGAATCCGGACGTCAGTCCCGACTCTTTTTCACGTGCCGCAGCAGGCGGCGTTTCTTGGCGGCCTGACGGGGCGTCAGGTTGTTCTTGCGGCCGGCAAAAGGGTTTTCGCCGCCCTTGAACTCGATGCGCAGCGGAGAGCCCTCCATGCGCATGACCTTGCGGTAGATGTTCTCGAGGTAACGCCGGTAGGCATCGGGAATGCCGGCCGTGTTGTTGCCGTGGATGATGATCACCGGCGGCTCGGTACCGCCCATGTGCGCATAGCGCAGTTTCGGCCGGTGGCCGCGCACCATCGGCGGCTGATGCTGGCGCACGGCGTCCTCGAGGATTGCCGTCAGCCGGGCGGTGGACAGGCGTGCCGTCGCCGCTTGGTACGCAGCCTCGATCGACGGATACAGCTCGCCGACGCCGGTGCCGTGCAGCGCGGAGATGAAATGGATTTTCGCGAATTCGACGAAGCCGAGCCGGCGGTCGATTTCCTTGCGCACCAGATCCTTCTGGTACTGATCGAGGTTGTCCCACTTGTTGATGGCGATGACCAGCGCGCGCCCCTTTTCCAGGACGTAACCGAGCACGTGCAGATCCTGCTCGACGATGCCCTCGCGGGCGTCGATGACGAGAATGGAGACCTGCGCACCGTCGATCGCCTGCAGCGTTTTCACCACCGAGAATTTCTCGACCGCTTCATCGACACGACCCTTGCGCCGCACACCCGCGGTATCCACCAGCGTGTACTTCCTGCCGTTGCGCTCGTAGGGTACGTCGATGGCATCGCGCGTGGTCCCTGCCAGATCGCTGACCACCACCCGCTCCTCGCCGAGGATGCGATTGATCAGTGTCGACTTGCCGACATTCGGCCGGCCCACCACCGCAATGCGTATGCTGTCGTCGTCGACCGGCACCTCCGGTGGCGTTTCCGGGAAATCGGCCAGCACGTGTTGCATCAGCTGGCCGACACCGCGGCCGTGCACGGCAGCGATCGCATGCACGTCCGGGAATCCCAGCACCGCGAATTCGTTGCGCGCGACTTCCGGATCGACGCCGTCGGTCTTGTTGACCACCAGCACCACCTTCTTGCCGGCGGTGCGCAGACGGCGGGCAATATAGCTGTCGTCGGTATTGATGCCGGCACGGCCGTCGACCAGCAACAGCACGATGTCCGCCTCTTCCACTGCCAGCCAGCTCTGGCGGGCCATCAGCGCATCGACGCCCTCTTCCGGCGTTTCACCGATGCCGCCGGTATCGATGCAGATGAACGCCTTGTCGCCGATGCGGCCGTCGCCGTACTTGCGGTCACGGGTAAGGCCGGCGTAATCGGCAACGATCGCATCGCGCGACTTCGTCAACTGGTTGAACAGCGTCGACTTGCCGACGTTCGGGCGGCCGACGAGTGCAATGACGGGTTTCATGGCGCCACCGCCGCCGGTTGCGCCGGCGCCCGACGGTCAACCACCCCGAACACCGCCAGACGACCGCCGCGGCCGAGTGCAAATACCCGGTTCTCGTCGACCACCGGCGGCAGGGCCATGCCGTCACCGTCGATCTTCCGGCGCCCGACCAGCACGCCATCGGCCTGGCGGATCACATGCAGCCAACCATCCAGATCACCGACCAGCAGCCAGTCGCCGAGCAGCGCAGCACCGGTCACCCGCCGCCCCAGCAGCGATTCGAGACGCCACAGTACGACACCGTCGACGGCGCGCACGGCGATCAGCCGGCTGTCAGCGTCGGTGACGAACACCGCGTCCGCGGAAACCGCCAGCGGCTGGAAGGTGGAGACCGGTTGTTGCCACAGGAACTGGCCGCTGCGCAGGTCGAGCGCCACCAGACGGCCCTGGTAGGTCGCAACATAAATACGATCGTCGCGCAGCACGAAATCGCCGGCCACGTCGACCAGCCGATCGAGTTCCGATTTGCCGCTGGGTTCGGCGATGCGTCTCTCCCAGATGAGCTGGCCGGTGGCGCGCTCGAGCGCCACCAGCATGCCGGAAGGCAACCCGGCCAGCACCGCATCGTCGAGCAACAACGGACTGCTTGATGCGCGCAGGCTGAGCGGCGGCGCGCCGCCGTCCCAGGTCCAGCGCACGCTGCCGCTGACCCGGTCCAGCAACGTGACGCGACCGTCGGCCGTCTTCACCGCCACCGCATCGCCGTTGAGCGCCGGCACCGCGAGCACTTCGCCGCCGAGCGGGGTGCGCCACAGCGGCGTGCCGTCGGTTGCGGAATAGGCCAGCACCTCGCCTTCGCGCGTACCGACGAAGATCTGGTTGTAACCGGCGGCAGGACCGGCGGCGAACGGCTCGCGGGTGGACCGCTTCCACAGCCGTTTGCCGCTGCGACGATCGCGCGCCGCGAGATGACCGTACTGATCGGCGGTGTAGACCGCCTGCCCGGTGACCGCCGGTACCAGCGCCAGTCCTTCCGCCTCGCTGCCGCGGCCGGCATCGGCAGACCAGTCACGATCGAACTTCACCGACGACGCGATGTCCGGCAGCGGTGACGGTTCGATCAGGTCGTCCTTGCCGCTGCAGGCGGCGAGCGCCAGCAGTAGGGGAAACGCCAGCAGGCGCCGCGTCATCGGAAGGGAGTCCGTCGGGTATTTATTCGCCGGCCACGTAGGCCAGTTTCATTTCCAGCAGCATGCGCGCCGGATCGCGCGGCGCCGCCGTGTCCAGTGCCTTTTGCCATGCCGCGCGGGCCTCCGCGCGCTTGCCCTGGGCCAGCAGGATGTCGCCGCGGGTTTCCTCGCGGGCAGCCGCGAATTCCGGCGCGACTTCGCTGACCAGCAGGGCCAGCGCATCGTCATGTTTGCCCTGTGCCGACAGCACCTGTGCCAGACGGTGGGTGGCGATCGTCGCCACGGCATCACCGTCGTCGCCGGCGATCACCGCGCGCAACTTTTGTTCCGCACCGGTCAGGTCGTCCTTCTCGACGGCCCGGGCGGCCAGCACCAGCGCAGCGAAGCGTGCGTACGGCGTGTCGCCATAGCCGGTTGCCAGTTCTTCGCCGGCCTTGGCCATCCGCGCCTCGGCGTCGACTGCCGTCGAGCCTCCGGCCAGCACTTCCTGCCAGGACTGCATCATGGTCTGGTACAGGCCGGCAGCCGCCAGCGATTTCGTGCGTTCGTGGTGCTGGTACCACTTCCAGCCGGCGAACACGGCAACTGCCAGCAACACGGCACCGACGATCATCAGGCCGTTGTCCTTCCACCACGACTTGATCGCGGCAATCTGTTCTTCCTCGGTGCGGTAAACGTCCATCACTTCCTCCCCGAAAGACGCGCCCGGAGCGCGTCGGCAATACCGTTGATCGAAACCGTTTCCTGCGCGACATCCTCGCGCAGCATCTTCAGGCCGGCAACGCCGCGTGACAGCTCGTCTTCGCCGATCACCAGCGCCACCGTGGCGCCACTGTTGTCGGCTTTCTTGAACTGACTCTTGAAGCTGCCGCCCCCGCAATTCACCTGCACACGCAGGCCCGGCAGGGCGTCGCGCACCTGCTCGGCCAACAGCAGCGCGCGATCAGCTGCCGCATCGCCGGCCGCGATCACGAATACATCCGCCGCCGCCGGCACCGTTGCCTGCCGCTGCGCCAGCAGCAACACCAGCCGCTCGACGCCCATCGCGAAACCGAAGGCGGGTGTCGGCCGGCCGCCCAGCTGCTCGACCAGGCCGTCGTAGCGCCCGCCGGCGCAAACCGTGCCCTGCGCACCGAGCGCATCCGTCACCCACTCGAATACCGTGCGGTTGTAATAATCCAGTCCGCGCACCAGCCGATCGTTGCGCACGTAGCGCACGCCGGCCGCATCCAGCAACGTACAGAGGCGCTCGAAGTGCGCCAGCGATTCCGCATCCAGATGCGCGAACAGGGAGGGCGCGCCGGCGAGTGCGGCCTGCGTCTTCGGATCCTTGCTGTCGAGCACGCGCAGCGGATTGGTCTCCAGGCGGCGCCGGCTGTCTTCGTCGAGCTGATCGAAGCGGGCACGCAGGAACTCGACCAGCGCCTTTCGATAGGCGGCCCGCGATTCCGCGGTACCCAGCGAATTCAGTTGCAGGCTGACTACGTCCTGCAGTCCCAGCGCCCTCCACAAGCGAACCGTCAGCAGGATCTGTTCGGCATCGATGTCCGGGCCGGTCATGCCGAATGCCTCGACCCCGATCTGGTGGAACTGACGATAACGGCCCTTCTGCGGCCGCTCGTGCCGGAACATCGGGCCGGCATACCAGAGCCGCTGCACCTGGTTGAAGAAAAGCCCGTGCTCCTCGCCGGCGCGCACGCAGCCGGCGGTGCCTTCCGGCCGCAGGCTCAGACTGTCACCGTTGCGATCGTCGAAGGTGTACATCTCCTTCTCGACGATGTCGGTGACCTCGCCGATCGAGCGCTTGAACAAGTCCGTCGACTCGACGATCGGCAACCGGATCTGCCGGTAGCCGTAGGCGTCCAGCACACCGGCAACGGTCTGCTCGAGTTGCCGCCAGAGCGGCGTCTCGTCCGGCAGGATGTCATTGAAGCCACGAATGGCGGAGATTTTCTTGCTCACGAGCGGACTATGATCCCGGATGCGTCGTCGCGTTTTTTCTGTTCGGATTTTTCCGCTTCGGCCGCGCGCACTTTCTCGCGGACCATCTTTTCGATCTCGTCGACCAGATTGGTCGTAGGGATCAGGTGGCTCTTCTCGCCGTGGCGGTAGACCAGGCTGTTCGGGCTCGCGCCGACGACGCCGATATCGGCCTCCTTCGCCTCACCCGGGCCGTTGACCTTGCACCCGATCACCGACACGTCCATCGGCACCCGGACGTCTTCCAGCCGGGCTTCCAGCTCGTTCATCACCCGGATCACGTCGAACTCCTGCCGCGAGCAACTCGGGCAGGCGATGAAGTTGATTCCGTTGGAGCGCAGGCCCAGCGACTTCAGGATGTCAAAACCGACCTTCACTTCGTCTTCGGGTTCGGCGGCCAGCGAAATCCGGATGGTGTCGCCGATGCCTTCGTACAGCAGCATGCCCAGCGCGATGGCCGACTTCACGGTGCCGGAGCGGTAGATGCCCGCCTCGGTCACCCCCAGATGCAGCGGCTTGTCGATCTGCTGCGACAGCAACCGGTAGGCATCCAGCGTCAGGAACACGTTCGACGCCTTCACGCTCACCTTGTATTCGTGGAAATCGAGCCGCTCCAGGATGTCGATGTGGCGCATCGCCGATTCGACCATGGCGGCGCCGGTCGGCTCGCCGTATTTCTTCTGCAGGTCTTTTTCCAGGGAACCGGCGTTGACACCGATGCGGATCGGCAGGCCCTTGTCGCGGGCACAATCGACGACGGCGCGCACCTTGTCGTCGGAACCGATGTTGCCCGGATTGATCCGCAGGCAGTCGGCACCCGCCTCGGCAACGGCCAGGGCGATGCGATGGTCGAAATGGATGTCGGCCACCAGCGGCACATCCACCTGCTGGCGGATCTTCGCGAATGCCGCCACCGAATCCATGGTCGGCACCGACACGCGCACGATGTCCGCACCGGCGGCCACGCAGCGACGGATCTGCGCGACGGTGGCGTCGACATCGCAGGTGTCCGTATTGGTCATGGTCTGCACGGTGATCGGCGCATCGCCGCCGACCGGCACCTTGCCGACCATGATCTGCCGCGTCTTGCGCCGCTTGATGGGAGACTCGTGGTGCACGACGCTTACCTCGGCGCCTGACCGACGATGATGCGGTTGACGCGCGAGCGACCGGAGCGGTCGACCTGTCGCACGCCGTTGTACCAGACATCGGCGGCCGTGGCGTCGTTGAAGGTGATGCTCAGCGGCGCCTTGCCTTCCAGCGACAGCACGCTGCCGGCCGGCTGCACGCTGGTGTGCAGCACGACGTTGTCGGCATCGCGCACTTCCACCCAGGATTCACCGCGGAAGCGGATGTACAGGCCGCGACGTGGCGCCGACTCGCGTGCCGCCGCTGCAACAGTCTCGACCTCGGCCGGCGACGACGGTGTGGCTGCCGCAGGGGTCGACGAAGATGCCGGCACAACCGGCGCCGCGGTACCGGGCGCCGGCAGCGGAAGGGCCACCGGCGTCGAAGCCGGCGGCGGCGCGGGACTGTCCTCGCCCGCCGGCGGCACGGCCGCCGACGGTGCCGGCGGGAGCCGGATTTCCGTCACCACCGCTGCGCCCGGCGGTATCGGCAAGGCAACCGGTTCGCCGGCCGCCGGCACGTCCGGCGTCCTGCCGGCAGGCGTCGTCGCCGGCAACGGACGATCGCGCAGGGCGAGAAAGAGCAGCAGCACCACGACGATCAGCAGGCCGGCGATCGCCAGCAACGGGCCGAAACGCCGGCGACCGGCACGGAAATTCGGCGCGCGCATCGGCGCGCCGCGCCGGGCGGAAGCACCACCGCCGTCGACGCCCAGATGGATAACCGGCGCCTTCACTTCGACCGGCGCCAGCTCGGCCACCAGCGCCTCGCCATCCAGGCCCAACTCGCGCGCATAGGTTTTCACGTAGCCGCGAACGAACGTCGGCTCCGGCAGGGCCGCGATATCGCCCTGCTCGAGCGCGCGCACGTAACGCGCCGGTATCTTCAGGCGGGCGGCGATGTCCTCGACCGTCAGCCCCTTGAGTTCGCGCGCCTCGCGCAGTTGCTCTCCGGCAACGACTCCCATGCCCGTATTACCTCAGCGCGGTTTGCGCTTTTCAGTGTGCGTATCGGCGGCACCGCTTTTCCAGGTACGCCATGCCGCATATTCCGGCGATTCGCGGAACATTTTTGCCAGCTGGAATTCGTTGCTCGCCTGTTTGTCGCTGTCACCGAGGCCGGCCGCTATCCGGATGCCGATCCAGAGGCTGCGCGGCGTATTGCGGGTACGCGACTGGAATGCCGCCATGTAGCTGTCGGCTTCACGGTAATTCTTCTGGGCAAGCAGTATGTCCGCCATCTCCAGCAAGGCATCGACCTGCTGGCTGTCGAGACGCAACGAACGCTGCAGGGCGCTGGCCGCACGTTCGAACTGCCCCAGTTGTGCATAACACCGGCCGAGGTTCAGGAATGCGAGTGCCCGCTGATCGTATCCGGGATCGTTGGCCGCCTTCTCAAGCTGCTCGATCGCATCCTGGTAACGTTTCTGGCGGTACAACAGGCCGGCGTAGTTATTGCGCGCCTGGCTGAAGTCGCCATCGGCGCGGATAGCGCGGCGAAAGTACTCCTCTTCCCGACGCTCATCGCCTTCATAGAAATAGAGCAACGCCATTGCATTATTCGCCTGCGGCGAACTGCGATCGATCTCGAGTGCACGGGAAATATGCCGGCGCGCGCGCTCCGGATCGTTGGCCTTCAATGCCTCGATTCCGGCCTGGACGCGGGTTTCTATGGCCTTGGTTCGCTGGGCGTCCTCATCGACCATCAGCGGCAACGAGGATTTCTCGGCCGGTTTCTGATCGGACTTTTCCGGGCCGGATGCACACCCGGCCAGCAAAAGAAGAAGCGCCCAGGCCGCGACGCCCGGACTCAGTACAAGCTTCCTGCCGGAGCGCATCAGGCGTGTCCTCTTTTGATGTGTGGCCGCGGCACTGCAACTCCGTCCTGCTGCACGGGAATCCGGGATTCGCGCCAACGTTCGCTGCGGCGCGTACGATCATTCACCTGGCCGACGAGCTGGCCGCAGGCAGCGTCGATGTCGTCGCCGCGCGTGGTGCGCACGGTAGCAACAAAACCGGCCTGCATCAGGACTTCCTGGAAACGGCGAATCTGGTTGTTGGACGAACGCTCGTAGCCCGCATGCGGGAACGGGTTGAACGGAATCATGTTGATCTTGCTCGGCACGCCGCTCTCCTGCAGCAGTTTCACCAGCTGATGCGCATGCTCGAGCCGATCGTTCACGCCATTGAGCATCACGTATTCCATGGTGATCGAGCGATGGCTGTTGGTCGGATGGCGCGCCAGGAAGCGGCGGCAGGCAGCCAGCACCTCCGCCAGCGGATACTTCCTGTTGAGCGGCACCAGTTCATTGCGCAGCTCGTCGTTGGGCGCGTGCAGCGACAGCGCCAGCGAGACATCGATCGCTTCGCCGAGCGCATCGATGCCCGGCACCACGCCCGACGTGCTGACCGTGACGCGGCGGCGCGAAATGCCGTAGGCGAAGTCATCCTTCATCAGCTCGAGCGCCGGCAGCAGGTTGCCCAGGTTCAGCAGCGGCTCGCCCATGCCCATCATCACCACGTTGGTGATGTTGCGCTCGCCCATATTGGTACGCGGCGGGAATGAACGGTTGGCGATCCACACCTGGCCGATAATCTCGGCGGTGGAGAGGTCTCGCTGGAAACCCTGCTTGCCGGTGGAGCAGAACGAGCAATCCAGCGCGCATCCGACCTGCGAAGACACGCACAGCGTCCCGCGCTCTCCGTCGGGAATGAATACGGTCTCGACCTTGCCGCCACCGTCCATTTCCAGCACCCACTTGCGGGTGCCGTCCTTCGAGAATTCGCTGTGGACAATGCGGGGAGCACGGATCTCGGCGACTTCCGCCAGCTTCGCGCGCAGGGCCTTGCCCAGATCGCTCATGGCGTCGAAGGAGTCGACGCCACGCGCGTGTATCCACTGCATCACCTGGGTGGCGCGAAACTTCTTCTCGCCGAGGTTCAGGAAGAAGGCCTCGAGCTGAGACTGGGTCATGCCCAGCAGGTTGGTCTTGCTCTCGGCCATATCGCTCACATTCGGCAGTGGAACCCGGCCACTCTGACCACGAGCGGCCGGGCAGGTTTCAGCGCGTGCGGGCGCAGACGTCCAGGCTGCTGAAGAAGTATGCAACTTCACGGGCTGCCGAGGCAGCCGAATCCGAGCCGTGTACCGCGTTCTCGTCGATCGACGAGGCGAAATCGGCCCGGATCGTGCCCTTGTCGGCCTTCTTCGGATCGGTGGCACCCATCAGGTCGCGGTGCTTGAGAACGGCATTCTCGCCCTCGAGGACCGACACGACGACCGGACCGGAAATCATGAAATCGACCAGTGCCCTGAAGAAGGGACGGGCCTTGTGCTCGGCGTAGAAGCCCTCGGCCTGCGCCTGCGACAGGTGCATCATGCGGGCCGCGACGACCTTGAGGCCCGCCTTCTCGAACCGGGTGTAGATCTCGCCGATCACGTTCTTGCCGACCGCGTCCGGCTTGATGATCGAAAGGGTACGCTCAACCGCCATCTGGATCTCCAAAAGCCTGTACAGGCAACGAGTTACGCCGGATTGCCCGGCCCTGCAAAAAAGAGGGCGGATTATACGCAGGAAGGCCCCGGCCGCCTACCGCGGCGATACCCCGCTCTCCCGGCCGCTCCCGGACCGGAAGACGCGAGCGCCCCGGAATACCCGAGTATTTCACTATGGTATGGCCCGGTCCGGGGGCCCATAATGCAGACGCCCGACGACGGCCCCGGGCCCGCCCGCCGGCACTGTCGTCAAACGCCACCTTATATAGAATGCGGCCCCCTGCCGGCCGACCCCCCTATGACCGACGCCCGCCAACCCGCCCCGACCGCCCCCGTCGACACCCTCGACCGGGCCATCGCGTCCTCCTACGAGGCGGGCTTCGTCACGGCCATCGAATCGGACACCCTCGCACCCGGCCTGGACGAAGACGTCGTCCGCTACATTTCGGCGAAAAAGAACGAGCCGGCCTGGCTGACCGAGTGGCGGCTCAAGGCATTCCGCCACTGGCAAACGATGCCGGAGCCGACCTGGGCCCACGTCCACTACCCGCCGGTGGATTTCCAGGCGCTGTCCTATTACTCGGCGCCCCGCGGCATGGGGGACAAACCGAAATCGCTCGACGAAATCGATCCGGAATTGCTGAAGACCTACGAGAAGCTGGGCATCCCGCTGCACGAACAGGCCATGCTGGCCGGCGTTGCCGTGGACGCAGTGTTCGACTCGGTTTCCGTCGCCACCACCTTCCGCGAGAAGCTCGCCGAGGCCGGCGTCATTTTCTGCCCGATTTCCGAAGCGGTGCGCGAACATCCGGAACTGGTGCGGAAATACCTGGGCAGCGTGGTACCCGCCGGCGACAACTTCTATGCCGCACTCAACAGTGCGGTGTTTTCCGACGGCTCCTTCGTGTACATCCCGAAGAACACCCGCTGCCCGATGGAGCTCTCGACCTATTTCCGCATCAACCAGGCCAAGACCGGTCAGTTCGAACGGACGCTGATCGTGGCCGACGAAGGCAGCTACGTGAGCTATCTGGAAGGCTGCACGGCACCGATGCGCGACGAAAACCAGCTGCACGCCGCGGTCGTCGAACTGGTGGCGCTGCCCGGCGCCCAGATCAAGTACAGCACGGTGCAGAACTGGTATCCGGGCGACGAAGAAGGCCGCGGCGGCATCTACAACTTCGTCACCAAGCGCGGCGTCTGCTTCGACAACGCGAAGATCTCCTGGACCCAGGTGGAAACCGGCTCGGCGATCACCTGGAAGTACCCCAGCGTGGTGCTGCGCGGCGACAACAGCGTCGGCGAATTCTATTCGGTGGCGCTCACCCGCAACCGGCAGCAGGCCGACACCGGCACCAAGATGATTCACCTCGGCAGGAACACGAAGAGCACCATCGTGTCCAAAGGCATCTCGGTGGGGAAAAGCAGCAACGCCTACCGCGGACTGGTCCGCATCTCGCCGCGTGCGGACGGCGCACGGAATCACACGCAGTGCGATTCGCTGCTGATCGGCGACCAGTGCGCCGCGCACACCTTCCCCTACATCGAGAGCCGCAACCCGGGCGCCACCGTCGAGCACGAGGCCACCACCTCGCGGGTATCGGAAGACCAGCTGTTTCTCTGCCGCGCCCGCGGCATCGATGCGGAAAAGGCCGTGAGCATGATCGTCAACGGCTTCTGCAAGGAAGTGTTCAAGGAATTGCCGATGGAGTTTGCGGTGGAAGCCGGCAAGCTGCTCGAAATCAGCCTCGAAGGGTCGGTCGGCTGACCGCCCGCATACCGGACCAGGAAAATGCTCGAAATTCGCGACCTGCACGCCAACGTCCAGGGCAAGGAAATCCTCAAGGGCCTGACACTGACCGTCGGCGCGGGCGAGGTACACGCCATCATGGGCCCCAACGGCTCCGGCAAAAGCACGCTGGCCGCCGTGCTGGCCGGCCGCGACGGCTATGAAGTAACGGCTGGCGAAATCCTCTTCCGCGGCGAAAACATCCTGACCTTGGAACCGGAAGAACGCGCGCGCAAGGGCATGTTCCTCGCCTTCCAGTACCCGGTGGAAATTCCCGGCGTTTCGAACCTCGAATTCCTGAAGGCCTCGCTGGAACAGGTGCGCAAGGCGCAGGGCAAGGACGTGTGGGATGCCGTGACTTTCATGAAGAAGGCGCGCGAAGCCTGCGCGAAAGTCCACCTCGACCAGGCCTTCCTCAAGCGCGGCGTCAACGAAGGTTTTTCCGGCGGCGAAAAGAAACGCAACGAGATCATGCAGATGCTGCTGCTCGAGCCGGCGCTCGGCATCCTCGACGAAACCGATTCCGGCCTCGACATCGATGCCCTGCAGGTGGTCGCCCAGGGCGTGAATTCGCTGCGCGGCGGCGAACGTTCCTTCGTGCTGGTGACCCATTACCAGCGTCTGCTGGACCACATCGTGCCGGACTTCGTGCACGTGCTGTCGGGCGGACGCATCGTCAAGTCCGGCGGCAAGAACCTGGCGCTGGAACTCGAGGAAAAAGGCTACGGCTGGCTGAAAGACGCCGCCGGTGCGGCCTGATACCGCCATGACCGGCAACCGGACCGCCGCCACCCCGGACACCGACGCCGCCGGCCTGGCCGGCCGCGTGCGCGAACTCGCCGGCCAGGCGACTTTCCCGTCCTGGCTTGCCGATCTGCGTTCGCGGGCCCTGAGCGAACTGGCGCAGGCGGAGTTTCCCGGCCGCAAGTCGGAACCCTGGAAATACACCCGGCTGACGGCGCTGGAAAATTCCGGTGCCCTCGGACGTACTGCCACCATCGTGCAAACTCCGGTTCCGGCTGCGGCATTGCCCGCACTCGATGCCTGGCGTCTGGTTTTCGTGAACGGCCGCTACGATGCCGCGCAATCCTCGCTGCCGGCCGACGGCTCGCTGGTGGTGTCGCCGCTGATCGGGCTGGCCGATGCCGAACAAGCCGGCGCCCGCGAGCTGCTGACCCGCGCCGACACGCCGCCGCTGCCGTTCAGCACGTTCAATCGCGCCGCTTTCCATGACGGCCTCTACGTGCGGGTACCGAAGGATGCGCAGCCGGCAAAACCGCTGCATGTGGTGTTCCACACCGAAGGCACGGAACCGGCCACGTCGCAGGCACGGCTGTTGATACAGGTCGAGACGCAGGCCCGGCTGACGCTCGTCGAGCAGTACACGGCTGCCGCCGCAACGCAGTACACCAACGCCGCCAGCGTGATCGATCTCGCGCGCGGCGCCCGGCTGGCCTGGATGCGGGTGCAACTGGACGACCAGTACTTCACCGGCAGCGCACAACTGCGCCAGCAGGCCGACAGTCATTGCGATGCCTGGCTGCTCAGCCGGGGCAGCCGGCTCAAGCGCAATGACATCGTCTGTACGCTGGCCGCACCGGGCGCCGGGCTGACCGTGAAGGGCGCCTTCCTCGCCGGCGCCGGCGAACACATCGACAACCAGGTCGCAATCGAACACGCCGCGCCGCACGGCACCAGCCAGCAGGTCTTCAAGGGACTGGCCGGCGGCGACGGCCGCGCCGTATTCAACGGCCGGATCCACATCCATCCCGGCGCGAAGCAGACCAGCGCCGGACTGGTGAACAACAACCTGCTGCTGTCCGCCGACGCCGAAATCGACACCAAACCGGAACTCGAGATCTACAACGACGACGTAAAATGCGCGCACGGTGCCACCGTCGGCCGACTGAACGAAACGGCGGTGTTCTACCTGCAGTCACGCGGCGTCGCACGCGCCGACGCTGAACTGATGCTCGCATTGGGTTTCGTCAACGAGCTGATCGACAGCCTGCCGCTGCCGGAGCTGGCAGTATGGTTGCGCGCCGCATGTGCCGACTGGTTTGCGGCACGCGGTGCGCGCAGGAATAGCGGGGTAACGCCGTGAACGCACCGGAAACCGCTTTCGACCCGGCCCGGTTGCGCGCCCAGTTCCCCCTGCTCGACCAGCAGGTGAACGGCCAGCCGCTGGTCTACCTCGACAATGCCGCCACCACGCAGAAACCGCTGGCGGTGATCGAGACGATCGACCGCTACTACCGCGAATACAACAGCAACGTCCACCGCGGTGCCCATGCCCTGGCCGACCGCGCCACCGCGGCACTGGAAGCCGCACGCACTTCCGTGCAGCGCCTGCTCAACGCGCGGGAAAGCGCGGAAATCATCTTCACCCGCGGCACCACCGAATCCATCAATCTGGTGGCATACAGCTGGGCCCGGCAGCACCTGCGGGCCGGCGACGAGGTCGTGATCTCCGCGCTGGAACATCACGCCAATCTCGTGCCGTGGCAACAGGCCTGCCTGGCCACCGGTGCGAAGCTGCGGGTGATCCCGATCAGCGACGCCGGCGAAGTCGACATGGACGCGTATCGCGCGCTGCTCGGCACACGGACAAAACTGGTGGCCTGCACGCACGTGTCAAACGCCCTCGGCACGATCAATCCGGTGGCGGACATCGTGGCCGCCGCGAAGGCAGCCGGTGCGCTGGTACTGCTGGATGGCGCCCAGGCCGTGGCGCATTTCCCGGTCGACGTGCAGCGTCTCGGCTGCGACTTCTACGCCTTCTCCGGCCACAAGCTGTTCGGTCCGACCGGCACCGGCGTGCTGTGGGGACGCCGGGAGCTGCTGGATGCCATGCCGCCCTGGCAGACCGGCGGCGAGATGATCGAGACGGTGACGTTCGAGCAGACGACCTGGAACCAGTTGCCTTACAAGTTCGAAGCCGGAACGCCGCACATCGCCGGCATCATCGGCCTCGGAGCCGCCGTCGACTGGCTGCTGGCCCAGGACCGGCGTGCCCTCGCCGCGCACGAATCCGCGCTGCTGAAAACGCTCACCGCGCTGGCCACGCAAATCCCCGGCTTGAAACCGGTGGGCACCGCCCGCATGAAGGCCTCGGTATTCTCTTTCCTGCTGGAAGGCGCGCATCCGCACGATGTCGGCACGCTGCTCGACCAGCAGGGTGTTGCGGTGCGTACCGGCCATCACTGCACCATGCCGCTGATGCAGCGGCTGGGCATCCCGGGCACGGTGCGCGCCTCGCTGTCGGTCTACAACACGCCGGAAGACATCGACCGCTTCGTCGCCGCCCTGGAAAAAGTGCGGAAGTTCCTGTGAGGCCTGCCATGACCGTCGACACCTACATTCCCGGCCGCGAAACGATCTCGATGACCGACGCAGCCATTGCCCAGACCCGCACGCAGCTCGTGCGCGAACAGGCGCTCGGCCTGCGGCTGGCCATCAAGCCCAGCGGCTGTTCCGGCTACATGTACGTTCTCGACCTGGTGCGCGTCGAAAATCCTGCCGACCGCAAATTCGTCTTCGGCGGCGACGTGCCGGTCTATGTCGACAGCCAGTCGCTGCCCATCGTCAACGGCACCGAGATCGACTACGTGAAGGAAGGCCTGAACAGCCTCTACAAGTTCCACAATCCGAACGTCACCGGCGAATGCGGGTGCGGCGAAAGTTTCACCATCAAGTGAAGCCCTGAACCCGTGTTCACCTCTGCCTCGCGCGAGCAGCGCACCGTCGTCACCACCCGCGACTGTCCGGCCCGGCTGGTGCCGGTGGGCACGCCGGTCATCATCCCGAAAAACAGTTTCATCACCCTGCGCCAGGCACTGGGCGGTACGTTCACCGTGACGGTGAAGGGCAACATGGCGCGGGTCGACGGCACCGATGCCGATGCCCTCGGCCTCACCTGCGACCTCGACTTCAATTTCGCGCCGGCGGACGGCGACCGGGTACGTGAGGACGATGTCTGGAAGGCGCTGCGCACGATCTACGATCCGGAAATTCCGGTGAACATCGTCGACCTGCATCTGGTACGCGCGGTGTCCGTCGCCGGCCACACGGTGAGCATCCGCATGACGCTGACCGCGCCGACCTGCGGCATGGGCCCGGTACTGGTGGGCGACGTGGAATACCGGGTCGGCAAGGTGCCGAACGTGCAGTCGGTGAAGGTCGACCTGGAATTCGATCCACCGTGGGACCGCAGCCAGTTGAGCGACGAAGTGAAACTCGAGCTGGGGCTGCCGCTGTGAACGCCTACGATCCTGCCGCGCAACCGCTGGGCACCCGCATCGGTGTCGACGACATCCTGGAAGCGCTGGAATTTCTCGATGACTGGGAGGCGCGCTACGCCTACATCATCGACCTGGGCAAACAGCTGCCGCCGATGCCGGCGACGCTGAAGACCGACGACCGTTTCGTGCGCGGTTGCCAGAGCCAGGTGTGGCTGGAGGCGCGCTACGACCCGGCCACCGGCAAGCTGTGGCTGGGCATCGACTCGGACGCACTGATCGTGAAGGGGCTGGCTGCGATCACCGTGGCCGCATTCAACGGCAAGTCGCCGGCCGACATCCTCGCCTTCGACATCGAGGGGCTGTTCGCCCGGCTGGACCTGCTGCGGCACCTGAGCCAGACCCGCGGCAACGGGCTGCGGGCGATGGTGAAGCGCATCCAGGACACGGCCCGCGCCGTCACCGCCGCCTGATTCCCGCGCACAGCCCGGTCCGGCGTGTTGCACCGGACCGCAGAGGCGACCTGTGTCGAGGGAAGGTTGCGCTGAGATCCGGTCAGACCTGATCGCCCGGACCAGCAACCGACGAGACACTTCAGTCGCCGGAGCGGACCGGTGCAACACGCCGGACCGGGCACGACTTCACCGGAAGCACCAGCCATACGGGCATTCCGGTCATGTCCCGGCCCGGCCGCCCCCGTATACTCAGAACCCGTGAGTTCTCGTGCACCCTCCCCGGAGACCGGCCATGACTGCCGCCCTCGATGTCTCGAAACTGCCCCCGCTGGGCATCACCCCCCGGTTTGCCGAACTGCAGTATCTGGCGCCCTATACCGAGGACGCCCTGCAGCAATGGCGGACGCAGGGCGACCCGCTCTCCGACCGCGTGGTGGCCGCACTGGCCGCCGAAGGCTCGCTGAAGAACATGCATGACCTGCTCGGCACCGTGCGCGAGAAAGCGGCGCGCGGCGATGCCGACTGCATCGCCTTCATGCGGCACTGCAATTCGGTGCCGGCCTGGGCCGACTTCAAGGCCATGGAAAAGGGCCAGCGCCTGATTGCCAGCTACTCGCCGTTCATGGGCATTTCGTTGTTCGCCGGCAGTCTGGTCGGCGGTGCCGTGTTCCAGAAAATGGCGATGGTGACGGCGATGACCGGCATGCTGTCCGGCAGCGCCACCCAGCGCCTCACCGAAACCACGGCGATGGTCATCCGCATGGCGTTTCCCGGCGAGATCGAACCGGGCGGCAAGTCGCACGAAGTGCTGGCGCGGGTACGCCTGCTGCACAGCGCCATCCGGCGCTTCCTGGTCGACAGCGGCCGTTACTCGCACCCGACCGAGGTGCCGATCAACCAGCAGGATCTGGCGATCACGCTCGGCCTGTTCGGTTACCTGAACATCCGCGGCCTGATGCAGCTGGGCATCCGGCTCGATCGCGAGGAAATCGACAGTTTCATCCTGCTCTGGCGCTACGCCGGCCACGTGCTGGGCATCGACGAAAAACTGCTGCCGACCTCGATCGAGGAGCAGCAGGCGTTTTTCCTCGCCAGCCTCAGGCACCAGGCGAAGCCGGACAAGCTCACCGAACAGACCAAGTGCATCCTCGACGAGGTGGCGGTCAGCGCGAACCGCCAGGCGAGGATTCCGTATCCGGTCGCACAGACCTTCCTGCACCAGATCACCCGTTACCTCTCCGGCAACGACTACGTCACCGGAATGAAGATCGAGGACAAGGGTGATTACTGGGGCATCCGCCTGTTCCGTGGCCTCGGCCGCACGTTCTGCTGGACGCACCGTTACGTGCCCGGCGGCGAACGGGTCCTCTACCGGCTCGGGGCTGCCGCCTATCGTCGCGAACTGGCGAAAAACGAACGGAAAAAAGCGTACGGTTACAAGGTCCAGACCAACGAAAACGCCGCCTACAAGGGCCGGCGCGCCGCCTGAAACTTCCGGAAAGCTCAGTGCCCGGCGCGCAGCCGCTCCCGATAGCGGGTCGGCGCCTCGCCGGTCCACTGACTGAAGGCCCGGGAGAAATTCGCCGGATTGATGTAGCCCAGCCGCGCCGCGATTTCCTGCACCGGCAGGTCGGTATGCGCCAGCAACTGGTGTGCGTCACGGCGACGCGCCTCTTCGAGAATCAGCAGGAACGACGTACCGCCCTGCTGCAGCCGGCGCTTCAGCGTCCGTCCCGACATCGCCAGCCGCGATGCCACGTCCTCCAGTTGCGGGTAACCGCCGCGCTTGCCGGGCACCAGCTCGGCGCGCACCCGTGCCGTGATGTCGGCTTCCTGGCCGGCGGCCAGCGCGAGTTCGCGTTCGCAGAGGGCAATGGCCTGTCGCGAGGCATGCGGATCGGCGAGCACCGGACGCAGGTCGAGATAAGACGACGGAAAGCACAGCGCATTCACGGGCTGGCGGAAACGCACCGCCGGCAGTCGATCGGCCCAGGCCCGGTGATACGCCGGCTCGGGCCAGTCGAACCAGATTTCAAGATCGGGAAAATCGCGCAGCTCGCGGCCCAGCAGCACAGCATGACCGCGCGCCATCCCGATCAGCACGTTCTCGTAGAAGAAACTGCGCAGCGCCAGGATCGGAAATTTTTCGTGCACTTCCAGCCGCGACTGTGCCGGCTGTTCAACCAGGCGCATGCTGAAATGCGCCTGCCGGACGCGGGTGTAGCGTCCGGAGATTTCCAGTGCCTGGCGCACCGTCGGGCAACTCATCGCCGCATAGCCGAGCACGCCGTGCACCGTCGGCCGCATGCGCAGGCCGTATTCGTAACCCAGCCCCGGCTCGCCGGTGAGTTCCAGCGCGCGCAGCAGCACCCGCGTCCACTGCTGCGCCGACATCCTGGCATCGGGGTGATCGAGCAGTGCCGGATTCACCGGCATGCCGGCCAGCAACGTATCCGCCGGAATGCCGCGCTCGCCCACGATCTCCACCAGCAGCTGGAGATAGGCGATCGGAATGGTCGGGCGGGTGAGGTGGGTCGGGGCGTCGTTGCGCATGGCCCATAATGATACGCGCCCTGGCACTGCCGCGCCTCACCCGCGGCAGTCACCCGGCCGCACACTGCAGGACATAAACCCCGCACGCGGAGGATCCATGGCAGTACCTGCACTCGACGGCGCCGTCGTCGCCATCACCGGAGGCGGCCGCGGCATCGGCCTCGCCACCGCCCGCGCCCTTGCCGCCCGCGGCGCCCGCATCGCCATCGGCGACATCGACGCCGCGCTGGCACAGCAGGCAGCGGCCTCGCTCGGCGCCGGTCACCACGGCGGCCGGCTCGACGTGCGCGACCGCGCGTCCTTCACCGCTTTCCTCGGCGAAACCGCCCGGGCACTCGGCCCGGTCGACGTGCTGGTGAACAACGCCGGCATCATGCCGATGGGCGCCTTCCTCAGCGAGGACGACACGCTCAGCGACGCGCAGATCGACATCAACCTGCGCGGCGTCATCCACGGCTGCAAGCTGGCGCTGCCGGACATGCTGGCGCGCGGCCGCGGCCACATCGTCAACATCGCCTCGATGGCCGGCAAGGTGGCCATGCCCGGTCTGGCCGTCTACTGCGCCACCAAGTTCGCGGTGGTCGCGCTCACCGAAGCGTTGCGCGAGGAATACCGCGACAGCGGTGTCGAATTCAGTGCCGTGCTGCCTTCCAAGGTCACCACCGAACTCTCGTCCGGCACCGAATTCGCGCAGGGCGTGATCCCCACCGTGTCACCGGAAGACGTGGCCGACGCGGTGATCGCCGCCATCGAGCAGCAACTGCCGGAAATCGCCGTGCCGCGCTACTGCACGGCCGTGACCGGCCTGCAGGGCCTGCTGCCGCACCAGCTGGTGCGCGGCGTGCGCCGCCGGCTCAACGACCACCGCATCCTCGAGCAGACCGACAGCCGTGCGCGCGCCGGCTACGAGCAGCGTCTTGCCGCCCTCGCCACATCGGCCCCGAAAAAACGCTGAGCCGCCCGGAGCACAGACCATGATCGGAAAACTGCGCAGGAAAAATCCGGCGGCGGACATCGCGCCGGCACCGACCCGGGTCGACGTGCTGGTGATCGGTGCCGGCATCAGCGGCATAGGCGCCGCCATACGCCTGCTCGACAACGGGATCACCAATTTCCTGGTGCTGGAGAAAGCCGATGCGATCGGCGGCACCTGGCGCGACAATACCTACCCGGGGTGCGCCTGCGACGTGCCGTCGGCGCTTTACTCCTATTCGTTCGCCCAGAAACCGGACTGGAGCCGGGTCTTCGCCGCGCAACCGGAAATCCTCGACTACGTGAACGAAACGGCAGAGCGCTTCAGCGTCACCGACTTCATCCGCTACAACGAACCGGCGGAAGAATCGGTCTGGAACGAAGCGGAGAAACGCTGGATCGTCCGTACGCCGCACGGGATCTACCACGCGCGGATACTGATCTCCTGTGCCGGCTACCTGCATGAACCGCAGATTCCCGATCTGCCGGGCCTGAAGGAATTTCCGGGCACGATCTTCCATTCCTCGCGCTGGGATCATCTGCATGACCTGCGCGACGAGCGGGTGGCGGTAATCGGTACCGGCGCCTCGGCGATCCAGTTCGTGCCGGAAATCCAGCCGCAGGTGAAGAACCTGTATCTGTTCCAGCGCACGCCGCAGTGGATCCTGCCGAAAATGGACGCGCCGATGCCGTCGCTGCCGCGCCGGTTGCTCACGCTGCCGTTCGCCACCGACGCCCTGCGCGCCACGCTGTACAACGCGTTCGAGGTCTTCGGTCTCGGCTTCCGCAACCCCGGCCTGCTCAAGCAGGCCCAGCGCGTGGCGGTATCGCACCTGCACCGGCAGGTGCGCGATCCGGAACTGCGCGCGAAACTGACGCCCGACTATGTCCTCGGCTGCAAGCGCGTCCTGCTGTCCAACGACTATTACCCGGCATTGACGCAACCGAATGTCGACGTGCTGGCCACCGGCGTCAAGGAAGTGCGCGGCCGCACGCTGGTCGGCCAGGACGGCAGCGAGCGCGAAGTGGACACCATCATCCTCGGCACCGGCTTCCACGTTTCCGATCCGCCGATCGCCGAACGGGTACGCGGCACCGACGGCCGCACGCTGGCCGAAATCTGGGCCGGCAGCCCGGAAGCGCATCGCGGGACGACGATCGCCGGTTTTCCGAACCTGTTCCTCGTGCTCGGGCCCAATCTCGCGATCGGCAACAATTCGGCCTTCGTGGTCATCGAATCGCAGCTGGCGTACATCATGGATGCGCTGCGCGCGATGAAACGCGACAACCTGATCCGCATGGAAGTCCGCCGCGACGCACAGGAGGCCTACAACCGCAAGGTCCAGCGCGACCTGCAGGGCACGGTGTGGAACACCGGCGGCTGTTCGAGTTACTACATCGACGTCAACGGGAAGAACAGCATCGGTTTCCCGTGGAGCACCAACACCATGCAGCGACTGCTCGCCGCTTTCGATCGCGAGCACTACGAGGTGCTGTCCTCCCGGGAACCGGCGGGCGCCGACACCGCGGACGGAGTGCTGCAACATGCGTAACGACACCGGCAAAACCGGCAAGCGCGCGCTGGTACTGGGCTGCGGCGGCGTAGCCGGCGCCGCCTGGTCGATTGCCGTGCTGGCTGCGCTGCAGGAACAGCTGGACTGGGATCCGCGAGATGCCGACATCTTCGTCGGCACTTCGGCCGGCGCCGTGCTGTCCGCCCTGCTCGCTGCCGGCGTCGGCGTGGACCGCATGCTGGCCAGCCAGCACGGTACGGCACACGATTGCATCTGGAACCACGACACCGATACCGGCGGTGCGCTGCCGCCGGTGCCGGACCTGCGCTTCACCGGCCTGCAACTGGCCATCGACGGCCTGCGCGGCAAACTGAATCCGCTGACTGCCGTCACCGGCCTGCTGCCGCACGGCCGCGCCGACATGCAGCCGTTCATGAACCTGATCGACAGTGTGGTACCGGCCGGCCAGTGGGCGCCGCATCCGGCCACCTGGATCATGGCCGTCGACACGCAGACCGGCGAGCGGGTGCCGTTCGGACATCGCGATGCGCCGTCGTTGCCGCTCAACCGCGCAGTCTGTGCTTCCTATGCCGTTCCCGGCTGGTGTCCGCCGGTTACTGCCGGCGGCCGCACCTACATCGACGGCGGCGTCGCCTCGCCGGTGTCGGCCGACATCCTGCTCGACAGCAACGTCGCCGAAGCGATCGTGCTCGCACCGATGGCCTCGACGCATCCGGACCGGCCGCAAGCGCCGCTGGCGCGCATCGAGCGCCGGGTCCGGCGCTACATGACGGGCATCGTCGATCGCGAAGTATCGGCACTGGAAGATGCCGGGATCCGCGTGGTGCGCCTGGAACCCGGAGCGGAAGACCTCGAGGCCTTCGGTTTCAACATGATGGACCCGGCGCGCCGGCAACGGGTGTTCGCCACGGCGCTGCGTACCGCACCGGAAACCGTGCGGCATGCACTGGCGACCGGACCGGCACACCGGTCGCGCCCGCCTCAGCGCAAACTGCTGACCACCTGAACGATCAGCGCCGTCGCGCGATCGATCTCGTCTTCCGTGGTGAAACGACCGAACGAGAAGCGGATCGACGCGTCGGCACGCGCACGCGACAGACCGATGCCGGTCAGTACGTAGCTGGGCTCCACCGTCGCCGAATTGCAGGCCGAGCCGGTGGAAACCGCGATGCCCTTGAGCGCGTTGAGCAGCGTTTCGCCGTCGAGGCCGTCGAAGGCGAGATTCAGGTTGTGCGGGATGCGGCGGGTCGCGCTGCCGTTGAGCTGCACGCCGGCGAGCGACCGGATGCCGGCGAGGAAGCGGTCGCGCAAGGCGGCGATGCGCGGCACTTCGGTCGCCATCTCGGCCTGCGCCAGCGCGAAGGCCTCGCCCATGCCGACGATCTGGTGCGTCGGCAGGGTGCCCGAGCGCAGGCCGCGCTCGTGGCCGCCGCCATGAATCTGCGCTGCCAGCTGCACGCGCAGATCGCGGCGCACGTACAACGCACCGACGCCTTTCGGCCCGCAGGTCTTGTGTGCACTGAAACTCATCAGGTCGACCGGCAGTGCATGCAGGTCGACCGGCAGCTTGCCGGTCGACTGCGCCGCGTCGACGTGGAACAGCACCTGACGCTCGCGGCAGACGGCGCCCAGCGCGGCAATGTCGTTGATCGTGCCGAGCTCGTTGTTGACGTGCATCAGCGACACCAGCTGGGTGTCGTCCCGCAGGACGGCCCGCAGTTGCTCCGGCTCGACGATGCCTTCCGCGGTCGGCTGCAGCCAGCTGACGTCCCAGCCCTGCTTCTCCAGCCACTTGCAGCTGTCGACGACGGCCTTGTGCTCGATGGTGCTGGTGACGATGTGCCGGCCGCCCTCGTTGCGGAAATACCCGGCGACTCCCTTGAGCGCGAGGTTGTCGCTTTCAGTGGCGCCGGACGTCCAGACGATCTCGCGCGGATCGCAATTCACCAGTTCGGCAACCTGCGCGCGGGCGTTTTCCACCGCCTCCTCGGCGAACCAGCCGTAGGCATGGGTACGCGAAGCCGGGTTGCCGAATGCGCCGGCGGGCCCCAGGAATTCGGTCATGCGGGCCGCCACGCGCGGATCGACCGGGGTCGTGGCAGCGTAATCGAGATAGATCGGCCTGTTCACGGGTGCATACCGCGGAAAAGCGAAAAGAGGCGACGATTCTCGCAGAAAGCGCGCCGGATCAGCGCACCGTCACCACGTCGAGGCGCTGCTTGTCGCGCTGCCGGTCGCCGATGCGCCGGATGTCCTGGCGACGCACCAGATCGCCGAGGCTGATGCCGGCCAGGAAGGAATGGATGCGGGTGGACAGGTCCTGCCAGAGGTAGTGCGTCAGGCACATCTCGCCGTCCTGGCAACTGCCCTCGCCGCCGCAGCGGGTGGCATCGATCTGCTCGTCGACGGCATCGATGATGCTGGCGACGTATACCTCGTCCGCCGGCCGGGCCAGCCGGTAGCCGCCGCCGGGACCGCGAACGCTGACCACCAGCCCGCCCTTGCGCAGCCGGGCGAACAGTTGCTCGAGGTAGGAAATGGAGATCGCCTGCCGCTCGGAAATGTCGGCCAGGCTCACCGGACCCCGGTCGGCATTGATCGCCAGGTCGAGCATCGCCGTGACGGCGTAACGGCCCTTGGTGGTCAGACGCATCGGGTACACCCCGCCCGGACGGGCTGGCAGGATTCGGGACGAAGGCCAGAATCCTTTACCCGAGTATTTCTGTCAACTTTTAGCCCGGTAGCGGTCACCCGGACCGTCCTGCCCCTGGGAATCGGCGTCCAGCAGGTCGTCCTGCAGGGCCGGCGGCTTCTGGTCGCAGTAGTCGCTGCCCAGCCGGCGCAGGGCGTCGCACATGCCGTCGACCCGCTGGTCGGTGGCATGGACGTGGTCGATCAGGCCGTGGATCGCCCGTGCCACCGGGTCCGGCATGTCGCCGCCCACCCCGTAGGCATCGAAGCCGATCTTCTCGGCCAGCGCCTTGCGGGCCGCCTCGTCGGCACTGGGTGCCGCATCGCGCAGGATCACCCGGCCGGGGATGCCCACCACCGTGGCCCCCGGCGGCACCTGGCGGGTGACCACCGAATTCGAGCCGATGCGCGCGCCGGCACCGACCACGATCGGCCCCAGCACCTTGGCGCCGGCACCCACCACCACGCCGTTCTCCAGCGTCGGGTGGCGCTTGCCCTTGTTCCAGGTGGTGCCGCCCAGGGTGACGCCGTGATAAAGCGTCACGTCGTCGCCGATCTCCGCCGTCTCGCCGATCACCACGCCCATGCCGTGGTCGATGAAGAAGCGCTTGCCGATCCTGGCGCCGGGGTGGATCTCGATGCCGGTCAGCCAGCGGGCAAACGTGCTCAGGATGCGCGCCAGCAACTTGAGGCCGTGGCCCCACAGCCAGTGCGACATCCGGTGGAACAGCAGCGCATGCAGGCCGGGATAGGTCAGCAGCACTTCCAGCGTGGTGCGCGCCGCGGGATCGCGGGCGAACACCGAACGCACGTCTTCCCGCAACTGTCCGAACATCAGGCGTCTCCCGCAGTGGGTTTGCCGCGGGCGGCTTTCGCTTCGCCGGCGGCCCGCTGCGCGGCGCCGAGGATGCCGCGCAGGATCTTCATTTCGGTTTCATCGGGCCTGGCCCGCAGGAACAGCCGGCGCAAACGCACCAGCAACTGACGGGGATCATCCACCACGAAGAAATCGAGGTCGAGCAAGGTTTTCTCAAGGTGGGCGAAGAATTTCTCGAGCTCGTCGGCCGTGGCCGGCGGTTTGTCCCAACGCACGCGCTCGACGGTCATTTCCGCGCCGCCGGCGGACGGTGCGGCTTCCTGCCCCGCCAGCCACTGCCGGCGCAGTTCCCAGGCCACCACCTGGATCGCCGCCGCCACGTTGAGCACCGGATACACCGGATTGCCCGGAATCTCGACGTGGAAATGACAGCGCGCCAGTTCCTCGTTGGTCAGCCCGCTGTTCTCGCGGCCGAAGACAAAGGCCACATCCCCCGCGCCGGTCTGCAGCTGCTCCAGTGCCGTGGCCGCGCCGCGATCGACCATCAGGTGCGGCCAGGGCACGGTACGCACCCGGGCGCTGGCCCCCAGCACCAGCGTGCAGCCGGCCAGCGCCTCGTCCAGCGTGGCCACCACCCGTGCCTGCGCCAGCAGGTCGACCGCTCCGGAGGCCATCGCAACCTCCCGGCTGCCGCTGTGCGGACCCTCGGTGTCGGCTGCGGCCACGCCAGCGAACGTCACCGGATCGACCAGCCACAGCTGCGACAGGCCCATGGTCTTCATGGCACGTGCCGCCGCCCCGATGTTGCCGGCGTGCGAGGTGTTCACCATGACGATGCGGATGCGGTCCAGCATGCGGGCGGGCCGGGGGAGCGGACGGACGGGCCGCGCAGTATACCCGTCCGGCTTCTGCTAGGATGGCGCCCCGCCGCGCCGCCGAGGTGCGCCGTTCCGCTCTTTCATCCCGTTCCGGAATCGTTGCCGCCCTGACCGGCACCCGAGGTTGTCGCCATGCACCAGCCCATCGTCAACATCGCGCTCGGCGCCGCACGTGCCGCCGGCCGCATCATGGAACAGGCGCTGGTCCGCGCCGATCCGCTGCAGGTGGAAGCCAAGGGACAGAACGATTTCGTGACCGCGGTGGACCGCGCTGCCGAAGCGGCGATCATCGAAGCGATCCGCAAGGCCTACCCGAAACACGCCATCGTCACTGAAGAAAGCGGCCGCCTCGAAGGCGCGCCGAATACCGATACCGAGTGGATCATCGATCCGCTCGACGGCACGACCAATTTCATCCACGGTTTCCCGCAGTTCGCCGTCTCGATCGGCGTGCAGGTCAACGGCCGACTCGAGCACGCCGTGATCTACGATCCGCTGCGCAAGGAAGAATTCACCGCTTCGCGCGGCCGTGGCGCCCAGCTGAACGGCCGCCGCCTGCGCGTCAGCGACCGCAAATCGCTCGAGGGTGCGCTGATCGGCACCGGTTTTCCGTTCCGCAAGGAACAGATGCCGCACATCGATGCCTACCTGGCCATGTTCAAGGACGTCGCGCAACAGAGCGCCGGCATCCGCCGCCCCGGCTCCGCCGCGCTCGATCTGGCCTATGTGGCGGCCGGCCGCCTCGACGGCTTCTGGGAGTTCGGCCTCAAGCCGTGGGACATGGCGGCCGGCTGCCTGCTGATCACCGAGGCCGGCGGGCTGGTCAGCGACTTCAACGGCGGCGAAACGCACCTCGACCGCGGACACATTGCCGGCGGCAACCCGAAGGTCCTGCGCGCGCTGCTGAAAACGATCGCACCGCACGTACCGGAAAGCTGGAAACGCTGAAGCCGCTACCGGAACAAAAAAGCCCGCAGCGATGCGGGCTTTTTTATTGGCCGGCGACGTCGCCGGCCGGGGGACGCGCCGACATCCTTTCGATCGTGTGCTGCGCCATCCCGAGCGCCAGCTCGTGTTCGCCCATGAACACCCGGCCGGCCTGTTCGCGCCGCAGCAAATCGCCTTCTTCCTCGCTGTGCGTACGCACCACCGTTTCGATGGCCGGGTTGAGCGTGCGCGCCGTTTCCAGCATGCGTACCGCCGACACCGCATCCGGGATCGCGACCACCAGCATCGCCGCGCGGGCGACGTGCGCCTGGATCAGTACGGCCGGGTCGGCGGCATCGCCGGAAACCGCCGGCAGGCCGCGGGCACGCAGCGACTGGACGATTTCGCGGTTCTGCTCGGCGACCACGCAGGAAATGCCCTGCGCAACCAGCGCGTCGCCGATACGCTGGCCAACCCGGCCGTACCCGACCAGCACCACATGGCCGGTCAGGTGCCGCAGATCGGTACTCATCGGCAACTCGGCCAGCGGGTCCTGCCCGCGGGCGAAAAAGCGCGCCAGCCGGGAGCGGCGGCGGATCCAGGCCTGCAGCGGTTCGACGGCATGGAACAACAACGGATTGAGCGCGATGGAAATCAGCGCGCCGGCGAGAATCAGGCTTTGCGCCTCCAGGGAAAGCAGGCCCAGGGAAACGCCCAGCGCCGCCAGAATGAAGGAGAACTCGCCGATCTGCGCCAGGCTGGCGGAAATCGTCAGCGCGGCATTGAGCGGATAGCGGAACAGCAACACGATCAGGAACGCGGCCAGCGACTTGCCGAGCATGATGATGGCCACCACGGCCAGCACGCGCAGCGGCTCGTTCACCAGCACCATCGGATCGAACAGCATGCCGACCGACACGAAGAACAGGACCGCAAACGCGTCGCGCAAAGGCAGCGACTCGTTTGCCGCCCGCGAACTGAGGTCCGATTCACGCATCACCATGCCGGCAAAGAAGGCACCGAGCGCAAACGACACGCCGAACAGTTCGGCCGAACCAAAGGCCACGCCCAAGGCAGCCGCAATCACCCCGAGCGTGAACAGCTCGCGCGAACCGGTACGCGAAACCTGCAGCAGCAGCCAGGGGAAAACCCGGCGGCCGACCAGCAGCATGAGGGCGATGAACAGGCCGACCTTGCCCAGCGTCAGCGCCAGCGCGGCAAGCAGTTCCTGCCCGTCGTCCGTTGTTGCCGGGCCGGCATGGCCATGCAGCCAGCCGGCGAGCGGCGGCAACAGGACCAGCACGAGAATCATCGCCAGGTCTTCCACCACCAGCCAGCCGACCGCGATGCGCCCGTTGATCGACGTCAGCGCCCGCCGGTCTTCCAGGGCGCGCAGCAGCACCACGGTGCTGGCCACCGACAGCGCGAGACCGAATACGAGACCGGACCCGAACGACCAGCCCCAGGACATCGCCACGCCGACCCCCAGGCCGGTGGCCACGAGAATCTGCACGAGCGCACCGGGCAGTGCGATCCGGCGGACCGACAACAGCTCGTCGAGCGAGAAATGCAGGCCGACGCCGAACATCAGCAGGATGACGCCGATTTCCGCCAGCTGCTGCGCCAGCCCGATGTCGGCGACGAAGCCCGGCGTGGCCGGGCCGATGACTATCCCGGCAAGCAGATAACCGACCAGGGCCGGCAGCCGCAGCTTCAGCGCCAGGAACCCCAGGATCAGCGCCAGCCCGAGGCCGGCGGCGATCGTGGTGATCAGGGAAATGCTGTGCGGCATCGGGCGCCCTCAGGGCCGGTCGTCGATTTCCTCGACCTTCGCCACCACGAAATCGTCGCGACTCACTCCGAGGTACATCATCAGCGATGCGGCCACGAAGACCGACGAGTAGGTGCCGAAACTGACGCCGATCATCATCGCCAGCGCGAAATGGTGGATGGCATCGCCACCCCAGATGAACAGGGCGCAGGCCGACAGGAAGGTGGTCGACGCCGTCATCACCGTACGCGACAGCGTCTGGGTCACCGCACCGTTGATGATGTGCGCCGTGCTGCCCTTGCGCAGGATGCGGAAGTTTTCCCGGACCCGGTCGCCGACCACGATGCTCTCGTTGATCGAGTAGCCGATGATGGCCAGTACCGCAGCAAGCACGGTGAGATCGAAGGTCCACTGGAACAGGGAAAACATGCCGATGACGATGATGGCATCGTGACCGAGCGCGAGCACCGAGCCGAGTGACAGACGCCAGACGAAACGCATCCAGACAAACAGCATCATGCTGCCCAGCGCGATCATCAGCGCCACGCCGGAGTCATCGCGCAGTTCCTTGCCGACCGCCGGACCGACGAACTCGGTGCGCGAGACGACCATGTCCGGGCTGGCCGCCTTCAGGGCCTCGGCGACCTCGGTGCCGAGTTTCGCCTGATCGGTGCCCTCTTCCGGCGGGATGCGGATCAGCACGTCGCGCGGCGTGCCGAAGAGCTGTACCACCGCTTCCTTGTGACCTGCCGCCGCCAGCTGCGCCCGCACCTGCTGGAGATCAGCCTCCTGCGCATAGCGGACTTCCAGCAACGTGCCGCCGGTGAAATCGAGCCCCAGATTGAGACCCTTGAAGATCAGCAGCAGGATGGCCCCGATGGTCATGACGATCGACAGCCCGGTCATATAGGGCGCGAAGCGCATGAAATTGATGGCCCGGGTGTGCTCGATATGGGCAATCGAGACTTCGTCGAGCGTCTCGCCCTTCACGACACCACCGTTCTTCGTATTGGCACTCATGCGCGCACCCACAACGGCTGGATACTCAACGATTTCACCGGCTTGCCGCCGTATTTCCAGTTCATCAGCACCCGCGAGAACACGACCGCCGTGTACAGCGACGTGGCGATCCCGAGCGACAGCGTGATGGCGAAGCCCTTGACCGAACCGGCACCGAAGGCGAACAACACGACGCCGACGATCAGCGTGGTGACGTGGGAGTCGAAGATGGTTGCCCAGGCACGGCCGTAGCCCTTGTCCATCGCCTGCTGTACCGGCAACCCCTTGCGCAGTTCCTCACGGATGCGTTCGTTGATCAGTACGTTGGCATCCACGGCGATACCCATGGTCAGCACGATGCCGGCGATGCCGGGCATCGTGAGCGTGGCATTGATCGTCCCGAGCAGGGCCAGCAGGAGCAGCAGGTTGCCGACCAGCGCGATGCAGGCGAACAGGCCGACCAGCCGGTAGTTCACCACCATGAACAGCACCACCAGCAGGAAGCCGTAAACCGCGGCCTGCAGGCCGGCCTGGATGTTTTCCTTGCCGAGGCTCGGACCGATGGTGCGTTCCTCGACGAAATACATCGGCGCCGCCAGGGCACCCGAACGGAGCAGCAGCGCGAGTTCGGCCGCTTCCGCCGGCGAGTCCAGACCGGTGATCTGGAACTGCACGCCCAGCACGTCGCGGATGGTCGCCTTGTTGATGACGTACTTTTCTTCCCGTTTGTCGATCACCGTGCTGACCGTACCGTCCGGATTGGCCACCGTACGCACCGCAGAACGGGTCTCGACGAACAGCACGGCCATCGGGTCGCCGACATGGTCGACGGTGGCCCGCTGCATGGCACGCCCGCCCTTGGTGTCGAGCGTGATGCTGACGTTGGGCTGGTTGGTCTGCTGGTCGAAGCCCTGCTGCGCGCTGACGACCGAATCGCCGGTGACGATCTTTTCACGCTTGAGCAGGACGGGCGGCTCGCGGTTGTCCTTGAACGGGAAGGTTTCGCCGCCGCCTTCCAGTTCGACGAGACGGAATTCGAGGCTGGCCGTACGGCCGAGAATCCGCTTGGCGGTGGCGGCATCCTGCACACCGGGCAATTCGACGACGATGCGGTTGAGGCCCTGGCGCTGGACCAGCGGCTCGGCCACGCCCAGCTCGTTCACCCGATTGGCAATGGTGGTGCGGTTCTGGTCGATCGCCTCGTCGGCAATCGCCTTCAGTGCCTGCGGCGTGAACTTGAGCTGCAGCGCGAACTCGGCACCGACATCGACTTCGGAAATGAAGAAGTCGGCGGTCATCGCCGAAATGATGCTCTGTGCGCGGTCGCGTGCCGCCGCCGTCTCGAACCGGACTTCGATGCCGTCGGCGTTCCGGCGCACGCTCTTGTAACGTTCTCCGGCCGGCAACTTTTCGCGCAATGCCTGCCGGATCTGGTCCATCCAGCCGTCCTCGCGGCGGGAAACGGCCCGTTCCATGTCCACTTCCAGCATGAAGTGCACGCCACCGCGCAGGTCGAGACCGAGCTTCATCGGATCGGCACCCAGCGCCAGCATCCAGCCGGGCGTGGTCGGCGCGAGGTTGAAGGCCACGACCACGCTCTCGCCCAGCGCCTGCTGCACCACTTCCTTCGCCTTCACCTGCGATTCGCTGTCGCCGATGCGGATCAGCACCGAGTGCTCGACACGCTCGAACGGCTTGTACGGCAGGTTGGCCGCCTTCAGCGCTTCCTCGGCGCGACGCGCGACATCGTCGCCGATTTCCAGCGACGCACTGGCGCCGGAAATCTGGATCGCCGGCTCGTCCGGATACAGGTTGGGCAAGGAGTAGATGGCGCTGATGGTCACCACGACCACGACCAGCGCAACGCTCCACCACGAGTTCTGGTTCATGCGAATTTCCGTCGCCCGCAAGGGCCAGTCAGGGGCGGCTGCCCGTCAGGGCAGCCGGATTCAGGCGGCGTCGCGGATCTGCTTCAGGGTGCCTTTCGGCAGCGAGGCAGTGACCGACAGCTTCGACACCTTGATTTCAACGTTGTCGGCAATTTCCAGTGCCAGGTACTCGTCGGTGACCTTGGTGATGCGGCCGAGAATGGCCCCGTTCACCACGACCTCGTCACCCTTTTGCAGGCCGCCGACCAGCTCGCGGTGCTCCTTCATCCGCTTCGATTGCGGACGCCAGATCATGAAATACATCATCGCGATCAGCACCCCGAACATGATCAGGGTGACCCAGCCGCCGCCCTGCGGTTGTGCGGCGGCCGCCGGCGCGCCTTCGGCCCAGGCTTCGGAGATGAAGAAACTCATGTTTTTACCCTCAGTTCAGCGACAAAGTCGGCCAATCTACCTGCTTCGATAGCCCCCCGCAAATCGGCCATCAGCCGCTGGTAGTAGCGCAGGTTATGGATGGTTCCCAGCATGGATCCCAGCATTTCTCCGCAGCGGTCCAGGTGATGGAGGTAGGCCCGCGAGAAGTGACGGCAGGTGTGGCAGTCGCAGGCCGGGTCCAGCGGGCCGGTGTCGTCCCGGTACTGTGCGTTGCGGATGCGTACGACCCCGGCCGAGGTGAAGAAGTGCCCGTTGCGGGCGTTCCGGGTCGGCAGCACGCAGTCGAACATGTCGATCCCGCGCAGCACTGCTTCGGCAATGTCCAGCGGCTTGCCGACACCCATCAGGTAGCGGGGCCGGTCGGCCGGCATCTTCCCGGGCAGGTGGTCGAGGATGCGGATCATGTCTTCCTTGGGCTCGCCGACCGACAGGCCGCCAATGGCATAGCCGTCGAAGCCGATGCCGGTCAGCCCGGCCAGCGACTCCTCCCGCAGCGATTCGTACATCCCGCCCTGCACGATGCCGAACAGGGCGCCGGGAGTGCGGCCGGTCGCGCGGCCCAGGGCATCGTGCGCGTCCCGGGAGCGCCGCGCCCAGCGCAACGACAGTTCCATCGACTTGCGCGCCTGGGCCTCGGTGGCCGGATACGGCGTGCACTCGTCGAAGATCATCACGATGTCCGAACCGAGCTCGTGCTGTACGCGCATCGAGGTTTCCGGATCGAGGAACACCTCGGCCCCGTCGATCGGCGAGCGGAACTTCACGCCGGCCTCGGTGATCTTGCGCAGTTCGCCGAGACTGAACACCTGGAAACCACCGGAATCGGTGAGGATCGGCCCCTGCCACTGCATGAAATCGTGCAGGTCGCCGTGCCGGCGCACGACTTCCGTGCCCGGCCGCAGCATCAGGTGGAAGGTGTTGCCGAGCACGATCTGGGCACCGATGTCCGCGATGTCGCGCGGCAGCATCGCCTTCACCGTGCCGTAGGTGCCGACCGGCATGAAGGCCGGAGTTTCCACCGTGCCGCGGGCGAACGTCAGACGGCCGCGACGGGCCGGGCCGTCGGTTCCCAGCAGATCGAATTTCATGATGAAGAATCCCGCCTGAATTGCCCGGCCGGGCAAGGATACGGGATGAACATCGCATCGCCGTAGCTGAAGAAACGGTAGCGCTCGCGGACCGCCTCGCGATACGCCGCGAGCGCGTGACCGGTACCGGCAAAGGCGCAGACGAGCATCAGCAACGTCGAGCGCGGCAGATGGAAATTGGTGAGCAGCGCGTCCACCGCCCGGAAACGGTAGCCGGGATGGATGAAGATGTCGGTTTCACCGCGGAACGGCTGCAGGCTGCCCGGCGGCAGACCGGCCTGTTCGGCCGCCCGTGCGGCCGATTCCAGACTGCGGACCGCGGTAGTTCCCACGGCGACCACCCGGCCGCCGCTGCGGCGCGTTTCCGCCACTGCGCTCACGGCTTCGCTGCCGACGTCGATCAACTCGCCGTGCATGCGGTGGTCGGCAACGCGCTCCACACGCACCGGCTGGAACGTACCGGCACCGACATGCAGGGTCACCGTCGTCGTGCGCACGCCCTGCGCGCGCAATGCATCGAGGAAATCCGCATCGAAATGCAGGCCGGCGGTCGGCGCCGCCACCGCACCGGGATGCCGGGCATACACGGTCTGGTAGCGCTCGCGGTCCGTCGCATCGTCGGCGCGGTCGATGTAGGGCGGCAACGGCATGTGGCCGATACGGGCCAGCAGGGCCGGCACCTCTTCTGTCGCCGCTGCCGGCAGCGCCAGCAGGAACAATTCGCCGCGCCGCTCGCGCATCAGCAGCTCGCCGCCGCCGTCGAGCAGCAACCGGGTGCCGGGCTTCGGCGACTTGCTGGCCCGTACATGCGCCAGCAGTTCGCGCGCGTCGAGCACCCGCTCGACGAGGATCTCGATTTCGCCACCGGTGTCCTTGCGGCCGAACAGGCGCGCCGGGATCACCCGCGTATCGTTGAGCACCAGCAGGTCGCCGGGCCGCAGCAGGTCGCGCAGCGCCGGAAACTGCCGGTGTTCGATGCGGCCGTCACGGCCGTCGAGCACGCACAGCCGGCTGCCGCCGCGCACCGGTGCCGGCACGCGGGCTATGAGTTCGTCGGGCAGGTCGTAGTCGAAGTCGGAGACGAGCATGGGGCAGGCACGGACGGGGAAGCGGTGCGGAGGCGGCAGGCCGGTTGCGGCGCGCAAAGGGTAGCGAATCGACCCCGCAGCGTCACTTCGCGCCGGCGACAATCGGGCCCGCCGGCGCGCGGACCGGCAACGACCTGCTAGAATGCGCGCCGCCGCGCCGGAGTGGCGAAACTGGTAGACGCGCCGGACTCAAAATCCGGTTCTGGCGACAGAGTGTCGGTTCGATTCCGACCTCCGGCACCACGCGGCATTGCATCGATCGACTCCCATGACCCGTATCCCCTTCCGCGAACTGCCCGATGCCGGCCTGTGGCGGCGCCTGGCTGCCGCCCTCTACGACGGGCTGCTGATCCTCGCGCTGTGGTTCGCGATCGGCTTCACGGCCGCCATCGTCGGATCGGCCGTACATCCGCGCAGCACTGCCGGTCCCGTCGAGCCGCTGGTGCCGCCGGAGCTGGGGCCGTTCGTGACCCTGCCCCTGCTGTGGCTGGTGACGGCAGGCTTCTACGGCTGGTTCTGGCGGCACGGCGGCCAGACCCTCGGCATGAAGACCTGGCGCCTGCGGCTGGTGACGGCCGACGACCGTCCCCTCGGCCGCGGCGACTGCCTGCTGCGCTCTGCCGTCGGCACCCTGTCATGGCTGGCAGCAGGTGCCGGTTACCTCTGGCTGTTGCGGGGCGGACGCACCTGGCACGATCTGGCCTCGCGGACCCGGGTCGTGGTCCTGCCGAAAGACGCTGCCTGAAACCGGGCGCAGGCCCGGATCACCACAGATAGGCCAGTACGCCGCCGACGATCAGCAGGACCAGCCCGACGGCCGCCATGCCGATCCAGAGATCGCGGGCACTGCCGGCCGCCGCCGGCAACCGGTCCGACGGATCCGGTTGCACGCTGGCGGCACCGGCCGGACGCGGCACCACCGACACGTTGGGCTGGGTGTTGTCCGTTTCCGCCTTGAGCACCGGCACGTCGGGCAGGGAAACCGCCACCGGCGCTTCGCCGGCATAACGGTCGATGACGGCGCGGCGCCGGCGCGCGTACTCGTCGCGCGTCAGGTCGCCGGACATCACGTCGCGGGCCAGTTTGCGCAACTGCTCGCTGTCTTCCCCAAGCGTCATGCCCGCTCCTTCCATAATCCCTTCCCGCCGCGCCGGTCAGGCCGCCTCGGCCCGGACCACCACCAGCGAGACATTGTCGCGGGCACCCTTGGCCAGCGCCAACTGCAGCAGCCGGTCGGCCGTGGCATCGACGTCGCCGGCAATCGCCTGCCGGATCTCGTCGTGGTTCAACTCGTTGTAGAGCCCGTCGCTGCACAGCACGAAAATGTCGCCGGCCCGGATGTCGAAAATCATCACGTCCAGATACAGCTCCGGCGCACCGCCGACGGCCCGGGTGATGACGTTGGAATGCGGGTGCACCGCCGCCTCTTCCGGCGTCAGCAAACCGCGGTCGAGCAGTTCCTGTACTTCACTGTGGTCACGGGAAATCTGGTCGAGGCCGCCGTCCCGGAACCGGTACAGGCGGGAGTCACCGGCCCACAGGCAGACGCCCAGACGCGGGCAGGCGACCATGCTCACCACGGTGGAACCCATGGTGCGGCCGCCGAAGGCGCGGGCCGAGTGCTCGCGGATATCGTGATTGACCTGGACCAGGGCGTCCTCGACCCGGTCGACCACCTGCGAGAACTTGCCTTCGACCCGCACCCGGGCCACGGCCTCGGCCACCATCCGCGACGCGACGTCGCCGGCCTCGTGTCCGCCCATGCCGTCAGCAGCCAGCCAGATGCCGGCTTCGGTCCTGACCAGGATCGAATCCTCGTTGATCTTCCGCTTGGCGCCGCGGTCGCTGCGGCCGGCACAAGCCCAGCGGATACTGGCCTCGGTCATGAACGTTCCTCGTGAACAGCCGCTACTGTACCCGCGGGCGGCCGCACAGGCCAACCGGCCGGGCTACCCGGAGCGCCGCAGGGCCCAGGCACCGATCGCCGCGCCGAGCAGGATGGGCACCGTCGCCGCCAGCAGCGGCGAGAACTGGTAGACCAGCGCAACGGTCCCCGACAGTTCCTGGAAATAGCGCAGCACCAGGCCAGTGATGATGCCGGCGAGCACGCGCAGGCCCATGCTCACCTGCCGCAGTGGACCGAACACGTAGGAGATGGCGATGAACACCATCGCGCAGATCATCAGCGGCTGCAGCAGCTTGTTCCAGAAAGCCAGGAAATACGGCGCCGACTCCAGCCCCTGCTCGGCCAGGTAGTTGGCGTACTGCCAGAGACCGGTGGTCGACAGGTCTTCGGGATCCAGTGTCAGCAGTGCCAGCAACTTCGGATCGAGGCTCGTGTACCAGGTGAGCGCGTCGAAACGCGACGTGCGTGCCTCGCGCTGTCCGAGCTCGGTGACCTCGACATCCTCCATCGCCCAGTGGTCGTCGAGGAAAAAGGCCGTGCGGGCCTGGCTGGCCTGCTGCAGCCGGCCGCTGTCGTCGAAGCGCAGGCGGGTCACGCCGAAGAGCCGCCCGCCAGGCTCCACCGCGTTCACATGAATGAACTCGTTGCCCTCGCGATGCCAGACGCCGGAACGCGCATGCAGCATCTTGCCGCTGCCCATCGCGACTGCCCGCGTGCTCTGTGCGATCTGCTCGGTATAGGGCGCCAGGTACTCGCCGATGGCCAGGCCGACCAGCGCCAGCAACAACACCGGGCGCAGCGTTGCCCACAGGATCTGCAGCAGTGAAATGCCGGCGGCACGCATCACCACCAGTTCGCTGTTGTTGGCCAGTGCACCGAGCGCGACCAGGCAGCCCAGCAGGGTGCCGGTGGGAATCATCTGGTAGAGACGCCGCGGCGCGGTGAGGAGGATGAACTGTGCCGCCTCCATGAACTGGTAGTTGCCGCGCAGGTCTTCCAGTTCGGCCAGGAAGGCGAACAGGATGTCGAGCGCCACCAGGATCCCGGTGACTCCCAGCGTGGCCAGCAGCACCGTGCGGCCGACGTACGACTGCAGCGTCTTCATGCCGGCTCGTCCCGGGCGGCGCGCCGCACCTGCAGCTCATCGCCGAAGAGCAGCGCCACCCCGATGCCGGCAAACAGCAGATGCACCGGCCAGGGTCCGATGGCAGGCGACAGCTCGCCCTTTTCCACCGATTGCCGGGCCGCGATCAGCAGCACCATGTAGATCAGGAACAGCAGGATGCCGGGCAGCAGCTTGCGGAAACGCCCCTGCCGCGGCTCGACGCGCGACAGCGGCACCGCCAGCAGCACCGCCACCAGACACATGAACGGCAACGAGATGCGCCACTGGCGTTCGGCCACGGCCTGCAGGTCGTCGCGCTCGAAGAGCACCGGCGTCGACAGGCTGCGGATCTGCTCCGAGGGCTGTACCGGGTTCTCGGCCACCCGCAGGCGGTAGCGCTCGAAGGCGACCAGATGGTAATCGGCGCGACCCGGCTGCCCTTCGTAACGGAAGCCGTCGGTGAGTTCCAGGTACTGCACGCCGTTCTCGTCCTGCACCCGGTGACCGGTGGTCGCGGTCACCACGCTGGGCTGGGCGGACGGATGATTGAGCGGGAACTCGGCCAGGAACACGTTCTCGAGCCGGGTGCGGTTCTCGACCAGGTTCTCGGCGTAGGTCACGCGCTCGACGCCCTCGGCGACACGCTTGTAGAAACGGCCGGCGGAGAGCATGTCGATTTCCGGCCGCGCCCGCTGCTGCTCGAACACCTGTTGCTGGCGCGCCGCGCCCCAGGGCGACAGCGTCGTGCTGAACGAGGCGACGACGGCAAACATCATCAGCGCCGGCACCATGCACATGGCGGCCAGTCGCAGGTTGCCGATTCCGGCGGCACGCAGCACCGTCATCTCGCTGTCGACGTACATGCGGCCGAAAGCGAGCAGGATGCCGGCGAACAGCGACATCGGCAGGATCAGCTCGAGAAAACCCGGGAGGCGGAACATCAGCAGGCTGAACAGCACTTCGGCCTGGATGCGCCCGGCGGCAGCGTCGCCGAGATACTTGATGAAGCGCCCGAACACGAGCACCAGCACCAGCACGAAGGCGACCGCCAGCGTCGAGGCGAACAGCTGCCGTGACAGGTAGCGGTAGATGAGCACTCGGATCTCCGTGCTTGCCGGTGGTTCGGGCCGTTGCCTATAGTCGGGCGTCACCCGCTGGCGGCGCATATTGTAGTGACAGACCGCCCGCGCCCGATACGACCGTCCGGAGTCCTTCATGCAGTACCGCATCGCCGCCCTCGATCCCGTTGCCGTGCAGACCGACTGTCTCGTGGTCGGGGTACACGCCGGTCGCCGCCCGACGGGCATCGCCGCGCGCATCGACCAGGCCACCGACGGTCTGGTGACCCGGCTGCTGGAACAGGGCGACATCAAGGGCGGGGTGAAACAGACGCTGCTGCTGCACCGGCCGGCCGGCCTCCAGGCCGCACGCCTGCTGCTGGTGGGTCTCGGCGACGCCGGCAAGCCGCTGTCCACCACCGATGCCAACCGCGTGCTCGCATCCGCCGCCGCCGCAGTGAAAGGCTTGCCGGTACGCGATGCCACGATGCTGCTGGACGACCTCACGGTCGCCGGCGTCGGCGCGCACTGGCCCCTGCGCGAGGCGGTCAAGGCTTTCGACGACGCGACCTACCGCTTCGACGCCTACAAGTCGAAGAAAAAGGATGCCGCCAGGGGCGCTGCCGGCGGGAAGGCCGGCAAGTCCCTCGACAAACTCACGCTCGGCCTCGCCGGCCGGGCACCGGACGCCGCGGAAAAACGCGCGGTCGCCGATGCGGCGGCCATCTGTCTGGGCCGCCGCCTCACCCGCGACCTCGGCAACCTGCCGCCCAATGTCTGCCACCCGGTCTATCTCGCCGAACGGGCACGGAAACTGGCACGGGAGACGAAAGCACTGAAGGTCACCGTGCTCGACGAGAAAAAGATCAGCGCCCTCGGCATGGGCGCCTTCATGGCCGTCGCCCAGGGCAGCGAGCAGCCCGGACGGGTGATAGCCATGGAATACCGCGGCGGGAAGCCGGGCGCAAAACCGTACGTGCTGGTCGGCAAGGGGATCACCTTCGACACCGGCGGCATCTCGCTGAAGCCGGGCCCCGGCATGGACGAGATGAAATTCGACATGTGCGGTGCCGCCACCGTGTTCGGCGTCATGCGCGCGCTGACCGAGCTGAAGCTGCCGGTGAACGTGGTCGGCGTGATCGCCGCCGCGGAGAACATGCCCAGCGGCCGCGCGTCACGCCCCGGCGACATCGTCACCACGATGTCGGGCCAGACCGTGGAAATCCTCAACACCGATGCCGAAGGGCGGCTGGTGCTGTGCGACGTGCTGACCTGGGTCGCGCGCTACAAACCGGAAACAGTGATCGACATCGCAACGCTCACCGGCGCCTGCGTGATCGCACTCGGCAGCCAGGCGCACGGCCTCTACAGCAACGACGAGACACTGGGTACGGCGCTGGTCGCCGCCGGCCGCGAAGGCAACGACCGCGCCTGGCCGATGCCGCTGTGGGACGAATACCAGGAACAGCTGGACAGCCCGTTCGCCGACATCGCCAACATCGGCGGCCCGAAGGCCGGCAGTGTCACCGCCGCCTGTTTCCTGGCGCGCTTCACGAAGGAGTACCGCTGGGCGCACATGGACATTGCCGGCACCGCCTGGATCAGTGCCGGCGCCCAGAAGGGCGCCACCGGGCGACCGGTGGCCATGCTCGTGCAGTACCTGATCGACGAGGCCCGCGGCTGAAGGCCGCCGACCTCCATGCACGATCCTTCACGCCCCGATCCGGCCGCCATTCCGATCCTCATGGAACCGGTGGAAACGCCGGCGCCCCGGGCCCTGGGACGCGAAGACCAGCAGCCCCTCTTTGCCGACATCCCGCCGGCACCGGCACCCGAACCGCGCCGGTCGCGCAATCCGGCACCCACCGCGGCCGACCGGCTGCGCGCCGCCCGGGAAATGCTGCGGGCCCGGGCGCCGGCGATCGTCGAGGAAGTCGCCGCCGCCCACCAGAAGCAGCTGGCCGAGGTCCTGCGGGAGCGGCTGCGCCGCGAACTGAACTCCCTGCTCGACGATCTCGCCGGACCGGAAGACCCGCCGCGCTGAAACCGTCCCGCCTGCCCGGCATTCCCGGCCTCGGCGACGGACGCCGGCCGCCGGCCGCCGGCCGCTATAATCGCCCGCCTTCGCCGGTCCGCCCGGCAGCGACACGACGCCCCGTCACGGAGCCTGCCCGGACAGCGCGTCATTCCGAGTTCGACCCGAGTTCGACATGGACAAGACTTTCAATCCCGCCGCCATCGAACAGACCTGGTACCGCCGCTGGGAAGAGCGCGGCCATTTCGCGCCGCAAGACCCCGCCCGCGGAGCGGGCAAGCCGTACTGCATCATGATCCCGCCGCCGAACGTCACCGGCTCGCTGCACATGGGCCACGGCTTCAACAACGCGATCATGGACCTGCTCATCCGCTATCACCGGATGAAAGGCGACCGCACGCTGTGGCAGCCCGGCACCGATCATGCCGGCATCGCGACCCAGATGGTGGTCGAACGACAGCTCGCCGCGCAGAACCTCACCCGCCACGATCTCGGCCGCGAGAAATTCCTGGAAAAAGTCTGGGAGTGGAAAGCGCAGTCGGGCGGCACGATCACCCGCCAGATCCGCCGTCTCGGCTCTTCCGTCGACTGGTCGCGCGAACGTTTCACCATGGACGAAGGGCTGTCGCGCGCCGTACTGGAAGCTTTCGTACGCCTGCACGAAGACGGTCTCATCTACCGCGGCCAGCGACTGGTGAACTGGGACCCGAAACTGCACACCGCCATTTCCGATCTGGAAGTCGTGAGCAGCGAAGAAAAAGGATCGATGTGGCACTTCCGCTATCCGCTGGCCGACGGTTCCGGGCATCTGGTCGTCGCCACCACGCGACCGGAAACCATGCTCGGCGATACGGCAGTGGCGGTGAACCCGAACGATGCCCGCTATCGCGAACTGATCGGAAAACAGGTGCGCCTGCCGCTGACGGACCGGCTCATTCCGGTGATCGGTGACGATTATGTCGATCCCGAATTCGGTACCGGTTGCGTCAAGATCACGCCGGCGCACGACTTCAACGACTACGAGGTGGGCAAGCGCCACCGCCTGCCGCTGATCAACATCTTCACCGTCGATGCCACGATCAACGAACAGGCGCCAACCCGCTACCGCGGCCTGGACCGGTTCGCGGCCCGCAAGCAGATCGTCAACGATCTCGACGCGCTCGGTCTGCTGGAAAAGATCGATGATCACACCCTGAAAGTTCCGCGCGGCGATCGTTCCGGCGTCATCGTCGAACCCTACCTGACCTGGCAGTGGTTCGTGAAAACCGGACCGCTGGGCGCCGAGGCGACTAAAGCCGTCGAGGACGGACGCATCGAATTCGTGCCGAAACAGTACGAGAACATGTACTTCGCGTGGATGCGCGACCTGCAGGACTGGTGCATCTCGCGGCAGCTCTGGTGGGGCCACCGCATACCGGCCTGGTACGACGACGAGGGCAATGTATATGTCGGTCGCAGCGAACAGGAAGTCCGCACGAAGAACGGTATCGCTGCCGCCGTCCGTCTGCGTCAGGACGAAGATGTGCTCGACACCTGGTTCTCGTCGGCACTGTGGACTTTCTCTACGCTCGGCTGGCCGGACGATACGCCGGAACTGAAGACTTTCCACCCGACCGACGTGCTGGTCACCGGCTTCGACATCATTTTCTTCTGGGTCGCCCGGATGATCATGATGACGATGCACTTCGTGAAGAACCCCGACGGAACCCCGCAGGTGCCGTTCCGCAAGGTCTACGTGCACGGTCTCGTCCGCGACCACGAAGGCCAGAAGATGTCGAAGTCGAAGGGCAACGTGCTCGATCCGCTCGACATCATCGACGGCATCGACCTCGAGGCCCTGGTCGCCAAGCGCACCAGCGGCCTGATGAAGCCGCAGGACGCGCCGAAAATCGAGCGCGCCACACGCAAGCAGTTTCCGGAAGGCATCGAGCCACACGGCACCGACGCGCTGCGCTTTACCTTTTGCTCGCTGGCGGCCACCGGTCGCGACATCCTCTTCGACATGAAGCGGATCCAGGGCTACGGCAACTTCTGCAACAAGATCTGGAATGCGGCCCGTTACGTGCTGATGAACACCGAGGGCCAGGATTGCGGCGTGCAGGGCGGCGACATCGAACTGTCGCTGGCCGATCGCTGGATCATCTCCCGCCTGCAGCGCGCCGAGGGCGAAATCGCCGGTCATCTCGACGCCTTCCGCTTCGACCTCGCGGCCCAGGCGCTCTACGAGTTCGTCTGGAACGAGTACTGCGACTGGTACCTCGAGCTGTCGAAACCGGTCCTGAACGATGTGCAGGCATCGGACGCGGCACGACGCGGCACACGCCGCACCCTGGTACGGGTACTGGAGGTGATGCTCCGGCTGGCGCATCCGTTCATGCCGTTCATCACCGAGGAAATCTGGCAGCGCATCGCACCGCTGGCCGGCAAGTCGGGTGACACCATCATGCTGCAGCCATGGCCGGTGCCGGCACCCGAGCGCATCGACTCTCGCGCCGAGGCCGACATCGAATGGGTGAAGGGCGTGGTCACCGCACTGCGCAACATCCGTGGCGAGATGAACATCCCGCCGTCGAAACTGCTGCCCGTTTTCTTCCACAACGGCAGTGCCGAGGATCGTCGGCGTTGCGACGAAAACCAGGCCTTCCTGAAGGTGCTGGCTCGCCTGGAAACAGTCACCTGGCTTGCCGCGCACGAATCGGCGCCACCGTCCGCCACACAACTCGTCGGCGACATGGAGATCCTGGTGCCGATGGCCGGACTGATCGACAAAAAGGCCGAAGTGGCCCGGCTCGGCAAGGAAATCGAGCGCCTGCGCGGCGAAGTCGCACGGGCCGACGGCAAACTGAAGAATCCGGCATTCGTCGACAAGGCACCGCCGGATGTCGTGGCGCAGGCGCGCGCCAAACTCGACGAACAGCGGGCCGCGCTTGCGCGACTCGAAGAGCAAGTGGAGAAAATCAAGGTGTTATGACGCGCCGACCCGTTCCTTGACTTGGGCCGGCGCGATCAGTAGATACTACGAATCCCTTCCTGATATCCGCCCCCGCGCCCGCACGGAATGTCGCGCCTTTCGGGGAAAACGGAGCGCCCATGAGCGGGACAGAAAGCCGTTACGCCGTCATGTTTGCCGACGTCTCCGGGTCGACCCGCCTGTACGAGATGCTGGGCGACCAGGACGCCAAGGCGATCATCGACGAGACCATCGGTCTGATGTCGGAGATCACCGTCCGTCATGGCGGCACGGTGGTGAAAACAATCGGTGACGAAGTCATGAGCCGCTTTCCCGAGGCGGACGCCGCCATCCATGCGGCCTGTGACATCCAGACTGCGCTCGACAACAAGACGGCCGTACGGCCGGGGATCAAGGTCGCCGTCCGCATCGGCGTGCACTGGGGCTCCGCGCTGCTCGACAACAACGACCTGTTCGGCGACGCGGTGAACGTGGCCTCCCGCATGGCCGGCATTGCCCGGGCGCGGCAGATCATCACCACCGAAGACACCGTCGGCGCCCTGTCGTCCGGACTGGCCGGCAAGGCCCGCTGGTTCGACCGTGCGCCGGTGAAGGGCAAACACGCGGAAATCGACATCCACGAAGTGGTCTGGGAAGAGCATCAGGCCGTGACCCGCATCATGACGGCGGTCGCCCTGCCGGCCATAGAGCCCGACAGCGCCCGCACTCTCGTCGTCCAGTGCGATGGCGCAGAGCTCCCGGTACCCAACGACGGCTCCTCGTTCCTGCTCGGGCGCGCCGACACCTGCGATCTCGTGGTACCGGCGACCCTCGCCTCGCGACAGCATGCACGCATCGAATTCCGGCGCGGCAAGTACATCCTGATCGACCAGAGCACCAACGGCACCTGGATGCGGCAGCAGGACGGCCAGCAGGTCTACCTGCGCCGGGAAGAGGCGCCCCTGCTCGGAACCGGTATCATCAGCCTCGGCGAAGAAATCGACGACGACAACCCGGCACTCGTTCATTTCCATCTGCCGGATTGAACGGTCGCCGCGCAGCTCGCACAGCCGGAGTTCCGATGGCCACACCGCGCAAGAAAAATCCTTCCGGCGACCAGCCGCGCTACTGGCTCGGCCGCGAAGTCACCGACCGCCGGACCCGCATCCTGTGCGCCGCCCAGGAAGTCTTTGCCCAGCAAGGTTTCCGCTCGGCCGAAGTGCGCTCTGTCGCCGAACGCGCCGGCGTGGGCAAAGCCACGATCTACAAATTCTTCCCGAGCAAGGAAGCCCTGCTGCTGGTCATCGTCGAGGAAAGCCTCAACTACATACGCGACCTTGCGCTGGCCAGCCTGATCGAAAGCGGGGATCCGCTCAGCCGGCTGGAACATGCCGCACGGACGATGGCGCGCTTCATCGAACAGAACCGCGAATTCGCCCATGTCCTGATCCAGGAAGCCGGCGAATTCATGGGCGACATCCAGCGCAAGCATCTGGCGCTGGTCGAACAGAACCTGCCGATTGCCGAGGTCTTTTTCTCGACGCTTCGCGACCAGGGTTACTTCCAGGCCCTCAGCACCCGCGAGTCGGTGCACCTGATGGTCAACGTCATGATCGGCGCCATCTACACCTGGGCGCTTACCGGCGAGGGCAACCTGGAAGAGCAGGCCATCCGGTACCTGCGCGTACTGATCGAGGGACTGCGTGCCGATCCCAAGAAAATCAACCGCCAGCCCCGGCGCACCTGAGGATCTGCCAGTGGCCGGAAAGCCGGAGTCGCAGCCCGCGAGCATAACCAGCCGGGCACAATTGCAGGATGCGCTGGCAAGGCCGATGCCGCCCAAACACACCCTGCTGGGGAAACTGCTCGAAGACAGCGGCAAGATCACCCGCAAGGCGCTGGACGATGCACTGGCCACGCAACGCATCGACAAGGACCGTCGTCTCGGCGAAATACTGCTGCAGGTCGGCGCGCTGTCACAGGAATCGCTGTTCGAGACGCTGTCCCTGCAACTGGGCCTGCCGCTGGTGCGGCTGGGCAATTTCGACATCGATCTGACCGCCATCGACCTGCTTCCCCAGGATCAGGTCCGGCAGCTCAGGATCATGCCGTTGCTGCACATCGACGAGCGCCTTGTAGTCGCCACCGCGGATCCGAACAACATCGACACCATCAACCAGCTTGCCTTCATCAGCGGGCATGTCATCGAACCCGTGCTTGCCACGCCGGATGACATCGAGCTGGCAATCGCCGTCTGGTACGCCCCCCTCGATGACAAGATCCTGGTGGCGCAGATCGAGGAGATGTCTGTCTCCCCGCTGAATTCCGCGGCGGACGTGCGCCATACCGAACAGCTGGCGCACGAAAAGCCGACCGTCCGTCTGGTCAACAACATCATCCTCGATGCCATCCAGCGCCGCGCATCCGACATCCATCTGTGTCCGCGCGAGGGCTCGGTCGAACTCCTGTTCCGCATCGACGGGTCCCTCATCCCCGTACGCCGCTTCTCGCGCTCCCTGTTGCCGGCCATCATCAGCCGGATCAAAGTCATTTCCGGCCTCGACATCTCCGAGCGACGACTGCCGCAGGACGGCCGGGCACGCGTCAACAGTCACAACCGGATCATCGACCTCCGCATCTCGATCATTCCCGCCATCAACGGCGAAAGCGTGGTCATCCGCATCCTGGACACGGCTGCCGGCCTGAAAACGCTACCCGAGATCGGCTTCAACGAACATGACGCAGCGCGCCTGCAGTTACTGCTGGCCCGCAGCCAGGGCTTGCTGCTGGTGACCGGGCCTACCGGGTCCGGAAAAACGACGACGCTGTATGCGGCACTGCAGGAAGTACGCCGGCGGGCGGTAAACATCATCACCGTCGAAGACCCCGTCGAGTACCACCTGGACGGCGTGCGTCAGATACAGGTGAACCATGCCGCCGGCTACACGTTCGCGCGCGCCCTGCGACACATACTGCGGCATGACCCCGACGTGATCATGATCGGCGAGATCCGCGACACGGAAACCGCACGCATTGCCGTCGAAAGCGCACTCACCGGGCACATCGTTCTCTCCACCCTGCATACCAACAGTGCCGCGACGACCATCACCCGTCTGCTGGAAATCGGCATTGAGCCCTATCTGCTGAACGCAACGCTCATGGGCGTGCTGGCCCAGCGCCTAGTGAAGCGCAATTGCACGCACTGCGCAGCGCCCGAGGAGGTCGGCAATGCGGTTCGCCTGGAGCTTGGCGTAGGCCCCGACGAACAATTCGTATGCGGAACCGGCTGCAGCCATTGCGGTGGCACCGGCTTCCATGGACGCAGCGCCGTGTACGAACTTCTGGAAGTCACGCCGGCCTTGCGCGAACGGATACACGCCGGCGTTCTCGAACGGGAAATCGAAGAAACTGCACGCGCGGAGGGAATGACGCCCTTGACGACCCAGGCACTGGCGCTGGCCCGCCGCGGCATCACCCCGCTCAGCGAGGTACTGCGTGTCCATATCACCTGATGAAAATCCCCGGCCAGGCCTGTATCGACATTACAAGGGCGGCCTCTATACGGTCATCGGCACCGCCCGCCACAGCGAAACCGGCGAGCTGCTGGTCGTCTATCGACCGGAATACGGCGAACGGACGCTCTGGGTGCGCCCGCACCGCATGTTTCTGGAAACGATCGAGACCGAAGGCCGCACGGTACGTCGATTCACCCCTGTCGACGCATGACCCCTGCTCAATTGACCGAAAGAGGTCGGGTCAATGCGGCTTCCACGATATGCGTCATGACTGCCCGGGAACGCTCGATATCGCCGTCGGCCGGCGTGCCGCCACGCAGCAATTCGATGGAAGCCGCCTCCAGGCCCCACATCAGTGAGCGCAACAGCAACGGGTCGACCGGCTTGCCGCAGATCTGAACCAGCTGACGGTTGACGAGTTCGATCACCAGGGACATGGCATCCGCACGCCGGCGAGCCAGCGGCGAATCCTGCCGGATGGCTTCTTCCTGCATCATGCGGATCACCGGGGCCAGATCGCGGTGAAAGGCAAAAAAGACTTCCGTGAACCTGCGTGCCAGCTCGCCGACGGAAGTCGTATCGGCAATGTCGGCCCGGTAACGCAGCACCATGATGTCGACAGCCAGTGCGTATAGGCTCTCGAGCACATCCAGCTTGTTGCGGAAATACTTGTAAAAAGTTCGCCGGGAGATGCCGGACGCATCGAGAAGATCCTGCACCGTGGTATCGGTAATACCCTTGTCGATGAAAACAAGCAGCGCATTCACCAGCACTTCGAGCTTGGCCGGCGAGCGCGTCAGGGTCTCTGGCGCGTGATTGAGGGGCAGGCCCTCTTTCCGCGCCGAAGCGCGCGAGAACATCAGATCGACCAGCGCCTTCAGCTGGCCGGAATCCAGACCTTCGGCCCGTCCTTTCCCGACGCCCTGCGACACGGCATGTCCTCCGGAGTGTCGGCCGATTGTATGACGCCGATTTTTCCGGGCAATAAAAAACCCCGTCTTTGTGGACGGGGTTTTGGATAGGTGCCTGACGATGACCTACTCTCGCATGGGCAATGCCACACTACCATCGGCGATGCAGCGTTTCACTTCTG
>JBMOON010000048.1:0-7943 GCA_049323295.1 Pseudomonadota bacterium
CGCGGCCGGCCAGCAACTCCAGCAGCGCCGGTGGCGTGGACTTGTAGGGCACGTGCACCATGTCCGCGCCGATCGACTTCTGCAGCATGCCGCCGTACAGCACGCCACCGAGGTTGCCGCTGGCGTAGTTGAGCTTGCCCGGGTTGGCGCGCGCATGCGCAACCAGATCGTCCAGCGTCTTCCAGGGCTGGTCGGCCGCCACCACCAGCACGTAGGACGTGCCGGCCAGCCGGGTGATGGGCGTGAAGTCGCGCAACGGGTCGTAGTTGACGCTGCGCAGGATGCCGGCCGGGTTGGCGACGATGGAGTTGGTGGCGGCGACCACGGTGTAGCCGTCGGGCGCCGACTTGGCCACGTGCTCGACGGCCAGGACCGTCATCGCGCCGGGCTTGTTGTCGACGACCACGCTCTGGCCGAGTGCGGCGCCCAGCGGCTCGGCGACGATGCGCAGGAAGGTGTCGGTCGCCGACCCGGGGCCGAACGGCACGACAAGGCGAACCGGCTTGTTCGGATACTGCGCATGGGCGGCCAGCGGGGCCAGGCCCAACAGCAGGGCGAGGGTCAAGCCGCGCGACAGGTTGCGCGCGGCGCTTGCGAAGCGAGGGGTCATGCTTGTCACCGTTCGCCCTGGCGGGCCTTGGTAGGTCGGGTTGATGGTGCGGCCGCCACCGATGAGACGGTGTTCTCGAGTGGCTTGTGGGTCGCGTGGACCGGGCTCGCTGCATGCCCGCCCAGGGTCCATGAGACCTGGCGCGCTGCCTCGACCACCAGTGCGGCGAGCAACTCGCGTCGCGGCTCGAGCCGGTCGATCGGGACGCCGATGCCGATGGCATGGCGCACGCGGCCGTCGCGCTCGATGACTGGTGCGGCCACGGCGCCGGCGCCTACCGTGTGCTCACCCTGTGTCACCACGACTCCGCTGCTGCGTACCTCGTCGACGATGCGTCGCAGGCGTGCCCGATCGGTGACGGTGCGCGACGTGCGCCGCGGCATGTCGTTCTCGGCCAGGTAGCGACGGATGAACGACGGCTCCTGAAACGCCAGCAGCGCACGGCCCATGCCGGTGCAGTACAGCGGCCAGCGCGAGCCGACACGCGGCGAATAGCGGATGTCCTGCTGGCTGTTGATGACGTCGATGTACAGCGCTTCGGAACTGCGTTCGTCGAGCGTGGCGAGCATCACGGTCTCACCGGTCCGGGCCATCAGTTCGGCCGCCACCGGGCGCGCCGCAGCCAGCACGCCCGCATCGGCGGCGATGATCGCGCCCAGCCGCATCGCCGCCGGGCCCAGCGCGTAGCGGGCATCACGCAGGCTCACGTAACCGGCGCCGACCATCACCCGCAGGTGGTTCAGCAGGCTGGTTTTCGGGATCTGCAGCGCTTCGGTCATCGCTGCCAGCGACATCCCGTGCGTCGCGGCGGCCAGCAACTCGACGATCTGCATCACGCGCAATGGCGACTTGGGGCCGCTGTAGTCGTCGCTGGCGGAACCGTTCACGGAGTCGGAGGGCCGTTTCACTATTGGTATGATAGTCCAATATTGGATCGATCCCGGAGGACGGCCGTGGCCAGCCCCTCGTGTGAAGCGAACTGGCCGAGGCCAAGGAACGCCTGGATCGCCTGCTCGGTTGATATCTCATCGTTGGAGGAGGACGGACCATGAGCCAGGGACCGCTGAGCGGCATGAAGGTGGTGGAGTTCGCCGGCATCGGGCCGGGCCCGATGTGCGGTATGTTGCTGGCCGACCTGGGTGCCGAGGTGCTGCGTGTGGACCGGCTTGCGCCCAGCGGTCTGGGCATCGAGCGGGCACCGAAGTTCGATCTGCTGAACCGCGGCAAGCGCTCGATCGCGGTCGATCTGAAGGCCGCCGAAGGGGTGGCGTTCGCGCGCCGGCTCGTCGCCTGCAGCGATGCACTGATCGAGGGCTTTCGGCCGCAGACGATGGAGCGGCTCGGCCTGGGCCCCGAGCCTTGTCTGGCGCAACAACCCAAGCTGGTCTACGGGCGCGTCACCGGCTTCGGACAGACCGGGCCGCTGGCGCTGGCCGCTGGGCACGACCTGAACTACATCGCCTTGTCGGGTGCGCTGCATGCGATCGGCCGCGCCGGTGCGCCGCCGACACCGCCGCTGAACCTGGTCGGCGACTTCGGCGGTGGCGGTCTGCTGCTCGCGTTCGGCATGCTCGCGGCGCTGTGGAACACGCAGCGTGGCGGTGACGGGCAGATCGTCGATGCCGCGATGGTCGATGGCGCGGCGATGCTGATGACCTCGCTCTACGGCATGCTCGGCAGCGGCATGCACACCGGGCCGCGCGGCACCAACCTGCTCGACTCGGGCGCGCCGCACTACGAGGTGTTCCGCTGCGCCGACGGCGGGTATGTCTCGGTCGCGCCGATCGAGATGAAGTTCCGCAAGGTTCTGCTCGAGCGCATGGGGCTGGCCGCCGACGCCTTCGACTTCGACGACCCCGCGCGCTGGGCCGATAGCAAGACCCGGCTGGCCGAGATCTTCGAGACCCGCACGCGGGCGCAGTGGTGCGATCTGCTCGAAGGCAGCGACGCCTGCTTCGCGCCGGTGCTTGCGCCACTCGAGGCGCCGAAGCATCCGCACAACCAGGCGCGCTCGACCTTCGTCGACATCGGTGGTGTGGTGCAGCCGGCGCCAGCGCCGCGTTTCAGCGCCACCCCGGCGGCGCTGCCGCGTGCGCCGCACAGCGCCGACGATGGGGCGCTCGAACAGGTGCAGCGTTGGGGGATACCGGCGTCGGAACTGGGCGCACTGGTGCAGCGCGGCTTGGTTCGCGCGGGCGGTGCGCGCGCGGGGTGAGCGTCAGGGCACGGCCTGGGCGATCGCCGCACCGCTGCTCAGCATGCGATCGATGTCGGCCGGCGTGTAGCCGGCCTCGGCCAGCAGCTCTCGCGTGTTCTCGCCCAGCAGCGGCGCATGGCGGCGGATGGCCGGCGGCGTGCCCGACCAGGTGCCGGGGATGTTCATCGTGCGGATGCGCCCTTCGCTCGGGTGCTCGATCCACTCGAAGAAGCCGACGTCGGCCAGGTGCGGGTCGTCCATCAGCGTGGTCGGCGTGTGCATGGGCGTCACCGGGATGTCGGCCTTGGCCAGCGCGTCCATCCACTCGGCGGTGGTGCGCTGGGCCATCTGCTCGGTGACGAAGGCGTACAGCGCGTCGACGTTGCGCGTGCGGTCGGCCATGCGCAGGAAGCGCGGGTCGCGCAGCATCTCCTCGCGGCCCAGCATCTGGCAGAAGTTCTTCCAGTGCTTGTCGATGTAGATCAGGACGCAGATGTAGCCGTCCTTGGTCTTGCAGGGGCGGCGGTCCTTGGCGAGCAGGCGCACATAGCCGGCGTCGGCCAGCGGTGGGTCGAAGGTCTGGCCGTACATGTGGTCGGACAGCACGAACTGCGCCATGGTCTCGAACATCGGCACTTCGATGGCCTGGCCGCGGCCGCTGCGCTCGCGCGCGTAGAGCGCGGCGGTGACGGCGTAGACGGCGGTCAGGCCGGTGGTGCGGTCGCAGATGTTAGTCGGCAGGTAGCGCGGCTCGCCCGTCACGCGGCCGACCAGCGAGGGCAGGGCCACCGCGCCCTGGATCAGGTCGTCGAGTGCCGGCTTGCCGGCATAGCGCCCGCTTTCGCCGAAACCGTAGGCGCCGCAGTAGATGATGCGCGGGTTGACTGCGGCGACCTCGTCGTAGTTCAGGCCCAGCCGGCCCATCGAGTCGGGGCGGATGTTGAACAGCAGTACGTCGGCATCGGCAATCAGGCGCTTGAGCGCCGCCAGACCGTCGGGGTTGCGCAGGTCGAGCGCGATGCTGCGCTTGTTGCGGTTGAGGGCCAGGTACATCGGGCCCATGCCCTTGCTGCGGCTGGGACCGATGTTGCGCACGGTGTCGCCCTCGGGCGACTCCACCTTGACGACGTCGGCGCCCAGGTCGGCCAGGATCTGCGACGCGAACGGTCCCATCACCACGGTGGTGAGGTCGATGATCCTGACGCCGGCCAGCGGGCCGGGGCCGCTCGCGGTCTTGTCGGTTGTGGAGCTCATGTGTGGGATGAGGGGGGCTTGAAGTAGTCGGGCATGCCGGCGGGCCAGAAGTCGCCCCAGAGCACCATGCCGCCGTCGATGTTGACGGTCTCGCCGGTGATGTACTTGCCCGAGGATGCCGTGAGGTAGACCACCGCCTCGGCGATGTCCTGCACGTCACCGGCCCTGAGCATGGGGTTGGTGCGGAACAGGCCGCCGACGTTTTCTTCCTTGTAGTTGTTGAAGCCGTTGCTCTCGATCGCGCCGGCGCCGATGCAGTTGACGCGAATGCCATGTTCGGCCCATTCGACGGCCAGCGTCTTCGACAGCGCGATCACGCCGGCACGCGAGGCTGCCGTGTGCGCCATGCCGGGCAGGCCGCGGTCCACGGCAGCGGCGATGGTGACGATGCTGCCGTCGCGCTTGCCCTGCCGGACCCAGCGCTTCGCCGTGCCCTGCATCATGTACCAGGTGCCGTTCAGGTTGGTGTCGATGACGGCGTTCCAGCCCTTGTCGGAGAAGTCCATCGCGTGCGCGGCGAACTGCCCGCCGGCATTGTTCACCAGCACGTCGATGCCGCCGAAGCGTTCCCAGACGGCGTCGAGCAGGCCTTCGACCTGCGCCGGATCGCGGATCGTCATCGGGTGCACGAAGACCTCGCGGCCTGACAGGGCGCGCAGCTTCTCGGCGCAGTCTTCCAGCGCGTCGAGCTTGCGGCCGCAGATCGCCAGCGTGGCGCCCAGGCGTGCAAACAGGAAGGCGATCGCCTTGCCGATGCCGCTGCCGGCGCCCGATACCAGAACCACCTTGCCGGCGAACAGGTTATCGCGGTAGACCGTGGGCAGCTCGGCGAGTGCCGCGTCGCCGGGACCGAACCTGGGTTGCTTGTCCGCCGCGGTCATTGCGACTGCCCCTGGGTGAAGTAGGCCGGTTTGGGGATCGTCCACAGCTCGCCCCACAGCACGCCGCCGCCATCGACGTTGAGCAGCTCGCCGGTGATGAACTTGCCGCTGGGCCCGGTGAGGTAGATCACCGCGTGCGCGATGTCCTGCACGTCGCCCTGGCGCAGCATCGGGTTGCCGCGCGGGAAGTTCTCGCGCGCTTCGGCCGAGTACTGCTTGAAGCCGGTGCTTTCGATCACGCCCGGGGCGACGCAGTTGACGCGGATGTTGTGCGCTGCCCATTCGACCGCGACCGTCTTCGACAGGTAGGTCACGGCGGCGCGCGCGGCGCAGGAGTGGGCCACGCCGGGGAAGCCGCGCTGGAAGGTCAGCACGATGTTGACGATGTTGCCCGGCGTGCCGGTGTCGCGCCAGCGCTTCGCGGCGGCATGCATCATGTACCAGGTCCCGTTCAGGTTGTTGTCGATCACCGCCTTCCAGCCGTTGGGGCTGATGTCGAGCGCGGCCTTCGGGAACTGGCCTCCGGCGTTGTTGACCTGCACGTCCAGGCGCCCGAAGTGCGCGTAGGCGGCGTCCAGCAGCTTCTCGACCTCGTCGGGCCGGCGAATGTTGGCCTGGTGCACCAGCACGTCGGGGCTGCCCAGCTTGCGCAGCCAGGCATCGCAGGCGTCGAGCTTGGCGCGGTCGCGGCCGCAGATGACGAGCCTGGCGCCCAGCCGCGCGTACAGAAACGCGATGGCCTTGCCGATGCCGCTGCCGGCGCCGGAGACCATCACGACCTGGCCGTCGAACAGGCCGGCCTCGAAGACGCGCGGCGCCTCCGCCAGCGCGGCATCGTTCCAGCCGAATTGCGGTTCACTCATGGGGTTCACATTCCGGCGTAGTTGGGCCCGCCGCCGCCCTCGGGCGTGACCCAGACGATGTTCTGCGACGGATCCTTGATGTCGCAGGTCTTGCAGTGCACGCAGTTCTGGGCATTGATCTGCAGGCGCTCGTTCTGGTCGTCGTCGCGGACGAACTCATAGACTCCGGCCGGGCAATAGCGGCTCTCGGGGCCGGCATACTTGGCCAGGTTCAGCGCCACCGGCACCGAGGGGTTCTTCAGCGTCAGGTGCGCCGGCTGGTTCTCTTCGTGGTTGGTGTTGCTGACGAACACCGACGACAGGCGGTCGAAGCTGAGCTTGCCGTCCGGCTTCGGATAGGCGATGGGCTGGGCCCTGTCGGCCGGCAGCAGGCATTCGTGGTCGCGCCTGCGGCCGTGCAGTGTCCACGGCGGACTGGCGATGCCGAGTTTGGGCAGCAGCCACTGCTCGATGCCCGTCATCAGGTTGCCGACCCACTTGCCCTTCTTGAACCAGAGTTTGAAGTTGCGCGTCTGCTGCAACTCTTCGTTCAGCCAGCTCTGTTCGAAGGCCTGCGGGTAGGCCAGCAACTCGTCGCGCTGGCGCCCGGCGACCAGCGCCGATGCCAGCGCCTCGGCACACAACATGCCGCTCTTGATGGCGGCGTGACTGCCCTTGATGCGCGCGGCGTTGAGATAGCCGGCGTCGCAGCCGACCAGTGCGCCGCCCGGGAACACCGTCTTGGGCAGGGCCTGCGGAGTGCCGTTGTTGATGGCGCGTGCGCCATAGCCGATGCGCTTGCCGCCTTCGAGGTGGGCGCGGATGGCGGGGTGCGTCTTCCAGCGCTGCATCTCCTCGAACGGGCTCAGGAAGGGGTTGCGGTAGTCGAGCCCGATCACGAAGCCCAGCGTCACCTTGTTGTCGGCGAGGTGGTACAGGAAGCCGCCGCCGAAGGTCTGGTCGCGCATCGGCCAGCCCGCGGTGTGCACCACCAGGCCGGGCTTGGCGCGCGCCGGGTCGACCTCCCACAGTTCCTTGATGCCAATGGCGAAGGTCTGCGGATCCTTGCCCGCGTCGAGCCGATAGCGCGCGATGAGCTGCTTGCCCAGGTGGCCACGCGCGCCCTCTGCGAAGACGGTGTACTTGCCGACCAGTTCCATGCCGAGTTGGAAGGCGTCTCCGGGTTCGCCGTCCTTGCCCACGCCCATGTTGCCTGTCGCCACGCCGCGCACGGCACCCTGGTCGTCGTACAGCACTTCGGCGGCGGCAAAGCCGGGGAAGATCTCCACGCCCAGGGCTTCGGCCTGCTGCGCCAGCCAGCGCACCACGTTGCCCAGCGACACGACATAGCAGCCGTCGTTGTGCAGGTTGCGCGGCACCAGCCAGTCGGGCGTGCGCACGCTGCCGGTTTCGGACAGGAACAGCACATCGTCGCCGGTCACGGGCTGCTCGAGCGGCGCGCCCTGCGCCCTCCAGTCGGGCAGCAGTTCGGTGATGGCGCGCGGGTCCATCACTGCGCCCGACAGGATGTGGGCGCCCGGCTCCGATCCTTTCTCGATCACGACCACCGACAGTTCGGCGTTCAGTTGCCTGAGCCGGATCGCCGTGGCCAGGCCGGCCGGGCCGGCGCCGACCACGACCACGTCGTACTCCATCGCTTCGCGCGGGCCGAAGCGTTCGATCAGTTCTTTGGTGTTCACTTTCGCAAGGGCGCTCTGGGCGCGCTCGATTCGGAGTCAGGGCTTGGGCGTCGGAATCGGGGGGGCGCGGTCCGGTGCCATCCCGCGCTTGTAGACCATCAGCGTGCGCTGAAAGGTGCACACCACCACCGCATCCTGGTTGAAGCCTTCGGTCGCCACGGTGACCACGCCCAGGTTGGGGCGCGACTTCGATTCACGCTTGTCGAGCACGGTGGAGCGCGAGTAGATGGTGTCGCCCTCGAACACTGGGTGAGGCAGGCGCACCGTGTCCCATCCGAGGTTGGCGAATACGTTATAGGACACGTCGATGACCGACTGCCCGGTGACCAGCGCCAGCGTCAGGCAGGAATTGACCAGGGGCCGCGCAAACTCGGTCTGCGCGGCGTAGTGCGCATCGAAATGCACCGCAGCCACGTTCTGGGTCAGCAGCGTGAACCAGATGTTGTCCTGCTGCGTGAG
>JBMOON010000049.1:0-7519 GCA_049323295.1 Pseudomonadota bacterium
GCGGGGCGCGTCAGCCACGCCCCAGGTGCGGGCGATCAGCGCGTCCATTTCGGCCGGCGTTGCCGCGCCGCCGTAGGCGGCAAGACGGCGCGCCTTGTCCTCGAGCTCGGGGCGGCTGAGGGAATTGCCCGGGTCGCCCTTGGGCTCGTCGACACGCGCCTGCAGCGTGCGCCCGTCCAGCGTGCGCACGATGACCTTGCCGATCCAGCGCTGCGGATAGGCCGTGTCGACCTCGGTGTCGAGTTGCATCGTGACCTTGTCGCGCAACGCGGCGATGCGGGGCGCCAGGAAGTGGCGATCGAACTCGTCCAGGCCCGCATAACCGTGTTCGGCCACCAGGGCGAGCACGGTACCCATCGAGAACTTGGCCTGGTGGACGGTGCCGGGCACGACGACGCGGCCGAGCACGTCGATGGCACCCTGGTGGACCTGCGCGGTGATGGCGGCGATGTCATCGGGCTTCAGCCGGTGCTCGCGCATCAGCAGCAGCAGCGCATCGGCGCTGGGGTGGGTGTGGCGACACGAGGCCTGGTACTTGAACGAAGTCTCGGCCGTCGCCCAGCGACTGCCCAGCCCGGCGGTCAGGCGCGCAGGGTCGGCATCGCTCGACATGCCGGCAGCCAGGCCCTGCGCGCCTTCAAGAACTTGGCGCGCGCCGGTGAAACCGGCCTGTGCCAGGTAGGCCGAGGCCAGCCCGGCCGATGCGGCATGGGCGCAGTGCAGTTGCTTGGAATCGGCGGCATCGCGCAGGAATTCCCAAAGCCCGGCCGCCTGCGTGCCGGCGCTGCCGAAGGCGTGCAGCATCTGCGCCGCGTCCAGCCGCAGCAGCCGCCCGGTGGCGGCCGCGGCGGCCAGCGTGCCCGCCGTGGCGGTCGTGTGGAAGATGCGGTAGTGCGAACGGCCGAGGAATTCGCCGACGCGGATGCCGACCTCGTAGCCCGCCACCGCCGCGGCCAGGAACTCGCGCCCGCTGGCACCGATGGCCTGCGCCACCGCCAGCGCCGGCGGGAAGACGACCGCCGCGGGGTGGAATACCGAGCCGTTGTGCACGTCGTCCTGCTCGACCACATGCGAAGCCGCCGCGTTGACCATGGCGGCGAAATGCGGCGAGGTCATGCGCCGCGTGATCAGCACTTCGGCGCTGCCGTCGGCCGGCCCCATGCTGCACGCATAGGCCTCGATGGCCTGCACCGCGCGGGCGCTCTTGCCCGCCAGCGCGGAGCCGGCCCAATCCAGGAACAGATCTTCGGTGCGCCGCAGCACCGGCGCCGGAATGCTGTCGAAGCGCAGGCCGGCGGCGAAGGCGGCCAGCCTGGCGCTGTGGGTGTCTTGCGTGCTCATGAACGGCCCTTCAGGCTCAGACCGCGCGCTCGGCACGCAGACGCGCGATGTCGGCCGCGCTGCAGCCCAGTTCGGCCAGGATGGCATCGGTGTGCTGGCCCAGGGCCGGCACCGGGCCCATCGGCGGGGGCTCGTCGCCCGACAGGTGGTGAGGCGGGTACAACGCCGGCACCGGCCCGCCCGGCGTGCCGATTTCGGCCCAACGCCCGCGCGCCCGCAGTTGCGGATGCTTCCACAGGTCGGCCATCTCGTTGAGCTGGGCGTTGGCGATCTGCGCGTCTTCCAGGCGCTCGATCAGCTGCGCCGCCGTCAGCTTGGAAAGCACGGCGTCGATGATGGGAAACAGCTTGTCCTTCTGCGCCAGGCGGTTGGCGTTGCCCAGGTACTGCTTGGCCAGCGCCGGCTGCAGCAGGACCTTGTCGCAGAAGGCCGTCCATTCGCGGTCGTGCTGCACGCCCAGCACCACCGACTTGCCGTCGCCGCAGGTGAAAGGGCCGTAGGGGTAGATGGCGGCGTGCGAGGCGCCGGCACGCACCGGCGGCGGCTGGCCCTCGAAGGTGTAGTAGAGCGGGTAGCCCATCCATTCCGACATCGCCTCGAGCATCGAGATTTCGAGCCGCTGGCCGCGGCCGGTGCGCCCACGCTCCAGCAGCGCGGCCAGCACGCTGCTGTAAGCGTACATGCCGGCGGCGATGTCGGCGATCGACAGCCCGGCCTTGGACGGATGCTCGGGCGTGCCGGTCACCGAGACGAAGCCTGATTCGCTCTGGATCAGCAGGTCGTAGGCCTTCTTCTCGGTGTACGGGCCGCCGTCGCCGTAACCCGAGATGTCGCACACCACGATGCGCGGGTTGATGGGCGCGAGGCTGGCATGGTCCAGGCCCATGCGTGCGGCCGCACCGGGCGCGAGGTTCTGCACCAGCACGTCGGCGCGCTCCACCAGCTTCTGCAGCACCGCCCGCGCGCCGGGGTTCTTCAAGTCCAGCGTCAGGCTTTCCTTGCCGCGGTTGCACCAGACGAAGTGCGAGGCCGAGCCGCGTGTGCGCGTGTCGTAGGCACGGGCGAAGTCGCCCTCGCCGGGGCGTTCGACCTTGATGACGCGCGCGCCCAGGTCGGCCAGCTGCCGGGTGCAGAACGGCGCCGCGATGGCGTGTTCCAGCGTGACAACCAGCATGCCTTGCAAGGGAAGCATCGCCATCCTTCAGAATGAACGCGGCAGGCCGAGCACATGCTCGGCCACGTAGGACAGGATCAGGTTGGTCGAGATCGGCGCCACTTGGTACAGCCGCGTCTCGCGGAACTTGCGCTCGATGTCATATTCGCAGGCAAAGCCGAACCCGCCGTGGGTCTGGATCGCCGCATTGGCGGCTTCCCAGGAGGCCTTGGCCGCCAGATACTTGGCCATGTTGGCCTCGGCGCCGCAGGCTTCGTGGGCGTCGAACAGGTCGCAGGCGCGCCATCGCATCAGGTCGGCGGCTTCCAGCTCGATGTGGCTTTCGGCGATCGGAAACTGCACCGCCTGGTTCTGTCCGATGGGGCGATCGAACACACGCCGATCACGGGCGTAGGCCGCGCTGCGCTTGACGAACCAGCGCCCGTCGCCGATGCATTCGGCGGCGATCAGCGTGCGCTCGGCGTTCAGGCCGTCGAGGATGTACTTGAAGCCCTTGCCTTCCTCGCCGATCAGGTTCTCGGCCGGGATCTCCAGGTTTTCGAAGAACAGCTCGTTGGTCTCGTGGTTGACCATGTTGCGGATCGGGCGCACGGTCAGCCCGTTTCCGATCGCCTGATGCAGATCGACGATGAAGATCGACATGCCATCGGACTTGCGCTTGACCTCGGCCAGCGGCGTGGTACGCGCCAGCAGAATCATCAGGTCGCTGTGCTGGACGCGCGAGATCCACACCTTCTGGCCGTTGACGACGTAGCGGTCGCCGCTGGCGCTGCGCAGCGCGGTGGTCTTGAGCTTGGTGGTATCGGTGCCAGCGGTCGGCTCGGTCACGCCCATCGACTGCAGGCGCAACTCGCCAGTGGCGATCTTCGGCAGGTAGCGGCGCTTCTGCTCGGCCGAGCCATGGCGCAACAAGGTGCCCATGTTGTACATCTGGCCGTGGCAGGCTCCGGCGTTGCCACCGTTGCGGTTGACCTCTTCCATCACCACCGAGGCCTCGGCCAGGCCGAGGCCGGCGCCGCCGTATTCCTCGGGGATCATCACCGCCAGCCAACCGGCCTGGGTCAGGGCATCGACGAAGGCCTCGGGGTAGCCACGCGCGTCGTCGATGCCGCGGAAGTACTCGTCGGGGAAACGGCTGCACAGCTCGCGCAGGGCCGCTCGCAGTTCAGGATGGCGTTCGCGGGCTTCGGACATGGGGATGGGCGCAGGGCTGGAGGGACCGCAACTATTCTACCGAACATACGTTAGGTAGTGAAGAAGGGCAGCGCCGACGAGGTGCTGTCGGTCGCCGCCAGCGGCCGGCAGATCTACAGCGCCGACACGAGTTCGGGCACGGCCTGGAACAGGTCAGCCACCAGCCCGTAGTCGGCGACCTGGAAGATCGGCGCCTCGGCGTCCTTGTTGATGGCCACGATGACCTTGCTGTCCTTCATGCCCGCCAGGTGCTGGATGGCGCCGGAGATGCCGACCGCGACATACAACTGCGGCGCCACGATCTTGCCGGTCTGCCCGACCTGGTAGTCGTTCGGGGCATAGCCGGCGTCGACCGCGGCGCGCGAGGCGCCGAGCGCCGCGCCCAGCTTGTCGGCCAACGGCTCGAGCACGCCGTGGAACTTGTCGGCCGCACCGAGGCCGCGGCCGCCCGAGACGATGATGGATGCGGCCGTCAGTTCCGGCCGCTCCAACTTCACCACCTCGCGCCCGACCAGCTGCGTCAGGCCCAGGTCGGCAGCCGCCGCGATGCTTTCCACCGCCGCCGAGCCGCCGCTGGCCGCCACCGGGTCGAAGGCCGTGGTACGGATGCTCAGCACCTTGACCTTGTCCTTGGACTGCACACGGGCGACGGCGTTGCCGGCGTAGAACGGGCGCTGGAAGGTGTCGGGCGACTCGACCGCCGTCACATCGGACAGCTGCGAGCTGTCGAGCAGCGCGGCCACGCGCGGCAGCACGTTCTTGCCGAAGGCCGTGGCCGGGGTCAGCACGTGCGTGCACGAGGCGTCGGCGCGCACCTGCTGGACCACCAGCGCGGCGAGGTTCTCGGCCAGTTGGGCGCCATAGTGGGCGGCGTCGGCCACCAGCACCTTGGCGACGCCGGCCACCGCCGCGGCGGCCTGGCCCGCGGCGGCGCAGCCGCTTCCGGCCACCAGCACGTGCACCGGAGCGCCGATCTTCACGGCGGCGGCGATGGTGTTGAGCGTGGCGGGCTTGATCGCCGCGCCGTCGTGTTCAGCAATGATCAGGGTCGTCATCAGATCACCTTCGCTTCTTCTTTGAGTCGCTTGACGAGATCGGCCACATCGGCCACCTTGATGCCGGCCTTGCGCGCTGCCGGTTCGTCCACGCGCAGCGTGGCGGTGCGCGGCGCCAGATCCAGGCCCAGCTCGGCCGCCTTGATCACCTCGAGCGGCTTCTTCTTGGCCTTCATGATGTTGGGCAGCGTGATGAAGCGCGGCTCATTCAGGCGCAGGTCGGTTGTGATGACCACCGGCAGATTCATCTGCAGCGTCTCCAGCCCGCCGTCGATCTCGCGGCTGATGGTCGCTGCGCCGCCCTCGATCTTCACCTTCGAGGCGAAGGTGGCCTGGGCCCAGCCCATCAGCGCGCCGAACATCTGACCGGTCTGCCCGGCGTCGTCGTCGATCGCCTGCTTGCCGAAGATGGCAATCTGTATGCCTTCCTTGGCGGCCACGTGCTGCATCAGCTTGGCCACGGCCAGCGGCTCGAGCACGTCGTTGGTCTCGACCAGAACGCCGCGGTCGGCGCCGATGGCCATGGCGCTGCGCAGCGTCTCCTGGCAGCCCGCCGGGCCGCAGGAGACGGCGATGATCTCGGTGGCCACACCGGCCTCCTTCAGCCGCACCGCCTCTTCGCAGGCGATCTCGTCGAAGGGATTCATCGACAGCTTCTGGTTCGCGAGATCGACTCCCGAACCGTCGGACTTCACGCGGGCCTTGACGTTGTAGTCGAGCACCCGTTTCACGGCGACAAGTACTTTCACTTTTTCTCCATCGGTGTTACATGCCAATCCTTCGAAGCCGAAGCAGGCTGCGGCTTCCGCCATTCCCATCTCCACTCCCTGTACATCGCGCGCAGCAGTTCTTGGTGCTTGCTCTCGCGTTCATGCCGGGGTCTGCACGCTCTCGAGTCCAATGCCCTGGGGCACGACCGAGCCCAGTCGCTCGGCCAGGCGCGGAAACAGCAAGTGAAACATGCGCTGCGCCAGCAGTTCCACGCCCACGCGACGGTCCGGCCGATACCATTGACCCGTCCAGTTGAGCGCGCCCAGCGCCGTCTGGCGCACGAGGAGCGTATCGGTGTCCACCAGACCCAGCGCAGCAGCCTCGTCGATCGGCGCCATCCACAGCTCCTCGTAGGCGTCGCGCGAGGTCAGCACGCGCGCCCGTGCCGGCTCCGACAGGCTGCGCCATTCGTAAAGCATCACGGTCATCGCGTCCAATTTCGGCCCAAGCAGGGCGGTCAGATGGCAGCGCACCATCGCCAGCATGCGTTCGGGCAGGCACGATTCGCCAGCCAGGCCCTTCTGCACCCCGCGCATGATGTCTCGCACGCCCTCTTCCATCACGGTGACCAGCAACTCCTCCTTGGTGGCGAAGTGATAGAAGAGCGAGCCCGAGGTCATGCCCAGGGCCTCGGCGATCTGCCGCACCGAGGTACGTTCGTAGCCGTGCTCGCGAAAGAGCTTCGCCGCGGTTCTCAGGATCAGGCCTCTCCGGCTTGTGTCGTCCGCGTCGTCCATGCCCTATACTCTAACAGCTAACAAGCGTTAGGTCGATGCGCCGCCGGCGCTGCATGTACGACGCCAACGACAAAGGAATCGCTGCGATGCTCCCGCGCCCAATCTTCTCCGAGGAACACGAGTTGTTTCGCGACCAGGTGCGCCGCTTCCTGACCGAGGAAGTGGTGCCGCACCATGCCGGCTGGGAGACCGCGGGCATCGTTCCGCGCGCCGTCTGGCGCAAGGCCGGTTCCGCCGGGCTGCTCTGCCCGGCGATTCCCGAGGCCTATGGCGGCGGTGGCGGCACACGGCTGCACAGCGCGGTGCTGATCGAAGAGGTGATGCGCGTCGGCGCCAGCGGCCTCGGATTCGGGCTGCACTCGGACATCGTGGCCCCCTACATCCTCGCCTATGGCAGCGAAGCGCAGAAGCACGAGTGGCTGCCGAAGATGGCCAGCGGCGAGGTCATCGGTGCCATCGCCATGACCGAACCCGGCGCCGGCAGCGACCTGCAGGCCGTGCGCACGACGGCGCTGCGCGACGGCGACGGGCTCGTGCTCAACGGCCAGAAGACCTTCATCACCAACGGCCAGAACGCGGACCTGGTGATCGTGGTCGCCAAGACCGACCCGTCCAAGGGCGCGAAGGGCACCTCGCTGGTCCTGGTCGAGACCACCCGCCCGGGCTTCAAGCGCGGGCGCAATCTCGAAAAGATCGGCATGAAGGCGCAGGACACCTCGGAACTGTTCTTCGACGACCTGCGGCTGCCGGCGAGCAACATCCTGGGCGGCGAGGGCAAGGGCTTCTTCCTGCTGATGCAGGAACTGGCCTGGGAACGCATGCAGATCGCGATCGGCGCGGTGGCCGGTGCCGAAGCGGCATTGCAGTGGACGCTGGACTACACCAAGGAGCGCAAAGCCTTCGGCGAGCGCGTCATCGACTTCCAGCACAACCGCTTCCGGCTGGCGGAATGGAAGACGCAGGTGCAGGTGGCGCGCGTCTTCGTCGACCGCCTGATCGACAGCCTGATGAAGAACGAGCTCGACGCCGCCACCGCCGCGATGGCCAAGTACTGGACCACCGACCTGCACTGTCGCCTGCTCGACGACTGCCTGCAGATGTTCGGCGGGTTCGGCTACATGTGGGAGTACCCGATCGCGCGCGCCTACGCGGACGCCCGCGTCTCGCGCATCTACGGCGGCACCAACGAGATCATGAAAGAGATCATCGGCCGCACGCTGTGACAACAGTGCCCCTGCCGCTACTCC
>JBMOON010000050.1:0-500246 GCA_049323295.1 Pseudomonadota bacterium
TGGCGGAGAGGTTAATGTCCAGGTCCTTGGCTTTGCTGAGTAAGTCCCCGTTTACGCTGAGGTTTGCGGCCCTTTTAGGGGCGTGGGGGTTATAGGCCGGGAGCATGGGTATTCCCTCTGGGGTATTTATGCGCATATGGTATGCGTATGTTGGCGCGCGGTCAAAGGCGCGTCTAACCACTCGTTGAAGGCCGACGTCCCTGTCGGGCCGCGGCCTTAACTCGAACGTTAGACCGCACAAGCAGATGCACTCGGACCTCTATCAATTGGAACCTTGCAATGACCCCCATCATTACTGCCTTTGAAGACTCCCCCGATGAGGGCCAAGGGCTGGCGCGTGACATGCGCGTTCGTTGGGCACTCGAGGAGGTGGGCCAGCCATACGAGGTTCGCCTTGTTTCGTTCAAAGCGATGAAGGAGCCGGCACATCGCAAACTCCACCCCTTCGGCCAGATTCCGACCTATGAAGAGGGTGACCTCGTTCTGTTTGAGTCAGGAGCGATCATTCTCCATATCGCCGAACGCCACGTGGGCTTGCTGCCCGCCGACGCGAACGCGCGGGCGCGGGCGATCACATGGATATTTGCCGCGCTCAATACGGTTGAGCCGCCGATCGTCGAGCGCGAGCAAGCCCCTTACCAAGAGGGCAACCAGCCTTGGTATGAGGGGCGCCTCCCGATGATCGAGGACCGCGTTCGCGCGCGGCTGGACGATCTTTCCACCCGGCTAGGCGAGGCCGACTGGCTAGACGGTGTGTTCAGCGCCGGTGATCTCATGATGGTTCTAGTGCTGCGCAGGTTGGAAGGGACGGGAATACTGGAGGAATATCCGAACCTCTCCGCCTATGTCGCCCGCGGTCAAGCGCGGCCTGCATACAGGCGTGCGTTTGATGCTCAGTTGGCGGTCTTCAAAAGCAAGCGGCCCGGTGCATTGTAAGGTGCGGTCTAACAATTCCTTCAAGCCGACGCCGCTTCGCGGCGCGGCTTAAGTCAGGCGTTAGGTGCGTTAAATCCAGGGTGTCGTGAACCCAACTTGCCCTCCGGAATGCCTTGTAATACACTGCATTCATCTGCGCGGAGGGTATTCCCATGAGCGTCACCACCGTCCGGCTTCAGCCGGAAGTCGAAGAAAGCCTTGAGGCCATGGCCGGCAAACTGCACCGGACCAAGAGTTGGCTTATCAATCAGGCGCTTAGGGAATACATCCAGCGTCAGGAGCAAGAGCAGGTCCGGTGGCAGGAAACCCTGCAGGCCATGGAGTCCGTGGCCCAAGGCAAGGCGGTTTCCGGTGAGGCGGTCCATACCTGGCTGCGGAGCTGGGGTAGTTCCAAGGAGCTGCCTGCTCCGAAGGCTGGCAAATGAGGCTGGTCTATTCCCAAGAGGCTGTTGCTGATCTGGTTCGTCTTCGCGCCTTCATTGCCGAGAAAGATCCTTCTGCGGCTGCGCGAGTTGCAGAAGAGTTAATCACTCGTATCGAGAACCTCTGTCTCTTCCCGCACATGGGTGTTGAGGTGGAGCAGGCGCCAAAGCCGGCAGAAGTGCGTGACATGATCTTTGCAAATTACGTGGTGCGTTATTCCGTGCACACAGAAGCGTTGGCCATTCTGCGCATTTGGCATCACTTCGAGAATCGTGAGTAACGCACCTAACCACTCGCTGAAGGCCGACGTCCCTGACGGGCCGTGACCTGAGCTCAAACGTTAGGCGTATGAAACAAGGAGATCGCCATGTCTACGAACTCGATAACGCGGAAGCGTCTGGAAGAGCAGGGATTTTGCGGTCTGGATGATGAAACCTTGGCAGAAGTCGGCCCGTGGCTGAGGTGGTCTCCTGTCCTGTGTACGTTCGTCATGATCCTGGGCGTTTTTCTGCAGTCGCCGGTCGTGCTTTGGCTGCTCGCGGCCATCGCATTCCTCGGTGTATTCCTGCCATTTCACCCGTTTGACCTGCTGTACAACTACGGGGTGCGTCATTTCACGGGGACGCGCCCGTTTCCACACAACGGGCCACAACGAAAGTTTGCTTGCGGTTTGGCCTCTGCCTGGCTGGTTGCCACGGGGTGGGCTTTTTATGCGGGTATGAGTACGCTGGGCTTTTCTCTCGGCATCGCCCTCATTTTGGTGGCGGCTCTGGTGAGTGTTACCAACATATGCATTCCATCCATGATCTATAACTTGCTGTTCGGCAAGAAGGGCTCAAGTAATGCGTAGTCATACGCCTAACAAATCGCTGCAGGCTCGACGCCCCTGACGAGCCGCGGCCTAAGCTCAGGCATTGGGCTTGACCAAAGGAGATGGTCCATGACAAGAAAGTCATTTTTAGTTCTTCTTGCAATGTCTTTTCTGGCGGGGATTACCAGCGCTTCTTCCAATGAAAATCAGCCCCAATCAGAACGAGGCATGGAAAGTTCCGACGCCGTTCTGCAAACGACTTCGCCTCGATGCCCGGCAGGGCAGACCTGGCAATGTACTAAAGTGGGGAAGCGCTGTGAGCAACACTGTAGTGGCCCGCCGAGCGAAGGATCATACTGCACATGGAAAGTCAGGTGCTGGAAAGAATGTACGGAGTATGATTGTCGGTAGTCACCTTGTTCACGCCTAACCACTCGCTCAAGGCCGACGGTGCCGACGCGCTGCGGGCTTGGCCCGAGCGTTAGATGGCCAACGGAGATCGCGTGAATCCCATCGTTCGCAATCGGCTGCTGGAGCTCTTCGAAAAGCACAGGGCAACGCCGGGAGCCGACTTCGATGAGAATCACTTCCTCGACTATCTTGTGGCTTCCCCTGCAGGCAGGGGTGCTTTTCGGGAAAGTTTCAGGGGCTTGAGAAGATACAACGCCTATCTCGATGAGGTTCAGGGCGATTTTGCCATCCACTTCTCGCAGGGAGATCGTGAGAAAAACTTCACTTTGGAGGAATTCGCTGAGCGAGTGGAGCAGCTGGAGCTATCTCCACAATCTTCATTGTCGTCCCTCGCCTGCAGCGAGAAAGCTGGCGCAGGGTGGGCCACCATCATTCTCTTGGATTTCTTTCTTGGCTGTGCGGCCTTGGCATTGCGTGAATTTCCATGGCTGACAGTGTCCTTGGCGACGGCCATGATCGGAGTTACCGGGTGGTATGCCCGCTTCGCGATAGGCTACCGGGCATACCTGAAGAGCCTCCGCCAGAAAATCCTTGCAAAAAGAGCAGCGCGGGCGCCGTCTGATCCTTCGCGGAAGGCCCGACGCCCTGACGGGCCGCGGCCTTGACTTGAACGCCAGGTTCTCATGAAGCATCGTTTCGGAAATTTCCTGACCCGGTTGTTGTGGGGAGGCACGGTGCTTTCTCCGGTTGAAGCGCGCCTTTTTGAGGCGTGCATGTCGGCCCTCCCGGATCATTTGCGCACAGTCGTAGAAGCGCAGGTTGCGTCCTGCAACCTGCTGCAAAGAGAAATCGATGGCCGTGCACTTAACTTCTATCGCAAAGGTCGCTCGGCTACCGACACGCCAAAGCTGAAGATGCTGGTTACAGAAGCGCCGCTCATCAGGATATCGGCCCGGGTTTATGGTCTGAAAGAGCCGGTGCATGCTTTACTTGTCGCGGTAAACGGGCGACTGTTCTGTATGTCGCTAAGCCGGGCGGTTAATTCGCTTGGCGCGGGTTCCGGGGTGCGGGTAGAGAAGGTCTCTCAGGCGTGGAGATCAAATTTTTCTTTGCCGGGGACACCTGAACGCTCGTCGGAGGCCGACGGCCCGGAAGGGTGAGTGCAGGTCTGGCCGTGAGCGTCGCCACGGCCTGATTCGGGCCTTGAACTGCAGAAGTGGCTCATCACGAAGCACATTGGAGGTGTTTATGTTCAGGAAACTGTGTCTGTCGCTGGCAGTTGCCCTCACTTCGTTGGGGGGCACTTTTGCTATGGCGGATGATCCGGCGAAAGAAAAAGCACTGGCCTTCACTTTCAAAGACCCTCGGCTCACATGGGGGCCTTGCCCGCCCTTTCTTCCACAGGGCTGTGCCATTGCCGTCCTGCACGGTGATCCCGCGAAAGAGAATGCTGATGTGTTTTTCAAGGTTCCGGCAGGATCCACCATTCCGCTGCACTGGCATACATCGGCAGAGCGCATGGTTCTCGTATCAGGCAATCTCCACGTCACATACGAGGGGCAAGAGGAAACCAGGCTAAAGCCGGGCACCTACGCATACGGGCCGGCCGGGTTGCCACACAAGGCAGTGTGTTCGGGCAAAGACCCTTGCGTGCTTTTTATCGCGTTTGAGTCGCCGGTGGACGCTGTGCCTGTCGAGAGCGCGGACGGCAAGTGAGCGAGTTTCCTGGCCACTTGTTGCAGGCCGGCCATCGACGGGTCGCGGCCTTTGTCTCGCGTCAGACCACATCACTTCGGCGTCGGGTTTCACTCCCGAGGAGTGAAGGCGCGTGACCGGCTCTGCAGGTGCTGCGGTCCTGGCGAGCCGCGCTGGCGCACCGCTGCGGCATGGACAGTTTCCCCGGTTTCACGAAACCGGTTTCCCAAAAAGGAGAACGAACATGAAAAAGATACTGGCATCGGCTTTTGCGCTGGCTTCGGCGGCGGCCTGGGCCGGCCCCGAGATCGCCATGAACATGGTCGACGAGAAGGGCGTCGGCGCCGCGATCGGCACCATTGCCGCGGCGGATTCGAAGTACGGTCTGGTGCTGACCCCGGCGTTGCGGGGTCTGCCGCCGGGTCTGCATGGTTTCCATGTCCACCAGAATCCCGGCTGCGATGCGAAGGAGAAGGAAGGAAAGATGGTGCCCGCGCTCGCCGCCGGCGGACATCTGGATCCGGCAAACACCGGCAAGCATGGCGAGCCGTGGGGAGAAGGACATCTGGGGGACTTGCCGCCACTGTATGTCGATGCGTCGGGCAATGCCGTGCAGCCCGTACTGGCGCCGCGCCTCAAGGTTGCTGACCTGGCGGGCCGTTCGCTCATGATCCACGCCGGCGGCGACAATCACGCCGATCATCCGGCGCCGCTGGGCGGTGGCGGTGCACGCGTTGCGTGCGGTGTCGTCAAGTAGTAGCGCCGGCGGCCGGGACTTGAACGGCGCGCGGTGTCCGTCAATCATTTGCCTCCCGCCGCACCGGCGGACGACAACGAGGCGCGCTGACGGAGCTGGTCATGGGCAAGCAGTGGAAAGTGAAGGGCAAAGCCGAGGCGGCGGCAGCCAAGGGGAAGGTTTTCACCCGGCTGGCCAAGGAAATCGCCGTCGCGGCGCGCGGCGGTGCCGATCCGGACATGAACCCGCGGCTCCGGCTGGCCATGGACCAGGCGAAAAAGGCATCGATGCCGAAGGACACCGTCGAGCGCGCGATCAAGAAGGGCGCCGGTATCGGCCAGGACGCCGTGCATTACGAAAAGCTCACCTATGAAGGTTTCGCGCCGCACCGCGTGCCGGTGATCATCGAGTGCCTCACCGACAATTCGAACCGGACCGCGTCGAGCATGCGCGTGCTGTTCCGCAAGGGGCAGCAGGGCAATTCCGGTTCGGTGTCCTGGGATTTCGATTACCTGGGCATGATCGAGGCGACGCCGAACGCGAAGGATGCCGATCCGGACACCGCGGCCATCGAGGCCGGCGCGCAGGACCTGGAGCCGGGCGACGACGGCGCGACGATTTTCTACACGGCACCGACCGACCTCGACGCCGTGAGCCGCGCGCTGCCGGATTTCGGGTTCACCGTGCAGTCGGCCCATCTCGGCTGGCGGCCGAAGAATCCGGTGTCGCTGGGCGAGGCCGAGCGGCGCGAAGTGGAAGAATTCCTTGAGGCGATGGATGCCGACGACGACGTGCAGAACGTCTACGTCGGGCTGGCGGACTGAGATCCGCCGCCGGCGCGCTCAGCGTGCCGGCGTGCCCGCGGCGGCGAGTCGCTCGCGCGGGAAGTGGCAGGTGAACGTCGAACCCTTGCCCGGTTCGGAACGGATGTCCAGCGTGGCGTCGTGCCGCTTGAGCACGTGCTTGACGATCGCCAGGCCGAGGCCGGTGCCGCCTTCGGCAATGCTGCGGCCCTTGTCGGTGCGGTAGAAGCGCTCGGTCAGTCGCGGCAGATGGTGCGGTTCGATGCCGATGCCGCTGTCGCGGATCGCCAGATGGGCGCCCTTGTCGTCGACCCACCAGTGCATGTCGATTTCCGCCTGCGGATCGCTGTAGCGCGCTGCGTTGACGAGGATGTTGGAGAACGCGCTCTGCAGTTCGATGTCGCTGCCGAGCAGTTTCGATTCGCTGTCGATGCGCAGGGCGATGCGGTGCTGCTTGTCGGCATGCGCAGCGAGCACGTCGTTGCGGATGTTTTCCAGCAGCGGACGGACGGCGACTGCCTGGCGGCCCGATTCGGGCTGGGTGCTTTCCAGCCGCGACAGCAGCAGCAGGTCGTTCACCAGCCGGTCCATGCGTTCGGCCTGCTGCGTCATCTGCGACAGTGCACGCGCCTGCCGCGGATTGCCTTCGACCTGCGACAGCGTTTCCAGGTAGCCCTTGATGACGGTCAGCGGCGTTTTCAGTTCGTGCGAGACGTTGGCGACGAAATCGCGGCGGATCTGTTCGAGCTGGTGCAGCCGGGTGACGTCGCGGGCGATCAGCAGCCGGTCGCCGTTGCCGAACACGGTGACCTGCAGGTGCAGGTGGATGGCGTCGCTGCGCGGCGAGGGCATTTCCAGCGGTCGGCCGTAATCGCCGCCGGCAATGTACTCGCGGAAGCGCGGATCGCGCACCAGGTTGACCACCGGCTGGTCCTTGTCCTGCGGCCAGCGCAGGCCGAGCAGGTTCTCCGCCGCCGGGTTCCACCACTCCAGCATGCCGTCGCGGCCGATCACCACCACCGCATCGTTGAGCGCGGTGACCGAATCGCGCGCGCGGTCGATGATCGCCAGCAGTTCGTTCCGCGCACTCTGCTCGCGTTTGCGCAGGCGGTAGATGCTGTCGAAGATTTCGCCCCACAGGCCGAAGCTGTCCGGCGGTTCGCCGCCGCCGCCCGGGGCGTTGAGCCAGCGGTGCAGTTTCACCAGTTCGCTGATCGACCAGACCAGATACGCGGCGAGCGCGGCGGCGACGAACCAGCCGGTGTGGCCGAATACCAGGCCGAGCAGGCTGCCGGCCAGCAGGGCGGCGCCGACGCGCATGAGTGCCTCGCGGCGGTAATTACGTTCCTGCACGTCGGCCCTGCATGTATCAGAACGGGCGGTCGCCCCGGGTGGAGAAACGATAACCGGTCCCGCGCACGGTTTGCACCAGCCGGTCGAGGCCGTGCGGTTCCAGGGCCTTGCGCAGGCGGCGGATGTGCACGTCGACCGTGCGGTCCTCCACGTACACATTGCCGCCCCAGACCTGGTCGAGCAGCTGCGCGCGCGAGTAGGCGCGTTCGGGGTGGCTCATGAAGAATTCCAGCAGCCGGTATTCGGTGGGGCCCATGTCGACCGGCTTGTCATGCGCGGAAACGCGGTGGCTCACCGGATCCAGCACCAGCCCTTCGTGCTCCAGCGCCTTCTCGCCGCCTTTCTTGCCGGCGCGGCGCAACACGGCGCGGATGCGCGACAGCAGTTCGCGGGTGGAGAACGGTTTGGTGACGTAGTCGTCGGCGCCGACATCGAGCCCGAGGATCTTGTTGTCTTCCTCGCTTTTCGCGGTGAGCAGGATGATCGGGATTTCCTGCGTCGACTCGTCGCGCTTGAGCCGGCGCGTCAGTTCGATGCCGGAAACGCCGGGCAGCATCCAGTCGAGCAGCACCAGGTCCGGCCGGTCGTCGACCACAAGCTGGTGGGCCTGCTGGGCGTTCTCGGCTTCCAGTACGTGGAAATCGGCGAGCTCGAGGGTGGTCGCGATCATCTCGCGGATGGCGGGCTCGTCGTCGACGATGAGGATGGTTTCGGCAGTCATGCGGCGTGTCGTTCCGGTGTTCCGGTTTTCAGGATGCGCCGTTCATTACAGTAGCCGATCATGACAGCACGGTGACAGCGGACACGGCTCCGGCGTCAAACCGTCATGAAATGGAGATAAATCCCGACGAACACCGCCAGGCCGACCCAGTTGTTGTGCAGGAAGGCCCGGAAACAGGCCGCCGGTTCGCGCTGCCGTGCCAGCCGGTGCTGGTAAAGGAAGAGGCCGGCCGCGACAGCCAGCGCACACCAGTACGGCAGACCGAGCCCGGCCAGCAGGCCGGCCGCCGCCAGCAGGCCCAGCGCAAGCGCCTGCAGCAGGCCGATGATCAGCAGGTCGTGGCGGCCGAACAGGATGGCAGTGGATTTCACGCCGGCCCGCAGATCGTCCGCGCGGTCGGTCATTGCGTAATACGTGTCGTAGGCGACGGTCCAGGCGAGGTTGGCGAAGAACAGCAGCCAGGCCACCGGCGGCAGCGCTTCCTGTTCGGCGGCGAAGGCCATCGGGATCGCCCAGCTGAAGGCGGCGCCGAGCACCACCTGCGGCAGGTGCGTCCAGCGCTTCATGAACGGATACAGCGCGGCCAGTGCCAGCGCGCCGAACGACAGCAGGATGGTGTACAGGTTCAGGAACAGCACCAGCACGAACGACAGCAATGCCAGCACGGCGAACAGCCACAACGCATCGCGCGTGGTGAGCAGGCCGGAGGCCAGCGGACGGTCTTTGGTGCGCGCCACCTGGCGGTCGAAATCGCGATCGGCGAAATCGTTGATCGCGCAGCCGGCGGAGCGCATCAGCACTACGCCGGCGGTGAACACCAGCAGGTTCTGCAGCGAGGGCCGGCCGTCGCCGGCGATCCACAGCGCCCACCAGGTGGGCCACAGCAGCAGGAAGATGCCGATCGGGCGGTCGAGGCGCAGCAGTTGCGCGCAGGCCGCGAGGCGCCGGCGGAGGGGGAGCGCGGTCATGGCGCGGATTCTATGACGTCACTGCCCGGCCAGCAGGGCCGGCAGGAAGTATTCGGCCACCAGCAGCGGCCGGCCGCGCAGGATGAAGCAGGAGCGGCGACCCCAGTCGCCGGCCGCGGTGCGCACCACGCGGACGCCCTCGCGGCGCAGGCCGGGGTCGCGGAACAGGAAGGCGCCCAGCGGCCGGTCGCCCAGGTGGCGCAGCCGGCGGTTGCTGCCGGTCAGGGTGGTGCGGGGAATCACCGAACGGGCGTACACCCAGGGCTGGCCGCGGCCTTCCAGGACGACCTCGCGAACAAGCGCCCACTCACCGGCGGCCAGCCCCAGCTGGCGGGCTTCGTCCCGCCGGGGACGGGTCCAGGCCTGCCGGACCACCCGTACCCGGAAACGGCCGCCGGCACGGGCCACCAGCCGGGTGGTCAGCGAGCCGGGGTCGCGGATCCACGCCAGCACGGCCGGCGCCGGGCGTGCGGCCCGGAAGCGCCAGCCGGCATCGAGGGTTACGGGGCGGTGGCGCATGGCGGACATCGGTGGCCGGAGGCGGCGCGATGTTAGCACTCCGTTGAATTGACCTCGGGGGGACGGGTGGGGAGACTATGCCGCCCGGGCGGATGGCCCGGATTTCCGGTTTTCGAGGGTCATGCAATGCGCAAGTGGGAATGTGTCGTCTGCGGCTTCATCTACGACGAAGCGAAGGGTCTGCCCGAGGACGGCATTGCGCCCGGCACCAAATGGGAAGACATCCCGGACGACTGGGTGTGCCCGGACTGCGGCGTATCGAAAGACGACTTCGAGATGGTCCAGATCTGAGCATGAATACGCTCGTCATCGTCGGTACCGGTCTGGCCGGCTACAACCTCGCGAAGGAATTCCGCAAGCTCGACGCCGAACGCCCGCTGGTGCTGATCACCCGCGATGACGGCCGCAACTATTCCAAGCCGATGCTCAGCAACGGCTTCGCCAAGCAGAAGACCGCCGACGAGCTCGCCATGCACTCGCCGGACGAGATGGCGCAGCAGCTGAAGGCGACGGTGCTGGTCAACACCCACGTCACCCGCATCGATACCGCGCAGCGGCGCGTGTACACCGGCGAGCACGACTACACGCCCTACGGCGATCTGGTGCTGGCCTGGGGCGCGGACACCTTCAAGGTGCCGATGGAAGGCGACGGCGTCGCCGACGTGCTGTCGATCAACGATCTGGTCGACTACGGCGTGTTCCGCGAGAAAATTGCCGGCCGCAGGAAGGTGCTGGTGATCGGCGCCGGGCTGATCGGCAGCGAATTCGCCAACGACCTGGCCAACGGCGGTTTCCAGGTGGAAGTCGTCGATCCGGCCGGCCGCTGCCTGCCGGCGCTGCTGCCGCCGGAAGCGAGCGCGGCGGTGGCGCGCGGGCTGGAAACGCTCGGCGTGCGCTTCCATTTCGGCCCGGCGGTGCGCGCGGTGAACCGGCACGGCGCCGGCTATCGCTGCACGCTGACCACCGGCGAGCCGGTGGATGCCGATCTGGTGATTTCCGCCGTCGGCCTGCGGCCGCGCACGGCGCTGGCGAAGGATGCCGGCCTGACCGTCAACCGCGGCATCGTGGTCGACCGCGAGTTGCGCACGAGCGCGCCGCATGTCTATGCCTTCGGCGACTGTGCGGAAGTGAACGGTTATGTGCTGCCCTATGTGCTGCCGTTGATGGCGGCGGCACGTGCACTGGCAAAAACGCTGGCCGGCACACCGACGCCGGTGAGCTACGGCGTGATGCCGGTGGTGGTGAAGACGCCGGCCTGTCCGGTGGTGGTCTGTCCGCCGCCGCTGGGCGCGCAGGGCGGCTGGCAAGTGGAAGCGAACGGCCAGAACGTGAAGGCGCTGTTCGTATCGGCCGACGGCAAGCCGCTCGGTTTTGCGCTCACCGGCGAGGCCACGCACGAAAAGCAGGCGCTGGCCAAACAGATGCCCGTCCTGTTCTGACGGGGCCCATCGGCAAAAGGAGTTGATCCATGTTTTTCCGCAATCTGCTGTTCCGTTTCGTGCTGTGGGGGCTGGGCCTGCGGCTGGGCTGGCTGTCGCGTCATAACGACGGTTTCCGGAAGAAAATCGAAGGGCAGGATTTCGTGCTTCAGTTCGGCACCTTCGACAATGCGGTGGTGCGCCACTACGTGTTCGCCGGCGGCCGGGTCACGGCCCATGGCGGGGCCCACGAACGGCCGAGTACCAGCATCACTTTTGCGGATTCGAAGCTGGCCATGAATACCCTGATTGCCGCCGGCAAGGACCAGACGGTGTTCATGAAGGCCATGGGCGAGGGCAAGGTGAAGATCGGCGGTGGCGACATGACCAAGCTGATGGTCTTCATGTCGATTGCCAAATACATCGGACCGCAGAAGAAAAAGAAGGCATGATGTGCGCGGCGTCCTGTGACGCCGTGCACATTTTCCACCGATTCCGTTGTCGAGACGGAGTGCCCCGCCGCTACACTGGCGGCGTTTTTACTTTTCACTTTGACCGGGAGTATTCATGAAGACCGTACGTATGCTGTCTGTCGCCACCCTGCTGGCGACCTCCGTCGGCGCCCAGGCGGCCGGCATTTCCTATGACTACGTCGAAGGCAGCTTCGGCGAGTACGATGAGGCCGATGCGCTCTATATCGGCGGTTCCAAGGGCCTGGACAAGCAGTTCGGCATCCTGGGCTCGTTCGGCATCCTTGACCACAAAAACCTTGAGGTCACGGCGATCCGGGGCGGCGGCTTCTTCCACACCCCGATCCAGAAGAATCTCGACTTCTTCGCCACCCTCGAGCTGGTATGGACGGATTTCGAATCGGAAGTGACGTTGCCGTTCTTCGGCACCGTGAAGGCCAGCGACGACGACATCGGCTTTGCCGCTGCCGGCGGCATGCGTTTCGCCGTGCAGGACAACCTGCAGGTGGAAGGCAAGCTGACGCTGACCGAAGTCGATCCGTACGAGGACGGCCTCGGCATCAACCTGAACGGCCGCTACTTCTTCAACAAGCAGCTGTCGGGCGCCCTGGGCCTGGCCAGCGACGCCGAGTTCGACGGCCTGTACCTCAACCTGCGTTACGACCTGAAGTGACCGGTTGATCTGCACCACCGGAAGCGGCGCTCAGGCGCCGCTTTCCGTTTGTGCGGCGGCCAGCCAGCGCTCGACGCGATTGCGTCCGCGACTCTTTGCGCGATACAGCGCGGCATCGGCGTCGGCGAGCAGCGTCGCGCCTTCCAGAGCCTTGGGTATCCGGGCGGCCAGCCCGATGCTGGCGGTGACCCGCACCGGCCCCTTCTCGCATTCGACCTGCATCGTTTCGATGGCGATCCGCACCCGTTCGGCAATGCCGGCCGCCTCCTCGCTGCCGGTATCCGGCAGCACCGCCACGAACTCCTCGCCGCCGTAGCGGGCCACCAGGTCGGTGCTCCGCGAAATGATCCGGCGCAGCACGGCAGCCACCTGGCGCAGGCATTCGTCGCCGGACATGTGACCCTGTTCGTCGTTGAAACGTTTGAAATGGTCGACGTCGATCATCATCACGGCCAGCGGCTCGTCGCGGCGTGCGGCCATCTGCACCAGACCGGGCCAGCGCTCGTCGAAGTGGCGCCGGTTGTGCAGTCCGGTGAGCCCGTCGTGCTCGCTCATTTCCGCCAGTCGGTGATTGGCCTCGCGCAATTCCTTCATCGTCTGGCTGAGCGCTTCGGTCTGTCGTTCGACTTCGCGCTCCAGTTCGTAGGTCTGGTGCCACTGGGCGGCGACGGCGCGCTTGCGCGCGGCGAGCGCATGCTGTTCGGCCAGCTCGCGCTCGCGCATGTCGCGGCGGATGCGGTGGGCCAGCACGTAGCCGAGTACCACCACCTGCAGGAACACGCAGGCCAGCAGCACGTCCTGCAGGCGCTGGCTGTACGGATGCACGCCGAAACGGTCGAGCACGCTGACCACGGCACCGGTCAGGAACAGCGCCATGACGATGGTGTAGATCCCGGCATGCGGCAGGCGCCGGTAGAGTGCATAGACGCCGAGCAAAACGCCGGCAACGGCATAGAGCAGCAGGGCGGCGGTGATCAGCGGCAGTGCGCGATGGCCGGCGATCAGCAGCGTGGCCGGCAACACGATTCCGTAGGCGATCCATGCGATGCGCAGTGGCAGGCGGGTGACCGGCGCACGTGGCGGCAGATCGAGAAAGCGGTTGGTGAAGCGCAGGCCGATCACGGTGGTCAGCAGGGCCAGCACCGCCGTCTTGTACTGGTTCCACCAGACGCCTTCCACCGGCAGGTACTGGCCGATCAGGCCGTCGATGTGCGCCTGATAGACGGCGAGCCCGAGCACGAACAGCAGGGCGAACGGAAAGCCGGGTTCGCGCTGGCCGCGGGCCACGAAGAAATAGACCAGGATGGCGGAGAAAATCGCGCCGTAGACGAAAGCGAAGCCGGGCAGCTCGCGCTGTTCGTGGGCGAAGAAGGCCGGCAGATCCCACAGCGTCACCGGGAATTTCAGCGCGCCGTGCGAGCGGACGCGCAGGTAGACCGTCAGCTCGCGATCGGCCGGCAGTGCGACCGGCACCACGTAGTTGCGGTGCGGCAGCGGCCGGTTGGCGGCGGGCCGCGTGTCGCCCAGCAGCCAGATGCGCGGTGTCGACGTGCCGTCCACCAGCATGACATCAAGTTCGTCCAGCAGCGGATTGGCCACCATGAGGCGGATCACCGCCGGCGCATTCTCGCCGCGGCGCAGTGCAAAACGCAGCCAGACGGTGTCGGTGGTGTAGCCGAGGCTGAGCGTGCCGCCCGTCGGCTGCCAGGGCAGGGCAGGATCGGCGATGATCCGGGCCGCATCGAGCGTGCCGGAGGTATCGCGCAGGAATTCGGTGTTGTTGTCCGGACTCAGCCGCTTGAAGCCTTCGTTGATCGTCAGTGCCTCCAGCGCCTGCGCCTGGGCAACCAGTGTCAGCAGCAGCGTGGCCAGCAGCTGCCGGGCAAGGCGGCGGACGGCGTTCATTCGATGGTCGCCTCGACGCGGTTGCGTCCGTTGTGCTTTGCCCGGTACAGCGCGGCATCGGCGTCGGTGAGTATCTTGCGGCCGTCTTCGCCGGGATCAGGGGTGTGCATGACCACGCCGACGCTGATCGAGAATTTAAGTTCGCTGTTGTCGTTCGATACACGCAGCTGCGCCACTGCGGCGCGCAACGATTCGGCGATGGCCAGCGCGCCTTCCTGGCTGGTTTCCGGCAGCACGACGACGAATTCCTCACCGCCGTAACGGGCTACCAGGTCGGTGCTGCGGGAGACCACATCGCGCAGCGTGCTGGCGATCAGGCGCAGGCACTCGTCGCCGACGGCATGACCGCGCTGGTCGTTCAGTTTCTTGAAATGGTCGACGTCGATGAGCAGTACGGCCAGCGGACGCTCGTGCCGCGAGGCCAGCTGAACCAGTTCCGGATAGCGTTCGTCGAAGTAGCGACGGTTATGCACGCCGGTAAGCCCGTCGCGACGGCTGAGATCGGACAATTGCCGGTGCGTGTGCTCCAGTTGCCGCATCGCCTGCCACAGGGCGTTGCTGCGCTCGTTGACCCGCGCTTCCATCTGCTGCGTGATCCGGTGCTGTGCGGCCAGGGCCTCTTCCTGCCGGGCCAGCGCCTCCTGTTGCGCGGCGCGGCGCGCATGACGCGCTTCCCGCAGATGCTGCGCCAGCGCCCAGCCGAGCACGATCGCCTGCAGCAGGATGCCGACCAGCATCGCGTCGCCGATGGCGATGCGGTAGCCGACCAGTCCGAACTGGTTGAGTACCGACAGCTCGACGCCGAACAGCAGCAACAGGGTGCCGACCGTGTAGGCGCCGGCCAGCGGCACACGACGCCGCATGGCATACAAGCCGGTGCAGGACACCACCAGGCCGTAGCCGATGACCACCGGCAGCAGCAGCGGGAACACCAGCTCGGTCGGTGCAAGCAGACTGGCGCCGAGGCCGAGCAGCAGCGTGATTTCGGCGCCGTCCAGCCAGCTGCTCAGCAGCGGCATGCGGTGTTCGATGTCGAGGAAACTGGCGGTGAAGGCGAGCCCGGTGACCATGATCAGCCAGGCGAGGATCACCGCGCCGTGCGAATCCCACCAGTTGTTGTCGATGCCCAGATGCTGGATCAGGGTGCCGTCGAGCATGCCCTGGTAGGCAAGCAGACAGATGGCATGCGGCACATAGAAACCGAAGCCGCGCGCGCGCGCGTTGAAAGCGGCGAAGAGGAACACGGCGAGCAGGATGAACAACGCGCCCCATGCCAACCCCCCGGGCGCCTACCGCCGCCGCATCGCGGGCGGCGAATGCCGCCGGCTCCCAGATGCGCAACGGTACCTGCATCGCGCTGTCGGTGCGGATGCGCAGGTAGATCGTTTTCTCGTGCAGTCCGTCCGTGAAATCGATCGGCACCAGCAAATAGCGGTGGAACAGCGGCCGGTTTGCCTGGGGCCGGTTTTCGCCCAGCGGCCAGGTGCGCAGCAGCGTGTTGCCCTGCAGCTCGTAGATATCGACCTCGTCCAGGGCCGGCGCGGCGATTTCCAGCAGTACGCGCGGCGGGCCGTCCTGCGGATCGCCGTGCAACGGGAAACGCAGCCAGAGGGTGTCGTCGGTGAAGCCGGGAGCAATCGTCTCCGGGGCCGGTTCCCAGGCCACGGCCCGGCCGTCCCCGCCGCGCTCCTGCAGCAGGTTGTCGAGGGTGAGCTGCCCGCCGGGGTCCCGCAGCCACTGGATCTGCTGCGGCACGAGGCTGCGGAAGCCTGCGTGGAGGGCGGTCGTGTCACCGGATGTACTGCCGACGGCCAGGAGCCAGAGCACCAGGCCGATGGACAGTGTGCGTGCTCCCTGCATGCGACTGTGTCCTTACGACTGTCGGAATCCCGACAGCCCGAATTGTGACGGCAGTCTCGACTTTCATGTCGATTGCTAAGCCAAGCGGCGTATCAGGGGGATCGGTGGCTAGGACTATCGGATTATCTGACAAAAGTTGATCGACAGCACCGGCTACCGGACCGGCGCGCCGGCCGGCGGTCTCCGGTACCCCCCCGCAAGCATGTCACCATCGGGGTCGGTGGCAGCGGGCCACAGACCAGCGGTGACGGAAGACAGGATGAATACCCCCTTGCCCGACCAGGCCCCCAACCGGGCAGAGGCCCAGCGACGGGCCGACGAGATCCGGATCTTCAACCGGGAGCTCGACCGGCTGGCGGCCGAAGGCGTGCCGGCGCTGGACGATGCGCAGCGGCGCCGTATCGATGAACACCACCGCCGGCTGCTCGCCGGTCTGGCGGCCGAATGGGACATCGACCGCGATGCGCGCGCCGGCCGGCTATCGCTGGGCATGCGTGTGGCGTCTTTCCTGGGCGCACTCGCGCTCGCCGCCAGCGTCTTTTTCCTCTTCTACCAGTTCTGGGGCCATTTCACGACGGCGACGCAGGTGACGATCCTGATCGCTGCTGCGCTGGGCAGTGCCGTGGCGACCTTCGCCATCCGCGCCCGCGAACACAATGGTTACTTCACCAGGCTGGCGGCGATGACGGCGTTCGCCTGTTTCGTGCTGAACATCGCCATGCTCGGCCAGATCTTCAACATCGCGCCGTCCGACAAGGCGCTGCTGGTGTGGGGTGCCTACGCGCTGCTGCTTGCCTATGCCTGCGACCTGCCGCTGTTGCTGGCGATGGGCATCGGCTCGCTGCTGGCCTTCGTGTCGGCGCGCATCGGCACCTGGGGCGGGCTGTACTGGCTCGATTTCGCCCGCCGTCCGGAAAACGTGCTGCCGGCCGCCGTGTTGTTGTTCCTCGTACCCCTGTATGTCGACCATGCGCGGCATCATGTCTTCCCGCTGCTGTACCGCGTCGCCGGCCTGGCGGCGTTCTTCGTGCCGGTGCTGGTGCTGTCGTTCTGGGGCGAGGCGAGCTATCTCGACATCGACAGCGATGTCGTCGAAGGCGGCTACCAGTTTCTCGGGCTTGCCGGCAGCGCGGCCGCGATCTGGCTCGGAGCCCGGCGCGGCTGGCACGACACGGTGAACACCGGCACGGTGTTCTTCGTCGTCTTCCTTTACGCGCGGTTGTTCGACTGGTGGTGGGACAGCCTGCCGAACTATCTGTTCTTCCTGCTCGTGGCGCTGGTGGCGATCCTGTTGCTGCTGGTGATGCGGCGCCTGCGTGCCGGCATGGGCGCGGCAGCGGAGGACCGGCCATGAAACGGTTGCACGCCGTCCTGCAGCGCGCCGGCGCCCTGCCGGCTGCCCTGCTGCTGATCGTGCTGACCAACGCGATCGCGCTGGGCGGTGTCGCGTGGAACCGCAGCGGCACGCCCGGCAGCGAACTGCTGCTGTCGCCGCGCGAACTCGATATGCCCTACGGCACCTTCGATGCGCCGGAGAACAGCGGCGTCGCCCTGCGCATCGTCTGGCGGGCACTCGATCGCCGGAGTGAAACTGACGAGAGCTACCGCTACTTCGCCTACGGTTCGCACACGCCGGACTGGCTGGACGCGGCGAAAATGCGCGCACTCGGGTTCACGGTGCCGGACACCGAAGACCCGCTGCGGCTCAACGACTATGCGGTACGCACGCAGGAAAAAACGGTCTTCCTGGTGCTGGAACTCGACGGTCCGTTTTACCGGGAATCCATCATGCAGGCGCAGCGCGCGCTCGACCGCACGCGCCGCCTGCAGGCGGCTGCGCCCGGCGACGTTGCACTGCAGGCCGAACTGAAGAGCGCGGAAGAGATCGTCCGCAGTGCGGACAAAACCTACAGCCGGCTGTTTGTCGTCGATGCCGGCCGCGACGCCGCCGCGCTGCGCGCGCAGTACGCGGACCGGCGCCACTACGCCGTGGTGCGCGGCCGCATTGCGCCCGCCACCCGCTATGTGCGGCAGCCCGGCGGGATCGACCGCGTGTTGCCGGGCGGTTACATCGCCGGGCTGGAAGTCGACCGCATCCATGTGCCGCTGGGCGTGCTGCCGGCGGTCGCCGGCGAGCGTCCGCCCGCCGATGCGCCCTACGAAATGCCGGTGGCCTGGGGGAAACGTTTCGAACCCTGGATCACCGGCCCGATGCAGGTGCGCGCGCCGGCCGGCACTCAGACGCGCGAATAACGCACGGCGTCCCCCAGCCAGCGCCGGATCAGCAACGGCACGCGGTCGGCGTGCCGGCCCGCCAGTTCCCTGGCCAGTTCGCGGGCAGTTTCCAGCAGCGCGGCATCGCGCATCAGGTCGGCGACGCGCAGCGCGATGTCGCCGGTTTGCCGCGTGCCCAGCACTTCGCCGGGGCCGCGCAGCTCCAGGTCCTTTTCGGCGATGCGGAAACCGTCGGTGGTCTCCCGCATCACGGCCAGGCGTTCGCGGCCGAGTTGCGAGAGCGGCGGCTTGTACAGCAGCACGCAGAAGCTCTGCTGTGCGCCGCGTCCGACCCGGCCGCGCAGCTGGTGCAGCTGCGCCAGCCCCAGCCGCTCTGCGTTCTCGATGACCATCAGCGAGGCGTTCGGCACGTCGACGCCGACTTCGATCACCGTGGTGGCTACCAGCAGATCGAGTTCGCCGTCCTTGAAGGCCTGCATGGTGGCGGCTTTCTCCGCACCCTTCTGCCGGCCGTGCACCAGGCCGATGCGGATGCCGGGCAGCGCGGCGGCGAGTTCCTCGCGCGCGGTTTCCGCGGCCTGCGCTTCCACTTCTTCCGATTCCTCGATCAGCGGACAGACCCAGTAGGCCTGTTTGCGTTCGCTGCAGGCCTTGCGGATGCGTTCGATGATGTCCGGCCGGCGTTCGTCGCCCAGCACCACGGTCTGCACCGGCGTGCGGCCGGGCGGCAGTTCGTCGATCACAGAATTGTCGAGATCGCCCCAGGCGCTCATGGCGAGCGTGCGCGGTATCGGCGTCGCGGTCATGATCAGCTGGTGCGGCACGCCGCTGCCGCCGCCCTTGTCGCGCAGCGCCAGCCGCTGCTGGACGCCGAAGCGATGCTGCTCGTCGACGATGACCAGTCCCAGTTTCGCGAAGACGACGTCGTCCTGGAACAGCGCATGGGTGCCGATGACGAATGGCAGCGATCCGTCGGCCAGTGCGGCGAGCGTGGTGTCGCGCTCTTTCTTTTTCAGTCGCGAGGTGAGCCAGCCGACGCGCACGCCGAGCGCCTCGAACCAGTGGCGAAAGGTTTTCAGGTGCTGTTCGGCGAGGATTTCGGTCGGCGCCATCAGTGCGACCTGCGTGCCGGCGGCGATCGCCTGGGTGGCGGCCAGTGCCGCCACCACCGTCTTGCCGGCACCGACGTCACCCTGCACCAGGCGCAGCATCGGCGCGGACTGCGCGAGGTCGTGACCGATCTCGGCGAGCACGCGCGCCTGTGCCCCGGTCAGCGGGAACGGCAGGCTCTCCTGCAGTCGCCGCGTCAGTCCGGGCGCCGCCGGCAGCGGCGGTGCGCGGTGCCGGCGTATTTCGTTGCGGATGGCCAGCAGGCTCAGCTGGTGTGCCGCGAGCTCTTCCAGTGCCAGCCGGCGGATCGCCGGATGCGAACCGTCGGCCAGCGTATCGGTGCGTACACCCGGCGGCGGATGGTGGACGAAATCGAGCGCTTCGCGCAGCGCCGGCAGGCGAAAACGTTCGAGCAGCGCCGGCGGCACCAGTTCGGCCGGCGCGTTGCGTTGCAGCAGCTGCAGCGCGGCATCGGCGAGTACGCGGATGCGCGCCTGGGTGACGCCTTCGGTGATGCCGTAGACCGGCGTCAGCCGGTCGGCGAGCGGCAGGGGCGTGGCGGCGTGCAGGATGCGGTATTCGGGATGATAGAACTCGATGCCGCTCGCGCCGCGCCGCAGGTCGCCGAAGGCGCGCACGCGCACGCCGCGGACGAACTGGGCCTTCTGCGCGGCATTGAAGTGGTAGAAGCGCAAGGCCACCATCCCGGTGCGGTCGGCGATCTTCACCAGCAGGCTGCGCCGGCGGCCGAACACGATGTCCGCCGCCAGCACTTCGCCTTCCACCTGCGCGGTGTACGGCGGGCGCAGGGCGCCGATCGGCGTGATGCGCGTGCGGTCTTCGTAGCGGATCGGCAGATGGAAGAGGATGTCTTCCGGCGTTTCGATGCCGAGCACCGCCAGCCGGGCAGCCAGTGCCGGGCCGACGCCCTTCAGCGTCGACACGGGTGCCTGCAGTGGATCGCCCGTCACTTCTTCTTCGTTTCCTTCGTGGCCGCCTTGCCGGTCTCGATGTTGCGCGTGCCGCGCTTGCGGGCGGCTTCGCGGGTGGCGGCGATGAGTACGTCGATGGCCTTGGTGCGCGGGAAGCTGGAGCGCCAGGCGAGCGCCACCCGTCGCGCCGGCTCGGGTGCGGCGAACGGACGGCTGACCAGCACGTCCTCGCCGTAGAACGGCGACAGGCAGGCGGTCTGCGGCAACACGGAAATGCCCATGCCGGCGGCCACCATGTGGCGGATCGTCTCCAGCGAACTCGATGCGACTTCGGTGGCGGCGCCGTTTTCGCCGCGGATGTGCGGGCAGAAGCTCAGCACCTGGTCGCGCAGACAGTGACCCTCGCCCAGCATCAGCACTTTTTCCGTGTCGAGCGCATCGGGACGGACGCGCTTCTGTTTCGCCAGCGGGTGCCCGGCCGGCAGCAGGACTTCGAAGACCTCTTCGTAGAGCGGCGTCACCACCACGCCGGGTTCGGCGAACGGCAGGGCGATCAGGATGGCGTCGACCTCGCCGTCGGCCAGTTTGCGGCCGAGCACGTGCGTGAAGTTTTCCTCGATCGCCAGCGGCAATTGCGGCGCCAGCTTGCGGGCCGCGGTGACCAGCGCCGGAAACAGGTAGGGGCCGATGGTGTGGATGGCGCCGATGCGCAGCGGTGCGCCGAACTGCTGGATGTCGGGATCGGCGAGCTGGCGCAGTTTCTCGGCCTCCTCGAGCACCCGCTGCGCCTGCGCGATCACCGCCTCGCCGGCCGGCGTGATGCGCACGTCGTGCCGATGGCGTTCGAACAGCAGGATGCCCAGCTCGTCTTCCAGTTTCTTGATGGCGATCGACAGTGTCGGCTGGGTGACGGTGCAGCTGGCGGCGGCACGGCCGAAGTGGCGTTCGCGGGCCAGGGCGACGGCATAGCGCAATTCGGTCAGGTTCATGGCGTATCGTGAGGGGGACGGGGCAGGGGACGGGCGATCGTTTACGATAGTCGTCCGCTATGAATTCAGCGTCAACGCAGGAGTGTCGTCATGGCCACGGTACTGTTTGCCGGCTTCGGCGATCTCGGTCGCGAGGCCGGGCGGCTGCTTGTGGAAAGCGGCCTGCACGTGGTGGCGCTCCGCCGCAGCGCGGATGCCGATGCCGTACCCGGCACCGCGCAGCACGCCGTCGACCTGCGGGCGCCGTTCACCTTGCCGCCGCTGCCGGAACTGCCGGCCGCGGCGGTGATCGCCGTCAGCCCCGAGCGTCCGGAACCGGATGCCTACGAGGCGGTTTATGGCGGTGCGGTGCGGCACACGCTGCGCGCGCTGCAGGCCGCGGGAGCGAAGCCGAAGCTGGTGCTGTTCGTGTCCAGCACCGGCGTCTGGTCGGAGAGTGCGGACCTGTGGATGACCGAGGACGTGCCGGCGCAACCGGATTCCTGGCGCGGCGAAGCGATGCTGCGTGCCGAGCAGGCGCTGTTTGCCGGACCGTTCCCCGCCACGGCACTGCGGCTGGCCGGCATTTACGGGCCGGGGCGCTACCGGCTGGTGCGCAAGGCGGCAGCGATACTCGCCGGCGGCGAAGCGATGCCGGCGCCGGCGTACACCAACCGCATCCACCGCGACGATGCGGCGCGCCTGATCGCATTCCTGGTGAATCGCGCACTGGCCGGCGCGGCGCTGGAGAAAATCTACAACGGCGTCGACAACGAGCCTTCGCTCAATACCGATACCCTGCTCTGGATCATGGAGCGGCTGCGCGGCGAGCGCGCCGACGTCGACTTCTCGGCGCCGATCCGCGGCGCGGTGGCGGTCGGCGGCAAGCGGATCGGCAATGCGCGGGTGCGCGCGCTGGGTTTCCAGTTCCGCTATCCGGATTTCCGTGCCGGTTATGCGGCGGTGGTCGCCGACTGGCAGGCGGCGCAGGATCGGGAACGGACCGCCTGAGTCCGGGCCGGATCAGGCCTTCTTCACGAATTCCGACTTCAGCTTCATGGCGCCGATGCCGTCGATCCGGCAATCGATGTCGTGGTCGCCGGCGACCAGTCGGATGTTCCGCACCTTGGTGCCGACCTTCACCACCGACGAGGACCCCTTCACCTTCAGGTCCTTGATCACGGTCACCGAATCGCCGTCCTGCAGCACGTTGCCGTGCGCATCCTTTACCACGCGCGGTCCGTCGTCGCTTTCCGCGACCGCCTGCTGCGGCCATTCGTGTGCGCATTCCGGACAGACGAAATTGCTGCCGTCCTCGTAGGTGTAGGTCGACTTGCACTGCGGACAGGCGGGCAACTGGCTCATGAATGCGTATTTCCGTGGCAAGGATGCGAGGGGGCGCTCAGGCGTCCGGTTTGCGGTCGTCATCGGGGCGGCGGCCGTCGATGAGATCCTGCAGCTCCGGAGCGACCGGCAGGCGACGGAACATGCTGATGTCGCTGCCGCCGGTGTTGCCGACCGGAATCACGCCGACTGCCGAGCCGATGCCGCCCAGCACGATGCGCACCGCTTGCCCGAGCGCCGCCACCGGCCGCCGCAGGCGGAGCTCGACCTGCAGCATCAGCCAGTGCGAGCGCATGTGCGGCAGCACATGTGCCTGTCCGATCACGTGCGCCCGCTCCAGATGCGAAAAGCCGGCTGCCAGCTCGCCCTTTGCCAGCAGCGTCTTCGCTGAGGAAATCTCTGCCTCAAACGCCTCTGCCTGCACCGCATTCATGCGCTCACCCACCTGCCTTTTCATTCAACCCGGCATAACCGTACTCCGGCGCGGCCGGGTGATGTGCGGATATCCCGAACGATGAGTGAGGGATGCAGCACATTGCCCGAGACAGCCGGCGGCACTCACTGGCAACCCGCCGCCACCATATTCAATCAAGCACGATCACCGCATCCATCTCGACCTGCGCGCCCTTCGGCAGCGACGCCACACCGATCGCCGCCCGCGCCGGATACGGCTGGCTGAAATACTTCGCCATGATCTCGTTGACCCGCGCGAAGTTGCCCAGATCGGTCAGGAACACGTTCAGCTTCACCACCTGCGCCAGCGAACCGCCGCCGGCTTCCGCCACGGCCTTCAGGTTCTCGAACACCCGCGCAATGTGCACGTCGATGTCGCCCTCGACCATCTGCATGGTCTTCGGATCGAGCGGAATCTGTCCCGACAGGTACAGCGTGTTGCCGGCCCGGATGGCCTGCGAATAGGTGCCGATGGCGGCCGGTGCCTGGTCGGTGTGGATCGGAGTGCGCGGCATGGCGTGATCCTTGCGGATGAGGTGGGCGGAGACAGTCCGGGTGGCGAGGGCAACGGCCTCAGCCCTTGCCGCGCGAAATCTTGCCGACGCCGGGGACGCGCCGCAAGCGCTTGATGATGCGCGCCAGATGCACCCGGTCGTGGACGCTGATCATGATCGAGACCACACCGATCTGGGCGTCCTTCTCGACGATGTTGATGCTTTCGATGTTGGAGTCGTTCTCGGCGATGATGGTGGCCAGCGACGCCAGCGCACCGCGCCGGTTGCCGAGTTCCACCCGCAGTTCGACCGGGAAATCACCCTGGACCTTCTTTTCCCAGCGCAGCGGCAGGCAGCGCTCGGGGTTGTCGCGCAGTTCGTTCTCGACGTTGCGGCAGGTGTGGCGATGCACCACCAGGCCGCGGCCGGCGGACAGGTGGCCGACGATTTCGTCGCCCGGCAGCGGATAGCAGCACTTGGCGTAGCTGACCACCATGCCCTCGGTGCCGCGGATCGCCAGCGGCTTGCCGCCGGCGTGCGTGCTGCGGGCATCGTCCACCGCGGCGAGCTGGCGCGCCACCAGCGGCGCGGCGCGATTGCCGAGGCCGATGTCTTCCAGCAGGTCGTCCAGCTGCGCGTAACCGGAATGCGCCAGTTCGCCCACCACGCGCTCGATCGGCAGCTCGTTGAGCAGCACGTCGTATTCGGCCAGCGACTGTTCGAGCAGGCGCTGGCCGAGCGCGATCGACTCGCCCTTGCGCTGCGTCTTCAGGAAATTGCGGATATAGGTGCGGGCCTTGCTGGTGACGACGAAGTTGAGCCAGGCCGGGCTTGGCACCGCGCCGGGCGCGGTGACGACTTCCACCGTCTGCCCGCTCTTGAGCGGCGTCGACAGCGGCACCAGCCGGTGGTCGACGCGTGCCGACACGCAGGAATTGCCCACCGACGTGTGTACCGCGTACGCGAAATCGACCGGGGTGGCGCCGGCCGGCAGTTCCATGATGTCGCCCTTGGGCGTGAAGACGTAAACCTCGTCGGGGAACAGGTCGATCTTCACGTTCTCGATGAATTCCACCGAGTTGCCGACCTGTTTCTGGATGTCGAGCAGGCCTTTCATCCACTGTCGGGCGCGTGCCTGCGGTCCGCTCTCGCGTTCGCTTTCCTCGCCCTTGTACAGCCAGTGGGCGGCGATGCCGTTGTTGGCCATGTTCTCCATGTCCTCGGTGCGGATCTGCACCTCGATGGGAACGCCGGAGTGCGACTTGAGCGTGGTGTGCAGCGACTGGTAGCCGTTGGCCTTCGGGATCGCGATGTAGTCCTTGAAGCGGCCCGGGATCGGCTTGAAGTAGTTGTGCATGATGCCGAGCACGCGGTAGCAGCTGTCGACGTTGTCGACGATGATCCGGAACCCGTAGAAATCCATGATTTCGTCGAAGGATTTCTTCTGCTCGCGCATCTTGCAGTAGATGCTGTAGAGGTGCTTTTCGCGGCCCATGATGCGGGCCTGGATGCCTTCGTTGCGCAGCAGTTGCTCCATGGTCTCGCGCAGCTTGCCGACCACTTCCCGCCGGTTGCCGCGCACCGCCTTGACGGCGCGCGAGATCCGCTGTGCTCGCATCGGATGCAGCGCCGAGAAAGCGAGGTCCTCGAATTCGGTGCGGATGTTGTTCATGCCGAGCCGGTTGGCGATCGGCGCGAAGATGTCGAGCGTTTCCTGGGCGATGCGCTTGCGCTTGGCCGGCGGCAGCGAATTGATCGTGCGCATGTTGTGCAGGCGATCGGCGAGCTTGACCAGGATCACGCGGATGTCCTTGGTCATCGCCAGGATCATCTTGCGCAGGTTTTCTGCCTGCTGTTCCTGCCGGGAGGGGAATTCGATCAGCGTGATCTTCGAGACGCCGTCGACCAGCTCGGCGACGTCGGGACCGAATTCGTCGCTCAGCCGTTCCTTGGCGATGCCGCAGTCTTCCAGCACGTCGTGCAGCAGCGCCGCGGACAGCGACTGCGAATCCATGTGCATGTCGGTCAGGATGCCGGCGACCGCGAGCGGATGGGTGATGTAGGGATCGCCGTCCTTGCGGAACTGGCCTTCGTGCGCGTCGCGGGCAAAACGATAGGCCTTGCGGACGAGCCCGACCTGCTCGTCCGGTAGATAGCTTTCGAGGCGCTTGCTGAGGCTCTCGATGGTGGCCAAGGGGAATACCCGTCTCCCGGCGCCTTGTGGGTACCGGTGTTCCGCATGGAGTGGTTTACCGGAATCTGCGGACATCCGTGCCGGATGTCAACGCGGGCGGCACACGGAAAAACCCGTACGCAAAAGGGGTTAGGTGAGGTGGTTCACGCCGGGGTTCAGGTTTGCGGGGCAGCGGTACCGCCGGCTGCCCTCGGGTTCACTGATGCTCGCCCCGTACGCACAACCACCCGGGCGCGCCGGTGGCAGGGCGGGGCGCACAAACAAAAACCCCGGCGCGAGGGCCGGGGTTCGGGAGGAGCGGGGGTCGGGTCAGTCGCGGTCGTCGTTGAAGTCGATGGCGGTGACGATGCGCGGCGGGGGGTTGGCCAGGAAATCCAGCGACGGCGGGGCTTCTTCCTGGTCCGGCTCGTCGAGGATGCCGCGGTCGACATGGCCGTCGGCGATTTCGCGCAGCGCGACCACGGTCGGCTTGTCGTTCTCCCACTGGACCTTGGGTTCCTTGCCGCCGATCGACAGCTGGCGGGCGCGCTTGGAGGCGACGAGGACGAGTTCGAAGCGGTTGTCGAGCTTCTCGAGGCAGTCTTCGACGGTGACGCGGGCCATGGGGACCTCGGGACGGGGCGTACGGAAAGGGGCGGGAAGTCTAGCCGAGGGGGTCCGGGGACTCAATGCCCGGACCCGGCCTCAGGGGTTGCCGAGGATGCGGTTGATCCGGGCCAGCGCCGGGCCGGCCAGCCGGTCGACCCGGGTCCGCCGGGCGAGCACCACCGCCCGCAGTTCGGTCAGGGCCTGCTCGAAGACATCGTTGACGATCACGTGGTCGAACTCGCTGAAGTGGGACATGTCCCCGTCGGCCTCGGCCAGCCGGCGCTCGATGACTTCGGCACTGTCGGTCCCGCGCCCTGCCAGCCGCTCGCGCAGCACCTGGCGCGAGGGCGGCAGGATGAAGATGCCGACCGCGTCCGGCATCAGGCGGCGGATCTGCTGCGCGCCCTGCCAGTCGATCTCCAGGATCACGTCGCGGCCGGCCGCGAGGCTCTCGCCGACCCACACTTTCGAGGTGCCGTAGAGATTGCCGAACACTTCCGCGTGTTCGAGGAAGTCGCCGCGGCCGGCCAGCTCGAGGAAGCGCGCGCGGTCGACGAAATGGTAGTTCACGCCGTCGGTTTCGCCGGGCCGCTGCGCCCGCGTGGTGTGCGACACCGACACGCCGATGCCGTCGGTACTGCCGACGAGTGCCTTCACCAGACTGGTCTTGCCGGCACCGGACGGCGCCGAAATGATGAACAGCGAACCTGACACGGGAATTCTCCGGCAGCGGGTCGGAAGCGGATCGGCAGTCGGGGGGACGGCGCGGGGTCTGGCGCGAATCTACACCATCGCGCGACGCCGGCGCAGGTGGCGCCAGACGAACAGCCCGATGCCGGTCGCCAGCATCAGCAGGCAGGCGATCAGCATGCCCGTCAGTGCCTGCCAGGAAAGGCGCGGTGCGTTGTCGAATATCGCAAAACGGGGCGGCCAGTCGCGCGCGACCAGCGCGGAGAAGCGTCGGTGGTCGATATCGCGATAGTAGCGTTCGCTGTCGAACAGGCCGCCGCTGTCGATTTCCCGCCACGAGCCCGCCAGATAGTCGGCGCGATCGGAAATCCGTTCGAAGGACTGCGCCATGCCCAGCAGGGTCGACATGCGCAGGCGTTCGAAATCCTCCGGCGGAATGCCGCGGTTCCGGACTTCGTCGACCAGCGCCTGCAGGTACTGCATGACGAAATCGCGGTCGGCCGGATCGGTCTGCACGACGACCGAGACCGACAGCGCCGGTCCCTCGTACTGCACGGTGGCGGTCGGTGTATAGGCCAGACCGCGCTCGCTGCGCAGTTCGCGGAACAGGCGGTCGTTCAGCCAGGATTCGACGAGCAGCAGCGCGTAATAGCCTTCCCAGTCGCGGAACGGCGTGATGCCCAGGGCGGTGGGTTCTGCCAGCTGCGCCGCGCCGGACAGCCAGCCGGAGCGGAAATCGCCGGCCGGCGGCATGACGATGCGCGCGGGTTCCGATGCCGGACGCGGGCGCAGCGGCAGGGCGCCGAACGCATCGCGCGCAGCGGCCAGGCCGTCGGCGGAGAGATCGCCGGCCAGCACCAGGATCATGTTGGCCGGCACGTAGTTTTCCGCGAAGGCGCGCTGCACGTCGGCCAGCCGCAGGTGCCGCACGGGCGTGACGCCGCCGGCGCACAGCAGGCCGGCGGCGATGCCGAACTGCGTGCCGGCGCGCCGGGTGAAGGGTTGCGCCGACCACCACAGCCGCAGCGGGTCGTGCACGATGCCGGATTCGTGCTCGACGACCGACTTCTCGCGCGCGATGTCGGCCTCATCCGGCGTGAAGCCGGCGATCATCGATGCCAGCAAACGCATTGCTTCGGCCTGGAAGCGGGCGTGCGCATCGAGCGTCACGTCGGTCTGCTCGGCATAGGTAAACGCATTGATCTGCCCGCCCCAGTCGGCCACCAGATCGTCGATCTCGCTCTCTTCGCGCGCGCCGTTGGCGGAAAAGAGCAGGTGTTCCACCAGATGCGGCAGTTCGCGGTCGGCGCAGGGGAAATTGTCGGTGCCGGTGCGCACCAGCAGGCGCGCCGACACATAGGGTGCGCCGCGCACTTCCTGGCGGACGATGCGCAGCCCGTTGGGCAGCGTTTCCGCACGATACGAGAGTGCGCCCGGCGGCAGGTAGGATTCCGCGGCCTGCGTTGCCGGCACCAGCAGTGCGAGCGCGCAGGACAGGAGGGCAGAGAACCTCATTCGATGTTCTGCACCTGTTCGCGCATCTGCTCGATCAGCACCTTGATTTCCACCGAGGCCTGGGTGGTGTCGGCATTGATCGACTTCGAGCCGAGAGTGTTCGCTTCGCGATTGAGTTCCTGCATCAGGAAGTCCAGTTTTCGGCCGACGCTGCCGCCTTCCCGCAGGCAGCGCCGCACTTCGTTGATGTGCGTGGCCAGCCGGTCGAGTTCCTCGGCAACGTCAATGCGGCCGGCGAGGATGGCGATTTCCTGCTCCAGCCGGTCGCGGTCCGGTGAGGTAACCACTTCCTCGACGCGCGTGCGCAGCTTCTGGCGCTGCGCCTCGATGATCTGCGGCAATGCGGCCCGCACCCGCTCGGTTTCGCGGCCGATGGCATCGAGGCGCTGGTTGATGAGGGCAGCGAGCTCGACGCCTTCGCGCTCGCGGGCGGCGATGAAATCGTCGAGCGTTTTCTCGAACAGCGTCCAGGCGCGGCGCGACAGCGCTTCGCTGTCGATTTCCTGTGCGGCGGTGACGCCCGGCCAGCGGAGCACATCGACCGGATCGATCGCCACCGGCTGTTTCGCCAGCTGCGCTACCCGGTTGACGGCCTGCATCACCGAGGCGAGGGCCGGTTCGTTCACCGCGAATACGGCGCCGCCGCTCTCGATGCCGCCGAGCCGCAGCGTGCACTCGATCTTGCCGCGCGACAGGCGCTTGCGCAGCGCTTCGCGGACTGCCGGCTCGAGGTCGCGCAGCGCATCCGGCAGCCGCAGGCCGGGCTCGAGATACCGGTGGTTGACCGAGCGCAGCTCCCAGCCAAGGGTCACCTGCTGCGTGCTGTCCTCCGCGGCGCCGGGCACGTGCTCCTCGCGCCGGCTGAAGGCGGTCATGCTGCGGATCATCGCGGATTCCTCGGCGGGGAAAGAAAGGAGGGAGAGTGTAATAGAATGGCCGGCCCGTTCGCCCACGCCCTGTCTCCAGCCGAGGTTTTCATGCGTCCTTCCGGCCGTGCGCCCGACCAGTTGCGCACCGTGCGCATCAGCCGCCACTACACCCGCCATGCCGAAGGTTCGGTGCTGGTCGAATTCGGCGACACGCAGGTGATCTGCACGGCCTCGGTGACCGAAGGCGTGCCGCGTTTCCTGAAGGGCAAGGGCCAGGGCTGGCTCACCGCCGAATACGGCATGCTGCCGCGCGCCACCGGGACCCGGAACGACCGCGAGGCGGCCAGGGGCCGGCAGGGCGGCCGGACGCTTGAGATCCAGCGGCTGATCGGCCGGTCGCTGCGCGCGGCGGTCGACCTGAAGAAGCTCGGCGAGAACACCATCGCCATCGATTGCGACGTGATCCAGGCCGACGGCGGCACGCGTACGGCGTCGATCACCGGCGCCTGCGTGGCAGTGGTCGATGCGCTGAGCTGGATGCTGAAGAAGAAGATCATCAAGGACGATCCGCTGACCCAGCTGGTGGCGGCGGTGTCGGTGGGCATCAGCGAAGGCGTGCCGGTGCTGGATCTGGATTACGTCGAGGATTCGTCGGCGGAAACCGACATGAATCTGGTGATGACGCAGCACGGCGGTTTCATCGAGATCCAGGGTACGGCCGAAGGCGCGCCGTTCACCCGCGAGCAGGCCGACGCGATGATGCTGCTCGGGCAGCAGGGAATCGCGCAGCTGGTGGAGCTCCAGAAAAAGGCCCTGGGGTGGTAGTAACCGGGTTGCGATCGCGCAGCGATCCGCTCCGGCGGCTGAAGTGTCTCGTCGGTTGCGGCAACGTGGCGCAACCTTCCCTCGACACAGGCCGCCTGCGCGGATCGCTGCGCGATCGCATCCGGTTTGCTAGATGTCGTAATCGATGATCAGCGGCGCATGGTCGCTGAAGCGCTCGTCCTTGTAGATGGACGCGGACTGCACCGCGTCGCGCAGGCCCGGCGTGACGATCTGGTAGTCGATGCGCCAGCCGACGTTCTTTGCCCAGGCCTGGCCGCGGTTGGACCACCAGGTGTATTGCTCGGGGCGATCGTCGACCACGCGGAAGGCGTCGACCAGCCGGTATTCGCCGAACAGCTTGTCGAGCCAGGCGCGTTCCTCGGGCAGGAAGCCGGAATTCTTCTGGTTGCCGCGCCAGTTCTTCAGGTCGATCTGCCGGTGGGCGATGTTCCAGTCGCCGCACAGGATGAATTCGCGTTTCTTTTTCCGCAGCGCGGCCAGCTGCGGTTCGTACGCCGCCATGAATTCGAACTTGCGCTGCTGCGCCTTCTCGCCCGACGAGCCGGACGGCAGATAGATGGACGCCACCGACAGGCCCGGAAAGTCGACCTGCAGGTAGCGGCCTTCGGTGTCGGCGAGCGGAAAGCCGAGACCGCGCTGCACGGTGCGCGGTTTCTCCCGCGTGTAGACCGCGGTGCCGCTGTAGCCGGGTTTTTCCGCGTCGAAATAGAAAGCGTGGAAACCGGGCGGCGCCAGCATGTGGCCGGCAAGCTGGTGCTCCTGGGCCTTGGTCTCCTGGATGCAGACCACGTCGGCGCCTGCCGACGGCAGCCAGGCGAAGAAGCCCTTGCGGTCGGCGGAACGGATCCCGTTGGCGTTGAGTGTGACGATGCGCATGCGGACGCTATGATAGCCGCCGCTTCCGCCGAGTGGACCCCGCCATGCAGACCTATCAGCGCGAATTCATCCGCTTCTGCCTCGACCGCAACGTGCTGCGCTTCGGCGATTTCACGCTGAAGTCCGGCCGCCGGAGCCCCTACTTTTTCAACGCCGGCCTGTTCAACACCGGCGGTGCGCTGGCCGAGCTCGGCGGCTTCTATGCGCAGGCCATCCTGGCGTCCGGCGTTTCCTTCGACCTGCTGTTCGGGCCGGCCTACAAGGGCATTCCGCTGGTATCGGCGACGGCCGTGGCGCTGGCGGAGAAGCACGGCCGCGACCTGCCCTGGTGCTTCAACCGCAAGGAAGCCAAGGACCACGGTGAAGGCGGCACGCTGGTCGGGGCGCCGCTCAGTGGCAGCGCGCTGATCGTCGACGACGTGATCACCGCCGGCACCGCGATCCGCGAAGTGATGCAGATCGTGCAGGCGGCCGGGGCCCGGGCGGCCGGAGTGGTGGTGGCGCTCGACCGGCAGGAAAAGGGCAAGGGCGAGCTGTCGGCGATCCAGGAGGTGGAACGGGACTTCGGATTGCGGGTCTACAGCATTGTGTCCTTGACGCAGATCGTGGAGTTCCTGCGCGAGGACCCGACACGACAGGCCGACCTCGAGCGGGTGGTGGCCTATCGTGGCAAGTACGGGGTGGAGGTCACATCTTCGGGTGGTCCGGCGACCCTATAATCCTCGTCCGCATTAGCCTTCCGGTGCCAGTCATGTCCCAGCGCGTCCTGTCCCCCCTGATTGCCCTGACGGTGTTTTCGCTGTTCGCCGCGTCTGCCGATGCCGGCAACCTGTACCGCTACAAGAACGACAAGGGGCAGGTCGTGCTGGAGAGCACGATTCCCCCGGAGCGGGCTGCTCTTGGCTACCAGATCATCTCGCCGAGCGGGACCGTCATCCAGGACGTGCCGCCGAGCGCCCGCGGGGCGAAGGCCGAGCGTGACCGTGAAGACGATGCGCGCAATGCCCGGCTCGATGTTCAGTTGCGCAAGCTCTACAGCGCGCCGGCCGATGCTGTGCGGCTGCGTGACCGGCAGATCGATGCGGTGAAACTGAAGATGGAATTCTCCCGTGGCCAGATCGTTCAGTTGAGCAACAAGCGCAAGACCGAACTGGAACAGGCGGCGCGCCTTGAGCGCAGCGGCCAGCCGGTGTCGGCCCAGACCAAGGCCAACCTCGACAACATCAACCGGCGCATTGCCGTGCATGAAGAAGAGATCAAGGGCTACGAACGCGACCAGCAGAAGATCCGCGACGATTTCACGCTGGTAATCAAGCGCCTGAACGTGATCTATCCGGACAAGGCACTGCCGCCGGAACCGGCGCCGGCCGCCGCGGCGCCTGCTGCCGCGCCGACGGCACCGGCAGCTCCCGCCGCCCCGGCAAAGCAGTAGCTTTCTTCAGGGCCGGTAGAACAGCTGGCCGGATACGAGAGCCCACTGTTCCGACCATTGCTCGGTCGGCAGCTTCCTGAACCCGCTGCGCACGAACTGCGCGATGCGCCCCTCGGCGACCGCCATCAGCAGATTGGCGGTCGACGCGGCAGTGATGGTGGGACGCAGCCCTTCGCGGGCCTCCGCCTCGCGAATGATCTGCCGCAACTGCATCTCGAACTTTTCCAGCACCTGGCCGATCCGCTGATGCAGCCGGTCGGTTTCGCCGGTGAGTGCGTCGCCGGTCAGCAGCCGGGAGATGCCCGGATTCCGTTCGGCGAATCCCAGCAGCAGCGTCAGGCTCTTTTCCAGTTGCAGCACCGCCTGCGGCTCTTCGGCCGCGATGCGGTTGGTGCGGGTGAACAGGGTTTCCTCGATGAATTCGATCAGCCCCTCGAACATCTTCGCCTTGCTGGGGAAATGCCGGTACAGCGCTGCTTCCGACACGCCGACTTCGCGCGCCAGTGCCGCCGTGGTGATGCGGGCGCCGGGATCCTGTTCCAGCATCCGGGCGAGGCACTGCAGTATGTGCTGACGCCGGGAGATTCGGTTTTCGCGCACGGTGCTGCCGTCCCTGTGATTGGCGGATGTCGGGCGTTCGTTCATGACCGGCGGTCAGGCGTTCCCTGTGATCAGGGTGCCGATGCCGCGATCGGTGAATATTTCCAGCAGGACCGCATGCATGACGCGGCCGTCGATGATGTGTGCGCTGCGCACGCCACCGGCCACCGCGTCCAGCGCGCACTGGATCTTCGGCAGCATGCCGCCGTAGATGGTGCCGTCGGCGACCAGCGCATCGACATCGGCCAGCGTCAGCCCGGTGAGAATGTTCTTCTGCCGGTCCATGATCCCGGGCACGTTGGTCAGCAGCAGCAGTTTTTCCGCTTCCAGCGCTTCCGCGACCTTGCCGGCCACCAGATCGGCGTTGATGTTGTAGGAGATGCCCTGTCCGTCGACGCCGACGGGGGCAATCACCGGAATGAAGTCGGACTGCACCAGCATGTCGATCACCGAAGTGTCGACGGATACCACTTCGCCGACATGGCCGATGTCGACGATTTCCGGCGTTGTATTCTGCGGCGCATCGATATTCTGCCTGGTGATGAAAAGTTTCTTCGCGCGGATCAGGTGACCGTCCTTGCCGGTCAGGCCGACGGCACGGCCGCCGGCACGGTTCACCAGATTGACGATGGACTTGTTCACCTGGCCGCCAAGCACCATTTCCACCACGTCCATGGTTTCGGTGTCGGTGACCCGCATGCCGTCCACGAAGTGCGACTCCTTGCCGATGCGCTTGAGCAAGTCGGAAATCTGCGGGCCGCCGCCATGCACGACCACCGGATTTATGCCGACTGCTTTCAGCAGCACGATGTCGCGCGCAAAGCTCATTTCGAGCGCATCGTCGACCATCGCGTTGCCGCCGTACTTGACCACGAAGGTCTTGCCGGCGAAGCGCTGGATGTAGGGGAGCGCCTCGGTCAGTACGCGGGCGATGCTGTCGGGGGTCGGGCTGGTCGTCGTCATGGGCGGCAATCGGTCAGAACGGGATGCTCAGGGAAGAGTCGATTTTCAGCAGTTGTTCGCGGAAGGTGCCGCTCACGTTATCGAGATCCTTCTGGGTGCGGCCCTCGAAGCGGCAGACCAGCGTGGCCGTAGTGTTGGATGCGCGAACCAGGCCCCAGCTATCGGCATAGTCGACACGCACGCCGTCGATGGTGGTGATGTTGCCGTCACCGAAGTTCCCCTGTTTCTGCAGTTGCTCGATGATGCGGAACTTGTTGGCTTCCGGCACCGGAATCTGCAGTTCCGGCGTCGACACATTGGACGGGAATTCGGCGAATACTTCGTCGATCGAGGCGACTTCCAGCGACAGGATTTCCAGCAGGCGGGCAGCCGAATACAGGGCGTCGTCGAAGCCGAACCAGCGGTCGTTGAAGAAAATGTGGCCGCTCATTTCGCCGGCCAGTGCCGCGCCGGTCTCCTTGAGCTTGGCCTTGATCAGCGAGTGGCCGGTGCGCCACATCAGCGGGCGGCCGCCGTTTTCGCTGATCACGGTCGCCAGGTCGCGGGTGCACTTCACGTCGAAAATGATGTCGGCACCCGGGCTGCGCATCAGCAGGTCGCGGGAGAACAGCATCATCAGGCGGTCGGGGTAGATCATCTTGCCCTGCGGCGTCACCACGCCGATGCGGTCGCCGTCGCCGTCGAAGGCCACGCCGAAGTCGGCCTTCGTTTCGGCCACTTTCGCGATCAGGTCCTTGAGATTGTCCGGCTTGCTCGGATCAGGGTGATGATTCGGGAAGTTGCCGTCGACCTCGCAATACAGCGGGATCACCTCGCAGCCGATCCCGGCCAGCAGGCCCGGCGCGATGGCGCCGGCAACGCCGTTGCCGCAGTCGACAACGATCTTCATCTGCCGGGCGAGCACGACATCTTCCTTGATGCGCGCGACGTATTTTGGCGCGATGTCGAGGGTTTCCTTCGAGCCCTTGCCCTCGCGGAACTGGTTCTTGACGATGCGCTCCTTGAGCGCCTGGATGCGGGCGTCGGCCAGGGTTTCGCCGTTGATGACCATCTTCAGGCCGTTATGGTCGGCCGGGTTGTGGCTGCCGGTGAGCACGATGCCGGATTTCACGGCCGTATTGGCGCAGGCGAAGTAGACCAGCGGCGTCGGCACCATGCCGAGATCGATGACGCGGCAGCCGGTGGAGACGAGACCGTCGGTCAGCGCAGCCATCAGTTGCGGGCCGGAAAGGCGCCCGTCACGACCGACATAGACCGTTTTTTGTCCCTGGTCGATCGATTCCGAACCCAGTGCCCGGCCGATCAGTCGAACGGTTTCCTCGGTCAGCGTTTTGCCGACCACGCCGCGGATGTCATAGGCGCGGAAGATTTCCGGCGACAGGCTGGCCGTTGACGACTCCTGGCCGCCGTCGAGAATGGCTGCGTCTTCGTCCGACATTTCGACGTCGATGGTGTCGGTGCGCGACTTGCGTGCCGGCGCGGGAGCCATTGCCGGGGTGGCGGCCGGTGCGGGGGCTGCCACGGCATTGTTGCCGACGCTTCTTCCCAGTGTCTTGGCGACGTCGTCGAAAATATCGATGTTGAAGCTGATGCCGGCCGGTCGTGCCGCGCGGCGCAGCAGGCTTTCCGCGTATTGCTGGAGCATGGCGGCGTTGCGCACCAGTGCGTGCCGCAACAGCAGGTGGCTGACAAAAACCGCGGCCGCGACCAGTGCGGCGATGACGGCCATCGCCAGCAGGAACAGGTCCCGTGTACCCGTCTTCACCGTCATGGGATTCAGGTGAAAGACGACACGGATGTTCGGGTGGATCGTCGTCGTCTCGGCATGGTAAGGGCTGCCCTCATGGCCCCTGTCGCCATGCGAGAGGACCGATTTCTCTTCGCCGGTTTCCTCGATGCGCTGCAGCATCGACATGTAGCCCGCTGCGCCGTCGAAGGCCTTGAGGTTGGCGCTGACTTCGGCGAGATCGAAGCCGGCGAGCAGCACGCCGATCGTCTGGCCGCCCGCATTGCGGATCGGTGCCGCCAGCAAAAGCAACGGCTGTTCCTTCAGTGGAATGATCTCTGCCTCGATGGCCTCGCCGCGCCGCAGGCGTTCAACCATGTTCTGGGCGGTAAATCCCAGCGGGATGTCGGCGAGCGGCATGCTGTTGGTCATGAGGAAGACGCGGGACTTGCCGACCATGGATGCTGACAGGGTTTCACCCAGTTGCTGCAGGGCCGCCGTGTCGCCGCCGGAGATTGCCCCTACGACCTGTGTCGATGCGGCGATGCTGCCCAGCTGTCGCGAAGACTGCGAGAAAAACTGGTTGAAGAAACCGGTGTACTGGCGAGCATATGCATTCGCCAGCCGCTCGCCGTAGATGGCCGCGCTGCTGTCCAGGATATACGTCTTTACCGTCATCGCGCCGAGCGCAATGACCACGATGCAGGCAATGGCAGTAATCAGCGTGTAATGGAACAGGCCGCCGACCTGACGATCGCCGTTGCCTGCTGTCTTTGCTGCCTTTTCTTTCTTCGCGGGTTTCTCTGCGGCTTCCGTCGCGGTTTTCTTGACCATGTCTGCGCTGCTTTCCTGTCGTTTGCGGGTGTGGCCGCTGCTTCAGTGATGTCCGGTGTGGCCGAAGCCGCCGGCGCCGCGCTCACTGGACGTGAACGCCTCGACGACGGTGAGCTGTGCCTGCACCACGGGAATGATCACCAGCTGGGCGATCCGCTCGCCCGGGCTGACGGTATAGGCGATGCCGCTGCGGTTCCAGCAGGACACCATGAGTTCGCCCTGGTAATCGGAATCGATAAGTCCGACCAGGTTGCCGAGTACCAGGCCGTGTTTGTGCCCGAGTCCGGAGCGCGGCAGGATCACGGCGGCGAGCCCGGTTTCCTCGAGATGGATGGCGAGGCCCGTCGGTACCAGATGCGTGGCGCCCGGCTGCAGGGTCACCGGATATTCGAGGCAGGCGCGCAGATCCATGCCGGCCGAACCTTCGGTGGCATAGGACGGCAGAGGAAACTCGCGCCCGATGCGCGGATTCAGGATTTTTACCTGCAGCGACTTCTTCATTCGTGTGTTCCGGGAGAGAGTGGTGTCCGTTCAGCGGGAGCGGCGGGCAGCGATCAGCTCGACCAGTGCCCGTGCGATCTGCGGTTTGCCGGCCATCGGCAGCTCGCGGTGTCCGGCGTGCCAGATAACGGTGACGGCATTGTCGTCGCTGTTGAAGCCGATGGCCGGATTGCTGACATCGTTGGCAACGATCATGTCGAGTTTCTTGCGTTCGAGCTTGTCGCGCCCGTAGGCGACGACATCGTTCGTTTCGGCGGCGAAACCGACGGTGAACGGCTTGTCGGGATGTGTGGCCACGGCGCCGATGATGTCCGGATTCCGTTTCAGGCGGATCGTCATTTCCTCGGCGCTTTTCTTGATTTTCTGCTCGGCACAGTCGACCGGTGCATAGTCGGCGACGGCTGCGGTGCCGATGAAGATGTCGGTATCCGCGATGCGTGAGAGCACGGCATCGTGCATTTGCTGCGCGGAAACGACGTTGATGCGCTCGACGCGTTCCGGCGTCGGCAGCCGGGTCGGGCCGCTGACCAGCGTGACCAGCGCGCCGGCATCGACGCAGGCGCGGGCGACGGCGTAGCCCATCTTCCCGGAACTGTGATTGCTGATATATCGCACAGGATCGATGGCTTCCTGCGTCGGGCCTGCCGTGATCAGGACGCGCACGCCGTCGAGCAGGCGGCTCTGGAAGAGTTTCGCGGCCGCTGCTGCAATTTCCGCCGGCTCCAGCATCCGTCCCGGACCCACGTCGCCGCAGGCCTGATCGCCGTCGGCGGGCCCGAGACGGTGCACGCCGCGCGTGGCGAGCGTCTGCAGGTTCGCTTGCGTGGCGGCGTCGCGGTACATGCCCTGGTTCATGGCCGGAGCCACGGCAATCGGTGCTGCCGTGGCCAGGCAGAGCGTCGTCAGCAGGTCGTCGGCATTGCCGCCGGCCAGCCGGGCGAGAAAGTCGGCCGTCGCCGGGGCGACCAGCACGAGATCGGCCCAGCGGGCGAGCTCGATGTGGCCCATGGCCGCTTCGGCGGCCGGGTCGAGCAGGTCGGTGTGCACGGGATTGCCGGACAGCGCCTGCAGGGTAAGCGGTGTGATGAAGGCCTGACCGCCGCGGGTCATCACCACACGCACTTCGGCCCCGGCCTTTTTCAGCAGGCGGACGAGTTCGGCGCTTTTGTAGGCGGCAATGCCGCCGGTTACGCCGAGCAGGATTCGCCGGTTGGCCAGCCGATGCATGGTGAATGGGGTCCTGACCGGGGCGACAGGCCGTCGCCGTACGAGGGACGGAAAAGATAGCACCGCCTGCGGGATGGTGCGTAGGGGGTTGGTAAATGCCTGCTAACGTCAATGGCCCCCGGGCTCCCGGCCGGCCACTACCCGGATCCTGGCCGCTCGACCCCTCGGCGGCCGGTCCGCGCGAGCGGCTGCTGGCCACGGGTCCGCGCAACCTGTCCGATGACGAATTGCTGGCGGTCTTCCTGGGTACCGGCACGGCGGGCCGGCCGGTGACCCAGTTGGCCCGCGAGCTGATCGACACCGCCGGCGGGCTGCGGGCGCTCATCGAGCGCGAACCGGCGGCACTGGCCGGTCTGCCCGGGGTGGGGCCGGCGCGGGCGGCCCGTTTCGTGGCCGTACTGGAAATGGCCCGGCGCTGTCTGGAGCAGGGCCTGGTCCGGACCGATGTGCTGGCCAATCCGGCGCAGACCCGCCGTTTCCTCACTGCCCGCCTGCGACACCTGCGCTACGAAGTGTTTTGCTGTCTGTTCCTCGACAGCCAGCACCGGGTGATTGCTTTTCGCGAGCTGTTCCGCGGCACCATCGACGGTGCCAGCGTGTACCCCCGCGAGGTGGTGGCCGAGTGCATGGCGCACAACGCGGCGGCGGTGATCTTTGCCCACAATCACCCCAGCGGTGTCGCCGAGCCGAGTCTGGCGGACCGCCAGATCACGCGCCGGCTGGGCGAGGCGCTGGCCCTGGTGGATGTGCGGGTACTGGACCATGTGGTGGTTGGCGAGGGCGAGCCGGTCAGCTTTGCCGAGCGGGGGCTGCTCTAGGCCGCCGGGCGTTTCCGGGGCTGCCGGCGGCGTTGTACGGGGGGAGCTTTTCGGGTATAAATCGCGTCCCTTTGTGCCCGGCCCCCGTCCCGATTGCGGACGGAAGCGCGATTCGCCAGCCGCCGGGGCACGTGTTTCGGAGATTCGTGTCATGTCCAAGGTCTGCCAGGTAACCGGCAAGAAGCCCATCGTCGGCAACAGCGTTTCGCACTCGAACATCAAGACCAAGCGTCGCTTCGAGCCGAACCTGCACTATCACCGTTTCTGGCTGGAAAGCGAAAAGCGCTTCGTCCGCCTGCGCGTGTCCTCGCACGGCCTGCGCGTGATCGACAAGGTCGGCATCGACCAGGTTGTCGCCGACCTTCGTGGTCGCGGCGAGAAAGTTTGAGGAGCGTGAGTCATGGCCAAGGGCATTCGTGAAAAGATCAAGCTCGTGTCCACCGCGGGCACCGGCTACTACTACACCACCGACAAGAACAAGCGGAACACGCCGGACAAGATGGAGTTCAAGAAGTACGATCCGGTCGTGCGCAAGCATGTGGTCTTCAAGGAAGGCAAGATCAAGTAATACGCCCGACGCACAGCGTCGATGCAGAAAAGCCCGGCAGAAGCCGGGCTTTTTCGTTTCCGGCGACTGCCGTGTGTTCGCGTTACGATGCGTGGAGCCGCATGCAGGAGAAAGCCGGTGCCGGAATTGCCCGAGGTGGAAACGACGGTGCGCGCCCTGCGCCCGTTCCTGGAAGCGAAACGCATCCGCCGCGTCGCCGTGCGCGATACCCGGTTGCGCTGGCCGGTGCCCGCCGATCTGGCTGCCCGTCTCGACGGCGTGCGGGTGCGGCGCGTGGTGCGCCGGGCCAAATACATACTGATCGAAACCGCGAACGGCACCCTGCTGGTTCATCTGGGCATGTCCGGCCGCTTTCGCGTGGTGCATCGGCCGGAAGCGCCGAAAAAGCACGAGCACATCGACATCGAGGTCGCCGGCGGAACGACGCTGCGCTATGCCGATCCGCGCCGGTTCGGCTGCTTTCTGTGGGTGGAGGGGGATCCGGCGGAGCACCCGCTGTTGCGGGAGCTCGGACCGGAACCCTGGGACGAGTCCTGTACCGCCGGCTATCTGCATGCCTTGTCCCGCCGCCGGCGGGGGCCGGTGAAGTCCTTCCTGATGGACAACGGGGTCATCGTCGGGGTCGGTAACATCTATGCCAATGAGGCGCTGTTCGAGGCCGGCATCCGGCCGGGACGGGCGGCCTGTCGGGTGAGTCGTGAGGAATACGGCAGATTGCTGGCCGCGGTTCGCCGGATACTGGAGGCGGCCATCCGTGCCGGGGGCACCACCCTGCGCGATTTTGCTGCCGGCGAGGACAAGCCGGGCTATTTCCGGATCGAACTCCGGGCCTACGGGCGGGGTGGTCAGCCATGCCTGGCCTGCGGCTCGCCCCTGAAGGAGACCCGGATCGGTGGCCGATCCACCGTCCACTGCCCGCTGTGCCAGCGCTAATCCCCGACAAAAGGCTTTCAGATTAGCCACTTAACGCGTAAAGTACGAAAATACTTTAACTGTCCCGGTCCGGGGCCTACAACAACAACGCAAACCACGCAGGTCACACGAGGGTCATCCCATGGTGAAGGGCAACAAGTTGCTGGCAATGACACTGGCCGCCACGCTCGCGGCGGGCGCCATGCTGCCGAACGCCGCACAGGCAGACCAGATTTCCGAGGAAGTTTTCGACGAATCGCGGCCGACGGCGGGCGCCATGTTCCTCGACACATTCGTGGCGCGTCCGTTCCTGATCGTCGGGACGGTGCTTGGTGTTGGCGTGACGGCAGTTTCGTTGCCGTTCTCCGTATTGGGCGGCAACACCGGCGCGGTCGCCAAGGCATGGATCGGCAAGCCGGGCAAAGCGGCTTTTTTCCGCTGTCTGGGCTGTACGCCGGCGCAGCACGAGCGCATGGCGGCAGACGAGGAACTCGAAGACGCAACGTCTGACGCTTCGGCCGCGGCCAACGCGGGCTGAGCGTTCAGCCCGCTGTCGTTTTTTTCCCGCGCGGCGACCTCACTGGGTCATTCCGAGCCCGACGCCGCGCGGATCGCTGGTCGCGCTGACGCGGCCTGACGTTTTCTCCCACAACACCACCTGCGCGTTGCCGTAGTTGCGGCCGGTCGAGCGCACGGTGTGTCCGCGCGCGCGCAGTTCGCGGGCGGCGTTGCTGCCGAAATATTCCGGTTCCGCCTCGACGATGTCCGGCAGGTACTGGTGGTGGAAACGCGGTGCGGCGAGCACCTCGACAGGGTCCTTCGCATCGAGCAGGGCCAGCAGGCTCACCAGCACCATGCCGGGAATCCGGCTGCCGCCGGGCGAGCCGAGTATGGCCACCCGATCGTTGTATTCGAGGAAGGTCGGTGTCATTGAAGACAGCGGGCGTTTCCCGGGCGCGATCGCATTCGCGGTCGAACCCGGCAGGCCGTATGCGTTCGGCGTGCCGGGCGCGGATGCGAAGTCATCCATCTCGTTGTTGAGCAGCATGCCGGTGCCGGGCACCGTGAAGCCGGAACCGAACGGCAGGTTGATGCTGAGCGTGGCGGCGACGCGGTTGCCGGCACGATCGAGTATCGACAGGTGCGAGGTATTCGCGCCCTGGTTCGACGGAGCGACGGCTGCGCCGAGATCGGCGCTCGGCGTTGCACGTATGCGGTTTATCGACCCTGCCAGTTTCTTCGCGTGTTCGACGGAAACCAGCTCGGTTACCGGTACCTGAACGAAATCCGGATCGCCGAGGAACAGCTCGCGATCGCGGAATGCGCGCCGCATCGCCTCGACCACGAGGTGGTCGCGCACGGTGCCGCTCGCAGCGGCATAGCCGCTGGCATCGAGCATGTTGAGCATGGAGATCAGGGCAATGCCGCCGGCCGACGGCGGCGGCACGGTAGTGATGCGGGCACCACGGTAGTGGACAGTCAGCGGTGCCCGCTCGATCACGGCGTAGTTGCTCAGGTCGGCGGTGGTCCAGATGCCGCCGGCTTCGGAGATGGCGTCGACCAGACGCTGGGCGAATTCGCCGGAGTAGAAGCCTCCGTGGCCTTTCTCTGCCAGCATTTCCAGGGTGCCGGCGAGCTCCGGCTGGCGAATCAGCGTGCCAAGGGTCGGTACGTCGCCTTTGAACAGCAGGGTACGTGAGGTTTCGGCGAAGCGGCGCAGCACTTCCAGTCGCAGGCGCGCCATCTGCCGGTAACGCTCGTCGGCAGGGAAACCTTCGCGTGCCAGGCGGATCGCCGGCTTCAGGCTGGCCGACAGCGGCAGCACGCCGTAGCGTGACGCAAGATGCACGAGTGCGGCCGGCGTGCCGGGAATGGCCGCCGCGAGCGGACCGTTGGTTGCCCAGTCGGCGACCACTTCGCCCTTGTTGTTCTGGAACATCTCCGGCACCGATTGCGCCGGCGCGGTTTCACGCGCATCCAGGACGACGTCCTTGCCGGTCCGCTCATCGTGCAGCAGAAAAAATCCGCCGCCGCCGAGTCCGGAGCCGTAGGGTTCGACTACGGCCAGCGCTGCCGATACCGCGATTGCAGCATCGAAGGCGTTGCCGCCGGCCGCCAGCACTTCCATGCCGGCGGCGGTGGCGAGCGGATGGGCGCTGGCGATGGCGGCCTTGGCCGGCCCGGCCGCGTATGCCGGCATGACCGGCATCCAGAGGAAACAGGCGACAAAAGCGGCACGCCATGCTGCGTGCCCGGCCTGCATGATCGACATGACGAAACTCCGGCTGCGCTCCGGCAGCGGTTTATTGTTGTTTTACTGCTTCGTATCGGTCAGGCGACGGTATTTTTCCAGCAACTGCGCCGGCGACTCGTCGTGCGCCGGGTCTTTCGGTATGCAGTCCTCCGGACATACGACGACGCACTGCGGTTCGTCGAAGTGGCCCACGCATTCGGTGCAGCGGTCGGGGTCGATCACGTAGATCGACTCGCCCGGATAAATTGCCTGGTTGGGGCAGACCGGCTCGCAGACGTCGCAGTTGATGCACTGGTCGGTGATGCGCAGCGCCACGATGTTTTCCGCTCAGCGCTTCTTGCGCTGCAGCGCCGTAACGACGTTGGCCGGAACGAACTGGTGGACGTCGCCGCCGAGCAGGGCGATCTCGCGCACCAGGCTCGACGAAATGAACGACAGGTGTTCGGCCGGCGTCAGGAACACCGTTTCGATTTCCGGCGCCAGCGCCCGGTTCATGTTGGCCAGCTGGAATTCGTATTCGAAGTCGGATACTGCGCGCAGGCCGCGCAACAGGACGTTGGCGTTGCAGTCGCGGACGAAATGGGCGAGCAGTTTGTTGAAGCCGACCACTTCGATATTCGGAATGTGTGCCAGTGCCTCGCGCGCCAGCGACACCCGCTCGTCGAGCGAAAACAACGGGTTCTTCTTCTGGCTGTCGGCGATGGCGACGACGACGTGGTCGAACATGCGCGCCGCACGCTCGACGAGATCGCGATGGCCATTGGTGATCGGGTCGAAGGTGCCTGGATAGACGACGCGATTCTGCATGGCGGGCACGGGGGCTGTTGATGGCCCGGGGATGGTAGCGCATCCGGCGCCGGGCGGGCAGGCCGCGCGGCGCCGGATGCCGGTGGGCGCGTCAGGCCGGCTTCAGTTCCGCGGCCAGTGCGCTGGCCAGGCGGGCGACCAGCCCGTAGATGGACAGCTGCGGGTTGGCACCGATCGACGTCGGGAACAGCGAGCCGTCGAACACCGACAGATCGCGGAGGCGATGCACGCGGCCGCGGCTGTCGCAGACGCCGACCTTGTCGTCCTCGCTCATGCAGCTGCCGCCCATCACGTGGGCCGACGCCAGCTTGACGTGCTGTGCCCGGTAGCGGAATCCGGCCAACGCTTCGCGGGCGGCGGCCAGACTGTCGTGCCAGCGGGCATCGGAGGTGACGGCGCGGGCGCGGGTGGCGCCGGCGGCGAACTGGATCTGCAGCATGGCGTCGTGCGCCCGGCGCGCACCGTCGAGCAGGTAATCGTTGATCGGGTAATCGAGGACCGGCGCGCCGGAGTCGGTCAGTTCGACGCTGCCGCCGATGCTTTCTTCATGGAAACCGTCGCGCAGCAGGGCGACCATGCCGTTGGTGCGCGGCAGCTGCCGCATGTCTTCGGCCTGGCGTTCGCCGTGTACGGACAGCAGCGTTGCCGCCAGCCCCGGATGCATCGGCATCACTTCCAGCTTGAAACCGATCGGGCCGTCGGCCACGTGTTGCCACTGGAAGTGATCGGAATAGACCGATTGCGGTGCGCCGTAGAACGGATCGACCGATTCCGGGAACTGCGCGAGCGAGCCGGGCACCACGTGCAGGAACGTGCGTTTGCCGATGCGTCCGTGCGGATCCGGCAGCGCCGACCGCAGCATCAGGCCCGGCGTGTTGATGCCGCCGCCGGCGAGCACGGTGTGCCGGGCGCGCACCGTAACCTTGCGCCCGGTGGTCGACTGGCCGTCGGCGGTGAGTGCGACGCAATCGATGCCGGTTGCGCGATCGCCCTGCAGGGCGACGCGTTCCGCGCGCAAACGCCAGAAGAGCTGTGCCCGGTTGGCCAGCGCACCGGGGATGGTCGTGACCAGCATCGACTGCTTGGCATTCACCGGGCAGCCCATGCCGCAATAGCCGAGATTCCAGCAGGCGTTGACATTGCGCGGAATGACGTCCCACGAGAAGCCGAGTTTTTCGCAGCCGGCACGCAGGATGTGGTTGTTGGTGTTGGGCGGCATTTCCCATTTGTGGATGTTGAGCCGCTGCTCCATGCGCTCGAACCATGGCGCCATTTCCGTTGGCGATACGCCGCGCACGCCGAAGCGATCGGCCCAGTGCTTCAGCGTTTCGTCCGGTGTACGGAAGCTCGATGTCCAGTTCACGGTGGTGGTGCCGCCGACGCTGCGACCCTGCAGGATGCCGATCGCGCCGTCTTTTGTCGCCCGCGCCACGCCGTCCTGGTAGAGATCGCGATAAGCCTCGCGTTCGTCGAGATTGAACTGGTCGGAAGTCTTCAGCATTCCTTCCTCGATCATCACCACGTGCAGGCCGGCGGCGGCGAGGATTTCGGCAGCGGTGCCGCCACCGGCGCCGGTGCCGACGATCGCGACATCCGCCTCGACGGTCAGATCCTGTTCCAGTGTCGACGCGTTGACGACGTTCCAGCCTGAGGCGAGTCCCGTGCGCCACGGGTCGGGCACGCGGATTTCCATTTCGTTCAGCGACATGTGGTGCGACTCCGGTTCAGACGGCGGTATCGGCGACGATCTTGCGCGGCGGACCGGGATAACCGGCTGCTGCGTGGCCGGCAGGATCGAGATACCAGGCCATGGTGGTGAAGGCGACGAAGCCGTTGTAGGCGCCGCGCATGAATTCGGTGGAGCTGCCGGCCCATTCGTCGAGCATGCGGGCCGCTGCGGCTTCGTCGGCCTCGCGCCAGGAACTCCAGACGCCGAACAGCGGGCCGCGGGTGAGTCCCATCGTCAGCAGATCGAACAGCGGCATGAAAACGCTGCGCACCTCCGGCGAGGTATCGGCCAGCAGGCGGTCGTAGGAGCGGATGGCGGCGGCGACGGCAGCGGTGCGTGCCTGCGGCTCGGACGGTGCCGCGCTGCCGACGACCGCCGGCAGCAGGCGCTCCAGCATCGGCAGGTCCTGTGGCCGCAGGAAACGGAAGCCTTCGGCCACGGCCGGTTCGCGGGCGCAGCCGGTCAGCCAGGCAGCGGCGCCGATCGAGGCGCCGAGGGCAACGGGCATGGTCAGTGTGCCGCGCAGGAAGTCGCGCCGGCCGCTGTCGTGGGAGGGGTCGTGCATGACGAAGCCACCGGGAATGGAATGGATGGGCGGTGCCGGCGTCCCGCCCGGCTGGCTTGGGGTTTTAGAGTAATTGCTCTAGACTGTCAACGAATGCACAGGCCACGTTCTTGTCCTGTCGCGCCTTTCCGCCGCAGCGTGGTCCCGCCCGATTCCATGAAAACCCGCGACCGCATCCTGCTGACCAGCCTCCGGCTCTTCAACGAGCGCGGCGAGCGCAACGTGACCACCAATCACATCGCGCAGGCCCTGGACATGAGTCCGGGCAATCTCTATTACCACTTCCGCAACAAGGGCGAGATCATTTTCGAGCTGTTCCTGCGCTACGAAAGCGAGATGGCCAGCCTGCTCGACGTGCCGCGCGAGCGGCCGATGAACTGGCAGGACAAGCTGGGCTATTTCGAGGCGATTTTCCGCAGCCTGTGGGAGTTCCGTTTCCTGCATCGCGATCTCGAGCAGCTGTTTGCCGAGGTTCCGGTACTGCGGGCGCGCTACAGTGCATTCGCCACTTCGTCCATGCGTCAGGCGAAAGCGATCTACGACGGCATGATCGCCGCCGGCCTGGTGCAGGCGAGCGAAGAGGAAGTGAAGGCGCTGGTGCTCAATCTCTGGGTGCTGGCCACGTCATGGACGGCCTTTCTCCACACGACGGCAGCCCACACCGGCGACCAGCGACTGCTGTCGGAAACAATGCTGCGCTACGGCATCTACCAGATCATCTGCCTGGAAGAACCCTACGTGCGCGGCGAGGCATTGGCGCATCTGGCCGAGATCAAGGCCCGTTACCGCGCGCCGGGTTCTCCGGGGCCGCTCGAGATCATCGCTTCCGCACTCGACGCGGGGCCGGCCGCAGCAGCCGGGCAGGGCTGACCGGCCGCGTCAGCGCAGCTGTTCCGCCAGCCAGGCGGGAATCGTTTCTTCCAGCCACCAGCGCGGCCGATGCGGCAGGCCGTGCACGAAGCCGACATGGCCGCCGTGCGGCGACACCGCCAGTTGTACCGCCGGCGCCGCCTCGTGGCGTTGCGGTGCTATGTCGGGCGTCATGAACGGATCATCCTTCGCATGCACCAGCAGCGTTGGTGTATCGATCGCCGGCAGGAAACGACGCGCCGAAGATTGCCGGTAGTAGTCGTCGGCATCGCGAAAACCGTGCAGCGCCGCGATCACCCGGCCGTCATAGCTGCGGAAGGAGCGGATGGTCGACAGGTCGCCGAGTGCATGCAGGCGTTCGGCTTCCGTGCGATTGCCGGCCGCGCGTAGCGCGGTTTCCTTGGCGGCGAGGTTGTGCAGCAGTTCCCGCAGCAGGCGGTCCCGGTAGATGCGCGACAGGCCGACGTCCAGCTGGTCGGCGCAGACCGACAGGGTGATCGGTGCGCATACCGAACAGGCGGCGCGCAGCGGCGATGCCGCGCCCTGTTCGCCGAGGTGCTTGAGCAGTACGTTGCCGCCCAGCGAATAGCCGACGGCAGCCAGCGGACGTTGCGGAAAGCGCGCGATGAGCCCGGACAGCAGCGCGTCGAGATCCGCCGTGTCGCCGGCGTGATAGGTGCGGGCCAGACGATTGGGTTCGCCGCCGGCACCGCGGAAGATCATCGTCACCGAGCTGATGCCGGCGGAGCGCAGCGCATGCTGCATGCCGACGATGTAGATCGAGTCGCCGCTGCCGGCCAGGCCGTGCAGCAGCACGACCAGCGGCGAGCCTTCGTCACCGGCGTCGACCCAGTCGAGATTGACGAAATCGCCGTCGGCCAGCGCCAGACGCTCGCGTCGTCGCGGTGCCGGCGCGAGCGGACGGAAGAGCGGGGCCCAGACGGTCTGCAGGTGACGATTGCGTGCCCAGTGCGGAGCGATGAAAGCCGACGGCGCGGAATTCACGGCGTCTCCCGCCGGAACAACGATGCACAGACCTGGCCTGCATCCTGCTGCCGGTGCAATCGCCAGCCTGCGGGTACGGCATCGTGACCGGGCGCGGTTTCCGCTTCGGCGTAGATCATCGCCCGCGGGGCCAGCAGGCCGCTGTTTTCGAGCGCGCGCATCGCCGGCGCCAGCAGGTGGCGGTGATAGGGCGGATCGAGGAACACCAGATCGAATGGCGCATCGCCGGGTCGTGCCGGACGGGCGAGGAAGGCGAGCGCGTCGCTGCGGATCACCTGTGCGTCGGCGCCGCCCAGGGTGGCAAGTTCGCGGGTGAGCCGGCTGCACACGGCCGGCGAATTGTCGACCAGTACCGCCTGCCGCGCGCCGCGCGAAAGTGCTTCGAAGGCGAGGGCGCCACTGCCGGCGAACAAATCGAGCACGCGCGCATCACGCACGTCGTGCATCAGCCAGTTGAACAGGGTTTCGCGCAGGCGTGCTGGTGTCGGGCGCAGGCCTTCGCCGTCGGCGAAGCGGATGCGGCGGCCGCGCCAGCGCCCGCCGATCAACTGCACGCTGTTCTGTTCGGCGGGCGGGCGCCTGACGTTGGCCACGGCAAACGTTACGGCGCCGGTCGCGGCGCGGCGCCGGGTTTCGGCGGCGTGACTTTCGCCACCGGTTTCTCCGGGCCGAGGGTCAGCACCATCAGCCGGTCGACCGGTACGTGGCGCGCGAAGGCATCGCGCACTTCGGCAGCGGTCAGTCGCTCGGTCTTCGCCAGCTGTTGCTCGAGGTAATCGTCCGGCAGGCCGTAGAAGCCGAGCATTCCCAGTGTGCTGACGATCGCGCTGTTGCCGGCCAGTTGCAGCGGATAGCTGCCGACCAGTTGCCGGCGCGCATTTTCCAGCTGCTCCGGCGTCGGCCCGTCCTTGGCAAAACGGCGTACGGTGGCCAGTGCGACGCCGAGCGCTTCGCCGGCCGCTTCGTTGCGGGTCTGCAGGCGAACAGTGAACGGCCCGATCGAGCGCATCGCCTGGAAATTGCTGCCGGCCGAGTAGGCGAGCCCGCGCTGATTGCGTATTTCTTCGCCCAGCAGGGACGTGAGTCCGTCGCCGCCCAGGATCTCGTTGGCCAGCGCGAGGGCGGCTTCGTCGGGATCGTTGCGGCGCAATGCCGGCAGGCCGATGAGGATCTGGGTCTGCTGCGATTTGAAGTCGACGTGGAAGTTTCCGCCGGCCGGTGCCGGCGGTATCGGCATTTCCGGCGCCGGTTCGCCGGCGGCGAGTTGCGCCGAGATCTGTCCGGCTATTTTTTCCGCCTGTGCGCGATCGATCGCGCCGGCCATGGCGATCACTGCGTTGCGCGCCACATAGAAGCGCTGGTGGAAAGCACGCAGTTCGTCGGCGCGGATGGCCTTGACGGTGCTGACCGTGCCTTCGGACGGCGTGGCATAGGGGTGGACCATGTACAGCGCCGCCATGTACGAGCGGGAAGCCAGCGTGCCGGGCTCTTCCTCGTCGCGCTGCAGTCCGACCAGCATCTGTCCGCGGATGCGTTCGACGGCGTCCGCGGGGAAAGAGGGATGAGCGACCACGTCGGTGAACAGATCAAGGGCCGGTGTCAGGAGCTCGGGCGCGGTAAGCGTACGCAACTCGGCGATTGCCATGTCGCGATACGACGCCGCCGAAAATTTTGCGCCAAGCGATTCGAAGCCGTTGTTGATTTCGTCGACCGACCGGCCCGGCGTACCCTCGCCGATCATGGAGCTGGTGAAACGCGCGAGGCCGGACAGCGAGCCGTCGCGGGCGGCGCCGCCGTCGAAAATGATCCGCACGTCGAGCATGGGCAGTTCCGGCGCCGGAACGAAATAGACACGCGCGCCGTTAGCCGTTTGCCAGCGTTGCAGCGACAGCTTCGGCCGGCTGACCGGCGTCTGCTCGAGAGCGACTGCCGTCTCCTGCACGCTGGCTGCGCCGGCGGCGATGGACGCGATGCTGGAGTGCGCGCCGTCGCCGCCGGAACCCAGGCGCACCAGCTGCCAGACGACGAACACGCCGATCAGCAGGAGGGCGACCAGCAGGAACAGCGTGGTGTTGTCGCGGAAGATCTTGCGCAGCATGTCAGCGGCCCTTGTCGTTCGTGGCGACGGGAACGATGCGGGCCGTCGTGAGCCGTTCGTCGACCAGCCAGGTGCGCGCCACGCGCTGCACGTCAGCCGCCGTGACCTTGCGGATGTTGTCTGCCCAGCTGTCCTTCAGCCGCCAGTCGTAGCCCATGCTCGCCAGCGCGCCGATCAGCTGCGCCTGGCCGCTGAGCGAATCCTGGTCGTAGACCAGTTCGGCCACCACCTGCGCCTTCACGCGTGCGAGCTCTTCATCCGAAGGCGGCTGGTCGCGCAGGGCAGAGATCATTTCACGCACCGCCTTCCGGGCATCGTCCAGCGTTTTCCCCTGTGCCGGCACCACATGCACGCTGAACAGGCTGTCGCCGCGTTCGAGGGCGTCGTAACCGGCACCGGCCGAGGCGGCGATCTTGCGTTTGCGCACCAGCTCCTTTTCCAGACGCGCGCTCATGCCGCCGTCGAGCACGCCGGCCAGTACCGACAGCGCCCAGGCATCGTTGCCTTTCGGGTCGGCGGTTTGCAGGCCGGGCACGTTCCAGATCATGGCCAGCGTGGGCACGCGGGTCGCCACCGGCAACGTCATCTCGCGCAATCCCGGGTTGTCCGGCGTGCGCGGCGCCGCCGTCACCGGCAGCCGGCGCGACTTGAGGGCGCCGAATTGCCGTTCGGCCTGCCGGAATACGTCGTTGGCCTGCACGTCGCCGACCACGACCAGGACGGCATTGTTGGGCGCATACCAGGTGTCGTACCAGTCGCGCAGACTGGCGACGGAAATGTTCGACAGGTCGTGCGGCCAGCCGATCACCGGCTGGCCCGACGGCGAGCCGAGATGGGCGACGGCGCGGATGCGCTCCCAGGCGGTGGACACGGGATTGTCCTCGACGCGCATGCGCCGTTCTTCACGCACCACTTCGATTTCCTTGCGGAATTCGTTTTCGTCGATCACCAGTTGCCGCATGCGGTCGGCTTCGAGAGCCAGGGCGAGCGGCAGGCGCGACTTGTCGTAGTACTGGTAATAACCGGTGTAGTGCGCGGCGGTGAAGGCGTTCTGGCTGCCGCCGAAACGGCTGACCAGTTTCGCCAGCTCGCCGGGACCGACATCGGCCGTGCCCTTGAACATCATGTGTTCGAGCACGTGCGAAATGCCCGTCAGTCCGGGCGGCTCGTGGGTGGCTCCCACGCGATACCAGACCTGGACCATGACCACCGGCGCGCGGTGGTCTTCCTGCACGATGACGTGCAGGCCGTTGGCCAGCCGGAGTTCGGATGCCGGTGCTGTCGCCGCGGCGCGGGCCGGCAGCAGGCACAACGGGAGCAGTACGGCGGCGAGGCCGGCGAGACGGGTCGGTGTGATTCGCATGGCGGCCAATGATACGATAGCGCCCCGCCCGACAACCCGTGAAACGCGACACATCGCGGCATTTCCTTCGCCGACCGTCACGCGTTCCGCCCTCCAGCCGGCTGCCCATGACCGTTTCCGACCCGTCCGCCGCCCCGTCCGTCCCTGCTGCGTCCGATGCCGCCGGCGGATTTTTCGGTCGCATGAAGACCGGGCTGGCGAAAACCCGGGCCCTGCTGACCACCGGCCTGGTCAACGTGCTGGTCGGCAAGAAGGAAATCGACGACGAGATCTTCGAGGAAATCGAGACGCAGTTGCTGGTGGCCGATGTCGGTGTCGACGCCACCCGCCGCATCATCGACAACCTTACCGGTCGCGTGAGCCGCAAGGAGCTGATCGATGCCGACGCGCTCTACGAGGCGCTGAAGCAGGAACTCGCGGCGCTGCTGGTGCCGGTGGATGCGCCGCTCGCGGTCGCGACGGAGAAAAAACCGTTCGTGGTCCTGGTGGTCGGCGTCAACGGCGTCGGCAAGACGACCACCATCGGCAAGCTGGCCAGGCGCCAGCTGGCGGAGGGCCGCAGCGTATTGCTCGCCGCCGGCGACACATTCCGCGCGGCGGCCGTCGAGCAGTTGCAGGTGTGGGGCGAGCGCAACGGCGTGCCGGTGATTGCCCAGCATACCGGCGCCGACTCGGCGAGCGTCTGCTACGACGCGCTGGCGGCGGCGCAGTCGCGCGGCGCCGACGTGCTGATCGCCGACACCGCCGGCCGCCTGCAGAACAAGAGCGGGCTGATGGAAGAGCTGCGCAAGGTCAAGCGCGTGATGGGCAAGATTGATCCGTCGGCGCCGCATGAAGTCCTGCTGGTGATCGACGCCGGCACCGGCCAGAACGCGATCAGCCAGGTGCGCGAGTTCCACGAGGCGGCCGGTGTCACCGGGCTGGTGGTGACCAAGCTGGACGGCACCGCCAAGGGCGGCATCGTCTTCGCGCTGGCCGAGAAATTCGGGTTGCCGATCCGCTACATCGGGGTCGGCGAGAAAATCGACGACCTGCGCGTATTCCGCGCCCGCGAGTTCGTCGACGCACTGTTCGCGACCGACTGACCGCCATGATCGTCTTCGATCGCGTCGGCAAGAAATATCCGAACGGGCACGAGGCGCTGCGCGGCGTTTCATTCACCCTGCCGCCGGGTGAAATGACGTTCCTGACCGGGCATTCCGGCGCCGGTAAATCCACCGTACTGAAACTGATCCTGGCGCTGGATCGCGCCACCGGCGGCACGGTGAGCGTCAACGGCATCGATCCGGCGCGTGCCGGTCGCAGCGAAATTCCCGCGTTGCGCCGCGGTATCGGCATGGTGCACCAGAACCACCACCTGCTGTTCGACCGCACGGTATTCGACAACGTCGCGTTGCCGCTGATCGTTGCCGGTTACCGGCCGGATGACATTGCGCGCCGTGTGCGTGCGGCGCTCGACAAGGTCGGCCTTCTCGGCCGCGAGAACCAGAATCCGCTCAATCTTTCCGGCGGCGAGCAACAGCGCGTGGGGATTGCCCGTGCAGTGGTCAACCGGCCGCCGGTGATCCTGGCCGACGAGCCGACCGGCAACCTCGATCCGGCACTGGCGGCGGAAATCATGGATCTGTTCAGCGAGTTCGCGCAGGTCGGCACCACGGTGCTGATCGCCACGCACGATCTCGCGCTGATCGCCCGTTATCGACATCGCCTGCTGACGTTGCGCGCCGGCGAACTGGTGCAGGACCTCGGACATGTCGCCTGAGCCGCGCCCGCCGGTACGCAACGCGGCTGCGCCGGCGCGTGGCGGCGCCTCGACCCTGCGCATCGGCTGGCGCGATCGGCTGGATGCGGTGCGCCGTCATCACCGGTTGAGTGCGCTCGACGCCCTGCAGCGGATGCGCCGCAGCCCGTTCCTCTCGTTGCTGACCGCGCTGGTGCTGGCGGTGGCGCTCAGCCTGCCGGCCGTGCTGTACGTGGTGATCGACAACCTGCGGCTGCTGGCCGGCGGCGTCGAAGGGCAGGCGCAGGTATCGCTGTTCCTCAAACTGGAGACGACCGCCGCCGCGCAGCGTGAACTGGCGACCCGGATCGGGCAGCGGGACGACGTCGCGCGCGTGCAGGTCATCACCCGCGAGCAGGCACTGGAAGAATTCCGCACACAGTCCGGCTATGCCGATGCGCTGGAACTGGTGGACGGCAATCCGCTGCCGGGCGTGATCGTGGTGCTGCCGAAGCAGGTGTCCGGAGCGCCGGCGCTGGCGACGGAGCTGGCGCGGGAGAAGACGGTGGACAGCGTGCAGCTGGACAGTGCCTGGCTGCAGAAACTCACCGCGATCCTCGCCATCGGCGAACGGCTGGCGCAGGCGCTGGCGTTCGCGTTCGTGCTGGCGGTGCTGCTGGTGGTGGTGAACACCATCCGGCTGGCGGTGGAGAACCGGCGCGACGAGGTGCTGGTGTCCCGGCTGGTCGGTGCCACGGATGCCTATGTGCGACGGCCTTTCCTTTATACGGGGCTCTGGTTCGGCCTGGCCGGCGGGCTGCTGGCGGCCGGGCTGGTGGCGGCGCTGGTGTACTGGCTGGGCGGCCCGGTGCAGCGACTGGCCGAACTCTACGGCTCGACCTACAGCCTGCGGGGACTGGGCTTCACCGGTTCGCTGGAACTGGTGCTGCTGGGAGCCCTGCTCGGGGTGGCCGGGGCCTGGCTGGCGGTCGGCCGCCATCTGCGGGACAGCGAGACCCTCTGACGCAACCCATTGATTATCAAGGGTGGCATAAGGAACTTCCGAAGCGCTTTAGCACTCGAAATGGCCGAGTGCTAGAATCGCGCCGTATTCGAGGAGGTTCCACACCATGCGTGCTGTGACTGCATCGACCCCGACCGCCACCGGAGCCCGGACCCTGGCGGTGCCGCTGACGGCCATCCCGTCGCTCTCCGTGCCGGGCGCCAGCCTGGAGGCCTACACCCACGCCGTGAACAGCGTGCCCATGCTCAGTGCCGAGCAGGAGCAGGTGCTGGCCCGCCGCTATCGTGACGAGGAAGACCTTGATGCCGCCCGCGACCTGGTGCTCTCGCACCTGCGTTTCGTGGTGCACGTGGCGCGCGGCTACACCGGCTACGGCCTGCCGACCGCCGACCTGATCCAGGAAGGCAACGTCGGCCTGATGAAGGCGGTGAAGCGTTTCAATCCGGACATCGGTGTGCGCCTGGTGTCGTTCGCCGTGCACTGGATCAAGGCCGAGATCCACGAATACGTCCTGAAGAACTGGCGCATCGTGAAGGTCGCCACCACCAAGGCGCAGCGCAAGCTGTTCTTCAACCTGCGAGGCGCCAAGAAGCGCGTCGGCCGCATGACGCTGGCGGAAGCCCGCCAGGTGGCGCAGGACCTCAACGTCCCGGTCGAGCAGGTGCTGGAGATGGAAGGGCGCCTCTATGCGCACGATCTCAGCTTCGACCTGCCGCAGGACGACGACGAGGACGCGCCGCCGGCCCCGGTGCAGTACCTGGAAGCGCCGGACTCGGATCCGGCCCGCGTGCTGGAGCACGAGGACAGCGAGCAGGACAGCACCGATCGCCTGCGCAGCGCCATGTCGACCCTCGATGCCCGTTCGCGCGACATCCTCGAGCGCCGCTGGCTGCGTGAAGAGCAAAAGGCGACGCTGCAGGAGCTGGCCGATCAGTACGGCGTCTCCGCCGAGCGGATCCGCCAGCTGGAAGCCAATGCGATGAAGAAGCTGAAGACGGCCATGCTGGAGGCGTAAGCCGACACGCTGTGCCTTGAACCCGGGACGTATAATCACGCGGCCTTTTTCTTTGCTGCTGCGGAATCCCCATGAACTGGATGATCGCCACCGGCGCCGTCAGCGGTGCGCTGGCCGTGATGGCCGGCGCGTTCGGCGCGCACGGGCTGAAGGCGCGACTGGCGCCGGAACTGCTGGCCACCTGGAACACGGCGGCCGAGTACCACATGTATCACGCGCTCGCGCTGCTGCTGGCCGGCGTGCTCGCCGCCGCGCAGCCGCAGTTGTCGCTGAACGGTCCGGGCGCGGCCTTTCTGGCCGGCATCGTGCTGTTTTCCGGCAGCCTGTACGTGCTCGCGCTCGGCGGCGTGAAGATCCTCGGCGCGATCACCCCGTTCGGCGGGCTGGCCTTCATCGTCGGCTGGCTCTGGCTGGCATGGGCCGCTGTGGCGGCGACGCGGGGCGCAGCATGAACATCCGCGTCAACGGCGAGGTGCGTGCGGTTGCGGCCGGTTGCACGATCGCGCAACTGATCGGGCAGCTCGGCCTTGCCGGCCAGCGGCTGGCCGTCGAGATCAACGAAGAAATCGTGCCGCGCAGCGCTCACGACCGGCACGTGCTGGCCGAAGGCGATCGCGTGGAAATCGTGCACGCCATCGGCGGCGGCTGATCCGTTCCGGGGAATATTCATGAGCAACGACCGTTTCACGCTGGCCGGCCGCACTTTCTCCTCGCGGCTGCTGGTCGGCACCGGCAAGTACAGGGATTTCGACGAAACGCGCGCGGCGATCGAGGCCAGCGGCGCGGAAATCGTCACCGTGGCGCTACGGCGTACGAACATCGGCCAGGAAAAAGGCGAGCCGAACCTGCTCGACTACATCCCGCCATCGAGGTACACCATCCTGCCGAACACCGCCGGTTGCTACACGGCGAAGGAGGCGGTGCGCACCTGTCGTCTTGCCCGCGAACTGCTCGACGGCCACAACCTGGTGAAGCTGGAAGTGCTGGCCGACCAGAAAACCCTGTTCCCGCACGTGACGGAAACGCTGGTTGCCGCGCAGGAGCTGGTGAAGGACGGCTTCGACGTGATGGTCTACACCAGCGACGATCCGGTGATCGCGAAGCAGCTGGAAGAGATCGGCTGCATCGCAGTGATGCCGCTGGGTTCGCTGATCGGCTCCGGGCTGGGCATCGTCAATCCGTACAATCTGCGCATCATCCTCGAGCAGGCGAAGGTGCCGGTGCTGGTCGACGCCGGCGTCGGCACCGCCAGCGATGCCGCCATTGCGATGGAGCTCGGTTGCGCCGGCGTGCTGATGAACACGGCGATTGCCGCCGCGCAGCAGCCGGTGCTGATGGCTTCGGCAATGAGGAAGGCGGTCGAGGCCGGCCGCGAGGCGTTCCTGGCCGGCCGCATGCCGAAAAAACTGTACGGCGGTGCGTCGTCGCCGACGTCGGGCCTGATCGGCTGACGCAGAGCGGACGGTGAGCAGCGTCTACACGCCGGAGTTCGATCCGGAAACGGGCAAACCCCTGCGCAAGGTGCAGAGTTTCGTGCGCCGCGAAGGCCGGCTGACCCGCGGCCAGGAGCGGGCGCTGGCTGAGCTCTGGCCGCAGTTCGGCATCGAGTACCGGCCGCAACCGGTGTCGTCGGCCGCGTTGTTCGGCCACGATGCGGTGGTGTCGCGGGCGCTGGTCGTCGAGATCGGTTTCGGCATGGGCAAGTCGCTGCTGGCGATGGCGCAGGCGGAGCCGGAAAAAGACTTCCTCGGCATTGAAGTCCACGCGCCGGGCGTCGGTGCGCTGCTGATGGGCATCGAGGAGCAGTCGATCCGCAACCTGCGCGTCATGCGGCACGATGCCGTCGAAGTGCTCACGCAGATGCTGCCGGATGCGTCGATCGATCGCCTGCAGCTGTATTTCCCCGATCCCTGGCACAAGAAAAAACACCACAAGCGGCGCATCGTGCAGGCGGATTTCCTGCAACTGCTGGCGCGCAAGCTGAAGCCGGGCGGGCTGTTCCATTTCGCCACCGACTGGCAGCCCTATGCGGAATGGACACTGGAGCTGGTACGCGCCGAGCCCCTGCTGCAGAACCTGTCGCCGGCCGGCGACTATGTGCCGCAGCCGGCCTGGCGGCCGGACACCAAATTCGAAGCGCGTGGCGAGCGACTCGGTCACGGAGTGCGGGACCTGCTCTGCCGGCGCATCTGAGGCGACAGCGGGTTCGTGCGCCGCCAATCGCCGACTGGCGGCAGGCGCCGGGATTGTCCGGGTTCGGCCCGGCGCCTTATCGTTGGGCGACGTGCCGGTGCTGCCGGTACGCTGCAAGGCACAACGACAACAACACAGGATTCCTCCCATGCGCTTCGCCCTGCTGCCGGTTCTCGCCGGCTCGCTGTTGCTCTCCGGCTGCTACATCAACCTCTCGACCCCGGCGCCGGCCTTCACCGTGAAACTCGATGCCGACTCTGCTCCGAAGCAGGGTTCGGCCACCTGCACCGGGTTCCTGTGGGCCTTCGCCACCGGCGACTGCTCGGTGGACACCGCGATGAAGAACGGCCGTATTTCCAAGGTCCACCACGTCGACGGCAAGACCAAGGTGATCCTGTACGGAGCCTATTCCGAAGGTACGGTCGTCGTTCATGGCGAGTAATCGATGATCGCAACGCCGCCGGTGCGCCTGCCGCGCCTGACGGAAGAAAACCGGAAGGCTTTCTTCTGGCCGGCGGCGTTCTTTCTCTACTTCGCCTACACCCTGACCGGTTCATGGCCCCAGTTCGCGCCATTCACGCCGTTGTCCACCGCCGTGGATGACTGGGTGCCGTTCCTGCCATGGACGGTATGGATCTACATGTCGCACATCGTGCTGCTGTTCAGCGGCTGGTGGTTCATGGTGCAGAGCGAAACCGGCGCCCGGGCGTTCTGGGCCGTCGTGATCTGCGCTGCGCTGGCCGGCATCTGGTACTTCTTCATGCCGAACGAGCTGCCGCGGCGCACGCTGGCGGAGATCGATGCCGACGGCGCCACGCGTGCGATGTGGGCCTTTCTGTTGTCGGCCGACAATCCGACCAATTGTTTTCCGTCGCTGCACGTGGCCATGGCGTCGCTGGCAGCGATCGGCCTGGCTGCGGCAGGGTCTTTCTGGCGTCTGGCCGGTCCGCTGTGGGCAATGGCGATCGCCGCCACCACCCTCACCACCGAGCAGCATGTGTTCGTCGATGTGGTCGGCGGCATCCTGCTGGCGGTGTTCTGCCTCTGGGTGACGCACCGCTTCCTGGCATTCGGCGAACCGTCGTCGTCGCCGTCCCGCGCCGTCAACGGCTGAGTCCATGGCCATCGTCACGGCAGCGGAATGGGAAAAACGCGGCCGCATCCGCGAGGTGGCCGGCCGCCGGCTGTTCGTGATCGACGAAGGTCCGCGCGATGCGCCGGTGATTGCCGTGCTGCACGGCTTTCCCAGCGCTTCCTATGATTTCTGGCGGGTACTGCCGCAACTGGCGGAACGGCACCGGGTCGTGATCCACGACCACCTCGGCTTCGGTTTCTCGGAGAAACCGCTGCATTACGGCTATTCGATCATCGATCAGACGACACAGGCGCTGCTGCTATGGCAGTCGCTGGGCCTGCGCCACGTACACGTGCTGGCGCATGATTACGGCTGCTCGATTGCAACGGAATTGTTCCATCGTCACTCGCATCGCGAGTTGTCGCTGCAGATCGACAGCGCGACGCTGGTCAATTCCGGCCTCTACTACGACATGGCCGGCCTGCGCCTGGCACAGCACCTGTTGCGTTTGAAGTGGACGCGACCGGTGTTCTCGCGTCTGGCCGGACGCGGCATGTACAAACTGAACATGCGGCGGCTGTGGGGTACCCCGGGCCGGGAGCTCGACGCCGAACTGGACGAACTGTGGGCGATGACGGTCCGCGACGGCGGCAAGCCGGTGCTGGGCCGGCTTTCGCACTATCTGGAAGAGCGGCGCTGGATCCACCGGGATCGCTGGCGCACCGCGATTTCGGCGTTCAACCGGCCGGTGCATGTGCTGTGGGGCGATCGCGATCCGGTCGGCGTGCCGGCCATTGCGGTGAAGCTGGATCACGATTTGCAGCAACCGACCCTCAGCTGGCTGCCGGGTGTCGGCCACTACCCGATGATCGAGGCGCCGGCGGCGTTCGCAACGGCCGCGTTGCGCTTCATCGACAGTCAGCCGGCGCGTTGAAAATCGTTATCCTGCCGGTTTGTGTGGATATGTTCCGCGGCTGACAAATCAATCAGCGAAAAATGTGCACAGCGCACAATTTCATGCGCATGAGACGGGTGTTCGTTGACCCTGGACCGTGAACCACTTCCCAATGGGTGTCCGCAACGGAGCGGTGCACGCAAAGGAATAACAATATGCACGGTGTGGTTTTTTCCCTGCTCAAAAGCTACGTGACCGAGAAACACAATGCGGAAACCTGGCGCACGCTGCTGCGCGAGGCCGGGCGCGAAGACACCATCTACGTACCGACGCGCATGTATCCGGACGAGGAAATCGTCGCGCTGGTCGGCACGGCCTGCCGCATGACCAGCGCCACGCCGGAAGCCGTGCTGGAGGATTTCGGCATTTTCATCGCGCCGCACCTCAAGGGCATGTATGCCTCGCTGGTCGATCCGCAGTGGCACACCATGGAATTGCTGCTCAACGTCGAAGACACGATACATCGCGTCGTCCGGCTCAAGAATCCGGATGCGCGGCCACCGCAGTTGCGCTTCACCAGGCTGGACGACAGCACGTTGCGTTTCGAATACAACTCCCAGCGCCGCATGGCGGCACTGGCCGTCGGCATCATGAAGGGCATCGCGAAAGGCTACGGCGAAGTGGCCGACATCCAGGTAGACATGCATCCGGACGGCAGCTGCGAAATGCTGGTGCGGATCAGCAAGGCACACCAGGGCGTCGCGTAAGCGGGGTTTCCGGCGACGCGGTCAGCCAAAGGCGTTGATCGCGTCGTTCAGGAAGCGCAGGCCGGTCGGCGTGCAGGCGATGCGGTCGGGCCCGGCCTCCAGCAGGCCGCGCTGCCGCAGGTCGGCCAGTACGCCGGCGATGCGCTCCGGCGGGCAACCGGTGCGCTCCGGGAAAAAGCCGGCGGGCACGCCGTCGACCAGCCGCAGTGCATTCAGCATGAATTCGAACGGACGATCGCGTGCGGCAACCGGTACCGGCGCTGCACCGAAACGCACCGGCAGGCGCCGCAGCGCGTCCAGATAGTCCTTCGGCAACCGGGTTTTTTGCGTGCGCAGGATGCTGTCGCGCTCCGGCAGCGTCAGCTTGCCGTGCGCACCGGCGCCGATGCCGAGGTAGTCGCCGAACTCCCAGTAGTTGCGGTTGTGCCGGCTTTCGTGCGCCGGACTGCGGGCGAAGGCACTGACTTCGTAGCGCCGGAAGCCGGCCGCCGCGAGCCGTGCGAAGCCGGCGTCCTCGATGTCGGCCAGCACGTCGTCGACCGGCAACACCGGCGGCCGGGTATGGAAAACCGTGTTCGGTTCGATGGTCAGCTGATACCAGCTGAGGTGCGTCGGGTCGAGCGCGATCGCCTGGTCGAGATCGGCCAGCGCGTCGGCCACCGACTGCCCGGGCAACCCGTGCATGAGATCGAGGTTGAAATTGTCGAAGCCGGCGTTGCGCGCGGCATCGGCAGCACGCAATGCTTCCTCGCGGCCGTGGATGCGGCCAAGCGTTTGCAGGTGCGCCGGCGAGAACGATTGCACGCCGATCGACAGGCGGTTGATGCCCAGCGCGCGATAGTGGCGGAACTTGTCCTGCTCGACGGTGCCCGGGTTTGCCTCCAGCGTGATCTCGATGCCGGCGGAGAAGCGGAGGCGTTTCTGCAGCCCGGCGAACAATGCCTCGTAGGCGGCGGGCGAAAACAGGCTGGGCGTGCCGCCGCCGATGAAGATGCTGACGATTTCGCGCTCCTGCACGTAAGGCAGGTCGGCATCCAGGTCGGCCAGCAGCGCGGCGACGTAGTCGCGCTCGGGCAAGGTGCCGCCGGGCAGGCCGTCGACGGCGTGCGAGTTGAAATCGCAGTACGGGCATTTGCGCACGCACCAGGGCACGTGCACGTAGAGCGCCAGCGGCGGCAGGATCATGCGCCCGGAGTCTGCGCGCGCAGCAGCAGCGACAACTGGCGCAGTGCCTGGCCGCGGTGGCTCAGTGCATTCTTGCGTTCCGGCGGCAGCTCGGCCGAAGTGCAGTTTTCGCCGGGCAGGAAAAACAGCGGGTCGTAGCCGAAGCCGCCGTTGCCGCGCGGTGCATCGACGATGCGGCCTTCCCATGCCGCCTGCGCGATCAGCGGCACCGGATCGTCGGCGTGCCGCATGAAGACCAGTACGCACTGGAAGCGGGCGGCTGCATCGCGGACATGACGTGCCGCGAGTTCGGCCAGCAACCGGGCATTGTTCGCGGAATCGCTTTTTTCCGTGGCGCCGGCGTAGCGCGCGGAATGGATGCCGGGCGCACCGCCGAGCGCATCGACCTCAAGGCCGGAATCGTCGGCAATGGCCGGCAGGCCGGTATGCCGTGCGGCATTGCGCGCCTTGATGATGGCGTTCTCGACGAATGACAGACCGGTTTCCTCGGCCTCCGGCACGCCGTAATCGCTTTGCGCGACGACCGTATGGCCGAGCGGCGCCAGAACCTGCTGCATTTCGCGTACTTTGCCGGGATTGCCGGTGGCGAGGACGATTTTCACCGGTCGTGGTGTTGGCAAGTAATCGCCTGACCCGCCTGGCGGCGGGTCAGGCGATAGATGGCGATTTCGCCGAGCAGATTGGGAAAAGCCTGCATCAGCGTTCCTTCGCGGTGGTTGCCGTCGGCAACCAGGCGGTCGAGTACGTGCCAGCCGTTGTCGCGGCAGAGCATCTCGAAATCGCGGAACGTGCACAGGTGGATGTTCGGCGTGTCGTACCACTGGTGCGGCAGCGATTCCGAAATCGGCATGCGGCCGCGGAAAGTCAGCTGCAGGCGCGGGCGCCAGTGACCGAAATTCGGGAAGGTGACGATGGCTTCGCGACCCACGCGCAGCATCTCGCCGATCACCAGGTGCGGGTTGTGCAGGGCCTGCAGCGCCTGGGTCATGACCACGGTATCGAAACTCTGGTCGTCGAAGTTGCGCAGGCCGCCGTCGATGTCCTGTTCGATGACGTTCACGCCCTTGCCGATGCAGGCGCGGATTTCATCGTGGTCGATCTCGATGCCGTAGCCGGCCACGCCGCGGCTGGCGGCCAGGTGCGCCAGCAGCGAGCCGTCGCCGCAGCCGAGGTCGAGCACGTGCGACCCGGGCCGGATCCACTGGGCGATGATTTCGACGTCGCTGCGCATGTCAGGCGCTCCCGGCGGCGATTTCGCCGGCTACCCGCGACATGTAGGCGCGGAACAGATCGGTATAGCGGGGGATGTCGATCAGGAACGAATCGTGGCCCTGCGGGGCGTCGATTTCGGCATAGACCACCTGCTTGCGGTTCTTCAGCAGCGCGTTGACGATCTCGCGCGAACGCTCCGGGGAGAACCGCCAGTCGGTGGTGAACGAGCAGACAAAGAATTTCGCCTGCGCGCCGGCCAGTGCCTGCACCAGATTGTTGTCGAAGTCGCGCGCCGGGTCGAAGTAGTCGAGCGCCTTGGTCATCAGCAGGTATGTATTGGCGTCGAAGAATTTCGAGAACTGCTCGCCCTGGTGCCGCAGGTAGCTTTCGACCTGGAATTCCACGTCGAAGCCGTACTGGAACTTGCCGCTCTGCAGGTCGCGACCGAATTTCTGCTTCATCGCCTCGTCGCTGAGGTAGGTGATGTGGCCGACCATGCGGGCGAGGATCAGGCCCTGCCGCGGCACGGTGTCGTGCTGGTAGTAGTGGCCGTTGTGGAAATTCGGATCGTTGATGATGGCCTGCCGCGCCACTTCGTTGAAACCGATGTTCTGTGCCGACAGTTTCGGTGCGGAGGCGATCACCAGTGCATGGCGGATGCGGTCCGGGAAATCGATCGCCCACTGCAGGGCCTGCATGCCGCCGAGGCTGCCGCCGACCACCGCCGCCCACTGCCGGATGCCCAGCCGGTCGGCGAGCTGCGCCTGCGACTTCACCCAGTCCTTCACCGTCACCAGCGGGAAATCCGAGCCCCAGGGGCGACCGGTTTCCGGGTTGACCGTGGCGGGGCCGCTGGAGCCGTAGCAGCTGCCGAGGTTGTTCGGACAGACGACGAAGAAGCGGTTGGTGTCGATCGCCTTGCCGGGGCCGATGCACACATCCCACCAGCCGGGTTTGCGGTCGGCCGCCGAGTGATAACCGGCGGCGTGGTGGCTGCCGGACAGCGCGTGGCAGATCAGCACCGCGTTCGAGGCGTCGGCGTTCAGCGTGCCGTACGTTTCGTACACGAGGTCGTAGTGCGCCAGCGTGCGGTTGCACTCGAGCGCGAGCGGCTGGTCGAAATGCGCCGTCTGCGGGACGACGATGCCGACCGAATCCGGCGGAATGACCTCGGGCATGGCAGGGAACGACTCGTGGGGACCGGGGAGGAAGAACAGCCGGCGATTATAGAAGGCCCGGCATCCCGGGAAGAACTCTCCGCCTGCCGGCGGCGCCTGTTTTCAGGCCAGGGTGACGATCCGGCTGGCGGCGAACTGCGGTGCCGGCCGTTTCAGGATATCCAGGCTCTGGTCGAGCATGCCGTACTGGCGCTGCAGCTCCTCCAGCATGCGGCCGGCCTCGGCGATCCGCTCCTGGCCGGACTGTCCGGCCTGCGACAGCGAGGCCAGCTGCTGCATCTGCTCGCCCAGCAGGTTGCGGCGCGCCACCGCTTTCTGGATCACCGGGTTCAGCGCGTCCTTGCACCAGTGCTGCGCGTTGCGTCCCGAGGCCACGTAGATATCGCGGGCCTTTTCCGCCAGCGCGTTGAAGAAGCGCACCGCTTCCTTGCCCTGGCCGGAGGCCAGCTTGGTCAGCCGCAGCTGGTAGCGGCCGGACTGGGTGTGCAGCTGTTCCAGCGCTTCGAGCTGCTCTTTCGCGGTGAACTCCGGCACTTTCATGTCGCCGATCAGACCTTCGGCGCGACAGTCGGTGTAGAACTTCTGGATTTCCCGGGACATGGACTGCGCTTCGCCGTCCAGTTTCTGCAGGTCCTGCTCCAGAGAGGCGAAGAACTGGTCGATGGCTTCGTTCACGCCGCCGGCAGTCCAGCTGCGTTCCATCGCGTTGCGGGCGGCGTCGTAGTGCTCGCGCAACCGGTTGGGCGCGACGCTGCCGAGCAGCATCGGCAGCCGGTTCTCGATCAGTGCGCGGCCGCTCTTGAGCACGATCTGCGCGCGCTGGAAGAACTGCTGTTCCTGCTTCGTCTTGCGGGTGAGCGCCACCAGCTGGCTCTGCGAATCGGCGAGGTTTTCGGTCAGCGCCGCCTTCTGCTCGCGCATCGCCACCACGCGGTTGCCCAGGGCATCGCGCGCATCCTGGATCAGGCTGAACAGCGAGCGCACCAGCGTGGCCTGCAGCAGGCGCTCCTTCTCGGCAATGATGCCGCCGGCGATCAGGTCTTCCAGCTGGTCGAGGTGGCTGCGCGCCAGCATGACGCTGTCGCGGTCCATCTTCGCCTTCAGGCCCATCTTGGCCGACAGCGCGATGATGTTGCCGGGGACAACGCCCAGCTGCTGCGCCGACAGCTTGACGATTTTCTCGATCGAGCGCTGGACGTGTTCCTCGCCCTCGATGTCGCCCCACACCAGGTCGATCTTGTTGATGACGACGAACAGGCCCTTGTGCAGCCGGCCGCCCAGGTGCGAGATGTGCTCGCGCCAGATTTCCAGGTCGGTGGCGGTGACGCCGGTATCGGCGCTGAGCATGAAGATGATGGCCTGCGCTTCCGGCAACAGCGACAGCGTCAGTTCCGGTTCGTAGCCCAGCGCATTGAGACCGGGCGTGTCGACGATGTTCAGGCCTTCCTGCAGCAGCGGGTGCCGGAAACTGATCAGGGCGTGGCGCCAGGCGGGAATGCTGAAGCGGCCGTCGGCCGCCGGTTCCAGCGCATCGGTGTCGAAGCCGTATTTCGCCGCGATTTCCGCCGTCACGATCTTGGTGGCCGCCACTTCGGCGAACGCCTTCGACATCGCGTCGGGGTCGTTCGGATCCAGGTCGATGTGCCGCCACTTTTCGGGCAGCCGCTTGAAGCTGTCGATGCTGACGTTGCTGGCGCGGGTTTCCACCGGCAGCAGACGGATGTACGACTTGTCGAGCCGGCGGTCGTAGAACAACTCGGTCGGACACATGGTGGTGCGGCCGATGGTCGACGGCAGTACGCGGCGACCGTATTGCGAGAAGAACAGGGCGTTGATGAGTTCGGTCTTGCCGCGCGAGAACTCGCCGGCGAAGGCGACGGTGATCTGGTCGGAGATCAGCTGCTGCAGTGCTTCCTCGATCTGTTCTTTCAGATCGTCGGTCATCAGGTGGTGTTCGTTCAGCCAGTTCCGGAAGCGCACCGCCTCGCGGATGATGTCCTTCTTCCACTGGTTGAATGCCAGCACCTGGCGGGTGAACTGCGCTTCCGACACGTCCTGTTCTCCCAGGGGTTCCCGGCCGCGCTCATCGCGGCGGGACATCGATTCCGGCAGGCAGCACGCGGGGGGCGCGTATGCGTACCGTCTTGCGCCGGCCGGTATGGCCGCTCTCCACGTTCACCGCCGATCGTGCGACGCCGAACAGCCCGGCAAGGAAGCCGCACAGCGCGGCATTGGCTTCGCCGTCCACCGGCGGCGCGGCAACCCGGATTCTAAGCGCATCGCCGTGCGGCCCGGCAATTTCGTCGCGGGAGGCGCGCGGCTGGAGGTAGACGGCCAGCAGCAGGTCGTCCCCCTGCCAGCGGGCGGCCATCCGGTTGTCGTCCTACAACAGGAAAACGGGGATGCCGGCGGCGCCGGCCAGGGCCGGCACCATATAGGCACGCACGACGTAGATCAGGAACATCACCAGCATCGGCGAGAAGTCGATGCCGCCCAGTGGCGGCAGCAGGCGGCGCGCGGGGCCGAGCACCGGCTCGGTCAGGCTCCACAGCAGCTGGGTGGCCGGATTGCGGCCGTCCGGCGCCAGCCAGCTCAGCACGACCACCGCGAGGATGGCCCAGAAGAAGAAGGCGGCCAGCAGATCGATCAGCGACACGCCGGACACCGCCAGCAGCAGGCCGACATCCGGCGAATGGCTGCCGGGCAGCATCCGCAGCAGCACGGTGACCTGGATCATCTTCAGCACGATCAGGGTGACGAAGGTGGCGATGTCGAGGCCGTTCCAGGCGCCCAGGGTCCGCCGCAGCGGGTCGAGGAAGGCGGTGGCCCGCACCACGGCCTGCGACATCGGGTTGTAGAAGTCCGCGCGCATCAGCTGCAGCAGCAGCCGGATGAGCAGCAGGAACAGGGCGATGTCGAAAACGAGACGGACAAAATCGAAACCGATGCCGGCCAGAGCGTTCATGGGCGTGGATCCCGGTTAGCCGGCGAGTTCGCGCGAGCGGTCGCGCGCTGCCAGCAGGGCTTTCAGGAAAGTGTCGCGCAGCTGCGCGGATTCGAACACATTCAGCGCCGCCTGCGTGGTGCCGCCGGGGCTGGTCACCTTGCGGCGCAGCTCGGCCGGGTCGTCGCTACTGGTGACGGCCATCTGCGCGGCGCCCAGCGCGGTCTGCAGCGTGAGCTGGCGCGACATCTTCTCGTCGAGCCCGAGCGCGCGGCCGGCGGCGATCATCGCCTCCATGACCAGGAAGAAATAGGCCGGACCGGAGCCGGAGACGGCGGTTACCGCGTCGAGCTGCTCCTCGCTGTCCAGCCACAGCGCGATGCCGACGGCATCGAGCATCGCCTGTGCGAGCGCGCGCTGCGCGGCGTTCACCTGCGGACTGGCATACAGGCCGGTGGCGCCGGCCTGCACCAGCGCCGGCGTGTTCGGCATGCAGCGCACGACCGCCGTGCCGGCACCGAGCCAGCCCTGCAGTTTCGCGATGGTGATGCCGGCGGCGATGGAAACCACCAGCGGCTGCCGGCCCTGCAGCGCCGGCGCGAGTTCGGCGGCGACCTGCGCCATCTGCTGCGGTTTCACCGCCAGCAGGATCACGTCGGCGTCGCGGGCGGCGTCGGCGTTCGATTCGGTGACGGCGACGCCGTACTGCGTTTCCAGCTGCCGCAGGCGCTCGGCGCTGATGTCGGTCATGGTGACCTGCCCGGCGCGGAAACCGCGCGCCAGCATGCCGCCGACCAGGCTGCCGGCCATGTTGCCGGCGCCGATGAAGGCGATGCGGGCGGATTGCTGTGTGGTCATGCGTTCACTCGTTCCCGGGGACCGAAAAGTGCCGTGCCGATGCGGACCCAGGTCGCGCCGTGGGCGATCGCGAGCTCGAAGTCGTCGGACATGCCCATCGACAGGGTGTCGAGGGCCGGTGCGGCGGGGTGGCGGGCGGGCTGTATGGTACCCGCGAACGATGGCCCTGCGATGACGCTTTCCAGCGACTGCCGCAGCGCCGCGAGGCGCGCATAGGCATTGCCGGCGCCGGCGGGCTGGTCCGGGCGCGGGATGGTCATCAGGCCGCGCAGCCGCAGCCGGGGCAGGGCCAGCACCGCCTGCGCCAGCTCGGGCAGCGCCGCCGGCGGCACCCCGGCCTTGGAGCCCTCGTCGTCGATGTTCACCTGCAGGCAGACATCGAGCGGCGGCCGATCGTCCGGCCGCTGGTCGTTCAGCCGGCGGGCGATCTTCTCGCGGTCCAGGCTGTGGACCCAGTCGAAACGGGCGGCGACCTCGCGGGTCTTGTTCGACTGCAGGGGACCGATCAAGTGCCAGCGCAGTCCCCGTCCGGCCAGGGCGTCCATTTTCGGCAGGGCTTCCTGCACGTAGTTCTCGCCGATGTCGCGGCAACCCAGCGCCGCCAGGGCGGCGATCTCGGCCGCGGAGCGGGTCTTGGCGACCGCCAGCAGCCGGCAGGCGTCGTCCGGGCGCCCGGCCTGCCGGCAGGCCGCGCGGATGCGCGCGTCGAGCGCGGCGAGGCGTGCGGCGAGACTGTGATCGGGGTCCTGTCCGGGGGGCATGCGGTTGCGGGCTTCGGGGGCTCGGGGGTAATGTCATCGGCTGCCCGCAACAATAACAAACCCCCGTTCACTCAAGGCATTACGGCACGGCGGCCACGACATGGACATTACCGAACTGCTCGCGTTCAGCGCCAAAAACGGCGCCTCCGACCTCCACCTCTCGGCCGGCCTGCCGCCGATGATCCGCGTCGACGGCGACGTCCGCCGGATCAACCTGCCGCCGCTGCAGCACAAGGAAGTCCATTCGCTGATCTACGACATCATGAACGACAAGCAGCGGAAGGATTACGAGGAGTTCCTCGAAACCGACTTCTCGTTCGAGGTGCCCGGGGTGGCCCGCTTCCGGGTCAACGCCTTCAACCAGAACCGCGGCGCCGGCGCCGTGTTCCGGACCATTCCGTCGAAGATCCTGACCATGGAACAGCTCGGCATGGGCAAGGTGTTCCAGCAGATCTCCGACATCGCCCGCGGCATCGTGCTGGTCACCGGCCCGACCGGTTCCGGCAAGTCGACCACGCTGGCGGCGATGCTCGACTACATCAATTCCACGCGCTACGAGCACATCCTCACCATCGAGGACCCGATCGAATTCGTGCACGAGTCGAAGAAGTGCCTGGTGAACCAGCGCGAGGTGCACCGCGACACGCTGGGCTTCTCGGAAGCGCTGCGGTCGGCCCTGCGTGAAGACCCGGACATCATCCTCGTCGGCGAGATGCGCGACCTCGAGACCATCCGCCTGGCGCTGACCGCCGCCGAAACCGGCCACCTGGTGTTCGGCACCCTGCACACCACCTCCGCCGCGAAAACCATGGACCGCGTCATCGACGTGTTCCCGGCGGAAGAAAAGGAAATGGTGCGCGGCATGTTGTCCGAATCGCTGCAGGCCGTCATTTCGCAGTCGCTGCTGAAAAAGAACGGCGGCGGCCGGGTGGCGGCGCACGAGATCCTCATCGGCACCCCCGCGATCCGCAACCTGATCCGCGAGAACAAGGTGGCGCAGATGTATTCGGCGATCCAGACCGGCGGTTCGATCGGCATGCAGACGCTGGACCAGCACCTGTCGAAGCTGGTCGCCAGTGGCATCGTCAACCGCGACGTGGCGCGCGAATACGCCAAGAACCCGGACGCGATCTAACAGACAACGTACAGGCCGGGCGCGCAGCCTGCCGGAGAAGACGACGTGGAATTCGAAGACCTGCTCAAGGTGATGGTGCAGAAGGGAGGCTCCGACCTCTTCATCACTGCCGGCGTGCCGCCGTCGATGAAGCTGCACGGCAAGATGGTGCCGATCACCAAGACGCCGCTGACGCCCGACGTCACCCGCGACATCGTGCTCGGTGTCATGACCGAGAAGCAGCGCAAGGACTTCCTCGACACCAAAGAGTGCAACTTCGCGATCTCGGCGCGCGGTATCGGCCGTTTCCGCGTCAGCGCCTTCCACCAGCGCAACCTGGTCGGCATGGTGCTGCGCCGCATCGAGACCAACATCCCGAACGTCGACGACCTGAAGCTGCCGGAGATCATCAAGGAACTGGCGATGACCAAGCGCGGGGTCATCATCTTCGTCGGCGCCACCGGCACCGGCAAATCGACGTCGCTGGCGGCGATGATCGGCCATCGCAACAAGAACTCGCGCGGCCACATCATTTCCATCGAAGACCCGATCGAATTCATCCACCAGCACCAGGGCTGCATCGTCACCCAGCGCGAGGTGGGCCTCGATACCGACAACTTCGACGTCGCCCTGAAGAACACGCTGCGTCAGGCGCCGGACGTGATCCTGATCGGCGAGGTGCGGACCCGCGAAGTCATGGACTACGCGATTGCGTTTGCCGAAACCGGCCACCTCGTGCTCTGCACGCTGCACGCCAACAACGCCAACCAGGCGCTGGACCGCATCATCCACTTCTTCCCGGCCGACCGGCACGGCCAGTTGCTGATGGACCTGTCGCTCAACCTGAAGGGCATCGTCGCCCAGCAGCTGATCCCGACGCCGGACGGCACCGGCCGTCGTGCCTGTATCGAGGTGCTGCTGAACTCGCCGCTGGTCGCCGACCACATCCGCAAGGGCGAGATGCATCTGCTCAAGGAGCTGATGAAGAAATCGCGCGAACTGGGCATGCAGACGTTCGACCAGGCACTGTTCGATCTGTATGTCGGCGGCGAGATCACCTACGAGGACGCGATCCGTCACTCCGACTCGCCGAACGACCTGCGCCTGATGATCAAGCTCAACGCCGAAACCGACGCCAAGTACCTGGACAGCGCCACCAAGGGACTGTCGCTGCAGGACGACGGCGAGGGCGGCAACATGTTGCGCCGCTGATGCGCCGGTTCGCTGCCGTTCTCCTTGCGTTGCTTTCCGCGGCGGCGGTTGCCGGCGAGTGGGTCGGCACGCCGGCGCCGGCGGTGAAGCTGCCCGACCAGTCCGGCAGGACCGTCGATCTCGCTTCGTTCCGCGGGCAATGGGTCGCGCTGTACTTCTATCCGAAAAACGGCACGCCGGGCTGCACCGAAGAGGCGAAGCAGTTCCGCGACCATTACGCGAAGCTGAAGGAAAAAGGCGTGACGGTGGTCGGCGTCAGCATGGACGATGTGGCGTCGCACCGGGAGTTCGCCGACAAGCACAAGCTGCCGTTCACCCTGCTGGCCGACACCGAAGGGGCTGCGTCGCAGGCCTTCGGCGTGCTGCACGGCTTCGGTCCGCTGAAGTATGCCGGCCGCGAGACTTTCCTGATCGATCCGGACGGCACCATCGTCTATCACTACCCGGAAGTCGATTCGCGGCAGCACGCCGCGCAGGTGCTGCAGGACGTGGGGCAGCTGCAGGCGAAGTGATGTGCCGCGCGGCGGCCGGCAACAGCAGAAACAGAAAAGGGGCCGATGGCCCCTTTTTCATGCCGCCGTTTTTCAGGGCGTGATGGTCGCCACCGCCTTCTGCACCTTTGCCTCGCCCCACACCTTCGCGGCATCCGGCGTCTTGCCGGCCTGTACGGTGGTGCCCTCGCCGGGCCGGGTGAGCTCGACGCGGCCTGCCTCGTTCTCGATGTAGACGCCCTTGCCGCTGAGCATGATCACGTCCAGGGCATCCGGCGTGATGTTCATGCCGCCCCAGAACTCGGTGCCGCGCACGCCGATGGTGGCTACCTGGGTGCGCACCTCGAAGCGGTGCCGGCGTTCGGAGATGGCGCCGGTGAGCGCGCGGAACGCGCCCTTGACCAGGGTGAAGGCCGCTTCGTTGGCGAACAGCCGGCGCTCCTTCCAGCGCTCGATGACGAATTCGCTGTCCTTGCCGACGGTGACTTCGGTGCCGTCGCGGAATTTCAGTGCCGCTATCCCGCGCTTGCCGGTGAGGAAGCGGTCCCGGGCGCAGAACCCTTCGCCGGCGACCGGCACCAGCGTGGTGCCGTCACGGACGATCTTCACGTCGCTGTAGACGCGATCGATCTGACCGATCCGGCAGGCGGCGCTGTCCCGCGTTTCGGCGGCGACGGCGGGCGGCAGCAGGGCAATGAAGGCGGTGGCGATGACGAACTGCATGGCGGAACGCATGGCGGACATCCTCGTGGTTGACGCTTCCTGATATTTCCGCGGCGCACCGGGAACCGGGTTGCACTGTGCATCGGTCACGGTACGGCCCGTCGACTCTAGCCTAGAATTCCGGCGGTGTGGCAGGGACGAGCGCCCGTTCGGGCATCGGCATGCCGGAAAGCATGCCGGCCGCGTGCGGGCAGGGAACGTAAGGAGCGCAAGCGTGTTGCGAAACATTCATCGGGTCTGGTGCCGGTTGCTGCCGGCGGCTGTCCTGGCGATCGGCGCCGGCCTTGCCGCTGCGGAAGACGTCCCGCCGGCCGACGAGCTGGACCAGTCGCTGCAGCAGTTCAAGAAAGACATGCTCGACGTCAACAAGCGGCTGCTCATCATGGAAGAAGAGCTGCTGTTTCCGGCGAACGCGCAGCTGACGGTGTTCGTGGCGCTGGATGTCGGCCGCTATCTGGTGCCGGACAGCGTCACCGTCGAGATCGACGGCAAGCCGGTGCAGAGCCATCTCTACACCGAACGCGAAGTGGATGCCCTGAAGCGCGGCGCCATCCAGCGGCTGCTCACCACCATCGTGAAGCCGGGCACGCACCGCATCACCGCAGTGGTGTCCGGCGTGGATGCGCACGGGCGTCCGGTGCGGCGCGCCGCCACCGGCGAGATCGTCAAGGACGAGGGACAGAAATACGTGCAGCTGCGCATCGTCGACGATACCGCCGCGCGCCAGGCCGACCTGCAGTTCCGCAGCGAGTGAACCGATGCGTCGCCTGCGCACGCTGACCTGCGCCGTCCTGGTGTCGCTGGCCGGCGGCACGCATGCCGCCGCGCCGGCACCGGTCGTGCCGGATCCGGCGTTCGGCGAAACGCTGTACGCCTTCTACCAGCGCCAGTACTTCGACGCGATCAGCCGGCTGCTGGTGGCGCGCGAGCGCGGCGAACTCAGGCGGCAGGCAGCCGAAGGCGAGCTGCTGCTCGGCGGCCTGTACGTGCAGTACGGCATTCCCGGTGCGGCACAGGATATTTTCGCTTCCCTGCTGCCGGCGGACGACGGGGCGCCGCAGGTGCGCCGGATCTGGCTCGCGCTGGCCGAGCTCGACTACCGTCGCGAACGTTTTCCGGAAGCGCTGGCGATCGTCGAGCGTCATTTCCCGCGTCCGGCTTCGCTCGACGCCCTGCCGGCGGCCGAGCGGGCGCGGCTGGCACCGCCGGAACAAGCGGTGATGCTGGCGGTGAAATCGCTGATGCGGCTGGGCCGCTACGAAGAAGCCATCGGCTGGCTGGGCGCCGATATTTCCGACCGGCCGGAAAGCCGTTACCTGCGGTTCAACATCGCGGCGGCGCTGATCGGCAACGGCGATGCCGAGGGCGGAGCGAAGATCCTGCAGGCGCTACTGGCGGTGCCGGCCGCCGACGAGGAAATGCGCGCAGTGCGCGATCGCGTGGCGCTGGCGCTGGCGGCCACGCGGCTGCAGCAGGAGCGGCCGCAGGAAGCATTCGCGGCGATTTCCCTGGCCCGGCTCGACGGCCCGTACAGCAATGAGGCGATGCTGGTGTACGGCATCTCCGCGCTGCGCAGCGGCAACGCGCCGGGCGCCGTGCGGGCGTTGCTGCCGCTGACGCAACGCTCGTCGCACGAGCAGGCGGTGCAGGAAGGCTGGGTCGCACTCGCGCAGGCCTACGAGGCAGGCCGCGACGAGCGCCGGGCCCTCGCGGCCTATCGCGCCGCGCTGAAAAAACTCGACGCCGAGCTGGGCTACCTGCAGGAGCAGGGGCGGAAGATCGATGCCGGCGACTGGTTCCGGGCACTGGAAGGCCGGGCGCAGGAAATCGTGCTGCGCGACGACCGGCTTGGCCTGCGCGATGCCGACGTGCTCGGCATGTCGCTGCATTACCGGATGTTTGCCGGCAACCGCTTCGTGCTGTCCTTCACCCAATACGTGGAGGTGAGCCGGCTGGCGCGGCTGGCCGTCGACTGGCAGGCGCGCATTCCGGTGCTCGGTTATCTCGTGCAAAGCCGCGTCGAACGCCACCGGCGGTTGTCGGCGACGGCGCAGGAGCTGCTCGCGGCGACGCCCGTTGCGCCGCTTGCCGCGCGCCAGCAGGAGCTGGCGACCCGCGTGTCGACGGCCATCGCCGACCGCGACCGGCCGCTGCCGTCGGCGAAGCAGCAGCGCCTGCTGGCGCAGGCCGATACCGCGCGGACGAAAATGGATGCCTGGCCGCAGCACGACTGGGGCGAGCGCCGCGCGAAACTCGACCTGCTGCGTGGCCAACTGGCGTGGGAGCTGGCGCGCGACCGGCCGCTGCGCGAATGGAATCTGCGCCGTGCCGTGCGCGACAACGAGCGGCTGGTGACGGAAACGACGGCGCTGCGGACCCGGGTGCGCAAGGCGGCCGCCACGCAGATTGCCAGCGTCGAGGGCTGGCGCGACCGGCTCGAAAGCGAAGACATGCAACTGCAGGCGCTCGCGCGCCAGTCGGAGGGCCTGCGTCGCGCCCTGCAGGCACGGCTGGAACAGGATGCGCGCGACACCATCGCCGCCCGTCGCCAGCGCATCATCGAACTCGCCGGTGATGCCTGGTTCGGCATCGCGCAGATCGAGCACGGCGCGTGGCGCGACAAACGGGATGCCGAGCGTGCACGAGCTGCGGAGACGGCCCTGGAGAAGGCGGAGCGGGAGGCTGTGGAAGCGGGTGCTGTCGGGGATGCGGCGCCGGAGAGCGGGACGGGGCAGTGATATGTTGTCGATTAATTCACGTTAGCCGCCGAGTCAGGCCATGGAAGACGCTGCCTTTTACATCTCCCTGATCGCGAATTTTATCTACGCCGGCGCCATGCTCACCGCGCTCTTGCCGCGGGTACGTGCCGGAGAAATCTCGGAAGCTTCTGCCAAAGCTATTTATGGCTACGCGGTAACGGTTGTTGGTCTGCTCTGTGGGGCTGCCGCCTTTCCCGCACTCGTCTATCTCTTCCGGTGGGCGGACATGCCTCAGTCGTTGGGCCATGGGGAGGTCGTTGTGGCGGCACTCACCCTCAACTTCCTGCTGGGTGTTCTCATGGCGGGCGTTGGTCGCATCGTGCTGGGTTGGAAGCCCCTGCAATGATAGCGTCGGCGGCTAACCATTCGCTGCATGGCGCGATGGCCCTGACGGGCCGCGGCCTGAACTCAAACCTTATGCGGCTTGGGAGAGGTGATGTCGTTTACCATTCGAACACTCCGGGCAGGTGACACGGACCTCATGAAGGCATTGCTGAATACCTTCGGCAAGGCTTTCGGTGAAGTTGAAACGTATTGTGACAACCAGCCTGACGCGCTCTATCTTGAGAAACTTCTTTCCAGCGACTACTTCATTGCATTGGCCGCCCTGGATGCGGGCGCAGTCGTTGGCGGGCTGGCTGCGTATGAGCTCAGGAAGTTCGAGCAAAAGCGGAGCGAGATCTATATCTATGATCTGGCTGTCTCCGAAGGGCATCGCCGCAAGGGGATTGCTACGGCCCTCATTGAAGAGCTGAAGCGTGCAGGTGCGGCGCGCTCGGCTTATGTCATCTTTGTTCAGGCGGATCACGGGGATGATCCGGCCATAGCCTTGTACACGAAGATGGGCATTCGTGAAGATGTTCTGCACTTTGATATAGCGGTGTCCAGGGAGAGCGGCGTCGCATAACCACTCGCGCAAGGCCGAGGTGTCCTGGCGGGTCGCGGTATTGGCTCGGGCGCTGGGCATGCCGGCAGAGACGATCCAGGCAAGCGAATGTATGGCGTGACGCCCGACAACTCGCTGGCGGTCGATGGCCCCGACGTTCCCCGGCCTGAGCGCATGCGCCAGGCCAACCAGAGAGCGAAAATGAACGTTTCCGAAGTCAAGGAGCATTGCAGCCGATACCCCGGCGCGTCGTCAAAGTTGTTCGGGCCGCCCAGTAACGTGCTCGTTTACTACTCGAAGGGGAGGAAGTTTGCCTACTTCAAAACCAGCGAGCCGGAGAAGTGGCGTTTCAGTATTCGCACAACCCCTGAACGTTTCCTGGAGTTGACCGACGTGCCCGGCATCAAGCCGGCCCGTTACATGGCCCGATTTCACTGGGTCACCATCGTGAATGTCAGCGCCGTTCCTGCCGATTACCTGCAGGAGCTGATTGCGTGGTCTTATGCCAGGGCGGTCACGCGGCCCGGGGTTGCGCGCAGGACTGCGCAAGGCGGGCGCCAACAACCCACGGAGGAAGCATGATCTGGCTATACGTGGAAAAGCAGCCGCAGGAAAAGATCGCCAACCATGCGTGGTACACCTTCTGGTACGTGGTGCCCACGCTGCCGATGTTCCTGCTCTTTCCCGTGCTCCTGACCCGGATCGGCTTCTGGCCGGGTCTGCTGGCCTGCGCCATCATCACGGTGATCTGCTTCGGCCTGTTCGCGCTGCTCGCGCGCCACTTCGGCATCGAGCTGTTGCCGTAACCGGGCGTAAACATTCACGGGTATACAGGGAGGAGAACCCATGCAGGACATCAAGCGCCGCCTGCTCTGGCACGGCATGTTCCTTTTCCTGCTGGGCCTGCTGACCGGCCTGGTGGAAACGCAGTTCGCCAACATCCGCATGGGGCTGGCTGCGCATCTGGAGGGCGTGATGAACGGCATTTTCCTGCTGGCCCTCGGTGCGGCCTGGCAGGAAGTGCGGTTGTCGCCCCGCCTGACAGTGGCGGCGTTCCTGGCAGCGCTCTACGGCACCTACGCCAACTGGGCGGTCACCACGCTGGCGGCCGTGTTCGGTACGGGGGCGATGTCGCCGGTCACCGCAGCGGGCCGCATGGCTGCGCCGTGGCAGGAAACTGTCGTGTCGGTCGGCTTCATCAGCGCGGGGCTGTCGATCATCGCAGCGACGGTGCTGATCCTCACCGGTCTGCGTGCCGGCGCCCGCTGACGACGTCGCCGCGGATCAGGCAATCGTCCCGTTGCAGACCGGGGCGAACGCCGTGAGGCGGTCGATCATCGCCGCGCTGCCCAGGCCGCTGCCCGGGAAACGCGAGGCGAACAGTCCCTGCTCGTTGTGCAGCGCCATGTAGTTCAGCGCGATGGTTTCCACCAGCAGGTTGACGTTGTTGGCGGCCGGCGTTGCCGAGGTCTCGACGTCGCCGCTGCTGCGGAACCAGCCGAGCTGCTGGTGGCGTGCCTGTTCGAGCGGCGTGCCGCCGAGCAGCTGTGCGCGGCCGCCCGGGTTGTAGACGAGGAAGAAGGTGGCGGCCGTCTGCTGGTCGTCGCCGGTCCACACGCCCTTGCCGCGGCCGGCGACGGTGGTGTCGAGCATGCCGTTGCTGAACACGCCGCCGTCGCTGAACACGTAGATCATCAGCGGCACGCCGACCCGTGCCGCATATTCCAGGCAGGCGCCGATGCAGCGGCCGGCCCGCAGGTCGCGCGCTTCACCGGTCGAGCGGTCGCCGGTGTGGTAGTCGAAGCCGCCCATGGTGATGCAGCCGGCGCCGGCGTAACCGTTCACCACCAGTTTCATCACCGACGCGGTCTTGGCGAATTCGCCGTCGGCGGCGATTTCGGCCGCGGTGAAGATCGGCGTGAGGCCGCCGCCGCCGCCGACGATGTTGGTGTCGATCAGCGGATTGAGCGCCGTCGGGTTGCCGAAGCGGTCGGCCAGATCGGCGGATTTCACGTAGCCGCAGCGCACCAGGTCCTTGATCACCGCATCGGCGGTGACGGCCGTGGAGACGTTGCCGAGCTTGCGGTCGCTGATGCGGACGATGGATTCCATCACCGCGACGGCATCCTGCTGCGACAGCAGGCCGACCAGCTTGCCGGTATCGACCAGACCGGTGACGTCGCTCGGGCGGTCGATCTTCACCGGTCGTGCCGAGGCGTTGAACAGCGACATCGGATAGGTGGAGTTGCCGCCGGATTCGGAGTTCACCGAACCGATCAGCGACAGCAGTTCGCCGTCGGCGCCGGCGCGGAAGATGCCGTACAGCGGGTTGTGCGGATTGTTGCCGGTGTCGTTTTCCGAGCGCGCCGGAATGATGGCGCCGTTGACGCCGTTCAGGGTGCCGGTCGCGGCCCGTTCGACGATGCCGCGCAGGAAGGAACTGTCGGTGTGGAAGCCGAGACCGAGCCGGCTGTCGGTGTGGTCGCCGTTGCCGCCGGCAGCGGGCGTGGCTTCCGCCAGACCGGGGATCATGTTGCCCGGCAGGCCGAGTTTCGCGTAGCCGGCGGTGGGCAGGAAATCGAACTGGCCGCCCTGGCCGCCGACCAGCACGTTGCTGCCGGCGATGTTCGCGCCGCCGGCCAGATCGAAGCAGATGAACGGAATCTTGCCGGCACCGGCGACGCGGATGCCACAGGCGTCGCGCAGGGTGGCGATATCGCCGGACAGCGCACCGTAGGCGGCACGCGGCGCGGCAAACAGCGAGAACACGGTCGGTGCGCCGATCAGCGCGGCACCCTTGAGCAGGCCGCGGGCGATGAAGTCGCGGCGGGTCAGCGGCCGGCCGTGGCCTTCCAGCTGCAGCGGGGCGTCGGGCGACAATGGTTGGATGCGCTTTTTCATGGAAGCCTCACTGGATCAGCATTGCGGCGTTGGCGGACGCCGCCGTGCAGACCGCCTTGGCAATGGTTTGCGTGCGGCCGACCGGATCGGCGGCGCAGGCGCCGGTGCAGGAATCGACCAGCCGGGTGATGAGGGCATCGAGTTCGGTATTGATGTCGACGATGTCCGGCATGGTCAGCAGGCTGGTGTTCGCCACGTGCAGCACCAGCGGATCGATGAGGGCGCTGCGTTCGCCGGCGGAATCGAGCGCGGTGTTGTAGGGGGCATCGAGGTTGAAGCCGGCGAAGTAGATCGACGACACCGGGTCCTCGACCAGCGTGTTGCAGTACTCGATCGCCAGCTGCGTGATGCCGATCTGCTGCGCGCTGGAGAAACCGGTGATCAGATCGGACGCCGGCAGTTGCTGCTTCACCCGCAGGTACATGTCGGCCACCGCCGGATCGTTCACCGGAATGCCGGTGATTTCCGACAGCGCGGCATTGATGGTGTCGAACAGGCGCAGGCCGATGTCGGGTACCGGGGCGCCGACCGGCAGCGGCGGCGCCGGCGACATCGACGGCGTGCTCACGTTTTCCTGGTCGCCGAGGCGCTCGAAGGTGAGGAAGAACTGGTCGAAGTCGGGGCCGTTCTCGAGCGGGATCGCCGTCCCCAGGCGCGACAGCAGCTGGCCGGTGCCGGGAATCCACTGGCCGTCGTCGACGGTGGTGTCGAGCGTGCCATAGGCCTGGCCGACCGTGGGCACGCCGCCGTTGATGCCGATGCGCATGCCGGCCAGCGGAATGCTGCCGGGCGAAAAAGCCGGATCGAGGCTGATCACCCGCGGCGCGGCCAGCAGGTAGCTGTAGCTGTCGAACTGACTGCCCTCGAAAAGCACGTAGGTATCCGGTTCGTCGATAAGGTGGCCGATGGCGAACAGCAGGAAGAAGCGTTCGCCGACGCCGGCCTCGAAGTTCTGCGCGATCTGTTCGTCGTTGAGGGCGCGGCTGTGCACGGCCAGCAGGCGGATGACGCCGCGCCACGGACTGGTGCCGTCGACTTCGCTGCCGAGCACCAGCGCGAAGCTGTTGTTCCAGCCGGCGAAGGTTCCCGGCCCGGCCGGATCGACGTCGCCGGTGTATTCGCCGTTGACGTGGATGCGCCGGCCGCCGGAAGCGGTGTAGGTCACCACGACATGCTGCAGCGTGGCCTGCAGGCGCTGGTCGGCATCGGCGGTGGAGAGCGCCGGTTCGCCGTTGCCGTCGGTGTCGTCGTTGCGGTTCAGGAAGTCGTAGTTGTACATCGACTGCCCGAGCATGAAGTTGCGCACGTCGTCGCCGCCGGAATAGCTGACGATGCGTGCCGGACCTTCCTGGGTGACGTTGGCCGGCGCGATCCAGGCCTCGATCGAGTATTCGCCGCTGGCGCCGAGCAGGTCGTGCAGCTTGCGGCTGTTGAGCGTGCTGCCCTGTGCCTTGCCGCCGTCGAAGCGCACGCCCCAGCCGCCGACCCAGGTGGCGGCACCGGTGAGCGTGAGATCCAGCGCCGGCGAAATTCCGCTGGTGTCGTGCACCAGGGTGCCGCCGGCTTCCTTGAACTCGTATTTCGCGATCACGTTCGCTTCGTGCCGACCGCCGCTGGAAGCAACGATGCCTTCGCGCAGGCCGAGGGCGCGCGAGGCGATGGTTTCCGGCGGCAGCGGAGTGACGACGATGTTGTCCGCCATGGCTTCGACGGCTTCCTGCATTTCCCCGGCGTTGGCGGCGCAGTCGTCCCAGCAGTTGTGGAATTCGTTGCGCAGCCGCTGCACGAGGCGGGAATCCGCCGGATCGTTGAGGTCGATGGTGTTGCGGGCGGCGGCGTAGGCGCTCTCGATGTCGTCCTGGGCGAAGAACGGCGCCTGCGGGTTGTCGGCGTCCGGCGCATGGCAGCCCGCGCAGTACTCGTTGACCACCGGCCACACGGTGTTGCCGAACAGCGTGCTGTCGGGCGGGAAATTCTTCGTTGCGCCCGGTATGTGTTCGGGCGGTGCGGTGAGCACGACTTCCGAGGCCGGGCCGCCGACGGTGGCCTGCGCCCAGTTGCGGATGTAGGTGGTCATGACCTCGGCGCATATGTCGGTGTCGTCGCTCCAGCAGTGGTGGCCGTTGTCGACGCGCTCGACCAGCCGCGAGTCTTCCGGATCCACCAGGTCGGCGACGGTGTTGGCCGCGGCGTAGGCGAGGTTGATGTCGTCGTCGCGCACGAACTGCGGCGACTGGCCGCCGGTGCCGTGGCAGTTGCCGCAGCGGTTGGCGGTGGCGAGGTTGTTCCATACGAACTGCTTGAAGGCGGCGACGTCGGCGGTGGCCGGCGGCGGACCGCTGTAGGCGGCCGGATCGATGTCGTGCGAAGTGTCCGGCAGGGTCTTCGTGTCGCTGTCTTCGCCGCAGGCGGCGAGCAGGGCGGCAGCGGAAACGGCGAGGATGCGGCAGAGCGGCATGAGGCGCATCGTCAGTTCCCCATGCAGTAGGTGCCGGTCTCGGCGAATGCCCGGCGCAGGTTGTAGCCGGCATCGCGGAAGGCGGCGGTGATGTTGCCGACGGCAGCGTGATCGGCATTCGTGGTCGGCTCGCGCAGGCAGACGGTGCGGAACACCTTGGTTACCTGGCACTGGGCGAACGCTTCGCTGTACGCCAGTTCCTGGCCCAGCGATTTGGCGCCGTTGCCGTTGCCGGGCAGTGCACCGGACCAGCCGAGGTGTGCGTTGGCGCCGGTGCGCCAGCGGTTTTCCCAGGCATCGTCCGGCGTGATGAAGCCGTGCACGAAGTTGTTGCTGTTGATCCAGTACTTCTTCTTCACCCGGATGCCGGTGAAGGGATCGGTGGCGCCGCTGCCGTTGTACGAAAGGCTGCCGGCCGGGTCGTCCTCGATGCCCTCGAAATCGTAGTAGGCAAACGCCTGCGCCAGCGGGTCCATGCCGGAGTGGCAGGCCAGGCAGGTACCGAAGAAGACGCGGCTGTCGCCGCCGGGGCTGCGCGAGACGTCCTGGCGGATGCGGTCCGGCGGCAGCGTGTTGTCCTTCAGCTGTTCGAGATCGCGGCAGAGGTGGTTCATCAGCGTGAAGCGCAGCATCGCCCGGTTGGTGCCGGCGAAGAAGAACGATTTCGCGGCGGCGCGCGACGTGAGCACGCCGGCGGTGGCAGCCGGCGGCAGGCCGTTCAGCGAGCTCTGGCTGCGCTGCTGCAGAACGTTGCGCAGGTCGAGTGCCCGGTTCTCGAGGGTGGCGTAGTGATCGTTGTTGTCGTTGCTGTAGGCCGGCAGCGGTGTGGCGTCCGGGCTGACGCCGACATAAAGGATGTCGTCGAACAGGATGCGGCGGAAATCCAGCCCGTCGCGCACCGCGCCGATCACCGTGGCCGTGTAGTCATTGAGCGGCGCGAAACGGGTCTGGTCGCGATTGGTCCAGGGCGTCGCCATGTTCTTCAGCGTGACGTTCCAGAACGACTTGTTCTGCATGGCGATGTCGGCGGCGGCCAGCGGATCGCCGCCGGCAATCTCGGCTTCCATCTGTGCCAGCACGGTCTGTGACGGCGGTACGCCGGCGATGCGGTCGTGCAGGCGCCGCGCCTGCTCGCGGGCGCCGGCGAAAACGTCGCCCGGCAGCAGCGCAAGACAGAGGGTCAGCGCGAGGGCGACGCGGGCAGTGCGGATGCGGGTGGTACTCATCGGGGCGTTCCCTGCTCCTGCGGGACTCACACTTTCGGCCTAGCGATTTCCGAAAACGTTGCCGGCGACCGGTGTGATGCAACAAATCGACAGGACAAATTGTAGGCGGTATGCCGAAGCGTCGTTGTGATGGTCGTTGCAAAAATCGCGGCGGAAATGCATCGCGATTTTTCGGCGTGCGCGATTCCGCACGATTGCTGACGAAAACATTTGTGATTTCCGACGCGGTTTTTTTTGCGTGCTGAAGGTAGAGTTCGTGCATCGGATTCCGATCGTCGTCATTTGTCGACCGCTCGGGACGCAAACTGACAAAACGCGGCACAAGCTGACGATGCGACGGGCAGGGAAGGGCCTCATGACCCGCCGGACACCCCGGGCGCTTCACGGCAGGATGCAAGGCAACACATGAGCAGTCCGAAAAAATTCGTAGTCCGTCTGGCCGCGCTGCTGTCGCTGACCCTCCTGGCAGCCGGTTGCGACGACGGAGATTCCGGGCTGACGCTGAGCGACGAATACCCGGTCATTTATGTCGACCGCGCCCTTCCGCGCGACGTCGCCGGCGCCCTCGACCCGGACGACCTGCGCGATCCGGGCCGCTTCCGCCCCGGCGCCCGCCTGCTGCTCAAGCAGCGCGCCTCGCCGTCGGCGCCGGTGCTCGATGTCGCAGGTCGCCTGTTCGCCCCCGGCGAGCGTTACGACGTGCGCGACGTGTCGCCAAGCCATGACGGCACCCGGCTGCTGTTCGCCCTGCGCGGCCCTTTCCTCGAAGGTGCCGACGAGGAAGACCAGCCGACCTGGAACATCTGGGAGTACGACATCGCCGCCGATGCACTCCGTCCGGTGATGGGTATTCCCGTCGTAGCCGAAGAAGGACATGACCTCATGCCGGTCTGGCTGGCCGATGGCCGCATCCTGTTCGCCTCCACCCGCCAGCGCGCCACGCGGGCGGCGCTGGTCGATGCCGGCAAGCCGCAGTTCGCGCCACAGGACGACAGCCTGCAGAACCCGGCCTACACGCTGCATGTCATGGAAGCCGGCGGCAGCGACATCCGGCAGATCACTTTCGGCAGCGGCAGCGATCTGTATCCATCGCTGCTGGCGAACGGCCGCATCGTCTTCGCCCGTCAGGCGCGCAGTCGCGGCCGCGTTGCCACGCATCTGTACACGGTACGCCCGGACGGTCGTGATCTGGCGCCTGCCTTCGGGATACACAGCCACGACGAGGTCGACGGCGACAGCGTCGAGTTCACGCAGCCGCGCGCGATGCCCGACGGCCGTGTGCTGGTGCTCGAGCGGCCCTACGTCACCGACTTCCTCGGCGGTGCGCTGGCGTTCATCGATCTTGCGTTCAGCGACGAGGACCGGCGCGTGGATCTGGCGCCCGGCGAGGGCGGACTGGCCGGCACCGGTTTCCCGGGCGAGACGCAGCCGGCGGCCGGCGGCCGCTATGCCGATGCGGTGCCGCTCAACGACGGCACCGGCCGCCTGCTGGTGAGCTGGTCGTCCTGCCGGGTGGAACCACGCCGCGATCCGCTGGCGCCGCCGCCGGTGGCGCCGCGCCTCGAGCCCTGCGTGCAGCACGCCGGCGACAACCGCTGGCAGGAAGCCGAGCCGATCTACGGCGTCTTCGTGTACGAACCGGCGAGCGGCCGGCGACTGCCGGTCGTGGTGCCGCGCGAGGGCCGGATGTTCGATTCGCTCGCCGTGGCGGTGCCGCGGCCGCTGCCGGCCTATCTGCCGGACGGCGAAAGCGGCGTCGATCTGGATGCCGGCTGGATCGAGGACGGTGTCGGCGTGCTCGACATCCGCAGCGTGCACGACGTCGACGGCGGCTTCGATGCGCTGGACAGCCTGTTCACCACCATTGCCGAACTGGCCGACCCGGCCAGCGCGACCGCCGGCCAGCGTCCGGCGCGCTTCCTGCGGCTGGAAAAGGCGGTGGAGATTCCCGACGACGATGTGCAGGATTTCGACCGCAACGCGTTCGGCATCACCGCCGCGTTCGGGATGCGCGAGCTGATCGGTTACGTGCCGGTGGAGCCGGACGGCTCGGTGCGCGTGCAGGTGCCGGCCAACGTGCCGTTCACTTTCAGCATCGTGGATGCACGCGGCCAGCGGGTCGGCGCGCGCCACGACGCGTTGCTGCAGCTGATGCCCGGCGAACTGCGCGTCTGTGCCGGCTGCCATGCCGGCGCCAGCACGCTGCCGCACGGCCGCAACGACAGCGCGGTGCCGGCGCTGCATGTCGGCGCCGCCGGCGGCATGCCGTATCCGAACACGCTGCCGGCACTGGTCGCGCAGAACGGCGAGACGATGGCGCAGCTGCGCGCGCGACTCGATCCGGATGCCATGCAGCCGGCACCGGACCTGCTGTACGACGATGTCTGGACCGATCCGCTGGTGCGGGCGCCGGATGCCTCGACGGCGGTGCGCTACGACGACCTGACGACGGCCAGTCCGCTCGGCGACTCGTGCGGAACGGCGTGGACGGCGCTGTGCCGTGTCGTCATCCACTACGAAACGCACATCCACCCGCTGTGGAGCGTCGACCGCGGCGCCGATACCTGCACGCAGTGCCACACGGCGCGCAATCCGGTCGACGACTCGCCGCAGGTGCCGGCCGGCCAGCTCGACCTGCGCGACGGCCCGTCGGAAGTGCCCAATCATCTGGCGGCGTTCCGCGAGCTGTTGGCGAACGACCGCCCGGAGCAGACGATCGATCCGGATACCGGCGAGCTGGTCGACGTGCAGGTGCCGGACGTGGACGAAGCCGGCAACCCGATCCTCGTCACCGTGCTGCACGAGCCGCCGCTGGTTCCGGGTTCGGCGCGGGCCGGCACCTTCTTCGACCGTTTCGCGGCCGGCGGCACGCACGCCGGCCGGCTGACCGAGGCCGAACTCCGCCTGCTGGGCGAGTGGGTCGATGTCGGTGCGCAGTACTGGAATGATCCCTTTCTCGCCCCGCTGAACTGAGTTTCCCGGCATTGAAACGCGCGCATTTTTTCGCTGTCGTCCTCTCCTGCCTGACCGTCACGGCACTGGCCGGCGAGCCGGCGCGGCTGACCGTTGTCGATCCGTTCATCGAACTGCACAGCGGGGCCGGACGCGGCTACCCGGTGCTGGAGGTGGTCGGGCACGGCAGCGACATCGAGGTGATCGAGCGGCGCACCACCTGGTACCGCGTGCGCACGGCGCGCGGCACGGAAGGATGGGCGCCGCGCGAGCAGCTGCTGCGCACCCTGACGCCCGGCGGCGAAACGTTCCGCGAACAGGAAAAGACGGCCGACGATTTCCGCGCGCACCGTTTCGAGGCCGGTACCTGGCTGGGCGATTTCGACGGCGGTGCGCTGCTCGGATTGTCCGGCGGCTGGCGTTTCACCCCGAACCTGTCGACCGAACTGGCGGTGCATCAGGTCGTCGGCCGGGTTGCCGACAGCCGGGTGCTCGACTTGTCGCTGGCGGCACATCCGTTTCCGGACTGGCGCTACGCGCCCTGGCTGGCCATCGGCACCGGGCTCGTGCAGACACAGCCGTCGTCGGTGCTGGTCAGCGCCGAGCGTCGCGAGGACCAGTCGCTGTCGGTGGCGACGGGCGTCGAGAGATGGCTGTCGCAGACCTTCGTGCTGCGCGCCGAATATCGTAACTACCTGGTGCTCACCAGCCGGGAAACCCACGAGAGCATGGATACATGGAAAGTCGGACTCACCGTGTTTTTCTGAGCCTGTTCCGGGCGGCCGGCATGGCGGCGGCGCTCGGGCTGTGCGTGCCGGCGCAGGCGGAGGACATCGACCTGCTCGATCCGGCGGCCGACGAGCCGCTGATCGAGCCGGACCTGACGCAGCGCGAAGTGAAGGACGTGAAGATCGACAGCGAGAACGTCGAGATCGGTCTGTACACCGGCATGCTGTCGATCGAGGATTTCGGCAGCAATCCGCTGGTCGGCGGCATGGTGGCCTGGCATTTCACCGAAGACCTGTTCCTGCAGGCGCATTACTACCAGTCGGAAGCCGGGCTCTCCAGCTACGAAGTGCTGAGCGGGAATGCACGACTGCTCGCCGGGCGCGATTACCGTGCCTACGACCTGTCGGTGGGCTACAACCTGTTTCCCGGCGAGGCCTTCGTGGGCCGCGACCGCGCCTACAACACGGCGTTCTACCTGCTCGCCGGCATCGGTTCGACCGATTTCGCCGACGAAGACCGGTTCACGCTCACCCTCGGCGTCGGCTACCGTCTGCTGATGACCGACTGGCTGGCATGGCACGTCGGCTTTCGCGATCACCTGTTTGCGTCGGATGTCACCGGCGAGGACAAGAACACCAACAACATGGAGCTGAATGCCGGGCTCACCACCTTTTTCTGAACCGCTCCGGCCAGCCATTCATCCACGGGAGAACGACATGCGTCATTTCGCCAGCCTTCTTGCCGCGCTGTTGCTTGCCGGCGCTGCGGTTTCCGCCACGGCGGCCGACGTCACCGGCAAGCCGGCGCCGGATTTCACCCTCAAGGCCACCAGCGGCAAGAACGTGCGGCTGGCGGAAAAGCGCGGCGACGTGGTGATGATCAATTTCTGGGCCACCTGGTGCGGCCCCTGCCGGCAGGAGATGCCGCATCTGGAGAAACTGCACGGCAAGTACAAGGATCTCGGCTTCACCCTGCTGGGGGTCAATGTCGAGTCCGATACCACCGGCATGGCGAAGTTCCTGAAGGATGTCCCGGTGTCGTTCGCCATCCTGAACGACGGCGCCAACCGCGTGGCGAAGCTGTATGGCGTCGACGGCATGCCGTCGACGGTGATCGTCGACCGCAACGGTACCGTGCGGTTCGTGCACCGCGGCTACAAGCCGGGTTACGAGCAGAAGTACGAGCAGCAGATCAAACAGCTGGTGATGGAGTGACGATGCGCACCCCGTCCCGGCTCGTCGTGCTGCTCGCGGCGGCGCTCTGCTCCGGTTGTGCGATCGATCCCTGGGTCGCGCCCTACGAGCGCAACCTGCTCGCCGAACCGGTGATGAGTTTCGATCGCGATCCGGTGGCGACCGGCTATCTCGACCACGTGTACCAGGCGCGCGAGGGCGCGCGGGGAGCGGAAGGCGGCGGCGGGGGCGGCTGTGGCTGCAACTGACGACCGCGCGCCGCGCCGCATCGCCGGTTCGCTGTCGGCCGCTGCCGCCGCGCTGCTCGGTGCCGCATCCGGCGTCGATGCCGCCGTGTTGCCGGACGAGCGGGCGGATGCGATGTACCACCACTACAAGGGCGGCGGCATGGACATTTCCGGGCCGTCGTTGCTGGTGCGCAAGAATTTCCGCGATCGCGTGTCGGTGGTGGCCAACCACTACGTCGACAGCGTGACCAGCGCTTCGATCGATGTCATGACGACTGCCAGCCCCTATACCGAGGAGCGCACCGAAATGCGGCTCGGCGTCGACTACCTGCACGACAAGACGACGCTGGGGGTCAGCTGGGTGACGTCCGAGGAAAGCGATTACGTGGCCACCACGGCCGGCTTCTCGGTCAGCCAGGATTTCTTCGGCGACCTGTCGACGCTGACGTTCGGCTATGCACAGGGCAACAACGAGGTCGGCCGCAACAACGATCCGTCGTTTGCCGAGGAATCGGAGACGCACAGTTTCCGGCTGGGTTTCTCGCAGGTGCTGTCGCGCCGTGCTGTGGTCGGCCTCGGGCTGGAAGTGAACGCCGACCGCGGCTATCTCAACAATCCCTACCGTTCGGTGCGTTATCTGGATCCGGGCAATCCGTTGCTGTATTCCTACCAGTCGGAGCGTTATCCCGGCACCCGCACCGGTACCGCGCTGGCGTTGCGCACCGCGTATCACTTGCCGGGGCCCGATGCGCTGAAATTCACCTGGCGCGTCTATTCCGACACCTGGGGTATTGCGGCGCAGAACGTCGAGCTGGCGTACAGCCGCGACCTGACGCCGTACTGGCGGATTGACGCGCGCGCGCGCACCTACAGCCAGGACCATGCCGATTTCTACAGCGATCTCTTTCCCTACCAGGACGCGCAGAACCATCTGGCGCGCGACAAGGAGCTGTCGACCTTCGACACGCAGCAGTTCGGTCTGGGCGTTGCTTATGTGCTGAAGGCGCCGGAAACGAGCCGCTGGAAGCAGATGACCTTCAACCTGCAGGTCGACCGCATGCATTTCGGCTACGACGACTTCCGCGACCTGACCGTGACGGCCGCGCCGGGCAGCGAGCCGCTTTACGAGTTCGACGCGACGGTGACCCGGCTTTACTACTCGCTCTGGTACTGACGCGTACGCGGCCGGTCAGCCGCGCGAGTACAGCACGCGGTTGCCGAGCAGCGTGAACTGCACGCGGCCGGCAAGCGTTTCGCCGAGGAACGGCGTATTGCGGCCGGCCGACACCATGGCGTCGTCGCCGCTGTCGACCAGCCGGTATTCCGCACGCGGATCGAACAGGCACAGGTCGGCGCGCTCGTTCAGCCGCAGACTGCCGCCCACCAGGCCGAAGCAGGCCGCGGCGCGCTGGGTGAGCGCGGCCACCGCCTGCGGCAGCGTGAGCACGCCGGCATCCACCAGTCGCAGGGTCAGCGGCAGCAGGGCTTCCGTGCCGCTGATGCCGGGGCGCGAGGAGGGAAACGGCGCCAGCTTGTCCGCGGATTCGCAGGGCTGGTGATCCGAACAGACGGCGTCGATCGTACCGTCGGCGACGGCGCGGCGCAGTGCGTCACGATCGGCGACGGTGCGCAGCGGCGGCCGCACGTGCGCCATGGCGTTGAAACCTTCGATGGCGTCGTCGGTGAGCAGCAGCTGGTGCACGGCGACGTCGGCGGTGACCGGCAGGCCCTTGCGCCGCGCGTCGGCGATCATCGCCGCGGCGCCGGCGGTCGACAGGTGCGCGAAATGGGCCCGCACGCCGGTGTGTGCGACCAGCTCCAGATCGCGTGCCACGGCCACGGTTTCCGCCATCGACGGAATGCCCGGCAGGCCCAGTCGCGAGGCGACGGGGCCCTCGTGCGCGCAGCCGCCGGCGGCCAGTTCGGCGTCTTCGGGATGGAACACCACCGCCAGATCGAACGTTGCCGCGTATTCGAGCGCGCGCCGCAGTACCTGGTTGCTGGCCAGAGGCCGGCGGCGGTTGCTCACCGCGACGCAGCCGGCCTGCTTGAGCGCCGCCATGTCGGCCAGTTGTTCGCCGCCCAGGCCCTGCGTCATGGCGCCGATCACCCATACCCAGCTGCGCCGCGCAGCGGACGCGGTTTCGTGCATCTGGCGGACGACGGCGGTGCTGTCGGCGATCGGGAAGGTGTCCGGGGGGCAGACGACGTGCGTGACGCCGCCGGCCGCCGCCGCGGCGAGTTCACGGATCATGCCGCGGCTGTGCTCGGCGCCGGGTTTTTTCAGGCTGACGCTGACGTCGACGAGGCCCGGGCACGCCACCAGTTTTCGTGCATCGACCTCGCGGTCGGCGACGAAGCCTTCCGGCGCGGTGTCGATGCCGACCAGCCGGCCTTCGGCGATGAACAGGTCGGCGACGCCGTCGCGGCCCTGGGCCGGATCGATCACCCGCGCGCCGTGGATCGCCAGCCGGCCGGTGAGTTTGCCTTCGGACGGGAAGTTGTTCATCGCGGCGTCCCCGGCGTCATTCCACGGAAGGTGCGTGGCCCTGACCGGCCATGCACATCGACATCACGGCCATGCGTACGGCGATGCCGAACGTGACCTGCTGCAGGATCACCGACTGCGGGCCGTCGGCGACGTCGCTGGCGATTTCCACGCCGCGGTTGATCGGCCCCGGATGCATCACGATGGCGTCCGGTTTGGCGGCCTTGAGCCGCTCGCCGGTGAGGCCGTACAGGCGGTAGAACTCCTGTTCGCTGGGCAGCAGCGCGCTCTGCATGCGCTCTTTCTGCAGTCGCAGCGTCATCACCACGTCGACGTCGCGGATGCCTTCGTTGAGTCCGGTGTGGATCCGCGCGCCCAGTGCTTCGGCGTCCGCCGGCAGCAGCGTGCGCGGGGCGACCAGGCGGATGTCCGGGCAGCCGAGCGTGCGCAGGGCGGCAATGCCGGAGCGGGCAACCCGCGAGTGCAGGATGTCACCGACGATCGCCACCGACAGCTTCGTGAAGTCGCCCTTGTGGTGGCGGATGGTGAACATGTCGAGCATCGCCTGCGTCGGGTGCGCGTGCCGGCCGTCGCCGGCGTTGATCACGGCCACTTTCGGCGTTACGTGCTGGGCGATGAAGTGCGGTGCGCCGGAATCGCCGTGGCGTACCACGAACATGTCGGCACCCATGGCCTCGAGGTTCCACAGCATGTCCATCAGCGTCTCGCCCTTGGAGGTGGACGAACGGCCGATGTCGATGTTGAGGACGTCCGCTGACAGCCGCTTGGCTGCCAGCTCGAAGGTGGTGCGGGTGCGGGTGCTCGGCTCGAAGAAGAGATTGACGACGGTCTTGCCGCGCAACAGCGGCAGCTTTTTCACCGCCCGGGCTTCCGCCGGTACGAATTGCGCGGCGTTGTCGAGAATGGCGGTTAGGAGCTCGCGGGAGAGCCCGTCGGTAGTGAGGAAATGCTGGAGTTGCCCCTGCGCGTTCAGCTGCAGGCGGTTGTGTCCGGCGACCGCGTCTTGCCCGTGGCTCGAGGGATGCGTCGTCATGCGCTGGCTTCCTGCCGGGTCGCGTACAGGTCCGTCGCGTACCGCGGCGGCGCCATTCTAGCCGGGGTTTGCGCTTCCCGTCGAACCTCCGGCCGTCGCGTCGCGTTCGTTCAGCCAGGTTTCGAGAATGACGGCGGCGGCGAGGGCATCGACAGCCGTCTTCTGGCCGGCCCTGCCGCCGCCCCGGGCGGCGGCGTCGCGCAGCAGCTCGCCGCGCGCCTCGAAACTCGACAGCCGTTCGTCGATGATCGTCACCGGCAGGCTGTGCCGGCCGCCGAGCCGGTTGGCGAACTTGCGTGCGCGGGCGGAGAGCTCGCTTTCGGTGCCGTCCATGTGCAGCGGGAGTCCCACGATCAACCGCACCGGTTGCCATTCGGCGACCAGCTTTGCCACCTGCTCCCAGTCCGGCACGCCGTCGTTGGCCTTGAGCACGACCAGCGGCCGCGCGGTGCCGGTGAGCGTGTTGCCGACGGCGACGCCGATGCGCCGGGTGCCGAAATCGAAACCGAGCACGGTGCCGGTACGTTCAGGCATGCCCGGCCTGCTGGCTGATCAGCGAGATGTCGACGCCGATGCGTCTTGCGGCAGCGTGCCAGCGCTGTTCGAACGGCAGATCGAACAGGATCGCGAGGTCCAGCGGCGCGGCAAGCCAGGAGTTGGCGATCATCTCCTGTTCGAGCTGGCCGGGCGCCCAGCCGGCGTAGCCGAGGGCGATCAGCGATTCCGGCGGACCGTTGCCGGCGGCGATCGCTTCCAGGATGTCGCGCGAAGTGGCCAGCGTGATGCCGCTGTCGAACTGCGCACAGTGATTCCAGCGCGGCAGGCCGGGATCGGTGCGGTGCAGCACGAAACCGCGCGTAGCCTGTACGGGGCCGCCGTACAGTACGCGGTGCGCCGACAGATTGCGGCCGGCGAAATCGATTTCCAGTTCCGTCAGCAGGTCGCCCATCGAGGCATCGAGCGGCCGGTTGACGATCACGCCCATCGCGCCTTCTGCGTTGTGCTCGAAGATCCAGGTGACGCTGTGGTGGAAGCGCGGATCGTCCAGTTGCGGCATGGCAATCAGCAACTGGTGACGCAGGGAGGCGTCGCCGGCCGGAGGATCGCGATCCGTGGGTGAGCCGTTTGCGGTCATGTGGCCAGTGTGTGCCGCGCCGGCGGCAGCCGCAAGCCCGGGCGCCGGCCCGGCGACGACGGTCATTCCTCGTCGGTCGACAGGGTTTTCCGTTCGTCGAATTTCCATGTGCGGATGACTTCGAGAATGTCGGTGATCTTGCGCATTTCCGGCGGGAAGGGCGCGAACGGGGCAGCCAGCCGCACGCTGCGCATGGCTGCTTCGTCGAGGAAACGGTAGCCCGACGATTTCAGCACCTCGATCTCCCGCACGCTGCCGTTCGGATTCAGTGCGACCATGAGGCGAACCTGGCCGAACGTGCGCTCGCGCATGGCCTGTTCGGGGAAATTGCGGGTGCCGACTTCTTCCACTTCACGGCGGAAGGCTTCGACGTACAGCGCATCGAAACTTTCCTTTGTCGACACCGAGGTCAGCTGGCGTACTTTCGGACGCTTTGCGTAGGCCTCCTTCTCGCGCGCCAGTTGCGCTTCGAGGCTGGCGATCTCGCGCTGCCGGCGCTCGATGACGTCTTCCTCGGCGCGGCGCGCATCGCGATCTTCCGCCTTGTGTTTCGGCTTGCCCGCCTTGCGGGTGGTGGTCGAGCGGGTGACCACCAGGTTGTGGCGGGCCTCCTTCGCCGGCGCGCGCGCCGCTTGCTGCACCTGCAGCGTTTCGCGGATCGCGTCGTCCTCGATCGGGGCGCGTTCGGTGGTGGTGAGCAGCCGCTTCTCGGTCTCGGTGCCGGAGCCGACCTGGTTGGCCTGCGCGGCGAAATCCGCTTCGCGCGGCGCTTCCTCGCTGCGGAAGTGGGCGAGGGTGACCTCCAGTACGTTGGGCGCCGGCCGCTCCTTTTCCGGGATGAAGGTGACGCCCAGGATGAACAGGCCGTGCAGGCCCAGCGCCAGCAGGAGCGCCCAGGTCAGACGGTCGGGTCCGGCGGACCAGCCGGGCTGCCCCGGGTCGGCGGGCAGGCGGGCGAGATCGGTCATCGGGCGAGCCGGCCCTGCAGGTGGTCGAGCAGCTGGCCGGCGATGTCGTACCCGTAGAGGGCGTCGAGCTCGCGGATACAGGTCGGGCTGGTGACGTTGATTTCGGTGAGATAGTCGCCGATCACGTCCAGTCCGACGAAGATCAGTCCCATTTCCCGCAATTTCGGGCCGACCTCGGCGCAGATCCGGCGGTCGCGGGCGGTCAGCTCCCGGCCTTCGCCCCGGCCGCCGGCCGCCAGGTTGCCGCGGACCTCGCCGCCCTGCGGGATGCGGGCCAGTGCGTGGGGCACCGGTTCGCCGTCGATCAGCAGGATGCGCTTGTCGCCGGCGCTGATCTCCGGGATGTAGCGCTGGGCCATCACGTGCAGCTCGCCGTGGGCGGTCAGGATTTCCAGGGTGGCGCCGATGTTCGGGCCGTCGGCGGCCAGCCGGAACACGCCGGCGCCGCCCATGGCGTCCAGCGGCTTCACGATCACGTCACGCTGTTCGTCGATGAAGGCGCGCAGCCGGCCCTGGTCGCTGCTGACCAGGGTCGGGACCATGCACTGCGGGAACCAGGTCGCGAACAGTTTTTCGTTGGCGTCGCGCACGCTGTCCGGCCGGTTGACCACGAGGGCGCCGGCCTGGCGGGCCAGTTCGAGGATGTGCGTGACGTAGAGGAAGGCGTTGGTGATCGGCGGGTCCTGGCGCATCAGGATGATGTCGAGCTCGCCCAGTGCGAGGTCGCCGCCGGGAGCCAGGCCGTACCAGTCGTCCCGGTTGTCGCGCAGCCCGACCTGCTGCCAGCGGGCGCGGGCCACGCCGTCGCGCACGTACAGGTCGCCGGGTTCCATGTAGTGGATCGTCCACCCGCGGGCGCGGGCGGCGAGCAGCATCGCGAAGGTGGAGTCCTTCCAGGGTTTGATGCCGGCGATGGGGTCCATCACCACGCCAAGGGAGACAGGCATCGGGTTCGCTGGCCGCCGGGGTCTGCTGGAAGGGACGAGGTCGGCGGCCATCGTAGCCAATGCCGGCCCCCCCGGACAGCCCTTCGCGGGGCGATTTCGCGGGTGCCCGCGAGGCGGTTTTTCCCGTGTTTATCGGGGGTTATAGATCGAACATGGAAACTGTGTTAAAAACGGCCTTTGCCGCGTTTCCCGCCTTTTTCGGCGGCGCCGGCCGCGCAAAAACCGGCCCGGCTTGACGATCCCGACGCATAGTCCCACCCACCGACGACACGCAAGGCTGCCTGAACGATGAGCCAGAATCTCGAAGGTCTGAAGGTCATGGTCATCGACGACTCGAAGACCATTCGCCGGACCGCGGAAACGCTGTTGCAGAAAGCCGGCTGCGAAGTGATCACCGCCACTGACGGCTTCGATGCCCTGGCCAAGATCGCCGACACCAACCCGGACATCATCTTCGTCGACATCATGATGCCCCGCCTGGACGGCTACCAGACCTGCGCCCTGATCAAGAACAACAGCAACTTCAAGACCACGCCGGTCATCATGCTGTCCTCCAAGGACGGCCTGTTCGACAAGGCCAAGGGCCGCATCGTCGGCTCCGACCAGTACCTCACCAAGCCCTTCAGCAAGGACGAACTGCTCGGCGCCATCGAGCAGCACGTCAAGAAGTAACGCACCGGGGCCCTCATGGCGCGCATCCTGATCGTCGACGATTCCCCCACCGAAACGTACAAGTTCCGCGAAATCCTGGAGCGCCACGGGCACCAGGTGATCGAGGCCGCCAACGGCGCCGACGGCGTTGCGATGGCGCGCCAGGAAAAGCCCGACGTCGTGCTGATGGACGTCGTGATGCCCGGCCTCAACGGCTTTCAGGCGACACGCCAGATCACCAAGGGGCCGGACACGTCCCACATCCCGGTGATCATCGTTACCACCAAGGACCAGGAAACGGACCGCGTCTGGGGCAAGCGCCAGGGCGCCCGGGACTACCTGACCAAGCCGGTCGACGAGGCGCTGCTGCTCGACGTCATCAATCGTGCACTGAGCGGCGGCTGAGACGGTCATGGGCGACGCGGCTTCGGTATACCTCAAGCTGGTCGGCCTCCAACGGCTGTGCCGCGAGCGTGCCGCCGGCATGCCGCAGCAGGCCGACATCGTCGAATACTGGAGCGGCATCGGTTTCACCATGGACGGTATCCGCTATGTCGCGCCGATCCCCGAAGTTTCGGAAATCCTGCACGTGCCGCGCTATACGCGCGTGCCGGGCGTACTGGGCTGGATGAAGGGCATTGCCAACGTGCGCGGCCGTCTGCTGCCGATCATGGATCTCATCGGCTATTTCAACCGCAAGTCGAGCCTGCAGGAAAAGCGTCGGCGTTTGCTGGTACTGGATCACGGCGACCTGTATTCCGGTCTCGTGGTCGACGACGTGATGGGCATGCAGCATTTTCCGGTCGATACGTACAAGAGCGAGTCCGGCGAACGCGATCCGGTCATCGCTCCCTACACCGACGGTTCGTACACCCGCGAGGACGGCGCCTGGATCGTGTTCAGCCTGCACCGCCTCGCGGAAGATCCCCGATTCATGCAGGTCGCGCGCACCGGTTGATGCCGGGGCCACGGAAAACAACAAACAAAGGAAGCAAGGGCCGGGAGCCCGGAGCATATGAAGCAGGCAAAACTCCCTCCGCAATTCGCCGGCGTTGGCGACAGGTTCTCGCAGCTGGGCGGCAAGCTCCGCGAGTTGTTCGGCAAGGTCAAGGGGAACATCGGCGAACTCGCCGACACCGGTGCCGGCGAGGGCGGCAGCAGCAAGCGCCTTTATCTGGGCGTTGGCGGTGCGGTGCTGGTACTCGTGGCGCTGGTGATTTTCGGCTACGTGTACGCCACTTCGGCCGGTGTAACCGGGGCCGTACAGAACGCTGCGGAATTGCGCGTACTGTCGCAGAACCTCGCGAAGAACGCGCTGGAAGCCGCTTCGGGCAACGCCGCGGCGTTCAAGGGGCTCGGCGAAGCACGCGACGAATTCAACGACAAGTGGGCGTCGCTGAAGGACTCGGGCGCGACCGAAGACATCGAGGAAATGAACAAGCTGGAGGAGGTGTGGAAGCGGGTAGGCCCGAACACCGACACCATCCTGGCGGGTGAAGATACCGTCGTCGACCTGCACGACGTGGCGAAAACGCTGTCGGAAACCATTCCGCAGCTGCAGGCCGAATACGAAACCGTTGTCGACACGCTGATCGAATCGGAAGCCGAGCCGGATCAGGTTGCCATCGCGCAGCGCCAGAGCTGGCTGGCCGAGCGTATCGTCCGCTCGATCGCCAAGGTTCTCGAGGGTGGCGAGGACGCCGTCGTTGCCGCCGACGCCTTCGGTCGAGACGCCAATCTGTTCGACCGCGTACTCAAAGGCATGCTTGAGGGCGATGCCGCGCTGCAGATCGAGAAGGTCGAGGACGAGGACGCCGTCGACTCGCTGTCGGAGATTGCCGATCTGTTCGAGGAATACGTGCAGGGTTCGGTCGACGAGATCATCGAGACTTCGCCGGAACTGTTCCAGGTCCGCGAGGCGGCCGACCAGATCTTCGCCGACTCGCAGGCACTCCTCGATTCCGCCACCATCGTGGCCGACGAGGCCGCCAGCAAACAGACCGGCGGCATCCTGGTTTACGTCGGCGCGTTGTGCGCGCTCATCGGCCTGGGGCTGTTCCTCACCATCTTCCTGATGCAGCGCGGCGAAGACCGCAAGCGCCGCGAAACGGTCGAAAAGGAAAACGAGCGCAACCAGCAGGCCATTTTGCGACTGCTCGACGAGCTGGGCGACCTTGCAGACGGCGACCTGACGGTAACCGCGACGGTATCCGAAGACTTCACGGGCGCGATCGCCGACTCGATCAACTTCGCTATCGACCAGCTGCGCAGCCTGGTATCCACCATCAACCAGACGGCCGTGCAGGTGTCCTCCGCTGCCCAGGAAACGCAGTCGACCGCAATGCATCTTGCGGAAGCTGCCGAGCACCAGGCGCAGGAAATCGCCGGCGCCTCCGCCGCCATCAACGAGATGGCGGTGTCGATTGACCAGGTATCCGCGAACGCTGCCGAATCGGCCGCGGTAGCAGAACGCTCGGTAGCGATCGCCAACAAGGGCGCCGAGGTGGTACAGGCGACGATCCGCGGCATGGACACCATCCGCGAACAGATCCAGGAAACCTCGAAGCGGATCAAGCGTCTGGGCGAATCGTCGCAGGAGATCGGTGACATCGTGTCGCTGATTACGGACATCGCGGACCAGACGAACATCCTTGCTCTTAACGCCGCCATCCAGGCGTCGATGGCCGGCGACGCGGGCCGGGGCTTCGCGGTGGTAGCCGACGAAGTACAGCGACTTGCAGAGCGCTCGTCTGCCGCCGCCAAGCAGATCGAAACGCTGGTCAAGACGATTCAGACCGACACGAACGAAGCCGTTATCTCCATGGAGCAGACGACTTCGGAAGTAGTGCGCGGTGCGCGCCTTGCGCAGGACGCAGGTGTCGCCCTCGAAGAGATCGAAAACGTATCGAAGACGCTGGCGGAACTCATCCAGAACATCTCGAACGCCGCCCGCCAGCAGGCGGCATCTGCCGGCCACATTTCCAACACCATGAACGTTATCCAGGAGATTACGTCGCAGACGTCGGCCGGTACGACCGCGACGGCGAAATCGATCGGAAACCTGGCGGAGATGGCGGCCGAACTGCGCAACTCGGTAGCCGGCTTCAAGCTGCCGGAATATATGTAATCGCGGGGATGCGCTGCATCTTCGCGATTTGCTGCGCCGCTCATGCGGCGCAGCGCGTTCTGGTCGGGGCGGAAGCCCCGGTTGCGAGCCTCGCCAACAAGGCTCGGGAGTGACGGTGTGGCCCAGCACTGGTCGATGCGCAACCTTCCGCAGATGGACGACGAGCAGTTCCGTCTGTGGCAGGCATTGCTCGAAGAACGCACCGGAATGGCCCTGGCCCCCGAGCGGAAGACCTTCCTTGAAACCAGCCTGGCGATGCGCATGCGCGAGCTCGGGATCGAGGAATACAGCGTCTATTACGAGCAGCTGGTAAACCGTCCGGCGTCCGACACGGTCATGGAGTGGTCGATCCTGGTCGACCGTCTCACCGTTCAGGAAACCAGCTTCTTCCGCCACCGCAGCTCGTACGACCTGGTCGAGAAATTCGTCCGCGACCGCTTTGCCGGGCCGAAGCCGCCCGCCAACTTCAACGTATGGTCGGTCGGGTGCTCGTCGGGCGAAGAGCCGTACTCGCTGGCCATGCTGCTGACCGAGCTGTTCGCCTCGCTCAAGGTGCAGCCGTACTGGGGCATCACGGCCACCGACATTTCGCTGCCGGTGCTGGCCAAGGCCCGCAAGGGCCACTATCTCGCCCGGAAGGTCGAGCTGGTCGACCCGCTGCTGCGGGAGCGCTATTTCCAGCGACTGAGCGACCGGGAATACGGGATCTCCGCCGAGCTGAAGGGCCGCATCTGTTTTGCGCGTGTTAACGTGCTGGAACTGCACAAGGTTCCGTTCCAGGACGTCGATCTGATTTATTGCCAGAACATGCTGATTTATTTCCGCCGCTGGCGGAAACGGGAAATCGTCACGCGGCTGGCCGACCGCATGGCGCCGGGCGGCCTGATGGTGCTCGGTCTGGGCGAAGTAGTGGATTGGCAACATCCCAACATGGACAGGGTTCGTTTCGACAACACGCTGGCCTTCATGCGCCGTATGCAGTGAGGTTTTGCGGTCGGGACAACGACGCGGACAAGAAAGAGAAAGGGAAATGGCAGAGACACATGACTTCCTCGCACTCGACTGGGTAAAGGGCGAGATCGAGGAAACGCTCAAGCAGGCGCAGCAGGCACTGGAGGCTCACGTCGAGAATCCGGAAGACCAGACGCGCCTGCGTTTCTGTCTGACCTATCTGCACCAGGTGTACGGCACCCTGCAGATGGTGGAATTCTACGGCGCAGCACTGCTCGCCGAAGAAATGGAAAAGCTGACGCAGGCGCTGCTCAACAACAAGGTGCCGCGCGTTGCCGATGCCCAGGAAACCCTGATGCGCGGCATGCTGCAGATGCCGGTGTATCTCGACCGCATCAAGGCCAGTCGCCGCGACATGCCGATGGTGTTGCTGCCGCTGCTAAACGACATCCGCGCCGCGCGCGGCGAAAAGCTGCTGTCGGAAGGCGCGCTGTTCAAGCCCGACATGGCGCAATCCGCGGCTGCCGGCGAAGTGTCGCAGGCTGTGGCCGCCGACCCGAATCTGGCCGAACTGCTGCGCAAGATCCGGCAGATGTTCCAGCTGGGCCTGCTTGGCGTCATCCGCGGCGAAAACCTGGCGATCAATGTCAGTCATCTCGCCAAGGTGGCGATGAAGCTGGAAAAGATTTCCGGCGACGCCGCCATCTCGCCGCTGTGGAAGGTGACCGGTGCGGTCATCGAGGGCCTGTCCAACAACTCGATCGACAACAGCACGGCGATGAAGCTGCTGCTGGGCCAGGTCGACCGGCAGATCAAGACGCTGGTCGATCGCGGTGCCCCGGGCTTTGCCGAAAAGCCGGCACCCGATCTGTTCAAGAACCTGTTGTTCTATGTGGCGCGCAGCCAGTCGGATTCGCCGCTGATCACGCAGGTACGCAAAACCTACAAGCTCGACGATGCGCTGCTCTCCGAAGAGGCGATCGACGAGGAGCGTGCGCGTCTGTCCGGACCGGATCGCCAGACGATGGCATCGGTTGCCGGGGCGATTTCCGAGGAGCTCTCGCGGGTCAAGGAAGCGCTCGATATTTTCATGCGCGGCGGGGCGCAGTCGAAAGTGGCCGATCTGGCGCCGCACGTTGCCACGCTCAAGCAGGTTTCCGACACCATCGCCATGCTTGGCCTCGGCCAGCAGCGCAAGCTGGTGCTGGATCAATACGAATTGCTGGAGCGCATCGTCCACGACGGCAAGCTGGAAAATCCCGGCGTCCTGATGGATATCGCCGGTGCACTGCTGTACGTCGAGGCGACCCTGGCCGGCCACAGTACCGACAAGTCGCAGTCGAAGGTGCCGGCAACGCCGCAGGATGCGCTGACGCAGGACGAAATCGCCCGTGCGCGAGATGCCGTGGTGCGCGAATGCCGTGCCGGCCTCGAGCTCGGCAAGGAAAAGATCGTCGAGTACATCGCTTCACAGTGGGAGCGTTCGCACATCCAGGATGTGCCGGCGACGCTGGTCGGCGTGCGTGGCGGCCTGCAGATGATCGGGCTCTACGATGCGGGCGCCGTTCTGCAGCGTGCGGTCGATTTCGTGAACAGCGAATTGCTGTCCGAGGGTGCGCAGCCCGACTGGAAGCGCATGGACACGCTGGCCGATGCGATCAGTTCCGTCGAGTACTACCTGGAACGAGTGACCGACGATCCGGAAAGCGGCGGCCACATTCTCGACATTGCCCGCAAGTCGGTGGCCGAGCTCGGTTATGCGGTCGCGCCGGACAGTGCTGCCAGGAAGAAGGCCGAGGCAGCCCGGCTGCCGGCACCGGAAGTTTCCGAGGAGGTCGCCGAAATCGAAGCGATCGCCGTTGAAGAAGTCGCGGTAGCTCCGGAGCCGGAGCGCTCTTCGTCGCCGAAACTGGCGGACGAGCTCAGTGACGAGCTTGATGCCGAACCCTCGCTCGATGTCCCGATGACGGCCGCCGCCGAACACAAGGCGTCGTTTGCCGACGAAGAGGCGCCACTGGTTGATGAGGACACGCTGGCGTTGGCCGAGCTGGTGGAAGACTCGGCGTCGCCGGCCGAGGAAATCGAGCTCGTCGACGCTGATGCCCCCGAGTTTCTGCCGGATGCGGCCGATCTGATCGAAGCTGTTCCTCATGCCCCTGCTGTGCCGCCGGCACCCGCCGCAGCCGTTCCGGCTCCACCCGCGTCCCCAGGCGGCGACGGTGCCGAAGAGCACGTTGTCGACGAGGAAGTGGTGGAAATCTTCGTCGAGGAAATCGGCGAGGTCATGAACCACCTCGACGAATATTTCCCGCAGTGGGTCGCCAACCAGCAGGACGAGATGGCGCTCAAGGAATTCCGGCGCGGGTTCCACACGCTCAAGGGCAGCGGCCGCATGGTCGGTGCCAAGTATGTCGGCGAGCTGGCCTGGTCGATCGAGAACATGCTCAACCGGGTGATCGACAAGACCATCGTCCCGACACCCGTCATGATCGAGCTGATCCGTACCGTTCGCGGCATTGCGCCCGAGATGGTCACCGCGTTTGCCGAGCGCCGGAAGTCGCCGTATCTGGTCGAGTCGCTGATGGAATGCGCGAATGCTTTCGCGCGCGGCGAGCAGCCGGCGGCCGTGCCGCCACTCGAGTTGCGCGGTGCACCGAAGGCTGCGCCGGTCGGGGAGGCTGTCGAGCCTGCCGTAGCGGACGTCGCCGATGCGCAAGAATCGGAAGTTATCGATGTCGAAATGATCGAGCCGGCTGCCGCCGCCACGGAGGCGGCGTCAATAGACGAAGACGCGCTTGAATTCTCTGCCGATGAACTGCTGGCGGCGGAGGCGGAAGTCATCGATATGGGCGGTTCCGTCGAGCTGGCGACCGGGGAAGAGCCGGCGGTAACGGTCGAGGAGATTGCTGCCGTCGAAGCCGTTCCCGCCGCACCGGCGCGGCCGGGGTTGCCGGATGTCGATCCGGTGCTGATGGAAGTCTTCGCCAGCGAATCGGAACAGCACATCGCGACCCTCGATGCCTGGCTGGCATCCCTCGATCCGGACATGCAGCATCACCCGATCACCGATGATCTGCTGCGCGCGATGCACACACTGAAGGGCAGCGCGAAGATGGCCGGCGTGATGCCGGTGGCGGAAATTGCCGCGCCGACCGAAAAATTCTGCAAGGACCTGCGCAACAACGGCGAGCTTGCCGACACCGATGTCGTGGCGCTGGTGCGCGAAGCGACCAATCTGATCCGGCTGCGCGTGAAGCGCCTGTTGCCGGATCCGTATGCGCCGATACCCGGTGCCCAGGCCTATCTGGAAATGCTGCACGCGATCGAGCAGTCCCGTCACGCGGCCTGGGCTGCTGCCGAGACGCCGGAAGTGACGGCGCAGGTTGCGGTCCAGCCGAGACCGGGACTGATCAACGACCTGCTGCACGAGGGCCTCGACCACGTGCTCGACGGCGGCGATTACGCCGCGCAGTGGTCGCAGCAGGGCGTGGTGGCCGCCGATCTCGATGCCATGCGGGTGGAGCTCGTGCGGTTGTCGCGTGCTGCGAAGCGCGGCGGGATCACGCCGATGGCGGATATCGCGCAGCGGCTGCGTCATGTCTACAACAACCTCGACAGCGGCACGTTGATGTTGTCGAGCAACGTGGTCGCTGCCCTGCAGCATGGCCACGAGGCGATCATCGGCATGATGGACTGCATGGCGGCCCATCAAAGCATCTGGCCGGCCACCGAGGCGCTGCAGGCGCTCGATGAAGTGGCGGCCGGGCTGCCGCCGATGGAGCCGGAAGCGGAACCCGAACCGGTTGCCGCAGTATCGACCGCTACGGCCGCCGCCGCGGCCCACGATGCGCTCGAGTTTTCCGCGGACGAATTGCTGGCGGCGGAAGCCGAAGTGCTCGACGTGGCCGGTTCTTTCGAACCGAGTGAAATCGGGGAAGCCGAAGCGGCCGAGGGAGTCCGGTTGCCGGAAGGCGTCGTCGAGCCGGTTGTCGAAGACATTGCGGCAGTGCCCGCCACGCCGGCCGCAGCGGCGCTGCCGGATGTCGAGGAAGTCCAGGCCGCGATGCCGCCGGCCTTCCCGGCGGACGAAGATGAGCACGAAGACGGCATCGTTCCCGACCGCGATCCGGAACTCGTCGCCATCTTCCTCGAAGAGGCCGACGAGCTGGTCGAGAGCGCCGGTACGTCGCTCGAAGCATGGATGAACAACGTCGACAACCTGATCGAAGTGCAGAAGCTCCAGCGCGACCTGCACACGCTCAAGGGCGGCGCCCGGATGGCGGAAATCCCGCAGCTGGGCGATCTGGCGCACGAACTTGAGAACCTGTACGAGGGCCTGTCACAGGGCTCGCTGTCGGCCCAGCCTTCGTTGTTCAAGCTGCTCAATATCTGCCATGACCGCATCGCCGACATGGTGGACAGCATTCGTACGCGCGGACATTGCCGCAACGCGAACAATCTGATCGCGATGATTCACGCGTACATCAAGGATCCGGTCGGCTTCGTCGTCGAAACGCCGGCCGCGCCGAAACCGGTGGCGCCGCACGAGGCGCGGCCGGGTGCGCCGGTCGAAGCAATCCCGGTGCCGCACGTCATCGACGAAGCGCCGGTCGCGGCAGCGCCCGAACCGGCGCCGGTCGACGAAGATCTGGCCGCGGTCGATCCGGATATCCTTGGCATTTTCCTCGAAGAAGCCGAAGACCTGACGGCGCAACTTGACGCGGCGATCAGCGGCTGGAAAACGGAGCCGACGAATCCTGAACACTCCGACGAACTCAAGCGGGTACTGCATACGCTGAAAGGCGGCGCACGCCTGGCCGGTCTCAAGCGTCTGGGCGACATCAGTCACCATTTCGAGACGCGGGTGATCGATCTCGGGCCGAAGACACCGGATACGGCGTTCTTCGGCGAGATCAACGGGTATCACGACGAGATTTCCGCGCTGGTCGAGCGCGTGCGCGCTGGCGGCAATGCGGCAATTGCGGCGGCTGTTGCTGCTGCCGCCGCGCCGCCGCAGCCTGCGGCACCGGCCGCCGCGCCGACGGCGGAAACCGCGCCGACTCCTGCGGCGCCGGCGCAACGTGCTGCCGACAAGGACGACCGGCGCGCTCCGGCCCAGCAGGGCCAGCGACAGGTACAGCAGCAGGAAGCGGTCAAGGTGCCCGCCGATCTGCTGGAAAAACTGGTCAACCTCGCCGGCGAAACCTCGATCAACCGCGGTCGCCTCGAACAGCAGGTCACCGACTTCCGCTTCACCATCAGCGAAATGGGATCGACGATTTCCCGTCTCGCCGAACAGCTGCGTCGCCTGAACGCGGAAGCCGACGAGCAGGTGAAGGCCAACTGGGAGGCCGGCAAGGCCGAGGGCAAATATTCCGGCGAATTCGATCCGCTGGAGATGGACCAGTACTCTTCACTGCATCAGCTGACCAAGCAGCTGTTCGAATCGGCGTCCGACTTGCTGGACATCCGCGACACGCTCACCAACAAGACGCGCGATACGGAAACGCTGTTGCTGCAGCAGTCGCGGGTCAACACCGAGCTGCAGGAAGGCCTGATGCGCTCGCGGATGGTGCCCTTCTCGCGCCTGATCCCGCGTCTGCGCCGCATCGTCCGCCAGGTTTCCGGCGAGCTGAAGAAGAACGTCGAGATCGAGTTCATTAACCCGGAAGGCGAGATGGACCGGGCGCTGCTCGAGCGCATCGTCGCACCGCTCGAACACATGCTGCGCAATGCCTGCGACCACGGCGTGGAATCGCCGGATGCGCGGGTCGCCGCCGGCAAGTCGGCGCAGGGCCATATCCGTCTCGCGCTATCGCGGGAAGGTGGAGAGGTCGTGCTGACGATTTCCGACGACGGCAAGGGCATCAACGTCGCTGCCGTGCGCAAGAAAGCGATGGAGCGCGGGCTGATGGACGAAACGTCCGAGCTCACCGACCACGACATCATGCAGTTCATCCTCGAGGCTGGCTTCTCCACCGCCGAGAAAGTCACGCAGATCTCCGGTCGCGGCGTCGGCATGGACGTGGTGTCCAGCGAGATCAAGCAGATGGGCGGCGCGCTGATGATCCGCTCCGAGGTCGGCAAGGGCACGACCTTCGAGATCCGCCTGCCGTTCACCGTGTCGGTGAACCGCGCGCTGATGGTGCGTGTCGGCGAAGACCAGTTCGCGATTCCGCTGGTACAGATCGAGGGCATCGTGCGGGTGTCGCCGTACGAGCTGGAAACCTACTACGGTGCCGATGCGCCGCCGTTCGAATATGCCGGCGAAGCCTACCGCCTGAACTATCTCGGCGGCTTCGTGCACGGCGTGCCGGCGCCCGACCTGCACGGCATGAGCACGCCGCTGCCGGTGCTGCTGGTGCGCGGTTCCGACCACTCGGTGGCAATCCAGGTCGACCAGCTGATCGGTTCGCGCGAAGTGGTGGTGAAGGCCGTCGGGCCGCAGCTGTCGACCGTGGCGGGTATTTCCGGTGCCACCATCCTTGGCGACGGCCGGGTGGTGATCATTCTCGATCTGCTGTCGCTGATCCGTGCGGCGCACCTGCAGCACGAAATGCAGCTGGCGCAGCAGCGTCGTCTGGCGCAGCGCTCCGACATGACCGAACAGGTGCGTGCGCCGGCCGTCCGCGAAGTGCCGCTGATCATGGTGACCGACGACTCGGTGACCGTGCGCAAGGTCACCGGCCGCTTCCTCGAGCGTCAGGGGTTCGAGGTCGTCACTGCGAAGGACGGCATGGATGCGGTGGCGCAGCTGGCCGACGTCAAGCCGGACCTCATGCTGCTCGACATCGAAATGCCGCGCATGGACGGTTTCGAGGTGGCATCGCACTGCCGCCACGATTCGCGCCTGCAGGACCTGCCGATCATCATGATCACCTCGCGTACCGGCGAGAAACACCGCGAGCGGGCGATGGAAATCGGCGTCAACGCCTACCTCGGCAAGCCGTTCCAGGAAAACGAGCTGCTCGCGAAGATCAACGAACTCCTGGCGGAGCGGCGCGCGAAGGCGCTGCACTGACCGGCGCCGGCAGTCGATATGGGCGCAGACGTCAACCCGCGGATCGGTGTCATTGCCGACACCTTTCTGCAGGGCAGCCTGCTCGCCAATGCGGCGAAAGCGCTCGGTTACGAAGTGGTGGTGAGTACGCAGCCGGCCAACCTCGACACCGGCAAGTGGGTCGGCAAGGGTCTGGTCGAATGCTGGCTGGTCGATCTGCACGACCAGGAAGCCTGGGCTGCGTTGCTCGACCTGCTGCTCGATCAGGCAGAGGCACCGCTGATCTTCGGCGACGGCCAGGCGCCGCCGAAAGCCACCGAGGATTACCCGCGCTGGGAACGGCGCCTGTTCCAGACGCTGATCAAGAGCGTCGGCCGGCCGGTGAGTGCCAGCGGCCGCGAAAATCTCTCGCTGCTGGAAAAGACGATGGCGCGGCCGCGGGCGAGCATCGTCATCCCGAACGAATTCAAGGATCCGCATCTGGCCGATGGCGCACCGGAGCGTGTGTGGGTGCTCGGCGCGTCGGCCGGCGGCCCGGCGGCGGTCAAACTGTTTCTCGATTCGCTGCCGAAGGAGCTGCCTGTCGCTTTCGTTCTGGCGCAGCACATCGATCCGAAAATGCTGGAAACGCTTTCCGCGTCGCTGGTGCGCCACAACTGGTTCAAGATCCGCATCGGTCGCGACGGCGAACCGCTGCGCTACGGAGAAATCGTGGTCGCGCCCTGCGATGCCGAGATCACCTTCGATGCGCGGGCCTGCGTGCAGTCCACCGGAAAACCGTGGGAAGGCCCGTATGCGCCGTCGATCGACCAGACGATCGCCAATGTGACCTCGCGCTTCGGCGCCGGCGCCGGTGCCATCCTGTTCTCCGGCATGGGCAACGACGGTTCCATTGCCGCGCCGCTGCTCAAGGCGCGCGGCGGCACGGTGTGGGCGCAAAGCGCGGAAACCTGTGCCGTCAGCTCGCAGCCTGACTCGGTGCGCGATACCGGCTGCGTGGGGTACAGTGGCTCGCCGGAACTACTCGCCCAGCAACTGATCGAATTCGTCAGACAACAACTGAAGTCCGGAACCGGGACTCCAGGCAACTCGCGGCCCGGAGCCGCGGCCTCCTGAAGCCTTGCGCGGGAACGATGCCATGAACCAGCTTGCCGCCACGCCGAACGAAATTCCCAGCCTGATGGTGCCGCTGCAGGGACGTCCGCTGCTGGTGCCCAACCTCGCGGTGGCGGAAATCGTGCCGTTCAACGCGCCGGTGCCGGTGCCGGGCAAGCCGCAGTGGTATTTCGGCCACATCATGTGGCGCGGCGTGAAGATTCCGGTCATTTCCGTGGTGCAGTTGCGCGGTGAGGACGAGGACATTCCGCCCGAGGCGCGCATCACCGTGTTCAACGGCCTCGGTGGCGACGTGCCGTTCTACGGCGTGGTCAGCCACGGTATTCCGCGACTGGTGCGGGTGCGCCAGCAGGATCTGGAATCCACCGACGGCATGTACACCCCGGTGGACGATGCCTTCGTCGCCATCGGCGGCGAACTGGCGATCATCCCCAATCTGCTCCAGCTCGAGAAAATGATCGCCGAGTCATGAGCGGCATCGATTCCGCACGCCTGGCCGCGCTGCGCGCCGACCGCCGTCACCATCGCGAAGGCGGCTTCCGCAACAACTACAACGCCGACCGGCACGGCTTCGCCGAATTCATGCGCTGGATGCGCGAAAAGCGCGGCCTGTGGCCGCAGGCGAAGCATTTCCCGATCGCGCATCCGGAAACAGAGCGGTTGACGGCCAATCGCAGCGACACCGCGCTAACCTGGATCGGCCACTCGACTTTTTTCTGGCAGCATCGCGGGCTCAACGTGCTGACCGATCCGGTGTTCTCGCAGCGCGCCTCGCCGCTGGCGTTCGCCGGCCCGAAGCGCTACACGCCGCCGGCCATTCACGTCGACCACCTGCCGCCGGTCGATGTCGTGCTGCTCTCGCACAACCATTACGACCATCTGGACCGCAGCGCGGTGAGGCGGATCGCGCGCCGCAACGAAGGCCGCACGCGGTTCCTCGTGCCGCTGAAGGTGGCCGACTGGTTCCGCAGCGAAGGCATAACCAACGTCGTCGAGCTCGACTGGTGGGATGAAACGCAGCCGCTCGACAGCCGCGCCGACGTGCGGGCCTGGTTCGTACCGGCGCAGCATTTCAGCGGTCGCGGCCTGAACGACCGCAGCGCCACGCTGTGGGGCGGCTGGGTGCTGGAGATCGACGGTCACCGGCTGTTTTTCGCCGGCGACACCGGCTACGGCCGCGATTTTTCCGACATCGGCGCCGTGTTCGGCGGTTTCGACCTGTCGCTGATCCCGATCGGCGCCTATGAACCGCAATGGTTCATGAATGCCGTGCACGTGAACCCGGAAGATGCGGTGCGCATCCACCGTGACGTGCAGTCGAAACTGTCGGTCGGCATGCACTGGGGCACGTTCATTCTCACCGACGAGCCGGTCGACGAGCCGCCGCAGCGGCTCGCGCGTGCGCTGGCCGACCAGCATGTCGATCCGTCCGCGTTCGTGGTAATGCGGCACGGGGAAACGCGGTGGGCGCCCGGTTTTTGAGCAAAGCCTGCATGTGGCTGCCGGTCGTGTGGCTGGCCATTATGGCGGCTGCCGTTGCCGAGACATCAGGCAAGCCTGCGGATGCAGTCGTCCTCGCCGACGGGGGGCATGCCGCCGACCGCGCCATCCGCGCCCTCGACATGCTCGATCGCCCCTATCGCCGGGGCGGCACATCGCCGGAATCCGGCTTCGACTGCAGCGGTCTGGTGCTGCACGTGTTCCGCAGTACCGCTGCATCGTCGCTGCCCCGTACGGCGCACGACCTGTTCCGCCTGGATCTGTCAGGTCGTGCGGAGAAGGTCGAACGTGCCGCCATTGCCGCCGGCGACCTGCTGTTTTTCCGCATCGGCCGGCTGGGCCAGCGGATAGACCATGTCGGCATCGCGCTGGGCGATGGCCGTTTCGTGCATGCACCGGCCAGCGGAGGCGTGGTGCGCATCGACAGTCTGGACATGCCGTACTGGAGCCGGCATTTTGCGGGAGCGCGCCGCTTGCCGGCGATCGAACGGGGGGCGATCAATGTTGCTGAAGAATACTGAGCAGCGCTGGGGGCTGGTGGCGCAGCTGTTCCACTGGAGCATGTTCCTGTTGATCGCCGGTGCCTGGTTTGCCGTCGAATCACACGAGGATTTTCCGAAAGGCAGCGCCGAACGAGCGGAATGGATGGCGCTGCACAAGGCTCTCGGAGTGACGATTTTCGCGCTCGTCTGGTTCCGGCTTGCGGCACGCTTGACACAGTCGTCGCCGGCACCGTCAGGTGCGGCATGGCAACGCCGGCTGGCGTGGGCGACGCATGCCGCGCTCTACCTGCTGATGATCCTGATGCCCCTCACCGGATTGCTGGCGAGCCAGTTTGGCGGCAAGCCGGTGGCCTGGTTCGGCCTGTTCGAGATTCCGGTGTGGGTCACCGAAGACCGCGAGCGGGCGAAGCAGATCATGGAAGTGCACGAGGCGGGCTGGAGCCTGTTGCTCACGCTGATCGTGCTTCATGCCGGTGCCGCACTGTACCATCAGCTGGTGCTGAAGGACGGCCTGTTGCGCCGCATGTTGCCTTGAGTGGCCGATAACGACATGAACCCTGACCAGCGCCCGGAATATTTCGGCAAGGACCTCGAGGCGATGTCCTTTGCGCAGAACTACCATCGCTGGATCGTGTCGGAATTCCGGCCCTTTCTCGGGCGACGGGTAGCCGAGGTCGGTGCCGGCGTGGGCAACGTGTCGTCCCTGCTGTTGCAGGCGGGGCCGGAAAGCCTGACGTCCTACGAGCCATCGGCCAACATGTTCCCGATGCTGCAGAAAGCACTGGCCGTCGATCCACGCGCCTGTGCAGTCAACGACTTCTTCGGTCGGGGAGACGGCACATTCGATTCCGTGGTCTATATCAACGTGCTGGAGCACATCGAGGACGATGCGGCAGAGCTCGCTGCCGCGCATCGTGCCCTGGCCCCGGGTGGTTGCGTGCTGGTATTCGTGCCGGCGCTGCCCTGGCTGTACAGCAATCTCGACCGGCAGGTGGGGCACTTCCGGCGATACCTGCGCAAGGATCTCGCGACCCTTGTGGAAGCGTCCGGCTTCACGATCGAGAAGCTGCGTTATTTCGACATGGCCGGCATCCTGCCGTGGTACATCCACTACGTTTTGCTGGGCAACACAATCGGTCCGGGCAGCGTGTCCACGTATGACCGGCTGGTGGTTCCGGTCATGCGCGTGGTGGAGCGTTTCGTGACGCCGCCGATCGGCAAGAATCTTTTGCTGGTGGCCAGGAAGACCTGAGACAAGGCCGGCGTATTGCCGGTTGTCAGCGTGCTGTCCGCGGATCTGGTTGCTGCAGGAAATGCAGTCGCTTGGTTTCGCGGCGCTGTGCTGCGACTGAATCGAGAATCAAGCCGCAAGTCGCACTGATCAATGCCGCCAGCATAAGCGAGGCGGCGAGGATAGCCGTCGGGAAGCGAGGTACCAGGCCGGTATGCTGGTATTCGGTTACCACCGGCAAGCCGGCCAGCAGCGACAGGGTTGCCAGCAGCAGCGCAGCGCCATTGAAAAAGGAAAACGGGCGAACTTCCTTGAACAAGTACACGATGGCGCCGAGTATGCGCATGCCGTCGCGGAACGTGTTCAGTTTGCTGGCGCTGCCGCCGGCGCGCTTCAGGTAATTCACCGGCACCTCGACGATGTGGCTGCGCACTTCGAGTGCGTGCACGGTCAGCATGACTTCGATCTCGAATCCGGAAGCCAGCACGGGCGCGGTCTTGACGAAGCGGCGGGACATCACCCGGTAACCCGAGAGCACGTCTTCGAAGCGGCGACGGAACAGAAGGCCGAGCAACCGGGTGAGAAACCAGTTTCCGAAACGGTGCCCCGGCCGCGAGCCGCTGTCGCCGTAGGTCGCCCGACGAGAACCGATGACCATATCGACGCGCTGCTCGCGTACCAGTCGGACATGTTCGGCGGCACGGGAAAGATCGTAGGTGCCGTCGCCGTCGGTCATCAGATAGATATCGGCGTCGACGTCCGCGAACATGCGTGCCACGACCTGGCCCTTGCCGCGTTCCGGTACGTGGTGGGTGATCGCTCCGTGCGCCTGTGCGACAGCCAGGGTCCGGTCAGTGGAGCCGTTGTCGAAGACGTGGATCGTCGCATCCGGTATGTGTTCGCGCGCCTGCGCAAAAAGTGTTGGCAGTGCTAGCTCTTCGTTCAGGCAGGGAACGATCAGGGCGATGCGGCTCATGGCGTCTCTCCGTTGCGGTGCCGGCGCCAGGCCTGCCACCCCTCATGCAGCAGCCAGAGGGCCAGCGCATAGCAGAGTGGCCGCAAGGGGACCGAGTAACGTGGAAACGGCGCGCCCAGCATGTGGACCGCCAGGAAGTAGAAGAACACGATGGCCGACACGGCAACGCCGGGATTGACTGCAGCGAGTCGCCAGATCACCAGGGAGGCACCGGCAAAAGCCAGCAGCATCAGTGGTGCATGCATGCCGCGAGTGATGGCATTGATGATCCGCAGCGGCGACGATTCGAGCCACGGCGAATGCGCGGGCGCGTAGACGAATGGCCCGCCGATGGATTCCGTCAGGTGCCAGGACAGCAGTTGCACCGGTTTCCCGATCAGATACCAGCCCGCATGGCGGAGCGGCTCTTCGGCGAAGCGGTCGGCGATCTCCCGGATGACCCGGCCGGTGTTGCGGTGGTATTCGTGCGCTTCGGGATTGAACCGGTACGGATAGCCGTAGGTTCGGGGATCGTCGTTGTACTTCATGTCGACGTACATGCCATGGTGCAGGAAATCGGCCTGCAACAGCGGATCCGAGAAATGCCCGGTCGCCTGGACGTTGCGCCATCCCCAGGCGCCGGAAAGCACGAGGATCGGCACCAGCAGGCATGCCAGTGCCTTCAGTCGCTGCTGCCAGGCCGTATCGCGCAGCAATAGCAGGGCGAGGCCATAGAACAGCACGAGGTATTGCGTCGTCGGGCGGACCATGATCGAGACGGCGAGCACGATACCCGCTGCCAGCAGCCAGCGTCCCGAGCGCAGTGACCAGCCGCGTTCCAGGCAGAACAGGTGCAGCACCAGCAGGAAGGTGAACACCGATTCGGTGAGCAGGTAGACGCCGGCGTTCACCAGATGCGGGCTGGTGGCGGCGAGGCCAGCCGCCGCCAGTGCCCAGGCCGGTGGCAGGAAGCGGCGGAACAACAACAGGCAAAGCAGTATGGTTGCCGTGCCAAGCAACGCTTGCAGGAGCACGATCCGCGACAGACCGAGATCGCGGGCATCCGGTTCGATCAGCAGGGCCAGCAGGAACGGATAGCCCGGTGCGCGCACGGCATCGGGAGTCGGCACGGCGCCGGGTGCGGCAATCTTGCGCGAATAAATGCCATGCTGCCGCAGGTTGACGGCATAGGTCAGATATTCGCGTGCGTCGCCGCGTACGCCGCTGGCTTCCAGCACGGTTTCCCGGGCAGTCTTCAGTTGGAGAAAAAGCGAGGCCAGCAGGATCAAAAGGCAGCCGGCCAGCCAGCCGGTGCGACTCAATCCGCGATCATCGATCGCCGAAGACATGTCGTTTGCTCATGTGGAAGTTGAAGACCATGGCCACCAATGCGCCGGTTATCTGCCCGGCGTAGTACTGCTGCGGCAGCCAGACGGGATAGTGGATGACGGCGGCGAAAACCAGCATGTTAATGCCGGCACCTGTCGCTTGCACGGCCAGATAGCGGCCGGGGTGTGCTTGCGCGCGTTGCCGGAAGGTCCAGTGGCGATTGCAAAGGTAGGTCACGCCGACGGCGGCCAGGAATGCCAGGAGGCGTGCTGCGTACGGGTTGCTCCCGGAGAGCAGCAACAGTGCGAACATCGAAGAATCGATGCCGAAACCCAGGGCGCCGGTGACCAGAAAGCGGCGCAAGTCGGCGGGCATCATGACCGGAAATCGCCGTAGCGCGCCTGCAGCACGGCCAGTGCGGCCGCCGGCGCGGTTTCGGTACGCAATACGCGCGGCCCGAAGGTACAGGCCACAAAGCCGTGCTTCTGCGCAGTCTGGATTTCTTCCGCGGTGAGTCCACCCTCCGGGCCTACCAGCAGCGCCGCGCTCAGGCATTGCGTCGGCAGTGACTGCGTCGTGTCGCCGGGATGCAGTACCAGCTTGAGGCCGGCGTTCGCCTTCGCCGTCCATTTTTCCAGCGCCAGCGGCGCGTGCACCGTCGGTACGCGTACCCGGCCGGATTGTTCGCAGGCGGCCACCGCTACCATCTGCAGGTGCTCGCGTTTCTTCTCCAGACGGTCGTCATCGAGACGGATGTCGCAGCGTGCGCTGGTGAGCGGCGTGATGTCGTGCACGCCGAGCTCGGCCGCTTTCTGCACCGCGTATTCCATGCGGTCGCCCTTGCTCATCACCTGGCCCAGATGGGTGACCAGCGGCGATTCGGTCGCCGGCTCGCGGCGCAGGCCGAGGCGGACGATGCATTCACGCTTGCCGGCGGCAACGATGCGGGCGTCGTACTCGCCGCCGTCGCCGTTGAACAGGACGCAGTAATCGCCGACGTCCATGCGCAATGCGCGGATCAGATGCTGGACGTTGCGCTCGCCGAGTGCGAGCTCGGCGTCGGCGGCGCAGGTCTGCGGTTCGAAGATGCGGGTGGCCATGGGTGCGTCCTGTCCGGCGCGCGCCGGACCTGTGGCTACGGCAGGGTGGCGTGATCGATGCCCTCGTCGATCACCTCGACGAGAAAATCGATCTGTTCCGGGGTGATCACGTACGGCGGCATCAGGTAGACGACGTTGCCCAGCGGCCGCAGCAGGGCGCCGCGCGCGAGCGCGTGCCGGTAGAGCCGCAGCCCGCGGCGCTCGGTCCAGTCGTACGGCGTTTTCGTTGCCTTGTCCCGCACCAGTTCGATGGCCGCGATCATGCCGGTCTGGCGGATTTCGCCGACCTGCGGATGATCGGCCAGCGGCGCCAGTTCGGCGGCCATGTGGGTGGCGAGCTGCCGGTTGCGCGCGAGCACGTCGTCGTCGCGGAAAATGTCCAGTGTAACGAGCGCGGCGGTGCAGGCCAACGCGTTGCCGGTGTAGCTGTGCGAGTGCAGGAAGGCGCGCAGCGAGTGGTAGTCGTCGTAGAAGGCGTCGTAGACGGTTTGCGTGGTGAGCACGGCGGACAGCGGCAGGTAGCCGCCGGTGAGTCCTTTCGACAGGCAGAGGAAATCCGGCGTGATGCCGGCCTGCTCGCAGGCGAACAGGGTGCCGGTGCGGCCGAAGCCGACGGCGATCTCGTCGGCGATCAGGTGCACGCCGTGGCGGCTGCAGGCCTCGCGCAGCAGCGAAAGGTAGACCGGGTGATACATGCGCATGTTGCCGGCGCACTGCACCAGCGGCTCGACGATCACCGCGCAGGCTTCGTCCGCATGGCGGGCCAGCGCCTCTTCCATGTGCGCGAACATCCGGCGCGTATGCGTCTCCCAGGACTCGCCCGCCGCGCGGTGCCAGCAGTCCGGTGACGGCACGACGATGGCCTGCATCAGCAGCGGGCCGTAGGTGTCCTTGTAGAGCGCGACGTCGCCCACCGCCAGCGCGCCCAGCGTTTCGCCGTGGTAGCTGTTGGTCAGGGTGATGAATTTCGTCTTACGGGTTTTGCCGCTGTTCTTCCAGAAATGGAAGCTCATCTTCAGCGCGACCTCGACCGCGCTGGAGCCGTTGTCGGCGTAGAAGCATTTCGCGAGCCCGGGCGGCGCGACGGCCAGCAGCCGCTCGGACAGCTGCACCACCGGTTCATGGGTGAAGCCGGCCAGGATCACGTGTTCCAGCCGGTCGAGCTGCGTCTTCAGCGCGGCGTTGATGCGCGGGTTGGCGTGGCCGAACAGGTTGACCCACCAGCTGGATACCGCGTCGAGGTAGCGGTTGCCGTCGAAATCGTGCAGCCACACGCCGTCGCCGCGGGCGATCGGCACCGGCGGCAATTGCTCGTGGTCCTTCATCTGCGTGCAGGGATGCCACAGGACGGCGAGGTCGCGCCGCATCAGGTCGGCATTGTTCATCGCTAGAACCTCTGCTCCGCGTACACCGACCACTGCGAGTCGCCGGCTTCCTCGCGGTCGGCGTTCGGGAACGCCAGATTGAGATGGATCACGTGGTTCGAACTCGCCTTGGACGGATTGATGCGCAGGCCGATGCCGATGTCCGACAGCACGTGCTCGCTCTGCACGATGTCGTCGTCGCTGTCCCAGGCGCGGCCCGCGTCGATGTAGGCGGCGGTGCCGATGCGGAACAGGTTGAACAGGTGCAGATTGTAGTAGTGCCGACGCTCGATGCTGAGCACTGCCCGGCGGTCGCCGCGCTGCCAGTCGCTCGGATAGCCGCGCAGATCGGAGTTGCCGCCGGCGGTCAGTTCGCGGCCGGTGTCGAGGTTGATGCCGCCGTCGAGCCGCAGGGTGACGTACCAGCGGTTGCGCTCGTCGATGAAGTGGTAGTAGTCGAGCCTGTAGCCGATGAGGGTATTTTCCGCCTCTCCGGTATCGCGGTTCCACACTGCGTTGACGGTAGCGCGCCCCTGGGTCAGGTTTCGCAGGCCGGCACCGGGCGTGTGGGTGTAGTTCAGTTGTCCGATCCAGGCATTCACCGTGCTTTCAGTCTGGTCGTCGTCGGCATAGCCGACGCGCAGACGCCAGGTGGAGCCCACCTGCAGGTCCTCGTTGCGGAACATCTGTTCGAGGTTGGAGGTAGTGAGAAAGCGGTTCTCCACTGATTCGTATTCGACCCAGGGATAGACCAGGATTCGGTCGGCCGGCAGCGGGTCGATGAAGAACGGATCCTGGTCGAAGTAGGTGTCGGTGTGGTGTGTCAGACCGAGGCGCACACGGCGCGCGATGTCGTTGCGCAGACCGGCGGACAGGCCGAAGAAGGCCTCGAAATACTCGGCATCGTGATCGTATTCGTTGGTGACGATACCGTTGGCTTCCACCGTTTCCTGTTGCTCGAACTCGTCGATGGCGATGCCGGCGCTCCAGCGGGTATCCAGTGCGTAGAAGGGTCGTTCGAAGATCACGGTGTTGAACTTTCCGTCGTTGTTGTCGCCGTGGTCGAAGCGTAACCGCGTGTGGCCGTCGATCAGGTGTTTGTTCTCGTAGGAGGCGATGACGCCGCGGCGGTCGGAGTTGCTGGCGAACGACAGACTCAGGCTGTGTCCGTAGCCGAGGATGTTGTTGTCGCTGATGCCGATGGCGGAGCTGTTCTCGCCGCCGATGCGCTTGAACGATGCGTTGGGTTGCAGCGTCCAGATGTCGCGCACCACTACCAGCAGGGTGACGCCGTCCGGGCAGACCTCGCCGGGCAGGATCATGGCGTCATACAGAAAATCGGCGTCGCGCAGGATGCGCTCGCTCTCCCGGATCAGATCGTCATCGACCGGATCGCCTTCGCGAACCAGAATCTGCTTGCGGACGGTTTCGTTGCGCGTCTTGATGTGCATCCGGTTGATGAACCGGTAGGTCTTGTTGTTCTCGCCCGGATCGTTTTCGTTGAACACCGGCAGCGTCAGGAAGTCGATACGCCGGATCGGCCGGCCCTGCAGGTCGGGATAGTTGACGTGCGCGCGGGTCTGTACGAAATCGAACAGCTCCGGCTGGCCGGGACGGAACTGCGTCCGGCATTCGTCGGCGGGGCTGGTGGCCGCGGGCGGTTCCGGCGCGGTTTCCGGCAGGGGAGCGGCGGGCGCATCGGTGGCGCCGGCGTGTCCGGCCGCCAGCAGCAGGGCACTCAGGGCCAGCGCCGCCGGCAGCCGGGAAGAACGGATCGGGAGTAGGGGACTGCCGGAATGCTTCACGCCGGGGGAGAGTCGTTGCCGGTATCCCGGCGATTGTGGCACGTCCCCGTCGGTTTGGGTTCGGGCGGCAACGCGTCAGGGCAGGTCCCTGACGCATTCCGTCTCAATCTGCCGATTCCAGTCCGAGGTTGCGCAGGATGGCGAGCGTCGGCTCGGCCTGGTTCATGGTGTAGAAGTGGATCCCCGGCGCGCCGGCGGCGAGCAGGGTTTCGCACAGGCTGGACACCACTTCGGCGCCGAACAGTCGCACCGACTCCTCGTCGTGCTCGTAGGCTTCCAGCTGCTTGCGCAACCAGCGCGGGATCTCCGCGCCGCAGCTGTCCGAAAAGCGGATCAGGTTGGCGACGTTGGTGATCGGCATGATGCCCGGCACGACCGGAATCGTGACGCCTTCGTCCTGCACGCGGTCCACAAAGTGGAAATACGCGTCCGGATTGAAGAAGTACTGGGTGATCGCCTGGTCGGCGCCGGCCTTCACCTTTTTCACGAAATGGGCGATGTCGGCGTCGAGTCCCGGCGACTGCGGATGCATTTCCGGATAGGCCGCCACTTCCAGCCGGAAATGGTTGCCGTAGTGCTCGCGGATGAAGGCGACAAGGTCGCTGGCGTATCGCAGCTCGCCGTCACCCATGCCCATGCCGGACGGCAGGTCGCCGCGCAGGGCGACAATGCGCGAAACGCCACCGGCCTTGTAGCCATCGAGGATCTCGCGCATCTCCGCTTTGGTATGACCGACGCAGGAGAGGTGCGGTGCGGTGTCGATGCCGCATTCGCGGACCATCTTGACCGCGTTGAAGGTGCGCTCGCGCGTCGAGCCGCCCGCGCCGTAGGTGACCGAAAAGAATTCCGGCTGCTCCGCGGCGAGGCGGTCCCGCACCTCGGCCAGCTTCACGAAGCCGGCCTCGGTTTTCGGCGGGAAGAACTCGAAGCTGATGTGGACTTCGTGCAGGTCTTCGTCGTTCATGACATCAGTACTTGTAGTGTTCCGGCTTGAACGGTCCGTCGATGGACACCTTGATGTAGTCAGCCTGGTGCGGGGTGAGCTTCGTCACCACGCCGCCGAAGCCCTTCACCATTTCCAGTGCCACTTCCTCGTCGAGCTTCTTCGGCAGCACTTCCACCTTCAGCATCTTCGACTTCACGGCATCGCTGTGGTTGGCGAATTTCTGCTCGTAGAGGAACATCTGCGCCAGCACCTGGTTGGCAAACGAGCCGTCCATGATGCGCGACGGGTGGCCGGTGGCGTTGCCCAGATTCACCAGTCGTCCTTCGGACAGCAGGATCAGGTAGTCGTCAGACTCGTGGTTGACCGGCTTTCCGGCCGGCGTGTCGCGGAATACCTTGTGCACCTGCGGCTTCACTTCGTGCCACGCAAAATGCTCCCGCAGGAAGGCGGTGTCGATCTCGGTGTCGAAGTGACCGATGTTGCATACCACGGCACCTTTCTTCAGCGCGCGGAGCATGTGGCGGTCGCACACATGGTGATTGCCGGTGGTGGTGACGATCAGGTCGGTTTCGAGCAGCAGGCGGGTGTCGATGCAGTCGGCCTTGCCGGTGTTCTCGCCGTTGAGGTACGGGGAGACCACTTCGTAGCCGTCCATGCAAGCCTGCATGGCGCAAATCGGGTCGATCTCGGAGATCTTCACGATCATGCCTTCCTGGCGCAGCGACTGCGCGGAGCCCTTGCCCACGTCGCCGTAGCCGATGACCAGCGCCTTGCGACCGGACAGCAGCATGTCGGTGCCACGCTTTACGGCGTCATTGAGGGAGTGACGGCAACCGTACTTGTTGTCGTTCTTGCTCTTGGTGACCGAGTCGTTGACGTTGATCGCCGGTACTTTCAGCTCGCCTTTTTCGAGCATCTCGTACAGGCGCTTGACGCCGGTGGTGGTTTCCTCGGTGATGCCGTGGATTTTCGCCAGCATCTGCGGATATTTCTCGTGGATCATGCCGGTGAGGTCGCCGCCGTCGTCGAGAATCATGTTGGCGTCCCACGGCTTGCCGTCCTTGAGTATGGTCTGCTCGACGCACCACCAGTATTCCTCTTCCGTCTCGCCCTTCCAGGCGAAAACCGGAGTGCCGCGCGCAGCGATGGCGGCGGCGGCGTGGTCCTGCGTGGAGAAGATGTTGCAGCTGGACCAGCGCACTTCGGCGCCGAGCGCCTGCAGCGTCTCGATTAGCACCGCGGTCTGTACCGTCATGTGGATGCAGCCGATGATCTTCGCGCCTTTCAGCGGCTGCTGTCTGGCGTATTTCGTGCGCAGGTTCATCAGCGCCGGCATCTCGCGCTCGGCGAGGATGATTTCCTGGCGGCCGAATTCGGCCAGCTTGATGTCGGCGACCTTGAAGTCGCCGGTGTGGGCTTGGGCATTCATCTCTTTTTCTCCGGAACAATGGCGGCGCGGTTTATCTGTTCGGGAGCGGTTCGAGCCTGGCGGGATGACCCGTTGCAGCGCCTCTCTGGCCGCGTCCGTTTCTGTGATGTCAGCCGGCTTCGATTTTTTTCTTCATGGCGAGCAAATTGATCGGCTTGATGCCTTTTTCCTGTTCGATGCGACTGCAGGCATCGGCCAATTCACCCAGCCAGCCGGCGTAAACGAAATCGACGGCGTCAGGCAGTGGCGAGCTGGCGTAAAAAAAATCGTATGGCGTCATGCCGGCGGGTTTCTCGGCGCGAGGGCAGCGGCTACGCAGATAAGCGCCAAGATTTCCGTCGGCGAATGGGATGTGTTCGGCTTGATCAAAAAGGCGCAGCGCGATTTCCTTGTGTGCGCCCAGTGCCTGCTCCTGCAGGGCCAGTGCCTGGTTGCCGATGTCGCTGTCGATGAAGGGAGTCAGCGCCCGGACGAGGGCGCGTTTTTCGCGCAATTGTTCGGCCAGGCGGCCCAGCCTTGTCAATTCGCAGAGAGCCGCGAGCCGCCCGCGGAAATGTGTAGAGCGGTCGTCATCCATGGCGGCGATCGCGTATTCTGCGCGTCGCCGGTACAGCGGCGCGATGATTCCCAGCGTTTTTCGTGCCGGAGACGAGAAATTGACGATCGATTCGTACTGCGGCTGGTGGCGCGCCGGCTCAAAGGTGCCGTTGTTGAGACGAGCCGGGATATCGCGGCTGCGCAGTGCGATGCAGAATGCGAGGTCGATTCGCAGTTTTTCCTCATCCAGCGCCTGTTGCCAGGCCTGGGTGGCATCCGGTGAGCGGTGGCGCAGTTCATCAATGCATGCCTGCCACGCCAATCCCTCCTGTTCCGGCGTCGCCGGCGTATGCAGCGGCAGCATCGGCGACGGCTTCCATTGGCGATTGAAGTAGGCATCGATGGCGATCTTCAATTCCGTCGGCAGTTCGTTCAGATCAATGAGATCGCCGGTGTCTTTCAGCTGATCGCTGCTGTATTTCAGCCCGAGTGCCTTGTAGTAATTGGTCGTCACCCGCCTGCACAGCAGGGGGAAGTCGCTGAACAGGCTGGAGGCCGGCTGCGGATCGAGGACAACGCCGGGCGCTTTTTGTGCTTCCGCATTGCGTATGCGTTCATTGTTTGCCGGATGGGTGTCCCAGTAGCGAGTTTCCTCGTTGTCCAGTGCGGCTTCGATTTCCTTCAGATGTGAACTTTCCAGTCGGCCGACCTGTACAACGGTGGCAGCCGGCATATCGCGCAACAGCATGCGTTCGCGGAATGCGGCAGCATTGATGCTGTCGACCTTGTTGTGTGCGATTGCCAGGGCACGTAAGCGCAGCGATGTGTCACGGAAACACGCGCTGCCGGCAATCAGTGCCTCGTACCGGTCGGCGTCGAATTCCATCTGGCGGGAGAAATACTGGCTGATGCGGAAACTCATGTTGAGCAGCCAACCCACGGCCCGTACGGAGATGCCCAGTGCGTGATACGAAAGCCAAAAAGCCAGCTGCAGGTATTCGATTTCGGTTTCTTCGCGAAGGGCGCGTAGTTTTGCGCGCCAGGCGGCCGATCTGGCGGCCCGTGAATCCAGCCAGCCGTTGACACGGTTGATCAGGTAACTGCAGCGCATACCGATTCGCTGCGCGAAATGCCCGAATTCGTGCGCCAGCACACCGCAGAACTGTCGGGACGACATGCCCGCCACCAATGGCAGCCCGATGGTCAGTGTTTTGTTGCCGGAGAGTATGCCGAACCAGCCGCCGTGGAAGTGAACGCTGGCGTTCACTTCGTTGGACAGCTCGATATGGGTCGGCGGCGAAATACCGATGGTTTTGCATAGAGCAATAATCGTGCGCCGCAGCTTCAGTTCTTCTCCGTCGCCAAGACGTATTGGCGTATGCTGCTTGCGGCGACCGCCGAACAGCGGCAGCGCAAGGACGAGCAGGACAATCGCGCCGCTCAGGCAGGGAATGCCGAACCATACCAGCGTCGCCCAGACGTGATGGTGCCGGGCAAATTCGGGCGCCTGCGATGCGTACCAGACCAGCAGCGCACCCAGGCCGACAATGGCGGAGATGTAGATCACCGGCAACAGGATGCAGCACAGGGTGACCAGTGCCATGGCCAACAGGTAAAGCGCGTTGGTCCGTGGCGGTTTGAAGGCCTTGCGATCCTGTGCCAGCTGTTCCAGCACGGTCAGTGCGTCGTCGGTCGCTGGCGTCATCGCGGGTGCGGGCGCGGTTTTTTTCTGTGTTGCTGCCGGCACAACTTTTTGCGGCGCCGGTTTGTCCGCTAGCGCCAGGGGTTCGATCCTGGCCAGCAGGCCGCATCCCTCCAGTGCGCCCAGCAGCTTCTCCGCGGTCGGCATGCCGATGCCGCTCTTCACGATCGCGCGCACCGGCGGCAGCATGCGCTTCGCGGCTTCCGGTGCCAGACGGAAGTTCTTGCACAGCGCGGCTTCGATGTCTTCGGGCGACAGGCCGTCCCGGCTCCTGCCGGTCAGCACGACCCTGTATGTGGCCTGTGGATCCTGTGACATGTCCGCCGCCCGATGCGTTTCCCGTGTGCTGGAGTGTCCGTGCTCCTCAATTCTCCGTTGCGCTTACTTCAGGCCTGCTTCCGCGCGCAGGGCGGCGACCTTGTCGGTCCGCTCCCAGGTGAAGGCGGTCGCCTTGTGCGTCTTCCTCACTTTCTTGCCGTTCTCGACGACTTCGTAGTGGAACTCGCGCTCGAACGGGTTGCGGCCGAAGTGGCCGTAGGACGCGGTCGGTTCGTAGATCGGGTGCAGCAGGTCGAGCTGCTTCGTCAGGCCGTACGGACGCAGTTCGAACACCTTGCGGATGATCTCGACCAGGCGCGATTCGGCGACCTTGCCGGTGCCGAAGGTGTTGACCGAGATCGAGGTCGGCTCGGCAACGCCGATGGCGTACGAGACCTGGATTTCGCAGCGGTCGGCGAGGCCGGCAGCGACGATGTTTTTCGCCACGTAACGACCGGCGTAGGCCGCCGAGCGGTCCACTTTCGACGGATCCTTGCCGGAGAACGCGCCGCCGCCGTGACGGGCCATGCCGCCGTAGGAGTCGACGATGATCTTGCGGCCGGTCAGGCCGCAGTCGCCCATCGGGCCGCCGATTTCGAAGCGGCCGGTCGGGTTGATGTGGATCTGCGTGTTCTTGTGGATCCACTCGCGCGGGATCACGTGCTTGATGATCACTTCCATCACGCCTTCGGTGATCGCCTTGTCGGAAACGTCCGGCGCGTGCTGGGTCGACAACACGATGGCGTCGGCCGCCACCGGCTTGCCGTTTTCATAGCGGAAGGTGACCTGCGATTTCGCGTCCGGACGCAGCCAGGACAGCTCGCCCGACTTGCGCACTTCCGCCTGCCGCTCGACGAGACGGTGCGCGTACTGGATCGGTGCCGGCATCAGTACGTCGGTTTCGTTGGTGGCATAGCCGAACATCAGGCCCTGGTCGCCAGCACCCTGGTCTTCCGGCTTCGCGCGGTCGACGCCCTGGTTGATGTCCGGCGATTGCGCGCCGATCAGGTTCAGCACGCCGCAGGTGTGGCCGTCGAAGTAGACCTTCGACGAGTCGTAGCCGATGCCGGTGATGACATTCCGGATGATTTTCTCGTAATCGATCACCGCGGTGGTGGTGATCTCGCCGGCCACGATGGCGACGCCGGTCTTCACCAGCGTTTCGCAGGCCACGCGCGCGTATTTGTCCTGCGCGATGATCGCATCGAGGATGGCGTCCGAAATCTGGTCGGCGACCTTGTCCGGATGGCCTTCGGAAACGGATTCGGAGGTGAAAACGCTGTACTCGCTCATGGCTCTCTTTCCTGTGTGACGTGTTGCAGTTGAACGGTTTAAGGATGGATCGCTTTGCACGTCCGGAGGACGTGCTCAAAAACAGGCTTAAACGGAACGGTAAAAGCTGCGGAAAAGCACCTGGAAGCCGTTGCGCAGCCCCAGGTACGAACTCTCGCCGGACTCCAGCCCGGCGGCGCGCGCCCAGCGTTCGAGCTCGGCATCCTCGAAGCCCTGCCACAGGTCGCCGCAGTGCGCGCGCACCCAGTCCTGTTCGTGGCGGGACAGATCGGTCACCAGCATGACGCCGCCGGGTTTCAGCAGCGTGGCGGCGTCGCGGAACAGATCGCCCGGCGACGGCACGTGGTGCAGCACCATGTTGAACACCACGGCGTCGACCTGCAGGCCCTGTTTCAGCGCGGCCTTGGTATCGCCGGCCACCAGCACGACATTGCCGTAGCCGCCGGCATCGATGCGCGAGCGCGCCTTGGACAGCAGTCCTTCGGAAATGTCGAACGCCCACACTTTCGCGAAACGCGGTGCCAGCTCGGCGAGGAACTCGCCGGCACCGGGACCGACTTCCAGCACTTCGGCAGTGGCCGGCAGCTGCGCGGCCAGCAGCAGGTCGCGGGCGCCCTCGGCGTACTGCGAGTATTCGGCGATCAGGTCCTGGCGTTCGCGGAAGTCCTCGGCGTGGCGCGCGAAAAAGGCGCGGCAGCTTTCCGCCCGCTCGCTGCGTACCTGCTCGATGTTGGCGCTGGTTTCCGCGGTCGGCGGCAACGCATCGAGTGCGGCGAACACGGCCAGTTGCACGGCGCCGGCCGGATCGGTGTCCTGCGGCAGCACGCGGCGGTAGAAGATGGCATTCCCTTCGCGGCGGGCAGTGACCAGCCCGGCCTGCGCCAGCACTTTCAGGTGGTGGCTCATCGCCGGCTGTTTCAGGCCGAGGATGTCGCACAGCTCCAGCACCCCGAACGAGCCCTGGCCGAGCACCTGCAGGACGGCCAGGCGCAGGGGATCGCCACCGCCCTTGAGCAGGGCGGCCAGCGGGCCGAGGGGGTCGGCGTCGGGCAGGGCGGGGACGGGGGCGAGTGCCATGGGGCGGCAAGTCTCACCCATATATCGAGATCTTTCAATATTGAAGGACCTCGATTCAGGGTAATCAAAGGTTTACCCCACCGGCTTCCATGGCCATCATCGACCGTCCTCCCGTTGTTGCATGAGGACCTGCCCATGACTCCCCCCGAAAACCTGCCCCTCCCGCCGTTGCGGGTCGGCCTGTTCGGGTTCGGCAAGGCCGGCCAGGCCGTCTGTACCGAACTGATGAAGGCCGAGGATGTCGATCTGGTCTGGGTGGTCCGGCAGCGGGCCGAGGGCGGTCCGGATGCTGCCGAGGCGGTGGTCGGCGAACTGCAGCCCGGCCAGCGGACCCCGCTGCTGGGGCTCGACCGGACGGATATCGGCTGGCTGCTCGACGAGCGGCCGGTGGACTTCCTGATCGACTTTTCTGCCATCGATACCTGCCTGTCCTACGCCCGCGCGGCGGCCGAGCGCGGCATCGGCATCGTGTCGGCGATCTCCAACTACGGCGAACGCCAGCTGGGCGAATTGCGGGAGGCGGCGGCGAGCGCCGTGGTGCTGCATTCGCCGAACATCACGGTCGGCATCAATTTCGTCATGCTGGCGGCGAAGGCGCTGCAGCGTCTGGCGCCGCATGCCGACATCGAAATCATCGAGGAACACTTCCGCGGCAAGCGCGAAGTGTCGGGAACGGCGCGGCGCATCGCGCAGGCACTGGAGCTCGACGAAAACCGGCACGTGAACTCGGTGCGCGTCGGCGGCATCGTCGGCCGTCACGAGATCGTGTTCGGCTTTCCGAACCAGACCCTGCGGCTGGTGCACGATTCGATCAGCCGCAACGCCTTCGGTCAGGGCGTGCTGTTTGCCCTGCGCGCGCTGACCGGGCGGCCGCCGGGTTTCTACACCATGGAAGAACTGGTGGCCGAAGGTTTTGCCGACGCGATCCGTCCCTGATCCGGGATGCCCGGCCGGTTTCGGCGGCATTCCCGGTATATGATCGCGGAGACGCTGCTGCCGGAGGATGTGCTGTGCTGAGCCTGTGCTATCTGAGTTCTGCCGCCGTTCCGTTCTCGCCGGAAGCGCTGGATGCCCTGCTGGCCAGGAGCCGGGCCAACAATACGCGCGACGGCATCACCGGCATGCTGCTGTACCGCGACGGTGATTTTCTGCAGGTGCTCGAAGGGCCGGCCGACGCGGTACGGACGACGTACCGGCGCATCAGCGCCGACCCCCGGCATTCACGCGTGCTGCTGATCGACGAAAGTGAAATCGAACAGCGTGCATTCGGCGACTGGTCGATGGGATTCCGCCGGCTGGCGAAGAACGAGCGGCCGGCGGGTTTTGTCGACTTCTTCGATCGCCGGTTCGACCCGACATCCGTGATCGACGTGCACGGCGAGGTCTACCGCTACCTCGAGAGCTTCCGCCAGCTCGGCTGAAACCGTGCCGGCCCCTGACCGGATGGATCAGGGGTTGCCGGTCTGGCGCCGCTCGCTCACTGACAGCCGGGAACGCCGGAAACGAGGATCGTGCCCAGGTTGGTGCCGAGGCCCAGTTCGGACTGGTAGGCCGGGAATTCGGCCTGCAGGCCGGTGGAGACGGCGGTCGCCAGCTGCACGCGGCGGGCGCAGTTGGGTTCGGTGCGCAGGGAGCCCAGGCTGGTCATGATGCTGCCGGCCGAGTTGGCACGGGCAGTGTTGCCGGCCGCCTTCGCCTTGTTCTGTTCGATCATCAGCCAGGTCTGCAGGCCGATGATCGTGGTCTGCGCGCCGGGGGTGAGCGTGCCGGTCTGGCCGGCGGCCTCCTGGGGCGGCATCAGCAGGTTGCAGCCGGCCAGCAGGAGAGCGGCGGCGAGGGCGGCAACGACGGGCAGGCGGCGGATCATGGTGGACTCCTTGGGGCCGGGGCGAAGTGGATGCAGGGGCGGCACAGGTTACTGCATGTGTCGCCGGACCGTCAGCGACGTGGTTCCGCCACCAGACGGCCCTGCCGCCACAGCACGGCGAGCGCGACCAGATTGCCGAGCGTCGCCAGGGCCATGTCGCGGTGCGCGTCCCAGATATCGCCCTGTGTGCCCAGGTAGGCCATGCCGAGCTCCGGCGCGACCACCATGACGGCGCCCCATTCGATCAGTTCGTAGACCATCGCCTGCATGCCGAGGAAGCAGGCGACGAACACCGCCATCCAGGCGCGACTGCGCAGCGGCGCCACGCGCAGCAACAACTCCGTGAAGACCGGCGTCAGCAGCAGGCCGTAGAACAGATGCACGGCGCGGTCGAAATGATTGCGTTGCCAGCCCGTCCAGGCGCTGAGCGTTTCGCCGGTGAGTGTCTGCCACCATGCGTCGTACGGCACTTCCGAATAGGTGTAGTGCGCGCCGAGTGCGTGCAGGCAGAAGAACAGGAACAGGCCCCAGCAGGCGGTGTCGGTGAACGGCTTGCGGCGCCACGCCCACACGGTCAGCGGCAGCGCCGCCGCCACCAGCATGTTTTCGAGCAGCCAGTCCTGCGGGTACAGCGGCTCGATGGCGGTGACGATCCACACCAGCGCCCAGACCAGGAACAGCGCGCGCGCCAGGCGCGGCGATGCCGGCGTTCCGTAGACGGTGTTCATGCGGGTATCTCCGGCAGCGGGTCGGGATCGTCGTGGGCCGGCCCGCGCGCGATCTGCGCGAAACGCTGCAGCGCTTCGCCCAGCACGCCGTCGCGCGGCAGCCGTTTGGGTTGCGCCAGGGCGCGGCGCATGTCGTCGCGGTTGCGGGCGACCGCGCAGGCGACGAGACAGATTTCCGGCACCGTGCCGGCGGCGATCAGCCTTTCCCGCACGGCATCCGCGCAGTCGAGCGAGCCGATGCCGTGCGCCAGCGCCTGCACGATGCGCGCGCGGAATACCGGCGAGGCGTCGGCACCCAGTACCAGGGTGTCGACGTCGAGGTGGTCGAGCTTGCCGGCGGCCAGGTCGGCAAGCGCGCGATCGAAATAGAGCGGATCGAAATCCGGCGAGGGTGGCCGGGCGGCGGCCTGCGCGGCTTCGTCGAGGAAGGCGGCAGCCAGTCCCGGCGTGAACAGCAGCGTGTGGCGCAGCGTCGTCGACAGCGCGCGGAAGGCGGTGTAGTCGAGGCGCGCGTGCACATTGCCGCCGGTGGCCAGCTGCTCCCGCAACCGGCGCAGGCGGGCGGTCAGTGCGCGGCGGTTTTCCCCGCCGTGCGCGGCGCTCTTGAGCAGCCGGACCAGACCGGCCGGCCGCACCGGCGATGCGCCGGCGCCGAGCTCCCGCCAGTGCAGGGCGAGCAGGGCGTCGGCGTCCAGCGGAGCGAGCTCGTGCACCCGCGCGGCGGGCAGTTCGCCGGTCAGCAGCAGCCGGGCGTGGGCACGCAGCGGGCCGGCTGCTGCTTCCAGTCGGGCGCGCCGTGCCGGCGACAGCGACAGTGGCCCGCCGGGTGCTTCGGTGGTGCAGGTGACCAGCCACAGCAGCGGCCGCTCCGTCTCGTCGCCGCGGTCGACCAGCCGGCCGGCCAGGGCGGCCGGCGTCAATCGCTGCCCGCGCGCCACTTCGGCCAGCAGGGCCTGACAGGTGGCGACGAAGCCGGCGATCAGGGCGCGTGCCCGGGACAGGCTGTCCGGTCGCTGCCAGTCGACGCGGGCAAGCGCGGTGGCCAGACGTTCCGGTCCGTAGCCGTGTTCGCGGAAGAAAGGCGGGGGTGGCGGTTGTGGCCGGGAAGGCACCGTTGGCGGCTCCGTGCATGCTGCGCCGGGGAGTATGCCAGCCGGGCCGCCGGGTGCGTTGCCGGGGTGGGGGCCTTCGGGGACAATGGCGCCCCCCGCCGCACCCCCCTCTTTATTTTTGGTTCGCAGGAGACAGGCCCGATGTCCGCGACGCCCAGCCGCCGTGAGCTTGCCAACGCCATCCGCGCCCTCGCCATGGACGCCGTGCAGAAGGCGAAATCGGGTCATCCCGGCATGCCGATGGGCATGGCCGATCTCGCCGAGGCGCTGTGGCGGCACCAGCTGTCGCACAACCCGGCGAATCCGCACTGGAGCAACCGCGACCGTTTCCTGCTCTCCAACGGCCACGGTTCGATGCTGCAGTACGCGCTGCTGCACCTCGCCGGCTACGACTTGTCGATCGAGGACCTGAAGCAGTTCCGCCAGCTGCATTCGCGCACGCCGGGGCATCCGGAATACGGCTATACCGGCGGCATCGAAACCACCACCGGTCCGCTGGGGCAGGGCATCGCCAACGCGGTCGGTTTCGCACTTGCCGAGAAAATGCTGGCGGCGCAGTTCAACCGCGACGACCTCGACATCGTCGACCACCACACGTACGTGTTTCTCGGCGACGGCTGCCTGATGGAAGGCATCTCGCACGAAGTCTGCTCCCTGGCCGGCACGCTCGGTCTCGGCAAGCTCATTGCGTTCTACGACGACAACGGCATTTCCATCGACGGTGAAGTGCACGGCTGGTTCACCGACGACACGCCGAAGCGCTTCGAGGCCTACGGCTGGCAGGTCATCCGCAACGTCGACGGCCACGACTTCGACGAGATCGACACGGCCATCCGTACCGCGCGCGCCAATACCGCGCAGCCGACGCTGATCTGCTGCAAGACCATCATCGGTTTCGGGGCACCGACCAAGGCCGGCAAGGAAGAGTGTCACGGTGCGCCGCTGGGCGACGACGAGATCAAGGGTGCGCGCGAGAAGCTCGGCTGGGCGCACGCGCCGTTCGAGATTCCGGCGGATGTCCGCGCTGCCTGGGATGCACGCGCCGCCGGCGCGCAGCGCGAAGCGGCGTGGAACGAACTGTTCGCCCGCTATGCGGCGAAGCATCCGCAGCTGGCGGCCGAATTCACGCGCCGCATGAGCGGCGATCTGCCGGCCGACTGGCAGGAAAAGGCGAATGCCTACATCCGCGAGGTCAACGCGAAGGGCGAAACGATCGCCACCCGCAAGGCGTCCCAGAATGCGCTCAACGGCTACGGCCCGCTGCTGCCGGAACTGGTCGGCGGTTCGGCCGACCTCGCCGGCTCCAATCTCACGATCTGGAAAGGATCGAAGGGCATCACCGCCGCCGACGCCTCGGGCAACTACATCTACCACGGCGTGCGCGAATTCGGCATGACCGCCATCTGCAACGGCATCGCCCTGCACGGCGGTTTCATACCCTACGGCGCCACTTTCCTGATCTTCATGGAATACGCCCGCAACGCGGTGCGCATGGCGGCGCTGATGAAGCAGCGCAGCATCCAGGTCTACACGCACGATTCGATCGGTCTCGGCGAGGACGGCCCCACGCACCAGCCGGTCGAGCAGCTGGCCAACCTGCGGCTGACGCCCAACATGAGCCTGTGGCGACCGGCCGACGCGGTGGAATCGGCAGTGGCCTGGAAGGCAGCGATCGAACGGAAAAACGGCCCCACTGCGCTGGTGTTCTCGCGCCAGAACCTGCCGCACATCGCCCGCGACGAAGCGACGCTGGCGAACATCGCGCGCGGCGGTTACGCGCTGAACGACGTGGCGAATCCGGAAGCGATCATCATCGCCACCGGCTCGGAAGTGGAGCTGGCGCTGGCGGCGGCGAAGACGCTCGGCGACAAGGGGCGCCGCGTGCGCGTGGTCTCGATGCCTTCCGCCGACGTGTTCGACGCGCAGGATCCGGCGTGGCGCGAATCGGTGTTGCCGAAATCCTGCCGCGCGCGCGTGGCGGTGGAGGCGGGCATCAAGGAGTACTGGCGCCGCTACGTCGGTCTCGACGGCGCGATCGTCGGCATGGAGTCCTTCGGCGAGTCGGCGCCGGCGCCGGCGCTGTTCAGGCACTTCGGCATCACGCCGGACGCGGTCGTCGCCGCGGTCGAGAGCGTGCTGGCCTGACCGGGTACCGCCGGAGATGAGCCTGCGCATCGCCATCAACGGTTACGGCCGCATCGGCCGCAGCTTCCTGCGCGCGCTGTTCGAGCGGAACGTGCCGGGCGTGGAGCTGGTGGCGATCAACGATCTCGGCAGTGCCGAGGCCATCGCCCACCTGACGCGTTTCGATTCCACCCACGGCGCGTTCCCGGGCGACGTGTCGCTGGCCGGCGGGATGCTGGTCGTCGATGACCGGGTCATCCGTCTGCTGTCGGTGGCGGACCCGGCGCACTGTCCGTGGCGCGAGCTGGCGATCGATCTGGTGATCGAGAGCACCGGCGTCTACCGGGCGCGCGCCGATGCCGCGCGCCACCTGGACGCGGGTGCGAAACGCGTGCTGATCGCCGCGGTGGCGTTCGACGATGTCGATTTCACGGTGGTACAGGGCATCAACCAGCTGCAGTTGCCGCGCGAAGCGCGGGTGATTTCCGCGGCGTCCTGCACCACGCATTGCCTGGCCCCGGTGCTCAGCGTGCTGAACGAGGCGTTCGGCATCGAACGCGTGCTGATGACCGAGATCCACGCCTACACCTCCGACCAGCAGTTGCTCGATCACGTGCATCGCGATCTGCGTCGCGCCCGTGCCGCCGGCAGCAACGTGATCCCCACCACCTCGAGCAGCATCGGCGCCGTGCAGCGCGTGCTGCCCTGGCTGAGCGGCCGCATCACCGGCTATTCGGTGCGGGTGCCGACGCAGAACGTCGCGCTGGTCGATCTCTCCGTCGAGCTGGCCCGCCCGCCGACTGCCCGGAAGATCAACGAACTGTTCCGGCAGGCGGCGGCCGGCCCCTGGCAGGGCATTCTCGGATTCAACGACCTGCCGCTGGTCAGCAGCGATTTCAATCACCGGCCGGAGTCGGCGATTTTCGATTCCACGGAAACGCACCTGCTGGGCAACCTCGCCAAGCTGATGGTGTGGTACGACAACGAATGGGGTTACGCCAGCAGGCTCGTTGACCTGTGCGCGTCGCTCCGCCACTGATTTGCCGTTTCAGCAGGAGCCAGCGATGACCGTCATCAAGATGTCCGACCTCGACCTCAAGGGCAAACGCGTACTGATCCGCGAGGACCTGAACGTGCCGGTCAAGAACGGCAAGGTCGCTTCCGACGCGCGCATCGTGGCTTCGTTGCCGACCATCCGCCTGGCGCTGGAGAAAGGCGCGGCGGTGATGGTCATGTCGCACCTCGGCCGCCCGGAAGAGGGCGTGTTCTCGGAAGAGAACTCGATGAAGCCGGTTGCCGACTATCTGGAAAAGGCGCTGGGCCGGAAAGTGCCGCTGCTGAAGGACTACCTCGGCGGCGTCGACGTGAAGCCGGGCGACGTCGTGCTGTTCGAGAACGTGCGTTTCAACAAGGGCGAGAAGAAGAACAAGGACGAGCTGGCGCAGCAGTATGCCGCGCTGTGCGACGTGTTCGTGATGGATGCCTTCGGCACCGCGCACCGCGCCGAAGGTTCGACGCACGGCGTGGCGAAGTTCGCGAAGGTTGCCTGTGCCGGCCCGCTGCTGGCCGCCGAACTGGACGCACTGGGCAAGGCGCTGAAGACGCCGGCGCGGCCGATGGTGGCCATCGTTGCCGGCTCCAAGGTATCGACCAAGCTGGATGTGCTCACCTCGCTGTCCGGCATCTGCGATCAGCTGATCGTCGGCGGCGGCATTGCCAACACCTTTCTGGCAGCGGCCGGCTACAAGGTCGGCAAGTCGCTGTGCGAACACGACCTGATCGATACCGCTAAGCAGATCGCCGCGAAAGTGAAGGTGCCTCTGCCGGTGGATGTCGTCGTCGCGAAGCTGCCGGACGGCGACGATTTCATGGCGCGCGTGGCCGCGTCGAAGGCCGTGGTGAAGAAGGTGACGGATATCGCCGATGACGAGATGATCCTCGACGTGGGCCCGGAGACGGCCAGGCAGTTCGCCGGCCTGCTCAAGTCGAGCAAGACCGTTCTGTGGAACGGCCCGGTGGGCGTGTTCGAGGTCGACCAGTTCGGCAACGGCACGAAGGCGCTGTCGGAAGCGATTGCCGGATCGGCGGCCTTCTCCATCGCCGGCGGCGGGGATACGCTGGCAGCGATCGACAAGTACGGCGTCGCCGACCGCATCGGCTACATCTCGACCGGCGGCGGCGCCTTCCTCGAATTCGTGGAAGGCAAGGTGCTGCCGGCCGTCGAGGTACTGCAGCAGCGCGCGGGAGGATGAACATGAAGCGCTCCCTGTCCGGCGGTCTGGTAGCGGTGTTGCTGGCCAAACCCGCCGCGGCCGGCAACTGAATACCCGCATGCATGAATGTTCCGGCCATGGCCGGGTCTGAACAGAACGAGGAAAAGACATGGCACTCATCACCCTGCGTCAGCTGCTCGATCACGCCGCCGAGAACGGCTACGGCGTGCCGGCATTCAACGTCAACAACCTCGAGCAGATGCGCGCGATCATGGAAGCCGCGCAGAAGTGCAATGCGCCGGTGATCGTGCAGGCCTCGGCCGGTGCGCGCAAATACGCCGGTGCGCCGTTCCTGCGCCATCTCATCCTGGCGGCGATCGAGGAGTTCCCGGAGATTCCGGTGTGCATGCACCAGGATCACGGCACCAGCCCGTCCATCTGCCAGCGTTCGATCCAGCTCGGTTTCTCGTCGGTGATGATGGACGGCTCGCTGGGCGAGGACGGCAAGACGCCGACCGATTACGCCTACAACGTGCGGGTGACGAAGCAGACGGTCGACATGGCGCATGCCTGCGGCGTGTCGGTTGAAGGCGAGATCGGCTGCCTCGGTTCGCTCGAATCCGGCATGGCCGGCGAAGAGGACGGCGTCGGTGCCGATGGCGTGCTCGACCACTCGCAACTGCTCACCGATCCGGAAGAGGCGGCGAGCTTCGTCAAGGACACCGGCGTCGATGCGCTGGCGATCGCCATCGGCACCTCGCACGGCGCCTACAAGTTCACCCGGCCGCCGACCGGCGACATCCTTGCCATCGAGCGGGTGAAGGAAATCAACAAGCGGATCCCGAACACGCATCTGGTGATGCACGGTTCGTCGTCGGTACCGCAGGACTGGCTGAAAATCATCAACGAGTATGGCGGTGACATCAAGGAAACCTACGGCGTCCCGGTCGAGCAGATCGTGGAAGCGATCAAGCACGGCGTGCGCAAGGTGAACATCGACACCGACCTGCGCCTGGCGTCGACCGGCGCGATCCGCCGCCATCTGGCAAAGAATCCGGCCGAGTTCGATCCGCGCAAGTACCTGAAGGACTCCACCGCCGCGATGCGCGACATCTGCATCCAGCGCTACGAGGCCTTCGGCTGCAACGGCCAGGCGGCGAAGATCAAGGTGGCGTCGCTGGAGAAAATGAGCGAGCGCTACGCGAAGGGCGAGCTGGCGCAGAAGGTGAACTGAAAAAATCCGACAAAAGGGCGGCGCGGGCTGCCCTTTTCAGCGGCGAACACCCCGCAGCTTGCCGACCTGCGCGAACAGGTCCTCGATGTTCACCCGTTCCGGCGGTATCGGTTCGCCGATCCGCAGCACGATGCGGCGCCACGGCCCGCTGAAGCGACCGGCCATCCCTTCGTCCTGCAGCTCCGGCTTCACCCGCGAGAAGGCGCTGCCCCACAGGCCGCCGAGCCCGCAGGGAATCACCGGCACCGGCCGCAGTTCGAGCACTTTCAGCACGCCGCCGCGGAATTCGGCGATCTCGCCGTCACGGGTCAGTGCGCCCTCCGGAAAGATGCAGACCAGGTTGCCGGCATCGAGTTCGGCGCAGATGCGGCGGTACGCTTCTTCCAGTAGTTGCGGGTCTTCGTTCTTGCCGGCGATCGGAATGGCCTTCACGGTGCGGAAGAACCAGCTCATCACCGGCAGGCGGAAGATCTTGTAGTACATGACGAAGCGCACCGGCCGCCAGAACGCGCTGCCGAGCACCAGCGCGTCGACGTAGCTGACGTGGTTGCAGACCACCAGCGCCGGCCCGTCGCGCGGAATGCGCTCGTCGCCGACGATCCGCAACCGGTAGACGAGGTTGAGCGCGATCCAGGCCACGAAGCGAACCAGGAATTCCGGCACCAGCGTGTAGATGTAGACAGCCACCAGCGCATTGGCGGCGGCGCATACCAGCAGCAGCGATACCAGGTCGAGGCCGGCCGAGAACAGTGCCGACACGAGCAGCGCCGCCACCACCATCGCCAGCGCGTTGAGCGCATTGTTGGCGGCCTGCACGCGCGATACGTGGCTCTTCTCGGTGCGCGACTGCACCAGCGCGTACAGCGGCACGATATAGAAGCCGCCGAACAGGCCGAGCGTGCCGAGCGCCAGCGCCACCGGCCACTGCGTGTCGAGAAAGACCGACCAGCCGATCTGTGCCGCCGGTTGCGCCGGCGTGGCGGCCCACATCGCGACCAGCGCCAGCGTCAGGCCGATCGAGCCGAGAGGGACCAGCCCGATCTCGACGGTGTGCCGCGACAGCCGGTCGCACAGCAGCGAGCCGAGACCGACGCCGACCGAGAACACGGCCAGCAGCAGCGTCACCACGCTTTCGTTGCCGCCCAGCACGTCCTTCGCATAGGCCGGCAGCGACGACAGCACCACCGAGCCCAGCGCCCAGAACCAGCTGATGCCGATCAGCGAACGGAACAGCGTCGCGTTGCCGGCGGCATAGCGGAAGGTTTCCCGGGTGGTGGTGGCCGGATTCCAGTCGATGCGCAGGCCGCGGTCGGCCGGTTCGGTCGCCTGGATGTAGCGGCTGGCGACGATGCCCAGCAGCGACAGGCCCAGCAGTGCGGCGATCAGCGCATCGGGCGCGACCTGTGCGGCGAGGATGCCGGCCAGCAAGGTGCCGAGCAGGATGGCGAGAAAGGTGCCTGCTTCGAGCAGTGCGTTGCCGCCGGTGAGTTCGCGCTCGCCCAGCACCTGCGGCAGATAGCCGTACTTGGCCGGTCCGAAGAAGGCCGAGTGGGTGCCCATCAGGAACAGCGCGACCAGCAGCAGCGGCAGGCTCTTGACGACGAAGCCGGCAGCGGCGAGCAGCATGATGAAGAATTCGGCGATCTTCACCCAGCGCATCAGCGCCGCCTTGTCGAACCTGTCGGCGAGCTGGCCGGCGGTTGCCGAGAACAGCAGGAAGGGCAGGATGAAGACGCCGCCGGCCACCTGCGCGACGATTTTCGGGTCCATGGCGGTGAAGTCGGCGGCATGGAAGGTCGCCATGATCACCAGCGCGTTCTTGAACACGTTGTCGTTCAATGCGCCCAGGGCCTGGGTCAGGAAGAAGGGTCCGTAGCGACGTTCGCCGAGCAGGCGGAATTGGGAGGACATCGTGTTTCCTGTGCGTGGATCCGCCGCCGGACGGCGCGGAAAGCGACGACCGATGGTAACGTAAGGCGGTTTCCGGACAAGGGCAGCGCGGAGCGCCATGCATACCGATACGGGATTCGATCGTGCCGCCGTCATTGCCGCGTTGCCGGCATGGAACTGGCAACAGTCGGCGGCGATGGAAGCGGCGGCGGCCGGCGGCGCGCCGGCCGCCTATGCGCGTTTCTACGGGCTCGACCGCGTCGGCGGCGACCGTCCGGTGCGGCATGCCATGGGCGACATCGACGCCGGCGGCTACCGCATCGTCGTGCAGTCATGGCGCCAGCCGGAGGCGCGCGGCACGGTGCTCGTGCTGCACGGTTATTACGATCACGTCGGCATCTTCGACCACGTGATTGCCGCCGTGCTGGCGGCGGGCTTCGATGTGCTGACCTTCGATCTGCCCGGGCACGGCCTGTCCTCCGGCGAACCGGCGGCGATCGGCGATTTCCGCGAATACCAGGCCGTGCTGCAGGCGATCGTCGACGGCATGCGTCATGCCGCGTTGCCGCAGCCCTGGCAGGTGGTGGCGCAAAGCACCGGCGGCGCGGTGTTCATGGACTATCTGCTCGGCGTGCCGCGCGATCACGGCCGTGCGCCCTTCGCGCGAGCGGTGCTGCTCGCGCCGCTGGTGCGGCCGGTGAACTGGCGCATCAATGGCCTCGTCCACGCCCTGATCCATCCGTTCCGCCGCAACATCGCCCGCAAGTTCGCGGTGAACTCGCACGACGACGAGTTCCTGCATTTCCTGCGCGCGGTCGATCCGCTGCAGCCGCGGCATCTCTCGGTGCGCTGGGTCGGCGCGCTCAAGCGCTGGATCCGGGATCTGGAGGCGCGGCCGCCGCGCGATTTTCCGCTGACGGTGGTGCAGGGCGACGAGGACGGCACGGTGGACTGGCGGCACAACCTGCGGGTCATCCGCCACAAGTTTCCCGGCTGTTCGGTCCGGCTGGTGCCGCAGGGCCGGCACCAGCTGGCCAACGAGGCGCCGGAATTCCGCAGCCAGGTCCTGCAGCACGTGGTCAATTCGCTGGGTTGATGTCATGTCGACGATGAACTGGAACCGCCTGCTCAACCGCACCCGCTACCACTCCAGCGATGCGGCGCAGGACGAACTGGGCCGCTCGCCGTTCCACAAGGATCACGACAAGGTGGTGTTCTCCGGCGCCTTTCGCCGGCTGGGCCGCAAGACCCAGGTGCATCCGCTGTCGCGCAACGATCACGTGCACACGCGGCTGACCCATTCGCTGGAAGCCAGTTGCGTCGGCCGCTCGCTGGGCATGCGGGTCGGCGAGCTGCTGCGCCGCGAATTGCCGTCGTGGGCCGAGCCGTCGGATCTGGGCGCCGTGGTGCAGGCGGCCTGCCTGGCGCACGACATCGGCAATCCGCCGTTCGGTCATGCCGGCGAATACGCGATCCGCGACTGGTTTCTCGGTGCCGATGCGCGCGGCCTGCTGGCGGCGCTTGGCCCGGAAGAAAAATCCGACCTGCTGGTGTTCGAAGGCAACGCGCAGGGTTTCCGCACCGTGACGCAGATCGAGTACAACCAGTTCGAAGGCGGCATGCGGCTCACCTCGGCGACGCTCGGCGCGCTGATGAAGTATCCGTACACCTCAAGGCATGCGGCGCAAGGCAAGTACGGTGTTTGCCGCACCGAGCTGCACATCCTCGAGGAAGTCGCCGAACGGCTCGGGCTGGTGGAACTGGCGCCGGAAAAATGGTGCCGTCATCCGCTGGCCTGGCTCACCGAGGCCGCCGACGACGTCTGTTACGCGGTGATCGATCTCGAGGACGGCAACGAGATGGACATCCTCGATTACGAGCAGATCGAACCGGTGTTCCGCATGCTGTCCGACGACGAGATTCCGCCGGCGGTCGGCAAGTATTCCGACCGGCGCCGGCTGGCGGCCTGGCGCGGCAAGGTCATCGAGCGCTGCGTGACGGAGATTTCCTCGGCTTTTGTCCGCCAGCAGGATGCCCTGCTGGCCGGCACGCTGCAGGGGGACCTCATCGACTACTGCCATCCGGGCGTGCGCGACGGTATCCGTGCCGCCAAGCAGCTGGCACGCGAGAACATCTTCAACAACCATCGCAAGACGGAAATCGAGATCGGCGCCTTTTCGACGATCGCCGTGTTGCTGGAAGCCTATTCCGGTGCCGTCCACGAGCTGCATGCGCGCGGCGAATCCAGTTTCCGCAACCGCAAGCTGCTCGGACTGATCAGCAACAACCGGCCGTCGCCGGACGAGCCACTGTACCTTTCCTACATGCGGATCATCGATTTCATCGCCGGCATGACCGACAATTTTGCCATCGGTCTGGCGCACCGCATCACCGGCAACCGCTACGACTGAGCGGCCTCAGTCGAGCTTTGCCAGGATTTCGCTGTCGACGAACGCCTGGATTTCGGTGAACGGGCTCGGCGTGCCGTTGATGGCATTGGTCAGCACGATCACCAGCTCGCGCGCCGGATCGATATAGATCCACTGGCCGAACAGGCCGTGCGCGCTGAGTGTGTCGCCCGGCATGTCGCCGACGTCGGCGCTGTGCCACCACTGGAAGCTGTACGGGATCCACGTTTCGGCGGAGCCCGCCGGTTCGCCGGCCACCGGCGTGCTGCCGGCGTCGAAGAGCGCCGCGTCGTCGTAGCCGATCGGCGTCAGCGACAGTTCCAGCCACTCCGGCGACAGGATCCGTGCGCCGTCCCACTGGCCGTCGTAGAGCATGAGCAGGCCGAGCCTGGCCATGTCGCGACTGGTCAGCACCAGCAGCGCGCCGCCGAAGGTGTAGTCGGACGACGTCGGCCAGTTGGCCCAGTCGTCGACCGCCGAATAGTCGATGCCCAGCGGCGCGAACAGGTGTGTGCCGGCGTAGTCGCGCAGCGGCGTGCCGGTGAGCTGGCGGAAAAAGCCGGCGGCAAGATAGCTGTCCCATGTGCTGTAGTTCCACACCGTGCCCGGTGCGTAGGTCTGCGCGCGATGCAGGACCGTGCAGACGGTGACCTCGTCGTCGTCCGGACAGGCGGGATCGTTGTAGAACAGCGGGCTCTCCAGCGTGAAATCCCAGGCTTCGTTCCAGCGCAGGCCGGAGCGCATCTGCAGCGTGTCGCGCAAGGTGATGTCGCGCTGGCCGGCATCGGCGGCCAGATCGCCGACCTGCAGCGGGAAAACGTCCTCGATGCGCGCGTCGAGATCGGCGGCGAGGAGGTCGCCCCGTGTCCAGGCGGTACCGAACGTCATCGACATCACGCTCTTGGTTACCGACCACAAGGATTGTTTCGTGTCGGCATCGATGACGGTGGTGCCGCCGTCGGGTGAGTGGTAGCTCTCGAAAACGAGATAGCCGTCCTTGATCACCAGCAGGCTGGTGTACTGCGGCATCAGGGCGGCAGTGTCGGCGGCGAGGGTGTCGAAGGCGCCGTTGTCGAAGCCCTGCGATTCCGGCGTGGCAGTGCTCCAGCCGGTCGTCGGCCAGTAGGCGGGCGCGGCAGGATCGTTGGCCGGTGGTGCGGCCGCGTTGCGCTTTTTGCGATCGTCGTCGCCGTGGCAGGCACTGAGCAGCAGGGCGGCGACGAGTATCTGCGTGCCGGCACGCCAGCCGGCAGGAAGCGGGAAGACATGCATGGGGCCGGCCTGTGTTTGTTGTTTTTCTTCGGGTCCGGTGACGCACGAGCCGGAATGACTCTGCCCGCGGCCCTGCGGGGCGTCAACGAACGGGCGACGGCAGGCGGGGCCATGAAAAAGGGGCCTTGCGGCCCCTTGGTATTGTTGTGAGCGGCATCACCATTTCAGCGGTTTGTCGCTCGATCCCGGTGTCAGCTCGACCGGTTCTGCCGGTGCGGCGGGCGCCGGTGGCGGCGGAACGGTTTCGCCGCGGCCCATGGCGGCGTCGGCGACGCGTTTCGCCAGTCCGGCATAGAGCGCGCCGGTTTCGAAGTCGTCGCGGCGGCTGAACATTTTCTTCGGCTTGCGCGGATGGTCCCAGGCGACTTCGCCGGCGCCGAGCAGCTTGCCGGTGGCGGCTTCGATCATGCGCCAGGAGAGACGGATCTCGTCGGTCTTCGTACCGCGGGAGCCGTAGGGGCCGGCGACCTCCTCGGTGCGTGCTTCCTGCACGCGGCCGACCAGCAGGAAATCGGCGCCCACCGAGGCGCCCAGCTTGCTGAGCTCCTCCGGTGCCGCGTCGGCCGCCAGTACGGCCTTTTCCATGCCGAGCTCTTCGAAGAAGTCGCGGTTGACCAGCACCACGTCCTTCTCCGTTGCCAGCTGCGATACCAGCTTGTCGGAGAGGCGCTGCGAGAAGGCCAGCGGATCGCCGTGGTCGGCCAGGCGGTAGCCGTCCAGCGTGACGCGGAACGGCAACACGGCGACGCGCTTCTTGCCGTCGTCGCTGATTGCCGACTTGAACTCCGGCACCACGGCGCGGATGCGCACGTAGTAGCCCTTGTCGGTCTGCCGCGAATCCAGCACCTGGTAGCTACGGACATAGCCGCGCGAGACGGCATATACGTCCTGCACCGGTTCGGCGGTCTTGTTGATGATCACCGCGCCGTCGGCGGCCACGGTATTCAGCGTTTCCTTCACCGTGCGGTCGAGGCCGGCGGCGGCGCCGCGTACCTGGGTGACGGCGTCGGCCAGTGCGTTGGCCAGCGCTTCCTTCTGGGTGGCACCGTAGCCTTCGCTTTCGCGCGTGACGTCCTCGGTGGCGGCGTGGGCCGTTGCCGAGAACAGGGCGATCGATACCAGCAATGCACGCAACATGAGGATTACCTCGCGGAAAAGTCGCCGGAAAAGACGATGGCCCCGGCGAACCGGGGCCATGCGATCACAGGCCGATCAGGCCCTTGGTCTTCGTCTTGCGGATTTCCTTCTCGCCCTGCCACTCGACGATGCCGCTCTGCAGGTGCACCAGTTTCAGGGTGAACTTGTAGTAGACGTCCTTGGTGTTGCCGGCCTGCTTGACGATGCTCGCCATGTTGCCGATCAGCATGTACTCGGCGCCGATCTGCGAGCCCAGGCGCACCGCAGCTTTCGGATCGACCATGCCGGAGTCGGTCTGGAAATCGAGCTGCTGCTGGATCGCTGCCACGGTCGACATGTCGACGAAGCGGAACTTGCCGGAGTTGATCACCTTGGTCTGGATGGTGTCGGTGATCGACTCGGTGTCGATGTGCTCGGTGGTCTTGTTCTTGATCTTGTCGACCACGATCACCGGCCGGCGCTTGCTGGTGACTTCGACGATCGGCGGGAAAGCCAGCATGTCGTCGACCATCTTGGCGGCGATCGACTGCAGGTCGGTGGAGCCGAAGTCGGTGTTGACGGTTTCGACGGCTTGCGCGTCGCCGTAGCCGACCTTGTTGACGCAGCCGGTGACGAGGACGGTGGCGCCGATCAGCGTGGCGGCAAGGATGCGGTTCATGTCATGTCTCCTGAATGACGGGCCTTACGGTTTTTCCTGGAGGAACAGTTTGAACGTCGCACCCGACGGGTTCGGCGCCAGCGACTGCAGCGATTTGGTTTCGTTGGCCATGATGGCGACCGGCGTCCAGGCGGTGCTGTCCGGGTTGATCTCCATGCCGCTGGCGTCGTACCACTTGAAGCGGTACTCGAACTTGTAGCTGAAATTGGAGTCGTTGCGCACTTCGACGCTGGCCTTGGCGGTATCGCCGACCCTGGCGGCGATCACGTTGACCACATCGAGGCGGCTTTCGGTGTCGCCGGAAGCGACCACCTGGTATTTGACCTTCTCTTCGCTGCCCTGGGCCGGCGTCGACTTGAGGTCGCTGCAGGCCGTGGACGACAGGGCGCCGGCCACGATGAGGGCGAGGAAAGCGCGTTTCTTCATGCTGGACATGGGTATTCCCTCCCGGGTTCAGAGCGCAAACGTTTGTGGAATCAGGCGCCCGCCGGCTTCGACCACGCGGACGATGGTTGTTCTCCCGCCCCTGACCTCCACCGGTACCGACAGGCTGCCGGCGGCGCCGATCAGTTCGATGGATTGCAGGCCGGCCGGCAGGACCAGGCGGGCGCCCTGGGCATTGGCCGGCAGGGTCAGCCAGCTGCGCAGGTCGGCCTGCTCCGAGACGAGGTTATAGATGTTGGCGAACAGTTGCCCGCCCAGACCGCCCTGTTCGGCCGCCTGCTTCTGCATTTCGTACTTGGCGCGGGCGCGCAGGACCTGCCGGATCAGCAGGCCGGGAACCTTCTCCCGGTGGGCCTTGATGGCCAGGGCGCCGGTGTCCACCAGGGTCCGGGTCTGCCGGGTGCTGCCGTCCGGCAGCCGCAGCATGAGCGGGGTGGCCGGCAGGTAGTCGCTGCCGTCGTAGATCGGGAACTGGATGCTGAAGATGCCGCCGTTGAGGGTGGGCACTGCAAGCCCGACCGGTTTCTTGGCGGGTACGAAACCCTGCTCGTACAGCACCACGACAATGCCCGGCAGCGCCGGTCGGGCATCGCCGCCGGCCACCGGCTTCGGCTTGCCGTTGGCGGCCGCCGGCGCCGCGGGACGATCGAAGTAGCGGTTGAGGCGGATAACGTCTTCGCGCAGCTCTTCGTTTGCCGGCGACATTTCCAGCGCTTTCTTGAAGTCGACCAGCGCGTCGTTGTATTCGCGCAGCGCCTCGCGGATGACGGCCGACATGTAGAACGTGTAGCCGTTCTGGAACGAGTTCTTCACCTGCCCGGCGATGGTGTCCATGCCGGTGAAGTAGCTGTCGAACTCGCCGACCTGCACGTTGTTCTTCGAGGCTTCTTCCTGCGCCGCGGTGACTTCCTTCTCGTGCGCCAGCTCGAGCTCGCGCTGCACCTGCTGGGCGCGGCGCAGTTCGACGGTGGCGCCTTCGATGTCCTGCAGGCCGAGGAAATTGAAGGCCTGGTACTGGTGCACCATCACCCGTTCGTAGGCGTCGCCGGCGTACGGAATGGCGTTGTCATTGGTGAGCAGCGCGGCGCCGGTGGCGCCGGCGCTGCCCAGCGACAGCGTTGCCTTGTCGGCGATGGCGTCGAGATTGGTAATGACCTGGTCGAAATCGGCCTTGCTGGTCGAGAAATCGCCCAGCAACTGTGCGATGCGCGCCCGCTCCATCAGGTACAGCGTGCTGTCCTTGCTGCTGCGCCGGTTGTCGAGCTTCGCCATCACGTTGACGGTGTCGACGCCGGCGGCTGCCTGCCGGAATGCGGCGGCCTGCGACGGGTAGGGGTTGAAGAGGCTCGACGTCGCGCAGCCGGAAAGCAGCAGCGCGACGCCGACGACGATCAGTAGTTTGCGGTGCATCGGCGATCGTCCGGTGACGTGGACGATCAGAACGTGAAGCCGATGCCGACGCGCGGACCTGCGATGGCGACTTCGATGTCGACACCATCGACGTCCATGTCGCCGTCGAACAGCGAGACGTAGGCGACATCGATCAGCATGTTGTCGGAAACGCCGAAGTCCATGCCGAGGCCCCAGGCCACGCCGTTGCCGTCGGCATCGCCGCCGCCCGGGCCGGTGACCGAACCTTCGGCCTTGCCGTAGCCCAGGAAGGCATAGCCGCTGACGCGGTGCGCGAACTCCGTCTGCGCGCCGATCATCAGGGTGAGGCTGTTGCCGACTTCCACGTCGTTGAGCGGGGTGAGAGCGTCTTCGCCGAAGCCGGTGGTCAGCATGCCGCCGAACCAGACATTGCGGTTCAGGGAATGGCGGAACTCGACTTGCAGCGCATCCGGGCTGCCGTTTTCCTCTTCGACGTCAACCGTCGGCAGGTAGAGGCTGCCGATTACCGCGTTGTCGGCGGCCTGGGCGCCGACAGAGGTCAGGCCGAGGGTCAGGGCAAGCAGGGGCAGGGCGCGTTTCATGCGTTGTTCTCCTTTTTGATCCCCCGGCGGGACCGGGGGTGCGCAGCGTTGCCCCGCCCGCCCGGGCAGGGGCAAGGGTTAGAACAGTACCCGGGTGCGGATGGTTCCCTCAATCCCGTTGAGCTTTTCCAGCGCCAGCCGGCTGTATTCGGCCTCGACGTCGATCACCACGTAGCCGATCTTCGCGTTGGTCATCAGGTACTGGCCGGAGATATTGATCCGGTTTTCGGAGAACACCGAGTTGATCTTCGACAGTACGCCCGGCACGTTGTGGTGGATGTGCATCAGGCGGTGGGCGTTCGGGTGTTCCGGCAGCGCGACTTCCGGGAAGTTCACGGCGGTCAGCGTCGAGCCGTTGTCGCTGTAGCGCACGAACTTTTCCGACACCTCGAGGCCGATGTTGGCCTGCGCCTCGGCGGTCGAGCCGCCGATGTGCGGAGTCAGGATCACGTTGTCGAACTGGCGCAGCGGCGTGACGAATTCCTCGTCGTTCGCCTTCGGCTCGACCGGGAACACGTCGAAGGCAGCGCCGACGACCCGCTTCTCGGCCAGCGCCTCGCAGGCGGCGTCGATGTCGACGCAGGTGCCGCGTGCGGCGTTGATGAAGATCGAACCTTTCTTCATGCGCTGGAACTGTTCGCGCTTCATCATCATCTGCGTGCTCGGCAGCTCCGGCACGTGCAGGGTGACGATGTCGGCGGTTTCCAGCAGCTCTTCCAGCGAATTGACCTGGCGCGCGTTGCCCAGCGGCAGCTTGGTGACGACATCGTGGAAGATCACTTTCATGCCGAGCGATTCGGCCAGTACCGACAGCTGGGTGCCGATCGAGCCGTAGCCGACGATGCCCAGCGTCTTGCCACGGGCTTCCCACGAGTTGTCGGCCGATTTCACCCACACGCCGCGGTGCGCCAGCGCGTTCTTTTCCGGGATGCCGCGCAGCAGCAGGATGGCCTGCGCCAGCACCAGCTCCGCCACCGAGCGGGTGTTGGAGTAGGGCGCGTTGAAGACCGGGATGCCTTTCATCATCGCCGAGCCCAGATCGATCTGGTTGGTACCGATGCAGAAGGCGCCGACGCCGATCAGTTTCTTCGCTTCGGCGAAGACGTCGGCGGTGAGGTTGGTCCGCGAGCGGATGCCGACGAAATGGGCATCGGCGATGGCTTTCTTGAGTTCGTCCCCGGCCAGCGCCTTCTTGTGGTACTCGATGTTCGAGTAGCCGCTGCGCTTGAGCGTGTCGAGCGCGGTCTGGTGCACACCTTCGAGCAACAGGAACTTGATCTTGTCCTTCTCGAGGGAGGTCTGCTGCGACATCGGGGGGATCTCCGTTGAACCCGTGTTACGTCCGGCGATTGCCGCCGGGGTGTTGCGCGGGGGGTGGAAAAAGGGCGCCCATGCTACCATGCGGCCCCCAATTTCCATTGCGGCCCAAGGGCTTGCGGCGGCCGGCCGGAACCGGCGGGTCGCCCCGGCGCCGGGCCGCGCCTGTTGCCGGAGCCGTCCTGTGACCGCCACCCCGACCGCCCTGTCCCCGGACCGGATTGCCGCGCTGTTCCGCCCCGTGGTCCGCAAGGTACTGACCGACGCCGACAGCCTCGCCCGCTACGGGCGCGACTGGACCCGGGCCCAGGATCCGGCGCCGGCCTGCATCCTGCTGCCGGGTTCGGTGGAGGAAGTGCAGGCGATCGTCCGCCTGGCCAACGAACACCGCATTGCGCTGGTGCCTTCGGGCGGCCGCACCGGGCTCTCCGGCGGTGCGCTGGCCGCCCACGGCGAGGTGGTGGTGGCCTTGGATGCCATGAACAAGGTGCTGGATTTCAATCCGCTGGATCGCGCGGTGCGCGTGCAGGCCGGCGTGGTGACGAAACAGCTGCAGGATTTCGCCGAAGAAAAGGGGCTCTATTACCCGGTCGACTTCGCGTCGGCGGGTTCCAGCCAGATCGGCGGCAACATCGGCACCAATGCCGGCGGCATCAAGGTCATCCGCTACGGCATGACCCGCAACTGGATTTCCGGCCTGAAGGTCGTCACCGGCAAGGGCGACCTGCTGGAGCTGAACAAGGGGCTGGCGAAGAACGCCACCGGCTACGACCTGCGGCACCTGTTCATCGGCAGCGAAGGCACGCTCGGCATCGTGGTGGAAGCGACCGTGCAGCTGGCGCGCCAGCCGTCGAACCTCACCGTGCTGGTGATGGGCGTGCCGGATTTTGCCGCGGTGATGAACGTGCTGCACGCGTACCAGGAAAAACTCGACCTCACTGCCTTTGAATTCTTTTCCGAGAAGGCCATGCGCCACGTGCTGGCGCACGGCGTGCCGCGCCCGTTCGACACGCAAGCCCCGTTTTACGTGCTGGTGGAATTCGAGAACACCTCGGATGCGGTTGGCGGCGAAGCGCTGGCGTTGTTCGAGGCCGGCGTGGAGAAGGGCTGGGTGATCGACGGCGTGATGAGCCAGTCGGACACCCAGCTGAAGAACCTGTGGGCACTGCGCGAGCGGATCAGCGAAAGCATCTCGAAGTACACGCCGTACAAGAACGACATTTCTGTGACGGTGGCCAACGTGCCGGCATTCGTGCAGGAAGTCGACGACATCGTGCAGGCCAACTATCCCGACTTCGAGATCGTGTGGTTCGGCCACATCGGCGACGGCAACATGCACCTGAATATCCTCAAGCCGGATGCCGTCTCCCGCGAGGACTTCCTGCAGAAGTGCAAGAGGGTCAGCGACTGGGTCTACGGCGCGGTGCAGAAATACAACGGTTCCATTTCCGCCGAGCATGGCCTGGGCAACATCAAGAAGCCCTTCCTGCACTACACGCGTGACGAAACCGAACAGACCTATCTGCGCGCGGTGAAGCAGGCGTTCGATCCGAACGGGATCATGAATCCCGGCAAGGTGATCTGAAGAGTCACGTCAGACCTGACGACAACAGCAACTCACGGAGTACGGACATGAGGCAGTGGGCAATCGCATGCGGTGCACTGGTCTTGCTGACCGGTTGTGCAACGAAGGTCGCGCCGCAGATCGTCACCGGCTACAAGCCGCCGCAGGACATCGAGGCCTATTGCGCGGAGAAGGGTGCCGGCGAAAAACCCGAGTGGGTCGCGAAGTGCACCAACGAGGTGTCGTTCCGCGTGCGCTCGACGGCGTTTTGCGAAGCCTGTGCCGGTCGCGGCGGCAGCATGAACACCTGTCTGCGCACGGCCGCCTCGCTGCGCGAGGCGGCGATCAAGGCCACGCCGGAAGGCAAGCAGCCGCCGATCCCGCTGACCTGCGACAAGCTGAACGTCACCTGCACCGGTTATCCGGACAGCGCGACCGAGCGGAGCATGAAGGCCAGCCGGGAATCGCGGGCCAAGGTCGACATGACCTCCTGGCCCGGCGCCTGGTGCCCGCTGAAGAAACGCTGAGCGGAACTGCGGAGCCCGTTATGCCCTATCAGCACCGCTATGCCGACGGCCGACCCTGCACGCTGCCGGTCGGCAAGGTCGTCTGTGTCGGCCGCAACTATGCCGAGCACGCCAGGGAACTGAACAACCCGGTTCCCGCCGAGCCGATCCTGTTCATCAAGCCGCGCACCGCCATCGTCGCGCTGCACGAACCGGTGGCGCTGCCGCGCGGGACCTGCCACTTCGAGACCGAGATGGCGATCCTGATCGGTGCGCCGCTGACGCGCGCCGACGAGGCGCAGGTGCGGGCGGCGATCGCCGGCATCGGTCTCGGCCTCGACCTGACGCTGCGCGAGGTGCAGGACGGTCTGAAGGCGAAAGGCCTGCCCTGGGAAAAGGCCAAGGCTTTCGACGGCGCCTGCCCGCTCTCCGATTTCGTCGCGCCGTCACGGGTGGCCGATCTGGCGGCGGTGCGGGTGCGCCTGCTGGTCAACGGCGAAACGCGGCAGGACGGCAATACGTCCGACATGCTGACGCCCGTGCTGCCGCTGATCGCGTACATGTCCGCGTTCTTTACCCTCGAACCGGGCGACGTGATCATGACCGGTACGCCGAAGGGCGTCGGTCCGCTGCTGGCCGGCGACCGGCTGCGGGTGATTCTCGGCGAAGACCTGCTGACAGTGGACACGGAGGCCGCATGAGCATGGAAGTCGACATCGTGATTGCGTTGCGGGTTCCGGAAACGCCACAGGGCGTGGCCATCCTGCAGGCGCTGAAGAAGCTGCACGCCGCAAAGCCGGATGTCGCCGGCATGGACGCGCTGAAAGCGCTGCCGGCGCCGGCGGGCCCGTTGTTTGCGAAGGCGTTCCGCGAAGAATCGCCGCAGCGTTTCCGCCTGTTCGATTTCGTCGCCCGCGGCCCGCAGGCGGCCTTCTCGCTGGTCCTGCTCGCCGATTCGCTCGACAGCGCCTTCACCCATCTGCTGCAGGCATTCGATGCCGCAGGCTGCCGGCGCATCGAGGCCACGGCCAAGGCAGACGAGCTGGCACGGCATTACACCTGCGCCAACGGCAGGGTGGAGTGGACCAGCGAACGCGGCGACGAAGGCATCTCCGACGATCCCAGCGACGAGCCGGCCGGCGACGATGACTGAGCGGCCGGTATTTTCCGCGCTGCCGGGAGCGGCGGCATGAGCTGGATCGAATACCAGCGCAGCATCCTGGCCGACGGCGTCCGCAACGAGCTGTTCGAGCGCGCGCTGGCAACGGTGATCGTGAAAAACGAAACCACGGTGGCCGATATCGGCAGCGGCACCGGATTCCTGTCGTTCCTGGCATCCCGTCTCGGTGCGAAGGAGGTGCTCGCCGTCGAGCACAATCCGCAGCTGATGGCGCTGGCGCAGCGGCTGGCACAGAAGAACCGCATCCGGCGCGTGGTCTGGCTGGAATGCAACAGTGCCGACCTCGTCGACATTCCGCCCTGCGATCTGGTGGTGTCGGAAACGCTGGGCAATTACGCGCTGGAAGAAAACATCCTCGAGATCCTGCGCGATGCGAAGCGCTTTCTGGCGCCGGGCGGCACCCTGATGCCAAGGACCATCGAGCAGTTCGTCTCGCCGGTCGTCGAGCCGTCGTACCACGCCGAACTGGCCAGCTGGGATCGAGTCGGGTCCGGTCTCGATTACGGCCCGGCGCGCGCCCTCGGCTTCAACAATCTCTACGTGCGGCGCTTCCGGGCCGGCGACCTGCTGGTGCAGACCGACGCCGATGCCGCGTGCTGGGATCGGGTGAACCTGCTGGGCAAATACGGCAGCCTGCGCCGCGGCACGGCGACCTTCACCGTGCGGCAGCCGGTGCGGATTGCCGGGTTTGCCAACTGGTGGCGGGCCGAACTCGTTCCCGGCGTCTGGCTGTCGACGTCGCCGTTCGCGCCGCCGACCCACTGGGAACAGATCTATTTCCCGGTACCCGAACTGCTGTCGCTGCAGGCCGGCGACAGCGTGGCCATCGCCATCGTCTCCGACAGCCGCGACGGCAATGGTTGCCTGCTCAAGTGGACCGTCACCCACGCCCGCGGCACGAAAATCCTCGCCAAACATACCGGCGACCTCCGCAAGGGCGCCTGAAGCCGCTCCTGCCCGCCACCCGAGACAGCCGGCACTCGCAGCCCGTCGGCTTCAGCGCTCGATGCCGAGCACCTCGCGCAACGCCTCCACCAGCAACAGCTGCTCGAGCTTCTCCTTCATCGTCCCCGGACTCTCCATCCCCATCCGCCGCAGATAGGGCTGCAGCTGTTCCGGAATGTTCGGATGCGTGGTCGACACCAGCAGTTTCTGCAGGAACTGCAGTGTGTCGTCCGAGGTCGCCTTCAGCTTCTTCAGCGCCTTGCCGAGCACCAGTTCCTCGTCCGTGAAATCGTGCCCGAACGGGAACGGCGGGAAAAATCCCTGCCGACGATATTTCCCCAGCACCTTTTCCAGTGCCTCGGGCGTGTTGTTGCGGTAACCGGGCGGCAGTTCGTAATCGTGCGCGATCTTGCCGGCGGCCTTCGCCTGCGCCAGCAATTCATCCTGGAAGCGCGAATCGGCGATTTTCAGCATTTCGACGATCACTTCCGCATCGGTTTTTCCGCGCAGGTCGGCGATGCCGTATTCGGTGACGAAAATGTCGCGCAGGTGCCGCGGGATGGTGATGTGCCCGTAATTGAACACGATGTTGCTCGAAACCTTGCCGCCCTTGTTGCGGGTGGCGCGCAGCAGCAGGATCGAGCGGGCGCCCGGCAATTCGTGTGCCATGGCCACGAAGTTGTACTGGCCGCCGACGCCGCTAACCACCTGGCCGTCGGGCAGGCCGTCGGAGACGGCGGCGCCGAGCAGGGTGGCGGTGAACACGGTGTTGATGAAGCGGGCGTCGCGCCGCTGGTGGTGTTTCAGCTCCTGTTCGCCGTACAGCGCGTTGACGTAGGAAATCCGCGTCATGTTGATGGTGGCGCGCTCCTCGTCACTCATCTCGCGCAGCGCGCGGTAGAAGGCATTGGGGCCGAGGAAAAAGCCGCCGTGCATCACGATGCCGCCCTGCAGGCGGTCGCCGAGACCGGACTGTTCGAGCGCCGCCAGTGTCGTTTCGTTCTCCAGATCGGCCGGTACGCGCCGGCCGTCCGGGAGCGCCAGCATGCCGTCGACGAGATCGACGTCCGGCTGCAGGATCCCGAACCGCTGGAAGCCGATCAGCGCGCCTTCGCTGACCCGGGCGCGCACGCCGTTCTCGACCAGCAGTTCGAGCATCCGGCGATCGACCTTTTCCGTGATGCGGCGCTCGCTGAGCAGTTTCTGCAGCACCGGGTGATCGTAGACGCGACGCTTGAGGATTCCGGCCTTCATCAGTTCCAGAAAGCCGGAGACGAACATCTCGCTGGAGCCGTACAGCCCCTCGCGGAACGGCAGCAGGCCGCCGGTTCGATCGATCAGCACCGCATTCTGTTCCAGCTCGCCGGTGTCGTGCAGGATCGCGTGGTAGGTGTCGTTGTGTTCGTTGCGTACCTTGCAGGCGTAGACGATGGCATCGCCCAGCGAGCCGATGCCGATCTGCAGGGTTCCGCCGTCGCGCACCAGTGTGCTGGCGTGCAGGCCGATCAGGTAGTCGGGCGTGGCGATCGACAGATTGGGCGCGCCGAACAGGGCGCGGGCATGAGCCGGTTCATCGATGATGATGTCGAAGAACGTGCTGCCGACCTCGGCGTCGTTGAACATGAACGGCAGGTCGGGATGCACCAGGCCGATGGTGACGATCTTCTCGCCGCGCCGCCGTCGCTCGATCAGCTCGGGATACATGTCGAGCGTGACTTCCGGGTTGCAGGACAGCGAGTAGCGGACCCCGGACTCCGGTGAGTCTCCCTTGCGTTGCGCGATCAGCTGCGCCAGGACGTTGACGCCGCGCAGCAGGATGTCGCGCGGCGCATAGGTGTAGTTGGTGCTGATGTAGTGCTGCTGCGCATGGGCGTTGCCGATCAGGGCGCCGGATTTGAAGAAGAACTCGCAGACGCTGATGTTGGCCGGCACCGTGCCGGCCCGGATGTCGCGCATGTAGTCGAGTTCTTCGTAGTCGCCGAATACCCGCTCGATGAACGGCTGCATGAACCGTTCCTCCAGCCCCGGATGGGCGGTCGGCCGTTCCAGCGACAGCGCGGTCAGGATTTCCAGGCTGAGCGAGGGATCGTTTTTTGCCCGGCGATACAGGGCGTTGACCAGCGAGTTCGGCTTGCCGAGCCCGAGCGGCACGCCGAGCACGACGCGTTTGCCGACGGCGGCCAGGATCTGGTCGACACAGGTTTCCAGGTCGCGGATGTGACGGGTTGCTGCCTGCATGGGAATGCCTCCGGGGGAGGCCTATAATCAGTGCACCGCCGTCCCCGCTCAATACTGCCGCTCCGTTGCACAGGGAGAGTGCCGTCGATGCCGAACGCCAGCGTCGAGAACCGACTGTTCGCCTCTGCCCTGCGCGAGGCGTTCGCGGAGGGCTACGGGTACCGGCAGCTGCTTGCCGATGTCGTTGCCGGTCTCACGCTGGGCATCATCGCGATTCCGCTGGCCATGGCCCTGGCGATCGCGGCCGGCGTTGCGCCGCAGCACGGGCTCTATGCGGCGATCGTCGGCGGGCTGGTGATTGCCGTGGCCGGCGGCTCGCGCTTCAACATCTCCGGGCCCACGGCGGCCTTTGTCGTCATCCTGCTGCCGATCGTGGCGTCCTGGGGCGTCGGCGGCCTGCTGGTGGCGACGGTGATGGCCGGTTTCATCCTGATCGCCATCGGACTCACCCGGCTCGGCCGGCTGGTCGAATTCATTCCCTATCCGGTGATCATCGGTTTCACCGCCGGCATCGGTGTCGTCATTGCCGTGCTGCAACTGAAGGACCTGCTGGGTCTCGACGTGACGATGACGCAGCCGCATTTCCTCGACAAGGTGGCGGCGCTCGGCAGTGCGCTGCCGACAATGCGCTGGCAGGACCTGCTGGTGGGCGCCGTCACGCTGGCGGTGATGCTGCTGTGGCCGCGGCTGCGCATTCCGCTGCCGGCACACCTGATGGCGCTGGTCGCCGGTACGCTGTCGGCGTTCGGCGCCGCGCTGCTGTGGACCGACTTCTCCGTGGCGACCATCGGTACGCGTTTCTCCTGGGAGCTGCACGGCGAGAGCGGCGCCGGCATACCGCCGTTCCTGCCGGAATTCCTGCTGCCGTGGCAGTGGCCGGGCGCCGACGGCCAGCCGCTGGGGCTGGATTTCGCGCTGGTGCGCGAACTGTTGCCGGCGGCGTTCGCGATCGCCCTGCTCGGTGCCATCGAATCCTTGCTGTGTGCGGTGGTGGCCGACGGTTTCACCGGCAAGCGGCACAACCCCAACGGCGAGCTGGTCGGGCAGGGACTGGGCAACATCGCGGCGCCGTTCTTCGGCGGCATCACCTGCACGGCCGCCATCGCGCGCACGGCCGCGAACGTGCGCATCGGCGCCGTGTCCCCGGTGTCGGCGGTCGTGCATGCCCTGATGGTGCTGGCGGCGGTGCTGTTGCTGGCGCCCTGGCTGTCGATGGTGCCGATGGCCGCGCTGGCCGCGTTGTTGCTGGTGGTCGCCTGGAACATGGCGGAGCCGCGGCACGTGCTGCACATGATGCGCATCTCGCCGCGTTCCGATGTTGCCGTGCTGCTGACCTGCTTCGTGCTCACCGTGGTGTTCGACATGGTGCTGGCGGTGGGGGTGGGCATGGTGCTGGCGGCCGGGCTGTTCGTCCGCCGCATGGGCGAACTGACCGGTGCCCGGATGCTGACCCCGGGGCAGCATCCGCATCTGGCGAACCTGCCGCCGGGGGTCGTGGTCTACGACGTCAACGGACCGCTGTTTTTCGGTGCGGCGCGGCAGGCACTGGAAAACCTTGGTTACGGCGTCGACGAAACGCGCACCGTGGTGCTCGACATGACCGACGTGCCGGTGCTCGACATGACGGGCATCGTGGCCTTCATCGCGTTGCGCGACCGCCTGCAGCGGCGCAACATCGCGCTGGTCGTCTGCGGTGCACCGATCCATATCCGGGCGAAGCTCGAGCGGGCCGGCGTGGTCGCCCGGCCCGGCGTGCTGCAGTTTGCCGATGGTTACGACCAGGTGCTGGCCTTGTGCCGGACCCCCTGATCATTTTCGAGTCCACATCCAGGAAATGCCGATGAAGCCGATGGCGTGGTGGCTGTCCGTTTGTCTGCTGGCGCTGCCGGCAGCAGTGACGGCAGGAAAGAAGGGTCCGATGTACGCGGTGCCGGACGCAGACCGGTCGCGCACCGACCTGGCGACGCTGGTCCTGCCGGAATCGGTCGATATCGAAATGGTCGACGGCCTGGTGTATCCGGGGTTCCGCAACCTGTTCCGTCGCGGCGATCTGGAGGTGCGCATCCTGCCGGGCGAGCGGGAAATCGCCGTCAGGTACAACCAGCTGTTCGAGTGGGGCGATGACCAGCACGAAGTGGTGCGCTCGAAAGTGATCGTGGCCGGGTTCCGCGCCGAACCGGGGAAAACCTACCGGGTAACGCACGAACCGTGGCGTCGCGTCGAGGAGGCGCGCAAGGGCGTCGTGAACTTCACCGTGCGCGTGCTCGACGAGCAGGGCAACAATATTGTCTCCGGCGCGGCGCAGATCAGCCGCAACTGGAAAGGCGAGGAGACGATCACCCGGCGTACCGATCTGGTGTCGCCGGATGCGGCCGCCGCTGCGCTGGCCGCGCAGCCGCCGGCCGCACCGGTTGCTGCCGGCGGAGCCTTCGAGTCGCTGAAATTCATCTGGCAGAATGCCGGCGAGGCGGACCGTGCGGCGTTCCGCGCCTGGATTGCCGAGCCGCCCCCGCAGTAAACCCGTCACCCGGACAACAAAAAGGCCGCATCTGCGGCCTTTTTGTTGCGGCACGACTCACTCGTCGCTTTCTTCGTCCGGTGCGCGGGCGGTTTCCCGCTCCCACTTGCTCTCGTCGGCCGCCACCTGGGTGACGTTGCCGCCGCGCTGCAGGAAGGCGGCCATGTCGGCTTCCAGCTTGCGCCGGGCGGCTTCCTTTGCGCTGACGGTCAGGGCGGCGGGATCGATCTCTTCTTCGTGCTTCTTCGCGGCGGCCTTGTTCGCGATGACTTCGGCGTCCTCTTCATGGAGTCCGTCTTCCAGCGCCTTCTCCTCTTCGGCGCCGTCCTGCTCTTCTTCGTCTTCTTCCCACATGGCACACCTCGTTGTGCGTTTCGCGACCGGGCAGCTCCCGGGGATGCGACGGCGCGAATCTTAATGCCCCCTATTTAAAAATCCAGATGGCAGTCGAATGCAAGATGTGATTGCGCCGGCGGACGGTATGCCGGATGCCGGGGATCCGGCCCGCCGGCGGCACGATCTCAGGCGTCGCGTGCAGGCCCGGCTGCAAGTCGTTGTCGCGCAAAGGCTTGTGGTGCGCGGTGAGTCAGGGGTGTTGCGCACCGCGCCAGGTCACGATGTTGCCGGTGACGCCGTCGAGCAAACGCTGGCGGCACTCGCGACTGACCCAGGCATTGTGCGGCGTCAGCAGCAGGTTCGGCAGGCGCGCGGCGATCAGCGGGTGGTCCGCGGCCGGCGGTTCCTGCTCCAGCACGTCGAGCGCGGCGCCGGCGATCCGGTTTTCGCGCAGTGCCTGCAGCAGGGCGGCTTCGTCGACGATGCCGCCGCGTGCGGTGTTGATCAGGAAGGCACCGGGTTTCATCATCCGCAGCTCGCGTTCTCCGAGCAGGTGCCGTGTTTCCGGCGTCAGCGGGCAATGCAGGGAAACGTAGTCGGCGCGGGCGAGGAATTCGTGCCATGGCAGTCGCGGCCAGCCTCCGCCTGCCGCGCCGGCAGGCCGGCCCGGCAGTTGCGCGACGATCACCGACATGCCGAATGCTTCGCCCAGTTGCGCGACGCGACTGCCGAGATGGCCGCTGCCGACGATGCCCAGCGTCTTGCCGGCCAGTTCGGATACCGGATAGTCCATCAGGCAGAACATCGGGCTGCGCGCCCAGTCGCCGGCGAGGACGGCCTCGTGATAGCGATGCCAGCAGGTGGCCAGCCCGAGCATCAGCGCCAGCGTGTGCTGCGCCACCGAGGCGGCCGCGTAGCCGGTGACGTTGCGTACCGGTATGCCGGCGGCGCGGGCGGCGTCGAGATCGACGTTGTTGGTGCCGGTGGCGCAGACGCAAACCAGTTTCAGGCGCGGTGTCGTGCGCAGGTGGTCGCCGGTGATCACGACCTTGTTGGTGACAATCACGTCGGCGCCGGCGATGCGGTCGGCAACCTCCGCCGGTGCGGTGCGTTCGTGGAAATCCCAGCTGTCGAGCGTGGCGCGCAGCGCCGAAAAATCGAGCTCGTCCGGTTTCATGGTGGCGGTGTCGAGGAATACGCCGTGCATGCTGGCTGTTGCTCCCGCGGTGGCTGTCCGGACCGGCTGCGTGCCGGATTATAGAAGGCCGTGCCTATAATCCGGGCATGTTCCCGCCCGTCGACACAACACTGCCGGCCGTCCTGCGCGAGGATCCGCAGCTCCTGGCCTGGCGGCAGGCCGGCGTGCGGCCACGCGTCGGCGTCAGTGCCTGTCTGCTGGGCGAGCGTGTCCGTTACGACGGCGAGCACCGGCGGATTGCGCTGGTGGCGGATGCACTGCGCGATCTGGTCGAGCTGGTGCCCCTGTGCCCGGAGGTGGCGATCGGGCTGGGCGTGCCGCGACCGGCCATCCAGCGCGTGCTGCTGGACGACGGCAGCGAGGTCGTGCGCGGCGTCGTCGACCGCACGCAGGACGTGACGACCGCGCTCCGCGGTTATGCGCAACAGGTCGCGCGCACCGTCATCCTGCACGGCTACGTATTCAAGGCGCGCTCGCCGAGTTGCGCGCCCGGCAATACGCCGCTGTTCGATGAAGGTGACGCGATCGTCGGCGCGGCCTGGGGCGCCTACGCCGAGGCATTGCGACAGGCCTTCCCGGCGCTGCCGGTATGCGACGAGGAAACGCTGGCCCGCGATTTCTCCGGTTTCGTGGCCGCCTGCTACCGGCGCGCGGCTGCGGCCGCGAAATAGCCACTGCCTATTTCCCGCATGGCAACGATCAATTGGAACGATGACGGCCGGCCGGGCACGCTGGGTCCGGACGTGGAGATTCCGGCCGCGCATCGCAACGGTCACCGTACGCCGGCTACCATCGGCCTGCTGGCCGGTGCCCTGATGATGGTGCTCGACGCCGCGCCCGGTTGACGGCTGCCGGATCCATACACGGATTTTCAATCACGACGGGAGAACGAATCATGGACATCGGGATCAGCGAAAAAGACCGCCGGAAAATTTCCGACGCCCTCTCGCGCCTGCTGGCAGACAGCTTCGTGCTGTACCTGAAGACGCACAATTTCCACTGGAACGTCACCGGCCCGATGTTCCAGACCCTGCACGTCATGTTCATGGACCAGTACACCGAACAGTGGAATGCCCTCGATCCGATCGCCGAGCGCATCCGTGCGCTGGGTTTCCCGGCGCCGGGTTCGCAGTCGCGCTACGCGGCCCTGTCGAGCATCCGGGAAGAATCCGGCGTGCCGGACGCGCATGAAATGATCCGGCAGCTGGTGGCCGGCCAGGAGGCCGTGGCGCGCACCGCCCGCGAGGCCTTCCGCATCGCCGACGATGCCGACGACCAGCCCTCGGCCGATCTCTGCACGCAACGGATGGAAGTGCACGAGAAGAACGCGTGGATGCTGCGCTCATTGCTGGAGGGTGGATCGGCGCCGGCCGCAACCGGGAAGAAGAAGCGGAAGAAGTAACCCCGGCGCCCGGTTCCGGAAGGCGGCGGCAGGCCGGCACCGCGCGCCGGTCCGCCGGCCCCCGGCGACCGCGCGTCGCCTTGCCGGCAGGCCGGGCCGGCCGGGAGGGACTATCATCCGCAAGGCAGGGCGTCGCATCAGGCGGCGCGTATCCGGGCAGGGAGGTCGGCATGGATGTCGGGAAGTCGTGCGCGGCTGCGCTGTGGCTCGCGTTCGTCGTCTGGCCGGCGGAAGCCGTTGCCGTGCAGGATCTTTTCTCGCTGTCGCCGGAAGAATTGTCCCGTCTCGAAGTGACCGTCGCCACCGGTACGCCGCGGCCGCAGGCGCATGCACCGGCAGCGATCACCGTGATCTCCGCCGCCGAACTGCTGGCCACCGGTGCGCGCACGCTCGACGAAGCCCTGGAAGCGGTGCCGGGCCTGCACGTATCGCGCGGCAGCTTCCAGTACGCGCCGCGCTATTTCATCCGCGGCATCGTTTCCACCTACAACCCGCACACGCTGGTGCTGGTCAACGGCCTGCCGACCACCAGCCTCTTTCTCGGCGATCGCGGCGAGCGACTGCCGTCCATGTACAGCCTGCCGGTGCACGCGATCGAACGGGTCGAAATCGTGCGCGGCCCCGGCTCCGCGGTGTACGGTGCCGATGCCTTCGCCGGCGTCATCAATATCATCACCCGCGGTCCGGACGACATGATCGATCCGGACGCGCGCGGCATGTTCAGTGCCGGCTACGGCAGCTTCGACACGCGCCATGCCCGTTTCCTGCAGAGCGGAAAGATGGGGCCGGTGCGCGCGCTGGCATCGCTGGCCTGGATGCACACCGACGGCGACGACGAGCAGGTGATCGCCGCCGACGCGCAGACCGGGGTCGATGCGCTCGGTTTCTGGCCGCCGGCGTCGCTGGCACCGGGATCGGCCGCCACGAGCAGCAGCCACTACGATGCGCGCATCGATCTGGCGTGGGGCGACTTCCGGTTGCGCAGCAGCTGGATGCGTGCCTGGGATACCGGCACCGGCCAGGGCATCAACGACGCGCTCGATCCGGATGCGCGCTTTCTGCACCACCGCGGACTCGTCGACCTGACCTGGCACGATCCGGCTGCCGGCGCCGACTGGGGTCTTGAGACGCGTCTCAGCTACCAGTACGGCGATTTCGAAAACCCGAACTACATCCACCTGTTCCCGCCCGGCGCCTTCGGCATTCCCGACGGCGTCATCGGCCGTCCGAACCTGTATGAGGAAAATGCGCGCGCCGGCGTCACTGCGCTTTACAGCGGCTGGCAGGAACACCGGGTGCGTACCGGCCTCGGTTTCTTCTGGGGCGACATCTTCAAGACTGCCGACGAAAACAACTATCTGACCGGCGGCCCGGTGCCGGCACCGCGGCCCGGCGGCCTGACCGATGTCAGCGATACGCCGGCGGTGTTCCAGCCGGAAAACCAGCGCACCAGCAGCTATGCGTTCGTGCAGGACGAATGGACGATATCGCCGCGCTGGGACCTGACCACCGGCGTGCGTTTCGACCATTACTCGGATGTGGGCGGGACGACGAATCCGCGCCTGGCGCTGGTCTGGCAGACCGCGCCGACGCTGACCTCGAAGCTGATGTACGGCGAAGCGTTCCGGCCGCCGGCATTTTTCGAGTTGTATGCCACCAGCAATCCGGTGGCCCTGGGCAATCCGGGTCTCGAGCCGGAAAAACTCCGCAGCGTGGAGCTCGCGCTGGGCTGGCGGCCCTCGTCGCGCTGGACCAGCGACCTGAACCTTTATGCATTCCGCATCCGGAATTTCATCGATTTCGTGGCCGATGCCGGTGGCAGTACGTTCACGGCGCAGAACACCGGCAGCCTGCGCGGCCGCGGCGCCGAACTCGAAGTGCGCTACCAGTGGAGCGACAGTCTGAAGTTGCTGGCCAACGGCAGCGTGCAGCGCACGGAGGACCGTGATAGCGACCATGCGTTGGGGCAGGCGCCGACGGCCGAAGCGTACCTGCGCGTCATCCGGGATTTCCCTGGCCGGTGGCAACTGACACCGCAGCTGACCTGGGTCGGCGAGCGTCGCCGGCAACCGGGCGATGCGCGTGGCGATCTCGATGGTTATCTGACGTTCGATGTCGCGTTGCGCAAGCGTCTGCCGCGCGACATCGAACTGGCGCTGGGCGGGCGCAACCTGTGCGATGCGAACGTGCGCGAACCGGGCCGCGGTCCGGGGCCGGGCCAGGCCGGCCCGGCGATTCCGCAGGACCTGCCGCAGGCAGGGCGCAGCCTCTATCTCGACGCGACGCTCTATTGGTAAGGCGGCAAGCCGCGCTCAGGACGATGCGTTTCCGTCCCCGTCTTTTGCCGACCAGCGGGCCAGCATCGACCACAGTGCGGCGCGCCGGAACGGTTTCGGCAGGAAGTCGTCCATGCCGCTGTCCATGCAGGCCTGCTGCTCTTCGGCGAACACGCCGGCGGTAATGGCAATCACCGGCAGGTGTCCGCCGTCGCGCCGGCGGCAATCGCGGCGGCGCAATTCGCGCGTGGCGGCGAAGCCGTCGAGCTCGGGCATGTGGCAATCCATCAACACCGCGTCGTAGCCGCGTTGTGCCAGCGCTGCCAGCGCCTCGCGGCCGTTGGCGACCACATCGACGTCAACCCCGATGCTGCCGAGCATCGCCCGCGCAACAGCCTGGCTGGCAGGCGTATCTTCCGCCAGCAGCACGCGCATTCCCTGCAGTGCCGGCAATGCGGATTCGCGCACCAGGGGATGAGTACCGGGCGCCGTGCGACCGGTGCCGAGCGCATCGAGCAATTCGCGGTGCCGCACCGGCTTGTGCAGGATGGCGCCGAAACCCGCCTCGCGCGCCGCCTGCGACTCTCCGGCATGGATCAGCGACGCCACCAGTACCAGTTCCGGCTGTTTCGGCAGTTCCTCGCGGCGCATGGCGCCGGCCAGTTCGATGCCGCTCATGTCGGGCATGCGCAGGTCGATGAGTGCGACATGGAACGGTTGCTGTCGTTGCGTGGCGGCACGCAGCGCCCGCAGTGCGCTTTCGCCGTCGCCGGCGGTCTCCACCTGCACACCGAGCGAGGCGAGCTTGCGCTGCAGGATTTCCCGGTTGGCCGGGTGGTCGTCGACGACCAGTGCATGCAGGCCGACGAGGTTTACCGGAACACGCGGTTGCGGCGCAGTGTCCGGTGCTGCTGCCAGCCGGACACGGAAGTGGAATTGCGATCCCTTGCCCAGTTCGCTCGAAACTTCGATCCAGCCGCCCATCATTTCCACCAGCTGGCGCGCGATGGCCAGGCCGAGCCCGGTACCGCCGAAGCGGCGGGCATGTGAGCTGTCGGCCTGCACGAACGGCGCGAACAGCCGCGCCTGGGCCTCGCGGTCCATGCCGATGCCGGTGTCGCTCACGACGTAGTCGAGTTCGACATGATCGTCCTGCCGGGTGGCGGTCAGCCGCACGCAGACTTCGCCGCGTTCGGTGAACTTGATGGCGTTGCCCAGCAGGTTGATCAGCACCTGCCGCAGGCGGTTCGGATCGCCGCGCACGGTGCCCGGCAAATCGGGCGCGATGTCGGTGATCATCTCCAGGCCCTTGCGGCAGGCGCGGTCGGTCAGCAGATCGATGGTGTCCTCCGCGTGCTGCGCCGGGTTGAAGTCGATGGCTTCGAGTTCCATCCGCCCGGCCTCGATTTTCGAGAAATCGAGGATGTCGTTGATGATGGTGAGCAGGGCTTCGCCGGAGTTGTGTGCGGTTTCCGCGAAATGTTTCTGTTCCTCGGTCAGCCCGGCTTCCATCAGCAGTTCGGTCATGCCCAGCACGCCGTTCAGCGGCGTCCGGATCTCGTGACTCATGGCAGCCAGGAAACGCGATTTGGCGCGGCTGGCCGCTTCCGCGGCCGCTTTGGCATCGTTCAGTTCGGCGGTGCGCTCGGCCACCTGCTGTTCCAGGGTTTCCTGCTGTTTTTTCAGCGCGGAGTCGCGCGATTCGATCTGCATCAGCATTTCGTTGAACCGCTGCACCAGCTGGCCCACTTCGTCGTTGCCGCGCTGTGTCGCCCGCAGGGCGTAATCCTTGTGCTCGGAAACCTGCCGTGCGGTCTGTGCCAGATCGATGATCGGTGCCGTTGCCCGGCCGCCCAGTATCTTGCCGAGCAGGGCGGCTACCAGCAGCGCCATCAGCGCGAGTACGGTCAGCAGTGCGCCGTAAAGCAACAGCGTATGGCCTATCTCGGGCCAGGGGTTGGCGTGGATGTGCAGCCTGCCGAGGATCTCGCCGTCGACGGCCACCGCCTGTTCCACGTGCAGTGGCCGGAACAGATGCGATGTCGATTTCGGATCCGGCCGGCAGGCTCCGCCGGCCACCGGCCGGATACGCAGGGTGGCGAACGGCGAGCCGTCGGCACGCACCACGCAGGCGGACACGATGCTGCGGTCCGCCTGCAGCGAACCGAGTACGGCCAGCGCTTCGGCGGTGTCGCCGAAGGCGAGGGCTGCCTGGACATTGAATGCGGTTGCGCCGGCCAGTGTCGTCAGCTGGGCGCGCGCGTCGCTGTGCAGGCGCCAGGCAGTGGCTGCCATGAAGCCGGCCAGCGCCAGTGCCAGCGCTGCGCCGCCGGCCAGCAACACGATGCGCTGCAGCTGGCGGCGCAGTGGCAGGTCGGCTGTGCGGCGGGTCATGGCCGGCGCTCCTGCCGTACCCGGGTCGCCAGGTTCAGGATGCGCGCGCTCATTTTCAGTTCGGCAGCCTGCAGCGTTCCGAGGTTGACCGCGAATTTCAGCCGGTCCCGTTCGACGAACAGGGCGATCATGCCACCCTGTTCGTCGAACGCGGCGACATCGCTCACCGTGAGCACCGGTTTGCCGGCGGCGGCCTCCAGCCATTTGCGTTGCTCGGCGGCATCGGTTGCCGGCACGAACAGCAGGTGACAGCGGGATACATCCGGGGTGCCGTTGCCGGTTGCCGCATCGATCACTTCGATGCGGTGGCCTTGCGCTTCACGGCCGGACAGCTGGTCGAGCCGGCCGTCGAGCGCACGCGGGCCGGCCGTGCACAACAGCAGCGGGGAGGACGGATCGGTGAATGCGGTCGCCGGCCATTCGACGAATTTCGCGAAGTTGTAGACGAAGGCGGCCTTGATGTCGGCAGCCTGCTCTGCCGCGTAAGCGTGCGGTGTCAACGCGATCGCGACCCAGACCGCGACCGGCCATGCCTGCCGAAGCACACTGCAGCGTGAAGGGTTCATCGATTCCGTGACGGGACCCGGCCGTATCCTGGCCTGTGCATGGGGGGACCAGTCACAAGTATGCCCACGGAGCATGGGCTGTGCCGGTCCGGCAGTCGTCGATAGCGTGCGTCCGTCCTTGTCGGGGCATCAGGCACGCGCCAAACGAAAAGGGCCTGCAGCATGCAGGCCCCTGATCGTCGTGGCGCGCCCGAAGGGATTCGAACCCCTGACCTCTGCCTCCGGAGGGCAGCGCTCTATCCAGCTGAGCTACGGGCGCACAGGGGGCGGGATGATACCGGCCGGCCGACGGGGCGTCCAACGGCGACTGGCGGTCCGGCGTTTTGTGCGCCGTCCCGCAACTTTGGCGAGCCCGGATTGACGCTCCCCGGCCTGCCGGTGCCGAATCGGCTGCCGGCCGCTGCGAGCGTGCCCTGTCGACCGGAGTACCAATGTCCACTGCACCTGCCGCCTCCTTCCTGTCCCTGCATGCATTGCAGAGCGCCGACCGGAACACCCTCGAACAGATCTACCGCACCGCGACCCCGGTGACCTGGGAACGTGCGGTCTGGCGCGGGCACTTCCTGTGCATGACCGGTTCCGCCGGTGCCCGCAACCTGGCCCTGAAATGGATGAGCGAGATCGGTTTCGGCAAGACGCCGTTCTGGGTCGACCACGAGCGCTCGCTGTGGTGCTTCGGAACGCCGGAAATCGGCGTCGGCCGCTATGCCGCCACACCGGGGCTCTCGCGCTGGCGCGAGACGCAGACGGTGCGGCTGGAGTATCACGTCTCGAAACTGCCCGGGCTGATCCGTCGCGAGCTGTACGACGAAGTGAAACCGCTGTCGCCGGACCTGTGTCTCGGCATCGGCGGCATCAACGCCGAGCGCGGTCGCGGCGACCTGTTTTTCTTCGCGCTGACGCGCGAGCCGGACTGAATGCCGGCCGAATGAAAAGGCCCGCGATTGCGGGCCTTTGTTTTTGCGGCGGCATCACTCCGCCATGTGTTCCTTGCGGTTTTCCATCCGTTCCTTGCGACGGTCTACCCGGTCCTCGTGGCGATCGAGGCGGCGTTCCATGCGTTCTTCACGGCGCTCCATCCTTTTGGCGCGCATTTCCTCCAGCTTGTTGTATTGCTCGGGTGTCAGTACCGCTTTGACTTTCTCGTGCGTTTCCTTGCGAATGGCCTCGTGTTTCGCCCGGGCATCCTGGTGGATTGCCTGCACCTGCTTTTTCTGGTCGTCGGTCAGCTTCAGGTCCTGCTGTGCTTCCGGCGATTCGACCGGGTCCATCATCATCGGGCCGGGCATCGGCGGTTCCTCGCCGGCCTGGACGAGCGGCATGGCCAACAGGGCGGTCAGGCCCAGTACGTAGCGGATTTTCATGGTTCCCTCCGGGGTGGCGATCTCATGGCCATTATGTGACCGTGCGTCCGGCGGGGAGTTCACGGCCCGACGCGCGGTTCTGGTACCCTGCGCGCCCGGCCGGCAGGAGCCTTGCCGCCCGCCGCCGGCCGGATCGGAGGAAACGCCATGTCCCGTCTTGTCACCGTCGCCGCCACCCAGTTTGCCTGCGACTGGAACATCGAAGGCAACGTCGCGCGTGCGGAAAAGCTGGCCCGCGAAGCGGCGCGGCAGGGCGCGCAGGTGATCCTGGTCCAGGAACTGTTCGCGACCCCGTATTTCTGCAAGGACCAGGACGAAAAACATTTCGCGCTGGCGCAGCCCTTCAAAGGCAATCCGTTGATCGCCCGCTTCGCGAAACTGGCGGCGGAACTGAATGCGGTGTTGCCGGTTTCCTACTTCGAGAAAGCCGGCAATGCGTATTTCAATTCGCTGGCGATGATCGATGCCGACGGCACGGTGCTGGGCAATTACCGCAAGAGCCATATCCCGAACGGGCCCGGCTACCAGGAAAAACATTATTTCGCCCCGGGCGACACCGGAATCATGGTCTGGGAAACGCAGTACGGCTGCATCGGTGCCGGCATCTGCTGGGACCAGTGGTTTCCGGAACTGGCCCGCTGCATGGCGCTGGCCGGCGCGGAAATCCTGCTGTACCCGACGGCGATCGGCAGCGAGCCGCACGACCCGACGATCGATTCCAGCGGCCACTGGCAGCGGGTGATGCAGGGGCACGCGGGTGCGAATCTGGTGCCGCTGGTGGCGTCGAACCGCATCGGCGCCGAAAAGGGCGACAGCTGCACGCTGACCTTCTACGGCTCGTCGTTCATTGCCGACCACACCGGTGCCAAGGTGAAGGAGGCGGACCGCAGCAGCGAGAGCGTGCTGGTCCATACCTTCGACCTGGATGCGGTGCGCGAGGCCCGTACGGCCTGGGGCGTGTTCCGGGACCGCCGGCCGGAGTTCTACTCGGCCATCCTGTCCTATGACGGGGAGGGCGATACCCCGGAGCACGACCACGGCCCGGGCTGCGGGCACGACCACTGACCCTGTCCGGGCCCTCGTCCCCGGATGACCGCCCGACTATAATGCCCGCCGCTCGCGGGGCCCGCCCCGCCGTATTCCCGACCCGAGGTGCTCCGTGATCAATCGCCTGCTGGTGGCCGCCGCCGCCGTATTCCTGACCGCCACCGTATCCGCCGCTCCGGGCCAGCTGGGTGCCGAAGCGTCGATGAGCCCGGAAGCCGTGAAGGCGCGCATCAAGCCGGTCGGCGGCGTATGCGTGCAGGGCGACGAATGCAAGCCGGCCGGCCTGGCCTACACCCCGATCGCCGGCGCCGGCGGCGGCGCCCGCACCGGCGAGCAGGTCTACAACGCGGTCTGCACGGCCTGTCACGGCGGCGGTGTCGCCGGGGCGCCGAAAGTCGGCAGCAAGGGCGACTGGGGTCCGCGTATCGCGCAAGGCGAGAAGACGATGATCCAGCACGCGCTGGCCGGTTTCACCGGCAAGAAAGGCGTCATGCCGGCCAAGGGCGGTTGCGCCAGCTGCTCGGATGAAGAGATCGGCAACGCCGTGAAGTACATGGCGGCGAAATCGAAATAAGCGCCATCACTGGCGGTGAGAACGGAAAAGGCCGGCAACATGCCGGCCTTTTTCTTTCATGGGCGCAGGCTTGTACGACCCGACGTTCAGTGATGTCGCCGGCGCATCAGCCACAGTCCGCTGCCGGCGAGCACCAGCAGGGTCAGTGCAAACAGGTCCCACAGCCAGCGCGCCGACACGCCGAACAGGCGGCCGCTGTGCAGGTCGTGCAACAGGCGCTCACGATCCGCGGCCGGCGGTGCCAGCGAGTCTGCCAGCGCCGAACGCGCGTCGGCAGGCACGGGTTCCGCCGCCACCGGTGTCGCCTGTGCCCGACAGTCCTGCAGGGCGCCGAGCGTGGCATCCAGGCAACGGGTGGCACCCGTCGTCACGATGGCAATGGCTGACGGCGATGCCGGGGCGATGGCCGTGATTGCGCCGTCGAGCCCCCAGCTGTCGTCGATGCGTTCCACCGGATTGCCGTCGCGATCGACCAGATGCACGACGTCGGTGCAGGCCAGGGCATGCCATTCGCCCAGTCGCGCCGCACCGCGCAGGCCGCCGGCACAGGCGCCGATCGCCCGCGTGCCGTGATGCAGTGTGTCGTCGACGACGACGGCCCAGCGTTCGTCGAGGCGGTAGCCGTGCAGCGTTTCCGGCAGCGACGCGCCGTAGAAGAAACGACTCCAGGCGTCCGGCAACGGCGTGCGGTCCAAGGCGAGATCCTGCGCATGGTTGAGCAGGATGCCGCTGAGCGCGAACCAGAGGACGATCGCGACCGCGAAACCGGCGATGCGGCGATGCCAGCGACGGATGCGGCGACGCGAGGTCATCAGGGCACCGCCGGCGCGTCGGCCGTCACCGTGCGGTGACAGAACAGCGCGAGTCGTGCGACGTCGATGCCGGCGCGCACCGACAGCGTGGCGCCGGTGACATTGTCGATCCGGCGATCGACGCCACCCGGTTTGGTGCGGGCGCCGGCGAACTGGGCCAGCCAGCGCGGTGAACGGATTTCATGGCCGCGGCTCTCGCGGTATACCAGCACCTGCAGGGCGACGATGGCGTCGTTCTCCACGATCACGCCGAAGGTGATCGGTTCTTCCTTGCCGATCCGGTCGATGACCCAGGCGGTGCGGTTGCCGTTGCGCCAGTAGCGCAGCCGCATCGTGTCGGGAACGAAACCGGCTTCTTCCCGGGCCTGCGCCTTCAGTGCCGGCGTGAACCACAATGCGGCCGGTGCGGGTGCCCGGCCGGCAAAGGCTTCGGCAACAAAACGGTCGACGGTGCCGCCGGCATCCGTTTGCGCGGCGGCGGTGCCGCAACACAGCCAGAAAAAAAGAAACCCGCCGCGGATAAGCGCGGCGGGCAACTGGCACAGATCAGGGAGAATCGAGGATCGTTGGCGCACGGATTGTCGTTCAGAAGCTCCAGCCGATGCCGAGATTGTAGCCGTCATCGTCCTGGTTCTTGTTCTGTTCCTGATAATCGGCCTTCACGACCACGCGCGGGTGCGGCCACCAGTTGACGCCCAGGTCGGTCTGGTCGACCTCCGAGTCGTTGCTGTCGGCGGCGGCGTTGTCCCACAGGTTGTAGCGGGCGAAGACGCCGACTTTCGGCAGCACGCGATAGCTCGTTTCGACATACCAGCCGTTCTGTTCCTCGGCGGCTTCGTCGGCAGTGGCGAGATTGTCGATCGTCCACTGGCCGTACAGGCCGCGCACGTTGAGTTTCTCCAGCGGCTGCCACGAGAACTGGGCGTTGGCCAGCGTGGCTTCCTGCGGTTCGCCCGGGGCGCCGCCGCGCTGGGCCATGTCGGCCTGCTGCTGCACGGTGGCGGCCAGCTCCAGGCTTTCCAGCGGCCGGAATTTCACGCGGGCGGTGGCGGCCCACTCGCTGCCGTCGGCATTGGCGGACTTCTGCCGACCGCTGCGGATGTTGCCCTTGCTGTTCTTCAAGCCGGTGTGGAAGGCCAGGTCGTAGCTGAGCGTGCCGGTCGCTTCGCCGGAGAGCATGACGCCGGTTTCCCACCAGGTGGTCGGGATGATGCGGCCCTCGATCGGGTTGCGCTCGACGCCGTAGAAGGTGTCCGGCTCGTGGGTTTCGTTCAGGAAGCCGACCGGGATCAGGAACTGGCCGGCTTTCAGGCGCATGGCGTCGGTCAGACGGAACTCGATGAAGGCCTGCTCGAGTTCGACCTCGCCGGGGCCGGCGCCCTTGGAGCTGCCACAGATGACTTCGTCCGGTTCCAGCGTACCCGGGATGGCGCCCAGGGTGTCGTCGACCGTGCAGGTGGCGTCGCCGTTGTCCTTCACCAGACCGTGCTCGACTTCCAGCTCGGAGAACAGGCGGATCTTCTCGTCGAACTGATGGCCGATGAACAGCACGAAGCGGTGGGCGTCGACCTGGTTCTTGCTGTCGAGGTTGTTGAAGTGATGTTCGCCGTAGCCGCCCAGCGTGGTCTTGCCGCCACCGCTGGCGGAGGTGCCGGACGGCTTCTTCTGGGCTTCGATTTCGGCGGCCAGGGCTTCGATCTGCTTCTGCAGGTCTTCGAGGGTGGGCTCGGCGCCCCGGGCCAGCGGGGCGGTACCGGCGGCCAGCAGCAGGGCCGGGGCAAGCAAAAGGCGTTTCATGCGCGTCTCCGGGTCGTCGTTCAGGGGCGTGGCAGCGGGGCTGGCCACGCGTGCGGCGCACACGTTAACGCGACTCATTCCCATATTGCAAATGGTTCTTGATTGCGACCGCCCGCCGGTGGTCATTTTTTGAACAGGGCATCCAGGGCGGCCAGCGCCGCATCGCGGGACTGGGTTTTCTGCTCCGGGGTTGCCGTGGTGCCTTCGCCTTCGCGGGCGAGGTCGGCTTCGGGCAGTTCGGCGATGAAGCGGCTGGGCGTGCAGCTGACCATGTCGCCGAACTGTTTGCGCTTCTGCGCGTAGGTGAAGGTGAGCTGGCGGCGGGCGCGGGTGATGCCGACGTACAGCAGGCGGCGCTCTTCCTCGATGGTGTTCGCCTCGATGCTGTTGCGGTGCGGCAGGATCTCTTCCTCGAAGGCCAGGATCCAGACCTGCGGGAATTCCAGACCCTTGGCGGCATGCAGCGTCATCAGCTGCACGCGGTCCGTGTCGTCGTTCTCCGCCTGCTGGTCGAGCATGTCCAGCAACACCAGTTTGGCGATCACGTCGCCGATTTCGGGGCGCTGCCCGTTTTCTTCCTTTTCGCTCATGCGATGGATGGAGTCGACCAGCGACTGCACGTTCTCCATCCGCTTCTGCGCCGCCGCCGGCGACGAGGACTGCGAGCGCAGCCAGGCTTCGTAGCCCAGTTCTTCGAGCATTTCGTTCATCGCCTGTCTTGCCGGCAGCTGCGACAGGCGCCGGCGCACGTCTTCCAGCCAGTGCACGAAGCGCCCGAGTTTTTCCCGGTACTGGCCGCCGAGATACTCGGACAGGCCCATTTCTCCGGCCGCCGTGGCCAGCGACACATGGCGGGTACCGGCGTATTGCGCGAGTTTTTCCAGCGTGGTCGGGCCGATCTCCCGGCGCGGCACGTTGATCACGCGCAGGAAGGCGGTGTCGTCGTCCGGATTGGCCAGCAGCCGCAGGTAGGCCATCAGATCCTTGATCTCGGCGCGGGCGAAGAACGACTGGCCGCCGGAAACCTTGTACGGCACCTGGCGCTCGCGCAGCTTTTCCTCGATCAGCCGCGACTGGAAGTTGCCGCGATAGAGCACGGCAAAGTCCTTCCATTTGCCGCCGCGGGCGTGCTGGCTGACGATTTCGCCGGCGATGCGTTCGGCTTCGTGTTGTTCGTCCTTGCAGCACACCAGCCGGATCGGTTCGCCGGGTGCCAGGTCGCTCCACAGCTTCTTTTCGAACACGTGCGGGTTGTTGGCGATCACCGTGTTGGCGGCGCGCAGGATGCGTTGCGTCGACCGGTAGTTCTGTTCCAGCGCCACCACTTTCAGTTGCGGGAAGTCTTCCTTGAGCTGGACGAGGTTTTCCGGCCGGGCGCCGCGCCAGGCATAAATGGACTGGTCGTCGTCGCCGACCACGGTCAGTGCACCGCGCACGCCGGTGAGCTGGCGCACCAGCCGGTACTGCGACAGGTTGGTGTCCTGGTATTCGTCGACCAGCAGGTAGCGGGTGCGGTTCTGCCATTTCTCGAGCGCATCGCCATGCTGCGTGAACAGCTGGACCGGCTTGAGGATAAGGTCGTCGAAGTCGACGGCGTTGTAGGCGTTCTTGGCGCGTTCGTAACCTTCGTAGACCTGCGCGATCAGCATTTCGCGCGGACTTTTGGCCATGGCCAGCGCATCTTCGGCGGACACCATGTCGTTCTTCAGGCTGGAGATGGCGTGCTGCACGGTGTCGGCCATGTCGCCGTCGCCGCCGGCGTCGCGCTGCATCAGCTCGGTGATCAGCTTGCGCGAGTCGTCGGCGTCGAGAATGCTGAAGCCGCCGCGCAGGCCGAGGCGCTTCTGCTCGCTGCGGATGATGTTCAGGCCCAGCGTGTGAAAGGTGCTGATCGACAGCCCCTTCAGGTCGCTGCCGACCAGTTTCTTCGCGCGCTCCGCCATTTCACGCGCCGCCTTGTTGGTGAAGGTGACGGCGATGATCTTCGACGGGTCGTAGTTGGCGCCGTCGATCAGGTACGCAATCTTGCGGGTGATCACGCTGGTCTTGCCGGAGCCGGCGCCGGCGAGCACGAGCAGGGGCCCGTCGAGGTATCGGACGGCTTCGCGCTGGCGGGGGTTCAGATCGGACATCGGCGGCGGGCGGATCGGACGGCGGGCGGCGATTCTAGCCTGCGTCGGGGCGGTCCCGGCCTGTGCATCCGGGTCAATCGTTTGAGCGTTTACAGCATTGCCGGCCCCCGGGGGGCCCCCGATACTGACCGCCCGGTCGCACCCCGGCCGCCTGTTTTCCGACCGCTTCAGTTCCCGGAGTCCGCATGTCCAGCCTGTTCCGCCTCGACGGCAAACGAGTCCTCATTACCGGCGCTTCCAGTGGTTTCGGCGCCCATTTCGCCGAAGTGCTGGCCGCCGCCGGCGCCACGGTCGTGCTGGGTGCGCGCCGGGTCGAGAAGCTGGAAACCACGGCGCAGAAAGTGCGGGCGAGCGGCGGCAAGGCCGAAACGGTGTCGCTGGACGTGACGAATGCCGACAGCGTGGCTGCCGCGTTTGCCGGCATGGCGACCCCGGACGTGGTGATCAACAACGCCGGCATCAACATCGAAGGTTCGGCAACGTCGCTGAGCGAAGCCGACTGGGACCAGGTGGTCGATACCAACCTGAAGGGCGTGTGGCTGGTGTCGCGCGAGGCGATCCGGCGCTGGGTGAACGAGCAGCGCCCGGGCAACATCGTCAACATCGCGTCGATCCTCGGTTTGCGTGTCGCCAGCCAGCTGCCGCCGTACACGGCGTCCAAGGCCGGCGTCATCCAGCTGACCAGATCGCTGGCGCTGGATTACGCCCGCCACAACATCCGCGTCAATGCGATCTGCCCCGGTTACTTTGAAACCGACATCAACCGCGACTGGTTCCGCACCGAACCCGGCCAGAAGATGATCAAGCGCATGCCGTTCCGCCGGCTGGGCAATCTTCCCGAGCTCGACGGTCCGTTGTTGCTGCTGGCTTCCGATGCGTCTGCTTACATGAGTGGTTCGACGGTCGTCGTCGACGGCGCGCATACCCAGAATTCGCTGTGAGGAACGGTTAATGGATTTCACGCTGCCTGCCCATATCGAAGACTACCGCCTGCGCGTCCGCGCCTTCGTCGAGCGGGAAGTGCTGCCGCTGGAAAATGACAAGTCGAACTTCGACGAGCACGAGAACATCCGCGAGGATGTGGTCGCGAAAGTGCGTGCGAAGGCCAGGGCGGCAGGCCTGTGGGGTTTCCAGTTGCCGAAATCGCGCGGCGGTGCCGAACTGGGCGTGGTCGGCATGGCGGCGCTGTACGAGGAGGCGGCCCGGTCGCCGTTCGGGCCGGTGATGTTCAACGCCGCCCCGCCGGACGACGGCAACATGATCGTTCTCAACAAGATCCTGAAAACCGATGCACTGAAGGACAAATGGCTGCAGCCGATCATCGACGGCAAGGTGCGTTCCGCCTTCGCGATGACCGAGCCGGATGGCGGTTGCGGTTCCGATCCGTCGCTTACCTACACGAAGGCGACGAAAAAAGGCGACAAGTGGGTCATCACCGGCCGCAAGTGGTTCATTACCGGTGCCGAGGGCGCGCAGCATTTCATCCTGATCGCGCGCACCTCGGACGACGAGCGCAAGGGACTCACTGCGTTCATGTTCCATGCGAACCAGCCGGGCTGGCGCATCGTGCGCCGCATTCCGATCATGGGTCCGGAAGAACATGGCGGTCATTGCGAGCTGGAGTTCAACGGGCTGGAGATCAGCGACGAGGACCGGCTGCTGGAGATCGGCGACGGCCTGAAGGTAACCCAGATCCGTCTCGGCACCGCGCGGCTGACGCACTGCATGCGCTGGCTGGGTCTCAGCAAGCGCTGCATGGAGATTGCCGCCGGCTATGTCGAGCAGCGCAAGAGCTTCGGTATCACGCTGGCGCAGCACGAGGGCGTGCAGTGGATGCTGGGCGAGGTGGCCAAGGACATCCACGTCGGCCGCCTGCTGACGATGAATGCCGCCTGGAAGCTCGATCAGGGCGACCACGCCAAGACCGACATTTCGATCGCCAAGATCCACGTAGCCGACACCCTGCACAAGTCGGCGGATACCGCCCTGCAGCTGATGGGCGCGCGCGGCTACTCGAAGGACACGCTGGTCGACTGGATATACCGCTATGCGCGTCAGGCGCGTCTGGTGGACGGTGCCAGCGAAGTACACAAGATGGTGCTGTCGCAGGCCTACCTGGCGAAGAAGAACGATTTCTTCCGCTGGGGCGTTTGACGCACGGCCATGACTCCCGATCTGCAGAAGCTGTCGGATTTCGTTGCATCGCAGGCCGGCGCGGCAAACGTCCGCATCGACAACCTGAAGAAACTCTCCGGCGGCGCCATCCAGGAAAACTGGGCGGCCGACCTGGTGATTGCCGGCGGTCCGCGCGCCGGCCACCTGCCGGTGGTGGTGCGCTGCGATGCGCCGAGCGGCGTCGGCCATTCGCACAGCCGGGCGCAGGAGTTCGCCCTGCTGCAGGCTGCCTTCGCCGCCGGCGTCACGGTACCGGAACCGTTGTGGGCCGGTACGCGCGACGTGCTGGGCCGTGATTTCTTCGTGATGCGGCGGGCCGGCGGCACCGCGGCCGGCCACCGGCTGGTGAAGGACGCCGCACCCGGCGGCGACCGGGCGGCGCTCGTCCGCCGGCTCGGCGAGGAAATCGCGAAGATCCAGCGGGTGTCGCCGGCGGCTGCGCTGTCGTTCCTCGATCGGCCGGACGTGCATCCGGCGCTGCATTTCGTCCGGCTGGCGCGCGAATTCCTCGACGGCTACCGCACGCCGTATCCGGCACTGGAGTGGGGGTTGCGCTGGCTGGAGAAGAACGTGCCTGATGCCGCCGGCTGGCATGACGGACGACTCGTGCTGGCGCATCGCGATTTCCGCACCGGCAACTACATGGTCGATGCGACCGGGCTGACGGCAATCCTCGACTGGGAATTTGCCGCCTGGAGTCATCCGCTGGAGGATCTGGGCTGGCTGTGCGCGCGCTGCTGGCGTTTCGGGCAGCCGGGCGAGGAGCGGGCGGCGGGCGGCATCGGCAGCCGCGCCGATCTGCTGGCCGGCTACAACGCCGTCGCCGGCGCGCGCATTGTGCCGCGCGACCTGTATTACTGGGAGGTCTTCGCCGAGCTGCGCTGGGCGATCATCGCCATCCAGCAGGGCGAGCGACACATTTCCGGCCGCGAACCGTCGCTGGAGCTGGCGCTCACCAGTCACATCGTGCCGGAACTCGAACTGCACGTGCTCCGGATGACCGGAATCGATTTCGCGCGGGGTTGAACATGCGGGACCGTCCACAGGGCCATGAATTGCTGGCCATCGCCGCCAGAACGTTTCGCGACGAGCTGTTGCCGGCGCTGCCGGAAGAGAAAAAGTACGCCGGGTTGATGCTGCTCAATGCGTTGTCGGTTGCCGAGCGGCAGCTTGCCAACGGCGACGGTGCGCTGCATGCCGAGGCCGAAGCACTGGAGGACGCGCTTGGCCTGGAAACGGCCGGCGACACGTCGCTGCCGGCCCGGCTGGCGACCCTGAACCGGGCCCTCGCCGGCCGCATCCGCAAGGGGGCGGCCGATGACGATCCGTCGCTGCAGGCGCTGCTGTGGGCCATCACGCTGCAGAAAGTGCGCGAGAGCTCGCCGCGCTACCTGCGTACGGAAGGCATCGAGTGATTCCGCCTACCGTACGTGTTCGTGGCGCGCGGTGGTGTGCGGCGGCTGGAAATAGTCGAGCAACACGCCGGTGCGCCGCCAGCCGCTCTCGCGTGCCAGCCGGCTGAAGCTGAAGCCGATGCCGACGAAGGTTTCCCGGCGGTCGTTGCGGATATCCGCGTCGCTGTAGCCGCGGGCGGCATAGCCGGCATGCAGCTCCAGCCAGCGCAACGGTTCGGGCAGGCTGTCGAAACCGTCGAGCTTCAGCGTCAGGTAATAGCGCCAGCGCTCGTAGTCGGTGAAAAAATCGGTCACTGCGTGGCGACTGATGTGGTACTCGCCGCGGATGGCGACGCGGCGATCCCACTGCGGATTCTTTTCCAGCAGCCAGGCGGCGCCGGCGCCGGCGAGGTTCATCGCTGCATCCTCTTCCGAAAAGCCGTAGGGGCTGTAGCCGTCGCCGAGCTCCATCAGCGTCATGGTGCCGAAGGCACTGGCCACGCCGGCGAAGGCGGCCCGGTCCGGTTCATGGCCGTAGTGACGGAACAGCGCGCTCAGACTGCGCCCGAGTACGTAGGTCGAATAAAGATGCCCGGCCTTGTCGGCTCCGCCTTCCTTCGTTGACTGCCCGAACCAGCCCTCGTCCGTGCGGTGCCAGTCGGTCTGCCCGTAATCCCAGTTGGCGTAGCCCCAGGCGGTCATGAAGACAACCACGCCGGCATTGGTGAGCGCGACTTTCCGGCCCGGCGACAGTGCCGGCGAGACCGGGCCGGCGTCGGTGGTGGCGGCCGCTGCCGGCTGCGCGGAGGATTCCCCGGCACAGGCCAGGGAAGAGGCCGCCAGCAGCATGGCGAGCACGGGATACAGTCCGGTCCGGCGTTTCATCCGTTGATTGTCCTGCGGCGTGCCGGTATTGGCGCTGTCCCGGCGTGACGTCGGGCGGATATTGCCACGCCGCCGGTCGGCGTTCCGTTCAGCCGGGACGGCGATCGAGCGCGCGCAGGCCCAGCGCCTCCAGCAGCGCGGTTCGTGCCACCCGCGGTTCGCCGGCGAGGTCGGCGATGGTGCGCGCCACCCGCAGGATGCGATCGGTGGCACGGGCCGAGAGCCGCATTTTCTCCAGCGCGGCGACCAGGAATTCGCGATCGGGTTCCTGCAGTGCGGTTGCCTCCAGCAGCGTGCGGCCGTCCAGCGCGGCATTCGTGCAGCCCTGGCGCGCGAGCTGCCGGCCGCGGGCGGCGACGACGCGCTCCCGCACGGCAGCGCTCGGTTCGCCGCTGCCCGCGGCGGTCAGCGTGGACGGTGGCAGGGCGGCGACCTCGACGTGGATGTCGATCCGGTCCAGCAGCGGACCGGACAGCCTGCCGCGATAGCGCTCGGCGCGTTCGCAGGTGTAGCCGCAACTGCGTTCCGGATCGCCGAGAAAACCGCAGGGACAGGGATTCATCGCCGCCACGAGCTGGAAGCGGGCTGGAAACTCCACCTGGCGGGCACTGCGCGCGATGTGAACCGTGCCGGATTCCAGTGGTTCGCGCAGCATCTCCAGCACGTGGCGGCCGAATTCGGGCAATTCATCAAGGAACAGCACGCCGTGGTGGGCCAGCGAGATTTCACCCGGCCGCGGCACGGCACCGCCGCCCGCCAGCGCGCTGCCCGAGGCCGAATGGTGCGGTGCACGGTAGGGGCGTGCGCCGGCGAGCAGCGAGCGTGGTACCGGGCCGCGCAGTGAACGCACGGCGGCGGCTTCCAGGGCCTCGTCCGTCGTCAGCGGCGGCAGAATGCCGGGCAGCCGGGCGGCCAGCATGGTCTTGCCGCTGCCGGGCGGACCGATCATCAGCAGCGAGTGGGCGCCCGCCGCGGCGATTTCCAGGGCCCGCCGCGCATGTGCCTGACCGCGGACGTCGGCGAGATCCGGCCCCGTTTCCGGGGCAATCGTTTCCGCTGCGGGTCGATGGAGCGGCAGCGGCATGTCGCCGCTCAGGTGGGCGCAGACATCGAGCAGATGCCGCGCGGCGATCACCTTTGCGCCGGCCGGCAATGCGGCTTCGTCGGCGTTTTCCGGCGCGACGATCAGCTCCCGCCCGGCGCGGGCGCAGGCGATGGCGGCCGGCAGCACACCGTGTACGGCGCGCAGTTCGCCGGTGAGCGCCAGTTCGGCAAGAAACTCGCGACGGTCGAGCGCGGCCGCCGGCAATTGTCCCGACGCCGCCAGAATGCCGACGGCGATCGGCAGGTCGAAGCGGCCGCCTTCCTTGGGCAGGTCGGCCGGCGACAGGTTGAGCGTGATGCGTCCGACCGGGAATTCGAAGCGCGAGGTCACCAGTGCGCTGCGCACACGATCCTTGCTCTCGCGCACCGCCGTTTCCGGCAGGCCGACGATGGAAACCGACGGCAGCCCGCCGGCGAGATGCGTTTCGACACGCACCGGCGGCGCATCGATGCCGCGCGAGGCGCGGGTGGCGACAACGGCAAGGCGCATGCACCGTTCCGGGACGAAAGGCACCGGTACGGTGCGGGAAGGAGATGCTGGCGCGGCGGCGACGGAGTTGTCGCCGGTCGTGAACGGCAACGCGCGTGGGAGTTTGCCGTTGCCGGTGTTGCGACGGCGTTCAGCCGCGCTTGTCTTCCAGTTGTGCCAGCCGCAGTTCGAGGTCCTGCAGTTCGCGGCCGAGCGCCTCCAGTTTTTCACGCGAGCGGGCCAGCACGCGTGCCTGGGCATCGAATTCCTCGCGGGTCACCAGCTCCATGCGGGCGAAGGCGTCGGAAAGCACGGCGCGTGCCGCGGTGGTGAATTCCTCGCGCGCGGCAGCCAGGCCGCCGGGCAGGTTGCGGGCCAGCTGGTCGACCAGCCGGTTGATGGCATTTTCCTGGTTCATGGGCGTCGCGTGATGGTGGCCGGACCGGCGCGCAGCATAGCAGCCGCCATGGCGGGGCCGGCCCGCGCCGCGAGCGTGCACCATTCCGGACAGGCGCACCGCAACGGTGCGATATACTGCTCCGGGACCACATCCGCACCGGCGGAGCGTGGTTCAACCCTCTGTTTTTGCATCGCTTTTCAGATCAGGCATGGATCGTGCACCGGCGGGTGCACAGGCTGCGAAAGACGGGTCTGGACGGGCCGAGCGCCCGAACACAGCAACAGCGCCGGCGTCGCCGGCCAGAACAGGAGAGAGCCATGAAGCTGGTAACGGCAATCATCAAGCCCTTCAAGCTCGATGATGTCCGCGAGGCGCTGAGCGAGATCGGCGTGCAGGGCATCACCGTGACCGAAGTGAAAGGCTTCGGTCGGCAGAAGGGTCACACCGAGCTCTACCGCGGCGCGGAATACGTCGTCGACTTCCTTCCGAAAGTGAAGGTGGAAGTGGCGTGTGCCAACGACCGCGTGGAAGGCGTGATCGAAGCGATCACCAAGGCGGCGAACACCGGCAAGATCGGCGACGGCAAGATTTTCGTCAGCGCCCTCGAGCAGGTGATCCGCATCCGCACCGGCGAGACCGGCAACGAAGCGATCTGACGCGGATCGTTTCGCCATCCACAACCGCAGCCCCCGATCCATGCCCTTACTGAAACCCATTGCGTGCAATGCGGAGGTAAAACCGTGAAACGCTTTTTGATCGCCCTCACCCTGGGCAGCGCCCTGCTGGGCGCCAGCCCCGTTTATGCCGAGGAGGCAGCCGTCGCTGCACCCGAGGCCGCCGTCGTCGCCGAAGCCGCTCCGGCCGAAGCGGCTCCCGCTCCCGAAGCCGCCCCGGCCGAAGCAGCGCCTGCCCCCGAGCGCAACAAGGGCGACATCGCCTGGATGCTCGTGGCCACCATCATCGTGCTGTTCATGACGCTCCCGGGCGTCGCGCTGTTCTACGGCGGCATGGTGCGCAGCAAGAACATGCTGTCGGTGCTGATGCAGGTGTTCACGGTGTTCTGCCTGGTGGCAGTGCTGTGGGTGCTGTACGGCTACTCGCTGGCCTTCACCAGCAACCCGAGCAGCGCGCTCGATCCGTTCATCGGCGGCCTGTCGAAGGTCTTCATGAGCGGCGTCACCTACGATTCGTGGGTCGAAACCTTCTCGGTCAACGTGCAGATCCCGGAACTCGTGTTCGCGATGTTCCAGCTGACCTTCGCGGCCATCACCTGTGCGCTGATCGTCGGCGGCTTCGCCGAGCGCATGAAGTTCGCCGCCATCCTGCTGTTCACGGTGATCTGGTTCACCTTCGCCTACGCGCCGATGGCCCACATGGTCTGGTACTGGGGCGGTCCGTCCGCGTATGACGCGGCCAGCGGCTTCCTGTTCGGCAAGGGCGCGATCGACTTCGCCGGTGGCACCGTGGTGCACATCAACGCCGGTATCGCCGGCCTCGTCGGCGCGATCATGGTCGGCAAGCGCCTGGGTTACGGCAAGGTGTCGATGGCTCCGCACTCGCTCACCATGACGCTGATCGGCGCCTGCATCCTGTGGATGGGCTGGTTCGGCTTCAACGCCGGTTCGAACCTGGAAGCCAACAGCTTCGCTGCCGTACCGTTTGCCAACACCCTGTTCGCCACCGCCATTGCGGCACTGGCCTGGACCTTCGTCGAGTGGTTCCACAAGGGCAAGCCGAGCCTGCTCGGTGCGGCCTCCGGTGCCATCGCCGGTCTGGTTGCCATCACCCCGGCCTGCGGTTTCGTCGGCCTCGGCGGCGCGCTGGTCATCGGCCTGGCGGGCGGCATCCTGTGCTTCCTCGCCGTCACCGGCCTGAAGGCCAGGCTCGGCTATGACGATTCGCTGGACGTCTTCGGCGTGCACGCGGTCGGCGGCATCGTCGGCGCGCTGCTGACCGGCGTGTTCGTCAACCCGGCGCTCGGCGGCATGGGCGTGGTGGACTACTCGACCAGCCCGGTCGGTGTGGTTGCCTACGACTTCGCGGCGCAGATGACTGCCCAGCTGACCGGCGTGATCACCGCGGTCGTCTGGAGCGGCGTGGTTGCCTTCATCGCCTTCAAGATCGCCGACATCGTCATCGGTCTGCGGGTCAGCGAAGAGCAGGAGCGCGAAGGTCTGGATCTCGCCGAACACGGCGAGCGTGCCTACACCCCGTAATCCCGCACGACGCGCAACAGGCAAAAAGAAAGGGGCCCTTCGGGGCCCCTTTTTCGTTGCGGCAGTTTTACTGCGCGATCGCTTTCTGCATGAACGGCGGCAGGGTCAGCGCGCCCTTGTGGATGTCCGCGCTGTAGTACAGCGAATCGAATGCCTTGGCACGGGCATCGCGCTCGCGGAAAGTGGCGACGTCGCAGTCCTTGCCGGCCAGCGTGCAGCTCCACCAGCCCGACGGATAGACGATCTGCGGGAACGGCAGCGTCTGGGTGTGCGTGAAGCCGGCGGCGCGCATGTTTTTGTGCAGGTCGCGGATGATGGTCGCGCTGTGCAGCAGCGGCGATTCGCTCTGCTGCACGATGACCCCGCCCTTCTTCAGGATGCGGATGCAGTCCTTGAAGAATTCCACCTTGAACAGGCCCTCGGCGAAACCGACCGGGTCGGTCGAGTCGACGATGATGATGTCGAGCGACTCGGCCGGCTGGTCCTTCACCCACTGCACGCCGTCGATGAACAGCAGGTGCGCGCGCGGATCGGCGTTCTTTTCGCAGAGCTCCGGGAAATATTTCTCCGACAGGCGCGTGACCTGCTCGTCGATGTCGATCTGGGTCGCGCTTTCGACGCCCGGGTGCTTCAGCACTTCGCGCAGCGTGCCGCAGTCGCCGCCGCCGATGATGGCGACGCGCTTCGGGTTCGCATGGGCGAACAGGGCCGGGTGCGACATCATCTCGTGGTAGAGGAAATTGTCGCGGGTGGACACCATGGTCGCGCCGTCGATGGTCATCAGCCGGCCGAAGGTCTCGGTGTCCCAGATCTCGATGTTCTGGTACGGGCTCTGCACGGCGTCCAGGCGGCGCGCGTTTTTCAGCTTCAGGCCGAAGGCGGTGCCGGCCGATTCGAAATATTCGATGTACCAGTCGGAACGGTCGGTCATGGCGGTCACCTCGCGCGGCTTTGAGTGGTGCGGACGGATGCGGCAGTCCCCGGGCGGGCCCGGATGCCCGGCAAACGGGGCGCGGATCATAGCAGGCCGCGGCCGGCGGGCCCCATAATACGGCGCCCGCATGAACCCCCGGCGACTGCCTGAAATGACCGACTGGACGCACGACGACGCCCTCACGACCTGGAACATCCGCCACTGGGGCGACGGCTATTTCGACATCGACGCCGACGGCGACCTCATCGTGCATCCGGACGGCGTGGGCGATGCCCGCGCGGTGTCGCTGCACGAAGTGATCGAGGCGATCCAGGCGCGCGGCCTGCGGTTGCCGGCGCTGGTGCGCTTCTCCGGCATCCTGCGCCACCGCGTGCGCCGTCTGCGCGGCGCCTTCGAGCAGGTGATCGGAGAACTGGGCTATCGCGGCGGCTACACGCCGGTGTTTCCCATCAAGGTCAACCAGCAGCGGCGGGTGGTCGAGGAAATCATCTCGGTCGGCGAGCCCGGCCGGCCGGTCGGGCTGGAAGCCGGCTCCAAGCCGGAGCTGCTGGCGGTACTGGCGATGAGCCGTTTCCCGGGCGACACCATCGTCTGCAACGGCTACAAGGACCGTGAATACATCCGCTTCGCACTGCTCGGCGAGAAGCTGGGCCACAAGGTGACGATCGTCGTCGAGAAGCTGTCCGAGCTGGACCTGATCCTCGAAGAATCGGAGAAGATGAACGTCGTGCCGCGTATCGGCGTGCGCGTGCGCCTGATGAGCATCGGCAAGGGCAACTGGCAGAACACCGGCGGCGAGAAGTCGAAATTCGGCTTGTCGCCGGCGCAGATCCTGCAGGTGGTCGAGCGCTGCCGCGCGGCCGGCCGGCTGGACAGCGTGCAGATGCTGCATTTCCACCTCGGCTCGCAGATCGCCGCGCTGGAGGACATCAAGAACGGCATGCGCGAGGCGGCACGGTACTACGTGGAGCTGCGCAAGGCCGGCGTGCCGGTATCCGTGCTGGATGTCGGCGGCGGCCTCTCGGTCGATTACGAGGGCACCCGTTCGCGCAGTTACTGCTCGATGAACTACGGGCTGACCGACTATGCGTGGCAGATCATCAACACGGTGCGCGAACTCTGCGACGCCGACAGCCTGCCGCATCCGGACATTGTCAGCGAATCCGGCCGCGCGCTCACCGCGCACCACGCCGTGCTGGTGACCAACGTCATCGATGTCGAGCGGGTGGGCGAGCAGGCGCTGGCGGCAGCGCCTGCCGGTGCGGCCGCCAGCGTGGCCTACCTGCAACAGATCCACCGGCAACTGCTTTCCGGCGACGCTTCCCTGAACATGCTGGAGCTGTTTCACGACGTACAGAACGCCTATCAGGACGTGCTCGCACAGTTCCAGCACCACGACCTGTCGCTGGCCGAGCGCGCCTGGGCCGAACAGGCATACCACGCCTGTTGCGACCGGATCCGTGCGCAGCTCGATCCCGGCCGCCGCAAGCAGCGCGAACTGTTCGACGCGCTGAACGAGAAGCTGGCCGACAAGCTCTTCCTCAATTTTTCGCTGTTCCAGTCGGCGCCGGACGTGTGGGGCATCGACCAGATCTTCCCGGTGCTGCCGCTGGAGCGGCTGCTGGAGAAGCCGACGGCCCGCGCGGTGGTGCAGGACATCACCTGCGATTCCGACGGGCGCATCGACAGCTATGTCGACGGCGAGGGCATCGAGAGCACCTTGCCGTTGCCGCCGTACGATCCGGCGCGCCCCTACCATATCGGCATTTTCCTGGTCGGCGCCTACCAGGAAATCCTCGGCGACCTGCACAACCTGTTCGGCGACACCGATGCGGTGGACGTGGAGATCGACCCGCAGGGCAACGTCGACATCCGCAATGCCATCCGCGGCGACACCGTGAGCAGCGTGCTGCGCTACGTGAACTTCAATCCGGACGAGCTGCTGGCGCGCCTGGAGAAAAAGCTCGATGCGGCAAGGCTGGCGGCAGGCGAAAAGGCCGCGTATCTCGCCGAAGTCCGCGACGGCCTCGACGGCTACACCTACCTCGAATAAAACCGGCTGTTGCCGGATTGCCGGAAAACACGGAGCCAGCATGTCTGCCGACGGATCGACCCGCGCCATCCTGTATGCGTTGTTTGCCAACGGCGGCATCGCCATCGCCAAGGGCTGGGCGGCCTGGCACACGAATTCCGGCGCGATGCTGGCCGAGTGCATCCACTCGGTGGCCGATTGCGCCAACCAGGGACTGCTGCTGCTCGGCATGAAGCGGGCACGGCGCAAACCGGACGAACAGCACCCGCTCGGTTACGGCAAGACGATCTATTTCTGGAGTTTCCTTGTCGCGATCCTGCTGTTCAGCATGGGCGGCATGTTCTCGATCTACGAGGGGGTGCACAAACTGCAGCACCCGGAGATGCCGACCAGCCCCTGGGTGGCGGCGGGCGTGCTGGCCGTTGCCATCGTGCTCGAATGGGGGTCGCTCACCGGCGCCCTGATCGAGGTCAACAAGATCAAGGGCAAGCGCACGTTCTGGCGCTGGTTCCGTGAAAGCCGGCAGGGCGAACTGGTGGTCGTGGTCGGCGAGGACCTGGCGGCGCTGGCGGGCCTGGTCCTGGCGCTGGCGGCGGTGCTACTGACCATCTACACCGGCAATCCGCTCTACGACGCGCTGGGCACCATTGCCATCGGCGTCGTGCTGGTGCTGGTGGCGGTTGCGGTGGCCATCGAGGTGAAGGGCCTGCTGATCGGCGAGAGCACCGACCCGGAGGTCCAGGCGCAAATGGAGGCGTTCCTGGCCGCACGTCCGGAGGTGGCCCGGGTCTATCGGGTATTGACCCTGCAACTGGGCGCCGACGTGATGGTGTCGGTCAAGGCCCGCCTGCGCGAGGAGCAGTCGGCGATCCGGCTGCTCGACGACATCAATGCCGCCGAGGCTGCCTTCCGTGACGCCTTCCCGCAGGTGCGCTGGATGTTCTTCGAGCCGGACCGGCGGGGCTGACCCCCCCTCCGGTCCGGCACATCAGCAAAAATCATGAGCCGGGGTCGGGCCACCCGTAGGCACGGGAACCAAACGCTGGTAAAACTGTCGTCCCGGCCGTGCAAGGCGGCCGGACATATGTCTGACATCCATGGAGCAGGGGTAATACCAAATGACTGATATGAAGAAGCTGGGGCTCAGTGCCCTGGCGCTTGCCATCGTGGCCGGCTCGATGACGGGCTGCAGCGATGACGACGACAAGAGCGCGCGCGCAACCGGCTCGATCAACGCCTCGGGCGGCAATGGCGGCCTGAACGGCGGTTACGGCGGTTCGGGCGACTACGGCATCTACGTCTACAAGGAAAGTGGCCCGGGCGACATCGTGGTCGCGGCCGGCTCGGCGAACGCCGGCTTCACGCCGAAGTCGTTCACCCCGTTCTTTGGCGACAACAAACTGACCATCAGCGCCAGCACCACCGTTGCGGTGGTCGCGGCCGAGCCGGCTGTCGGCACCCCGTATCTGGTTGCCGGCGACTCCACCCTGTACGTGTCGGACGGCGATGCCGCGCTGGCTGATGCCGACGACGTGGTCACCGGCCTGCAGATCGGCAGCGGCGCCACGGTCACCTTCGAACCGAACATGGACTGGTACAACGGCGACGGCATCTACGAGACCGTGTACCTCTCGATCGACGCCGACGTCCGTCATGCCGGCCGGATCACCACGGCCAATGCCAGCAACGGTTTCCGCTCCAACTTCGACCTGTATTGCAACAACTACCTCGGCGGCGGCTCCATCGACACCAGCGGTGAAGACGATCCGGCCGATGCCGACAGCAAGACGGCCGGCTACATCGACGTCTATGCGGACTATGCGCTGATCAACAGCGGCCGGTGGACGGCGAACGGCGGTGACGACACCGCGGCAGCAGGCACCGGCGGCTATGCCGGCTGGATCTACGCCGAGGGTTACTACTACACCCAGAACACCGGCGACATGTCCTCCAATGGCGGCGCGGCACCGGACGGTTCGGCCGGCGACGGCAACGAGGTCTACCTGTACTCCGGTTACGGCGCGATCATGAACAGCGGCGACCTGTCGGCTGCCGGCGGTACCGGCGAGACCGGCGGTAGCGGCGGTGACATCTACATCGACAACAACACCGTCGGCAACGTGTTCAACAGCGGCCGGCTGACGGCCACCGGCGCCGACTCCACCGTCGGCAGCGGCGGCTGGGGCGGTTATGTCGAGCTGTACACCTACGGCGGCGAGCTGCGCAACAGCGGCGCGGTCCGGCTGGGCGGCGGTGACACCACCGACGTCACGGGCAGCGGCGGCGGCGGCGGCGACCTGTACATCTACACCGACTACGGTTCGCAGTACGAATACACCCCGAACGGCGGCATCACCTGGTCCGGCAACATCGACACCTCGGGCGGCAACGCGGTGGCCACCACCAGCGGTACCGGCAACGGTGGCGATGGCGGCTACTTCTACATCGATGCCTACTCGTACGGCTATCCGGGCGACGCGCCGATCCGGCTGCTGGGCTACGGCTCGGTCAACGCGTCGGGCGGTGACGGCGACTTCGGCGGCAGCGGCGGTTATGTCGAGCTCTACAACGACTACACCAACGACTACGCGACCGGTAACGACGTCCCGGGCGGCAGCACGCTGGTCCGTGGCCTGAACATCGACATTTCCGGCGGCGATGCGCTGGCGGACGGTGTGTCGGCTTCGGCGGATGGCGGCGACGGCGGCGATCTCTACGTCGAAACCCACTACTACAACTTCCCGGGCTTCCCGGCGAAGGCGGTGTTCGTGGGCAACATTGCCGGCGAGTCGGGCCAGAACCGTGAAACCACCAGCACCGACCACAGCGCCTATGTCTGGATCTGGGGCTACAACGGCGCGACCTACAGCGGCAGCGCCGACGTTGACGGCGGCTCCGACATCGGCACCGATGACGGCACCACCGGCTACGGCAGCCACGCCAACAACTTCGAGGTGTATGCAGAGCTGGGCGAAACCCGCGTCAGCGGCAGCATCAGCAACGACGGCGGTGACGGCGAATACTCTGGCGGCCACAGCGATGGCGTGTACATCTACGGCGCCAAGACCTACGTCAGTGCCAACATCTCGTCCGACGGTGGCAACGCCGATCCTGCCCTGAACAACTCCTCGGGCGAAGACGGCGGCTGGATCGAGATCATCTCCAACAGCGGCGTTGGCAGCATCACCGGCGCGCTCACCGCCAAAGGCGGCACCGGGTTCTTCCCGGGCGACAGCGGCGGGATCATTCGCCTGATCTCCTGCTCGGGCAACGATTGCTGATTGTTGTGGTCCATAAGGCCGGGGGATTCCCCCGGCCTTTTTTATTTGTGCGACAGGAGATGCGGGTGAAACGGATGACGCGTGAATGGTTGGGCGGCCTGGCCCTGTTGCTGGCGGCCTGTGTGGTACAGGCGGTGCCGCTGGCGGCACCCCGGGTTGATGTGGTGTACAGCAAGCCGGACGACAAACTGTCCGTCAATGCGGTCAATGCGCCGCTGCTGGCCGTTCTGGCCGAGGTGGCCCGCCAGACCGGGCTTGAAATCAAGGCGGATCCGAAAGCGGATCGCGAGATCAATCAGGAGTTCAGCAATCTGCCGTTGCCGGATGCGCTTGACCGCGTCACGGCGAAGCTGAACGTGATCAAGCAGTACGGCAAGCAGGGCAAGGGCAAGGAGCAGCGCAACCTGCTGATCGCCATTGTCGTGCTCCCCGAGGGGCAGACCGACGCGTCGGCGGCCCTGGCGTTGTTGAACCCCGATGCCGAAGCGACGATGCGTGCGTCGCTGGCAGGCAGGACCGACGGCAAGAAGAAGCGGCTCGATTTCACCGCCGAGCGGTGGAATGCGCGCGTCGCGCGGATGGATCCGGAGCGCCGGAAAAAGTACGAGGAACAACTCCGGGAGCGTCTCGAGAAAAACGCGGCCAAGGAGAAAAAGAGGCAGGAAATGGCGGCCGAGAGAAAGCAGCGTCAGGATGCGCGCGATGCCCGTCGCGAGGACCTGGCCCGCAAGGCTGCCGCTGCCCGCGGAGAGGAGTACAAGCCGCGCCAGCCGGACCCCGAACTGGCGCGCAAGGCCCGCGAAGAGTTCGCGCAGCCGGCGACGCCGGCCGTGATCGAGCCGGAGCCGTAACCGTCGGCGATCGCTCGTGCTGACCAGGAAAACAAAAAGCCGGCTGCATGCCGGCTTTTTTGTCGAAGACTGGTGGAGAGGAGGAGGATCGAACTCCTGACCTCGTCATTGCGAACGACGCGCTCTCCCAACTGAGCTACCCCCCCACGGGAGGTGGCATTTAACCTGCGACCGGCCGGCCGAGGCAAGAGGCCGGGCCGGCAGCCGGTCAGCAGACTGTCACGATGGCGGCGGATAATTGCCCGGCGGCGAGCATCGCCCTGCCCCCGGAGTCTTCCCATGCGCACCTGGAACGTCCTTTTCCTCTGCACCGGCAATTCAGCGCGTTCGATCATGGCCGAAGGGCTGGTCAACCTGATGGGGCATGGCCGTTTCCGGGCCTGGAGTGCCGGCAGCCGGCCGGTCGGCCGTGTCCACCCCCTGGCCGTCGAGCAGCTGGCCCATGTGGGGTACGACGCCGGCGGGGCGCGCAGCAAGAGCTGGGACGAGTTCGCGCAGCCGGACGCACCGTACATGGACTTCATCGTCACGGTCTGCGACAGCGCGGCCGGCGAGGTTTGCCCGGTCTGGCCGGGTCATCCGGCGGTGGCGCACTGGGGTTTCGCCGACCCGGCGGCCGTGACCGGCAGCGAGGCGGCGCAGCGCGAGGCCTTCCATCGCGTGTTCGGCGAGATCCGCCAGCGCGTGCAGCTGCTCCTCGAATTGCCGGTGGAGAAGCTCGACCGGCTGGCCCTGCAGCAGAAGCTGCGCGAGATCGGCGGCCGGGCATAAGCAACGCAGATTTTCTTGGTTCGTCCGGCCGGGCGGCCTCTCCAGAATGCGTCCATCCCGATTCCCGGGGATCGACCACGTTCAGGAGAGAGTCATGCGTTCCTTCCCGCGTTCCGTGAAAACCGTGCTGGCCGGCGTGCTGCTGGCCGGCGCCGCCGCGGCCTCGGCGGCCGAAATCAACCTGCTCAATGTCTCCTACGATCCGACCCGCGAGCTGTACGTGGAGTACAACGCCGCCTTCGCGAAATACTGGAAGGCGAAAACCGGCGACGACGTCACGATCCGGCAGTCGCATGGCGGTTCCGGCAAGCAGGCGCGCGCCATCATCGACGGTCTCGAAGCCGATGTCGCCACGCTGGCGCTGGCCTACGACCTCGACGAGATCGCCGCGAAGGGCAAGCTCATCAATGCCGACTGGCAGAAAGAGCTCAGGCACAACAGCTCGCCCTACACTTCGACCATCGTGTTCCTGGTGCGCAAGGGCAATCCGAAAGGCATCAAGGACTGGAACGATCTGGTGAAACCGGGAGTGGCGGTCATCACGCCGAATCCGAAAACGTCCGGCGGTGCCCGCTGGAATTACCTCGCTGCCTGGGCGTATGCCGCGAAGAACAAGTCCGGCGACAACGCGACGAAGGACGCAGCGGCGAAGAAATTCGTCACCGACCTGTTCCGCAACGTGCCGGTGCTCGATTCCGGAGCCCGCGGCTCGACCACCACGTTCGTCGAGCGCGGCATCGGCGACGTGTTGCTGGCCTGGGAAAACGAAGCCTTCCTGGCGATCAAGGAGCTGGGTCCGGACAAGGTCGACATCGTGGTGCCGTCGCTGTCCATCCTGGCCGAGCCGCCGGTGACGGTGATCGACAGGAACGTGCAGAAACACGGCACGGCAACGGTGGCGAAGGCTTATCTGGATTACCTGTACAGCGCCGAGGGCCAGGAAATCGCCGCGCGCAACTACTACCGCCCGAGCGATGAGAAGGTGGCGAAGAAATACGCAAGCCAGTTCCCGAAACTGAAGCTGGTGGGCATCTCCGACTTCGGCGGCTGGGCCATTGCGCAGAAAACCCATTTCGCCGACGGCGGGGTGTTCGACCAGATCTACCAGCCGGGTAAATAAACCGGCAGGAACGGAGGCGCGATCATGAGCCGCAATGACAGTACCCGTGCCGTGGCGCTCCTGCGGGGCCGCATCGGTGCGATACACCCGGAGTACGCATCGGTCCGGGTCGACGTGGAAACAGACTACGGCGTCATCACCACGGTTCTGGCCCGGCACGATGTCGAGCGGCTGCATCTGGTCGTCGGCAGTCACGTGATGGCGGACATGGGTGCGGCCCAGGTCGTGATTGCACCGGGATGATTTCCCGGTCGGCGCCCGCGATCGACTCCGGTCCGGGCGCCCTGTCTGCGCTTATCCCGTTTTCCGGGAATCGTTCTGAAATCTTGTGATTTCCGTGGCCCGGGGGCTCGTTGCTACGGTACGAGCCTTGCCCGGGGTCGTTTTCCGCGGGCCCGTTTTCCCAGCATGGCTGCCATTTCCCATGAACACGCTTGCCCGGCGCCACAGCGTCATTCCCGGTTTCGGCCTGACCCTCGGGTACACCATCCTGTACCTGAGCCTGATCGTGCTGATCCCGCTGTCGGCCCTGTTCTTCAAGAGCGCCGAGTACACCTTCCCGCAGTTCTGGGACACGGTGACGTCGCCGCGCGTGCTGGCCTCCTATCAGCTGAGCTTCGGCGCCGCCTTCATCGGCGCCGTCATCAATGCCGTGTTCGGCCTGATCGTGGCCTGGGTGCTGGTGCGCTATACCTTCCCCGGCAAGAAACTGGTCGATGCGCTGGTCGACCTGCCGTTTGCACTGCCGACGGCCGTCGCCGGTATTGCCCTGACCGCCATCTATGCCCCGAACGGCTGGTTCGGCAGCGTGCTGGAACCGCTGGGCATCAAGGTGGCCTTCACGCCGCTGGGCGTCGCGGTGGCGCTGACCTTCATCGGCCTGCCGTTCGTGGTCCGCACGCTGCAGCCGGTGCTGGAAGATCTCGAGATCGAAGTCGAGGAAGCCGCGGCCAGTCTCGGCGCATCGCGCTGGCAGACCGTGCGGCGGATCATTTTCCCGGCCATCCTGCCGGCGCTGATCACCGGTTTTGCGCTGGCGTTCGCCCGCGCGGTCGGCGAGTACGGATCGGTGATCTTCATCGCCGGCAACATGCCGATGGTGTCCGAGATCGCGCCGCTGCTGATCATCACCAAACTGGAACAGTACGACTACGCCGGCGCCACCTCGATTGCCGTCGTCATGCTGCTGCTGTCCTTCGTGATGCTGTTCCTCATCAATATCCTGCAGTGGTGGGCGCGTCGTCGCGCGGTATGACCTATGGCCGGTAATACGATTGCAACCCGCCGCCCGCCGGCGATAAACGAGCCGCTCTGGGTAAAGGTCGCGCTGATTCTGGTGGCGCTGGTCTTCCTGACCGTTTTCCTGTTCGTGCCGTTGGCGGCGGTGTTCACCGAAGCGCTGCGCAAGGGCGTGGATGCCTGGGCCGCCTCGTTCACCGATCCCGATGCGCTGGCCGCCATCCGGTTGACGCTGATCGCCGCCGCGATCGCGGTGCCTCTCAACCTGGTGTTCGGCGTCGCCGCGGCCTGGGCGATCGCCAAGCACGAATTCCGCGGCAAGAGTTTCCTGATCACCCTGATCGACCTGCCGTTTGCCGTCTCGCCGGTGATTGCCGGCCTGATCTACGTGCTGCTGTTCGGTGCCCAGGGTTGGTTCGGTCCCTGGCTGCAGGAACACGACGTGAAGATCCTGTTTGCCGTTCCCGGCATCGTGCTGGCAACGATATTCGTGACCTTCCCGTTCGTGGCGCGCGAGTTGATTCCGCTGATGCAGGCACAGGGCAGCGAGGAAGAGGAAGCGGCGATCTCGCTCGGCGCGTCCGGTTTCCAGGCGTTCTGGCGGGTGACGCTGCCGAACATCAAATGGGGACTGCTGTACGGCGTGATTCTCTGCAACGCGCGGGCGATGGGTGAGTTCGGGGCGGTGTCGGTGGTTTCCGGCCATATCCGCGGCCTGACCAACACCATGCCGCTGCACGTCGAGATCCTCTACAACGAATACAACTTCGTCGCCGCCTTTGCCGTCGCCTCGCTGCTGGCCCTGCTGGCGCTGGTGACCCTGGCACTGAAATCGTTCATCGAGTGGAAACTGGCGCAGGAACTCCGCGCGTTGAAGGAAACCTACACCGAGGCGCATGCGTCATGAGTATTGAAGTCAGAAACATCGGCAAGCGTTTCGGCAGTTTCGTCGCGCTGGACGGCGTGAATCTGGAAGTTCCGTCGGGCGAGCTGGTTGCCCTGCTGGGTCCTTCCGGCTGCGGCAAGACGACCCTGCTGCGCATCATTGCCGGCCTCGAGAAGCCGGACGCCGGCAGCATCATTTTCTCCGGCGAGGACGCCACCGAGCGCGACATCCGTGACCGCAACGTGGGCTTCGTTTTCCAGCACTACGCGCTGTTCCGCCATCTCAGCGTTTTCGAGAACGTGGCGTTCGGGCTGCGGGTACGGCCGCGCGGCCAGCGGCCGACGGAAACGCAGATCCGGGAAAAAGTGACCGAGCTGCTGAAGCTGGTGCAGCTCGACTGGCTGGCCGACCGCTACCCCAACCAGCTGTCCGGCGGTCAGCGCCAGCGCATCGCCCTGGCGCGCGCGCTGGCGGTGGAGCCGAAACTGTTGCTGCTCGACGAGCCCTTCGGTGCGCTCGACGCCCGGGTGCGCAAGGATCTGCGGCGCTGGCTGCGGCGCCTGCACGATGAAATGCACATCACCAGCGTGTTCGTCACCCACGACCAGGAGGAGGCGCTGGAAGTCGCCGACCGCATCGTGGTGCTGAACAAGGGGCGGATCGAGCAGATCGGTACGCCGGACGAGGTCTATGCCACGCCGGCGACGCCGTTCGTGTACCAGTTCCTCGGCAACGTGAACCTGTTCCATTCCCGCGTGCACGGCGGCTGGGCCGATGTCGGCAGTCTGCGCGAGGGCCACGGCAGCGAGCGTGCCGTGGCCTACGTGCGACCGCACGACATCGACCTGTTCACCGAGGCCGCTGCCGACACGTTGGCCGGCACGGTGCGCGACATCCGCCCGCTGGGTCCGTTCGTACGACTGGAACTCGAGCATGCCGGCGAGGTGGTGGAAGTCGAGTTGCCGCGCGAAAAATACGTCCCGGGTCGTTTCATCGTCGGCGGCACGGCGCATTTCCGCCCGCGGCAGATCCGCTGGTTTGCCGGCGACGATGCGGCGGCGACCGACAGCTACAGCATCTGAGGTTGCGGCTCGCGTGCGTGGACTTGGCCGGGGGGCTCTGCTAGAAAGTGGGCGATGACCGACGTCCGCAACCCCTACGAAAAAATCGGCGTGCTGGAAGTGCTGGTGCACGAACGGCGCTGTGCGCAGGCCTTCGAGTGTGCCGGTGAACTGCTGGCGTTGCTGCACGCCCGCTATTTCGGACAGAACCTCGACGTCGCCGGCTATGCCGGCAGCCCCTACCCGCTGCATGCCGGACTCTGCGAGCGCTTCGCCCATGCCTGGGGAACCCTGTTGCTCGATCCGCAGCTGGAGCTGGCGCAGGTCCGGCTGATCGAGCTGCTGCGGCACCAGCACGCGCTGCACGAGCTGGTGCACGGCACCGCGGAAGGCCAGCTCGACGGCTACATGGCCGTGCTGCAGGCGCGCCTGCGCGGTCGCTACACCCCGGACGCCCTGGTGCGCATGCTGTTGCTGTGGGTGCCGGGCAGCCGGGTTCCGCTCGACTGGCGACAGTTCTATCCGCATGTGCCGGAGGCGACGGTGGCCACCGTGGTGGCGACTGTCGGCGGTCTGGTGATGGCAACGGCCGAGGCGCACCGGGCCCGCGAGAGCGCCATCGAATTCCTCGATTCCGGCGTGCCGCAGGCCGCGGATTACCGCCGCGTCGGGCCCGGCATCGCCTTCCACTTCGCGTGGATGTTCTGCAGTTATGCCGTGTCGCCCGGCAAGCATCGCGTCAAGCGTTTCCTCAACGCGGTGATCCGGCAGTTGCCGGTGATGGCGGAGCGCCGCGAACTCCCGGCGCAAGCCGGCGACGGCCGGCCGGTGATGGTGGTGCCGCTGGAGAATTTCCAGTCGACGCACGCAATGTACCGTTGCTATGCGCCGGTCATCGAATCCTGCCGCCGGCATTTCCGTCTGGTTGGCTTGGCGGTGAGCAGCAGCGTCGATGAGCCGGCGCGGCGTTTGTTCGATGTGTTCCACGACATCGACCGCGAATGCATGAGCGGCGGCATCACCGACATGGCTGTCGTTGCCGGTCTGGTGCGCAGTCATGCGCCGTCGATCATTTTCTATCCAAGCATCGGCATGCAGATGCAGAACATCGTGCTGTGCAACCAGCGTCTCGCGCCGGTGCAGGCGATGACCTACGGTCATCCGGCCACCAGTGAATCGGCGTTCGTCGATTACGGACTGACCGAGGAGCAATGGATCGTCGGCGCCGAGCGCTTCAGCGAGAAGCTCGTTCCGCTGCCGCGCGGCACGCTGCGCTATGTGCTGCATGCCGATTTCTCCCGGCCGCTGCCGCCGCGCCGGCAGGGCGACGATGTGCTGCGGGTGGCGATACCGTCGTTCGCGCAGAAATGGACCTGGCCGTTCCTCGAGACGCTGGCGCGCGTGCGGGCCCGGGTCGGTGCGCGGGTGGAGTTCCACTTCTTCACCGGCGTCGCCGGCTGCAGTTTCCCGGCAGCGATGAATGCCGTGCTGCGTGCGCTGCCGTCCGCCGTCGTACATCCGACACTCACCTACCCGGAATACATTGCCGCGCTCGCCCGTTGCGACGTACATGCCGCGACCTTCCCGTTCGGCGGCACCAACAGCGTGTTCGATTCGCTGTCCAACGGCCTGCCGGTGGTCTGCCTGGCGGCACGGGAGATCCACGGCGCCCAGGAAGAGGATTTCATCCGCCGGGTCGGACTGCCGGAGTGGCTGATCGCCGTCGACGAAACGACCTATGCCGATACCCTGGTCCGGCTGGTCGAAAATCCGGCGCAGCTGGCGGAACTGCAGGGCGTGATCGCCGATCGCGCGCACATCGCCGCGCTGTTTGCCGACGGCGGCCATCCCGAGGCATTCGCCGATGCCTTGCGCGATCTGGCCCGGCGTGGCGCGCCGGTGTCCTGAGCAGGTGCGCGCCGCGCAAAGCTTAGCGAAACAATTTCGTTCCCCGTGACGGCCGTACGCCGCAGGATGCGGGCTTTCCTGCTGCTGCCGGTGCATCGCCATGTCCGCCGCCATTCCGCATCCTTTCGAAGCGCCCCGCGCCGGCATGCTGGCAGCGGCCCGCCACGCGCTGCCGCTATCGACCCGCGCGGCGCTGGCGACGTTGCTGGCACGTCATCGCGTGCTGATCGTGCCGGGCTGGAACAATTCCGGGCCGGCGCACTGGCAGACGCTGTGGCAGCGCGAATTTCCGGCGCTGTCGCGCGTCGAGCAGCAGGAGTGGGCGTGGCCGGATCCGCAGCAGTGGGTGACCACACTGGATGCGGCCATCCGTGAATCGCGGCGCCCGACGATCCTCGTCGCGCACAGCCTGGGCTGCATTGCCGTGGCGCGCTGGGCGGCATCCGTGCTGGCTGCTGGCCATCCGTCATGGCCGGTGGCGGGTGCGTTGCTGGTGGCGCCGGCTACACGCTGGTCCGCAATGGCGGCCACATCAATGCCGATTCGAACCTCGGTGCCTGGCCGCAGGGGCTTGCCCTGCTGGCGTGGCTGCAGGGCAACGACGACTGAGAGGCGGATTGCCACCCGGGCCCGTCACTCCTCGCGCTGGGGGGCGATCGCCGACTTGACCTGATCGATGGCCAGCGCCGGCGCGCATTGTCCGATGAAGCGATAGGCGTAGCCGCGCAGGTAATGCCCCTTGCGTACCGCGAGCTTGGTCACCTGGGTGCCGAACAGTCCGGGGATCGACAACAGTTTAAGGGCGCGGTCGCGTGCGGGGTCGAAGGCCATCGAAGCGATGATGCCGATACCCAGTCCGAGCTCGACGTAGGTCTTGATCACGTCGGCGTCGAGGGCGGAGAGCACGATGTCCGGCACCAGGCCGGCGCCGGCGAAGGCCTCGTTGATCCGCGTGCGGCCGGTGAAGCCTTCGTGGTAGGTCACGATCGGGTGTTCGGCGATGTCGGCCAGGGCGATCTTTTTCTTCGTCGCCAGCGGATGTTTCTCCGGCACGACCAGCGCGTGCTGCCATTCGTAAACCGGGAAAGTGGCCAGCTCCGGGATCTGGTCCAGCGATTCGGTGGCGATGCCGATGTCGGCTTCGCCGGACAGCAGCAGGGCGGCGATTTCCTGCGGACTGCCCTGATGCAGCTGGAGATGCACGCGCGGGAAATCGCGTTTGAATTCGCCGACGATGCGCGGCAGCGTATAACGGGCCTGCGTATGGGTGGTGGCGATCGTCAGGCTGCCCTGGTCGCGGTTGGCGAACTGTTCGGCGATGCGGCGGATGTTATTGGCGTCGACCAGCATGCGGTCGACCACCAGCGCCAGCTCCTTGCCGGGTTCGGTCAGGCCGAGCAGACGCTTGCCCTTGCGGACGAACAGCTCGACACCGAGCTCGTCCTCGAGATCCTTGATGTGCTTGCTGACGCCGGATTGCGAGGTGAACAACGCATTCGCGACGTCGGTGAGGTTGTAGTTGCGCCGCACCGTCTCGCGGATGATGCGCAGTTGCTGGAAATTCATGCCGGTATCCGGGAAATCCGTACGGGCCCGGAAGGTATCCCGGGCAAGCCGCCACTCTAGGGAACAAGGGGGCAACGGCGGAAATAACGATTGGTGCAATCGTTATTCCCGTGGCAAAAGAAGGCCCGCGCGGGGCGGGCCGAGGCTGCTTGCACTGGCCGGGGCGATCGATCCCGGAGAGCTGTCCGCCCGGCCCGGTCGGGACGTTCTGCGCGTCCCTGGGACGGCGGGAGGCGACCGGCATCGCCCCCGCCGTTGCTGCGGGGCCTGCGTGCCGACGTCAGAACTTCTGGTCGAGGCCGATACCGATGGTGGTGGTGACGGGGCGGCCCGTGGCCTGCGGGTCATTGTCCACTTCGGTCCAGTAGCCGGTGATGGTGGTCGACTTGCCCAGCGCGTAGTCGGCGCCGAGGGCGGTCAGGGTGCGTTCGCGCTCCGTAACGTCGCCTTCGTTGACGCCGTATTGCGCCTTCAGTTTCCACGGACCGTTCTTGTATGCGCCGCTGACCAGCCAGCCGCTGTCCTCGCGGTCGCTGTCCTGCGATACGTCGGCGGCGGTCTGGTACAGGGCGCCGGCTTCGAAGGCGTCGGCCTTGTACACCACGACTGCCCGCACGATATCGGCAACCGTCTGCGAGCCGGTGGTTCCGCTGTCGATGTCGGTGAAGCCATCGAGCGTGCCGGCGCCGTCGTTCGAGCGGTCGATCGCCACCGCCGCGTAGAGGGCATCCTTCTCCCAGGCCACCGAGGCGGACAAGGTGTCGGCGATGCCGGTTTCCACATCGTCGGAGGTATTGGCGTTGCCGTCGTCGTTGTCGATGTCGCGCCCTTCACCGGGATACGCGGCCACGTTGACGGTGAGGCCGTCCAGCAGTTTCGGCGAGGTGTAGTGGATCGCATTGTTGGCACGCGTTTCGCCGCCGATCAGCCGGCCGATGTCGCCGGCGTAGTCGTTGAACTGGTCGAACTTTCCCTGGGCGTCCTTGAGCGGGGTATCGATCTTGCCCAGCCGCAGGGTGCCGAAACCGCCTTTCAGGCCGGCGTAGATGTTGCGCTGCGAGAAGACCGGATTGCCTTCATCGGCGTCGAGGCCGAACTCCGCGTAATAGAGGCCCTTCAGGCCCTGGATGCCGGTTTCGGCGTCGCCCTTGATGCCGATCCGGGAGGCGTTGCTGTTCAGCTGCCAGTTCTCGGTGTCGTCCGTCGGGGCGGCGTTGTCGGTGTCGACGGAGTCCAGGGTGACGTTCAGTTTGCCGTACAGGGTCGGGCCATCGGCCAGTGCGGCGACCGGCACGGCGAGAGCGGGCGGGGCGACGGCGATGGCCAGCGCCAGGGCGTGTTTTTTCATGGCGGTATTCCTTCTGTGCGATTCCGGGAGCGCGACCCGCAACCGGAAGCGTGCAGTGCGGGCGGGTCGACGCGAGGCATTCTGGAGAGCCGGCCGGGCTCCTGGAACGAAGGAAAAACGCAAAGTAAGTCGTGCAGACCGCTGGATAGCTGTGCCGGATCCTGCATAAGGAAAACCGGGCAGTGTGCTGCCCGGAAACGAAAAGGGCGCCTTGCGGCGCCCCGGAAACGGCGGCTGTGTTCAGCGGCTGGAAATTTCGATGTTGCCGCTGCCGTCGACGGGCAGGAACTCGAAGGAGCGCGGCAGGCCGCGCAGGGCGATGCGGCCGCCATTGCCGAGATCGAAGCGCGAGTCGTACCACACCGTGCCTTCGTTGACGCCGATCTTCAGCTCCCCGTTGACGGCCGTCCAGTTGCCGCGGCTGGTGTTGGCATTCTCGAGGCTCAGTGTCGGCAGCACGTCGGCGGCCGGTGCCTCGGAACGGGCGCTGAGCACGATGCCTTCCGGATAGAAGCGGTAATAGAGTGCACCGCCGGTGTTGCTGTAGGTCAGGCGGTAGACGCCATCGAAGTTCGGGCTGCCGGCGACCGGGAGGGACGGGGTGGATGCGCAACCGGCGAGCAGTGCGGCGGCGGTCAGGATGACGAGAAGCAGGCGGCGGGCCATGTGCGGATCTCCTTGCATGCACACCGGATGCATCGTGCATCCGTGTTCAATGGCGGCGGATTATTCCCCCTCGCGCCCGCGCGCGTAACGGCCGGAACCGGCCGTTTGTCACATCAGGCAAAAATTGAGCCATAGGTCGTAGCGGCCATCGGCCGCGGTGGCGGTTTCCGGTACGAATTACGACGTACCGCGCACCCGGCGACTCAGGCGGTTTCCGAGCCCCACAGGGCGTCGCGCAGTCCGGACGAACGCCTGATGCGGCGCTCAACGGCCATGGTCAGCACTTCGCGCGATGCCTGGATCGTCACCGACGACTTTGCGCGGGTGACGCCGGTGTAGACCAGTTCGCGACCGAGCACCGGACTGTCGGTCCCGGGCAGCACGAGCGCGACGTGATCGAACTCCGAACCCTGCGACTTGTGCACGGTCATCGCGTAGCAGGTTTCGTGGGCGGGCAGGCGGGCCAGCGGCAGCCGGCGCACGCTGCCGTCGGCGGCGACGAAGCAGGCGCGCAGCACGCCGTCGTCATCCGGCCAGACCAGGCCGACATCGCCGTTGAACAGCGCGATGCCGTAATCGTTTTCGGTGACCAGCAGCGGACGTCCGCGGTAGAACGTCGCCGCAGTCGCATCGGATGCAATCAGCCCGGCGTCGGCGAGTGCCTGTTCGATGCCGGCATTGACGGTGCGCACGCCGGCCGGACCTTCGCGCAGGGCGCACAGGATGCGGAAGCGGTCGAAGCGTGCTGCGGCAGTGACCACATCCGTCGCCGTGAAGGTATCGCGCCACGCATTGATCGCCGTGGCGGCGAGGTCGTCCGGCGTGGAGGATGCCTGCAGAGAGACGGACGGATCGGTGTCGGCCACGGCGAGCGTGCGCACGCTGTCGCCGTCCTTCACCGCGCGTGCGAGGGCGCCGATTCCGCTGTCGTCGCGGAAACGGTGACTGGTCACCAGTTGCGCGAGACTGGCCGCCAGCGGCGAAGTGCTGCCGGCGTCGAGGCCATGACAGATGTCGCCGAGCACCGCGCCGGCTTCCACCGAGGCGAGCTGGTGGGCGTCGCCGAGCAGCACGAGACGCGCCGTCGGCGGCAATGCCGCCAGCGTGCGCGCCATCGACGGCAGATCGATCATCGACGCTTCGTCGATCACCAGCACGTCCAGCGGCAGCGGATGATCGCGGCCGTGCCGGGGGCGACGGGTGTCCGGCCGGATGCCGAGCAGGCGATGCAGTGTTTGCGCCTGTTCCGGAATGCGCTCGATGAGGCTGGCGTTGCCGCCGGCTGCCAGCAGCCTCGCCTTGGCGGTGCGGATCGATTCGCCCAGTCGTGCGGCGGCCTTGCCGGTCGGTGCCGCCAGCCGGATGCGCGATGGCGCAACGGCATCGACGGCGAGCATGGCGGCAAGGATGCGGGCGACCGTGGTGGTCTTGCCGGTACCGGGTCCGCCGGTGATCACTGCCAGCCGGCGACGCAACGCGATGCGCGCCGCCGCGCGTTGCTGCGGATCGACGTCGCCGGCGGCGACCCGGGCATCGAGGGCGTCCTCGACGGCATCGTCGCCGGCCAGCGGCGCATCGACGGCGCGCGCCAGCAGGTCCTGCGCCACCTGCTGTTCGAACACGAAATACTTGCGCAGGTAGAGCCGGTGACCGGCATCCAGTACCAGCGGTGTGGTGCCGGCGGCAGCGGGCAGTGCGGCCAGTCCGCTCGCCAGCAGTTCCGCGCGCCGGTCTTCCCGGGCGGCCAGATCGAGGCAGATGTCACCGTCGCCCTGTGCACGCGACAGCCGGGCAATCGTCTGTGCCACGCCGGTACCGGCCGGGCCGTCCGCCAGTGCCAGCAGATGGCGCGCGAGGTGGACGTCGACGTCGCGCAGTTCGCCGGCCGCGCGGGCGGCGCGCAGCGGCGCCAGCCATTCCGGATCGGTGTCGCGCGGCACGTTCGGCTTCATGGCGTTTCTCCGCGGAACATCGCGTCGAGCCGCGCAATGCGCGCGTGATCGGCCGGGACATGCCAGATGCCGGGGCGCGAACGGTCATCGGGATCGAGGCCGCGCAGGAACAGGTAATAGACGCCGCCCAGCTGCCGCGCGGGATCGTACTGCGGCCCCAGTCGTTGCCGCAGGTGGCGATGCAGCGCCAGCAGGTACAGCGTGTATTGCAGGTCGTAGCGGTGCCGGACGATCGCCTGCGCCATGTGCCCGTGCGCGTAGTGCGCGGCATCGGGGCCGAGCTTGTTGGTCTTCCAGTCGGCGACGTACCAGCGGCCGTCGTGTTCGAAGACCAGATCGATGAAACCCTGCAGGTAACCCTGCAGCGGCGCGAACGACAGCCGCGGGCCGCTGATCCCGGCGCCGAGCCCCGGCAGCAGTGCTTCCAGGGCATCGGCGCGCAGGCCGTGCGCCGGGCACCAGAATTCCATTTCGTTGATCCGGCGCCCGCGGGTCAGCGTACGGAGGCGGAAGCCGCTGTCGTCGAGCGGTGTGTCCAGGGTGCGCCGGATCATCGTCGACACCAGCCCGCTCCATTCGGGCGGCAGCGCGCGGTCGGCGAGCTCCCGGACGACGCGCGCCTGCAGTGCGTCGTCGTCGGCGTAGTCGATGGTTTCCAGCACGTCGTGGAACAGGTGGCCGGTCACGGTACCGCCACGCAGCGTGAACGGCGTCGGCGCGGCTTCTCCCGCAGCGGGCAGGACCGCCTCGCGACGCACGCCGACGTCGCGTGTATCGTCATGCGCGTCCTGCAGCAGCGCGGAATAACTGGCGACGGTCTGCGTGCGCTGGACGCGGCGCGCCACCGGCCGTGCGGAAAGCGGCCGCATCGGCAGCACCGGGCGCACGGGGCCGGGCATGCCGGGCACCGCGGCGGCCAGATCGACCACGCGCAGGCTCGCCGGATAGCGCGCGGCGAGCGCATCGAGCGCAGCCCGTACGGCAGCATGGTCCATGCCTTTCATCTGCGCGGCCAGCGTGGCGACATCCGGCAGGGCGTCCGGGCCGTGCAGCAGGCTGGCCAGCGCAGCGGTATCGGCCTTGTTGATGCGGCCCCAGGGGACGATGCAGTAGTCCTGCGCGCGGGTGAGCGCGACATAGAGCAGGCGCAGGTCTTCGGCGAGCCGCTCGTAGTCGGCGCGGGCGACGGAGCCGTCGTCGCCGGCGAGATCGACCACGCGGCGGCCGTCGTCATCGTGGAAGCGCGGAAAACCCTTCGCCGGGTCCACCGGACGGGCATCGTGCATGAACGGCAGGAACACCACCGGATACTCCAGGCCCTTGCTGCGGTGCAGGGTGAGTACCTGCACGAGGTCTTCGTCGCTTTCCAGCCGCAGTTGCTGTTCCTCGGCGTTGCCGTCCGGCTCGGCGATCGCGTCGTCGAGCCAGCGGAGCAGCGCATCCGGCGAAGGATGCGCGCGCGCCGCCTGCTGCAGCAATTCGGCGATCTGCAGCAGGTTGGTCAGCCGGCGTTCGCCGCCGGCCCGGGCGAGCAGGGTGCCGGCCAGTGCGGTGCCGTCGACGCCCTGGTGCAGGAAGGCGCGGAACATCGGCATGAAGCCGCGTCCGAGCCAGAGTGCGCGCCAGTCGTGCAATTGCCGCAGCAGGGATTCGTAGCACGCGCTGTCGTCGTCGAGCGCGGCGATGAACGATGCATCGTGCGGCCACAGCGGGCTGGCCAGTGCCCGGCGCAGCGCCCGGTCGCTGGCCGGGTCGGCGATTGCCTGCAGCACGTCGCGCAGGTCGGTCGCCTCCTCGCCGGCGAACACGCTGGCAGTGCCGGTCATCGCGCTGCCGATGCCGAGGCGGCGCAGCGCCGCCTGCACGTCCGCGCCCTGGTCGTTGGTGCGCACCAGCACGGCGATGTCGCGCGGCGCGAGCGGGACTTCCGCGCCGTGTTCGTTGCGGCGGGTTCCGTCGGCGAGCAGCGTGGCGATGCGCCGCGCGAGCTGCGGCAGCACGCCGGCGGCAACCGCTTCCTTCGACACCGGGCCGCCTTTCTCCGGTTCCGGCAGCGACCAGAATTCCAGCGGCACCGGTGCGGCGCCGCGTTCGGCAAGGCGCCGGCGATCTGCCCGGGCAGCGGCATGCACCGGTTCGAAGTCGATGGCACCGGAAAACAGGAACGGTGCGCGCTGGCGGCCGAACAACGCGTTGACGCCGTCGACCAGCGGCGTCACCGAGCGCCAGTTGGTGTCCAGCGAGTAGCGGTTGTCGGCGCCGGCTTCGCGGCGCGCGCGCAGGTAGGCGAAGATGTCCGCGCCGCGGAAGCTGTAGATTGCCTGCTTGGGGTCGCCGATCAGCAGCAGTGCGGTGTCCGGTGCGTCGCGGTAGATGCGCGAGAACAGTTCGTACTGCAGCGGATCGGTGTCCTGGAACTCGTCGATCAGGGCCACCGGGTAGCGGCGCGCGAGCGCCCCGGCAAGGCGGTTGCCGCCGTGCAGTGCCGTGTGCAGCCGCTGCACCAGGTCGTCGTAGGCGGCGGCACCGGCCCGGCGGCGCGCGGTATCGATCCGGGCGCGCACGTCGGTTGCGGCGTCGGCAAGCAGCGTGTGCACCAGGTCACGGGTTGCGGCGTGATAGTCCTCGATCGCCTGCTGGAGCGGGTGGGGCGGGAACCGGACGCCGTTTTTCCGGTTGGCCGGCGTGATCTTTTCGTCCAGCGTCGCGCGCAGGAACAGCGCGGCATCGGCGGGTAGTGCCGGATCGTTCCCGTGACACCAGCTGTCGACCGCTGCTGCCGCGGCGGCGACGGATTCCGGCTTGTACTCGCCGCGTTGCAGCGGCTTGAAGCCGTCGATGGCGGCAACGAAACCGTTGCGACCCGCCCGCCAGGCCGCGACCAGCGCCGCGCGCTCCGCCTGCAGCGACGACGGCGTTGTCGCCGTGTACTGCACCCTGATGCCCGGCGACAGCAGCGGCGCGAGCGCACGGTGCAGGCCTGCCGGATCCTGCCAGCTGCTGCGGGCGAGGGCGGCGAGCCGGTCATTGCCGTAAAAGCGTGCGCGCCAGTGGTCCTGGACTGCCTGCAGTTCGCGCCGGCTGTCGTCCTGCACCATCTCCAGCTCGAAGCCCTCGCCGCTGTCGAAAGCCTGTTCCTGCAGCGCGCGCTGACAGAAGCCGTGAATGGTGAAGATGGCCGCGTCGTCGAACGTGGCGAGTTCCAGGCGCAGGCGGATCACCGATTCGGCGGTACGGCCGGCGGCATTCACCGCCATGAGCAGCTCGCGCAGCGGTGCGTCGGGCAGGCCGTCGTCGGCGAGCAGCGAGCGGTCGCCGCCTTGCAGGCGCTCCAGTGCGTCGAGCGCCTCGTACAGGCGTCGCCGTATGCGGTCGCGCAGTTCACCGGTCGCGGCACGGGTGAAGGTGACGACAAGGATTTCCTGCACGCGTCGGGGTGTCGTGTGGTTCACGCCCAGCACCAGCCGCAGGTAAAGCGTGGCGATGGCGTGCGTCTTGCCGGTGCCGGCGCTGGCCTCGACGAGGCGGGTGCCGGCAAGCGGCAGCTGCAGCAGGTCGAGGCGGTTCATGCGTCATCTCCCGCTTCCGCGCCGAGTGCGGCGAGCAGCGGCGCGTAGATCCGCGCAGCGAGCGCGGCGAAATCGTCGTCGGCCAGCGGGTCGTCCTCGTGGCCGAAGCAGGCGCGGAAGTTGCGGTCGGCGGATTCCGGTGCCGGTTTTCCGTCATGACCGCCGCGCCATTGCGCGTATGCATTCCGGAGGCCGGATTCCGGCGTGCGTGCGCTGGCGAACTTCCACGCGCTTTTCGGGAAGAAGCGCAGCGGCCGGCGGTGGGCATCGTCGGTGAGCGCGACGAGACCGGCCAGCAGTCCGGCCGGCGGTTCTGCCGGGGAGCGCAGCACGGCGGTGCCGGCGAGCGTCTCGACGCGGGTCTCGACGTCGGTGTTGCCGCGCAGCGCGCAGAGCACGAGATGATCCAGCCACGCCTGCAGCAACAGACGCGCATGGGGCCGGTCGACGGTGCTGACCAGGCGCTGGCGGTTGCCTTGCACGCAGGCAAGCCGGCCGACGAGGGTGCGGCCGTCGGGCAGCGGCAGTGCAACATCGAGCGGTGCCCAGCCGTCGGCGTCGGCACGCAGCCGCGCGATCAGCGGTGCGAGCCTTTCGGTGCGGGCCTGCCAGTCGAGCCGCGCGAATGCGCCCTGCGGCAGTACGCCGCGCGCCGTCAGCAGTGCGTAGTGTGCTTCCGGCTCGCGGCCGGCGAGCGCGGCCGCGAGCCAGGCTTCGTTGATGGCGAAGTCGTCGGCCAGCGTGAAAGGTTCGTCGTCCTCGAGTGCATCGTCGTCGTGCGCGTCGAGGAACACGCCGAGCCGGCGCTGCAGGAACCAGCGTGCCGGATGTTTCAGACAGTGCTGCAGGTCGGCAAGGCGGACTTCGGCCGGCGGATCGAAGGGCAGCGGCTGCGGGCAGAATGCCGGAGCCGTCGCCGTGCCGCCGCGCGCGCTGGCTGCCGGCAGCCAGTCCGGATCGTGACTGAACAGCCGCGGGTCGCTGCCGTCGTACTGCCGTGTACTGAACGGCTGCAGCGGGTGCTGCGTGACCAGTGCGGCGCGCACCGCCTCGCGCCGGCGCGGATCGGCCGGTGCGCCGATGACGGCATCGACAAGCTCGTCGACGACGACCGACGGTTGCAATGGCGAGCTGTCGCGCAGCGAGCGGTCGGTATAGCTGATGTACAGCCGTTCGCCGGCGGCAAGCAGTGTCTCGAGAAAGAGATGGCGGTCGTCGTCGCGTCGCGAGCGGTCGCCGCGGCGTGGCCGCGCAGCGACGAGATCGAAGGTTGCCGGTGCCTGCCGGCGCGGGAACCGTTCCTGGTTCATGCCGACCAGACACACCACGCGGAACGGCAATGTCCGCGCCGGCGTCAGCTGCGCAAAGGTGAGGGCGCCGCGCAGCAGGCCGCCGCGCGCCGCCGGCTGCGCCAGTCGTGCCTCGAAGTCGGCGCGGAACACCGCCGGCGGGATGTCGCCCGCATGACCGGACAGCCGCAGTCCGGCAAAGAATTCGCCGGCTGCCTCGTCGATGGTTTCGATGATCTGGTCTTCGTCGGCGCCTTCCGGCAGGAAGAACGCGGTCAGCAGTTGCGCGACGAGCTGGCGCCAGCCGGCGGCATCCTGCGCCTGCGCCAGCCGGCGCCGGAATTCGGCGAGGCGGTCGACGAACGTCTGCAGCTTGCCGAGTGCGATCCCGTCGCTGCCCTCGATGTCGGCAAACGGCGCGCGCCCGGCCACCAGCGTGTCGCCGCTGTCCATCGCGAGCCCGAGGAACAGTCGCTCCAGGCCGAACTGCCAGCTGTGTCCGGGATCGGCGGGCAGATCGCGGCGCGCGCGGTCTTCGGCATCGAGGCCCCAGCGGATGCCTGCAGCGTGCACGCGGTGGCGCAACAGGTCGAGATCGGTCGCCGGTTGCAGGCCGAAGCGCCGGGCGATCGCCGGCGTTTCCAGCAGGCCCAGTACCTCGCTGGCGGTGAAGCGGCTGTCCGGCAGCGCCAGCAGCGTGCGCAGCGCGGCGGCCAGCGGGTGCTCGCCGCCGCGCGCGAGATCGGTAATGGTCCAGGGGATCTCGCGCGGCGTGCCGCGGGCAGCGCCGAACACGGCGTCGATACAGGGCGCGGCCCTGCCGATGTCGGGCGTCAGCACGATCACGTCGTGCGGCGCGAGCGTCGGGTCGCGCTGGAAGAAGTCCAGCAGGCGATCGTGCAGGACTTCGATCTCGCGCAGCAGGCTGTAGCAGCCGTGGACCTGCAGGCTGTCGTCCAGCGTGGCGGCCGATTCCGCGACCGGCGTCGCATCGTGAAAGATCGCGTACTGCACGCGGGAGAGCACGCTGCCGGTGTCGGGCTCGATGAACAATCCGGGCGTCGGTTGTGCGTCGAGATCGGCCAGATCGAGGAAGAACTGCTGGATGCGGGCGCCACCGTTGGCCAGCAGCGGATTGCCGTCGCCGAGCTGCAGCGCGGCCGCCTCGCCGTAAGCCGCGAACTGTGCGGCCCGTTCACCGGCACGCAGCGCATCGCCCCAGAACGTGGCGCAGGGGTTCAGTGCATGGATGTCCACCGGCACGTGGCGGGCAATGGTCGCCAGAACCTGCAGGTAGGCCGGCGGCAGTGCCGGCACCGCGAACACGCTGACGCGCGACGGGAGTTGTTCCGGATCCAGTTCGCCGCGCTTGCCGGCGGCGAGGAAGCGCTCGAGCAGGCGCGCGCGGTGATCGCCGCCGGCGTCGGCGGCGACGCGCTGCCAGAGCACCATCTGCCACGGCTCGTCGTCCCCGGCGCCGGCGGGCACGCCGCGTTCCCAGTCGAGCACCATGCGATGACGGTAGACCTGATACTGGTCGAACAGGTCGGCGAGGCGGCGCGCGAGCTGGAAGCGCTTGCGCTGGTCATCGTCGCCGGCAAGGTAGTGCCGCACGGTGGCGAATTCCGGACCGGTGAGCTGCGCCGGGTCGAGCAGCGCCAGCAGCCGCCAGGCGAGCGCGTCGCTTTCCCATGGCGAGCGTTCGGGTGCGCGCGGGAACTGCCGGCGCAGCGTTTCCCAGACGAACCCGGCCGGGAGCTGCAGGTCGAGGCCGGCGGCGATGCCGAAGCGGTCGGCGATGCGCTGTTGCAGCCAGCGGTCGACGCCGCGTTCGACGATGACGACTTCGCGCGCCAGCGGGTTGCGCGATGCAGGGTGCTCCAGCTGTCGCCCGAGGGCAACGAGCAGCGCCTCGAGCCGGTTGCTGGTGAAAACGCGCAGCATGGTGCCCGGTCACCCCTTGCCGTACTGCGCTGCCAGCGTCGCGGCGATGGTCGCGAACTCGGCCCGCAGCGCGGCCGGCGCCAGCACTTCCACCTTGTCGCCGAAACCGAGCAGCCACCAGCGCAGCTGCTGCGTATCGGGGACGGTGGCGCGCACGATGGCGTGCGTCGTGCCGTCATCGTCGATTTTCTGGTCTTTCGCGAGCGGCCGTTCGTGCAGGTGGGTGGCGGTGACGCGCTCCATGCGGAACACCAGTTTCAGCGGCCGGTCGCCTACCGGATAGTCGAAATTCGCGTCGACGAATGCATCGAGGTCGAACCCGGCTGGCGTGCGCGCCGGCGTATCGAGCCGGCGGACCGCCTTGATGCGCTGCAGCGGCAGATGGGCAATGCGCGATTCCTCGCGGTGCAGGTGGCAGACGAAGTAGACGACACCGTCGACGAACACCACGCCCAGCGGGTCGGCTTCGTATTCGCGCGCCTTTCCTTCGTTCCGGCGGGCACCGTAGGTGAGTTTTACGCGGATGCCGTCCTGCAGGGCGTCGTAGATCGTTTCCAGGATCCCGTGGTCGATCGCCGGCACCGCCAGTTTCTGGCCGCGCGACTTCACCCGGATGCGCGACGGCAGCCGGGCCAGATCGCGGCCGTCGCCGGCGAGCAGTTTCTCTGCGGCCGCAAAGCGCGGCGCCAGGATTTTCAGCACCGACGCCGGCAGCAGCGGTGCGAGGTGGTCATGCGCGAGTTTCAGCGTCAGCGCGGAGACCTTGTCGATCGGCTGGATGTCGACGCGCGCGGCGTCGCGCAGCCAGCTCCAGCCGTAGGGGCGGCTGCGGTCGTCCTTCACCAGCGGAAAGATCGCCTGCAGTTTCTCCAGGTCGCGCTCCACCGAGCGGGCGCTGATGTCGTGGCCGGCGGCCAGCAGCTGCTCGCGCACGTCCCTGGCGGCGATCTTCCGCGGTTCGACCGGAATGCAGTCCAGCATCCTGATGTAGCGCAGCGTGGTGTCGGTCATGCGGCGAACGGCCCGGCGGCAGCGGAAGCCGGGATTAAAGCATCCCGGCGCCGTCGCGGGCAGCGGTCGTGCCCCGGCTTCAGTGCACCAGGACGTGCGGCGGCCGTTGCCGCTCGATCAGGTGCAGCGCGTCGTCGTCGCCGGTCGCCACCAGCGCATGCGCGGCCTGTGCTTCGGCCGCGATGGCAGCGGCCAGCCACAGCACCACGGGCGGCGGCAGGCCGGCCAGTTGCACGCACACGCTGGTGGCATCGAAACAGGTGTCGTCGCCGGCGGGCAGCGACGTACCGCGCAGGAAGTGGCCGACGGCGGCGGCGTGGCGATCGCGCAGGAACTGGAGTCCGGCAGCCCCGGCGATGCTGGTTGCCGGCGCGCCCAGGTCGAGGTGCGCCAGCAGGCGCGGATCGGCCAGTGCCGCGTCGAGCTGCGTGCGCAGGGATTCCGCCAGGCGTCCGTGCAGCCGGTCGGCCGCGGTCACCGGCGAATCAGCCGTCGCTGCCGGCAGGATCACGAGGCCGCCGGTCGGCGGCAGGCCCGGTGCGGCGAACAATGCACCGGTCGAGACCAGGCGCCGCGGACGCAGGCGCTCCTCGCGCGACGCCAGCAGGCCGGCCGGCAGCTCGCCGTCCAGGCGTCGCGACGTGTAGCCCGTGGCCTCCTGCAGGCAGGCGGGGAACCAGCCGGCCGGGGTGGCGGTGGCGAGGCGTTTGACCAGATGGAGAAAGGGCGTCTTCATGGCGGACTGTCCTGCCGGCGTTGTGGTGCGCGCAGGATGTCCGGACGGTGCGACAGGCAATGTCGCAGCCGGGCATGAAAAAGGCGCCTTGCGGCGCCTTTTTCGTTTCACCCGGTTCGCGTCAGGCTTTCGGGCCCGCAGCGCGGATCGCCTTGTCGAGATCCGGATACTTGTCGTCGAAGTTCTTGATGAACAGACCGGCCAGCTCTTTTGCCTTGGCGTCGTGCAGGGCCTTGTCGGCCCAGGTGGCGCTCGGCACCAGCAGCTTGCTGTCCACGCCCTCGACGGCGACCGGAACATCGAGGTTCATGATGTCCAGGTGCTGCGTCTGCACGTTGTCCAGCTTGCCGGTGAGGATGGCGCGGATCACGGCGCGGGTGGTCGGGATCGAGAAGCGCTTGCCGGTGCCGTGCGGACCGCCGGTCCAGCCGGTCGACACGATGAACACCTTCGAGTCGAACTCTTCGATGCGTTTCATCAGCAGCTCGGCATACTCGCGCGCGTGACGCGGGAAGAACGGAGCGCCGAAGCAGGTGGAGAAGGTGGTCTTGATGCCCGGGCCGGCGCCCATTTCGGTCGAGCCGACCAGTGCGGTGTAGCCGGACAGGAAGTGGAACGCGGCCTGCTGCTTGTTCAGCACGGCGACCGGCGGCATGACGCCGTAGAGGTCGCAGGTCAGGAAGATGACGTGTTTCGGCTCGCCGGCACGGTTTTCGACGATGCGCTTGCCGACGTGCTCGAGCGGATACGCGGCGCGGGTGTTCTGGGTGCGCGAGGTGTCGTCGTAGTCCGGGGTGCGGGTGTCCGGCTTGAGCACGACGTTCTCCAGCACGGCACCGAACTTGATGGCGTCCCAGATCACCGGCTCGTTTTCTTTCGACAGGTTGATGCACTTGGCGTAGCAGCCGCCTTCGATGTTGAACACCGAGCCCTTGGCCCAGCCGTGCTCATCGTCGCCGATCAGGTAACGCTCCGGGTCGGCCGACAGCGTGGTCTTGCCGGTACCGGAGAGGCCGAAGAACAGGGCGACGCCGCCGTCTTCGCCGACGTTGGCCGAACAGTGCATCGGCAGAACGTCTTTCTCCGGCAGCAGGAAGTTCTGGACGGAGAACATGGCTTTCTTCATTTCACCGGCGTAACGCATGCCGGCCAGCAGCACCTTGCGGGCGGCGAAGTTGATGATCACGCAGCCGTCGGAATTGGTGCCGTCACGGTCCGGGACGCACTCGAAACCGGGGGCGTTGATGATCTGCCACTGTTCCTTGTGCTTCGGGTTGAATTTCTGCGGGATGATGAACAGGTCGTTGGCGAACAGGCAGTGCCAGGCGGTTTCCGTGGTGACCTTGACCGCAATGTAGTGATCCGGATCGGCGCCGACGTGCAGATGCGACACGAAGTTGTCGCGCTCGCCGAGATAGTCCTGCACCCGGTTCCACAGCGCATCGAACTTGTCGGCCGGGAAGGCCCGGTTGATCGCGCCCCAGTGGATGTGCTCGCGCGTCGAGGGCTCGTCGACGATGAAGCGGTCGGCCGGCGAACGGCCGGTGCGGTGCCCGGTGAAGACGTTGAGGGCGCCGTTGTCCGCGAGTTGGCCTTCGTTGCGCTGGAGGGCGAGTTCGACGAGCTGGGTGCGGGAGAGATCCTGGAAGATCTTGAGCGTAGTCATGGTTCTCGGCTGATCAGAATGTGGCGCCTGGGTTGGGCCGGGTCGGGCGACCGGATGGGTCGCCGTCCGCGGGGCCGGCTCCGCCCTGGTGGGCGGTCGGCGTTCCGGCATCGGTATCGCTGCCGGGCCGGCGATTATCCCCGAATCCGGGCTGTCCGCGAAGGACGGGGCATGCTGTCAGGTGACCGTGCGGTCACCCGCCCCCGCCCGCTCAGCGGCCGGGGGCGGGGCGTTCGGGCGGGTTCCGCAGCAGGTTTTCGATGTCCGCCGGTTCGAAGTAGCGGTGCTGGTTGCAGAACTCGCAGGTGACGTCGATGAAGCCCTGCTCGGCCAGCAGGCCCCGCAGCTCCGTCTCGCCCAGGGAGCGCAGGACGTGTACGACCCGTTCCTGGCTGCAGCTGCAGGCGAACATGAGCCCTTCTGCGTCGAACAGGCGGACATCGTCCTCATGGAAGAGCCTTTGGAGCAGGGTCTCCGGAGGCAGGCCCAGCAATTCTCCGGCGGTCAGGGTGTCGGTCAGCCGGCAGAGGCGGTTCCAGGCGTCGGCATCCTGGCGGGTGGTCCCGGCACCCGGCAGCTCCTGCAGCATCAGGCCCGCCGAGCGGGATCCGTTGGTCACCAGCCAGAGGCGGGTGCCCAGCTGCTCGGACTGGCTGAAGTAGTGCTCGATGCATTCGGCCAGCGAGATGCCGTCCAGCGGCACGATGCCCTGGTAGCGCTGGCCGCGGCTGCCGTCGGCGAGGGTCGGGTCGATGGTGATGGCGAGGTGGCCTTCGCCCAGCAGGCTGGCCAGCGGCGCGTCGGGTATCTCGCCCTCGTAGCGGGCGATGGCGCGCAGCCTGCCGTCGTGCGAGCACTCGGCCATCAGCAGGGTCAGCGGACCGATGCCCTTGGCCTGCAGGATGAGCAGGCCCTCGAACTTCAGCGTGCCTGCCAGCAATGCGGCGGCGGCCAGCGCCTCGGCCAGCAGCGCCTGCAGTGCCGGCGGATACGGATGCTTCTCCAGCACGGTGCGGACAGTGGCGTCCAGCCGCACCAGTTCGCCGCGTACGGCGAGCGATTCAAAGAGGAACTTGCGACGGAAATCGGTGGACGGTTCGGTCACGGCGGGGGCTGCTCGGCGGTGTTGCCGGGCATTTTAACGGCATCGGCGGGCATTTCGCCGAAGAGCCAGCTGATGCCGATGCTCAGTCCGCCGGCATCGAAACCGGCGCGGGTGATGTTGTTCTCGGTAGGGAAGATCCAGCTGTTGGAGGTGACTTCCTCGAACTCGAAGTGCCGGTACCGGTATTCCGCCACGACGCCGAGGCGGCGCGAGAATTGCCATTCGGTACCGACCGCAATGAACGGCGAGTGCGCAGGATCGCTGCTGCTGGTCAGGGTGGCCTGGTTGTCGAACTCCGTCCGGATGCCGCCCAGGTCTGCCCGGCCCGTGATCGACGCGCCGGCAATGCCGACCAGCGCATAGGGATGCAGGCCGTGGCCATGGCGTGCGAGCAGTGGTCGCGGCGTGCGCAGGCCGCCGACGACGGCGAGTTGCCCGACGTGCATTTCCAGATGACGGTTTTCACTGGTGAAGTAGCTGATGTCGATGCCGGCGACCCACGGTTTCCCGCTGCCGAAGATCATCAGCCGCAGTCCGGTTTCGTTGTCGGCGCCGGCCGGGAAGCCGGCGTCGGCCCGGCTGCTGCCGCCGAGCAGGAGACGCCGTTCGACGGTCAGGGTTGCGTCGTCGTCACGCAGATCGGTTCTGTACAGGTCCATGCGGGCGCCGGCCGCATGGGCGGCTGGTACGAGTGCGAGCGCGAGGCATCCATGCAGTACGGGGCGCATGTCAGTGCTCCTGTCGCCGGAAACGTTCGAGCTGCCGTCGCTCGTGCTTGTCCGGGCGATGGTCGGGTACGGGATCGGAAACTGCCAGTGCGCGCCGGCGGGCGGCAGCCTCTTCGCGGTTGGCGATGCTGTCCGCCGATTCGGCATAGAGCAGGGCGGCCTGTTGCGCGCTGCCGCGCCGGTCGGCCAGCGCGGTGACGACGATCTCGCGCGTGTCGTGGCCGACGACCACGCTCAGGCGGGCGCCGACCTGCACGTCGCGCGAGGATTTCGTCCGCTGGCCTTCGTAATGTACCTTGCCGCCGTCGACCGCTTCCTGTGCCAGTGCGCGGGTCTTGTAGAAGCGCGCGGCCCACAGCCACTTGTCGAGCCGGACGCGCTGGCGCTCGCGGTCGGCCGTCATGCGGGCGGTACCGGCATGATGTCGTCGAACGAATGCAGGGCCGGGAACGGCGCGGTGTCGCGTTCGTGGCCCCGGGAATCGGGGCGGGCGATCGACAACAGCCAGCGGATGCCGTGCTGTCGCGCCGAATGGAGTACCGGCAGACTGTCGTCGATCAGCAGTGTGTGCCGCGGGTCGAAAGGATGCTGCCGGGCGAGTTCACCCCAGAACAGCGGGTCCTCTTTCGGTCGGTGCAGATCGTGCGAGCAGACCAGGGCGTCGAAATACTCGCCGATGCCGGTCTCTTCCATTTTCAGTTCCAGGCTTTTCCGGTGCGCATTGGTCACCAGCAGGACCTGTGCATGATGCCGCTTGAGCGCATCGAGGAAGGCAAGCGTGGTTTCGCGCGGCCTGATCAGGTGGCGGATGTCGTATTTCAGGGCGGCGATGTCGAGATCCAGTTCGTCGCTCCAGTAATCCACCGAGTACCAGTTCAGCGTGCCTTGTTCGCGGCGGAAGCGTTCCCGGAGAAAGATCCCGGCATCGGCAAACGAAGTGTTGCGCCGCCGGGCGTATTGTTCGGTGACGTAGTGCTGCCAGAAATAGTTGTCGAAGTAGAGATCCAGCAGCGTGCCGTCCATGTCGAGCAGCACGGTGTGGACGTCGTTCCAGTCAACGAGCATGGGGCACCAACATGGGGTAATCTGCGCTCCTCGCCGTGGCCGGGCCCGCAGGCCGTTGCACCGACTGGCGCAGCATACACCGGGGCCGGGCAAAACCAGGGAGCACGCAGGTCATGAGCGCGTACGCGCCGTTGCTGGAGCCGGTCATTGCCATCGCGCGCCGTGCCGGTGCCGCGATACTCGCGGTCTACAACCGGCCGGAAGGATTTGCCGTCACCGGCAAGGCGGACGATTCTCCGCTCACCGAAGCTGACATCGCCTCGCACCGCATCATCGTCGACGGGCTGGCCCGGCTGACGCCCGATCTGCCGCTGCTGTCCGAGGAATCGGGCGAGCAGGCCGGCTGGGAAACGCGCCGGCACTGGTCGCGCTACTGGCTGGTCGATCCGCTCGACGGCACGAAGGAATTCGTGAAGCGCAGCGGGGACTTCACCGTCAACATTGCCCTGGTGGAGAACGGTGTGCCGGTGTTCGGCGTGGTGTACGTGCCGGTCGGCGACACCCTGTATGCCGGGCATGCCGGCGGTACTCCGACGGCTTTCCGCGAGGACGGCACCGGCCGCCGGCCGATCCGCGTGCGTACGCAGGTCGAACGCGTTGCGCGTGGCGAACCGCTGACGGTAGTGGCCAGCAAGAGCCATGCCGGCGAGCGTCTCCCGGCCCTGCTGACGCGGCTGGAACGGGAATTCGGCAGCTGCCGGCTGACCAGCATCGGCAGTTCGCTGAAAATCTGCCTGGTGGCCGAAGGCCGGGCCGATCTCTACCCGCGACTGGGTCCGACCAGCGAGTGGGACACGGCGGCGGCGCAGGCCGTTCTGCAGGCGGCCGGCGGTGCGATGGTCGGTCCGGACCTGGCGCCGCTGCGCTGCAATCGCGGCGAATCATTGCTGAATCCCGATTTTCACGCGCTCGGCGATCCGGCGTACCGCTGGGAATTCCTCCGCGAATTCTCGTTGGCCGGCTGACGGTTTCCCTTCAATCGATTGTCCGGAAAGACGATACGGAGTCTCGCATGGTGACCTATCTCTACTGGTTCCTTCTTGTGGTGCTGGTGCTCGGCGTCTTCATGGGCCTGGGTGTCCGCTTCGGTCTGTGGAAACTCGGCTTCATCGCGGCCGGCATCATCGGCGTTGCCGGCGTGCTGACGTACTACTTCTATCTCGAACAGATTTTCGTCAAGCGCTACGGCGGCGTGATGCCGATCAGCACGCCGGACAACCGGCTGCACCTGGGCATTACCTGGAAGGACGACAATCTGTGGGTGGAGAGCTGGGACCCGCAGGAGAACAAGTGCTACTTCACCGAGTACTCGCGCAGCCACGTGCTGCAGGGTTCGGTGGTGATCAGTGACTGCAATCCGCTGCAGGCGCGCGGCACCGTGCAGACGGTGATCCAGCCGGCGCCGGCTGTCGTGCCGTAGGTCGTCAGCGCGCGAACATCAAGGCCAGCGCGAGCACGCAGACCGCATCCAGCCAGAAGCCGGTGCGGATCATGTCGCGCTGGCGCACCAGCCCGCTGCCGTAGACGATCGCGTTCGGCGGCGTCGCTACCGGCAACATGAAGCCGCAGCTGGCGGTGAGGGCGACGAACGCCGCCATTTCGCCGGCGGACAGGCCCAGCGACGGCGCCAGCGGCACCAGCAACGGCAACAGCAGCGCAGTCGCTGCGGTGTTGCTGGCGAGCTCGGACAGCAACACGATGAAGGCACCCAGCGCGAGCAGCATGACCAGTGTCGGCAGCCCGCCGGTATGCGCGACCATGCCTTGCGCCAGCCAGTCGCTGGTGCCGGACGATTTCAGGACGGCGCCCAGGCAGAGGCCGCCGCCGAACAGCAACAGCACGCCCCAGTCGACACCGCGTTCGGCATCCTTCCACGCAAGGGCGCCGCTGCCGACCAGCAGCACTGCGGCAGCGATGGCGATCAGTGCATCGGTATCCTTTTCGATGCCGAGGCGCGCGCCGACGGGTTCGCTGAACATCCACAGCAGTACGGTCAACGCAAACACGGCCAGCGTGAGGGTAGTGCCGCGCGTCCAGGCGATGCGATCGCCGGCAATTGTCACCCGCACGTGACGCAGCGGCGGACGCAGCACCAGCCAGAGCACCGCAACGGCCAGCGGCGCAAGCAGCGCGAGTGCCGGCAGGCCGACCGCAAACCAGTCGCGGAACGACCAGCCGGCCGCCGCGGCGGCGAGCGCGTTCGGCGGACTGCCCACCAGTGATCCCATGCCGCCGAGACTGGCCATCCAGCCGACGCCGAGCAGTACGAACAGGATCGTGCTGCGTTCCTTCTCGCGGTCGACACCGGCCACCAGCCCGAGCGCCAGCGGCAACATCATGGCCGCCGTGGCGGTATTGCTGACCCACATCGAGATGAACGCGGTGGCGGCGAACAGCAGCAATGCCGCCGGCAGCAGGTGGCCGCGCGCGAGCAATACCACGCGCGCGGCGAGCATCCGGTCCAGGCCGTGCGCACGCAGCGCGGCGGCAAGCACGAAGCCGCCGAAGAACAGCGCGATGATCGGGTCCGCGAACGACGCCAGTGCCTTTTTCGTGTCGAGGAGCCCGAGGCCGACGGCCAGCAGCGGCACCAGCAGGGCAGTGACCGTGAGATGCAGCGCTTCCGTGACCCACAGGCCGCCGATCAGCAGGAACAGGAAAAGACCGCGCTGGATCCCGGGCTCGGCCGGCAACAGGAATGCGCACAGGGCGACGAGCAGACAGGCGAGCGGGCGCAGCATGCGCTGTTCTCCGTGAGCGGACAGATTGCACGCCTGGCCGCGGCGGCGCCGCGGGGCGGGGTTGGCACGGGTGACAAGACGGAACGGTGCCGGCGGCGAATGGCGGTGCCGGCCGGCTGTGCCAAGAATGACGGCGTCGCGACCGTGCAGACAACAACAACCATCACCGGAGTCGGCCCATGCGTGCATTGCCGTTGTTTCTCCTGCCGTTGTTGCTGGTCTGCGCGGCGCGATCAACCTGCCCAGACCGCCCGCCACCCCGCCAAAGGAAGTCAAAAAGGTCCGGGTCTGTGTGTTCGATCCGATCGGGCCGGCCTATGTTTTCACCAACGACCGCACCGTCAACAGCCTGACCCGGGCGGCTGGCAAGCGGGTTGCCGTGCTCGATTACGATCCGGTCCAGGCGCGCATGGTGGCGCAGATCGGCGCCTCGCCGGTCGGCGTGGAGCTCACCAATGTCGGCGGCAAGTTCAACAACGGCTCGGTCGACATCATTGCCGCGCCACTGGCGGCATTCGATGCGCTCGAGCTCTGGAAGGGGCTGGAGCCGCGTGGCGGGATCATCGATTTCCCGCTGGTCTGGCCGACCGTACAGGTGCTGGTGCGGACGAAGGATTTTCCGCCGGAAATCGGCCAGGCGACGCGCTGGGCCATTCATGCCAATTTCGATCTGATCCTCAAGTACATCCGCATGGCCGAGGGCACGGTGCCGAAGAAGTATTTCGTGCAGCTGCCGGATGCCGAGAAGCCGAAGTACGAACAAATGATGCGGCAGGCGCGCATCTCGCTGCGCGACGAAGGTTATTATGACGGCGACATGCTCGCGATCCAGCGGAAGATCCGGTGCCGGGTCGATCCGGCACGGGCCGAGTGCACCGACAAACTGGAGTAGAACCTCATGGAAAGCGGCAACGAAGGGCGGACCATCGCGGAACCGGGCACCGGCGCGGAATCGGGCCTGCTGCGCGGCTTGTTCGACTGGCGATTTCGCCGCTATCTCACCATGCAGTTGCTGCCGCTGTTCTACGTGTTGCTCATCCTGGCTGCGGTGGCGGTGATCGCCGGTCTGGTGGTGATTGCCTTCCTGCTGTCGCCGGCCATCGGTCTGGTGACGCTGGTCATTGCACCTTTCGTGCTGCTGGTCGCCGTCGCCATCATCCGTGCGGTGCTCGAGTATCTGGTGATGGCGCACCGCATCATGCGCGTGGTGGAGAACATGGAGCGGATTCCCGGTCACGTCGATCAGCTGACGGCCCGCATCGACGTGGTCGTCGGCCATGTCGATGCGCTGGGCGAGCAGGTGCAGGACATCCACCGTACGGTGGGGTTGCCGGGCAAGCTGTTGCGCCGGCGGAGCAAGGACAAGCCGTAGCGGGCGTCAGCTCTCGCGCGGCAGGCGCAGGTTTTCTTCCACCGGATCCAGCGCCGGCAGCTGTTTGCCGGCATCGTCGACTTTCAGTTCCAGCAGGCGCTCGCCGGTGGGGCGCACGCGGCTGTCGTAGCTGGCAACCGCCCTGTTGAACGCCTTCGCCGCCTTGCCGACCGCATCGCCGATGCCCTCGAAGTGTTCGTAGAACACCGCCACCCGCTGGTACAGCTCCTTGGCGGTGTCGGCGATCAGCTGCGTGTTCTGCGTCTGAGCGTACTGTTGCCAGCTGATGCTCACCGAGCGCAGCAGCGCGATCAGCGAGGCCGGGGTGGCGACGATGATGCGTTGCTGGCCGGCCCAGACCAGCAGGTCGCGGTCGCCTTCCAGCGCCGCGCTGAACAGCGACTCGGCGGGCAGGAAGAGCACCACGTAGTCCAGCGAATTGGCGAACCGGCGCGGGTAGTCGCGGTCGGCCAGTGCCTTGATGGTCTGCTTCAGTTTTTGCGCATGCGAGCGCAACGACTGCGTGCGGGCTTCCGGATCCGACGTTTCCAGGGCGGAGATGAAATCGAGATCGGGCACCTTGGCATCGACGATGATGACCCGTTCTTCCGGCAGCCGGACGATCATGTCCGGCCGTGAGTCACCTTCGCTCACCTGCACGTCGAAATCGCAGTGCGCGCTCATGCCGGCCGCTTCCACCACCCGGCGCAGGGTTTCCTCACCCCAGCGCCCGCGCGCCTGGTTGTTGTTGAGCACGTTGCGGAACTGCGAGGTCTCGCTGGCCAGCACTTCATTGGTCTTCTTCAGGTCGTTCAGCTGCTGGACGACCTCGCCGATGGATTTCTGGCTCTGCTGCGACAGCGCCTGGTAGCCGCTGAGCTGTTCCTGCAGCGGCTTGAGCAGAGCTTCGATTTCCTTCTTGCGCGTTTCCAGGTCGCCCCTGGCTTCGGCCTGCAGTTTGCCGAGGTTTTCCTGCGCGAGGGCAAGGAAGGCCGGCGTATTTTCCTTCAGCGCGTCGGCGGACAGCGCCTTGAACGATTCCTTGAGGTCGGCGAGCGCCTTGTCGTGGCCGTTGCGCAGCTCGAGCAGGACGCGGGCGTGATTCTCTTTCTGTTCGTCGAGCTGCTGCCGGGCGAAGGCATCGCGCTCGGCGATCCGCCGGGCATGCTGTTCCTCGGCCGCCGCCAGCTGCCGGCGCAGTGCGTCGGCATCGGCCTCTGCCCGGGCGCGGCGTTCGCCGGCCTCGCGGGCGGCAAGCTGGAATTCGCCCAGCCGCTGCTCCAGGCCGGCGATCTGCTGCCGCAGCTCGGTTTCCATCCGGGCGTCGGTCTGCCGCGCCCGGGTGCCGCCCAGCCACCAGCCGAGCAGGACGCCGGCCGCCAGTGCGGCGACGGTGCAGAGGGCGAGCAGCAGGGCAGTGTCCATGGGCGGGCGATCCGGTGCGGTCTGGCCAAGGGTTCGGAGCGGGAGTCTACCCGGGCAGCGCGACGACGACTGCGAAGGAGGCGCCGGCCAAAAGAAAAAGCCCCGCAGGTGCGGGGCTTTTTGTCGGTCGACGGAGCGACCCGAAGAGATGGTGCCCGGAGGCGGAATCGAACCACCGACACGGGGATTTTCAATCCCCTGCTCTACCGACTGAGCTATCCGGGCACATTCCCGGCCGGGGGTGCCGGCGGGAGCGCGGTATTAAAGCGACGGCCCCGGGGGCGGTCAAGGAAAAAGGCCGGCCGGGCCGCTGCGTGCGGGGCGGCGGGGGAGTGTTCAGCCGGCCGGCGGCGGGCTTTTCGGCGGGACGTAACCTTCGGCCCGGTCGACGCTTTCGCCGGCAAGGAAACGGTCGCGTTGCGCGGCGAGGTATTGCTGGGTGGCCGGGTCGGTGAGTGCCAGCCGCTTCTCGTTGATCAGCAGGGTCTGGTGCTTCAGCCACTCCTGCCAGGCCTGTTTCGACACCGTTTCGAAGATCTTCTGGCCGGCCGGGCCGGGGAAGGGCGGCCGGTCCAGGCCTTCGAGTTCCTTCCGGTGGCGGGTGCAGAAAACCAGGCGGGTCATGGCGGGTTCCGTCGGCGGCGGCGTGCAGTGCCGGCAAGCTACAGCGCGGCGAGCAGTTTGACCACCGGTGCGGCGAGACCGAGGGTGCCGGGCGCCGCCGGATCGATCCAGGCCAGGCCCGGCTGTTCGCGCACGGCGCCGCGTCGTGCGGCGCGCACGTCGATCAGGACCGGCGCGATGTCGAGATGGAAGTGGCTGAAGGTGTGGCGGAATGCCGGCAACGGCGCGCGGGCGTGCTCGCGCAGACCGTGTCCGGCGAGCAGTCCGGCGATGCCGTCCTCGTCGTCGCATTGCGGCAGCGACCAGAGTCCGCCCCACAGGCCGCTCGGCGGGCGCTGTTCGAGCAGCAGGCGCCCGTCGGCCGCGCGCAGCAGCAGCATCTGCGTGCTGCGTACCGGAATCGCGCGCCGCGTCGTCTTGCCGTCGTTGCCGGTCTTCCGGCCGGGATAGTCATGCGGGTTGCCCTGCGCGCGTGCGATGCAGTCGGCGGCGAGCGGACAGTCGCCGCAGCGCGGCCGGCTGCGCGTGCACAGCGTGGCGCCGAGATCCATCATCGCCTGTGTATATTCGCGCAGGCGCGCGTGCGGCGTGTGTGCTTCCGCGTGTTGCCAAAGTACGGAAAGCACGGCGGTGCTGTTCTTGTCGCCGGCAACGGCGTGGAAGCGCGAGAGCACGCGCTTCACGTTGCCGTCGAGGATCGGCGCGCGCAGGCCGTGCGCCTGCGCGAGGATCGCGCCCGCGGTCGAGCGGCCGATGCCGGGCAGGGCGGCCAGTCCGTCGATGCTGCGCGGGAATTCGCCACCGTGTTGCGCGACCACCTGCTGTGCCGCGCGGTGCAGGTTGCGTGCCCGGGCGTAGTAGCCCAGCCCGGTCCACAGATGCAGGACTTCGTCGATGCCGGCTGCCGCCAGTGCCCGTACGTCGGGGAAGCGCGTCATGAAACGCGTGAAGTACGGAATGACCGTGGTTACCTGCGTCTGCTGCAGCATCACTTCCGATACCCACACCCGATAGGGCACCGGATCGGTCTGCCAGGGCAGGTTCTTCCTGCCGTGCCGGTCGAACCAGGCGAGAACGAGATCGGCAAAGTGCCCGTCCGCCGGGGCGGCGGACGGGCGGGAGGGGGCGGTGGAACGTCGGGCCATCAGAAGTATTTCTTGAAGGCGTCGTTCATTTCCTTGTTGAGCTGTTCCTTCGCCTTTTTCTCGGCTTCGCGCTTCTGCTGGTCGACCTGCTGCTTCACTTCCTGCTTCACCGCGCCGGAGTCGATTTTCTCGACGCCCAGCTGTTTGGCCAGCTCGCCCTTGAAGCGGTCCTTGGCGGCGTTCTCCGCGGCTTTCTTCAGCATGTCGCCGATGGCCTTGCCGTCCGGGCGGCACCAGTCGGCCGGCGCGCCGGCGATGTTGCCCTTGCAGTGCACCGGGAATTCGCTGTTGGCGAAGTACTTGTTGTCCTGGAGTTTCGTGCTGGTCATGCCCAGCGTGTAATCGAAGTCCATGGTTACCAGGTTGAACTTGCCGGCGCCTTTCACCGCGCCGTCCTTGACCCCGGCGTTGAACGACGGCACTTCGGCGATGCCGTCCTTGATCTTCGCTTTCGTGGCCAGCGTGCTGAAGACGGTGTCCTGCTGCATTTCGGTCGGCAGTTTCTGCTGGTAGTCGGGAATCAGCATCGAGAAGGCGCCGAGCTGCTGGGTGAGCGCTGCATTCAGCTCGTTGGTGAGGTTCATGCCCTTGAGCGTGGCGTCGGCAAAGCTCAGGTCCATGGCGCCGACGGCTTTCTTCAACAGGGTGTCGGTGTCGTTGCCGGTGGTGTCGAGATCGAGGTTGAGTGAGGTCTTGCCGAGGAACAGGTCCTTGCCCGCGAAGCGTTTGACCAGACCGCCGACTTCGATGCGGTCCAGTTTCAGGTGGGTGACGATGCGCGGTTCGGCACCGCGGGCATCGATCTGCACGTTGCCCCGGACCGTGCCTTCGAGCACGCCGGCAGTGAACGGATCGAGCCGGATATCGCCGTCCTTTGCCTTCACCGTCGCGCTGATTCCGGTCATCGGCAGCTCGGTCACCGTGACCTTGCCGGCGGTCAGCTTGCCGTCGAGGTTCAGCGTGCGCAGGGTTTCGACCGGCAGCAACGGTTCGGGTTTGCCGGCCGGTGCCGGCGCGGCAGCCGGTGCGGCAGCCGGTGCGGCGCCGGTCGTCGCGGCCGGTACCGGCGGCGGCAGGTAGCGATCGACGTTGATGCTGTCGATGGCGAGATTGAACGCGAGGGCACTGGTCGCGACATCGGTGATACCGGCATTGCCGCGGATGTGCGTATCGTCCAGCGTGATGTCGAGCTCGTTGAGCATGGCGCGGTTCAGGGCGCCGTCGATCGCCGTCTTCAGCGCGATCTTCGTCATTGCCAGCGCGTCGCTGGTGGCCGGTGCGGCGATGCCGAAGGTGCGCATGACGTTTTTCGCGTTGAACGGCGTCACGTCCAGCGTGCCGCTGTACGACAGCTCCTTGCTCAGGTCGCGGACGTTCATCGTCAGCGTGCCGTCGACGCCGGCCATCGAGAAGGCGAGCGGGCCGACGGCGGCGGTGTCGGCGGCCATGTCCATCGCCAGCGGACCGCCGATGGACGCACCGAGCGACTGGCTGCCCGGCATCAGCACCATGCCGTCGGTTTTCGCCTCCAGGCGGGAGACCGTCACTTTTTGTGCGGCGAGGTCGGCGACGGCATCGGCGGCCAGCGCCAGGTTGAACGGACTTTCAAGCACGCCGCCGATGGCGGCCTTGAGATCCAGGGCGCGCACGGCATAGCGCTGCGCCGTGGCGTCCAGAGTGGCGAAGGTGCGCAGATCGATCGCCACGTCGATTTTGGTATTGGTGGCTACGCTGCCGATCAGGCGCAGCGGGAATTCCTTGCCGAGCGCGATGTCCTCGACGACGAATTCCTGCACCTTGGCGACCACCCAGGCACTGCTGCGCTGGTCCTCGAATTCGAAAGTGGAGTTGGTGATCACGATTTTCGGCACCGACACCAGCAGCGGCTCGCCGGCGGGCTCTTCCGCTGCGGGGGGTTCTTCCGCCGCGGTTTCGTCGCCGGCAGTCAGCGCTTCCCAGTTGCCCTTGCCGTTGGCGTCGACCACCAGATTGGCGGTAGCACCGTCGACGTAGAGCGTGCGCACCTGCACCTGTTTGCCGAACAGGGGCAGCAGTTCGACGCTGACGGCCGCCTTGCCGACGCCGGCCAGCGGATCGAGGCCTTCGCCGGTGGCCAGCGTGACGTTCTCCACCGAGAAACCGATGGCGGGATAGAAGGCCCAGCCGATGTTGCCGTCGATCTTCAGGACCAGCCCGGTCTTGTCCTTGACCAGGGCGGTGATGTCGTCCCGGTAGTCGTTGGGATCGATCCACAGCAGCAGGAAGGTGACGGTCGCCAGGAGCAGCCCGGTGGTGCCGAGCACGGCCCATTTGAGGGTTTTCCAGACGCGGGTTTTCGATGCTTCGGTGGCCATGGGACGGGTCCGTGAACGCGGTGTTTGGAAGTCCGGCGAGTGTGCCACAGGCCCGTGGCGTGCGGCCGGCGCCAGGGCCGCCCGGCGGCCCTGTCCGGCCGGATCATGTTGCCGCTATTCTTGGGCGCGGCGCCCGTCCGACCGCGGTGTCGCCAAACGTTCCGGGATGGTTTCCATCATGATGTGTCGCCTGCTGTCGGCCTGCCTGCCGGCACTCGTACTCCTTGTGCTGTCCGCCGGCCCGGCGCATGCGGATGTCCTGTCGCCGGTGCCCGGCGTCCACGGGTATCCGGCGGCCCTGTACATGGACGTGCTGGAAGACACCACCGCGGCGCTCGATATCGCCGCGGTGTCCTCGTCGCTCTACGCCGACCGCTTCCGGCCGGTGGGTGCGGAAACCATGAACTACGGTTTCCGGCGCTCTGCCCTCTGGTTCCGCCTGCAGGTCGACTTCCGCGGCAATCCGGGCCATGCCTGGCATCTGGTCGAGGGCCACCCGATCATCGACCGGCTTTCCTTCTTCCTCGACGACGGAGCGGGCGGCTGGCAGGAAATCGTGCTGGGCGATACGTTGCCGTTCCACCGCCGGCCCTATGCCCTGCGTGAATTCGTGTTGCCGGTTCCGCACGCGCTGGTGACGGCCGATGCGCCGACCACGATCTACATCCGCGTCAGCGGGCAGGGCGCGCTCAATGTCGATTTCCGTCTGCTCGACGAAAAGGCGCTGGCCGAGCGGGTGAGTCGCCAGCAATGGGGCTACGGGCTGTTCTACGGCGCGTTGCTCATCATGTTCCTGTACAACCTGTCGCTGTACTGGTCGACGCGCGAGCGTTCCCAGTTGCACTACATCGTATGGCTGGGCGGTTTCACCATGCTGTTCGTCAGCCTGAACGGCTACGGGCTGCAGCTGGTGTGGCCGGACTTCCCGGCGCTGAACGGCTGGTTCCCCGTCTTCACCTGCATCGCGCTGTGGGGCGGGCTGCAGTTCACCCGCAGCTTCCTTGATGTCCGGCGCGACAATCCGCGCACCGATACCGCACTGCGCTGGATGACCACGGCGGTGATCGTCGTGTTCCTGCTCGGCTTGCTGCTGCCGCGCCACTGGATCTACATCCTGGGCACGGTGTTGCCGGTCTTCTTTGCGGTGGTGATGTTCGGGGCCGGCATCGTGCGCTGGCGCCAGGGCTACCAGCCGGCGCGCCTGTTCGTGGCCGGCTGGGCGGTGTTGCTGACCGGTGCGATCGTGCTGCCGCTGGCGAATCTCGGAGTCCTGCCGGTGAATTCCTTCACCGCCTATTCGCCGCAGCTGGGTGCCGTGCTGCAGGTGGTCCTGCTGTCGCTCGCGCTGGGCGATCGCATGAAGCTGCTGAAGTCGGAGAACGAGCGCATCGAACACGAGTCGCACGAAAAGCTGGAGCGGATGTTCGCCCAGCTGCGCGCCCTCGATGCCGACAAGCTGCGCTTCCTGCATTACCTCAGCCATGAGCTGAATACGCCGCTGAACTGGATGGCGAGCGCGCGCACGATCGATGCCGAAGCGGTCGCCGGAAGTGAAATCGATGCTCCAGGCCGTCGAGACCGGGCAGCAGCGGATGATCGATCTGGTGGGCATCGTGCTGGGTTATTTCGATCTGGCCGGCGAGGCGTCGGGCACGCAGCCGGTATCGCCGGTGGCACCGATGTGGCTGGTCGACGATTTGCTGCGGGCACAGGCGGCCGCCATGGCGGCGAAGAAGCTCCGGGTGCTCAACCAGGTGCCGGCCGATCTGGTCGTGCTGGCCAACGAGCAGCGGTTGCGCCGCGTGCTCGGCTACCTGATCGACAACGCGGTGAACTTCAGTCCCGATGGCGGGGAGATCGCCATCGGCGGCAATACCGAGACCTACGGCACCCGCGGCGTGATCAGCGTGCGCGACCATGGCCGGGGCATCGACAGCGAACACCTGCCGCGGCTGTTCGAACCGTTCTTCATGGTCGGCTCGCACCACCGCGACGGCGGCTTCGGCCTGAGTCTGGCCACGGCCAAGCTGCTGGCGTCCCACATGGGCGGCGACATCCGCGTGCGCAGTGCCGGCCGTGGCCAGGGCGCGGAGTTCTCGGTGGTCCTGCCTATAGCGGGCGCCGCAGTTGCCCGTCCTGCCGGGGATCCGCTGCAAAGCCCAGCCGGCTGAGCACGTCCGCCGTGTTGCCGGAGGCAGCGATCACCAGCACCTGCGCACCGGTCAGTTTTTCCAGCCGGGCAATCTCGTCGATGAGCCGCAGCGCGACGCCGCGGCCGCGGGTGGCCGGCCGCACGGTCACCAGCTGGATGCGGCGCGCGTCGTTCGGACCGCTGACCACCGCGCCGGCCACCGCCTTGCCGTTGAACTCGCCCAGATAGAAGACGCCGCCGCCGGCCAGGCTCGCGCCGATGGCCCCGATGCAGTCGGCCGCGCTGCGGCCGGGGAAATCCGCATAGACGCGCAGGAGGTCCGTTTCCAGGGCGGCGATGTCGTAGCGGGGTTCGACGATGACGGGCATGCGGGGCTCGGTGGATGCGGGTGGCGGCCGGACTGGAATTACCCGCCAGCCGGACGCTGGCGGGACGTATAATACGGCGTCCCCGCAGCACCCATGAACCAGCCCGGAGTACGGCATGGCGGAACGCACCGCCAGCGTGGAGCGCAACACGCTGGAAACCCGCATCAAGGTCAGCGTCAATCTCGATGGCACCGGCAAGAGCGAATTCCGCACCGGCCTGCCGTTCCTGGAGCACATGCTGGACCAGGTGGCCCGTCACGGGCTCATCGATATCACGGTGCTTGCCGAGGGCGATCTGCACATCGACGCCCATCACACGGTCGAGGACATCGGCATCACGCTGGGGCAGGCGCTGGCGAAAGCCTGGGGCGACAAGAAAGGCGTGCGTCGCTACGGTCACGCCTACGTGCCGCTCGACGAAGCATTGTCGCGCGTGGTGGTCGACCTGTCCGGTCGCCCGGGTCTGGAAATGCACGTCGATTTCACGCGGGCCAGTGTCGGCGGTTTCGACGTCGACCTGTTCCGCGAGTTTTTCCAGGGGCTGGTGAACCACGCGGCGATTACCCTGCACATCGACAACCTGCGCGGCAGCAATTCGCACCACCAGGCCGAGACGGTGTACAAGGCATTCGGCCGCGCACTGCGCATGGCGGTCGAAGCCGATCCGCGCATGGGCAGTGTCACGCCCAGCACCAAAGGCACGCTCAACGGCTGAGCCCATCCCGCGCTACCCGGAACGACCCGTGAAAACGATCGCGATCATCGATTACGGCATGGGCAACCTGCGCTCGGCCGCCAAGGCGTTCGAGAAGGTGGCCGACAGCACCAGGGTGCTGGTCACCGCCGATCCCGACAGCATCCGCAAGGCAGACCGGGTGGTGTTCCCGGGTGTCGGCGCCATCCGCGACTGCATGCACGAGATCCGCACCCGCGGCATCGACGAGGTGGTGCGCGAAGTGGTCACGCAGAAGCCGTTCCTCGGCATCTGCCTCGGCATGCAGCTGTTGATGCGGCATTCTGAAGAGAACGACGGCTGCGATGCGCTGGCGATCCTGCCTGGCGAGGTGAAGTACTTCGGCGACGACCTGCTCGGCGAGCGGCTCGAAAAACTGAAGGTGCCGCATATGGGCTGGAACCAGGTGCATTTCTCCGGCGAGCACCCGCTGTGGAACGGCATTGCCCAGGATTCGCGTTTCTACTTCGTGCACAGTTACTACGTGCGGATGGACGAGGAGAAGCTGGTGGCCGGCCGTTGCGAATACGGCCTCGAGTTTGCCGCCGCGGTGGCACGCGACAACGTATTCGCCGTGCAGTTCCACCCGGAAAAGAGCCAGCTCGCCGGGTTGACCCTGCTCGCCAATTTCTCGCGCTGGGACGGCAGTGTCCCGGCGGCCGTCAAACACTGACCACACGCCGATGCTCATCATTCCCGCGATCGATCTCAAGGACGGCAAGTGCGTGCGCCTGAAACAGGGGCGCATGGAAGACGACACCGTGTTCTCCGACGATCCGGTCGCCATGGCGCGCCGCTGGGTGGATGCCGGCGGTCGCCGCCTGCATCTGGTCGACCTCAATGGTGCGTTTGCCGGCGAGCCGGTGAACGGCGGCATCGTCCGTGCCATTGCGCGGGCGTTTCCGCGCATGCCGATCCAGATCGGTGGCGGCATTCGTTCGCTGGATACCATCCAGGCCTATCTCGACGCCGGCGTCGCGTACGCCATCATCGGTACGAAGGCGGTGAAGGAACCGCAGTTCGTGCGCGATGCCTGCAAGGCGTTTCCCGGGCACATCATCGTCGGCATCGATGCGAAGAACGGGATGGTCGCCACTGACGGCTGGGCTGACGTGTCGAGCGTGCGCGCGATCGATCTGGCCAGGCAGTTCCGCAGCGACGGCGTCAGCGCCATCGTCTACACCGACATCGCCCGCGACGGGATGATGCAGGGCGTCAACGTGGAAGAAACCGCGAAACTGGCGCGTGAGTCCGGATTGCCGGTAATTGCTTCCGGCGGCGTCACCAATCTGGACGACATCCGTCGCCTGAAGAGCGCGGCGCATCACGGCATCGTCGGCGCCATTACCGGCCGCGCGATCTACGAAGGCACGATCGACCTGCGCGAAGCGCAGCAACTGGCCGACGCGGCCGCCTGAGGCACGCCGCGCAGCGGACAAGGAGAAAGACCATGGGTCTTGCCAAACGTTTGATTCCCTGCCTCGACGTCGACAAGGGGCGCGTCGTCAAGGGCGTGAAGTTCGAAAACATCCGCGATGCCGGCGATCCGGTGGAAATCTCGCGGCGTTACGACGAGGCCGGCGCCGACGAAATCACTTTCCTCGACATCACTGCCAGCCACGAGGGTCGCGATACCACGCTGCATACGGTGGAGCGCATGGCCAGCCAGGTGTTCATTCCGCTGACCGTCGGCGGCGGCATTCGCCGCATCGAGGACATCCGCAACCTGCTGAACGCCGGCGCCGACAAGGTGTCGATCAACTCGGCGGCGGTTTCGAACCCGGAGTTCGTCGGCGAGGCAGCGTCGCGTTTCGGCTCGCAGTGCATAGTGGTTGCCATCGATGCCAAGAAGGTCAGCGGGCCGCAGGAAAGCGATCGCTGGGAAATCTTCACCCACGGCGGCCGCAAGCCGACCGGCATCAATGCCGTGGAGTGGGCGCAGCGCATGGAGATGCTCGGCGCCGGCGAGATCCTGCTCACCAGCATGGATCGCGACGGCACCAGGAGCGGTTTCGACAACGCACTGGTGCGTGCGGTGAGCGAGGCGACCAACATCCCGGTGATCGCTTCCGGCGGGGTCGGCAATCTGCAGCATCTGGCCGACGGCGTGCGCATCGGCAAGGCCGATGCGGTGCTGGCCGCCAGCATTTTCCACTTCGGGGAATATTCCGTGCGTCAGGCCAAGGAATACATGGCGGCGCAGGGTATCGAAATGCGGCTGGACTGAGCCGGCGTTACGGCGCCGCTTTCGGTGCCGTTGTCGTCGGCGCAGCGTCCGGGCCGCGTGCCAGCACCATTCCGCGCAGGATGTTCAGCGCCTCGTAGAGCTGGTAGTCCTCGTCGGCCAGCGAGCCGGTCTTGCCCGTTTTTTCGGTGCCCTTGCGCTCGGGGCTGCCGTTTCCGTTCGCCAGGTGTCCCGGCAGGTCCGCTTCGCGGAATGCTTCGTCGTCGTTGCGCTGGGTGAGACGCGCATCGTCGATGCGGATGTCCGGGACGATGCCCTGTGCCTGGATCGAGCGGCCGGCCGGCGTGAAGTAACGGGCCGTGGTGAGTTTCAGTGCGCGGTCCTGCTGCAGCGGGAAAACGGTTTGTACCGAACCCTTGCCGAAGGTCGGGGTGCCGACGATCACTGCGCGGCGATGATCCTGCAGGGCACCGGCCACGATTTCCGACGCCGATGCGGTGCCGGCATTCACCAGCACGACCACCGGCAGCCCCGCGAGCAGGTCGCCCGGCAGGGCGTCCAGCCGCTGCTGTTCGCTGGCCTCGCGTCCCTGGGTATAGACGATGTTGCCGCTGTCCAGGAAAAGATCGGACACCTGTTGCGCGCCGCTGAGCACACCGCCGGGATTGTTGCGCAGGTCGATCACCAGGCCGCGCAGTTTTTCCTTGCCGGCCAGCAACGCCTTGACCTGTTTTTCGGCGTCGTTGCCGGTGTGCGTCTGGAACTGGGTGATGCGCAGGTAACCGATGCCGGGCGCCAGCTCGCGGCTGCGAACGCTGGCCATCTTTATCTTCTCGCGTACCAGCTTGACGTCGAAGGGCTTCTCGCTGCCTTCGCGCAGGATGGTCAGCACCACGCTGCTGCCGATCCGTCCGCGCATGCGGTCGACCGCCTCGTTCAGGTTCACGCCTTTCACACTGTCGCCATCGATCTTGACGATGATGTCGCCGGGCCGCAGGCCGGCGCGGCTGGCCGGCGTGTCGTCGATCGGCGACACGATCTTGAGGAAGTTGTCGCCGATGCCGACTTCCAGTCCGAGACCGCCGAACTCGCCGGTGGTGTTGACCTGCAGATCGGTGAAGTCGCGCGGATCGAGATAGGAGGAGTGCGGATCCAGATCGTAGAGCAAGCCGCGGATGGCGGCTTCGAGCAGGTCGTGGTCGCTGATCGGTTCGACGTAGGCATCGCGGATTTTCTGCAGTACCTGGGCGAATACCCGCAGGTCGTCCAGCGGCAGCGGTTCGCCGGGGGCGGCTGTTGCCGGCTCCGCTGTCGCTGCCGGTTCACTGGCGGCGAATGTCGTCGCCGGCAGCAGCAGCGCGGTCAGCAGGGCGAGGCAGGCGCGGCGGTGCGGCCGCCGTGACGGAACAACCTTCATCGGGAGCACTCCTGTACAGGCTTCCGTTTATACCGCGTCGTACCACCGACGCGGTACCGGCGGGCGGTCGATGGGTGGCCGGACGTCAGCGGCGCAGCCAGCGTGCGGGATCCTGGGGCTCGCCGCCGGCACGCAGTTCGAAGTAGAGGCCGGCCGTCGTGCGGCCACCCGACGTGCCTACCGTGGCGATCGGCTCGCCCTCCTTCACCCAGTCGCCGACGTTGCGCAGCAGCGACTGGTTGTAGCCGTAGACGGTCAGGAAGCCGTCGCCGTGGTCGACGATCGACAGCAGACCGTAGCCGCGCAGCCAGTCGGCGTAGACGACACGGCCGTGATGCACGGCCCGCACCTCGCTGCCTTCGGCGGCGGCGATCACGATGCCGTTCAGGGTCAACTTGCCTTCGGCCAGCGGCGAGCCGTAACCCGCGGCGATCCGGCCGACGGCCGGCCAGCGCAGCTTGCCCTTGCGTTGCCGCAACGGCGAGCCGACGGCCTCCGGGGGGATGTCGCGGAATGCATCGCGTGCCGTTTCCAGCACGCGCTTGAGTGCGGCTTCGTCGGCGCGCAGGCGTTCCAGCGTGTTGCGCCGGGACTTCAGTTCGCCGGCCAGTTGCGCCACCGCCGAGCGCCGCTCGGCACGTGCCTTGTCCGCTTCGCGTTCGTGCTCGGCGAGCTCGCTGCGGGTTGCGGCCAGACGTTGTTGCTCGGCGGCGATTTTTTCCCGCGCCGCGGCCAGACGCTCCTTCGTTGCCCGGAACGCATCGAGGCGTTTCGCGCGGTCGCGCTGGACGTATTCGTAGTAGCGCGCCAGTCGCGCGGCCCGCTGCGGGTCGTCGGCGCTCAACCAGCTGCGCATCGGCGACGAACGACCCAGCTGCCAGGCGTCGCGCATGTCGCGGGCCAGTGCCCGGGCCTGGCCGGCGGCCTGGCGGTCGAGCGCGGCGCGCTCGGCATCGAGGCGGCCGAGGCTGGCAGCCAGCTCGCGTTCCTTCCGGCGGATGGTACGCAGTTCGGCGGCGATGCGCGCCGCGCGCTTTTCGGCATCGCGCAGTTGCGACTGTCCGCGTGACAATTCGCCGCGGATGTCGGCCAGACGTTCCTGCGCCTGCGCGATTTTTTTCCTGACCTGCTCCAGTTCATCGCCGGCATGTCCCGGTGCGGCCAGCAGCAGTGCCGGCAGCAGGCAGAACGCGGCGAGGCGCGGCACGCCGGTCAGGACGCCGCCCCGGTCGCGGTCTGGACCAGCACGCGGCCGGTCATTTCCGGCGGCACCGGAATGTTCATCAGGGTGAGCAGGGTCGGCGCGATGTCGGAGAGGATGCCGCCGGCAGGCTGCACGCGGGCGTTGCGGTTGCCGACGTAAACGAGCGGGACCGGATCGCAGGTATGCGCCGTGTGTGCCTGCCCCGTTTCCTCGTCGTGCATCTGTTCGATATTGCCGTGGTCGGCGGTGATCAGCATCTGGCCGCCGACGCTTTCCACGGCCTCCACCAGCCGGCCGAGTGCCGCGTCGAGCGCTTCCGCAGCCTTTACCGCGGCGGCAAACACGCCGGTGTGGCCGACCATGTCGCCGTTGGCATAGTTGCAGATGATCACGTCGTACTTGCCGCTCTTGATGGCATCGACCAGTTTGTCGGTCACTTCCGGCGCGCTCATTTCCGGTTGCAGGTCGTAGGTGGCCACCTTCGGTGACGGCACGAGTATGCGGTCCTCTCCGGCGAAGGGTTCTTCGCGGCCGCCGCTGAAGAAAAAGGTGACGTGTGCGTATTTTTCGGTTTCCGCAATGCGCAACTGCGTTTTTCCGAGGCTGGCCAGATATTCGCCGAGCACGTTGCTCAGCGACGATGCCGGATAGGCGCAGGACGTTTTGATGTCGGCGGCATACTCGGTGAGCATGACGTAGTCGGCCAGTGCCGGGCGAACGCGGCGGGCAAAACCCTTGAAGTCGTCCTGCACGAAGGCGCGGGTGATCTGGCGGGCCCGGTCGGCGCGGAAATTCATGAACACGACGGCGTCGCCGTCGCGGATGCAGGCAGGTTCTTCGTGGGCGCCGGCAATCACCGTCGCCTTGACGAATTCGTCATTCTCGCCGCGCGCGTAGGCTTCCTGCAGTGCCTGTACCGGATCGGCAGCGCGGAACTCGCCGACCCCCTCGGTCAGCAGGCGGTACGCGGCCTCCACGCGCTCCCAGCGGTTGTCGCGATCCATGGCGTAATAGCGGCCGACGACGGAGGCCACGCGGCCCTTGCCGGTCCTGCGCAGATGCTCGCGCATGCCGGCCAGCGACGGTTCGGCGCTGCGCGGCGGCATGTCGCGCCCGTCGAGGAAGGCATGTACGTATACGGCCCCGGCGCCACGCTGCACGGCGAGATCGACCATCGCGTGCAGGTGGTCTTCGTGCGAGTGCACGCCGCCCGGCGACAGCAGACCCATGATGTGCACTGCGCCGCCGTTCCGCACGGCCTTGTCGACAGCTCCGGCGAGCGCCGGGTTGGTGAAGAAGTCGCCGTCGCGGATCGACTTGGTGACGCGGGTGAAGTCCTGGTAGACGATGCGGCCGGCGCCGAGATTCATGTGGCCGACTTCGGAGTTGCCCATCTGACCGTCCGGCAGGCCGACGTCCTCGCCGGAACCGGAAACCAGACCGTGCGGGTAGTCGCGCCACAGACGGTCCCATACCGGCGTGTGTGCCGCATGGATGGCGTTGTTGGCGGTTTCTTCCCGGTATCCCCAACCGTCGAGGACGACGAGGACGAAAGGTTTTTTCCGGTCGGTCATGGCAGGCCTCGGCACAGGTTCCGGACGGTCTCCCGGGTGGCGGCGAATTCTACCGGAGGCGGCCGGGGGCTGGGCTATACTCGCGCGCCCGTTCCCGACCCTGCCCGCATCCCCATGGATCGCCTGCCCGAGTTCATCTCCAATCACTGGCTGCTGTCGGCCGCCTTCGTGATCCTCGCCACCATGTTGTTCATGACCACGTCGCGCAGCGGCGGCCGGGTCCTGTCCCCGTCCCTGCTGGGCACCGTCGTCAACCGCGACCATGCCCTGCTGCTCGATATCCGCAGCGACAGCGATTTTCGCGGCGGCCACATCGCCGGCAGCCTGCACATCCCGCAGGCGCAACTGGCTTCGCGGCTGGCAGAGCTGGAAAAGCACAAGGGCAAGCCGCTGGTGGTTGTCTGTGCCATGGGACACGCCGCGCCGGAGGCGGCCAGGCAACTGCTCAAGGCCGGTCACTCCCCGGTGTACCGCCTGGCAGGCGGCGTGGCGGCCTGGCGCAACGAGAACCTGCCGGTGGTGAAGGCCTGAACGGCACTTGAGGACGCCATGCCGGCCCCCCAGATCGGTTCCGGCAGACGACACCCGAGGTTCCCCATGAGCGACGCCCGTCCGGAAATCCTGGTCTACACCACGCCGGTCTGCCCCTACTGCGTGCAGGCCAAGATGCTGCTCCGGCGCAAAGGGGCCGCATTCCGTGAAATCGACGTCGCGCGCGACCCCGCGCTGCGGCAGGAAGTCATGGCTCGCAGCGGCCGCCGCACCGTTCCGCAAATCTGGATCGGCGAGTACCATGTCGGCGGTTTCGACGAGCTCTACGCGCTGGAGCGCGAGGGCCGGCTCGACGGCCTGATCGCCGGTACTGCTGCGTGATCGCCGTCTTTCCGCAGCGCGCCAGCACTCACCACCAGCCATAACAACAAGGTACTTCCCATGGCGGAACAGAACGACACGCCGGCAGCCGGCGAGAAAAAGCCGCAGATTGCCGTCCAGCGCATCTATGTGAAGGACATTTCCTTCGAGGCGCCGGGCACGCCGCACAGCTTTGGCGTCGAGTGGAAGCCCGAAACCAAGGTGCAGTTCAACAGCGGCGCCCAGAAAATCGGCGATTCGCTGTACGAGGTGGTGCTGACCATCAACGTCGAGGCCAGCAACGGCGAGAAGGTTGCCTACATCGCCGAAGTGCAGCAGGCCGGCGTGTTCTTCGTAGATGGTCCGGAAGCCGCCATGGAGCCGCTGCTGGCGGCGCAGTGCCCGGGCATCCTGTTCCCCTACGCGCGCGAGACCATTTCCGATCTCGTGTCGCGCGGCACGTTTCCGCAGATGCTGTTGCAGCCGATGAATTTCGATTCGATCTACATCGAGTCTAAGCGCCGCCAGCAGAAGAAAGCCGCCGCCGAAGCGGCGAAGCACTGAACGCGCGCGGCATGCGCCGCGCGTTTTCCCGCCTTCCCGTCAATCCGCCGCGCCGGCGTATCCCTGCCGGCGCCACGCGTCGTACACCGCCACCGACACCGCATTCGCGAGATTCATGCTGCGGCTGTCCGGCTGCATCGGGATGCGCAACTGTCGCTCGGGTGCGATGCGCGCCAGCAATCCCGGCGGCAGGCCGCGTGTTTCCGGTCCGAACAGCAACGCGTCGCCGGGCCGGAAGTCGGCCTGCGGCAGGGTGTGCGCGCCGCGGGTGGTGAACGCGAAAATCCGGGCATCTGCCAGCACCTGCAGACAGGCGTCGAAGTCATCGTGCAGCTGCACGCTGGCCCATTCCCGGTAATCGAGACCGGCCCGGCGCAGGCGCCGGTCGTCCCACACGAATCCCAGGGGCCGGACCAGATGCAGCCGGCAGCCGGTGTTGGCGCAGAGGCGGATGATGTTGCCGGTATTCGGCGGAATCTCCGGCTGGAACAGGATGATGTGGAACAGGGCGGTATCCCGGTGGGGGCTGGGGGGCGTCATTTTGCCCCGGGAGTCGCCACTCGTCGGGGTTTTCTATGCGATTCCGTGCTTAGTCGGCCCTTCTCTTATAGCAATATTCTAGATTTGGCACCAAGGTCCGACAATATCCCATTGATCTGAATAGTTAATTTTTATTTACCGCCGGCCTGCCCTGCCGGGTCGGCGGGGCCGCTTGTCGCTCTGCGGAATATGCGGACCTGTGACCCGGTTCTCAGATCGCCGGTGTTCCGCATAAATTACGCAAACCGCCTGATCCGGCAAAACAATCCCGGAAGAAAGGATGGGTCGGGTCGGCACAAGGCTCAGGACACAGCGAAAAACAAGCAAATCTTCTTCAAGCAGAGGCTCAGACAATGAAATTCAAGGCTCTTGTCGCCGGCATGGCGCTCGGCGTAGTGGCAGGCAACGCTCTGGCAGCTGTCGACGGTAGCGTCGGCGTGGCGGTTCCGCCGGCACAGGCCAGCTCCAGCGGCAATCTGATCGTTTCCCTGACCGTTCCGAACATCGTCCGCATCTCCAACCTGAACGACATTCCGCTGGGCACCTACGCCGGCGTCGACATGAGCGGCAGCGACGACGTGTGCGTCTACCGCAACATCACCGGTAACTACCGCATCACCGCCGACAGCACCAACGGTGCCGGTGCGTTCGAACTGGAAGACGCCGGCAACACCAGCGTGATTCCCTACACCGTCAGCTGGGGTGCCGCGGCCCTGACCGAGAACACGGCGCTGACCGGCCAGACGGGCGCCGCAACCACCAGCACCACCTGCGGCGGTACGCCGAACGTGACGGTTGGGGTTGGCGTGCTGGCGACCGACATCGAAGCCGCGACCGTGACCGGTTCGCACAGCGACACGCTGGTGCTGACCCTCACGTCCGAGTAACCGCAACGGCGTTGCTGAAGCAGCCGGACTCTGCGCGCGCAGGTCCGGCTTTTTCATTTTCATTCCGGTCCACGGATGCCCGGCAAGGACGGCATACAGGTGACAGCGGGGATATGCCTCGCGTCTAATGGGCTTCGAGACTTCCATGGCCATGCGAATCGCACGACTGCTGGTGACGGGACTGCTGCTGTCGATCTGGATGTCGACGGCGCAGGCGCGGATCACCATTGATCCACTGACCTATACGGCCACGGTGAACTGGACCGGTGGCGATGTCGTACAGCAGTGGAATTTCTGCACCGAGTCGATTGCCGAGGCGTTTCCGCCCGGCACGACCGTGTTGCCCTACGACGTCAACGTGAACATCGGCGGTACGGCGCAGGCCTATGCGCTGTGGGCCGGCGGCGTCGGGCCCGGAGTGGCGGTCGACGTGGGCTGGCGCGATCTGCTGGCCGGCACTGCCTACACGCTGTCGCCCAATGTCGCTACCGCGCGGGTAATGACCGGCAACAGCAGCACCGGCTGCCCGGGCAACGACAACGGGCGCATCACGCTGCGCGTGCTCGATGCCAATCTGCGCAGCCTGGCACCGGGCAGCTACACGCGCAGTTTCAACGTCGTGGTGACCAACGCGGGTGCCGGCCGCAAAACCCATTCGGCGACGGTCACCCTGACCATCAACATTCCCACCGTGGCACGCATCAGCCAGCTGAACGACATCCCGCTGGGCACCTGGAGCGGGGTCGGCAACATGACCGGCAGCGACACCCTGTGTATCTACCGGAACTCGGCAGGGCTCTACAGCATCACGGCGACCGGTAGTGGCGCCGGTGGCGCCTTCACCCTGGCCAACGGGGCCGCCACCATTCCCTACGCCGCTACCTGGAATGACGGCACCGGCGCTGCTGCGCTGACGACGGGAGTCGCGCTCGCCAACCGGACCAATGCGTGGACGGCCGGCGACGGCTGCAACGGCGGAGTGTCCAACAACGCCACGGTGGCGGTTACGGTGACGGCCGCCAGCCTGGCCGCAGCGGCGGCCACCGGCGCCTACACCGGTGTGCTGACGCTCACCTACCGGACGCAATAAGCGCGCGGGCTCAATCGGCGGCGGCCTGGTCGATGCGCTGGCCGCTGATCGGGTCGTTCTCGCGGATGCGATGCCCGGCTCCGTCGCGCGACGTGTCGTCGTCGGTGCCGGGTTCGGCGGTCGCCGGTACGCAGGGGATGTCGCCGAAGTCGGCGATGCCGTTGACCAGTCGCGGTTCGGCCAGCGTCATGTCGCAGGAGATGGAGCGCTTCTTCGCGGAAATCTGCCGGGTCGATGCCGTCATCTCGGCCTGGAAGCGACCGTCTTCGTCGGTCATGGCAAAGCCGGCCGTCCCGCCGATCATCGCGCTGCGCAGCGGTACCTTGATGTCGTGGCAGGTTTCGTCGAGCGACGAACAGACGCGCTCAGTGAGGATGATCCGGCCGACACCGACCATCACGTTTTCGACTTCCCAGCCGAGCGTCAGCACGTTGCCGGGATAGATCACGACATCGCGCGGCTTGTCGTCGTAGGTCATGAAGGTGGTGCCGCGATCCAGCAACTGGATCCGGTAGCGGGCGTAGGGTGCCAGCGGAACGATCGTGCGCTTTCCGGCGGGCGCCGATACTACCCGGCGCCCGTCGATCAGTACGTCGAACAGCGCATCCCGGGCGCTGCCGCGGATGTCGATGACGACGGCGGAAGGCGCCAGCTGCTGGCCGCCAAAGGTCACGCCGTTGCGCGTGGCGACGATGTTGGTGTCGTAGCTGGCCGAACTGCGGGCGCCGGTGAGCGTTTCGCTGTCGACGTGTTCGACACCGATTTCAAGGCGGCCCAGGTGCGATGCGTGGGTGCCCTCCAGCCCGGCTACGGTGGAGCTTTCGTCGGCGGTGACGCGTGCCTGCACCTCAATGTCTTCCGGCCGGATGTCGGCGTCGCGCCAGCCGGCGTTCAGGCTGCCGACGACCCGGGTTTCGCTGCCGCCGGATTCCATGTCCTGCGACTGCGCGCCGATGTTGCCGCCGCCGGACCAGTGCGTCGTCGAGTGCTGCAACTCGATGCCGATCTGGGTGAACAGGTCGCCATCCTGACGCGCGACTTCCGCGACCAGATTGACGGTTTGCAGCCAGCCCAGGCGCCAGGGCTGCAGATAGCGCAGCGAATACAGTTCGCTATTGCCGATGCTGCTCTGGTTGATGTCGGCGCTGGCCTGCAGCATGCCGCCGAGCACCGGATAACTGAGTGTGGCGTACTGTTGCGACACATCGCTGCCGACCAGTTGGTAATCGTCGGTTTCGCCGGGTGCGAATTCAGCCCATACGCGACGGTGGCTGGCGGTACCGGACAGATCGCGCCAGCGGCCGAAAGCATGCAGCGCGATGCCCTTGTCGCCTTGCGTCGAGAGCATGGCGAGTGCCGATGCCTGGAAGGCCGGGTGCAGCCAGCCGGCACCGCCTTCAAGCAGTGCGTGGGTATCGGTGGCGGCCAGACCGGCACTCAAGCCGATATCTTCACGGTAGCGGTAACGGTAACTGCTGCGGGCCTGCCAGTTGCCGTCGTCCCGCGGCAGTGTTTCGTCGGGGTCGGGATTCACCACCAGCCCGGCTTCAAGGTGGTAGAGCGGAATGTCCTTCGGTGCGAACAGGCTCGAGCGCGAAAAGAAGCGCATTTGCGAACGCTGCTGGCCGCTGGCGTCGATGATGCGTACTTCGATGTCGTAGGCGCCCGACGGCAGGCGCGAGGTGTCCAGCACCTGTTTGCCGGCCGGATAGAAACGCGAGCTCAGCAGGCGGCCATCCTTGTAGATATCGACCTGGCTGCGACTCGTCAGGAAAACGACGATTTCCGTGCCAAGCACCTGTTCGATGTCGGTCCGTGTTTTCAGTGAGCGCCCGAAGCCGGCTCCGGCCAGGTATTCGTCGCGCACGAATGACAGCATGCCGGGCCGGGCGCGGAACAGGCCGGCGTTGTATTCGTGCCGGTGCGTGTCCTTCTGCCATGCCAGCTCTTCGACGGAGAAATCCTGATAGTCGGTGTTGTGCCAGCTGGAATACACGCGCTGCATGCCGCTGCCAACATGGGTGGTGCCGGCGATATTGTGGCTGTTGTTGCCGAGCGCATCGATGCTGGAAACAGCATTGATGTTTTGTACCAGCGACAAGCCGGTCTGGTCGGTGGCCGGCGACGGCAGGTAGGGCGAGACGGGGGCGGCCGTCGTCATGAGCATTTCCGGATGCACGAACAGATCGGCGCGGAAGCGGGTTTCGTCGAAGATGACGCCGATGAAATCGGGGGTCAGCGTGCCGCAGCCCGATTGTTGTTCGCCGCGGCAGGTCAGTTCGCTGTTGCGCGACAGCTGGCCGGTCAGGTGGTTGGTCAGCGCGAGCCGGCTGACGACGTTGGGCAGGCGGGCAATGACGGCGGCGGGCTCTATGAATTCGATGCTGTCCGGCGTGTATTCCGCGAGCGTGGTGAGCAGGAATTCCCCGCCGTAGTACACGTCGATTGCCGTACGTTGCGGTTCCAGCAGGGCGGCGAATTCTTCCGGGGGTGCGCTACGGATCTCCGGGGCCGGAACCGGAACGGCGGTGGCCGGCGCGGGATCGTCGGCCGGCGTGGCCGCGGGTTCGGTGACCGTTTCGGCTGCGGTCGACGTATCGACCCGGGTGGCGGGTCGCGGCGCGGATTCCTTCGGGGCCTCCGCCAGCTTTTTCTTTGCGGCGGCTTTCTTGCCGCTGGCCTTTTTCTTCTTCGCCTTGATGGGGGCGACGTGGAAGGCCGGCGATGTGTTGGTCCGGGGTTCGCCGAGCGACGGGGCGCTGTCTGCCGCAAATACGAGCGGGCACGCCAGCAGCAGGGCGAGTGCCTGTGGTGCGAATCGAGCCTTCCTGCGCATTGATCGCGGCCTGTCGTACCGATCCACCGTGGCAATCAGTCGAAGCGACGTTTTTCGTGGGTGTCGAGGATGTCGAGGAAGAAATCCACCGGTCGGTCGAACGGCAGGGTGGTGATCCATTCGTTGCCGGGATAGAGCCGTTTTCCGTTGACGTTCCTGCATTCCGTGGCGGGGGCATCCGCTGCCGGACACTGTTGCCCGTTGTAGAGGTAGATGTTGGTGTTGCCGGTGTTGCGGAAACTGATCGAGTTTCCGTTGCGTTCGGCGAGCAGGGACGGTGTCGGTTTGGCCGGCGCGACCAGCACCAGCAGGTCATAGGCGACAACGACTTTCACCTGCAGGCCCTGGCCGTCGGGAACATCCAGCTTGCCCACTACCGGCGTGACGTTGACGCGGTAGACACGCTCGCTGTCACCGTGACCGGCCAGATTCACCAGCCGTACCGTTTTCTGTTGTCCCGGCGGGATCACCAGCTTGTTCGGCGTGGCCAGCAGCCGGATGTCGTCAGCGGCCTTCGCCACGCGACGTTCCTCGTTTTCGGTGCCGGCGCCGAGGATTTCCGAGACCTCAACCTTGACGTACAGCGTCTCGTTGTCGGGGTTGGTGATGGTCAGGTCCTGGCGCCCGGCCTGCCCCGGCTTGAAGGTGAGCTGGGAACGGTCGACGTACATGGCGGCCTGGCTGCCGGCGGTGAGTAGCCAGAGGAGTGCTGCCGAAACGGTGAATCGGTGCATGCGCGAAGTCCCGGATGGTCGGAAGGCCAAACGGTGATTCTAGGCGGCGGAACGGGCGGCGCCACACCATACCGGCTACCGACGGCCGACGGGGGCGACGGGCGCCCTCACTCGTCGTCGCCGGCGTCCAGATTGGCCTTGCGCAGCCGCTCCTCGAGGTTGAGCTCCTTGATCTTGCGGGTAAGTGTGTTGCGCCCCCATCCGAGCAGCAGGGAGGCGTCGCGCCGGCGGCCGGCAGTATGCCGCAGCGCGGTCTCGATCATGATGCGTTCGAAGGCCGGCACCGCATTGTCGAGGATGGCCCGGCCGCCGCGTGCCAGTTCGCGGTCGGCCCAGTGCCGCAGGGCGCCTTCCCAGTCGGCTCCTTCGCTGACCATCCCCTCCGCGCTGCGCAGTTCCGGCGGCAGATCGTCGATCAGGATTTCGCGGCCGGAGCCCATGACCGTCAGCCAGCGACAGGTGTTCTCCAGCTGACGGACGTTGCCCGGCCAATCGAATGCGGACAGGAAATCGGCGGTATCGGCGCGCAGGACTTTCGGCTCCACGTTCATTTCGCGTGCTGCCGTCTTCAGGAAGTGGGCAGCCAGCTGCGGAATGTCCTCGCGTCGTTCGGCCAGGCGGGGCAAGTGTACGCGGATCACGTTGAGGCGGTGGAACAGGTCTTCGCGGAAGCGGCCTTCTTTCACCAGGCCTTCGAGGTTCTGGTGGGTGGCGGCGATGATGCGTACGTCGACCTTGATCGGTGTGGTACCGCCGACGCGGTAGAACTCGCTGTCGGCCAGCACGCGCAGCAGGCGGGTCTGCGCCTCGATCGGCATGTCGCCGATTTCGTCGAGGAACAGCGTGCCGCCGTTGGCCTGCTCGAAACGGCCGGTGCGTTTCTCCGTGGCGCCGGTGAAGGCACCCTTTTCGTGGCCGAAAAGTTCTGACTCGATCAGGTCGCGCGGGATGGCCGCCATGTTGAGGGCGACGAAAGGCTTGGCGGCGCGCGGCGAATGGCGGTGCAGGGCCCGGGCCACCAGTTCCTTGCCGGTGCCGCTCTCGCCGTTGATCAGCACGGTGACGTTGCTGTGCGACAGGCGGCCGATCGCGCGGAAGACTTCCTGCATGGCCGGCGCGTTACCGATGATTTCCGTGCTGAGGCTCTTCTTCTCGGGCACCGGTGCCGGCGCCGTCTTCTCGCGGCGCTGCTCCAGGGCGCGCTTGACCAGCGCCACGGCTTCGTCGACGTCGAACGGTTTCGGCAGGTATTCGAAGGCGCCGCCCTGATAGCTGGCGACCGCACTGTCGAGATCGGAGTGCGCGGTCATGATGATGATCGGCAGCTCCGGGTGCTTGTTGTGGATGATGCCGAGCATCTTCAGGCCGTCGGTACCCGGCATGCGGATGTCGCTGACGATGACGTCCGGTAAACCGTCGTCCAGCGCGTTCAGCGCATCGTCGGCATCGGACCAGGAGCGGGTGGCGATTTTCTCCTGGGCCATCGCGCGTTCCAGCACCCAGCGGATCGACTTGTCGTCGTCGATGATCCAGACCTGTTCATTTCGTGTCATGGCGGGTTACCTGGCCGTGCGTGTTCGCCGGCTGTTCGAAGGGAAGGAGGATGCTGAAAACCGTGCGTCCGGGCACGCTGTCGCACTCGATGAGTCCGTGATGCTGGTTGACGATCGATTGCGCGATCGACAGACCGAGGCCGGTGCCGCTGGCGCGGCCGCTGACCATGGGGAAGAAGATCCGGTCCAGCATGTCGCGCGGAATGCCGGGGCCGTTGTCCTCGATCTCGATGCGGCATACGAGACGATGCCGCAGCGCACCGATGGTGACCTGCCGCATGGCGCGGGTGCGCAGCACGATGCGGCCCCGCTCCGGTTGCTGCGGATACTCGCTGATGGCCTGGCGGGCGTTGCGGACGATGTTCAGCAGTACCTGTACCAGCTGGTCCGGGTCGGCGGAAATTTCCGGCAGGCTGGGATCGTAGTCGCGCACGAAGTCGACGGCGTCCGGTGTTTCCGCCTGCACCAGGTTGCGGACCCGCTCCAGGGTTTCCAGCACGCTCACCGGCCGGATTTGCGGCAGGTTGCGCGGTCCGAGCATGCGGTCGGCCAGCGTGCGCAGGCGATCGGCCTCGTCGATGATCACCCGCGTGTATTCGCGCAGCTCGGAGCCGTCGTCCAGCGTGCGTTCGAGCAGCTGGGCCGCGCCACGGATACCGCCCAGCGGGTTCTTGATTTCATGGGCGACGCCGCGCACCAGGGCGCGGGTGGCGTTGTGGCCGGCGATCAGTGCCTCTTCCCGGCTGATGCGCTGCAGGCGGTCGATCTGCTGCAGTTCCATCAGCAGCTGCACCGGTTGCCCGGGTTCGATCAGCGGCGACACGGTGTAGTCGACCGTCACCTGGTGGAAGGGAGTGACGTGCAGGGTCGCCTCGCGTTTGGAAAACGGATGGCTGTTGTCGATGGCCGAGCGCAGGGCCTGGCGGGCGTCCTGTTCAGCCAGAAAGCAGGCCGGCAACGGCTCGCCGACCAGGCGCGACGCCGAGACCGACAGCAGCATTTCGGCTGCCGGGTTCGCGTATTGCACCCGCAGCTCGCGGTCGAGCAGCAGCACGGCCGTGTTGAGGCCGTCGAGCAGGCGTTTGTGCAGGGAGGAGATGCTCATCCCCGGGCTCCATAGGGTCACGGAACCCTACAAAGCAAGTTCCGGACCAGCGGCGGACGAGGAGAATTATGCCTGAATGCCCCAAAACGGGGCATCCGCGAAGCCGTAACGGGTCAGGGGGACTTTTTCTTGCGCACGGCGGTGCGGAAGACATGGATGGTGACGCTGTCCGAGGTCAGCACGACTTCGCCCCGGGGATCGGTCACCACGGCGGTGAAGGTATGCGTGCCCCGCTCGAGGCGGGGAATCACCAGGCTCCCGCTATCGGAGGCGTCGACACCGTTGTGCCGTATCAAAAGGCGGTCTCCGGCGCGCATCCCGGGAGATACCACGGCCTGCAGCGAAATCCCGTGTTCCGGATCGCGGAAGGTGGCGCCATCCGTGATGCCCTGCAGGGTCAGCGATTCATAGGCGGTAATGACGGGCGGGGGAGGCGTGGATGTGCCGCTGCCGACCCCGGGCACTGCCGGCGGCATGCCGGACCCCGCCGGAGGCGGGTGACCGGGCATCTGGTTGAGCGGTGGCAGCTCCACGGGCTCCGCATCGGACTCGGGGGCCTGGTCGCTGTAGCTCACGTTGCCCCGGGCATCGACGTGGCGATAGATGTCGGCCGCGGCGACCCCGGCCGACAGCAGGAGCAATGGAAACAGCAGGACGGGCAGCAGGCGCATGACGGTGTTCTCCATGTCGGCTTCCAACATACCTGATCGGACGCCGTGCCGGCTGCCGGGTTCCCCGGATGGTCGTCGTGCGGCCATCGACGGGCAAAAAAAAGGCCCCCTTGCGGGGGCCTTCCACAGAGGCTGTCCGGGAGGATCAGCAGCTGTAGTACATGTCGAACTCGATCGGGTGCGGCGTCATGCGCAGGCGGGTGACGTCGTTCATCTTCAGCTCGATGTAGGCATCGAGCATTTCCTGCGTGAACACGCCGCCCTTCAGCAGGAAGGCGCTGTCTTTCTTCAGCTCGTCCAGGGCCATTTCCAGCGAGTGGCAAACGGTCGGGATCTTGGCGGACTCTTCCGGCGGCAGGTGGTACAGGTCCTTGGAGGCCGGGTCGCCCGGGTGGATCTTGTTCTGGATGCCGTCGAGACCGGCCATCATCATCGCGGCGAAGCCGAGGTACGGGTTGCAGCCCGGATCCGGGAAGCGCACTTCGATGCGGCGGGCCTTCGGGTTGGCAACGTACGGGATCCGGATGGAGGCCGAACGGTTGCGCGACGAGTAGGCCAGCATGACCGGCGCTTCGAAGCCCGGCACCAGACGCTTGTAGCTGTTGGTGAGCGGGTTGGTGAAGGCGTTCAGTGCTTTCGCGTGCTTGATGATGCCGCCGATGTAGTACAGCGCGGTCTCGGACAGACCGGCGTAGCCGTCACCGGAGAACAGGTTCTTGCCGTCTTTCCACAGCGACTGGTGGCAGTGCATGCCCGAGCCGTTGTCGCCGATCAGCGGCTTCGGCATGAACGTCGCGGTCTTGCCGTAGGCGGCCGCCACGTTGTGCACGATGTATTTCAGCTGCTGGATCTCGTCGGCCTTGCGGACCAGGGTGTTGAACTTGACCCCGATTTCGCACTGACCGGCGTTGGCGACTTCGTGGTGGTGCAACTCGACGACGAGGCCGACGGCCTGCATGGTGTTGCACATCGCAGCGCGGATGTCGTGCAGCGAATCGACCGGCGGAACCGGGAAATAGCCGCCCTTGACGGTCGGACGGTGGCCGCCGTGGCCGCGACCGGTTTCGCCGCCGGCCTGGTCACCGTGGACTTCCCACGCGGCTTCGTCGGAGTGGATGGAGTAGGACTGGCCGCCCATTTCCGAACGCCACTTCACGCCGTCGAAAATGAAGAATTCCGGTTCCGGACCGAAGTAGCAGGTGTCGGCGATACCGGTGGACTTCAGGTACTGCTCGGCCTTCATGGCGATCGAGCGCGGATCGCGCTCGTAAACCTGCATGGTCGACGGCTCGATGATGTTGCAGGTGACGACGACGGTGGTGTCTTCGTAGAACGGATCGAGGTAGGAGGTCTCGTCGTTCAGTTTGAGGATCATGTCGGAGGCTTCGATGCCTTTCCAGCCGGCGATGGAAGAGCCGTCGAACATCACGCCGGTTTCGAACGTGCTTTCGTCAATGGCGGAAGCCGGGAAGGTGACATGTTGTTCCTTGCCACGAGTGTCGGTGAAGCGGATGTCGACCCACTTCGCCTCGTGGTCCTTGATCAGCTGGAGCGTCTTCTTGGCCATGTGTTCCTCCCGGAAACAACTGACTGGTAGTGAAATGCCGGAACCGGCGAAAAACCCGCCGGAGAAAAATGCCGCGCGGGGCGTGCCCCTCGGGGGAGCAAATACTGTGCCACCGGCCTGCTCTTGGGAAGGCACATGGAATCAAGAAGCTGGAACGGCGGGGCGGAGAGCGTAGCCCCAATATGGGGCGACCGGGTGGGCAGAATGCACCTTCATGGTGCTTTCGGGGCGCAGACCTCGATGTCGACCCGGATTTCTGCGCCGTCCCGCCAGGCCTCGAGCACCCGGTGACCGTGCACCCGGCACCAGGCGGGGATGTCCTGCAGCACCCCGGGATCCGTCGCGGTGACCTCCAGGACGTCCCCGGGGGCCAGTGTCCGGATGGCGTTCTGGGTTCGGATCACCGGCAGCGGGCACAGCAGCCGGCGGGCGTCGAGTACGTGCCTGGCCATCAGACGTACCAGCTTTCGGGGATCTCGGCGGCCTTCAGGGGAGCCACCTCGACGAGCCGGCTGACGCCGGAGGCATCGGTGACCTCCATCTGTACCCGCTCGCGTTCGCGGGCCTGGCCGAAGCGGCCGCCGATACGGGCGGCCAGCAGCAGGTCGTCGGCGGTCGGCTTGCCGTCCACCAGGATGAACGGGCCGCCGTGATCGACCGGCATCACGTGGGCGAACTGCCGGCGGTAACCCATCATGAAATTGTTCTCGCCGTCCTCGCGGGCGACGATCAGCTTGAAGTGCGGAGCCGGCCGCAGGTGGCGGCCGACCTTCAGCAGCATGATGTCGTCGAGTTCGTATTCGCGCTCGCCGCGTGCCTGCCAGAGATCGGCGAGCTTGCGCGAATAGTTCTCGTCGGTCAGGAAGCAGCAGCCGCCGGCGGGTGTGGCCCAGTCGGTGAAACCGAACTCGCGCGCCAGGGCGAACTGCGGCTTGCGGTTGCGGCCGGAGAAATCGTGGAGTCTTTCGCGGTCCACCCAGCCTTCGCGTTCCGGCAGGGTCGGCGGCAGCAGTTTCGCCGACAGCGGCCGCAGCAGGCGGTCGTCGGCGCCGGATTCGCGGGCGATGATCGGCAGCTTGTGCTTGAGCTGACTGTTCGGTCGCTGGCCCATGACTTCGCCGGTGATGATGAAGTCGAAGCCGCCGTCGGCGGCCAGTGTGCGCGCCTTGTTCAGCATCAGGTTGGCCTTGCCGACCATGAAGATCTTGCAGTCGAGGCAGGGGTTCAGGTTGGCGCCGTACCCGTGTTTCGGATTCAGGACCACCTCCTTGTACTCCGCGCTGATGTCCTCGATGTGCAGCTTGATGCCGAGCTGCTCGGCGCTCCACAGCGCGTTGTTGCGCTTGGGCTTCTTCTGCTCGCGTTCGCGGATGGCGTGGGTGTGGCCTTCGACGCAGAAACCGGTGAAGAAATTCACCGCCTCGACCTCGATCCCCTGGTTCTGGACGGTGCGGACCGCGAGCAGGGAGTCGAGGCCGCCGGAGAGGAGGGCGAGGGCGCGGCGGCGGATGGGGGTGGTCATGGCACGGGCCGGATCGTCGGCAGGGGTCGGTCGCGGGGCGCGGAGTATAGACCCGTGGCCCGGCAGTCGTGCCCCGTCGACGATCCGGGCCGACCGGTGACCGGCCGGCCCGGGTCCCGGGCGGCAAGGTACCGGGACCCGGCCGAATGCCGGGGCTGAGGGGAAACCGTAACCGGACGGCTGCGTTTGCCGGTGTATACTCGCGCGCCTTTTTTCCGGCCCCCGGCCGGATTCCGCCCGCGCGGCTCTCACCGGTAACGCTCCCATGTCCTCCGCAGTCCAGAACATCCGCAACATCGCCATCATCGCCCACGTCGACCACGGCAAGACCACGCTGGTCGACAAGCTGCTCAAGCAGTCCGGCACGCTCAACACGCGGGTCGACGTCGGCGAGCGGGTCATGGACTCGAACGATCTCGAGAAAGAACGCGGCATCACCATCCTGGCCAAGAACACGGCGATCCGCTGGACGGATGCCCGCACCGGCACCGAATACCGCATCAACATCGTCGACACCCCGGGGCACGCCGATTTCGGCGGCGAAGTGGAGCGCGTGCTGTCGATGGTCGACTGCGTGCTGCTGCTGGTCGACGCGATGGACGGCCCGATGCCGCAAACCCGCTTCGTGACGCTGAAGGCGTTCGCGCAGGGCCTGAACCCGATCGTGGTGGTGAACAAGGTGGATCGCCCGGGCGCCCGCCCGAACTGGGTCGTCGACCAGGTGTTCGATCTGTTCGACCGTCTGGGCGCCAACGAAACGCAGCTCGATTTCCCGATCGTCTACGCCAGTGCGCTCAACGGCGTCGCCGGCATGGCGCCGGACAAGATCGGCAGCGACATGACCGCGCTGTTCCAGACCATCATCGACAACGTCAAGCCGCCGGTGGTCGACATCGACGCGCCGTTCCAGATGCAGATCTCGCAGCTGGACTACAACAACTACGTCGGCATCATCGGCATCGGCCGCATCGTGCGCGGCAAGGTGAAGCCGGGCACCACCGTCGCGGTGATCGACCGCGACGGCAACAAGCGCAACGGCAAGATCCTGCAGGTGATGGGCCATATGGGTCTGGAGCGCGTCGAGGTGCAGGAAGCCACCGCCGGCGACATCGTCTGCATTACCGGCATCCCGGACCTCAAGATTTCCGACACCATCTGCGATCCGCAGAACATCGAGCAGCTGCCGCCGCTGTCGGTCGACGAGCCGACGGTGAGCATGACCTTCCAGGTGAACGATTCGCCGTTCGCCGGCCAGGACGGCAAGTACGTGACCTCGCGCAACATCAAGGATCGCCTCGACAAGGAACTGCTGCACAACGTCGCGCTGCGCGTGCAGCCGGGCGATTCGCCGGACAAGTTCAAGGTCTCCGGTCGCGGCGAGCTGCACCTGGCGATCCTGATCGAGAACATGCGCCGCGAAGGCTTCGAGCTGGGCGTATCGCGTCCGGAAGTGATCATGAAGCAGGTCGGCGACGAGGTTCACGAGCCGTTCGAGAACGTGATCTTCGACGTCGAGGAGCAGCACCAGGGCGTGGTGATGGAGCAGCTCGGCCTGCGCAAGGGCGAGATGACCGACATGGTGCTCGACGGCAAGGGCCGGGTGCGCATCGAGGCTTCGATGCCGTCGCGCGGCCTGATCGGTTTCCGCAGCGAGTTCCTGACGCTGACTTCCGGCACCGGCATCCTGACCTCCAGCTTCTCGCACTACGGCCCGGCGAAATCCGGTGAGGTCGCCGGCCGCCCCAACGGCGTGATGATCTCGATGGTCAACGGCGGCGTGCTGGGCTATGCGCTGTTCAACCTGCAGGAACGCGGACGTCTGTTCGTGGAGCCGGGTGTCGAGGTGTACGAAGGCATGGTGGTCGGCATCCACTCGCGCGGCAACGACATGGTGGTCAACCCCACCAAGGGCAAGCAGCTCACCAACATGCGTGCCTCGGGTTCCGACGAGAACATCATCCTGACCCCGCCGATCCGCCTGACCCTGGAAAGCGCCCTCGAATTCATCGAGGACGACGAGCTGGTCGAGGTCACGCCGGTCAACATCCGCGTGCGCAAGAAGTTCCTGAAGGAAAACGACCGCAAGCGCGCCGCCAACGCCGCGCTCAAGTAACCGGGATACCGGCGGCCGTAACGGCCGGACAAACGGGGCGCTGCGGCGCCCCGTTTTTTTTGCCGCGGGACCGGAGTAGGCTGAAACGGTGCGGGATTTCCGCGCCAGGAGGTCGACATGAGAATCCGCGAGCTGGTGCAGGACTGGGGGCAGGTGCCGGCGATGCCGGCTGCGACCCGCGAGCTGCAGATTCGCGTTCCGCTCCACACCGCGGCGCAGATCGCGGCGCTGGCCGACATGTTCGCCGACGGCAACGAGTCGGCCATGGCAGCTCAGTTGCTCGCGGCGGCGCTCACCGAAGTCGAGACTTCGTTTCCCTACGTGAAGGGCGACAAGGTGGCCGAAGACGAATTCGGCGATCCGGTGCACGCCGATGCCGGCCACACGCCGCGCTTCCTTGAACTCACCCAGCAACATTTCGCGCGCCTGCAGGGCAAGGCAGCCAACGGGGCATGAATCCGGCCGACCTGTATCCCGAAACGGAGCCGTATCGCAGTTTCCCGCTGGCAGTCGATGCACCGCACGTGCTGCATGTCGAGGAGTGCGGCAATCCGCGGGGCATTCCCGTCGTGTTCCTGCATGGCGGTCCGGGCGGCGGTTGTTCGCCGCTGCACCGGCGCTATTTCGACCCGCAGCACTATCGCATCGTGCTGTTCGACCAGCGGGGCTGCGGCCGCTCGACGCCGCATGCCGAACTGGCCGGCAACGACACCTGGTCGCTGGCCGACGACATGGAGCGCATCCGCGCGACGCTGGGCATCGAGCGCTGGCTGGTCTTCGGCGGCAGCTGGGGTTCGACGCTGGCGCTGGCATACGCGCAGCGGCATCCGCAGCGCGTACTCGGCCTTGTGCTGCGCGGCATTTTCCTCTGCCGGCCGCGCGATCTCGACTGGTTCTACCAGTCCGGTGCCGACCGCGTGTACCCCGATTACTGGCAGGACTACCTGGCGCCGATTCCGGAAGCCGAGCGCGCCGACCTGATGCAGGCCTACCGCCGCCGCCTGACCGGTGCCGACCGTGCCGAGCGCGAACGCTGCGCGATCGCGTGGAGCGTGTGGGAAGGGCGTTGCGCGACGCTGCATCCCGATCCGTCGCTGGAGGCGCATTACCGCGATCCGCAGGTCGCGCTGGCATTCGCCGGCATCGAGAACCACTACTTCGTGAACCGGGCCTTCTTCGAACCCGGCCAGTTGCTGCGGGACGCGCACCGGCTGGCCGGGATTCCCGGCGTGATCGTCCACGGCCGCTACGACATCGTGTGCCCGGTGGAACAGGCCTTTGACCTGCATCGCGCCTGGCCGCAGGCCGAGCTGGTGATCGTGCCCGATGCCGGCCATGCGGTGACCGAGCCCGGCATTACCCGGGCATTGATCCGGGCCACCGACGATTTCGCGCGCCGCCTGCATCCGCTCGTGCGCGGCGACGGCAGCGGGGCGGCCGCATGAAGGCGCTGTTGCAGCGGGTGCGCGAGGCCAGCGTGCAGGTCGACGGCGAAACCGTCGGCCGCATCGGGCCCGGGCTGCTGGTGTTCCTCGGCGTCGAGCGCGGGGACGACGATGCGAAGGGCCGCCGGCTGGCGGAGCGGGTGCTGGCCTACCGGGTGTTCGCCGACGAGGCCGGGAAGATGAACCGTTCGGTGACCGACATCGACGGCGGCGTGCTGGTGGTGTCGCAGTTCACGCTGGCGGCCGACACGACCGGCGGCAACCGGCCCAGCTTCACGCCGGCGGCGCCGCCGGACCTCGGGCGCTCACTTTATGAGCAGTTCGTGGCGGCCGTGCGTGCCCGGCGCGGCCATTGCGAGACCGGCCGGTTCGGTGCCGACATGAAAGTCTCGCTGGTCAACGACGGGCCGGTCACATTCCTGCTGCAAATCGACTGAGGGCGGGTTGCCAGCGGCCCGCGGTCCGGGGCTATGATCCGGGGGTCGTCCAACGACGGCTGGATATCCAAACAACAAGCGGAGACATGGAATGAAGAAGCTCATCATCGCAGCGGCACTCATCGGCGCCTCCACCACCGCCATGGCTGAAGCCCCGGGCGGTCCGGGTTGCGGCTGGGGCAACATGCTTCTCAAGGGCCAGTCCGGCCTGCCGATGCACCTGCTCGCCACCATCACCAACGGTACTTCCGGCAATGCCACCTTCGGCATGACCACCGGCACCAACGGTTGCTCGACCAGCGGCAAGCTGAGCTACAACGGCAAATCGCTGATCGGCATGACCTCCACCATGCTGGATGAAATCGCGGCCGACACCGCCGTCGGCCAGGGTGACGCCCTGACCGCGCTGGCCGTCCTGATGGGCGTGCAGCCGGAAGACCGCGCGGCCTTCTCGCAGCTGGCCCACCAGAACTTCTCCACGCTGTTCCCGCGTGCCGACGTCACCTCCGGTGAATTCGTCACGGCGCTGCTCGACCTGATGAAGCAGGACGCGCAGCTGGCCAAGTACGCGGCCTGATCCATCCCGCCTGACGGAATGCCCCGGGGTTTCCCGGGGCATTTTCGTTTCCGCCATACGCATCCGCGCCCTTTTCGTTTTCCGTCGCCCCTTCCCGCATGATGTTTCGCTGCCTGCTGCTGTGTGTTCTCTTCCTGCCGTTCCCGGCCGCGATCGCGGCGACGGAGGACCTGACGGAGCGCGCCCGCGTCCTGCAACTGGCCGCCGATCCGCAGTGGCGTGCGTTGCTGCACATCAATCGTGGCGGCACCCTGCGCGACCGCGGGCGCAGCTACATCGACGATCCGGCCTTCTTCCTGGCCGGGAACGGTGCCGACGATCCGCAGGCCGAGCTCGATGCCACGGTGCGTGCGCTGTTCGTCGACGGCGATGCGACGGCGCGCTGCCGTTATGTCGCCCGTTACCGCTGGCTGGCCGGCAAGCTCGGCGCAGCGCCCTACGAACCGCTGGCACTGTGCGCGGAATACGCCGAATGGCGAACGCCGATGCCGGCCGGTCGCGTGACGCTGGTGTTCCCCGGTTCCTATCTCAACAGCCCGTCGTCGATGTTCGGCCACACGCTGCTGCGCATCGATCCGCCGGCAGATGCCGATTCCAGCGTGTTGTTGTCGTGGGCGATCAGCTTCGGCGCCGACATCGTGCCCGGCGACAATTCGATCCTCTATATCTGGAAGGGCATCGGCGGCGGCTATCCCGGCCGCTTCATGGTCGAGCAGTATTTTGCCAAGATCCAGCAATACGGCCGCATGGAAAACCGCGACCTCTGGGAATATCCGCTCGACCTTACGGCGACGGAAACGGCATTCCTCGTCGACCATCTGTGGGAACTGCGCGGCATCCGTTTCGATTACTACTTTTTCGACGAGAACTGTTCCTACCGCCTGCTGGAAATCCTTGAGGCGGCGCGCCCGGGGCTGAAGCTCACCGACGACTTCCGGCTTTCGGAAGTGCCCGTCAATACCATCCGCGGCGTCGCCGACGCCGGCATTGCGCAGGCGCCGGTCCTGCGCCCGTCGGCCGAACGCGAACTGCGCGCGCGGGTGGAAAATCTGAACCCCGCCGAGCGGGAGCTGGCGCTCGGGTTCTTTGCCGGGCAGGCGCGCACCGACGATCCGGCCTTCGTCGCCCTGCCGCGCGATCGCCAGGCGGCCGTGCTCGCAACGGCCTATGCGCAGATCGTCTACCGGGCCCGCAAGGTCGTCGGCCGCGATGCGCTGATGGCCGAGCGTTCGCTGGCCCTGTTGCGGGAGATCAACGCCTCGGGCGAAAAGCCGCTGGCACAGGTGGTGCCGCCGGCGGCGCCGGAGCAGGGGCACCGCACGCGGCGGTTGTGGCTCGGCGGCGGCGGACAGTCGCCCGGCGGGCTGGATGGCGCCGGCGATGATTTCGTCATCCTCGGCTGGCGTCCGAGCTACCACGACCTGCTCGATCCGCCGACCGGCTATCTGCGCGGTGCCGAACTGGAAATCCTCGATACCGAGCTGCGCGTATACGATGACGGCGACGTGAAGCTGGAACGTCTCGATGCGGCCCGGGTGTTCAGTCTGGCGCCGCGCGACCGTTTCTTCCCGAGTCTGTCCTGGCAGGTGCGCGGCGGCATTGCGCGCGAGCCGCTGCCCGACGATCGTTACGGCAGTGCCCGTTTCATCGAGGGCGGCGGCGGCGTGGCCTATGGCGTCGGCGAGGTGCTGCTGCGCGCCTTCGGCGAGCTGCGCATCGAACACAACGGTGCGCACGAACATCTGCTCGACGTTGCGGTTGCGCCGGCGGTCGGGATGTACGGCCAGCACGACCGGATCGGCTGGACACTCGATGCGCGGCCATTGTTCTTCGGCGGCGGCTTCGTGCGCACCGAAGCGAAATTCGGGCTGCAGTGGCATGCCGGCCGCGACCTCGGGCTGCGGGCCGGCCTGCGCTGGCGCAATGCCGACGACAGCGGTCTGGACAGGGAGATCACCGATGCGGATCTGGCGCTGCACTATTACTTCTGATCGCCGGCGCGCGACCGGCGCCGTCCTGCTGTCCCTGTGGCTGGCCGGCTGCACCGACCTGTTCTTCGTGCCGATGCGCCAGCAGGTCTTCAAGCCGGAGCAGCTGGGCGTGGAGGCCACCGACACCTGGCTGCAGGCCGGCGACGGTACGCGACTGTTCTCCTGGCATCTGCCGGCGCCGGAGGCGCGTGGCGTGGTGTGCTATTTCCACGGCAATGCCGAGAACATCAGCACCCACATCGTGAACGTCGCCTGGCTGCCGGCGGCCGGCTACGAAGTGCTGCTGGTGGATTACCGCGGCTACGGCGCTTCGCACGGCGAGGCGGAATTCCCGGAGGTCCTTGCCGACGTGCAGGCCGGTCTCGACTGGTGTCTCGCGCGCGGCCGCGAGACCGGACGGCCGGCGTTCGCGCTCGGGCAGAGCCTCGGCGCGGCGTTGTTGCTGGAAGTCGCGGCACGGCCGCCGTATCGCGAAAGCCTGGGCGGCGTGATCGCCGACAGCGGATTTTCCGGCTACCGGCAAATCGCCCGCGACGCACTGTCGCACTCCTGGCTGACAGTGCCGCTCAAGTATCCGCTGTCGCTGCTGGTCACCGCGCAGCACGATCCGGCGGCGGCCGTGCGCGACATGGCGCCGTTGCCGCTGTTCGTCCTGCACAGCCCGGAAGACCGCGTCGTGCCCTATGCGCACGGCGAACGGATTTTTGCTGCCGCGAATGCACCGAAGTGTTTCCGGAAAACGGCCGGTCCGCACAACGCGGCATTCCGCGATCCGGGCAACCGGGCGGCCCTGCTGGCCTTCATGGCGTCGGCGCGGTCGGCGGGCGGACCGCAGTGCGATGCGGCGATTCCGGCTGCCGGAGCTGCCGCCGCGACGCCGTGACGCGGCGCGGCCGGCGGCCGCGCGGTCAGTCGTTTGCCGGAACCGTCGTGCGGTGCTTCTCGATCAGCCGGCCGACCAGCACGCCGGCCTCGAACAGCAGCCACATCGGAATGGCCATCAGGAACTGTGACAGCACGTCCGGCGGCGTCAGCAGCATGCCGATGACAAAGGCGGCCACGATCACATAGGGGCGGGCGGCAATCATGGCCTGCGTGCTCACCATGTTCATCGCCACCAGCAGTACGACCGCCACCGGCGTTTCGAAGGCGATGCCGAAGGCGAGGAACATCGTCAGCACGAACGACAGGTAGGCCTCGATGTCGGTCATCACGGCCACGCCTTCCGGCGCGGTGGCGGTGAAGAAGGCGAATACCAGCGGGAAGACCACGAAGTAGGCGAACGCCATGCCGCCGTAGAAGAGCAGGACACTGGAAACCACCACCGGCGCGGCAAAGCGTTTTTCGTGCCGGTACAGGCCGGGGGCGACGAAGGCCCAGACCTGCCACAGCACATAGGGAATGGCGAGGAACAGGGCCAGCCAGCCGGTGAGTTTCATCGGCGCGACAAAACTGCTGGCGACGCCGGTGGCGATCATCGAGGTGCCGGCCGGCATCACGTCGAGCAGCGGTTTCGCCAGTGCGTGGTAGATGTCGTTGGCCCAGGGCAGCAGGCCGAGGAACAGCAGCAGCACGGCCACCACGATGCGCAGCAGGCGGTCGCGCAGTTCGAGCAGGTGCTCGATCAGCGTCTGTTCGCGCGGGGTTTCCGGAGTGTCGCTCATCGCGGATCAGGCCGGACGATTGCCGGCGGGAGGCTTGTCGGCCGGAGTGGCGGCGATTTCGGCAGCCGGCGGTGTTTCCGTGGCCGGGGCGGGCGCCGGCGGCGCGATACGGTTCTCGTGGTTTCCGTCGCCGGCGGCGGCGACCGGTGTTTCCGGCAGGTGCAGCGGTGCGCGCAAGGCAGCGTTCACTTCGCGGGCGACGTCGTCGGCCCCGGTCTTGCGGATTTCTTCCTCGATGCGCCGCTTCAGCTGTTCGGCGCGGATCTCGCGGTCGATCTGGTCGGTGAAGTGGTTGACCGTATGCCGGGCACGGCCTACCCAGCGGCCGACGGTGCGGGCGGCGCCGGGCAGGCGTTCGGGGCCGAGCACCAGCAGCGCGACGACCGCGCAGATCAGCAGCTCGCCGAAACTGATGTCGAACATCCTGGCGGACCGGTTGTGCGCGATCAGGACTTGCCGTTGTCCTGCTTCGTTTTGGCCGCGTCGTTGTCGATCACCCGGCCGCCCTGCTGTTGCTGGGTGACCTGCGGCGGATTCTGTTGCTGCTGGTTCTGCTGCTGTTGCTGGGCGTCCTGCTCGCCGTCGCTCATCGACTTTTTGAAGCCCTTGATGGCGGCGCCGAGGTCGGAGCCGATGTTGCGCAGGCGCTTGGTGCCGAACAGCAACAGGACAACGACGAGGATGACGATTATCTGGCCGGTACTGATCATGACGTTCTCCGGGAGTTGTTCAGGGGCGGCGACCCGCTTTTTCGGCGAGTCCGGAAAGATCGAAGCGGCGTTCCAGCTCGGCCAGCACGTCGCGGTGGCTGGCGCCGAGATGCGACAGCATCACCAGCGTGTGGAACCAGAGGTCGGCGGTTTCGTTCACCAGGTCGCGGTTGTTGCCGGTGACGGCGGCATCCTTGGCGGCAACCAGCGTTTCGGCGCATTCCTCGCCGACCTTCTTCAGGATCTGGTTGATCCCGCGCTTGTGCAGTTGCGCGACGTACGACTGTTCCGGGTCGGCGTGCTTGCGCCGCTCCAGCGTGTCGTGCAGGGAATCCAGGATGTCGCTCATGGTCGCGTTCGGGTCGGGCGGGGACAGGTGGCAAGAATACCGCATGGGGGAACGGAAAAGGGCCGGCGGACCGGCCCTTTCCTGCCCCGGGAACGCGGGGTAACTCCCGACGGGTGCGGCCGTTGCGGCCGCCCGTCGGCGGCGTCAGGCGACGCCGATCTCGCCGCCGTCGTTGCGGGTGATGACGATGGTCGCCGAGCGCGGACGGCTGGTGCCGGCCACGTTGCCCGGCCAGTTGCTCAGGGTCGGCGGCAGGGTGCCGCCTTCGCCCGGGTGCTGGATGTTGACGAACATCGTCTTGTTGTCCGGCGTCATGCAGACGCCGGTGATCTCGCAGTCGACCGGGCCGACGAGGAAGCGGCGCAGGTCGGTGCCCGGCGCCTTGCCGATATACGTCGGCTGGGTGCCGGTCGATGTCGGTACTTCGTAGTAGGCGCCGTCGCCGACCTTGCCGGGAACCGCCGCCAGCATCATGCAGTTGGTGGCGTTGGCATCGGCGGCCAGCGGACTGGTGTAGGCGCCGTCGTCGGTCTGTATCCACAGCAGGCCGCGCGGGTCGAACCACAGGCCGTCCGGGCTGGACAGATCGTTGCTGGCATCGAGGAACGACAGGTTGACGTACGCCGGGTAGGCCTCGCGCGAACCGAACAGGTAGATATCCCAGACGAACGACAGCGCGTCGTGGCGACGATCGTCCTCGCGCCAGCGAATGATGTGGCCGTTGACGTTGCCGTTGAGACTGGTGGTGTAGGAGCCGGTGTCGGCGTCGTAATTGCGCGGGTTGGCGGCGTTCGGCGGCGGATTGCCGGCGCTGGTGCCGGTGCGCTGGCTGTTGTTGGTCATGGTCATGTAGACCTCGCCGTTGAGCGGGTTGACGCAACCCCACTCCGGACGATCCATTTTCGTCGCGCCGACGAAGTCGGCGGCGAGGCGGGTGGCAATCAGCACCGCGGCCTGCGAGGTGAACGGGTACAGCGTGTTGCCGCTGTCGAGGCCGTTCACGCCGTGCGAGAGTTCGATCCAGTCGCCGGTGCCGTTGGCGTTGAAGCGCGCGACGTACAGTTTGCCGTCGTCGAGATACTTGTCGCCGGCCGCGAGGCCGCCGCCGATATCGGCCGGATCCCAGTTCTCGGCGGAAACGAACTTGTAGACGTACTCGTTGCGCGAATCGTCGCCCATGTAGGCCACCAGCGGCCGGCCGGCAACCGCCGGCGCGAACCAGGCGCCCTCGTGGCCCATGCGGCCGAGCGCGCTGCGTTTCTTCGGCGTCGCCGCCGGGGCGAACGGGTCGATCTCGACGCACCAGCCCAGTGTGTTGTGCTCGTTGCGGTAGTCGTCGGCGGCGGTGGCGCCGGTCACCGAAGTGTCCCAGCGGCTGTAGCGCTGGTCGGTGACGCCGGCGGCGACTTCGTCGACGGAGGACCACTTGTGGCGCCCGGTGGCGCCCTGCGAAATGCCGTAGCGGGAGAACAGCGTCAGTTCGCCCGCGGTGCGGGCGGCGTTGTCGCTGGCGCCACGTGCGAAGTAGCCGGCCCAGTTTTCCTCGCAGGCAAGGTAGGTGCCCCAGGGCGTGACGCCGTTGGCGCAGTTGTTGACGGTGCCGCGGCAGTTGATACCGGCATTGTCGTGCCTGGTGACCACGAACGACGAGCCGGCGACCGGGCCGCTCATGATCATCGGCGATTGCGCGGTATAGCGCCGGTTGAACGTCGATGCGCGGTTGATTGCGAATTCGCCGCCGACGTTCTTTTCTATCTCGATGACCGATACGCCGTGCGCGTTGATTTCCTTGAGCGCCTGCGCGGCGTTGCGCGGGGCGACGTTGTTGTCGTAGCCGGTGTCGTGCAGGTAGAGCGTGGTCAGTGCTTCGTGGTTCATCACCAGCAGGCCGCGGTCGCTGTTGGTGCGCGACCACTCATCGCTGGCGGAGAGGCCGAAGTAGGCGATCGCGTCGTGGTGATCGCCGGCACGCTGTTCGTAGGATTCGGCCGTTTCGCTGCCGTCGCCGGCCCAGGCCGGAACGGCGACGTCGTCGACCAGCGGATCGCCGAGCGCGTACAGCACGCTGTACGAATAGCCGACGGGCAGCACGACGGTGTCGGCGCTGCTGCGGGCGACGGCGGCGAAGCCCAGGTCCGGCGCGGTTCGCGGCATGCCGGCGGCGGTTGCGTCGTCATCGTCGCTGTCGCTGCAGCCGGCCAGTGTCAGGCTGCCGAAAACCATGGCGGCACCGGCGCCGAGGCCGCCGCCGAGCACCTGCCGGCGCGACAACCGGGTCGAGATCAACTCGCCGATATGGGTGTTCGATGACTCGTTGGTGCCGATGTCCTCGATCTCGGATTGCTCGTGCTGCTGATCTGCCATGGCTGTGCACCCGGTGCTGGCTGGGGGAATGGAAAGCACAGGCACGCTACGGCCGCCGCGTGAACGGCCGTTGGCAGGCGGGTGAAGGATTTGCTGCGGTTCAGCGAACGACGATTGACAGCAGCATGACGGCGCCGCCGGCGGCCAGCCAGACGCCGGCGGGCTGGCCGCCGAGGCCGGACAGCAATACGCCGGAGACGAACAGTGCGCTGCCGCCGGCCGCCAGCGCCACGGCGCGCCGCAGGCGTTGCTCACGGGCATCGTCTTCGGCCCGCCGCAGGTTTTCGCGCCGGGCGGTGTCGCGCAGGGCGCGGAACGCCTCGTCGAGATGCCGCGGCAGGTCCGGCAGCGCGGCGAGCATGTCCGGCGCTGCGCGGGCGAAATCGCGCGCCAGGTTCTGCGGCGAGAACTGTGCATACAGCCACTCTTCCAGCAGCGGCCGGCCCAGGCGCCAGATGTCGAGTTGCGGATACAGGCGACGGCCGAGGCCCTCGACGTGCGCCAGCGTCTTGATCAGCAGCATGAACTGCACCGGCGCCGCGATGTGGTAGTGCCGCGCCAGCGAGAACATCTTCAGCACGGTCGGCGCGAACTCGACTTCGGCGATCGGCCGGTCCATGACCGGGGCGACGATGGTTTCGACGTCGCGGGCGAAGGCGTCGAGATCGGTGCCGGCCGGCAGCCAGCCGTCGTCGTCGACCAGCCGCACCAGCCGTTTCCAGTCGCGCTGGATCAGCGACAGCGCAAGCCGCGCCAGCAGCAGCTGGTCGCTGCGGGTCAGGCTGCCGGCGATCGCGCAGTCGACCGCCACGTATTGCGGCGATTCCGGATGCTCGCGGGAAACGAAGATGTTCCCGGGATGCATGTCGGCGTGGAAGAAGTTCTCGCGGAAAACCTGGGTGAAAAAGATTTCCATGCCGCGTTCGGCGATGCGCCGGCGGTCGATGCCGGCGGCATCCAGCGCCGCGACATCGGTCACCGGAATGCCGTACATGCGGTCCTGGACCAGCAGTTCCTCGCGCACCAGTTCCATATGCATGCGCGGTACGTAAAGCAGCGGCGAGTGCTCGAAGGCGACCCGCATCCGCTCGCTGTTCTGCGCTTCGCGCCGCAGGTCGATCTCGGCATGGATGGTGTCGGCGTACTGTTCGACGATTCGCGAGGGGCGGAACAACCGGGCATCGCTCCACCAGCGTTCGAGCAATGCCGCGAGGCGGCGCATCACCGCGAGGTCGGCCTCGATGGCGGTGCGCACGCCGGGGCGCAGCAGCTTGATCACCACCTCACGGTTGCCGGCGACCAGTTGCGCGCCGTAGACCTGCGCCAGCGAGGCGCTGGCGAGCGGTGTGGCGTCGATGTGCGCGAACGTTTCGCGCGGGTTGCTGCCCAGCCGCGCGGCGATCAGGCGGTGGGCGACGTCGTCGGCAAACGGCGCCACCTGGTCCTGCAGTTTCGCCAGCTCGTCGCAGATCGCGTCGTCGAACAGGTCGCGCCGGGTGGCGAGCAGCTGGCCGAGCTTGACGAAGATCGGGCCCAGCGCTTCCAGGGCATGCCGCAGGCGCGCGGCTTCCGGCACGTCGGGCGCCGGCAACCAGCGTGCCGGGAACAGCCAGAGCAACGCGCGCGCCGGCCACAGCAGCGGATGTCCCGGCAGCAGGGCCAGCAGCCGGTAGCGGGCGACGGTGTTGAGAACGGTGAGGATGCGCCGCAATTCACCCATGGGTTATCGGCCCTGCGGCGGCTTGCCGCCCAGCGCGTCGATGCGTGCCCGGGCGGCGGCGAGGCGGGCGGCGGCGCGATCGGTGTCCAGGCGCAGTTCGTCGACATCGCGCAGGAATTCGCGCACGGCATGTTTCGACGGAAAGACGCCCAGTTCGTGCCGCAGGTAGTCCTCGCCGCTGCGACGCAGGCTGTCGGCGCTGCGCCGCAGGAAGGCGGTGGCGCCGCGCAGCAGGTCGCCGATCTGGCGGGCGGCCACGTCGCCGAGGATGCGCGCCAGCGGTTCTTCCCAGTCGATGTCGACATCGCGGGCGATCTTCACGATTTCCTGCACGAAGCGGGCATCGCCGGCCACTTCGATCCCGCCGCCGGCCGGCGCGACCTCCGGATGCTCGCTCGCCAGCTGTCGCAGCAGGCCGATGGCGCCGGCGCGGATGGTGGCATCCACGTCGGTCTCGCAGGCGTCGTAGATTTCCACGCCGTCGACGGTGAACAGGAAGTAGGCGTTCAGCGGCGGCTGCAGGCATTCGATGGCGAGTACGCGGCCCCTGTGGGCGGCGAGACGCTGTTTCGTTGCCGGATCGTAGCGCAGGGCGTCGTTGATGCCGCGCTCGATGAGCGCATAGACCGGCGCCATCAGCCCGACGGCGCTGGCGCTGTCGCGCAGCGAGCTGCCGCGCGGGGAGAATGTCCGGCGTGGCGTGTCGCTCATGGCTTGAACCCGCGGTGCAGGGCGACGATGCCGCCGGTCATGTTGAAATACTCGCAGCGCACCAGGCCGGCCTTTTCCATCATCGATTTCAGCGTGGCCTGGTCGGGGTGCATGCGGATCGACTCGGCGAGGTAGCGGTAGCTGTCGGCATCGCCGGTCACCGCACGGCCGAGACGGGGGAGGATGCTGAAGGAATAGAGATCGTAGAGCCGCGACAGCGGCTCGATCACCGGCTTCGAGAATTCCAGTACCAGTACGCGGCCGCCCGGTTTCAGCACGCGGGTCATCTCCGCCAGTGCCGCATCCTTGTCGGTAACGTTGCGCAGGCCGAAGCCGATGCTGACGATGTCGAACGAATCATCGGCAAACGGCAGTTTCTCGGCATTGGCCAGCACGAACTGTACATTGCCGGCGTAGCCGCGATCGGTGACGCGGTCGCGACCGACACCGAGCATCGAATCGTTGATATCGGAAATGACCACCGTGCCGGTCGGGCCGACGCGATCGGCGAACAGCATGCTGATGTCGCCGGTGCCGGCGGCGAGATCGAGCACTCGCTGTCCGGGCCGGATGCCGCTGACCTGCAGCGCGAAGCGTTTCCACAGCCGGTGAATGCCGAACGACATCAGGTCGTTCATCAGGTCGTACTGTTGCGCCACGGAATGGAAGACGCCGGCGACCCGCTTCACTTTCTCGTCGCGGGCCACGGTTTCGTAGCCGAAATGCGTCGTGCCGTCGCTGCCTTTGCGTGGATCGTTTGCCGGGTCGTTGCTCACAACGGTTTGCCTCGCAGGAGGAACGGGTCGGGGTCGCCGGCGGCGATCCGGCCGAGGATGGCCAGCTCGTCGTGCGTCATGCGCTCGAACAGCTCGTGGGTGCTGCCCAGCGGCCGCATGGCCGCAAAGCCGCGCTCAAGGAAATCGTACAGCGTGCCGAGGCCGTATCTGTGCGCCGGCCGGCGGACCATGCGGAAGGTGGTGAAGATCAGCCGGCTGCGCACGTAGCGGTCCAGCCCCAGGCCCAGTTCACGCACCAGCGCCATCTGCCGCTCGCGGTCGGCGAACCGGTTCTGGGCGCGGAAGGCGGCCACGTAATCGTCGATGGCCGGCGCGGCGTGGCCGCCGTCGGCGAACAGCCAGCCGGTCAGCTCCTCGTCCAGTTCCTGGGTGAGGGCCATGATGTCGACGGCGATCGCCGACGTGGCGAATACGGTGTCCGGCAGCAGTCGGCTGGCCATCGGCAATGCGTGCTCGATTTCGCGCGCCATCGGCAGCAGGTCGATGCCGCCGTAGATGTCGGTGAGGAACAGTGTGGTGGCGTCGTGGTATTTCGGGTCGGCGATCAGCGCGGCATGCGTGTGCTGCAGCCGCCGTGCCTGGAACGCCTGCAGACGGTGCAGGCGTTCGCGGAACGCCGGGTCCCGGTGCTGCCGCAGGGCGTCGTAGCGGGCCAGATGGTGGCGCAGTTGTTCGGCGGCCGACATGGCGGGCAGGGGTCCGGGACGGGGCAGGGGCGCCATTCTAGCGGGTTGCGCCGCCTTCCGTTCCCGGCGCCTCGCACCGGCCGGCCCCCGCGGGTAAACTGCGCCGCTCAGTCCCGTCGCCGCCCTGCGACATCCGGAGAGTCAGTCGATGAGTCAGAGCCAGGCCGCCCCGCTCGTGGCGATCGTCATGGGGTCCCGCAGCGACTGGGAAACGATGCGTCATGCCGTCGAGACGCTGGAGGCGCTGGGCGTTCCGCACGAGGTCAGGGTGGTGTCGGCGCACCGCACGCCCGACCGCCTGTTCGAATTCGGCGCCACGGCCGAGGCGCGCGGCCTGCGCTTCATCATTGCCGGTGCCGGCGGCGCCGCGCACCTGCCGGGCATGATCGCCGCCAAGACGCCGGTGCCGGTGCTCGGCGTGCCGGTGCCGTCGACCAACCTCAACGGCCTCGATTCGCTGCTGTCGATCGTGCAGATGCCCGGCGGCGTGCCGGTAGCCACCTTCGCCATCGGCAAGGGCGGCGCCACCAATGCCGCACTGTTCGCGGCGCAGTCGCTGGCGGCCGACGATGCCGCGCTGCGCACGAAGGTGCACGCCTGGCGCACCCGCCAGACCGACAAGGTGCTGGCCAACGACGACCCCCGCCTGCCGGAAAAATCCTGATTCCGCGATGAAAACCCTCGGCATCATCGGCGGTGGCCAGCTCGGCCGCATGCTGGCGCTTTCCGCCATTCCGCTCGGCGTCCGCTGCCGCTTCCTCGTGCCGCAGGACGATGCCGCGCTGCGCGATTTCGCTGACCGGCACGCGCAGGCCGAGCCGGCGGACATCGTGCGCTTTGCGCAGGGGCTGGCCGCGGCGACTACGGAAATCGAGACGGTCGATCCGCGCATCTTCGCCGACGTGATGCGGCATGCGCCGCTGTGGCCGACACCGGCGGCACTCGATCTCAAGCGCGATCGCCGCCGCGAACGCGAGCACCTGACGGCACTCGGCCTGCCCCAGCCGCGCTGGGCGCAGGCCGGCCTGCATGCCGATCTGGCGGCGGCCTGTGCGCAGACCGGATTTCCCTGCCGGGTGAAGGCCGCCAGCGGCGGCTATGACGGCCGTGGCCAGTGGCGGCTGAAATCCGTGGCCGACATCGCGGCCGTGCCGCCGGAAGCGGCACCGTACACCGTCGAGGCGGAAATCGATTTCCGTGGCGAGTTCTCGCTGCTGGCGGTGCGCAGCGGCGACGGCGACATCCGTTTCTGGACACCGTCGCTGAACGTGCATCGCGACGGCATCCTGGTGCGTACCGAACCGGACGTGCAGGGCGTCGTCACGCCGGCCGAGCTCGCCGACGGCCAGCGTTGCGTGCGGTCGCTGTTGCAGTCGCTCGACTATCGCGGCGTGCTGGCGGTGGAATTCTTCCGCACCGGCAGCGGCATACTGATCAATGAATTCGCGCCGCGCGTGCACAACAGCGGGCACTGGACCATCGAAGGCGCGCGCACCGGCCAGTTCGAGAACCACGTGCGCGCCGTCCTCGGCCTGCCGCCGGGCGACACCGCGCTGCGCATGCCGGTGATCACCTGGAACGTGCTGGGCCACTGGCCGGATCGCGCCGCCCTGCTGGCCGTTCCCGGCCTGGCGGTGCACGACTACGGCAAGACGGAGCGTGCCGGCCGCAAGATCGGCCATGTCACCCTGCAGCAACCGGACGCCGCGCGCATCGCGCAGGTCGAAAAGCTCCTGCAGTACTGACCGGGTACGGTCGGGCGCACTTCTCTCCGGTTACAGGATGTAGCGCGACAGATCCTCGTCCTGCGCCACTTCTCCCAGTGCCTTGTCGACGTAGGCCGCGTCGATGACGAACGGCGCGCCGTTCTGCTTCAGCGCCACGTCGCCGGCGTCGAACGAGATTTCTTCCAGCAGCTTCTCCAGTACCGTGTGCAGGCGCCGGGCGCCGATGTTTTCCGTCCGCTCGTTCACCGTGTACGCCACCGCCGCCATGCGCTTGATGGCGTCGTCGGTGAATTCCACTTTCAGGCCTTCGGTTGCCAGCAGTTCGCGATACTGCAGTGTCAGCGAGGCATGCGGCTCGGTGAGGATGCGCACGAAGTCCTCGGCAGTGAGCGCATCCAGCTCGACGCGGATCGGCAGGCGTCCCTGCAGTTCGGGTACCAGGTCGGAGGGCTTCGACAGATGGAAGGCGCCGGAGCAGATGAACAGTACGTGGTCGGTCTTCAGCGGGCCGTACTTGGTGTTGACCGTGCTGCCTTCGATCAGCGGCAGCAGGTCGCGCTGCACGCCTTCGCGCGACACGTCGACGCCCATGGCTTCGCCGCGCCGGCATATCTTGTCGATCTCGTCGATGAACACGATGCCCATCTGTTCCGCGGCCTGGATGGCATCGGTCTTGAGGTCTTCCTCGTTGACCAGTTTGGCGGCCTCCTCGTCGCGCAGCATCCGGAACGCATCCTTCACCTTGAGGCGTTGCGTTTTCCGGCGTTCGCGGCCCATCGAGGCGAACAGGCTCTGCAGCTGGCTGGTCATGTCTTCCATGCCGGGCGGAGCCATGATGTTGATGCCGACCTGCGCCTGCGACAGCTCGATCTCGATGTCCCGGTCGTCCAGTTCGCCGTTGCGCAGCTTGCGCCGGAACAGGGCGCGGGTCGCCGAATCGGCGGCCTGGCTGTGCGTCGGTTGCGCGCCGGCGTCGTAGTCGTCGCGGGCCGGACGCAGCAGTGCATCGAGCAGTTTTTCCTCGGCGGATTCTTCGGCCCTGGCGCGCGATTCGGCCATGCGCTTTTCGCGCTGGATCTTGATCGATACTTCGGCCAGATCGCGGACGATGGTTTCGACATCGCGCCCGACGTAGCCGACCTCGGTGAACTTGGTGGCCTCGACCTTGACGAAGGGGGCGTTCGCCAGCTTGGCCAGCCGGCGCGCGATTTCGGTCTTGCCGACGCCGGTGGGCCCGATCATCAGGATGTTCTTCGGGACGACTTCATGCCGCAGGTCTTCCGGCAGTTGCAGGCGGCGCCAGCGGTTGCGCAGGGCGACGGCCACTGCGCGCTTGGCGGCATGCTGGCCGACGATGTGGCGATCGAGTTCGTGCACGATTTCGCGCGGGGTCATGCTGGTCATGTTCAGGCGTTCCCCAGCTCTTCGATCGTGAAATTCCGGTTGGTGTAGATGCAGATGTCGCCGGCGATTTCCAGGGCGCGCTCGACGATGGCCCGTGCATCCAGCTGCGTGTTCTGCATCAGCGCGACGGCGGCGGCCTGGGCATAGGGCCCGCCGGAGCCGATGGCAATGACATCCTGTTCCGGTTCGATCACGTCGCCGTTGCCGGTGATGATGAGCGAGGCGGTCTGGTCGGCTACCGACAGCAGTGCCTCGAGGCGGCGCAGCATGCGGTCGGTGCGCCAGTCCTTGGCCAGTTCGACGGCGGAGCGGGTGAGGTTGCCCTGGTGTTTTTCCAGTTTGGCCTCGAAGCGTTCGAACAGGGTGAAGGCATCGGCGGTGCCGCCGGCGAAGCCGGCCAGGACCTTGCCGTTGTACAGGCGGCGCACCTTGCGGGCGTTGCCCTTCATGACGATGTTCCCGAGGGTTACCTGGCCGTCGCCGCCGATGACCACATGGTTGCCGCGGCGGACGGAGAGGATGGTGGTGCCGTGCATCTGTTCCATGCGGTTCTCCGGAAGGCGAGTCCTGAGAGGTGGGGATGAAGCAGGCTGGTTTCAATGATCCGCGCCGGACCGGGGCCCGGGGATCATTTACTTCGGGCGTACCGGCAGGGTGTCGACCTTCATGGCGGCGAGCTGTTTCTGCGCCTTCAACATCGCGGCTTCGTCGGTGAACGGGCCGACCATGACACGGTGCCAGGTTTCGCCGTTGGCGAGCTTCGCGCCCTGCACCGATACCGGCAGGCCGCTCAGCAACAGTTGTGCGCGCCGGCGATCGGCTTCGTCGCGGGTGCGGAACGAACCGGCCTGCAACAGGTACTTGCCGCCGGCAGCCGGCGCCGGTGTGGTGGTTGCCGGTGCGCTCGCCGGCGGTTTTGCCGCGGCTTTTTCTTCGGCAGTCGGGGTCGGCGGCGGCGTGGCGACGGTCGTCTTGTTGCCGGTGACCGGCGCGACGACCTGCTGCTTGGGCAGCATGGTGTAGAACTCGAACTTCACCGGTTCGCCGTTGTCCGCGCCCGGTTTTGCCGCGTCGCCTTTCGGCTTGTCGGTTTTTGCCGCGGCTTCCTCGCAGGCGGCGGCATGCGCCTTCGCCCGTTCGCGCAGTTCGAGTGCAGTCGGGAGGATCTGCAGCAGGTAGACCCCGAAGGCCAGCAGCAGACCGAGCAGCAGGCCGCCCGCGAAAAACAGGCCGCGACCGCTGCCGCCACCGCTGGAGGAGCGCGGTTGTGCGCCCCGGGATTTGCCGCCATTGCGTGCCATCGCTCCCGCTCCCTGTGTCCGTTTACATGCTGTCCGGTGCGCTGACGCCGAGCAGCGTCAGACCATCGGCGATGACGCAGCGTACCGCTTCGCTGAGCGCCAGTCGCGCATTGCGGGCGCCGGCTTCCTCGACCAGTACCTTGTTCGAGTTGTAGTAGCTGTGGAATTCCTGCGCCAGCTCCCGCAACCAGTGGGTGATGGTGTGTGGCGTCTTGTTGCGTGCCGCGCCGGCCAGCGTTTCCGGCCACTGGCCGAGACGGCGCGCGAGATCGGCGGCGGCCGGTTCCGGCAGCTGCGCCAGCGTGGCCAGACCGGCGGCCGGGTCGTACTGCCAGCCGCGTTCGTCGAGCATGCGGAACATGCTGCGCACCCGCGCGTGCGCGTACTGCAGGTAGTACACCGGGTTCTCGTTGCTCTGCGAGCGGGCAAGATCGATGTCGAATTCCAGATGCTGGTCGGAAGAGCGGGTCAGGTAGAAAAAGCGCGTGGCGTCGGCGCCGGCTTCGTCGACCAGGTCCTGCAACGTCACGAAATTGCCGCTGCGCTTGCCCATGCGGCCGGAGGCCAGGGTCACGAACTGGATCAGCGCGACATGGAAGCGGTCGCCTTTCCCGGACAGGTAGTCGATCGCGCTGCGCACCCGGGCGATATAGCCGTGGTGGTCGGCGCCCCAGACGTCGACCAGCGTGTCATAGCCGCGCTCCAGTTTGTCGAGGTGGTAGGCGACATCGGAAGCGAAGTAGGTGAACGAGCCGTCGTCGCGCAGGAGCACCCGGTCCTTCTCGTCGCCGTGCGTCGTGGTGCGCAGCCAGAGCGCGCCGTCCTTTTCATAGGCATGGCCGGCGTCGCGCAGGCGGCGCATGGCGCGGTCGACGGCGCCGCTCTCGACCAGTTCGCGTTCGGAGAAGAATCGGTCGAAGCGCACGTTGAGGCCGGCCAGCGTGGTGCGGATCATCCGCATCTGCTCATCGAGACCAAACTGCTGCAGGACGCGGTAATCCGCGCCGAGCATGGATTTCGTGCGCTCGATCAGCGCGTCGAGATGCGCCTCTTTCACTTTCTTGGCTTCGTCGCCGTCCTCTTCCGAGTCCGGCGGCAGGCCGTCGACGACATCGGCGTAGTGTTTGCGGAAGCGCTCGCCGAAAGTATCCGCGAGACGGTGCGCGCATTCGCTGACGTAGGCGCCCGGGTAGGCGCGAGCCGGAATCCGCACCGGCGCGCCGAAATTTTCCAGATAACGCAGCCACAGGCTGACGGCGAGGATGTCGGTCTGCCGGCCGTAATCGTTGATGTAGTACTCGGTGCTCACTGCGTGGCCGGTGGCGGCCAGTACGTTGGCCAGGGCGGAACCGAAGGCGGCGCCGCGACCGTGGCCGACATGCATCGGCCCGGTCGGGTTGGCCGACACGAACTCGAGCAGCACTTTCTCGCCCTTGCCGACGTCCGGCCGGGCGAAGCCTTCATAGTTGTCGAGGATGCGCCGCACGGCAGCGAACTGGCTGTCCTGGGCGAGGAAGAAGTTGATGAAGCCCGGCCCGGCGATCTCGACTTTCGCCACGACGGCGTTGGCCGGCAGCGCGGCCACCAGCGCTTCGGCCACTGCCCGCGGCGCCTTGCCGGCCGGCTTGGCGAGCAGCATGGCCAGATTGGTGGCGAAATCGCCGTGCGATTTGTCCCTGGTGGCGTCGAGGCGGATGTCGGGCGTGCTGCCGGCCGGCAGCACGCCGTCGGCAACGAGGCGGGCGACGGCAGCGGCCAGCAGTTGGGAAAGTTCGTTTTTCATGGGGCGGGGCGGGCCCTGGGGGTGGGTGCGTTGACGGCCGCGATTCTACTTCAGGCCGCGCGCCGGGATGTGGTCGGGTTCAGTAGAGATCCTGGGGATCGACGTCCAGCGACCAGCGTACGCGGCGCGACTCGGGGTCCGCTTCGAGCCCGGGGACGAAGCGCTCGAGGAAACGATGCAGTTCGCTCCGGGTGGCGGCCTGCACCAGCAGTTGTGCCCGGTAGCGCCCGCCGCGGCGCGCCATCGGTGCCGGCGCCGGCCCCATCAGCAGGACCTCGCCGTTGAGTCCGGGATCGTCCAGCAGACGCGCGGCCAGCAGCTTGCAGTTCTCCAGCCAGTCGAGCGCGGTGGTTTCGCGTGCGGCTTCGGCACGCAGCAGGGCCAGCACGCCGTGCGGCGGCAGCCCGGCGGCCTGCCGCTCGGCGAGTGCGTCGCGCGCCCAGGCGTCGTAGCCGTCGTGCAGCAGGCGCAGCAGCAGCGGGTGTTCCGGTTGCCGCGTCTGCACCAGTACGCGCCCGGGCCGTCCGGCACGCCCGGCGCGGCCGGCCACCTGCACCAGCACTTGTGCCAGCCGTTCGCCGGCACGGAAATCGGTGCTCAACAGCCCGCTGTCGGCATCGAGGATGCCGACCAGCGTGACGTGCGGGAAATGATGGCCCTTGGCCAGCATCTGGGTGCCGATGAGCACCAGCGGCAGGCCGTCGTGCACTTGCGCGAACAGCTTCGACAGGGCCTGCCGGCGGCGGGTGGTGTCGCTGTCGATGCGCAGGACCGGTGTGCCTTTGGGCAGCAGGGCCGGGAGTGCCTGCTCGATGCGTTCGGTGCCGAGCCCGACCGGGACCAGATCGGTGCCGCCGCACTGCGTGCAGGCCCGCGGCACGGACGCTTCGCTGCCGCAGTGGTGGCAATGCAGATGTCGCGGCTCGAGGTGGAAGGTGTAGCGCGCGTCGCAGCGTCGGCAGTCGGCCGTCCAGCCGCAGTCGTGGCACACGAGCACCGGTGCGAAGCCGCGCCGGTTCAGGAACAGCAGCGCCTGCTCGCCGCGCGCCAGCGTGGCAAGCAGTTCGCGGCGCAACGGCTCGCTCAGGCCTTCGACCAGTTTCTGTTTGCGGATGTCGACCGCTTCCATGCGAGGCGCGGCGGCTTCGCCGGCGCGCACCGGCAGCCGCAGGTGCGCGAACTTGCCCTGCAACGCGTTCTGCAGGCTTTCCAGCGACGGCGTCGCACTGCCCAGCAGCACCGGCACCTTCGCATCGCGTGCGCGCAGGATGGCCAGATCGCGCGCGTGGTAGCGGAAACCTTCCTGCTGCTTGTACGACGCATCGTGCTCTTCGTCGACGATGATCAGTCCCGGGTTCGCCAGCGGCGCGAAAACGGCTGACCGCGTGCCGAGCACGATGGCCGCGCGTCCTTCGGCGGCGTCCAGCCAGGCATCCAGCCGCTCCCGGTCGTTCAGGCCGGAATGCATGAGGGCGACCGGCCGGTTGAAACGCCGGCGGAAGCGTTCGACCGTTTGCGGTGTAAGGCCGATCTCCGGCACCAGCACCAGTACCTGCCGGCCGCGTTCGATGGCAGCCGCAGCCAGCTGCAGGTAGACCTCGGTCTTGCCGCTGCCGGTCACGCCCTCGGCGAGAAAGGCGCGGAACGAACCGAGTGCGGCGCGGACGCTGTCGATCGCCTGCGCCTGTGCGGCGGTCGGCGACAGCGGCACTTCGGCGAGCAGCGGCCCGTCAGGGTGCGCTGCCGGCGGCGCGGCATCGATTTCCGTTTCTTCGGCCAGCCCTTTTTTCTGCAGGGCCAGCAGCGTGGTGCGCTCGATGTCGAGGCCGTCGAGCAGCGGGCGCGGAATGCCGCCGGCGTGCGTGCGCAGGGCGGCGAGCGCAGCGGCCTGTTTCGGCGAGCGCGCGGTGGCGGAAGCCGGTGCTGCCATGCCGCCCGGCGTGGCCCGCCAGAGCGCCAGTTGCCGGCGGCCGGCCGGTTCGCCCTGGCGCAGCAGCACCGGCAGCGCGGTGGCCAGCACGTCACCCGGGGCATGGTGGTAGTAGTCGGCCGCCCAGCGGCAGAGCGCGAGCAGGTCGGGCGGCAGCACCGGCCGGGCATCGAGCAGGGCGGTCAAGGGCTTCAGCCGGGCCGGCGCGATGTCGGAGCGGTCGGTGACCTCCAGGATCACGCCGACGGCCTCGCGGGCGCCGAACGGAACCCGTACCCGGCAGCCGGGCAGCCCGCCGGCATCCGCGGCGGTGCCGGCCGGCAGGCAATAGTCGAACAGCCGGCGCAACGGCGACGGCACGGCGACGCGGACGACGACGAGGGGAGCAGGCGACACGGGAAATACCGGGGGTTTTGCCGGGAAAAAACGACCGGGGAGTCTAGCACGCGGGGTATTTCCCGCTTGCCAAGGCAGGGTCGCCTGCCTATCATCCCGCCTCCCTCGACCGGCCCCACCGGGCTGGTCGACTTAAATGACGCGTGGTGCCCGGCGGCTGATCCCCCGGGGTCCTGCAAAGCGCGACCGGGCGGCGACGCGGCGAAATCGAGGAAGAACTCCCCATGAAACCGGATACGCATCCGCAATACGCGGAGATCACCGTTACCTGCACCTGCGGCAACGTGATCAAGACCCGTTCGACGCTCTGCAAGGACATCCACGCGGACGTGTGCTCCGCATGCCATCCGTTCTACACCGGTACCCAGAAGGTGGTGGACACGGGCGGTCGGATCGACAAGTTCAAGCAGCGCTTCGGGGCCCGTTCCCTCAAGAAGTAAGACGCCGCGGACAAATCGATGCGACCGAAGGAGCACCCAACAGGGTGCTCTTTCGTTTTGGGGCTCTGGTTTGTGTGACGGTCAATGCAACGGGCGTTGCATTGCATGAACACCGCAGCAGAGATGAGGCCGGCCGGACTACCGGGCGGCCACGAGGACCCGATCCATGAGCGATGACCTGAAGCAGGCCGCACTGCACTACCACGCCTACCCGCGTCCCGGGAAAATCAGCGTGGAGATCACCAAGCCGTCGGCCACCCGCCGCGACCTGACGCTGGCCTATTCGCCCGGCGTCGCGGAGCCGGTGCGCGAGATCGCGCGCGACCCCGAGCTGGCGTACCGCTATACGAGCAAGGGCAATCTGGTCGCCGTGATCAGCGACGGCACGGCCATCCTCGGCCTGGGCGACCTGGGTGCGCTGGCCTCGAAGCCGGTCATGGAAGGCAAGGGCATCCTGTTCAAGCGCTTCGCCGGCATCGATGTGTTCGACATCGAGGTCAATTCCGAAAGCTCGCAGGCGTTCATCGATACCGTTGCCCGCATCTCGCCGACTTTCGGCGGCATAAACCTCGAGGACATCGCGGCGCCGGAGTGCTTCGAGATCGAGCGTGTGCTCAAGGCGCAGTGCGACATCCCGATCTTCCACGACGACCAGCACGGAACGGCGATCGTGCTGGCGGCCGGCCTGCTCAACGCGATGGAACTGACCGGCAAGAAGCTGCCGGAGATCAACATCGTCTGCATCGGCGCCGGCGCGGCCGGCGTCGCGTCCCTGAACCTGCTGGTTAGCATGGGTGCGAGCAAGGACCGCATCTTCATGCTCGACCGCAAGGGCGTGATCCATGACGGCCGCAGCGATCTCAACGAATACAAGGCGACCTACGCGCGCAAGACGGACAAGCGCACGCTCGAAGACGCGATGGATGGCGCCGACGTGTTCATCGGCGTGTCCAGTGCGGATCTGCTCGGTCCCGAGCTGCTGCGCAGGATGGCGCCGAATCCGGTCATTTTCGCGTTGGCCAATCCCGACCCGGAGATCCGGCCGGAAGCGGCAAGGAAAATCCGCGACGACATCATCATTGCCACCGGGCGCAGCGACTACCCGAACCAGGTCAACAACGTTCTCGGGTTTCCGTACATCTTCCGTGGCGCGCTCGATGTCCGTGCCAGCACGATCAACGAGGAAATGAAGATCGCTGCGGTGCATGCGATCGCCACCCTGGCCAAGGAGCCGGTGCCGCAGTCGGTGCGCGATGCCAACGGCGGCGACGAGCTGGCGTTCGGTCCGGATTACATCATCCCCAAGCCGATGGATCCGCGTCTGCTCGGCATGGTGTCGGCGGCGGTGGCGCAGGCGGCGGTGGATTCCGGCGTCGCCCGCAAGCCGTATCCGAAGCATTACCCGCTGCGGACGGTCGAGGATATCTTCAAGGGCGAGGTCTGAGGCCGGCCCGGCGAAGGCAGCAACAAAAAAGCCGCGCATCGCGCGGCTTTTTTGTTTTGTCGGCCTGTTTCAGAAGATCTGCTCCACGGACATGTCGCCGGTCTCCCCGCCGTTGCCGGTCGACCGGTCCGCCGGCACGTTCTCTTCCTTGAACAGCTCGAAAATGGCGTCCGGTTGCCCGGGGCGAGCGCGCTCGCCGGTGGCCGGATCGATTTTCACCGTGACGATGCCCGGCGGCTGCGGCAGATAGGCCGACGGTTTGCCGGCCAGCGCCACCCGCATGTAATCGATCCAGATCGGCAGCGCGGCGACACCGCCGTACTCGGTGCGGCCGAGGGTCTGCGGTTCGTCGAAACCTACCCAGACTGCGCTGACCAGAGTCGGGTTGTAGCCGGCGAACCAGGCATCGCGGGTTTCGTTGGTCGTGCCGGTCTTGCCGGCCAGGTCGTCGCGGCCGAGCGACAGCGCCCGGGTTGCCGTGCCGCGCCGCACCACGTCCTGCAGTATCGAGTTCATGATGTAGGCCGTGCGTTCGTCCATGACGCGCGGCGCGTGCCCGGTCGATCCCTCCGGGCAACTGCGGCAGACGCGCAGCGGCTCGGCCTTCCAGATCACGTTCCCCGCGTTGTCCTCGATGCGATCGATCAGGTAGGGCGAGGTGCGGTACCCGCCGCTGGCGAATACCGAGTAGGCATTTGCGATCTCGAGCGGCGAGATGCTGCCGGTGCCGAGTGCCAGCGAGAAGTTGCGCGGCAGCTTGTCGCGTTTCACGCCGAGGTTGGACGCGTAGTCGATCACATAGTCGATCGGCAGCTGCATCATGATGCGGATCGAGACGAGGTTGCGGGACAGGTAGAGCGCCTGGCGCAGCCGCATCGGCCCGTAGAACGAGCCGTTGTCGTTTTCCGGCCGCCATGCCTTGTCCATGCCGGCGTCCTCGAGGACGATCGGCGCGTCGTTGATGATCGAGGCGGGGGTGAATCCGCGATCGAGCGCCGCTGCGTACACGATCGGCTTGAACGACGAGCCGGCCTGGCGGTCGCCCTGGATGGCGCGGTTGAAGCGGCTTTGCGTGTAACTGAAACCGCCCACCAGTGCGGCGATCGAGCCGTCTTCCGGTCGTACCGACACCAGCGCGGCCTGTACGGCCGGCACCTGGCCGAGTTGCCAGACATAGTCCTTGCCGCCCTTCGGCGCCTTCTGGGCATAGACGCGCACCACGTCGCCCGGGCGTACCACGTCGGCCGGCGTTTTCGGAGCCGGACCCATCGCATCGACGCCGAGGTATTTGCGGGCCCAGCCCATGGTCGAGAAGGGAATCTTCACCGTGTCGCCGGCGCGGCGGAGCACGGTGACCGAATCCTTGTCGGTGGCGATGACGATGCCCGGCTCGAGATAACTCACCTGACGGACATCCTGCAGGGATTCCGGCCAGGGCGCCTGTTTGCCGTCGCTTCCGGGAGCGGCGACCAGTGTCCGGGGATCGATGTGTTTTTCCGCGCCGCGCCAGCCGTGCCGGCGGTCATAGGCCATCAGCCCGAGGAAGGTTGCGTCGGTGGCTGCGCGCTGCAGCGGCGATTCGATCGTCGTGTAGACGCGATAGCCCTGGTCGGTCGATTCGTTGCCGTACTGCTCGAGCATGTAGGTCCGCACCATGTCGGCGACGTGCAGGGCGTCCACTTCCGACGACAACCCGTGGAAGCGGGCTGTATTGGCTTCGGCGCGTGCCTGGGTGTAGCGGGCTTCGTCGATGCTGCCGAGTTCGAGCATGCGGCGCAGGATCCAGTCGCGACGGGTCATCGCCCGCGCTGCATTGGTGATCGGGTTGTAGGCGCTGGGCGCTTTCGGCAGGCCGGCGATCATCGCCATCTGGGCCAGCGTCAGTTCCTGGAGCGGCTTGCCGTAATAGACCTCGGCGGCCGCGACGACACCGTAGGATCGGTGGCCCAGGTAGATCTTGTTGACGTAGAGCTCGAAGATTTCCTTTTTGGTCAGTTCGCGCTCGATTTGCCGGGCCAGCAGGATTTCATTGAATTTGCGGGTGAATTTCTGGGCCCGGTCGAGGAAGAAGTTGCGCGCCACCTGCATGGTGATGGTGCTGCCGCCGGAGCGGATTTCCTGATAGCGCAGCAACTCGTAGGCGGCACGGGCCAGCCCTGAATAATCGATGCCCTTGTGGCGAAAAAAACGATCGTCTTCGGCGGCAACGATGGCATTGATCAGGTCCGGCGGTATTTCGTCGAAGTGGATCGGGGTCCGGCGCTTCTCCCCGAATTCGCCGATGAGCTTCTCGTCCCGGGTATAGACCTTCAGCGGGATCTGGAAGGACACGTCCCGCAGCTGCTCCACGGACGGCAGGGCGGGGGCGAGATAAAGGTAGGCCGAGGTGCCGATGAGAACGGTGCCGCAGACAGCCGTGAAGGCAACCCAGAAGATGAGCGGGGCCAGGCCCCTGATTTTCGACATTTTTTCTTTAAAAACAATGAATTGGCGGTGGCGGGCGATTATAGGCCATCGCCCCCGGGGGGAACAGGCGGCGGCGGGGGGTGAGGGCTCGTTGCCTGTCCGGGGAAACTGTTATTTAATGTGGTTAGACATGAATATTTCGTAAGTGTATATTCCGGCTGGAAAAACGGGCCGACAACAACAACCAGGAAGATCACTGTGCTGCCCTTTCTCTCCAAGAAATCCGCCAGTTTGCTGGGGTTGGACATCAGTTCGACCTCGGTGAAGCTGCTAGAGCTCAGTCGTTCGGGTGACCGCTACCGGGTCGAAAGCTACGGTGTGGAGCCGCTGCCGCCGAATGCCGTGGTCGAGAAGGTCATCAACGACGTGGAAGGTGTCGGCGAGGCCATCGGGCGCCTGGTCGCCCGCGCCAAGCCGTCCGCCCGCCAGGCCGCTGTTGCGGTCGCCGGTTCGTCGGTGATCACCAAGATCATCGAGATGGATGCCGGCATGTCGGCCGACGACATGGACCAGCAGATCCGGGTCGAAGCCGACCAGTACATTCCCTATCCGCTGGATGAAGTGAGTCTGGACTTCGAGGTCCAGGGGCCGGTGCCGGGCAACGCGGAGCGGGTCGAGGTACTGATCGCCGCATCCCGTACCGAAAACGTCGATGTGCGCAAGGACGCCCTGCAGATCGGCGGCCTGACTGCCAAGGTGGTCGATGTCGAGGCCTATGCGATGGAGCGTGCCTACAGCCTGATACAGCCGCAGATCGAGGCCGACGAGGGCGATCACACCGTGGCGGTGGTTGACGTCGGTGCCACCATGACGACCCTCAACGTTCTGCGGGCCGGCAAGATCATTTACACCCGCGAGCAGTTGTTTGGCGGCAAGCAGCTGACCGAGGAAATCCAGCGCCGCTACGGTCTCTCGTTCGAGGAAGCCGGTCTCGCCAAGAAGCAGGGCGGCCTCCCCGACGATTACGATGCGGAAGTGCTCGAGCCGTTCAAGGAAGCCATCGTCCAGCAGATCACGCGCTCGTTGCAGTTCTTCTTCTCGGCGAGTCAACACAGCGACGTGGGTCACATCATCCTGGCCGGCGGTACCTCGTCCATCAACGGGCTGGCCGACCTGGTGCAGTCCAAGATCGGCACGCCGGCGCTCGTCGCCAACCCGTTCGTGAACATGGCGCTTTCGTCCCGGGTCAGTGCCGCCGCCATCACCAATGACGCGCCGGCGATGATGATCGCCTGCGGTCTCGCGCTGCGGAGCTTCGACTGATGGCCAAGATAAACCTCCTCCCCTGGCGCGAGGAACTCCGCAAACAGCAGATGCAGGAGTTTCTGGTCATCCTCGGCATGGTTGTCTTTGCCGCGGCGGTCGTCGCCTTCGCGTGGAAGCGCGAGCGTGAAATGGCGGTCGAGAACCAGACGAACCGCAATGCCTATGTCGAGCAGCAGATTGCCCTGATGGACGAGAACATCAAGGAGATCGATGAGCTGCAGAAGCGTCGCGATGCGCTGATCGAGCGCATGACGGTGATTCAGGGGCTGCAGGGCAACCGGCCGGTCATCGTGCATGTCTTCGACCAGTTCGCGGAAACCCTGCCGGATGGCGTCTACTACACTTCGATCAAGCAGACGGGGGCCAGGTACGACATTGCCGGCGTGGCGGAGTCGAACAATCGCGTATCGAACCTGATGCGCAGCCTTGAACAGTCGCCGTGGTTCACCAAGCCGCAGCTGAACAAGGTGGTGGCCAAAGGCGATACTTTCGAATTCGACCTGTCTGTGCAGCTGGATCCGACGGCGATTGATCCTGCCAAGTCCCAATCGGCTGCGGCGGGTGCGCAACCCGCTCCGGCAAAGTGACGGAGACCACCAGTGAGCGTAGAACAAAAATTCCAGCAATTCCTGGCGTCGTTCAGCAACCTTAACCTGAGCAACCCGGGAAGCTGGCCGCTGGTTGTCAAACTGACCATTTACCTCGCCGCATTCGGCGTTGTTATGGTCCTGGCATACACCCTTGTCGTTTCCGAAAAGAACGCCCAGCTTTCGGTGGCACAGGGGCGTGAGGCCGAACTGCTCAAGAGTTACGAGGAAAAAGCATTCAAGGCCATGAACCTGGATGCGTACAAGAAGCAGCTGGCTGACATGGAGGAGGCGTTCGGTGCGCTGCTCCGGCAACTGCCGAAGGACACCGAAGTCCCGAGTCTCCTCGAGGATATCAACCACACCGGCCTTGGCAGTGGCTTGTCGTTCACGACCATCGACTTGGGCGTGGAGACGCGACGTGATTTTTATGCCGAGCTGCCGATCAATATAACGGTGACCGGCGATTACCATGGTTTTGGTTCCTTCGTCAGCGGCGTGGCGGCCTTGCCGCGCATCGTTACGCTCCATGATTTCAAGCTGACTCCTGCCAAGTCGGCCCGGACTTCCAAGAAGGATTCGGGTCGCGGTCCGCGCTTGCTCGAGATGACGATTCTTGCCAAGACCTACCGATACAGCGATGCCTCGGAAGCGCCGGCCAAAGGCAAGGGCAAGGGCCAGAAGAAAAAAGGCAAATAAGTGGCGTACGAAGCCGTGAAGAGGAGCAGCCCGATGCTTTGGGTCGGATGGAGCAGGATCAGGCAGGTGGCCCTGGGTGGGGCAATGCTGGCGGCCATGGTCGTCGGCCTGCCGGGCTGCGCGACGGACAACGAGTTTGCCGACTTGAAAAAGAAGCTGGAGGACATCCGGTTGCGTCCGCGCGGCGCGATCGATCCGCCGCCGGAATTCAAGGCGCAGCCCACCTACACCTATGCGGCGCACAAATTGCGCAGTCCGTTCCTCCCGCCGAGCGAAGAGGCCCTGCTGCCCGACACCGACGTACAGGCGGCGGCCCCGGATCTGACGCGGCCGCGCGAGTATCTGGAGCAGTTCAATATTGAAGCTCTGAAGATGGTCGGCACGATGCAGCGTCCGGGTGGTGCCATAGAGGCAATCATCCAGGACGGCGAGGGGCAGACGCAGCGTGTGCGGGTAGGAAACTATCTGGGCAAGAACTTCGGTCGCGTGGTTGCGATCGAGGAAACGCGGGTTTCGGTAGCTGAAATCGTGCCGGACGGCCATGACGGTTGGGTGGAGCGGCCGCGAACGATCCGGCTGGAAGGCGAGTGATGGCCGGGGAAATTGCGCACATGAAATCCGAACGAATTCATCGAGGTGCGGGTGTTGCCATGAAAACCATGACGAAAGCGTTGCTGCTGTCGGTAGTTGCCTTCTTCGGCGCTTCCGCCCTGGCCGATGAGCTGGCCATCGAGAAGGTCGATTTTGCCGCGCTGCCCGGCAACCAGATGGAAATCCGCCTGGGTTTCAACGGGGCGCCGCCGAAACCGGAAGGCTATGCCATCGAGAAACCGGCCCGCATCGCGCTGGACTTGCTGGGCACCAAGAGCCGGCTGGAAAGCAAGCAGCACAATCTGGGCACGGGTAACGCCCGCACCATGACCGTGGTCGAAGCCCGTGATCGTACGCGCGTGATCATCAACCTGAATGAGCTCGTCACGTACAGCACCCGGACCGAGGGCTCGGCCCTCATCGTCACCATCGGCGATCGTGGCCAGGGCGCTGCGGCCGAAACTCCGGAGCCGGTTGCGGCGACGAATGCCGGCGGCGGCCTGCGTGGCAGCGTATCGGGGCGCGGTATTGCCGGCATCGATTTCCGCCGCACGCCGGATGGCGAGGGGCAGGTCGTGATCAGCATGTCCTCGTCGTCCATTCCGGTCGACGTCCGCCAGGACGGAACCCGGATCATTGCCGAATTCATGGGTGCATCGCTTCCGGAAAACCTGCGCCGCAAGCTGGACGTGACGGATTTCGCAACCCCGGTCACCAGTATCATCACGTCGCCGTCCGGCGAGAACGTGACCATGGTCATCCAGCCGAAGGGGGCATATGAATATCTTGCCTATCAGGCCGACAAGGAGATGATCATCGGCGTCAAGCCGGTATCGAACAATGATCAGCAGCGCCGCGTGAAAGACACCTTCATGTACACCGGGGAGAAGCTCTCGCTTAACTTCCAGGACATCGAGGTACGCAGTGTTCTGCAGCTGATTGCCGACTTCACCTCCCTCAACCTCGTGGCGTCCGATACGGTGTCCGGCCGCATTACCCTGCGGCTGCAGAATGTGCCCTGGGATCAGGCGCTGGATCTCGTGCTGAAGACCAAGGGTCTCGACAAGCGCCAGGTCGGCAACGTCCTGCTGGTCGCGCCGGCTGACGAGATCGCCGCCCGCGAACGTCTGGAGCTGGAGGCTTTCAACCAGGCCCAGGCTCTCGCCCCGCTGCGCTCGGAGTTCATCCAGATCAATTACGCGAAAGCATCGGAAATCGCGAAAATCCTCAAGGCGGACAAGAGCATCATTTCGTCCCGCGGCTCCATTTCCATGGATGAGCGGACAAACACGCTGATCGTGGTCGAGACCGCGGCCAAGCTGGAAGAAATCAGCGACATGATTGCCCGTCTCGATGTCGCGGTCCGGCAGGTGCTCATCGAGGCCCGTATTGTTCTGGCCAACAACGACTTTGCGCGCGAGCTCGGGGTTCGTTGGGGCTTCTCGCACTTTGACACCGATGCCACTGACAACCGTACGACGGTGGCCACGTCGTCGCTGGGTGGCCTGAGCACCGCCACGACGCCGGTATTCGGTTCTCCGGGCAACCTTGTGGTCGACATGGGGGTTTCGAACACGTCGGCATCCAAATTCGCCATCGGCATGGTCGACCTGGATTCGGGCATGCTCGAGCTTGAGCTTTCGGCACTGGCGAGCGACGGCCAGGGAGAGATTGTCGCGACCCCGAAGGTCCTGACGACCGACCAGCAGCAGGCGACCATTGCTTCCGGTACACAATTGCCTTATCAGGAAGCATCCTCTTCGGGTGCGACTTCGACATCCTTCAAGGATGCGGAATTGAAGTTGTCGGTGAAGCCGCAGATCACTCCTGACGGCAAGATCATCATGACGCTGAACGTGAACAACGACTCGCTGGGCGGCTTCACTCCCGATGGCCTGCCGATCATCAACACCAACCGTGTCGATACTGTCGTTCTCGTCAATGACGGCGACACCGTGGTGCTGGGTGGTATTTTCAAGAACGAAACGGCCACGACCGTCGTGAAAACCCCGCTGCTCGGCGATCTGCCGCTGATCGGTCGCCTGTTCCGCAAGGACGTGCGGCGCGACACCAAGGCCGAGCTGCTGATCTTCATCACTCCGAAAGTCGTGAAGGACCTGACGGCCAAGGGCTGAGCCTGCAGGTTTGTCCAGTTGCGGATGGAGGACCACCCCAGCGTTTTCCTCGTGGGCCCGATGGGGGCCGGCAAGACGACGGTAGGCCGCCAGTTGGCGGCCGCGCTGGGGTACAGCTTCATCGACTCCGATCACGAGATCGAGGCCCGCACCGGGGCCGACATTCCCTGGATTTTCCAGGTCGAGGGCGAAGAGGGTTTTCGCCGCCGCGAAGCGCAGGCCATCGAAGAACTGACCACCCGCCCGCGGATCGTGCTGGCTACCGGAGGCGGTGCCGTTCTGCGTCCGGAAAACCGTGCCGCGCTGCATGCGCGGGGTTTCGTCGTCTACCTGTCGGCGGATATCGACCAGTTGCTGGCGCGCACCGCCCGCGACCGCAATCGGCCCCTGCTGCGAACGGATGACCGACGCGGCGTTTTCGAACGTCTGCTGGCCGAGCGCGAACCGCTGTACCGCGAGGTCGCGCATCTTGAGGTCAACACCAATGCCGGCAACGTACGAGAGGCCGTGGCGGCCATTGTCGGTTGTGTGCGTCGTGAGGCGGCCGGATAATACTGCGTCGCTTTTCCGGAACACCTGCAGTGAAAACCCTGACCGTCGGCCTTGGCGACCGTGCGTACCCCATCCATATCGGTGCCGGGCTGATCGACAGCCGGGAGCTTTATCCCGTGCCCGGCCGGCAGGCCATGATCGTCAGCAACGAGACAGTCGCCCCGTTGTATCTGGCGCGGGTGGAGGCGGCCCTGCGCTCCGCCGGCAAGACGGTCGACTCGGTGATCCTCCCCGACGGTGAAGCCCACAAGACACTGGCCTGCCTTGAAGCCGTCTTTGACGCGCTGCTGGTGCGGCGCCACAACCGGAGCACCACCCTGGTGGCGCTGGGCGGCGGGGTGGTGGGAGACATGACCGGTTTTGCCGCGGCCTGCTATCAGCGCGGCGTTGATTTCGTGCAGGTGCCGACCACCCTGCTGGCGCAGGTCGATTCGTCGGTGGGAGGCAAGACCGGCGTCAATCATCCGCGTGGCAAGAACATGATCGGTGCCTTTCACCAACCGCGTGCCGTCATCATCGATGTCGCCACACTGGCGTCACTGCCGCCGCGCGAGTTTGCTGCCGGCCTTGCGGAAGTGATCAAGTACGGGCTGATCCGCGATCCACAGTTTTTTGCCTGGCTGGAAGCGAATATCGATGCCCTGGTGGCGCATGATCCGGCGGCATTGTCGGAAGCGATCGAGCGTTCCTGCCGCAACAAGGCGGAAGTGGTCGCGGCCGATGAACGCGAGACCGGCGAGCGGGCGACGCTGAACCTCGGGCACACCTTCGGTCACGCAATCGAAACCGGCTGTGGCTATGGCAACTGGCTGCACGGCGAAGCCGTGGCGGCCGGGATGGTGATGGCGGCAAGCCTGTCGGTGCGTCTGGGTTGGCTGGCGGCGACGGATCTGGCCCGTATCGAACGCCTGCTGTCCCGGGCGGGATTGCCGGTGCGGCCGCCGGCCATGCGGCAGGATGAGTTCCTCGATCACATGCAGGTCGACAAGAAGAACGTCAACGGCCGGATCCGGCTCGTATTGCTGCGCCGTATCGGCGAGGCGGTGATCACCGACGATTTCCCGCCGGCCGAGTTGTCGGCGACGCTCGCCGGTTTTCTGGGGGCAGCGGCTTGAGCCCGGGGCCCGGTTTCTACTTCGACGGCGGCGGTCGCCGGGCGGCCCTCGACGAATTGTTCGACGGGCTGCACCGTTCCGGCGAGCCCTTGTTCGTCATCGGCGAGCCGGGCAGCGGTCGTTCGCTGCTGATTGAACGATTCTGCATCGAGGTCGATCCGGACGTGCTCGCGGTGGCGGTGGTCGTCGGTGACATCCTGATGAGTTCGGCGCAATGCCTGTCGCTGATGGCCGAGTCCTTCTCCGGGGGCGGGGCGGCACCGGCCGGCGATCCGGCGACGGCGGTCGCGGGGATCCTTGCTGCCGGTCGCACCCCGGTCCTGGTGGTCGACGATGCGCAGGAACTCGGCGAGCAGCCGCGCGCGGAAATCGCGGCATTCTGTGCGGCGCACGGAGTGTTGCTGGTGTGGGTGGGCGACGGCAGCCTGGTCCGCGATGCGGAGCAGGCGCCGATCGTACTGCGCGCCTTCACTGAGCCGGAAACGGAGGAGTTCGTTGCCGCCTGGCTGGCCGTCGATGCCGAAGACGAGTTGCCTTCGCATCGCACGATGGAGCGATTGCACCGGCAGGCCGGCGGCATGCCGGGCCGGCTCGCCGCCTTGCTGGCCGATGGCGCGGCAACGCGCAACACCTGGTTCCCGGCCGGATTCCCGGTATGGCACGTGGTATTCACCGTCGGTGCCGCCATCTTCCTGTTGGCGCTGCTGACCTGGTTTGTGCCCGCTTCGCAGGCGCCGGTTGCGGCGCCTGCGGAAATAGCGATTCCGTTGCCGACGCCGCAGCAGGAGCGGGCGGATGCGTCATCGCCCGGGACGCGGCTGTCTGCCGTTGCCGTGCCGCGGCCGGTGGAAATCGCCCCGCTGCCGGTGACCGAGGCCGCTGCGGCGGACGATGCCGCCGGCGCTGTCGTGACACCGGTGCCGCTGCCGACGCCTGCCGCGACCCCCGCGCCGGCGCCGGGTCGCCGCTACAGCGACGACGAGAGTGCGTTGCTGAAGGAGCGCGCCTCGCGCTACACGCTGCAGTTGTTTGCCAGTTTCAACGAACAGGCAGTCCGGCAATTCGTGGCGGCGCATCCGGCGGTCGACATCCGCGTCTTCCGCACGGTACGCGAAGAGCTGCCGTGGCATGTGGCAGTCACCGGCAGCTATCGCAGCAAGGACGAGGCAAAAGCGGCGGTCGCGAAGCTGCCGCCCGGGCTGCGCAAGCTGGAGCCCTGGGCGCGCAGCCTGCAGGGCGTCCAGGATGAGCTGCGTCGTCGCAAGGACTGAGCGGCGAGGCCCGGCCGCCGGCGTTTGAGGCCCCGGGGGGCCTCATGTAGAATGTCCCGCCTTTTGGCCGGGGCCGCTTCCCCGCCTGCCGCAACTTGTTTGTAACCTATTGATTTCCTTGAGGAAAGGTCGATGCTTGAGACGACCTCGCTTGCGCCTGCGGGCCTGTATCACCTGGACGATGTCCGGGACAACTGCGGCTTTGGCCTGATCGCCCACATGAAGGGTGAGGCCAGCCACACGTTGCTGCAGACCGCCATTCGCTCGCTGACCTGCATGACGCATCGCGGTGCCGTGTCGGCCGACGGCAAGACGGGTGACGGCTGCGGCCTGATGATGCAGAAGCCGGAAGGCTTTTTCCGCATGCTGGCGAAGGAAGAGTTCGGCGTCGAGCTGGCGAAATCCTGGGCTGTCGGCATGGTGTTCCTCAACCCGGATGCCGTGCTGGCAGAGAAAGCGAAGAGTGCGCTGACCGAAGAGCTGAAGGCGCAGGGCCTGAATGTTGCCGGCTGGCGGAAAGTGCCGACCGATCCGTCGGTGCTGGGCCGCATTGCCCTGGCATCGTTGCCGCAATTCGAGCAGGTCTTCGTCGACGCCGCGGATGGCGACAATGTCACGCTCAACCGCAAGCTGTATCTGGCGCGCCGCAAGGCGGAAGTGCGGCTGAAGGACGACGGCTATTTTTATGTGCCGAGCCTGTCCGCCGACGTCATCGTCTACAAGGGACTGATGATGCCGGCCGATATCACGGCGTTTTACCCGGATCTCGGCGATCCGCGTCTGGAAACGGCCATTGTCGTTTTCCATCAGCGTTTCTCGACCAACACGCTGCCGAAGTGGCCGCTCGCGCATCCGTTCCGCATGCTCGCGCACAACGGCGAGATCAATACGGTACAGGGCAACCGCAACTGGTCGGTTTCCCGCATCAACAAGTTCGAGACGCCGAATCTGCCGGATCTGAAGTCGGTGCATCCGCTGGTCAACCGCACCGGCTCCGACTCGTCCTCGATGGACAACATGCTGGAAGTGCTGGTCAACGGCGGCATGGACCTGTTCCGTGCCGTGCGCCTGATCATGCCGCCTGCCTGGCAGAACGTGGAGTCGATGGACGCCGACCTGCGCGCGATGCATGAGTACAATGCGCTGCACATGGAGCCGTGGGACGGCCCGGCCGGTGTGGTGATCACCAACGGCCGCCATGCCGTGTGCCTGCTGGACCGGAACGGGCTGCGCCCGGCGCGCTGGGTGATCACGAAGGACGGCTTCATCACGCTGGCGTCGGAAATCGGTGTGTCCGGCTACAAGCCGGAAGACGTGATCAGCAAGGGCCGGGTCGGTCCGGGCCAGATCATTGCGATCGATACGCACACCGGCGAGATCCTGCACACGCCGGACATCGACAATCGCCTGAAGCAGCGGTATCCGTACCGCCAGTGGCTGAAAGAAAACGCGATCCGCATCGAGGCCTCCGAGCAGGAGGATCCGGCGCGCGGCGCGATGGATGCCACGCAGCTGAATACGCACCAGAAGATGTTCAACGTCTCCTTCGAGGAGCGGGACCAGATCATCCGCCCCATGGCGGAAAGCGCACAGGAAGCCGTCGGCTCGATGGGTGACGATGCGCCGATGGCGGTCCTGTCCTCGAAAGTGCGCAATCTGTTCGATTACTTCCGGCAGCAGTTCGCGCAGGTGACCAACCCGCCGATCGATCCGCTGCGGGAAGCGATCGTCATGTCGCTCGAAACCTGCCTTGGTCCGGAGCGCAATATTTTCGAGGAGTCGGCCGATCACGCGAAGCGCGCCATCATCGCCTCGCCGATACTCTCCAGCGCCAAATACGAAAAGCTGATGTCGCTGCCGCAGTTTCCCGGCGAGCGCATCAGTCTGCACTATGATCCGGCTGCCACCGGCTTGCAGCAGGCGATCGTCGACATCTGCGACCGTGCCGAGAAAGCGGTACGCGAAGGCCGGCCGTTCATCGTGCTGTCCGACCGTGGCCTCGAACAGGGCAAGTTGCCGGTGCATGCCGCGCTGGCGACCGGTGCCGTGCACCATCGTCTGGTTGAGCAGGGTCTGCGCTGCGACTCCAACATCATCGTGGTGACCGGCACGGCGCGCGATTCGCACCACTTTGCCGTGCTGCTCGGCTTCGGCGCGACGGCGGTCTACCCGTACCTCGCCTACGAGATCATCTGCGATCAGATCGCCCGCGGCGACATCCTGGCCGATCCGGCGGAAGCGCAGAAGAATTTCCGCAAGTCCATCAACAAGGGCCTGATGAAAATCATGTCCAAGATGGGCATTTCGACGATCGCCTCCTATCGGGGCGCCCAGCTGTTCGAGGCTGTAGGGCTGTCGAAGGAAGTCGTCGAGCTGTGTTTCCGCGGCGTGCCCAGCCGTATCCAGGGCGCACGTTTTTCCGATATCGAGAACGACCAGAAGCAACTCGCCGAAGATGCCTGGAAGGCGCGCAAGCCGATCGATGCCGGCGGCGTGCTGAAATTCGTGCACGGCAAGGAATACCACGCCTTCAACCCGGACGTGGTGCATGCCCTGCACAAGGCGGTCGACGGCGGCGGTTACGCCGAGTGGAAGGAATACGCTGCGCTGGTCAACAGCCGGCCGGTAGCGACCATCCGCGACCTGTTCGCGCTGAAGAAGGATGTGAAGCCGGTTGCGCTGGAGGACGTCGAGCCGATCGAGAAGATCCTGCCGCGTTTCGATTCCGCCGGCATGTCGCTGGGCGCACTGTCGCCCGAGGCGCACGAGGCCATCGCGCTGGCGATGAACACGCTGGGCGGCCGCTCGAACTCCGGCGAGGGCGGCGAGGATCCGGCGCGCTACGGCACCAACCGGGTTTCGAAGATCAAACAGGTGGCCTCGGGCCGCTTCGGCGTCACGCCGGCCTACCTGACCAGCGCAGAGGTGCTGCAGATCAAGATCGCCCAGGGCGCGAAGCCGGGCGAGGGCGGCCAGCTGCCGGGCGGCAAGGTGAACGAACTGATCGCTCGCCTGCGCTATTCGGTGCCGGGCGTCACGCTGATTTCGCCGCCGCCGCATCACGACATCTATTCGATCGAAGACCTCGCGCAGCTGATCTTCGACCTCAAGCAGGTCAATCCGCAGGCGCTGGTGTCGGTGAAGCTGGTGGCCGAACCCGGCGTCGGGACCATCGCCGCCGGCGTGGCGAAAGCCTATGCCGATCTCATCACCATTTCCGGTTATGACGGCGGCACCGCCGCATCGCCGCTGTCGTCGATCAAGTACGCCGGCAGTCCCTGGGAGCTGGGTCTCTCCGAAACCCAGCAGGCGCTGCGCGCCAACGATCTGCGCGCACGCGTGCGCGTACAGACCGACGGCGGCCTGAAAACCGGCCTGGATGTGGTCAAGGCCGCCATTCTCGGCGCCGAGTCGTTCGGCTTCGGCACTACGCCGATGGTGGCGCTGGGCTGCAAGTACCTGCGCATTTGCCACCTGAACAACTGCGCTACCGGCGTGGCGACCCAGAACGACGCACTGCGGCAGTCGCATTTCCACGGCACGGCGGAAATGGTGATGAGCTTCTTCCGGTTCCTCGCCATGGAAACCCGCGAGTGGATGGCGCAGCTCGGGGTGCGCTCCATCGAGGAGCTGATCGGCCGTACCGATTTGCTGGAAATCCTGCCGGGCACGACCGAGAAGCACCGTCATCTCGACCTGACGCCGATCCTGCGCAACGATCACATTCCGGCCGACAAGCCGCAGTTCTGCACCGCGGAGCGCAACCCGTCGTTCGACCAGGGCCTGCTCGCCGAGCGCATGGTGAGGGACATGATGCCGGCGATCGAGCACAAGTCCGGCGGCATCTTCCATTACGAGATCTGCAACTGCGACCGTTCGATCGGCGCGCGCCTGTCCGGCGAGATTGCCCGTCGTCACGGCGATCAGGGCATGGCCGAGGCGCCGATCACCGTGCGCTTCACCGGCACGGCCGGCCAGAGCTTCGGCGTATGGAATGCCGGTGGCGTGCACCTGTACCTGGAAGGCGATGCCAACGACTACGTCGGCAAGGGTATGGCCGGCGGCAAGCTGGTCATCCGGCCGCCGCGCGGCTCGGTGTTCAAATCGCAGGAAACCGCGATCATCGGCAATACCTGTCTCTACGGTGCCACCGGCGGCAAGCTGTTCGCGGCCGGCCGTGCCGGCGAGCGTTTCGGCGTGCGCAACTCGGGCGTGCATGCCGTCGTCGAGGGTGCGGGCGACCACTGCTGCGAATACATGACCGGCGGCTGCGTCACCGTGCTGGGCGGCACCGGCTACAACTTCGGTGCCGGCATGACGGGTGGATTCGCCTACGTGCTCGATCTGGACCAGAACTTCTACGATCGCCACAACCCGGAGCTGATCGAGCTGCACCGCATCACCTCCGAGGCGACCGAGGCGTACCGCGCGCACCTGCGCAACATCCTGGTCGAATACGTGCGTGAAACCGAGAGCGAGTGGGGGCGTCACGTCCTCGACAATTTCGACGTGCTGGCGAACAAGTTCTGGCTGGTCAAGCCGAAGGCGGCCAACCTCAAGGAACTGCTCAAGACCACGCGCGCGAATCCGGCCTGAGGACCTGAACAGACATGGCCCAGAAACAACGGCTGAACAACGACTTCCAGTTCCTCGACGTCGAGCGCGGCGATCCGCAGAAGAAGGACATCGACGCGCGGAAGAAGAACTTCGTTGAAATCTACGATCCCTTCCAGAAGGACGAGGTCGAGGAACAGGCGCATCGCTGTCTTGCCTGCGGCAATCCGTATTGCGAGTGGAAATGCCCGGTCCACAACTACATCCCGAACTGGCTCAAGCTGGTGGCGGAGGGCAACCTGTTCGCGGCGGCCGAGCTCTGCCACGAGACCAACACGCTGCCGGAAGTCTGCGGCCGTGTGTGCCCGCAGGATCGTCTGTGCGAAGGCGCCTGCACGCTGAATGACGGCTTCGGCGCGGTCACCATCGGTTCCACGGAAAAGTACATCGTCGACACCGCCCTGGCCCTCGGCTGGCGGCCGGACATGTCGAAGACGGTGTGGACCGACAAGCGCGTCGCCATCATCGGTGCCGGCCCGGCCGGCCTCGGTTGCGCCGACGTGCTGGTGCGCAACGGCGTGCGTCCGGTGGTTTTCGACCGGCACAAGGAAATCGGCGGCCTGCTCACTTTCGGTATTCCGGAGTTCAAGCTCGAGAAGCCGGTGATGAAGCGTCGCCGCCGCGTATTCGAGGAAATGGGCGTCGAGTTCCGGCTCGGTGTCGACGTCGGCAAGGACGTGAAGTTCGAAGCGCTGCTGGCTGAATTCGATGCCGTCTTCCTCGGCATGGGCACCTACAACTACATGAAGGGCGGCTTCCCGGGCGAGAACCTGCCGGGTGTCTACGAGGCGCTGCCGTACCTGATTTCGGTGGTGAACCGCCATCTCGGCCTGGAAAAGAATCCGGTCGAGTACATCAACATGGTCGGCAAACGCGTTGTCGTGCTCGGTGGCGGCGATACCGCCATGGACTGCAACCGCACGGCGATCCGTCAGGGCGCGAAGAGCGTTGCCTGTGCCTATCGTCGCGACGAAGAGAACATGCCGGGATCGCGGCGCGAGGTCAAAAACGCGCGCGAGGAAGGCGTCGAGTTCCTGTTCAACCGCCAGCCGATCGAGATCGTCGGCGAAAACGGCGTGGTGGCGGGCGTGAAGGTGGTCGAGACCCGCCTCGGCGAACCGGACAACCGTGGCCGCCGTCTGCCGGAACCGATCCCGGGCAGCGAGGAAATCCTGCCGGCGGATGCCGTCCTGATTGCCTTCGGTTTCCGTCCGAGCCCGGCCAAGTGGTTCGAGAAGCACCAGATCGCGATCGACAGCAGCGGCCGGGTCGTGGCACCGGAAGCGGGCAAGTACAAGTTCCAGACGCAGAATCCGAAAGTGTTCGCCGGTGGCGACATGGTGCGTGGTTCCGATCTGGTGGTCACCGCCATCTGGGAAGGCCGGCAGGCAGCCGAGGGCATCCTCGACTACCTCAACGTCTGATTCCGTACGCAGGAAAAGGGCACGCCGCGGCGTGCCCTTTTCTTTTCAGACAGACTGCGGCCGGTACCGGTTGCAGGGAGAAGATCCCGTGAGCGAACTGAAAAACGATCGATTCCTGCGTGCGTTGTCGCGCCAGCCGGTTGACGTGACGCCGGTCTGGATGATGCGCCAGGCAGGGCGCTACCTGCCGGAATACCGCGCCACGCGCAGCAAGGCCGGCGATTTCCTCAGCCTGTGCAAGGATGCCGCCTTCGCCTGCGAGGTGACGCTGCAGCCGCTGGAGCGCTTCCCGCTGGATGCGGCGATCCTGTTCAGCGACATCCTCACGGTGCCCGATGCGATGGGGCTTGGCCTGTACTTCGAGGAAGGAGAGGGCCCGCGTTTCCGCAAGACCGTACGCACGGAAGCCGATGTCGCCGCCCTGCCGGTGCCGGATGCCGACCGTGATCTCGGTTACGTGATGAACTGCGTGCGTACGATCCGCGGCGCACTCGGTGGCCGCGTGCCGCTGATCGGTTTTTCCGGCAGTCCGTGGACACTGGCGACCTACATGGTCGAGGGCGGCTCGTCGAAGGAGTTCCGCCACATCAAGACGATGATGTATGCGCAGCCGGCCGTTCTGCATGCGTTGCTCGACAAGCTGGCGCAGGCCGTCGTCGCCTATCTGAATGCGCAGATCCGTGCCGGCGCACAGGCGGTGCAGATCTTCGACACCTGGGGCGGCGCGCTGAGCGCGGCAGCCTACCGGGAATTCTCGCTGGCCTACATGCAGAAAATCGTGGCCGGTCTCGTGCGCGAGCATGACGGCCGCAAGGTGCCGGTGATCCTGTTCACCAAGGGCGGCGGCCAGTGGCTGGAGGCGATGGCCGATACCGGTGCCGATGCGCTCGGTATCGACTGGACGACGGACATCGGCGATGCGCGTCGCCGTGTCGGCTCGCGCGTGGCGCTGCAGGGCAACATGGATCCGTCGGTGCTCTACGGAACGCCGGAACGCATCCGTGCCGAAGTGGCGGCCATCCTCAAGTCATTTGGTCCGGGCGACGGCCACGTGTTCAACCTGGGGCACGGGATTTCGCAGTTCGCCGATCCGGAGCGCGCGAAGGTTTTCGTCGCCGCGGTGCACGAGATCAGCGCTCCATATCACCGCTGAGCCACGTTCCCGCCTTACCCTCGGCCTACCCCCGGCCGCGCCGGGCGCAGCTCGCAACACTCCCGAGACAGTCAGGTACCGATCTTGCGCAGCTGATATACGTTCCTGGTGATCGCCACCACCGTTCCGGCAGCGTCCTTGATCTCGCATTCCCATTCGTAGTCGGCCTTGCCGTTCGCTTCGGCCTCGGCCTGCACTTTCTGCACGAATTCGTCGCTGACCTTCACTTCCACCCAGACGTCGGACATCACCGGGCGCCGGAAGCGGATGCTCATGTCGCGCACGATGGGGTAGAACCGCGAGGTATCGAACGAGGTAACGAAGATGGCGCCGCCCGGCAGCTCGGCCAGCGTGAACAGGGCGCCGGCATACATCGTCCCGACATGGTTTTTGTTCGGCGCATAGGGCATACGGATTTTTGTGTAGCCCTTTTCCAGTACCTCGACTTCGAGGCCGGTGTTGGCCACGAAGGGAATGCCCTTGGCCATCATGCTGCGCAGCTGTTCGTTGGAAACCGTCATGACTCCGACTCCGGATGTGTGCAGTACCGGGTCGATTATGGGAGCCGGGCCGCACCGGCGCATTCACCGAAACTGACAGCGGACTGACCGGTTTGGTCGCAACCGGCGGGCTCAGCGATCCTGCAGCAGGTCGAGCTCGTTCTCGCGGATCAGGGTGGCGAGGTCGTCGATGTAGGCCTGCCCGCGCTCGGAATAGGAGCCCAGCGCCTGTATCAGGGCGCTGCCGGAGACCGGCCAGCCGGCGGCCCGCATGGCGGCACGCCGCTTGCGCAGGTCGGCATAGGCGCGATGGCTGTTCAGGTTGTGCATGTAGGCGCGCACACTGTCGGCCGGCGACTTGAAGACGCGCAGGTCGCCGCTGCCCGGTGCCGGTACGCCGCAGTCGGGTTCGTAGCAGTAGTGGCCGAAGAAGTTGTTGGATTCGCGGGTTACCGGCGAGCGACCCCAGCCGGATTCCAGCGCGGCCTGGGCGATGATCATCGACGCCGGGAGGGTGTCGACCCGGCGCCGCAGCGAGTCGAAGAAATCAGGATTGCGCCGTGCAGCCGGGTCGAGGTTGTAGCGGCCGGCCATGTTCTTCAGCCACTCGAAATCCTCGCGGCTGATATCGTCCTCGTTCGCCAGCTCGCGTTCGATGCGGTCGATGCGGGCGCGATCATCCAGCAGCCGGCGGTTCTCGGCACGGATCAGCGGCAGCAGCAGATCGATGAACAGGCGCTTGCGCTCGGCGATTTCCTCCGGCGTTTCGCCGGGCGTCGGCAGCGGCATCACGACGGGTGGCGGCGCCGGTACCGGCGTGCAGTGCCAGAGCACGGCGCCGAACAGGCCGGCGCCGGCCAGCACGGTCCCGAGTGTGATGAAGAGCAGGCCGGGACGCATGCTGGCAGGCTCAGGCGATTTTGCGGGCGAGATGACGGTCGCGCATGAACAGGAAGAGCGGTGCCGCGACGCCGAAGGCGATCAGGAAAGTCACCAGCACATAGACCCAGACATGACGCATGCCGATGCGTTTTGCCTCGTGCAGCATCCAGATCACGAAGGCCAGGCAGGCCATGGTGATGTCCCAGCCAATGGACGCGGATGCGTGGTTGGCGAATACACCGTCGATGAAGGCGGACAAGGAAAACGTGCCGCCGCCGGCCTGCACGAACTGCAGGTTGTGGTATCCGGTCAGCAGGAGGGCGGCGACGGCGATGGCGAGATAGGCGCTCTGGCGCAGGTTCATGGCGCGCGTCATTCGCAGGGGCGGACCGGATTCACGGTGACGGTTTCGTCCTCGCTTTCCGCCGGCTTGTCGCGGAAACGGGTGGCGCCGATGGTCGTGTTCCAGCGCGCACGCGCGCGCTCTATTTCGGTGTCGGTGCGCGACTTGCCGGGCACGATCATGTTGTCGGCCAGCCGCGACAGCATCTGCAGCATCTTGTCCTTCATCAGCGCCGGCTGGTAATGCTGGAGCACATATACGTATTCGCCGCGCTTGAAGATCAGGAAGCCGTAAAAATAGGTGCCGCGGACCTGGGTGTCGCGGTAATCGGTGAGGCGCGCCGTATCGACGTTCATGTCGAGAATGACGAACAGGCTGCGCGGGTCGCGGTCCTTGAGGAAGTCGCGCGTCGCGGTATCGACGTCCTCGATCGCCTTGCCGGTGGGCAGGACTTCACGCAGGTAGTTGTTCATCACCGCATTGAGCAGCGTCTGGTCGGAAGCGAAGCGCGGTGCCTGCGCCATCGGATGCTCGTCGATCTTCAGGTAGTCGACGCGGAAGAAGCGGCCCTGTTCGTCCCAGAACGTGGTCGAACCGCCGGCGGCATTGCAGCGCTCGCTGACATCCACCTTGCCGCGGAACGGGCTCAGGTACAGCGGTACGCCATAGGCGGCCTGGGGCGAGTAATAGGTGCCGTCTTCTTTCATGCCCTGCAGACCGGACTGGCAGCCGGCGAGCAGGCCAAGGATCGGGAGGAGGGTTGCCAGGGCGACCCAACGTATTGTTTTCATTGTTTTTTCCGTCCGCTTGGCGAGAAGCGGGACAAATCATAGCAGAGGCCGTTGCCGCTGAGCGCCCGGGTGCCGGGCGGTCAGCGGGCAGCGCGCCGGGCCGGCTTGTCGCGTTTGTCCTCGTAGAGGCGGGCATCGGCCAGCCGCAGCAGGGCGGCCGCGTCGTCGGCGCCGTCGTCGCGGGAGCAGGCGGCCCCCAGACTCAGCATCACCGGGATGTTTTCGCCACCGTAGACCAGCGGCACGCCGGCCAGCCGGCTGCGGAGCCGCTCGCCCATCAGGCGGGCGTCCTGCGTGTTCTGGCCGGGCAGCACCAGCACGAATTCGTCGCCGGCGAACCGGAAGGCGCAATCGGAGGCGCGGATGGCGGCCGACAGCTCGCGCGCGACATGGTGCAGGTAGGCATCGCCGGCATCGTGGCCGAACCGGTCGTTCACCTGCTTGAAGTCGTCGCAGTCGAGGAAGACCACGGCCAGCGGCTGGTCAAGCCGGCGTGCCCGTTCGAATTCGCGATGCAGGATCTGTTCGAGCTCCCGGCGGTTGGGCAGATGGGTGAGCGGATCGCGCGTGGCGAGCACCCGCAACTGTTCGTGCGCGGTGACGTTGGCCAGGCAGATCGAGACCTTCACCGCCAGCTGGCGCAGGAAGAACGTGTCCTTGTCCGGGGAGAAACGGTCGCGGTTGCCGTCACCCTGGTTGAAGCTGCCGATGACGCGCCCTTCGAAGCGGATCGGCGCCAGCGCGATCGAGCCCAGGCTGCCGCGGAACGCCGGCGGTACCAGCGGGGCGTAGCGATCCAGCCCGGAATTCACCAGCAGCGGCTCGCTGCCGGTGCCACAGAGCGTGTTGAAACTGCGGGAGTCGACGATGACCAGATGGTTGCGGGTCTGGGTCGACTGCTGCAGGTCGGCGATCAGCGAGGTGATCGCTTCGTCGTGCACCAGGGTGAGCCAGACGTGCGGAATGGCGAACTGCTGCTCGATCTGCGCCAGCAGGTTCTCGAACAGGTCGCGAAAACGGGTGGTGCCGAGGATGCTGCTTTCGATGTCGAACAGCTTGCGGACGATCTGCTCGTTGTGGCGCAACGTGCCGATCAGCTCGTCGATGTTGATCCTGGCTCCGCTCATGCGCGCTCCTTGACGCTCCACGGTCCGCGGCCGAGCATAGCGCTCCCTGCATTTCCTGTCGCGTGCATCCCGTGATCGACGACGTTTCCCGCCCGGACGACCGCCAGACCCTGCTGGCGCGCATTGCCGATCTTGAAGGGCGCCTGACCTTCCAGGACGACACCATCGAGCAGCTCAATCGCGTGGTGGCCGACCAGGACCAGCGGCTGGCACGGCTGGAGGTCCTGCTGCGCCGGACCCGCGAGCAGGTGGAAATGCTGTTGCCGCTGATGCACGGCGCACCGGGCGAGGAGCCGCCGCCGCCCCATTACTGAGCGGCGGTTGCCGGCCGCAGGCCGGTCACTCCCGGAAGTTGTTGAACTGCAGCGGCAGGCCGATCTTGCCGCTGCGGATGAGGGCGATGGCTTCCTGCAGATCGTCCTTCTTCTTGCCGGTGACGCGCACCTTGTCGCCCTGTATCGACGCCTGCACCTTCATCTTCGATTCCTTGAGCAGGGCGACGATTTTCTTTGCGTGCTCCTGATCGATGCCTTCCCGGACGGTCAGCGTCTGCCGCAGTTCCTTGCCGGCGCCTTCGACCTTGCCTTCTTCCAGGCAGACGATGTCGATGCCGCGCTTGATCAGCTTCGTCTCGACGATTTCCCGCACCTGCTTGAGCTGGAAGTCGGCCGTGGCGACGCAGGTGATCACGTTCTTCTCCAGCTTCACCGCGGCGCCGGTGCCGCGCAGGTCGAACCGTTGCTCGAGTTCGCGCGTCGCCTGGTCGACGGCGTTGGCGACTTCGTGGTGATTGATTTCGGAAACGGTATCGAAGGAGGGCACGACGGGGCCTCGGCGTTCAGGTCAGGGTGAGGACGATGCGCGCCAGCTCCTCCGGTGTCGGGACGGTGCCGGGCCGCGGGTTGGCGGGATGCTGCTCCGGGGCGCGCACGAAGGCAAGGGCGTCGTCGCCCGGGATGCACTTGCGGAAGAAACGCTCGTGTTCGGCGCGCTCGGCAGGCGTCAGCGGTGCGTTGCGCAGGCGGTCGATCAGCAGCGTCAGCTGCTGCAGGGAGACAGGCTGGCAACCGGCCATGGCCGGTATCAGCCGGTGGTTTCGGCGTCGCCGACCGGACTGCTGTCGCCGGCGGTGCGGGCGCGCAGGGCACGCTCCGCCGCACTGGGCAGGCCGAGTACCGACGTGGTGATCAGGTGCGGCGGAATCTGCGGCCGGATCCGGGCGTGCAGGTCCGGCAGTTCGGTCCAGTGCACGCCGGGATGCATGTGGTGCGCGGCATGGAAGCCCAGGTTCCAGCTGGTCAGGTTGTACAGCCGGTTTTCGACGCTGCGCGAGGCGACGAAATGGTTGTCCAGTTCGAGACCGGAGTGCTGCAGGAAGGTGTTGTCCAGCAGCAGCACCAGCAGGATCAGCATCGGGGCCACGAACACGATCAGCGTCATCACCGGATCGAGCAGGAAGAAACCGAGCAGCACCAGGTTGCTGAGCACGAACAGGCGCTTGAAGCGGGCGAACAGTTCGGGATGCCGGCGGCCGATCCGCCAGATTTCCGGATAGATCAGCGCGGCGTTGACGAAGTCGTAGTACAGGCGGGCCATCGGCCGGCCGTCGGAATGCTTCCACTTCGACGGATCGCGTTCGGGATCCAGGTATTCCCGGTGGTGACCGATGTTGTGGTGGATGGTCCAGGACAGCGGACTGGTCCCGGTCTGCAGGTACATCACCACTTCCAGCGCGCGGTTGAGCGGCCGCACGGTGAAGATGTTCACGTGGTGGTGGTTGTGGCAGATCGCGCCGCAGGACACCTGGGCCAGCAGCAGGACGGCCACCCAGCCGGCCGCGTGCCAGGGGTTGTCGACCAGGAAGAACACCGCCAGCTGCAGGCCGAAGACGGTCAGCACGAAGAGGGCAGCCGGTATGTCGGCCCGGTGGCGGAACAGGCGGGTCAGCATGCGACGTTGGTCTGAGGGTTCGCGGGCAGGTCAGGGCAAAGGCGTAGGGAGTCCGGGCAGCCTAGGGCAGCCCTGACAGGGCTGCCAATAGGCAACAGACGAAACGACCGGGCAGTCGGCGACAGCCGGTTCAGCGGGGAAGGGCGCCCATGCCCTGCAGGTAGTCGACGATCACCAGGGTCGCTTCCTCGACACCCAGGCGGCTGGTGTCGAGGGTGATTTCCGGGTCGGTCGGGGCCTCGTAGGGGGAGTCGATGCCGGTGAACTGCTTGATCACGCCGGCCCGGGCCTTGCGGTACAGGCCCTTGGGATCACGCTGCTCGCAGACCTCCAGCGGTGCCGCGATGTAGACCTCGACGAATTCGCCGGGCGCGAACAGGCTGCGCACCATCTGCCGGTCGGCACGGAACGGCGAGATGAAGGCGCTGAGCGCGATGATGCCGGCGTCGACGATCAGCTTGCCGACCTCGCCGATGCGGCGGATGTTTTCCACCCGGTCCTTGTCGGAAAAACCGAGGTCCTTGTTGAGGCCGTGCCGGATGTTGTCGCCGTCCAGCAGGTAGGTATGGAAGCCGTGGTCGAACAGCCAGGATTCCAGGGCGTTGGAGACGGTCGACTTGCCGGCGCCGGAGAGGCCGGTGAACCAGATCATCAGCGGCCGCTGCTTTTTCTGCGCGGCGCGCATTTCCCGGGTGACGGCATGCGGATGCCAGACGATGTCTTTGCTCATGTGTCCTGCTCTTCGGGGGCGTCGTTGCCGGCCGGCGGGTCGCGGTACAGCGGCGTGCCGTGGCCGGGGGCGTGTGCCAGCTGGTCGAAACTGGCATCGAGGCCGAGGGCGGCGAAGCGTTGCACGGTTTCCGGTTCGAGGTACAGCGCCGGGTCGCCGTGATGATAGAAGCGCCCGACCACCAGTGAAACATGCCATTGCCGCGCCGCCATGCGCAGGCGATCGGCGCGCGGCTCCAGCAGCGCCAGCAGGGCGGCGCAATGGTCGCGGAACAGCGCGTCGGCCGGCAGGCCGCTGGCCAGCATCCACTGGCTGCGCAGCCGGCGCGCGTCGGGGAACTCCGTGCTGAACGGTTCATCGCGCACCCAGACAACGCTGGGTGCGAGATCGAGCGCGGCATTCACCGGTGCCGGGTCGTCGCCGTAGCCGGTGATGGCCAGGTAGATGGCCAGGTCGGGATTGATCATGGGACGCAGCATAAGGCAGGGCAGCCGCACCGGCACGGCGCTATCATCCCGGCCTGCCCGATACCTGCGAGCCCAGCCGTCATGCGCGTCATCGTCGTCCCGGTCACTCCGTTCGAACAGAACTGCTCGCTGCTGGTCTGCGAGGAAACCGGCCGGGCGGCGGTGGTCGATCCGGGCGGCGACATCGACGAGATCCTGGCTGCCGTCGGGGAAGCCGGTGCGGCCGTGGAAAAAATCCTGCTGACCCACGCGCACATCGACCACGCCGGCGCAACGGCCGATCTGGCCGCGCGCCTGCAGGTGCCGATCATCGGTCCGCACACCGGCGACAAATTCTGGATCGACCAGTTGCCGGCGCAGGCGAAGATGTTCGGTTTCCCGCCGGCGAAGGATTTCACGCCGGACCGCTGGCTGGAGCAGGGCGACACGGTCACCGTCGGCAACACGGTGCTGGACGTGAAGCACTGTCCCGGCCATACGCCGGGCCACGTGGTGTTCTTCTCGAAGGCGGACCGCATCGCCATCGTCGGCGACGTGCTGTTCCAGAACTCGATCGGCCGCACGGATTTCCCGGGCGGCAATTACGACCAGCTGATCGATTCGATCCGCAACAACCTGTTCCCGCTGGGCGACGACGTTGCGTTCGTCCCGGGGCACGGCCCGATGAGCACCTTCGGCGACGAGCGCAAGTACAACCCGTTCGTGGGCGACGGCGCCTGAAGGGCGCGCTACTGCCGGCTGTCCCGGGTGGTGTGCTCCCGTTACTCACTCATCGTTCGTAACGTACGCACGCCACCCGGCCGCGCCGGTGCAGGGTCGTGCCGGGGCGTTCAGCGCGACAGCAAATCCTTCGCGATGGCGATAATCTGCATCTCGTCGGTGCCGGCGTAGATCTGCAGGATCTTCGAATCGCGCATCAGCTGCTCGACGCGCGCCTCGCGCATGTAGCCCATGCCGCCGAAGATCTGCACCGCCTCGGTGGTGACTTCCATGCAGGCCTGCGCCGCATAGAGTTTCATCGCACTCGCCTCGGCCAGCGTCATCTGCTTGCCGTAACCGCTGAGCTCGATGTAGCGGAAGATCATGTTCTGCAGGTTGGCGCGCACCACTTCCATTTTTGCCAGCTTGAGCTGGATCAGCTGGTTGTCGCCGATCGGCCGGCCGAACTGCACGCGGGTCTTCGCGTACTCGATCGACATTTCCTGCGCCCGTGAAACGATGCCCAGCGCCATGGCGGCAACGCCGGCGCGCTCCTGCATGAAGGTGCCCTTGGCGCCGGAGCGGCCATAGGCGGTTTCGCTGCCGCCCATGAGGCGCTCGGGGCCGCAGTGCACGTCGTTGAGGAACAGCTCGCCGGTGGGCGACGAGCCGATCCCCATTTTCTTGAACGGCTTGCTCTGGGTCAGGCCCGGCATGCCCTTGTCGAGGATGAAGGAGACGATCTTGCGGTCCTTCGGTTCCACACCTTCCTCGTCCAGCTTGCAGATGAGGACGATGGTGTCGGCATAGGGCCCGTTGGTGATCCAGGTTTTCGAGCCGTTGATGATGTAGCCGCCCTTGCCGTCGCGTTTGGCCAGCGTCTTCATCTGGCCGAAGGCATCGGAGCCGGAGTTCGGTTCGGAGATGGCCCAGGCGCCTACTTTCTCCAGCGTCAGCAGCGGCAGTGCCCAGCGCTTCTTCTGCTCGATGGTGCCTTTGCTCATGATGGCGCCGCCGCCGAGGCCGACCGACACGCCCATCGCCGTCACCAGGCCCTGAGCATGCCGGCAGATCTCGATGATCGGGATCATGCGCATGGCCGCCTGCTCGGCCGCCATGACGTTGAATTCCTCGCTGCGCTCCTTTTTCTCCTTCACCTCGCCGCGCGCTTCGGCTTCCTCGCGGGCGATCTGCTTGTTGAATTCCATCGTCGCCATCTGGTCCATGCCGAAGGTTTTCAGCATCTTGCGCAGGATGTCGTACGGCGGCACGCCTTCGTACTCGATGGCATCGAGCTGGGGAACGATTTCCTTCTCGACGAAATCGCGCACCATTTTCTGGATCATGCGCTGCGATTCTGACCACTCGATCATGGCGAGGCTCCTGTTCGGCAGGTAATGGGTGCGACGGTGCGCAGAACCGGCGGCCGGTCCGCCGTGCTGCCATGGAGCATAGGGAATCGGGCCCGGCAGTCACTAACCGGGCCGATCATTCCGCTGGATGTTTTGGCCCGCCCTGGCGGACGGGGCGCCGTTCAGGCCGCCTGCTGCGTGCCGGCGGCCGGCCGGCGGAGCAGGTAGTCGAAGGCGCCCAGTGCCGCCCGGGCGCCGTCGCCCATGGCGATGATGATCTGCTTGAACGGCACCGTGGTGCAGTCGCCGGCGGCATAGATCCCGGCGACCCCGGTATCGCCGCGTTCGCCGACCACGATCTCGCCGCGGTTGCTCAGCTCGACCGTTCCTTTCAGCCAGTCGGTGTTCGGCACCAGTCCGATCTGCACGAACACGCCGTCGAGGTCGAGACGGTGTTGAGCGCCGGTGATGCGGTTGGCGTACCAGAGGCCATTCATGCGCCCGCCGTCGCCGGTGACCTCGATGGTCTGTGCCGAGAGCAGTACGGTGACGTTCGGCAGGCCGTACAGCTTCTGCTGCAGCACTGCGTCGGCGCGCAACCTGTCGTCGACCTCCAGCAGGGTGACGTGTTCGACGATGCCGGCCAGATCGATGGCGGCCTCGACGCCGGAATTACCGCCGCCGACCACTGCCACTTTCTTGCCGCGGAACAGCGGGCCGTCGCAGTGCGGGCAATACGCTACCCCCTTCGTCCGGTACTCCTGTTCGCCGGGCACGTTCATGTCGCGCCAGCGGGCGCCGGTGGACAGGACGACGCTCTTCGCGCGCAGGACGGCGCCGTTGTCCAGTCGCACGCGGGCAAGGCCGTCGGCAGAGCGTTCGGCCGGAACCAGTTCGACGGCGCGCCGGCCGTTCATGATGTCCACGCCGTATTGCCGCACGTGCTCCTCGAGCGCCGATGCCAGTTTCGGGCCCTCGGTTTCCTTCACCGAGATGAAGTTCTCGATGCCGAGGGTGTCCTGCACCTGGCCGCCGAAGCGCTCGGCGACCACGCCGGTGCGGATGCCCTTGCGGGCGGCGTAGATCGCAGCGGCCGAGCCCGACGGGCCTCCGCCGACCACCAGGACATCGAATACCTCTTTGTGTGCGAGGCGGTCGGCGTCGCGGGCGGCGGCGCCGGCGTCCAGCTTTGCCAGGATTTCCTCCAGCGACATGCGGCCCTGGCCGAATGGCCGGCCATTCAGGAATACGGCGGGCACGCCCATGATCCCGCGCGCCTCGACCTCGTTGCCGAACAGGGCGCCGTCGATCATCACGTGGCGGATTTTCGGGTTGAGCACCGACATCGCGTTCAGCGCCTGCACCACGTCCGGGCAGTTGTGACAGCTGAGCGAGACAAAGGTCTCGAAGCGGTATTCGCCGTCGAGAGCCCGGATCTGTTCGATGACTTCCGGCTCGATTTTCGGCGGATGGCCGCCGGTCTGCAGCAGGGCGAGCACCAGCGATGTGAATTCGTGGCCGGTCGGGATGCCGGCGAATTCGGTCTGCACCCCGGTGCCGGTGCGGCGGATGACGAACGACGGCCGGCGGGTGGCGGCGCCGCTCCCGGCGCGCCAGGTAATCTGCGGCGACAGGGCAGCAATGTCTGCCAGCAGCGTCCGGAGTTCGGCCGAGGCCGGACTGTCGTCCAGCGAAGCCACCAGCTCTACCGGCAGCGTGATGCGCTCCAGCCAGGCTTTCAGCTGTTCCTTCATGTTGTCGTCGAGCATGACGTACTCCGATGCAGGTGAATTCATGGGGAGCGCACGCACGCCGCCCGGCCGCGCCGGCGGCCGCCCCGTCGTGTGCTCAGATCTTCCCGACCAGATCCAGCGACGGTTTCAGCGTCTTGTCGCCTTCCTTCCACTTCGCCGGGCAGACTTCGCCCGGATGCGTCGCGACGTATTGCGCCGCCTTCACCTTGCGCAGCAGTTCGCCGGCATCGCGACCGATGCCGTTGTCGTGGATCTCGCAGACCTTGATCACGCCTTCCGGGTTGATCACGAAGGTGCCGCGCAGCGCCAGGCCTTCTTCCTCGATCATCACGCCGAAGTTGCGGGTGAGGGTGCCGGTCGGGTCGGCCACCAGCGGGTACTGCACCTTGCGGATGGTGTCGGAGGTGTCGTGCCAGGCCTTGTGCGTGAAGTGGGTGTCGGTGGAGATGCCGTAGACCTCCACGCCCAGCTTCCTGAACTCGGCGTAGTTATCGGCCAGATCGCCCAGCTCGGTCGGGCAGACGAACGTGAAGTCGGCCGGATAGAAGACGAACACCGACCATTTGCCTTTCAGGTCGGCGTCGGTGACGGTGCCGAATTTGCCGTTGTGGTAGGTGTTGGCCTTGAACGGCTTGATGGCGGTGTTGATCAGCGACATCGCGGATTCCTCGCAGGTGTGGTGCGGACCGTTATGTCCGCGGGCCCGGCCATCCTGGGGGTGCGCTGTCGATAGGTAAAATATAGATATGTGATTGGTTGAATAGCCGATAGCTATTGATTGCCGGCCGGCCGGGCACAAAAAAGCCCGCGGGCTGCGGGCTTTTCCGGTGGGGCGAGCGTCAGCGCGGACCTTCGAACAGCAGGCCGATGCCGATGGTGCCGTTGTCGAATTCTTCGTTTTCCTCGTCGCTGTAGCGCTCGATCGCGTAGGTGAAGGTGATGCGGTCGCCGAGGGTTTTCTCGCGGCGGGGCTGCCGCGTCTGGGTGATGAAACTGTAGATGGTGCGGATGTTGATGTCCGAGCGGACCCGGCCGACCGGGCCGCGGTCGCCGTAGCCGACCTGGATCTGGAGGATGCGGTCCCAGCCGAAGCCGAGGTAGGCGTTGACCACCCGCGCGCCGCTGAAATCCTTGGCGCCGAGGCCGCCGTTGACGAACACGCTGGAGTAATTGGCATCCACGAAGACGCCGCTGTCGAGATCCGGCGCTCCGGATTGTCCGCGCGGATCGGCGCGACCGACGGAGAAAACGGTGCCGCGCGTCAGCTTGACGCCATCGTAGCGGTCGGCGGCCAGGGAGGCGGCCGGCAGGCCGCAGAGCAGCGTGGCGAGGAAGGCGTACAGTGCGTGGCGCGTGGTCATGGCAGGGTCTCCTGTCCTTGCTGCCGGTCGTCGGGCGCGCATTCTAGCGGCAATGCCGTGCGCGGGCGGTTTTCGGGCGCCGGATCCGATGGCCTGTCGGTCACATCTCCGGCCGTCGGTGGCGTGTGTGGCGCACCGCACCGCCGGCAGCATAAGCCAAACGGATGGTGGCCGGCCGCGCGCACGCTACAAACGGCGTAGTGGTTCTTCGGCCAGCATCTGCCGTTGTTCGTCCAGCTCGGCAAGATGCGATTGCCACCAGCGCGGCGTGTTGAACCAGGGGAAGGCGCGCGGGAAGGCCGGATCGTCCCAGCGTTCGGCGATCCAGCCGGCATGCTGCACCAGGCGCAGCGCGCGCAGCGCTTCGATCAGCCGCAGTTCACGGGTGTCGAAATCGCAGAACGCTTCGTAGCCGTCCAGCATTTCCGCCAGCGCGAGTTCGCGCTCGCGCCGGTCGCCGGCCAGCAGCATCCAGAGATCCTGCACCGCCGGTGCGGTCTGGCAGTCGTCGAAGTCAACGAACCAGGGGCCTTCGTCGCGCGTCCAGACGATGTTGCCCGGATGGCAGTCGCCCTGGGTGCGCAGCGGCGTGAAGCCGGCGGCGAACAGCGGTGCGATGTCGGTGCGCAGGCCGTCGATCAGTGCCGCATAGCGGGCGGCGAACGCCGGCGGTACGAAGCCGCGTTCGCGCAACAGACGCGACGGCCGCTCGAGATAGCGCGCGAGGTCGAGTGCAACGCGGTGTACGAACGGACGGCTGCGCGCTACGGCATGGATGCGGCCGAGCAGGGTGCCGAGTCGCTGCAGCTGTTCCAGGTTGCCGGGCTCGGGCGCCTGCCCGCCCTTGCGCGGGAACAACGCATAGCGGAAGCCGGCGTGCAGGAACAGCGTTTCGCCATCCTCGCGTGCCAGCGGCGCCACGACCGGCAGTTCGGCCGCCGCCAGTTCGAGGCAGAATGCGTGTTCCTCGCGGATCTGTGCGTCGCTCCAGCGTTGCGGCCGGTAGAACTTGACGATCACCGGCGACGCATCTTCGAGCCCGACCTGGTAGACGCGGTTCTCGTAGCTGTTGAGCGCGAGCACGCGCGCATCGGAGAGCCGGCCGGTCGCCTCGACGGCATCGATCACCGTGTCCGGTGACAGGGCGGCGTAGTCATGGATGTTTTGCGCGGGGGCCGGATTCTGCATCGGCGCATTATGCCCGTCGCTGCCGTGCGTGCCGGCTCGGCCGCAAAAACTTCCGTCACCCAGTCAGAGCGTGCGGGCGACGGCCCAGGCATCCACCCGCCGGACTCCGTGCTGCCGCAGGATGCCGGCGATGGCCAGCACGGTGCTGCCGGTGGTGATGACGTCGTCGACCAGCGCCACATGCGACGGCAGCGGTCCGCAGACCCTGAATGCGGCCTGCAGGTTGCGTTGCCGTGCAGCGAGATCGAGACCGGATTGCGCCGGCGTGTTGCGCCGGCGCTGCAGGGTCGCCGCATCCACCGGCAGCTGCAGTGCGCGTCCGGTCGTGTCGGCAACCACCCGCGCCTGGTTGAAGCCGCGCTGTCGTTCGCGGGCCGGATGCAGCGGCACCGGCAGCAGCAGTTGCGGCAGCGCGCTGCCGTCCTGCCGTACCCGATCGGCCAGCAGGGTGCCCAGCACCCGCCCCAGCGGCAGCCGGCCGGAAAATTTCAGCTGCTGTACCAGGCGATCGACGGGGAAGGCGTAGGCGGCCACCACGACCGTACGGTCGATGGCCGCCGGCTCCGGCCGGCACTGCCCGCAGGCCTCGCCGGCAAGCGGGAGGGCGCAGCGGGGACAGGGCCGTGCGATACGGGGAAGGTCGGCATGGCAGCCCGGACACAGGGGCCCTGGTGCCGCCGCGTGCAGCCGGCAGACCGGGCAGCGGGGCGCCAATAGATCAAAAAACGACCAGATGTTCATGCATGAGGACGCATCAGGTTGACGGAATGGCGGTTGTGCCTACCATGGCCGGGCCCGTTTCCGTCCGACCGCCTGGTCGGGCCCCAGTCCCGGAGAGCCGCGAGCATGGCCCTGTCCCCCGATGCCCTGAAGCCGACATCGCCCCGTTTGCCGGTAGGCGATGGCCCGCAGGCGCTGCGCCACGACTGGTCGCGCGGCGAGATCGAGGCGCTGTTCCGGCTGCCGTTCAACGAACTGCTGTTCCGTGCGCAGACCGTGCACCGGGCGAACTTCGATCCGAACGCGGTGCAGGTCTCGACACTGCTGTCGATCAAGACCGGCGCCTGCCCGGAAGACTGCAAGTACTGCTCGCAGTCCGGTCATTACAACACCGGTCTCGAAAAGGAAAAGCTGCTGGAGATCGAGAAGGTCGTTGCCGAAGCGCAGGCGGCGAAGGAAGGCGGCTCCTCGCGTTTCTGCATGGGCGCCGCCTGGCGTTCGCCCCGCGACAAGGACATGCCCTACGTGCTGGAAATGGTGCGGCAGGTGAAGGCGCTGGGCCTGGAAACCTGCATGACGCTGGGCATGCTGTCGAAGGAGCAGACGCAGCAGCTGGCAGCGGCCGGCCTCGATTACTACAACCACAACCTCGACACCTCGCCCGAGTATTACAACCAGATCATCACCACCCGCACCTACCAGGACCGTCTCGACACGCTGACGCACGTGCGCGAGGCCGGCATGAAAGTCTGCTCGGGCGGCATCATCGGCATGGGCGAGACGCGCAACGACCGCGTCGGCCTGCTGCAGTCGCTGGCCAACCTGCCGGAGCACCCGGATTCGGTGCCGATCAACATGCTGGTGAAGATCGCCGGCACGCCGCTGGAAGGTGTCGACGATCTCGACCATCTCGAATTCGTGCGCACCATCGCCGTGGCGCGCATCCTGATGCCGAAATCCTTCGTACGCCTGTCGGCCGGCCGCGAGGAAATGGACGACAGCACGCAGGCGCTGTGTTTCTTCGCCGGTGCCAACTCGATTTTCTACGGCTGCAGGCTGCTGACCACCACCAACCCGGAGATGAGCGACGACCAGAAGCTGTTCCGGCGCCTGGGCATCCATCCGCTGGGCCACGAAACCGTGGTGAGCGACGAGGCGGAAGCGGCGGCGCTCGGCATGCAGGTCGGTGCGGCGTCGGGGCTGTACTACGACGCCATGCAGCGCAGTCCCGCCCGCCCGCAGCGGGCGGCAAAAACCGTGGTGAAGAAAGCGGCAGCCGGCGGTTGCGGTTCCCCGGCCGGCGGCGGCTGTGGCTGAAGGCCTGGCGGCGGAACTGGCGATCGATCTCGCCGGCCGCCGTGCGGCCGGGCTTTACCGCGAGCGGTTGGTGCAGGAAGCGCCCTGCGGCGCGACGGCGCGCATCGATGGCCGCGACTTCCTGAATTTCTGCAGCAACGATTATCTCGGACTGGCCGGCCATCCGGACGTCGTCGCCGCGTTCCGGCGCGGACTCGATGCGTACGGCGCCGGCAGCGGCGCGTCGCATCTGGTGACCGGGCACACGCGGGCGCACCACGAGCTGGAAGAGGCGCTGGCGGCGTTCACCGGCCGGCCGCGCGCGCTGCTGTTTTCCACCGGCTACATGGCCAATCTCGGCGCCGTCACCGCCCTGTGCGGCGAGCGCGACGCGGTGTTCGAAGACCGGCTCAACCATGCGTCGCTGATCGATGCCGGACTGCTCGCCGGGGCGCGCTTCCGGCGCTACCTGCACAACGATGCCGGCAGTCTCGACGCGCGTCTGGCCGGCAGCGACGCGCGCCGGCGGCTGGTGGTCACCGACGGCGTGTTCAGCATGGACGGCGACGTCGCGCCGTTGCCGGAACTGGCCGGCACCTGCCGGGCGCACCGGGCGTGGCTGATGGTCGACGATGCGCACGGCTTCGGCGTGCTCGGTCGCGGCGGTCGCGGCAGCGTCGAGGCGGCCGGACTCGGCAGTGACGACGTGCCGGTGCTGGTCGGCACCTTCGGCAAGGCGTTCGGCACCTTCGGTGCCTTCGTCGCCGGCAGCGAGGAACTGATCGACTATCTGGTGCAGTTCGCCCGCCCCTACATCTACACCACGGCATTGCCGCCGGCGGTTGCCGTGGCAACGCAGGCGGCATTGCAGCTGGTGGTGAACGGCGACGAGCGACGCGCGCACCTGCAGACGCTGGTTGCCCGGTTCCGCGCCGGCGCGGCGCAGCTCGGCTATCGCCTGCTGCCGTCGACGACGCCGATCCAGCCGCTGTGGGTCGGCGATGCCGGGCACGCGGTCGATTTCAGCGCGGCGCTGCGCGCCGCCGGCGTGCTGGTGACGGCCATCCGGCCGCCGACGGTGCCGGACGGCGGCGCGCGACTGCGGGTGACGTTCAGCGCGGCGCACACGGCGGAGCAGGTCGACCGGCTGCTCGACGCGCTTGCCGTGCTGGTGCCGCGTTTCGCCGTTGCCGGAGCGGCCTGAGATGCGTTGCCAGTCGTTCTTTCATCCCTGCACCGGTGCGCGGCCGGGCGCCGCCGGGCATCTGGTGCTGTTGCCGGGCTGGGGCATGTCGGCCGCAGTGTTCGCCGACATCCTGCCGGCACTGTGTGCGCACGCGCACGTGACGACGATCGATTTGCCGGGTTTCGGTGCCAATGCCCACCTGCGCGCATCGGCACTGGAGGAAATGGCGGCGCTCGCGGCCGATGCCGCGCCGCTGCACGCCGCCTGGTTCGGCTGGTCGCTCGGTGGCATGGTTGCCGCCTGCGTGGCGGTCAACGAGCCGCAGCGGGTGCAGGCGTTGATGACGGCGGGCACCAATCTTTCGTTCATCCAGCGCACCGGCTGGATGCATGCCATGGCGCCCGATACGTTTGCCGCCTTCGAGCGCGAGGTCGCCACCGACAGCGTTGCGGCGTTTGATCGGTTCCTTGCCCTGCAGTGCCAGGGCGCAGGCCGCGACGACCTGCGCCGCCTGCGGCAGGTTGCGGCAGCGTCGCCATCCGTGACCCGCGAAGCGCTGCTCGACGGCCTGCATGCACTGCGTACTGCCGACCTGCGGCCGGCGAGCGCCGATCTCCGCTGCCCGTCGCTGTGGCTGTACGGCGAGCGCGATGCGCTGGTGCCGGTTGCAGTGGCGGAAACCGTGGCGCGCCGGTTGCCGGCGGCACGCGTGCAGGTGCTGCCCGAAACGGCGCACGTTCCCTTCTTTTCCGCCGCCGGCCGTCTGGTCGCCGGTCTCGACAGTTTTCCGGAGTGGCGTACATGAGTGATACACCGGTGGCCGGCGTGGCCTTCGCCAAACCGGCCGTGGCGGCCAGCTTCAGTCGCGCCGCGCCCGGCTACGACGGCGTCGCCGAGATCCAGCGCACGGTGGGCGGCTGGCTCATGCAGTCGATCCAGCGCCAGCAGGAACTGACGTCGGCACTCGACGTCGGTTGCGGCAGCGGGGCGCTGACCGCCGAACTGGCGCGTCGCCTGCCGATGGCCGATGTCGATGCCATCGATATCGCCGAAGGCATGCTCGACGTAGCGGCGACCACGCATCCGCATCCGCGTGCGGCCTATTACGTTGGCGATGCAGAGGCGATCCCGTTCGACGACAAGTCGTTCGAACTGGTGTTCTGCAATTTCGTCCTGCAGTGGTGTCCGTCGCCGGTGCGGGCGCTGACGGAAATGCGGCGCGTCCTGCGACGCAACGGGCAGTTGGTGCTGTCGCTGCCCGGCAGCGGCACGCTCGCCGAGCTGGCCGGCGCCTGGCGCGAGGCCGACGGCGGGACGCACGTCCATCCGTTCGCCGATGCCGACACGGTTGCCGAATGGGTGGATGCTGCCGGTTTCGCCCACGTCGACATCGTCGAGCGCACGCGGCGCCTGCAGGTCGACGATGCGCGCACCCTGATGCGCGAGCTGAAAACCCTCGGCGCGCACAACCTGCATCCGGCGCGCGCGCCAACACTCACCGGGAAGGGCACTCTGGCGCGCATGCTGGCGGCCTACGAGCGCCGGCGCGAGGCCGGCGGCCTGCCGGTGACCTGGAAAATCCTGATGGTGACGGCGCGCCGCTGACGCGCGCGTACCGGCAGTGCGGACGGACCACGCATGGGAAACAAGCGACGTCTGTTTTTCGTCACCGGCACCGATACCGGCATCGGCAAGACGCATGCCGCCTGCGCGCTGCTGCGCACGGCCGCCGCCGCGGGGCAGTCCGCGCTGGGCCTGAAGCCGGTGGCCAGCGGCTGCACGGCGACTGCCGACGGCCTGCGCAACGACGATGCGCTGGCCTTGATGGCGGCTTCGACGGTGCGGCTGCCCTACGCGCAGGTGAATCCGTTCGCCTTTGCCGCGCCGCTCTCGCCGCATCTGGCGGCGGCACGCGACGGTCGTACGGTGCGCGTGGCGCAGTTGCTGGGACTGGTGCGCGGCACCCTGATGCAGGCACGTGCGGATTTCACGCTGGTGGAAGGCGCCGGCGGCTGGCGGGTGCCGCTGAACGAGCGCGAGACGCTGGCCGATTTCGCCCGCGACCTGAACGCACCGGTGTTGCTGGTGGTCGGCCTGCGTCTGGGCTGCATCAATCATGCCCTGCTGACCGCCGAAGCGATCCGGCGCGACGGCCTGTCGCTGGCCGGCTGGATTGCCAACGACATCGATCCGCAGATGGCAGCGCGTGCGGAGGTCGTCGCTACGCTGCGTTCCGCACTGGGCGCGCCGCTGCTCGGCGAGCTGCCGTGGGGTGACGCCGGCAGCCTGCTCGCGCTGCCGGCGGAAACGGCCTGAGGATCAGCGGGCCAGCGTTTTCACCGGCGTGAACGTGGTGTCGGCGCGATGTGCCTCGATCGCGGCCTGCAACCCGCGCTCGTGCAGCAGGCCGCCGGCATAGACCGCGAGTTTCGTCGCTCCGGGAATCCGCTGCCGCAGCCCTTCCAGGCTCCAGATCAGCGGCGCGGTGGCGAGCACGCCGAACTTCATCGCGGTGTCCGGCAGCCCGAGACGGTCGGACGTTTCGCGGCCGAGGATCAGCCGGGAGAAACCGGCGCGGTAGTGGTATTCGATGCGGGTTGCCCAGCGCGGGATCCACGGCGTCTTCTCCGCGAAATCCCAGGACACGTCGAGCAGCGCCTGCGCCAGCCGGCGGCTGTCGTCGTCCGGTTCGGCGAGGGTGAGGAAATTCATGAAGGCGATGCGTGCGGCGTCGTCCTCGCAGGCCGGCAGCAGTCGTTCGTCGATGCCCATCAGGTAACCGGCGTAGCGCCACAGGTGGATCACCGCCTCGCGTTCCTCGCCGGTGAAGCGGAAGCCGAGTGCGCGCAGCGAATGCATGAAGATGTAGGAGAACAGCAGGTTGGTGGCGACGGTATCGGCCTGGTTGAGCGGTTCGCCCCAAGCCTCGCGGTCCCATTTCTCCGACCGGTTGAGCATGTAGCGCACCTGCGCATGCATCAGCCGGACGTGCACCGAGGTCTGCCAGCCGTCGCGGTGCGGGTACAGGCCGCCGCGGCGGGTGACTTCCACCCAGTATTTGCCGGTTTCCACCAGCCGCCGGGCCGTCGACTTGTCGAGCTGCGCGGTGAACGCCAACGGCTTGGTGGCAGCGGCGGCGACATAGCCGCCCATGAGCGCCACATTGCGCAGCACCAGTTCGGCCATCGGGCCGGTGCGGCGGTGCACGTCGCAGGCGAGATCGAGTTTTTCGCGGTCGACCCACAGCGGCACGCGCTCGACCTGTTCGAAAAAGGCGCGCAGCGGCTCCGGGGCGTCCGGGATCGAGGCGATGCCGGTTTCACTGGCGCGCGCCACCAGCGCGCGGCCCTGCCTGACGCCGGTTGCGTGCATCCAGGCGACGACGGCGTCGGCCAGCGGGTCGCCCGCCTGCAGGAAACCGAGGAACTGTTCGAGCTGTTCCTGGCTGGGTTTCGGATCGGTGCGGGTGCCCAGCGCAAACTGCAGGAATTTCGTTTTCCAGCCGAGACGGTCGTTGGGCGACGTGACACGCGACGGCGTGCCGGGCGGCAACCGGTAGCGGCCGCGGCTTTCCGGCGGGCGGGAGGACAGCAGGGGCTGGGACTGGGTCATGCGCCGGTCTCCGGACAGGTCGTTCTTGTTGTGCAGTCCGTGCGCGCTTCCTGCGGTCGGGCCGGCACGTCCTGCTGCCGGAAACCCGCGGGTTCTTCCCGAACGTAACAAAGGCGGTCGGCAGCGGCAAGGCGGGAATTCCCGCCGGTCCGGCGGCGGTCGCGGACGGTCGGACGAAACGGCAAACCGGGGTGACGCTTCCGGTCACAGCCGCCGGGTCGGGTGCTTCGTATCCTGCGTGCAGTGCTGCAGGCAACCGGAGACACCATGGCTAGGTACAAGGCGCCGCTCGCCGACATCCGTTATCTGATGCGCGAGGTGATCGATTTCCGCGCGCACTACGCGCAGCTGCCGGGCTGCGGCGCGCTGGGCATGGACGAAGTAGACATGGTGCTCGCCGAGGCGGCGCGTTTCGCCGAAGACGTGCTGCATCCGTTGTATCGCAGCGGCGACGAGAACAGTTGCCGTTTCGAGAATGGCAACGTTTACCTGCCGCAGGGCTACAAGGAAGCGCGCGAGCTGTTCGTCCGCAACGGCTGGAGCCGCATGGCGGCGGCCGAGCGCTGGGGCGGTCAGGCGCTGCCGGGTTCGCTGGGCATGATCTGCAACGAGATGATGGGCGCGGTGAACCCGCCCTGGGTGATGCTGGTCGGCCTGCCGCATGCCGTCATGCACACGCTCGACGCGCACGGCAGCGAAGAGCAGCGCCAGCAGTATTTCCCCGGGCTGGTCGACGGCCGCTGGGGCGCCACCATGTGTCTGACGGAGCCGCACTGCGGCACCGATCTCGGGCTGATCCGCACGAAAGCCGAGCCGCAGGCCGACGGCAGCTACCGGATCACCGGCACCAAGATCTTCATCTCCTTCGGCGAGAACGACGTCACCGAGAACATCATCCATCTGGTGCTGGCGAAACTGCCGGGCGTGCCGGAGGGCACCGCCGGCATCTCGATGTTCATCGTGCCGAAGTTCCGGGTGAATCCCGACGGCAGCAACGGGGCGCGCAACGCGGTGCACTGCGGCTCGATCGAACACAAGATGGGCTACATGGCGTCGCCGACCTGCGTGATGAATTTCGACGGCGCCGCCGGCTGGCTGGTCGGGCAGCCGAACGACGGCCTGAAGTACATGTTCACCCTGATGAACAATGCGCGGATCGGTTCCGGCGTGCAGGCGCTCGGGCTGGCAGATGCCTCGCACCAGGGCGCGGTCGCCTACGCACGCGAGCGGCTGCAGATGCGTTCGCTGACCGGCCCGAAGAATCCGGGCGGTCCGGCCGATCCGATCATTGTCCATCCGGGCGTACGGCAGTTGCTGCTGACGCAGAAGTCGCTGGTCGAGGGCTGCCGCTGGCTGGTGCTGGAAGGCGCGCGGCTGGCCGATCTCGCGGCGCGCGGGGAAACGCCGGAAATCCGCCGGCAGGCGAATGCCGAGCTGGGTTTCCTGACACCGATCATCAAGGGCTTCATCACCGAGGCCGGCTACGAATGCACCAATCATGGCGTGCAGGTGATGGGCGGCCACGGCTACATGCGCGAGCACGGCATGGAGCAGCTGGTGCGCGACTGCCGCATCTCGACCATCTACGAAGGCACGACGCAGGTGCAGGCGCTGGACCTCATCGGCCGCAAGACGCTGATGGCGCAGGGCAAGCCGCTGGCACATTACGCGCAGCAGGTGCAGGCATTCATCGCCGCCCAGGCCGGCAACGAAAAAATGAAGCCGTACTGCGCGGCGCTGACGACGAAACTTGCCGAATGGCAGCAGCTGACCGGGCAGGTGATGGCGAAGTCCTTTGTCAATTTCGACGAGGCCGGCGCCGCGAGCGTCGACTATCTGATGTATGCCGGCTATGTCGTGGTGGCTTGCGGCTGGGCGCGGATGGCGGCGGTGTCTTCGGCGCAGCTGGCCGCCGGCACCGGCGACCGCACGTTCCACGAAGCCAAGCTGCACAGCGCCGATTTCTACTTCGCGCGGATCCTGCCGCGCACGCTGGCGCATCGCGAGGCGATGCTGGCAGGCGCCGACACCCTGATGGCGATGCCGGCCGGTTCGTTCTGACGTTGCGGGCGTCTCAGGGTGCGCGCGCGCAGCCGGTGCGGGTCTTGCCGGCGAGGGTAACGGTGGCGCTGGCACCGTAGACGGTGTCGCTCATGCCGTCGTTGCAGTCGCCGTTCTTCAGTTCGACGCGCAGGTCGCCGGCATCCGATTTCGCGGCATAGACCGTGGTGCCGGCCGCGGCATCGATCTGCGGCTCCGGCGTTGTCGCCGCGGTGCGCTGCTGGCCGTAATCCCAGGCAAACACCATCTGCCGGCCCGGCGTGATTTCCAGCAGCCAGCCCGGCTCGGTGCCGACGGCGCGCCAGGCCACGCCGCGCAGTTTCGCGGCATCCCAGACATCCTTCGCGACGGTGCCTTCGCATTCGGCGCTGCCGCCGGCGCCGGCGGCCGGCGCCGAGCGGTTGGCGAAATCCACCTGCGCGCTGTCGCCGCGCGGGAAGGTGGTGAAGACGGTGCCGTCCGGGCAGCGGTAGACCACCGCGAACATGGGTTCTTCCGCGACCGGCTCGCCGGCCGGCACGGCAGTCACCGGGCGGGCGGGTTCCGAGCAGGCAACGAGGGTGGCCGCCAGCAGGGCGACGGCCGGAACGGCGGTGACAATGACGCGAGACATGGGTGCTCCCTCACTGGGTCCGTAATCCGGGGGCCGTGGCGGCCGTGCCGGAAGCATAGCGGCAGCGGTCGGCGGCGGATGTTATCCGGGCCGCAGTTCCCGACGGCCAGGGCCGTTGCGGCTCAGCGCCGGACGAGCAGGCCGGTGCCCAGGGCAGTGGCTGCCAGACCCCACACGCAGGCCGGACCGGCCGGCAGGTCGGCGACGAACGAAACCGTGAGTCCCAGCGCGTAGCCGAGCGTGCCGGCCAGCAGTGCGACGAGGACGGCCCGTCGCGGGGCGGCGATCCGGCGTACCGCGAGCGCCGGCAGGATCAGGCTGGAGAACACCAGATAGACGCCGACCAGCTGCACCGAGACGGTCACCGCCAGGGCAAACGGCAGATAGAACGCGAAGAAGCGGCCCCGTCCGTAGCGTGCGAGCAACAGCACCGCCGCGGTGGCGCCGGCCAGTACCGGCAACTGCTCCCAGGTCACCCAGAGGATCTGTCCGGCCAGTGCATCGCGCAGGGCTTCGCCGCCGTGCGGATCGGCGGCCAGCAACAGCAGGGCGAGGGTGGCCGCCAGCACGAAGGTCGAGCCGATCACCGCCTCCTGGATCTCCGGCCAGCGGCGATCGGCGAGATTCAGCAGCAGCGCGCCGGCCAGCGCGGCCGCACCGGCGCCGGCCTGCGCCTGCCAGGCGTCGTGGTCATGCACCAGCAGCATCGTCAGCAGTGCGCCGGTGGCGGCCAGTTGCGCGATCGCCAGATCGAGAAAGATGATGCCGCGCGCCAGCACCTGGCGGCCCAGCGGTACGTGCGTCAGCAGGACGAGGATGCCGACGGCCAGCGCCGGCGCGAGCAGCAGCAGATCATCGAGGCTCATGCGCAGGGGTTCCTTGGCGGGCGGCGGCGCGGCTCAGCGGCAGGGTGTCTGCAGGCGGGCGACCAGCTCGCGATAGAACGATACCGGATCGGTAGCGCGCGCATTGCCGCCGACGGTGTACGGCAGCTCAATGGCGCAGCTGCCCGCGTTGCGCGCCAGCCATTCGACCGCCTGCCGGTCGTCGTAACCGGTATGCAGTATGCCCTGCACCGGTTTCGCCCGTGCCTGCGCGGCCAGCGTCGACAGGTGTTGCGCCGACGGCGGCACGCCCGGCAACGGTTCCAGCGTGCCGGCCTGTACCAGCCCCAGCCAGGCAAACAGGTACTGCCAGGCATCGTGATACACGAAATAGCTGCGGCCGCGCAGGGCGCGCAGGTCGAGTGCGGCGAGTGCGGTTTCGAGGCGCTGGCGGAAGTCCGCGGCGCGCTGCCGGTAGACGGCGTCGCCGGCGGGGTCGATGCGGCCCAGCGTGGCGGCCAGCGCGTCACCGATCTGCAACAGGCGCTGCGGGTCCAGGTGCACGTGCGGGTTGCCTTCGGCATGCACGTCGCCCTTGCTGCGGTCGACCGGGCCGCTGCCGACGCCGAGGCGCGCCACTTTTTCCGCAGCGAAGAACAGGCGATCGCCGGTCAACTGCGGATTGGCGCTGCGGGCGACGAGCACCGGCAGCCAGCCGGTTTCCAGGCCGGCGCCGGTGCAGACCAGCAGGTCCGCCTTGCGGACCTGCGCAATCAGGCTCGGCCGGGCTTCGATGTGGTGCGGGTCCTGCAGCGGACTGGTGGCGGTGTAGATGCTCACCCGGTCGCCGCCGATTTCCGTGGCCAGCGCCGCCCATTCGGGTTCGCAGGCGAAAATCTTCACCGCCGCCGTGGCCGGCCCGGCAAGCGCCAGGCCGGTGAACAGCAGCAGCGCGCGCATCGGATGTTTCATCGCAACTCCTTCGTCTGCGTTCAGAAGCGGTGCGCGCCGTGGGCGCCCAGCGACAGGTTGTACTGCAGCAGCACCTGCGCGAATTTTTCGCCGGCACCACTGTCGTCGACGATGTCGGCTTCGCTGGCCTGCAGTCGCAGGTAGCTGAACTCGCTCGGCCGGAACGTCAGCACGACACTGACCCGCGACGAATCGTCGAGTTCCGTGCTGCTGCCGCCTTCGGTGAGTTCGTTGGTCAGGCCGGCGGCGTCATAGCGCAGCCCGCCCTGCCAGCGCGGGGCGAAGCCGTAGACACCTTGTACGTAGAAGGCGTCCTGCGTCCCGGATACCGCGGCACCGATTTCGGGTGCATCGGTGTGGAAGAGGATGCGGCCCTCGGTTTCCAGCCGCAGGTATTCGGCCTGCAGGCTCCAGCTGCCGCGGCCCTGGGGGCCGGTGGCGCTGCGTTTCCAGACGGCGTCTAGGCCGAACAGTTCCGCTTCGCCGTCGGTGAAGAACAGGTCGGCCACCGGGTCGCCTTCTTCGTGCGCTTCCTGATGGCCTTTGTGCAGGGCGTACGACAGGCCCAGTTGCAGCGCGTGGTCAGTGCCAAGGTCCGGTCCGAACTTGAAGAAGCCGGTGTAGATCTGCGGACCGCGCCGCCCGTTGTCCGGCAGGCCCAGCGCATCCGGGTCGCTGCTCGGGAAAGTCGTACTGTCGAGGGCGTTGAGTTCCGCGGCGAAATCGTCGCGATCGATGCCGGTGCCGAATTTTTCCTGCTCGTGGCCCTGGAGGATTTCGGTGCCGAACTGCAGGTAGGAGTCGGTGGCCGGCGACCAGGTCAGCTGCACGCCGGTATCGTTCAGGCCGTGGTCGCCCAGCAGCGCCAGATACGCCAGGTTCTGGTCGACGAACTCCCAGCTGTGCGGATGCCGGCTGTTGGCATAGCCGATGGCGGAGAAAAACTTGCCGCCCTTCAGTTGCCAGCCGGCCGGCAGGGTGCGGGTGGTGAAGTGCGCTTCTTCCAGTTCGACGTCGTCAGTGCCGAACGCCAGGTTCGCATAGGCGTCGAACGTACTGTCGACGGTCGCGGACAGCACCAGTTCGGCCTCGCGGAGGTTGAGGCCTTCCTCGATGCCGCCATGCCCGTGACCGTCATCCTCGTGGTGTCCGTGGACGATCCCGGCCGCTTCCCCGAGCCGCCCGTTGCCGCTGCCTTGTACGTCGTCGGCATAGGCCACGCCGTCGAGGATCAGCGAGATCTGCGGGTTGGTCAGTACGGGCAGGGCGGTTTCAGCCTGTGCTGCCGGGACGACAGCGAGGGTGGCGAGGGCGCAGGCAGACCACAGGTAGTGCGGGCGGGGCATGGGCGGGACTCCGGCAGGGGGGCGAAAGAGGAACGTTATAAGATAACGTTCGGGTGCCGGCAAGCCGCGCCGCCGGGGTGCCGGCATGCGGGGATGCGGTTTCAGGGATCGCGGGGAGGATCGGCCGGCGGCACCGGATCGTAGCCGCCCTCGCACCAGGGGTGGCAGCGGCCCAGCCGTTTCACGGTGAGCACGCTGCCGCGCAGCGCGCCGTGCGTCTGCAGCGCCTCGATCGAGTACACCGAGCAGGTCGGCGTGAAGCGGCAGTGCTGGCCGAGCAGCGGGCTCAGGGTGAGGCGATACAGCCGCACCAGGCCGATCAGCGGTTTCGCCAGCAGGCGGGAGACGACGTTCGGGCCGGCCATGTGCAGGTCAGCTGCGGGACCAGCGGGTGCCGTCGCGCGAGTCCTCCAGCACCACGCCGCGGGCCAGCAGTTCGGCGCGGATGGCATCGGCGCGTGCGAAATCCTTCGCTTTCTTGGCGGCATTGCGCTCGGCGATCCGTGTCTCGATTTCGGCCGCCGACGGTTCGCCGGCGCGGTGTGCCGCCTGGAACCAGGTTTCCGGGTCGCGCCACAACAGCCCGAGCAATTGCGCGCCGCCGAGCAGGCGTGCCTTCGCTTCGCGTTTCTGTGCCGGATCGCCGGCCCGGTCGTTGAGCCGGGATGCGTACTGGTGCAGTTCGCTGATCGCCTGCGACGTGTTCAGGTCGTCGAGCAGGGCGGCGAAGAAGGCGGTATCGCGCATGTCGGCCGGAGTGGCGTCGATGTCGCGGCCGTTGCGCAGCGCGCCGTACAGCGTGTCGAGTGCCGACCTGGCCTGCTTCAGCAGATCCTCGCTCCAGTTGAGCGGCGAGCGGTAGTGGGCGGAAAGCAGCGCGAAGCGCAGGATCTCGCCGTCGAAGTGGCCGAGCAGATCGCGAACGGTGCGGAAATTGCCGAGCGATTTCGACATTTTCTCGCCGTCGATGTTGATGAACCCGTTGTGCATCCAGTAGCGGACGTACGGCTTGCCGTGTGCGCAGGTACCCTGGGCGATCTCGTTTTCGTGGTGCGGGAAGACGAGGTCCATGCCGCCGCCATGAATGTCGATGGTTTCGCCGAGGTGCTTCTCGATCATCGCCGAGCATTCCAGGTGCCAGCCGGGCCGGCCGGGACCCCAGGGGCTCTCCCACGCCGGCTCGCCGCTTCGCGATGGCTTCCACAACACGAAATCGCCGGCGTATTTCTTGTAGGGCGCCACTTCGACCCGGGCGCCGGCCAGCATGTCGTCCAGCGAGCGCTTCGAGAGCCGGCCGTAGTCGGGCATCGACTGCACGTCGAACAGCACGTGGCCTTCGGCGGTATAGGCGTGCTGCCGCGCGATGAGCGCCTGCGTCATGCGGATCATTTCCGGCAGGTGGTGCGTGGCGCGCGGTTCGACGGTGGGCTGCAGCGTGTTCAGCTGCGCCATGTCGCGGTGGAATTCGGCGGCATAGCGTTCGGCAAGGGCGGCGATCGGCTCGCCGTTTTCCGCCGCGGCCTTGTTGATCTTGTCGTCGACGTCGGTGATGTTGCGGGCGTAGACCACGTGTTCTGCGCCGTAGAGCGTACGCAGCACGCGGAACAGCACGTCGAATACCGTCACCGGTCGTGCGTTGCCGATGTGCACCAGGTTGTAGACGGTCGGTCCGCAGACGTACATCGTGACCCGGTCCGGATCCTGCGGCACGAACGTTTCCTTTTCGCCGGTCAGCGTGTTGTGGACACGCAGCGCGGGCGCAGACGGGCGGGTAGCGGTCATCGGGCGTTCACTTCTTTCCGTACAGGTCCTGCGGGGCGATCAGCGGATCGCTGGCCACCGTCACCCGGTCGCCGTGGACTTCGTTGTAGAAACAGTGCCGGCGCCCGGTGTGACAGGCAGGACCGGTCTGGTCGACCTTCAGCAGCAGGGTGTCGCCGTCGCAGTCGATGGCCAGCGATACCAGCCGCTGCACCTGGCCGGACGTCTCGCCCTTGCGCCACAGCGCCTTGCGCGAACGCGACCAGTAGCAGACGCGACCGGTGCGCAGGGTTTCCTCGATGGCCGCGCGGTTCATCCAGGCGAGCATCAGGACTTCGCCGGTGTCGTGCTGTTGCGCGATGGCCGGCACGAGGCCTTCCGGTCCGTCGGCGGTGAAGCGCAAACCGGCGAGTGCGTCGGCGAGCGCGGTACCGGTGCCGGCCGGGGCTGTTTCGAGCTGTCTGAATGCCTGACCGGACACGGAAGCCTCCGGGCGGTGGGTCGGGTCTGCGGGAGAAAGCGGGGCATTCTACACGGTGTCAGCCGTCTCCCCGCCGGACTATGATGGGCCGGCATTCCGCCGCCCAGAACCCCCGCACGCCAGGGACCGGATCCATGAGCACCGCGCCGAACGTTTCCGCGCACGATGTCGAATTGCAGCGCCAGCTGCTCGACGTGGCCCTCAAGCTGTTTGCCGAACGGGACATCCACCGGCTGTGCGACACCATCGTCGCCGAGGCGCAACGATTGACCCGGGCCGAAGGCGGCACCCTGTATCTGGTCGACAGCCGGGTGGCCGATCGCCGCGCCCGCCCGCGACTGCTGCGTTTCGCCATCATCCGCAACGAGCGGCTGGGCATCCGGCTGGGCCATGACGGTCGCGCGCAGGTGCCGTTCGCGCCGCTGCCGCTGGTCGATGCCGGCGGCGAAGAGAATCACCGCCACGTTGCCTGCCACGCGGCGCTGATCAAGAAGGTTGTCAACGTTCCGGACGTCTATTCCGCGGCGCGTTTCGACTTCACGGGCACCCGGGAATTCGATCGCAAACACAAGGTGCGCAGCGTTTCCCTGCTGGCGGTGCCGCTGGTCAACGGCGCCAACGAAACGGTCGGTGTGCTGCAGCTGATCAATGCCCGCGACCCGGCCGGCGAACTGACCCAGTTTTCCAGCGAGGCGGAGAACATCGCGAGCTTCCTCTCGCGGTTTGCCGCGGTCGCCATCGACCAGCAGAGGCTGGCCGAAGAGCAGCGCCAGTTGCTGGTGGCGTTGTCCGCCGAATCGAAAACCGACCGCCTGCTGGAGCGCATTTTCGACGAAGCGCAGCGGCTGGCGCGGGCCGAGGGCGGTACGCTGTATCTGGTCGACGAGTCCGACATCAGCCGGCCGGCGCTGCGCTTCGCGCTGCTGCGCAACGACGTGCTCGGCTTCAAGCAGGGCGGCAGCGACGGCGCGCCGATCACCCTGCCGCCGCTGGCCCTGTTCGACGAGCAGGGCCATGAAAACCACCGGCTGGTGGCGGCGCATGTTGCCAACACCAAGAAGATGATCAACATCGAGGACGTGTACGAAGTGCACGAATTCGATTTTTCCGGCACCCATCTGTTCGACCAGCGCAACGGTTACCGCTCGCGGTCCATGCTGACCATTCCGCTGCTGAACCACGCGCGGGAGGTGATCGGCGTGCTGCAGCTGATCAATGCGCGCGAGACCGACACCAATAGGGTCATCCCGTTCGGTGACCGGGTCGTGCCGGTGATTTCCGCCCTGGCATCCTACGCAGCGATCGCGCTCAACAACCAGTTGCTGGTTCAGGAGCTCAAGGGACTGCTGGATGCCTTCATCAAGACCATCGCCAAGGCGATCGACGCCAAGAGCCCGCACACTTCGGCGCACTGTCAGCGGGTGCCGTTGCTCACCGAGCTGATCGCAAAGAACGCCTGCGAGGACGACGGCCTGTTCCGGGACTTCAATCTCGACGACGACGGCTGGTACGAACTGCGGGTGGCCAGCTGGATGCACGACTGCGGCAAGCTGGCTACGCCGGATTCGGTGCTCGACAAATCGACCAAGCTGCACGGCCTGCGCGACGGGATAGAAACCGTGAAGGCGCGGTTTGCCGCCGCCCGGAGCGATATCGAGCTGAACTATTGCCGGAAAATGTTCGATGCGCCGGCGCGGGCCGACGAGCTGCGCGCCGAGCTTGCCGCTGAACTGCAGAAGCTGGATGACGATCGCGATTTCATCGTCAAGGCCAACAAGGGCGGCGAGTTCATGACGCAGGAATCGAAGGATCGCGTCCGTGCCGTTGCTGCCCGCAGCTGGCGCAATGCCGAGGGCGTCGAGCAGCCGATGCTCGACGAGCAGGAAACATACAACCTGTGCATCGAACGTGGAACGCTGACCCACGAAGAGCGACAGAAGATCAACGACCACATGAAGGTCACGATCGACATGCTCGAGGGTTTGCCGTTCCCGAAGAAGCTGCGCCGTGTTCCGGAATACGCCGGCGGTCACCACGAGAAAATGGACGGTACCGGGTTCCCGCGCGGTCTGAAAAGAGACCAGATGTCACTGCCGGCGAGAATGATGGCGATTGCCGACATTTTCGAGGCGCTCACTGCCAGCGAGCGTCCCTACAAGGCGCCGATGAAAATTTCCCAGGCACTCTCGATCATGAAGCGCATGCGGGACGACAATCATATCGATCCCGACTTGTATTCGTTGTTCCTCGAGCGGCGCGTGTGGGCGCAATATGCCGAAGCCGCGCCGCTCAAGCCGGAGCAGCTGGACGTCACCGACGTCGCCGCCTACCGCTGATTTCCCGTTCTCTCCCGATGGTTGCCGGAAACCGCATGCCGTTCCTTCCCCTTGTTTTCCTGCTGGGTCTGACCGCCTGCGCCGCCGGCACGGCGGCCCGGCAACCGGCTGTTCCGGCGGCGGCAGCCGCCACTTCTGCGGCCGTGCCCGCGGAGGTGGCGGCGCCGTCCGTGCAGTTGCGCGGCGAATTCCGCCAGGGCGAACTGATCGTCGGCCGGGTGCCGCCCGGCAGTCGGGTACGCGTGCTGGAGCGCAACGTCCGGGTGGCTGCCGACGGCACCTTCGTCTTCGGTCTCGATCGCGATGCGGCGCCGGAAATCGTGGTCGACATCGTCCTGCCCGACGGGCAGGTTCGGCAGGAAAAGCGGGCGGTCGCAGCGCGCGAATACAACATCCAGCGCGTCACCGGGATCCCCGAGCGGATCATGCGGCCATCGCCCGCCGATCTCGAGCGCATCGCGCGCGACAACGCGCAGGTGGCCAGGGCGCGGCGCATCGACGACGATCGTCTTGATTTTCTCGGGCCTTTCATCTGGCCGGCGCAGGGTCCGATCACCGGTGTTTTCGGTTCGCAGCGTTTCTACAACGGCGAACCGAAGCGTCCGCATTTCGGCGTCGATGTCGGCGTGCCGACCGGCACGCCTGTCCTGGCCCCGGCGGGCGGCATCGTCACCGTGGCGGCTCCCGACATGTTTTATTCCGGCGGCACGCTGGTCATCGATCACGGACACGGCGTGTCGTCGACCCTGATGCATCTCTCGGAGTTGCTGGTACGCGAGGGGGAGCGCGTCGAACGTGGCCAGCTTGTGGCGAAGTCCGGCGCCAGCGGTCGTGCTTCCGGCCCGCACCTCGACTGGCGGATGAACTGGTTCGGCGAATACATCGACGCGCAGCGGCTGGTACCGCCGATGCCGTCGGAAAAATGATGCGCCGCCGTCAGGCGGTGCCGATCGCGCCCTTGGCCACGCCTTCGTAGGCCTTCACCCGGTAGCGGTGCTGCGGGTTGTCGCGCCTGAGCGCGGTGGCGATGTGCTGCGCGATGTGCTCGACCGTCGAATCGGTATCGATCAGGTAGACCCGCGCCCTGGGCAGCTCGAGCAGATACCGGCCCTCGCGCGATACATAGGCGAAGCGCACATGACCGTTGCTCGGCGTATAGGTCAGGTCGTCGGTGGTACCGATGTAGATGTCGCGGAACAGACTGGCCCAGCGCTGTTCGAGATCGGCGCGCCGCGTACCGTTTTCCTCGATGGCAATCCGCGAGCGATGGCCGTGCGCGATGCGCTGGCAGGCGCCGTCGTGTTTTTTCAGTCCGTGGCTGTAGTGGTAATACGCGCCGTCGATGTCTTCCTCGCGCAGCCGCACGACGATCCGTTCGACGGTGTCGGGCACGGCGCTGCGCAGGGCGACCGTGAGGAACGATGTCAGCGCCTGCGGCGTCACTTCCGCTGCGCCCAGCTGCAGTACCGCGGCCGGCGGGCACTCGATCAGCAGGTGACCGACCGCGTCGGTCCAGGCGATGCGCAGGTTGTCGTCGGGAAGCTCGACGATCTCCAGGCCCGGCAGGGCAGCCGGCACGATGAGACGGTGATCGGCCAGGCGATCGATCTCCCGCTTCACCGTTTTTTTCACGTTGCCGAAGTCGAGCACCATGCCCTGCTCGTCCAGCGCACCGTGCAGCTCGAGGTCGACGATCCAGCTCTCGCCGACCAGGCCGCGCGTGGCGTCCAGGTAAGTGAAATCGATGACAGTCAGGGCGTCGACGAACAGAACGGACATGGCGCTTGATGCCGGGCGGCAGACAGGACAGGCGGGAATCTTAGCATCCGTCCGCCGGGCGACCGTGCCGGACGCCGCGGAGTCGACGTGCGCTGTCCCGCAAAAAAAAGGATCGGGCGGAAAAACGAAGGGCCCGCATGCGGGCCCTGGATTGCAGCAGACGCAGGTTACTTGTCGAGGTCGAAATCGTAGTCGCCGGCGTACTTGCGCGAGCGCTTGCCTTCGACCACTTCCTCGATGCGGCGCCGGCGTGCGACCGCCTCGCGGTTGGCGGCGGCGGCATTGAACCGGGTGTCCGGCACCGATTCCTCGTTTTCTTCGGCGGCAGGTGCTTCGTCTTCTTCGAACTGGGCCACGTGTCGGCTCTCCCGCTGGCAGGTGGATGGTCCGGGCCATGCCCGGCGCCGGCCCCCCGGCCGGCTGCAAGCCGCGCGTTATATCGACGGGTCGTGGTCTTGTAAAGGGCAGGAGACGGGCGGCGTGAACCAGTCCCCGCTTCCGGGGGCTCAGCGGCGCTGGCGCAGTTGCTCGATCTCGGATGGGTCGAGCGGCCGGGCCTGGTCTTCCAGCAGGACCGGGATGCCGTCCCGTACGGGGTAGGCCAGTCCCGCGGCGGCCGACCAGAGCTCCTGGCGCGCGGCGTCATAGACCAGCGGGCCCTTGCTGGCGGGGCAGACGAGCAGGGCAAGCAGCTTTTTGTCCAGCATGGCGGTGGCTTTCGGGGGGATCGGGAGCCGCAGGATAGCAGACCGCCGCGCCGCTACAGCTGTACGTCCAGACTAGGTATTTGCCGTCCCTGCGGACGATCGGGCATGGCCTTTGCTTTCGTGACAACCTGTTGATTCAGATAATAAAAATGGACATTTTGCGAGCCGCGAAAAAATCAAACGCGCGTTTGACTGCGTGGTCACAAATCCTGCTTTCCGGGGGGTCGGGGCCGTGGGTAGTATCGCCTCGCACCAAACGCTCGTTTGAGCAAATTTTGACCTGTGTGCGGGTGGTAGCTGCCGGCAGACGCCATCGTCCGGAGACCGCCCGACCTCCGACCCCTTTCATCTGCGGATTTCGTGGAGTAGTGCCATGCCCCAGTACAAAGCCCCCCTGCGTGACATGCGTTTCGTGATGCACGAAGTGCTCGGTCTCGACGCCCATTACCAGAACCTCGGCATCGAGGACGTGAACGGCGAGCTGGTGGATGCACTGCTGGAGCAGGCGGCGAAATTCGCCGAGAACGAACTGTCGCCGATCAACCGCAGTGGCGACGAAGAAGGCTGCACCCTCAACAACGGCAACGTCACCACGCCGAAAGGTTTTGCCGCGGCGTACAGGAAGTACGTCGAGATGGGCCTGCCGGCGATGGGCGGCCCGGTCGAATTCGGCGGCCAGCACATGCCGGGTTCGGCCTCGATCGCGATCAGCGAGATGACCGGCTCGGCCAACTGGTCCTGGGGCATGTATCCCGGTCTCGCGCACGGCGCGCTCGCCACCATCGAGGAACACGGCACGCCGGAACAGAAAGACGCGTTCCTGCCGAAACTCGTCAGCGGCGAATGGGGCGGCACCATGTGCCTGACCGAGCCGCATTGCGGCTCCGACCTCGGCACGCTGAAGACCCGCGCCGAGCCGCAGGCCGACGGCAGCTACAAGCTGTACGGCACCAAGATCTTCATTTCCGGCGGTGACCACGATCTCACCGACAACATCGTGCACATCGTGCTCGCGCGTCTGCCGGATGCGCCGGCCGGCACCAAAGGCATTTCGCTGTTCATCGTTCCGAAATTCATCGTCAAGGCCGATGGCACGCTGGGTGCGCGCAACCCGGTGGTCTGCGGTTCCATCGAACACAAGATGGGCATCAAGGCGTCCGCGACCTGTGTCATGAACTTCGACGGCGCCACCGGTTATCTGATCGGCCCGCCGAACCGCGGCCTGAATGCGATGTTCACCTTCATGAACTTTGCCCGCATCGGCACTGCGGTGCAGGGCGTGTGCCACGCCGAAGTCGCTTTCCAGGGCGCCCTGAGCTACGCGAAGGACCGACTGGCCATGCGCGCGCTGTCCGGCCCGAAAAATCCGAACGGCCCCGCCGATCCGATCATCGTCCACCCGGATGTGCGCCGCATGGTGCTCACGGCCAAGGCCTTCGCCGAAGGCGGTCGCGCGCTGCTGTATTTCACCGCCATGACCGGCGATACCGTGAAGCGCGGCAAGACGGAAGAGGAGCGCAAGGCTGCCGACGAGATGCTCGGTTTCCTGACGCCGATCGCCAAGGCCTTCCTGACCGAAGCAGGCCTCGAGGCCGCCAACCACGGCGTGCAGGTCTACGGTGGCCACGGGTTCATCCGCGAGTGGGGCATGGAGCAGAACGTGCGTGATGCGCGCATCTCCACCCTTTACGAAGGCACCACCGGCATCCAGTCGCTGGACCTGCTGGGCCGCAAGGTCCTGCAGACCCAGGGCGCGGCACTGCGCACGTTCACCAAGATCGTGCACAAGTTCTGTGAAGCCAACGCCGCCGATCCGGCGATGAAGGAATTCGTCGAGCCGCTCGTTGCCCTCAACAAGGAGTGGGGCGACATGACGATGAAGATCGGCATGCAGGCGATGCAGAATCCGGAGAATGCCGGAGCCGCTGCGGTCGATTACCTGATGTATTCCGGTTACGTCGCGATGGGCTACTTCTGGGCGCGCATGGCGAAAGTGGCGCAGGAGAAGCTGGCCGCGGGCGGCAACGAGAAGGATTTCTACGACGCCAAGGTCAAGACTGCCCGTTTCTACTTCAAGCGCATCCTGCCGCGCACGGCCGCCCACAAGGGTGCGATCGAAGGCGGTCTGGATTGCCTGATGGACATGAAGATCGAACAGTTCGCGTTCTGATCGTCCTTTTTGGTGCACAACGAAAGCCCGGCTCAAGTCGGGCTTTCTTCTTTGCGGAGATTCTCCATGGCCGTCTACAAGGCACCCCTGCGCGACATGCAGTTCGTGCTCAACGAGTTGTTCAATGCCGAGGCCCGCTGGGCATCGATGCCGGCAACGCGCGAGGTGACGCCGGATCTGGCTGACGCGATCCTCGGCGAAGCGGCGAAGCTGGCGGAGAACGTGTTGTTCCCGATCAATCGCAGCGGCGACGAGGAAGGCTGCAAGTGGGAGCGCGACGCGAGCGGCATGGGCGTGGTCACCACCCCGAAAGGTTTTCGCGACGCGTTCCGCCAGCTGGCCGAGGGCGGCTGGACGGGCTTGTCCGGCGCGCCGGAGTTCGGCGGCCAGGGCATGCCGAAAATGCTGACCGTGATGTTCGACGAGATGCTGTACGCAGCGAACAGTTCGTTTGCGCTGTATCCGATGCTGTCGAACGGTGCGACGCTGTGTATCGCCTCGCACGCTTCCGACGAACAGAAGCAGACGTACCTGCCGCCGATCTACGAAGGCCGCTGGTGCGGCACCATGTGCCTTACCGAGCCGCACTCCGGCACCGATCTCGGCATCATCCGCACGAAGGCGGTTCCGAATGCCGACGGCTCGTATGCCGTCAGTGGCACCAAGATCTTCATCACCGGCGGCGAGCACGATCTGGTCGACAACCTCGTGCACCTGGTGTTGGCCAAGCTGCCGGATGCGCCGGCCGGCCCGAAGGGCATTTCGTTGTTCATCGTGCCCAAGTTCATGGTGCAGGCCGACGGCAGCCTCGGCGCGCGCAATGCGGTCAGCTGCGGCTCCATCGAGCACAAGATGGGCATCAAGGGTTCGGCGACCGCGGTGCTCAATTTCGACGGCGCCACCGGGTGGCTGGTGGGTGAACCGAACAACGGTCTGGCCTACATGTTCACCATGATGAACTACGAGCGCCTTTCGATCGGTATCCAGGGACTGGGCCTCGGCGAATGCGCGTACCAGAGCGCTGCCGCCTATGCGAAAGACCGCATCCAGGGTCGCGCGGCCACCGGCCCGGTGGCGAAGGACAAGGTTGCCGATCCGATCATCGTGCACCCGGACGTGCGCCGCATGTTGCTGACGATCCGCGCATACACGGAGGCCGGCCGTGCGTTCGCCTGTTTCGTCGGCGAGCAGCTCGACACGGCGAAATACCACGAAGACGACGCAATCCGCGCCCGTGCCGACGCGTTGGTGCAATTGCTGACGCCGGTCGCCAAGGCCTATTTCACCGATCGCGGTTTCGACAACTGCGTCATGGGCCAGCAGGTGCTGGGCGGCCATGGCTACATCCGCGAGTGGGGCATGGAACAGCTGGTGCGCGACGCGCGCATCGCGCAGATCTACGAGGGCACCAACGGTATCCAGGCACTGGACCTGGCCGGCCGCAAGGTTGCGCGCAACGGCGGCGAGTACGTGAAGGTCTACGTCGACGAAATGCGCCGTACGCTGGATGCGATCCGGGGTGTGGACGGCATTGACGCCGAGCTCGCGGACGCGAAGCGTGGCGTGCAGTTGCTGGAAGAGGTGACGAACTGGCTGGTCGCCGAGGCGAAGAAGGATGCCAACGCGATCGGCGCGGCGAGCACCGACTACCTCGAACTGTTCGGGCTCGTCACCTATGCCTGGTTGTGGGTGCGCATGCTGGCCGTCGCGGCACCGAAGGCGCAGGGCGACGCTTTCTACGCGGCGAAGCTCGCCACCGGTCGGTTCTACTTCCAGCGCCTGCTGCCGAAAGCCGATGCACTGGCTGCGCAACTGCGCAGTGGTTCGACGACGCTGATGGCGCCGGACGCCGGCCTGTTCTGAGCCGCTGCCTTGCAGCAAAAAAAGCCGCGCAAATGCGCGGCTTTTTTTGGCGTCGGGATTCCCGAATCAGGGCAGGGCGGGAATGGTTTCCGCGTTGAAGGTGCTGTCCTGGTTGGTGCTGCCCAGAATGCTCGAGTGGGTGTGGCTGGCAGTGTTGCCGCTGCCGCCACTGACATGGGAGCTGAGGCCGCTGGCGATATTGCCGCTGCCGCCGCTCACGCTGGCGCCGCCGCCGCTGGCGGTGTTGCTCTGGCCGCCGCTGACGCTGGCACTGTCGGCGCTGGCAATGTTGTTGTTGCCGCCACCGATCTGCGAATACTCGGCGGTTGCCGAGTTGTCGCGGCCGCCGGCAATCTGGGCATTGCTTCCGCTGGCCGTGTTCAGGAAGCCGCCGGTGACGCTGGCGCCGCCGCCGCTGGCGGTATTGCCGCTGCCGCCGCTGATGCTGCTCAGGTTGCCGATGGCCTTGTTCGAGGTGCCGCCGCTGACGACGGACATCGGCCCGCCGGCCATGTTGCTCTGGCCGCCGAGGACGCTGGCGAAATTGTAGGTGGCGCTGTTGTTGTCGCCGCCGACGATGCCGCCCCAGCGCGAGTAGCTGTTGCGTCGCCCGCTGACGAGATAGTGCGATCCGGTCTTGAAATCGTGCCCCCAGGTACCGCCGACGGCAGTGCAGGTGGTTTCGTCGGTGACCGGCGTGTTGTCTGTCGGGTGCGTGCCGATGCTGCAGATGTTTATGCCGAGGAAGAGGTGCGCTTCGTCATAACCGATGATCACGTTGCCGGTGCCGTTGGCGGTCGTCGTGCTGCCGAGGCCGTTCACCACCTGCACGTTGACGCCGCTGAAGCGCACGGTGGGATTCCCGTTCACGGTGGTCGTGCTGACGCTGGCCAGCTTGGCTTCGAGCGCGTCGATGCGGCTGTCCAGCGCGGCGACGAGCGCTTCCAGCGCGGCAATGCGTGCGTCGTTGTCATCGACGGCGGTTTTCACCGCGGTGAAATTGCCGTTCACCTCCGCGGCCTTTGCCGGGGTGCCGGCGGTGAAGGTGGTCAGGCCGGTGACAGTGCCGGCGGCAGCCGGCCAGCCCGACACCAGCAGGATGGCGGACATGATCAGGATGGATGCGGTGCGTTTCATGGGGGCTCTCCTTGGCCATGCGACGGGGCACATCGTTGCGCTGTGCACGGGAACGCTCAGGACCAGTTGCCCCGGTCCCATTTCATCTGGTCCCAGTTTTTCGCGGGGGGCTGGGCGCCGCCGCCATCGCTGCCGCCGCCACAACCGGCGAGCGCACAGACGAGCAGTGCAGCAATTAAGAGCGGCGTGCGTCGGGAAAAACGCAGCATGGGGACACCTCCCTGTGCCGGACGGCGATAGCCGGTGCCCACAGTCTACGCCTGCCGGGCGGCGGGAGATGCGATCCCGGTCACTCCGGGACGGATCAGCGGGCGCGGTACTTCTCGGCCAGCCTGGGGTTGTCGATCAGCTTGTTGCGGTTGCCCTGAATCTTCTCGATCAGGTCATTGCGGGTTTTTTCTTCCTTGCCCGGGGGGTCGATGTTGCTCCAGTCGATGAACATGTTGATCGGACCGGGAACCTTCAGGTCGTACTCCATGTGCATGTAGAGGATGGCACGCGCGACTTCGCCCTTGATCTCGTTGTTCGGCTCGATCTGGCCGCCGAACATCTTGTAGACGCAGGTGGTCTCCGGCAACGGGTCGGACGTCGCGACCTTGTCGAAGAGCAGGTTGCGGCGATCGAGCTGGACGCGCTTTTCTGCCGGATAGATGTTGTGCAGGTCCGAGGTCATGCGCTGGAAGTCGCGGTTCGATTCGCACTGCTCGCGCGTCGTGCAACCGACGGCGTCCTTGATCCAGGGCACCTGGTACATCGAGTCGGCGGTGAGGCGGGCGCCGGGCTCCATGAATTTCGTCTTGCACCAGAGGCCTTCGCCGCCGGCGAAATAGAGCTCCTTCCAGAACGAATTCCGGACAGCGTCCTTGGCATCGAACAGCTTGTTCTGCCCGCCCGCGAGGGCAAGGGGGGGCAGAAGAATGGCCAGCAGGAGCAGGCGGTGCGGGGCGGGCATCTGGTTACCGGGGAGTACGGTTACTCATTGGAACGAATCGTCGGGGAAACGTTCCCCGGGAACAAGCAGCGGCTTCGGTTTTCCCGGAGCCGGCAGTGGCCATCCGCAACGGCGAGGCCGTTCCCGGCCGACCGGGAAGGGGGGGGAGTGGTGGGCCCGCTCGGACTTGAACCGAGGACCAAGGGATTATGAGTCCCCTGCTCTGACCAACTGAGCTACAGGCCCGTAAACGTGGGGGCGGCTGTGGGTTACTGGTCCGAATCGAGGAACGAGCGCAGCTGTTCCGAACGGGTCGGGTGGCGCAGCTTGCGCAGGGCCTTGGCCTCGATCTGCCGGATCCGTTCGCGGGTGACGTCGAACTGTTTGCCGACTTCTTCCAGCGTGTGGTCGGTGTTCATGTCGATGCCGAAGCGCATGCGCAGCACTTTCGCTTCGCGGGCGGTGAGGTTGGCCAGCACTTCGCGCACGGCTTCCTGCAGGCCTTCCGAGGTCGCGGCTTCGATCGGCGAGATCATCGTCGTGTCCTCGATGAAGTCGCCCAGATGCGAGTCCTCGTCGTCGCCGATCGGCGTCTCCATGGAGATCGGTTCCTTGGCGATCTTCAGGACCTTGCGCACCTTGTCTTCCGGCATGTCGAGGCGCTTGCCGAGTTCTTCCGGCGTCGGCTCGCGACCCATCTCCTGCAGCATCTGGCGCTGCACGCGGTTGATCTTGTTGATCGTCTCGATCATGTGCACCGGGATGCGGATAGTGCGCGCCTGGTCGGCGATCGAGCGGGTGATGGCCTGACGGATCCACCAGGTCGCATAGGTCGAGAACTTGTAGCCGCGGCGGTATTCGAACTTGTCCACCGCCTTCATCAGGCCGATGTTGCCTTCCTGGATGAGATCGAGGAACTGCAGGCCGCGGTTGGTGTACTTCTTGGCGATCGAGATCACGAGGCGCAGGTTGGCCTCGACCATCTCTTTCTTCGCACGGCGGGCCTGCGCTTCGCCGGTGGAAACGCGGCGGTTGATCGACTTGATGTCGGCGACCGGGACCAGCGTCTTTTCCTCCAGCGAGATCAGCTTCTGCTGGGCGCGCTGGATGTCCTCGGCAAACGGCTCGAGCTGGGTGACGAACTTCTTCTTCGCCTTTTTCTGCTCGGACAGCCATTTCAGGTTGGTTTCGTTGCCCGGGAAGACCTTGATGAATTCCTGGCGATCCATGCGGCCGCGGCGGACGCAGATGGCCATGATTTCCCGCTCGTTGCGGCGGATTTCATCGAGGGCGTTGCGTACCGTGCCGGTCAGGTCGTCGAATACGCGCGGCACCAGCTTGAACATGGTGAACTCTTCGGCGAGGTTCTCCATGGCTTTCTGGTAGGACTTGTGGTCGCGGCCGTAGCGTTTCTGCGCGGCCAGCATTTTCTTGTTCGCCTCGCGCAGCGAAGCGAAGCGCTGGCGCGCCACTTCCGGGTCGATCGTCGACTGCTCTTCCTCTTCCTCGGCGGCTTCGCCGGTGCTGGCGGCGGCCGGCGCTTCTTCCTCGGCGTCCTCGTCGGTGGCCGGCTTGGCGTCCTTCGCGCCTTTCGCCGGCTTGGCGGTCGCTTTCTCGGCTTTTACATCCTTGCCCTTGGCATTTTTCGCCACCGGCGTGAATTCTTCTTCCTCGGCCAGCGCGGTGATGGCAGCGCCGTCGTCGTTCGGGTCGAGGTAGCCGGCGATCACGTCGGTGATGCGGCGGGTGCCAGCTTCCACGGCATCGTATTCGGCCAGCACCTTGTCGACGCTGCCCGGCCACCAGGCCAGCGCGCTCATCACTTCGCGGATGCCTTCCTCGATGCGCTTGGCGATGACGATCTCGCCTTCGCGGGTCAGCAGTTCGACGGTGCCCATCTCGCGCATGTACATGCGCACCGGGTCGGTGGTGCGGCCCGGCTCGGATTCGACCGCCGCGAGCACGGCGACGGCTTCTTCGGCCGCCACTTCGTCGGTGTTCTCGACGGCATTCTCGTCGAGCTGGAGTTCGTCGGCTTCCGGCGCGCGCTCGACGACATTGATGCCCATGTCGTTGATCAGCGCGATGATGTCCTCGACCTGATCGGTGTCGGTGATCGAGTCCGGCAGGTGATCGTTGATTTCGGCGAAGGTGAGGAAGCCTTGTTCCTTGCCCCTGGCGATGAGCGATTTCAGCAGGGACTGCTGATTCTCTTTGTCGTTGGCGGCCATCGGGCACCGTGTTGGCTGTATCGGCTGAAAGGGCAACAGGGTGGCGCCGGGGCGGTGGCGTCCCGGTGACCAAGCTGCGCTGGAAAGCCGCGGATTATACCGGCGACCCCCCGGGCCGGCCACCGGAACCCGGCGGCAACCCGGCTTTTGGACGGGCGGGATGCAGGAAAGATCCCGGCCCCGGCCTGCCTTCAGGCGTCGCGGACGGCCGCCTTCAGGGCCTGCTGGCGGGCATAGAGGTCCAGCAGGCGCGTACGGTCCGGCCCCCCGGGGCGATTGAGTTCGCGGCCGATTTCGGCGTCCCACCAGGCCAGTTCGAGCTGGCGCAGGCTGCCGGTGACCAGCTGGCGCAGGGCGGTCCGCGTCCCTTCCGGTGTGCCGTCGGGGGTGTGCAGGTCGCGGCCGACGATGGCGATGAAGTCGCCGTAGCGTTCGCTGGCCTGGAGTTGCCCGAACAGCATCGGCACGGAGGGATGTTCGCTGCCGCGCAGGATGTCCAGCACCTCGAACAGCAGTTCGACGTCGGGCTGCTCCAGGCCGCGCAGCTCCGGCAGGACGTCGATGTCATGGGCGAGCCCCGGGTCCAGCAGCAGGTTGCGGATCGCATGACCGGCGGCCGACAACGGGGCCGGGGGGGCGGGGCGGCGGCGGGGCGGCGGTTCGAAAAAGGCCGGCGGCAGGTCGTCCGGCGGCGGCTCGTCGGCCGGCATGGCCGTGGCGGCGGGCGGCGGCGCGGTCGCCAGCAGGCGCGGATCGACCTGCGCGAGGTCGGCGAGCTTCTGCGTCACCAGTGCCTTGAAGATTTCGCCGGGAATTTTCGCCAGATAGGGGCGGGCCAGCGCGGCGAGACGGGCACGGCCGTCGGTGCGCGCCAGATCGACGCGCGCCGCGAGTTCGCGCAGCAGCACGTCGTCGAGACTGTCGGCCTGCGCGAGGCGGGCATTGAATGCCGCCGGGCCTTCGGCGCGCACCAGGCTGTCGGGATCGTGTTCGGCCGGCAGGAAAAGTACGCGGGAGCTGCGGCCGTCGAGCAGTTTGGGCAGCGCCGCTTCCAGCGCACGCCATGCCGCCTTGCGGCCGGCGTTGTCGCCGTCGAAACAGAACACGATTTCGCTGCACTGACGGAACAGCAGGTCAATGTGGTCTTCGGTGCAGGCCGTGCCCAGCGTCGCCACCGCGTTGGTGATGCCCTGCTGCGCGAGCGCGATCACGTCCATGTAGCCTTCGACCACCAGCAAGCGGTCGAGCGTGCGGTTGGCCTGTTTCGCCTCGTAGAGGCCGTACAGTTCGCGGCCTTTGTGGAATACCGGCGTTTCCGGCGAATTCAGGTATTTCGGCTTGCCGTCGCCGATGATGCGGCCGCCGAAGCCGATCACCCGGCCGCGCGGGTCGCGGATCGGGAACATCACCCGGTCGCGGAAACGGTCGTAGGTCTTGCCGTCCTGCTCGACGACCAGGCCGCTGTCGACCAGCAGGCGCTTGCGGGAATCGTCGGTGCCGTTGGCGGCGAGCAGGTTGTCCCAGCCCGGCGGCGCGTAACCGAGCCCGAAGCGGCGGGCGATCTCGCCGGTCAGGCCGCGACCCTTCAGGTAGTTCACCGCGCGTTCGCGCAGCGGATTTTTCCGCAGTTGCTCCTGGAAGAAGCGGTCGGCGTCGTGCAGCGCATCGTAGAGCGCGCGATTGCGTGCCGCGTGGCCGTCGTCGTCGCTGCCTTCGTGCGGCACCGTCAGGCCCGCGCGATCGGCCAGTTCCTGCACCGCTTCCGGGAACGACCGGCGCTCGTATTCCATGAGAAAGCCGACGGCGTTGCCGGTGGCGCCGCACCCGAAGCAGTAATAGAACTGCTTGTCCGGGCTGACCGAGAACGACGGCGTCTTTTCCTTGTGGAACGGGCAGCATGCCGTGTAGTTGCGACCGGCGCGCTTCAGCGGCACGCGCGCCTCGATCACGCCGACGATGTCGGTGCGGGCGAGGAGATCGTCGACGAAGGATTGCGGGATGCGGCCGGCCATGGGGCAAGAGGGTAGAACAAAAAAGCCGCGCAGGGCGCGGCTTTCCGGGGCGGCTTCGTCGGGATCAGCTCCCGAGTTTCGCCTTGATGCGGTTGCTGACTGCGGTCATGTCGGCGCGGCCGGCCAGCTGCGGGCGCAGCGCATTCATCACCTTGCCCATGTCGCGCATGCCGGCGGCGCCGGTATCGGTCACGGCTTTGGCGATCAGGACGTCGATTTCGGCTTCCGAAAGCTGGGCCGGCAGGAATTCCTGCAGCACCGAGATCTCGAAATTTTCCTGGGCGGCGAGATCGGCGCGGCCACCCTGTTCGTACTGGGTGACCGACTCGCGGCGCTGCTTGACCATCTTGTCGAGAATGGCCAGCACGTCGCTGTCGGTGAGCTCCTTGCGCTCGTCGACTTCGACCTGCTTGATGGCGGAGAGTGCCAGTCGTACGGCGGCCAGACGTTCCTTCTGCTGGGAACGCATCGCCGTCTTCATGGCCTCGGAGAGGCGGTTTTTCAGTTCGGACACGGGGGCGGGCCGAAACGCAAACCGGCGCCAGTGGCGCCGGTGCGTGATCAGTACAGGCGGACGCGGTTGACTGCTTCGCGCGACACCTTCTTCTGGTGACGCTTCACGGCGGCAGCCTTCTTGCGCTTGCGCTCCATCGTCGGCTTTTCGTAAGCCTCGCGACGACGGACTTCGGCCAGCAGGCCGGCTTTCTCGCAGGAACGCTTGAAGCGACGCAGGGCGACGTCGAACGGCTCGCCTTCACGGACTTTGACTTGCGGCATTTCCAACACCTGTTCTGGAGATTCTGTGGACCGATCCGGATTCCGGCCGGGCCGGGGCCCGGGGGAAAGGTCGCGCATTCTAGACGCCGCGCGGCCCGGACGCCAGATGCCCCGGAACCCCGGGCCGGGGTGGCGTATCATCCGCGCCCCATGAAGGTCCTGGGCATCGAAACCTCCTGCGACGAGACCGGCGTGGCGGTCTATGACACTGCCGTGCCGGGCGCCGGCGGCCTGCGGGCGCACCGCGTCTACAGCCAGATCGCCATGCATGCCGAATACGGCGGCGTGGTGCCGGAGCTTGCCTCCCGGGACCATGTCCGCAAGCTGTTGCCGCTGATTGAGGAAGTGCTCACTGCGGCGGACTGCCTTGGCACGGCACCGGTCGACGGGGTGGCCTATACCGCGGGTCCGGGTCTGGCCGGCGCCCTGCTGGTGGGGGCCTGCACGGCCCGCTCGCTGGCCCTGGCCTGGGGCGTCCCGGCCATCGAGGTCCACCACATGGAGGCGCACCTGCTGGCGCCGCTGCTGGAGGACAACCCGCCGGCCTTCCCCTTCGTGGCCCTGCTGGTAAGCGGCGGCCACACCCAGCTGGTGGATGTCGAGGGCCTCGGCCGCTACCGGCTGCTGGGCGAGTCGATCGACGATGCGGCCGGCGAAGCCTTCGACAAGACCGCCAAGCTGATGGGGCTGCCCTATCCCGGCGGCCCGGTACTGGCCCGGCTGGCGGCGGCGGGGCGGCCGGATGCCCATCCGTTCCCGCGCCCGATGACCGACCGCCCGGGCTTCGATTTCAGTTTCAGCGGCCTGAAGACGGCGGCCCTGCTGGCGGTGAACGCGGCCCGGGGCAGCGACGGGACGGTGCCGGCGGCGGCGCAGGCCGACATCTCGGCGTCGTTCCAGGAGGCGGTGGTCGACACGCTGGTCATCAAGTGCCGGCGCGCCCTGGAGTCGACCGGGCGTGCCGACCTGGTGGTGGCCGGCGGCGTCAGCGCCAACCTGCGGTTGCGGGCGTCGCTGGATGCGATGGCGAAGAAGCTCGCGGCGCGTGTGCACTACCCGCGGTTCGAATTCTGCAGCGACAACGGCGCGATGATCGCCTTTGCCGGCGCGCAGCGCCTGGTGGCCGGCGAGCGGGCCGGGCTCGGCATCGCGGTGCGTGCCCGCTGGCCGATGACCGAACTCAGTCCGCCTGATCCTTCCGCCTGAACGAGCGCTCGTTGCCGGTCAGCAGGTCGCGGATGTTCTGCCGGTGACGCCACAGCAGCAGCAGCGACAACGGCACCATGGCGCCCAGGAATTGCGGCGCGAAAACCCACAGCCACAGCGGTGCCAGCGCCCAGCTGACCAGTGCGGCCAGCGACGACACCCGGAACGGCAGGAACACCAGCAGCCAGGTGGCCATCACCGCAAAGCCGGCCTGCCAGGCCAGGGTGTTGATCACGCCCAGCGCGGTGGCCACGCCCTTGCCGCCCTCGAAGCGGAAGAACAGCGGATACAGGTGACCGAGGAACGCGCAGAAGCCGATCCACGCCAGTGCCGGGTCGTCGACGCCGGCCAGCCGGGCCAGTACCACCGGCAACACGCCCTTGGCGACGTCGCCGGCCAGCGTCAGCAGGGCAGCCGGCTTGCCGGCGATGCGCAATACGTTGGTGGCACCGGGATTGTGCGAACCTTCGCTGCGCGGGTCCGGATAGCCGAACGCGCGGCAGACGAGGATGGCGGTCGAGACCGAGCCCAGCAGATATCCCAGCAGGCAGAAGCCGGCGAAGATCGCGAAGTCGGCCGGTGTGGCGGCGGCCGTTGCGATGCTGCCGAAGAGTTGTGAGAATTCCACGCGATTTCCCTGACCGCTTGCGGTCGCGTCCGAGTCCGGTGATGGCGCCCGATTCTAGCCGTCGCCCCTTCTCCTGTCCCCGTCCTCCGGCGGCCCAACCGTAAGCAGGCGTGACGGCTCCCGACCCCGCAGGTGCACGTGCATGGACATCGTCTACATCAACGACCTGCGGGTCGACACCGTGATCGGCATCTTCGACTGGGAGCGCCGCATCCGGCAGACCATCAGCATCGATCTCGAGATGGGTTTCGACATCCGCCGGGCCGCCGCCAGCGATCGCATCGAGGACACGCTGGACTACAAGGCGGTGGGCAAGCGGGTGATCGCCCACGTGCAGCAGAGCGAGGCGCTGCTGGTCGAGCGGCTGGCGGAAGAAATCGCGCAGCTCGTGCTGGCCGAGTTCCGGGTGGGCTGGTTGCGGTTGCGGCTGTCGAAACCCGGCGCGCTGCGCGGAGCGAAGGATGTCGGACTGGTGATCGAGCGCGGGACGCTTTCCTGATGCCGGAAGCAGTGCGCGTCTGGCTCAGTCTGGGCAGCAACGTCGAGCGGGAAAAACACATCCGTGCCGCGCTCGACGCGCTGGCGGAAAAATTCGGCGCGCTGGTGCTGTCGCCGGTCTATGACTGCGCGGCCGTCGGCTTCAGCGGCGATCCGTTCCTGAATCTGGTGGTCGGCATCGATACCGCGCTGCCGGTCGGCGAGCTGGCCGGCTGGCTGCGGGCACTGGAAGAGGCGAACGGGCGGGTGCGCGAGGCCGCGCGCCGCTACAACGACCGCACGCTCGACATCGATATCCTCACCTGCGGCGATCGCAGCGGGATCGTCGACGGCATCGCCCTGCCGCGGGCGGAGATCGTGAAGCATGCCTTCGTACTGCGGCCGCTGGCCGATGTGGCGCCGGACGAGAAACACCCGGCGCTCGGCAGGTCCTATCGCGAGTTGCTGGCGCAGAAGGATTTCTCCGGCCAGCCCATGCAGCGCAGCGATTTCCGCTGGCGCTGAGTTTCCGCGTCAGTCCAGTCGCTGGTCGACTGCCGGCTGCATCGCCCACTTGAACCAGTCGTATTCCAGCAGCGGCAGTCCGCCGGGATAGCGGCGGGCGAAAGTGTCGAGGTCGGGCGGGATGTTGGCCGTTTCCAGATCTTTCATCATGCCGGCCAGCAGTTGCCGGCGATTCGGCTGCGACATCAGGAAACTGGCCAGCGACCATGCCACGACGTAGGGGAGCGCATTCTGCTCCTGGTGTGCAATCTGTTGCCAGCGATCAGGCGGTATGGCCAGGTAGTCGTGCAGGTAGATCAGCTGCTTGTCGGCCGCCAGCCGGCGTATCGCCTGGTCGTTCCAGGCGTGCGGCCTGACCACCGTTTTCTCGTTGCCGATGTCGAGGCCTTCGAAGTATTGCGACAGTCCTTCGTGCAGCCAGAGCGGCGAGCGCGGCGACATCTGGGCGAGGATGACGTGGTTTGCCTCGTGGATCAGCGTCTTCAGCGTCTGTTCCGGATCGTCGGCGAAGTTGATGACGCCGACCTGTCGTGTTTCCACCAGGTAGATGCCCAGCACGTTGCCGACGCGCTGCCTGGCAATGCCCGATGCCCACTGGCGCAAGGCATCCTGATCGTCGAACAGGTGTGCGGAGATGACCACGGTGCGGCGGATTTCCAGGCGCAGCGTCTGGCGATAGATGCGCACCATCTCCCGGATGCCGGCTTCGGCGCGCACGCGGATGTCCTCGGGCAGCGGGCGGCCGTGCGCGACGAGCGAGAAATCCAGATCGGTCTTGTGGCTGGTCGCGGGAACGGCCCCGCGACCGATGACCGGTGCCGCGCGGTTGTCCGGCGACTGGTCACTGAAGTGGACGCGCCCCTCGGCGTCTTTCCACTGGTAGACGGCGGCACCGGCCGGCGTGGCCGCCGTCATGGCGGCCAGCAACGGCACGGCGCGCATCAGCTGCAATTGCCGGCGATCCACTCCTGGGTCTCCTGCAGTTTCTGTTTGCGTTCGATGTCAGTGGTGCGGACTTCCCTGCCTTCATCGTCGACGAAGACCACCGGTCCGTGGAGCCGGCGCGCCCGGTCGCGCGCCTGCCGGCAGGCTTCCTTGCGCATTTCATCCGATCGTGTGGCCTGGTCGCCGTTGCGCTGCTTTTCTTCGCGCTCCAGTTTGTCCTTGGCATCGAACATGCGGTTGGTGCGCTGGTATATCCCGCGCGTATTCTCGTCGCTGCCCGGGGCATAGGCCTTCGCTTCGATTTCCTGCGCCTGCTCACGCATTTCGGGCGGCGGCTTGTCACCGAAATGCGTGCGGCCCTCGGCGTCTTTCCAGGTGTACATTTCGCCGGAAACGGTCGGCGCCGACAGCGTGAGGGCGGCGATCAGGACAAGGCGAGTGGTGTGCATGCGGCCTCCGCGTGGCGGCTCACTGGTTCAGGGTGCGGCCGCCGTCGACCGCGATGATCTGGCCGGTCATGTAGCCGGCGCGCGTGGCCAGGAAAACCACGGCCTGTGCGATGTCGTCCGGTTCGCCGGCGCGCTGCAGCGGAATTTTCGCCAGCAGCTTCTGGCGATGCGCTTCACTGGATCCTTCCGGCCAGAGGATGGCGCCGGGCGACACGCCGTTGACGCGCACGCCGGGTGCCAGATCCAGCGCCAGCGAGCGGGTCAGCGACGCAAGGCCGGCCTTGGTCATGCTGTAGACGGCGTGGTCTTTCAGCGGCCGTTCGGCGTGGATGTCCAGCAGGTTGACCACGTTGCCGAAATTGGACGCCAGCAACGGCGCCAGTCCGCGGATGAGGAGGAACGGCGCTCGCAGGTTGGCCTGCACCAGGGTGTCCCATTGCGCGGCGGTGGTGGTGGCCACCGGAGTCGGCATGAAGGCCGATGCGTTGTTCACCAGCAGCGCGAGATCGGGCGCCAGCTCGCGCGTTTCGGCGATCAGCGATTCGAGATCGTCCGGCTGCGCGAGATCGCCGGTCAGCAGCACGGCCGACGACGGGCGGGTGGCATTGAGTCCGCGCACCAGCATGTCGCCGTCGTCGCGCGAGCGATGGCAATGCACGAGGACACGGTAGCCCTCGGCGTGCAGTGCACGGACGATCGCCTCGCCGATGCGCCGGGCACCGCCGGTGACCAGTGCCGAGCCGCGTTTCTGCATGTTCATGGGGCGGGCTCCCGGGTCTGTTTCAGTTCGGCGATGCGCTCCAGCCGTGTGCGGTGGATCGCCTCGCCGAGCGCGGCGCCGGACAGTCCCCGTGCCCGCAGCGGCGCGGTGTCGACGTGCTGGGCGATGCCGAGTGCCTGTTGCAGGTAGACCGCCTGCGGATAGGCGCGTTCCATGAAACCCAGCCGGCCGCGGTGATCCGCTTCGCAGGCGAGCAGGAATTCCCGGAAGCGTTCCGGCCGGCGGAATGCGTCCGTGCTTTCGAGCAGTTCGAGTACGGTGGACGGACGCAGCTCGAAGGCGAGATGGATTTTCCCGTGGTGGCGTGCCACCTGCAGCGCCAGTTCGCGGTGGTCGTTCGGTATCCGGAAGCGGTCGCAGAGTGCCTGCACCAGCTGCACGCTGCGCTGTTCGTGGCCGATGTGGCGCGGCAGCATGTCGGCCGGCGTCGTCCCCTTGCCGAGATCGTGGGTCAGTGCGGCAAAACGCACCCGCGATTCCGGCGACAGCCGTTCCGCTGCGTCCAGCACCATCATCACGTGGATGCCGGTGTCGATCTCCGGATGATGATCGGCGCGCTGCGGCACGCCCCACAGGCGGTCGATTTCCGGAAACAGGACCTGCAGGGCCCCGCAGTCGCGCAGCGTCTCGAAATAGACGCGCGGCGACGGGCCGGCGAGCGCGCGCTGCGTTTCCTGCCAGACGCGCTCCGGCGTGAGGTCGGACAGTTCGCCGTCGCGGCTCATGTCCTGCAGCAGGGCGCGCGTCTCGTCCGCGATCCGGAAACCGAAGGCCGCGAAGCGGGCGGCAAAGCGGGCGACGCGCAGTACGCGCAGCGGATCCTCGCGGAAGGCCGGCGAGACGTGGCGCAGGACGCGTGCATCGAGATCGGCACGACCACCCCAGGGATCGACCAGCGTGCCGTCGTCGTCCTGTGCCATCGCGTTGACGGTGAGGTCGCGCCGGGCGAGATCCTCTTCGAGCGTTACGTCCGGCGCGGCATTGAAGGTGAAGCCGTGGTAGCCCCGGCCGCTTTTGCGCTCGGTGCGGGCGAGCGCATATTCCTCTTTCGTCTGCGGATGCAGGAAAACGGGAAAATCGCGGCCGACCGGCGTGTAGCCCTGTGCGGTCATGGCTTCCGGCGTGCCGCCGATCACCACCCAGTCGCGTTCGCGGGGCGTGAGGCCGAGCAGCCGGTCCCGCACTGCTCCGCCGACGAGATAGACACGCATTGACGCGCCCCGGGTTCTGTGTCGATGATGTCCGGCATCATCGAACAAGCCCTGACCCTTATCAACCGCACTGCCCCGACATCGTCACACCATGAATACCGGTCGTCCGCTGGCAAAACGAGTGATTCGCCGGGCAGCCCTGCGAGGGCAATGCCTGCGGCCACCTTTTGCGTGAACGATCCATAACACCGATTTTTCACCAAGGCCGCAGCGACACTGTCCTGCGGCCTTGTTCGTTTCGGGGGACTCTGCTGCAGGACAGGTATCGCCGGCCGACATGCCCGGAGACCTGCCATGCCTGCTGCGCCGCCCGTCCTCCTTGCCTGGTGCACGGTCGTTGTCGTCTGGTCGACAACGCCGCTGTTCCTCCACTTCAGCACGCTCGCGTTCTCGCCCGCGCTCGCCGGCGGCCTGCGCATGGCGCTGGCCGCGCTGCTCCTGCTGGGCGTGCTGGCGGTGACGCGCCGCATGCTGCCGTCCGGCGGCCGGGCATGGACCCTCTGGCTGGCGATGCTGCCCGGCGTGTTCGGTTCGATGTACTGCTCGTATCTGGCGGCCCAGCGCATTCCGACCGGGTTGATCTCGGTGATTTTCGGACTGAGCCCGGTGCTGTCCGCGCTTCTTGCCCGCCGGTGGCTGGCCGAGCCGGCGCTGGGTCCGGTACGTGCGTTCGCCGCCGCGGTGTCGCTGGCCGGCCTGCTGCTGATCGCCGGCGGCGAGGCGTTGTCGGCGCGTTCCCTCGATCCGGCCGGCGTGCTGCTGGTCTGTCTGGCGGTGCTGCTGTTCAGTGCCAGCGGCGTGGCGGTGAAGAAACTCGGCGCCGGCATGGATCCGTTCGTGCAGACCACCGGCGCGCTGCTGCTTTCACTGCCGCTGTACGCGTTGGCCTGGCTGGCGGAAGGCCTGCCGTTGCCGCAGACCGGCAGTACGGATTATCCGCTGGCGCTGGGCGCGATCCTGTATCTCGCGGTGGCCGGTTCGGTGCTCGGTTTCGTTTGCTACTACCACGTGCTGCAGCGCATGCCGGCGGCCAATGCCGCGCTCACCACCGTGGTGACGCCGGTATTCGCCCTCGTCCTGGGCAGCGGGCTGAACGACGAGCACCTGACGGCCGGCATGCTGGCCGGTGCCCTGCTGGTGCTGGCCGGCGTGGCCGGCTTCCTGTTCCCGCCGGCCTGGCGCCTGCCGGTACGGCGACTGCCGCGCGGCAGCGGCCGGCCGGCGTTAACCGAAGCGGACAAATGATGGGCCGGCCACACGCCGTGGGCGTTTGTGTCATTGCCGGGGGATGCGACTGCGTGGTCATATCGCCGCGCACCGCATCCGCCATCCGGATGCCACAACCAGCCGCGGCGCACCGCCGTCCCCCGCCGGGACGATATTCCGGGAGAAACCCATGAAGACGCGCATTACCGAATTGCTCGGCATCCAGTATCCGATCGTGCAGGGCGGCATGATGAACGTCGGCTATGCCGAGCTCGCCGCCGCCGTTTCCAACGCCGGCGGTCTGGGCATCATCACCGGTCTCACGCAGCCGACGCCGGATGATCTGCGCAAGGAAATCAAACGCTGCCAGGAAATGACGGACAAGCCGTTCGGCGTCAACCTGACCATCCTGCCGACCATCAAGCCGGTGCCCTACGACGAGTACGCGCGCGCGATCTGCGAATCCGGCGTGAAGATCGTCGAAACGGCCGGCCGCAATCCGGAACCGCACATGCCGCTGTTCCGCGAGTACGGCGTGAAAGTGGTGCACAAGTGCACCAGCGTCCGTCATGCGCTGAAGGCCGAGAGCCTGGGCGTGGCGGCGGTGAGCGTCGACGGGTTCGAATGCGCCGGTCACCCGGGCGAGGATGACATCCCGAACCTGATCCTGCTGCCGGCGGCAGCCGCGAAACTGAAGATCCCGATGCTGGCCTCCGGCGGCATCGGCACCGGCGCGCAGATGGCGGCCTGTCTGGCGCTGGGCGCCGACGGCATCAACATGGGCACCCGCTTCATGTGCACGAAGGAAGCGCCGATCCACGAGAACATGAAGAAGGCGATCGTCGCCGCCAGCGAACTGGACACGGCGCTGATCTTCCGCTCGCTGAAGAACACCGCCCGCGTCTACAAGAACTCGGTGGCGAAACAGGTGGTGGAGATCGAGGCGAAGTCCGGCGGCAATACCGATTTCAACGATCTCAAGGACCTGGTGGCCGGCGTCAAGGGCAGGCAGGCACTGCAGAGCGGCGACATCGACTTCGGCATCTGGACCAGCGGCATGGTGCAGGGCCTGATACACGACATCCCGACCTGCAAGGAGCTGATCGACACCATCGTGCGCGACTGCCAGTCCACCATCCGCAAGCGGCTGGAAGGCATGGTCGCCTGAGCTTCGGCTCAGGCCGGAGCGGCAGCTACCGCTCCGGGTTGTGCGCTGCGTCACGTTCAAGGCCGGCCATGCCGGCCTTTTCTTTCCGCCGGGCAAACTTTGTAACGAAGGATGACGTGCGGAGTCTTCTGGCCGCTTGCCGGCTACCGCTATGCTCGGCGGGTGCCCGTCCGGGCACGTCGTACCCGAAGGATTCAGGAGGACTGCGTCATGGCCACCGCTGTCTGCGCCGAAGCCGACATGAATGTCGGCAGCATGCGCGAGTTCGATGTCAACGGCGAGACCGTTCTGGTCTACCGTCTCAGCGACGGTTTTTATGCGACGCAGCCGCGTTGTCCGCACCTGTTCATGCCGCTGAAGCGCGGCAAGCTCATTGATGACTGCAAGGTGCAGTGTGCCTTCCACCGCGCGCAGTTCGACATCCGCAACGGCGAGGTCGAGTGCTGGGCCAATTTCCCGCCGGGCGTCCAGTTGCTGAACGTGGTGCGCGGCGAGAAGGCCCTCAAGACCTACCCGGTCAACGTGGTCGACGGCATGGTGTACGTCGAGGCGGGTTGAGACCGGGATACGCGCCATGGGATTCATCGCCTTCATCACGGCGGTTGCCGGACTGCTCTGGGCCATCAACGCGCTGCAGCGCTCCGGCTTCGATTTCCGTTCGCTCAATCCGTTTGCCTGGCTGCGCCGCCGGGAATGGGAACAGCGCTATCGCACCAGCCCGCTGCACAACCTGCAGGATCCGGTGGACGTGGCGGGCGTGCTGTTGCTGGGCGTCGCCCGCTGCGACGGCGAAATCAGTTCGCAGCAGAAAGCGCTGGTACTCGAACTGTTCGGGAAGGAACTGCAACTGGACCGCGACGCGGCGGCCGACCTGCTGCGCGCCAGCGCGCATTTGATCCGCAACGAGGTGTACCTGCTGGACACGCTCGACCGGATCCTGCAGCCGAGTGCCGGCCGCTTCACCGCGGCGCAGATGGCGACGTTGCTCAACATGATGACGCGGGTGGCGAACTGCGACGGCGCGATGAATGCCGAACAACGGCAGCTGATCGACGGGGTCCAGGCGTTTTTCAACCGGCAGGCGCGCAGCGCCGGCACCTGGGGTTGATCAGCCGGCTGCGCGGGGACAGTCGCAGCCGGTTCGCTCGCCGCTGTCGAGGTTGAACGCCGTCAGCGCCTGGCCCCACACACAGCCGGTATCGAGTGCGTGGACGCCGGGCACGTCGCGGCCGTCGCATTGCGTCCGGCCTTCCAGCGCTGCCCAGTGGCCGAACAGGATCTGCAGGTCGGCCGTGCGCCGGCCGGGCGCGGCAAACCAGGGCACGAAGCCCGGCGGCGCGGTGCCGGCGCCTTCCTTGCTCTGCAGGTCCAGCGCGCCGCCGGCATCGACAAAACGCATGCGGGTGAAATAGTTGGTGATGGTGCGCAGGCGGGCGGTGCCGGTCAGCGCTTCGTTCCAGCCCGCCGGTTCGTTGCCGTACATGTCGGCGAAAAAACCGGCGGCACCGGCGGGGCTGCGCAGGACATCTTCCACTTCGCGTGCCAGCCGCTGCGCATCGAACAACGACCATTGCGGCGGAATGCCGGCATGGGTCATCGCGGTATGGCGCGCGGCATCGTAATGCAGCAGCGGTTGCTGCTGCAGCCAGGCGAGCAGCCGCCCGCGGTCCGGCGCAGCGAGCACGTCGCCGAAGGTGTCCTTGCCGCGCGTGGTCACGGCGCCGCTGGCGACCGCCAGCAGGTGCAGGTCGTGATTGCCGAGCACGATGCGGGTGCAGTCGCGCAGCGCGTACAGTCGGCGCAGCACCCCCAGCGAATCGGGGCCGCGGTTGACCAGGTCGCCGACCAGCCACAGGGTGTCGCGCGAAGCGCTGAAGCCGATCTGCGCCAGCAGCCGCTCGAACGGTTCCAGACAGCCCTGCAGGTCGCCGATCGCCCAGGTCGTCACCGGATGCTCCTCAATGCAGGCTGCGCGGAACGGCGAGCGTGAACGGCGCGATCGGTGCGTCGAAGTGCACGCCGTCGTCGGCCACCATCCGGTAGCTGCCGTGCATGCTGCCGACCGGGGTGGCGAGCACGGCACCGCTGCTGTAACGGAATTCCTCGCCGGGTGCGAGATGCGGCGTTTCGCCGACCACGCCTTCGCCGCGGACTTCCTGCACCTGCTGGTTGCCGTTGGTGATGATCCAGTGGCGGCTCAGCAGCCGGGCGGCGACGGTGCCGGTGTTGCGGATCACGATGTGATAGGCGAAGACGAAGCGTTGTGCGGCCTCGTCCGATTGCCCGGCCAGGTATTCGCTGCGGACCCGGACGTCGATGCGGTATGTCTGTTCCATGGCGTGCTTCCGGCAAGGGTTCAGGCGGGCGGCCGGAGGGCTGCGGCGTCGGCGAGGGCGACAAAGGCGGCGACATCGAGGGTTTCCGGCCGCACGCCGGGGTCGATGCCGCAGGCGACGATCGCCGGTTCGTCGAGCAGGCTGCGCACCGCATTGCGCAGTGTCTTGCGGCGTTGCGAGAACGCCGCGGTGACCAGTTGCGACAGCAGGCGCTCGTCGCGCGCCGCGCGCAGCGGCGGTCGCGGCAACAGGCGGACGATGGCCGACTGCACTTTCGGACGCGGATTGAACGCCTCCGGCGGTACGTTGAACAACGGTTCGACCCGGCAGCGGTACTGCAGCAGCACGCTGAGGCGGCCGTAGTCGTCGTCGCCGGCAGCGGCGCCCATGCGATCGACCACTTCCTTCTGCAGCATGAAGTGCATGTCGCGGATGCGGGCGGCACTGTCCAGCAGATGGAACACCAGCGGCGTGGAAATGTTGTACGGCAGGTTGCCGACCACCCGCAGCTGTTGTCCGCGCTGCTGCGCCAGCGCGGCGAAATCGAACTTCAGCGCATCGGCCTGATGGACTTCGACCTGTGCGCCGAAGCGCTCCGCGATGCGCGGCGCGAGATCGCGGTCGATTTCCACCACGTCGAGCCGGCCGGCGGCCGCGACCAGCGGCGCGGTGAGCGCCCCCAGGCCGGGGCCGATCTCGACCACGGCCTCGCCCGGCCGGGCATCGATGGATTTCACGATGCGGGCGATGATGTTCGGATCGTGCAGGAAATTCTGGCCGAAGCGTTTGCGCGCCCGATGGCCGTCGACCGGGCGGTTCATGCGGCGCTCCGTCGCGCGACCAGTTGCGCGGCCAGCGCCAGCGCCGCGTGCAGGCTGCCGGCGTCGGCAGCGGGCCGGTTTCCGTTGCGGCGGCCGGCGAGATCCAGCGCCGTGCCGTGATCGACCGAGGTACGGATCACCGGCAGGCCCAGTGTCACGTTGACGGCATGGCCGAAACCGGCGTGCTTGAGCACCGGCAGTCCCTGGTCGTGGTACATCGCCAGCACGGCGTCGGCGCCGGCGAGGGTGCGCGGCGTGAACAGGGTGTCGGCAGGCAACGGGCCGACGGCGTCGATGCCCGCTGCGCGCGCGCGCTGCAGGGCCGGGGCGATCACCGCGATTTCCTCGCGGCCCAGGTGCCCGGATTCGCCGGCATGCGGGTTGAGCCCGCAAACAAGGATGCGCGGTGCCGCGATGCCGAATTTCGTGCGCAGGTCGGCATGCAGGATGGCCAGCACCTCGTCGAGCAGTTCGCCGGTGACGGCATCGGGTACGGCGCGCAGCGGCAGGTGCGTAGTGGCCAGCGCCACCCGCAGGCGATCGGCGACCAGCATCATCACCACCCGCGGCGTCGCGGTGCGCTCGGCGAGAAATTCGGTATGGCCGCTGAAGGCGACGCCGGCGTCGTTGATCACGCCCTTGTGCACCGGAGCAGTGACCATCGCGGCGAACTCGCCGCGCCGGCAGCCGTCGCAGGCGGTTTCCAGGGTGGCCAGTACGTAGGCCGCGTTGCGCGGATCCAGGGTGCCGGCGTGGCAGGGTGCGGCCACCGGCACGTGCAGCACGGACAGTTGCCCCGGCTCGCGGACAACCGGCATGCCGGGGCGCCAGTCGCGGGTATGCAACGGCAGGCCGAGCAGTTTTGCCCGCGCTTCCAGCAGCGTTTCGTCGGCGATGCACACCAGATCGAGCGTGCGCGTTTCCTGCGCCAGCTGGACGGCGAGGTCAGGGCCGATGCCGGCCGGTTCGCCGGCAGTCAGGACGATCGGCGCGTTCACGGCTTCACTCCGTTCCGGTCGCCGGCTTGATGTCGACGAACGCTTCGTTGCGGATCTCGCGCATCCAGCTGTCGAGTTCGGCATCGTACTTGCGTTTCCAGACGGCGTTGCGGGCCTGCAGCCGGCGATAGTCCTCGCTGGTGTCCTGATCGCGTCGTTCGAGTACCTGCAGGAAGTGCCAGCCGTACCGGGTTTCGAAAACCGGCGACAGCGCGCCGATGGTAGTGGCGGTGGCGGCGGCTTCGAATTCTTCCACCATCTGTCCGGGGCTGACCCAGCCCAGATCGCCGCCGGCGAGGGCACTGCCGGTGTCTTCCGAATGCCGCTTGGCGACGTCGGCGAAATCGTCACCGTGCGCGATGCGGTCGTGCAGTTGCTGTGCCAGCTCGCGGGCCTCGCCCGGTGTGCGGATTGCCGACGGCTTGACCAGCACGTGCCGGATTTTCGTCTGCTGCACGACGCGCGCCGCCTCGCCCTTGCGCTCCAGGAGTTTGACTACATGAAAACCGCTGGCCGAGCGCAGCGGGCCGACGATGTCGCCCGGTTTCATGCCGGTGACGGCGTTCGCGAAGAGCGGCGGCAGCTGGGCGCCGGTGCGCCAGCCGAGATCTCCGCCTTCGAGTGCGTTGGCGGCGTCGGAGTTGCGTACCGCCAGATCGGAGAAGTCGCCGCCGCCGCGCGCTTCGGCCAGCAGGGCATTCGCCTTTGCGGTCGCCGCCTGCACCTGCTCGACACCGGCGCTTTCCGGAACCGCGACCAGGATGTGCGCCACCCGGTAACTGTCGCCGAACAGGTCGCGGGCGTCGGCCGATTTCATGAACTCGGCGACGTCGGCATCGCTGATCCGTACCCGTTCACCGACGCGTCGTTGCCGCACCCGGTTGATTACCATGTCGCGGCGTACCTGCTCGCGGAACGTGGCGTAGTCGATGCCTTCGGCTGTCAGTTGCTCGATGAATTCGCGCAGCGACGCGCCGTTCTGTCGCGCAATGCCGGCCACCGCGCTGTTGAGCGATTCGTCGTCGATGCGCACCCCCATGCGGGTGCCCAGCTGCAGCTGGATGCTTTCGATCACCAGCCGCTCCACGACCTGCCGGCGCAGGACGTCGGCCGGCGGCGGCGCGGCCTTGCGGGCGGCCATCTGCAGCCGCACGTCGCTCATGCGGGCGGCAACATCGCTCTCCATGATCACGTCGTTGTCGACGATGGCGGCGATACGGTCCAGCCATTGCACTTCGGCGCGCGCGCCGGCGGCCAGCATCAGCAGGATGACGGCGAGCCATGCCGTGCCGTTGCGGCGGGAGCGCTCAGGGAAGTGCATGCTTGCGATTTTCATAGCCGGGAATGGTCTCCGCGAGTTCGGCGCTGATTTTCTCGCCCAGGCTGCCGAGTCCCTTGAGCTCCAGTTCGAAGATGATGCTGTTTTCCGGCACCAGGGCGGCGCTGCCGGTTTCGATGTCGAGCGTGTGGCGGGCGAGGATGCGGGCGCGCCAGCAGCAGCTTTCGTATTCGATGCCGCCCAGCGCCTCCAGCGAGCGCGCCGTCTCGAAATCGAACACCCAGCGGCCGACCAGGCTCCATGCGGCGTCGACCGGCAACAGTCCGGAAAGTTCCGCCTGGTCGATGCCGGGATTGTCGTAGCGGTAAGCGAGGTTCGCGGTGCGGAAGGCTTCGTCCTGCCAGCCGGCGCGCAGGCTGCCGCGGACGAATTCCCGGTCCTGCGGTTCCCATTGCCCTTCCGCGCGGGCGCTCCAGCGCTTGCTGAGCCGCCACAGGGCATTGGCAACGAAGGGCGAGTAGCGTTCGGTCTCCACCGGGTCGAGCGTCGACATCTGCACCCGGCGATCGGCATCGAACAGGGTCTGGCCGATGCCCAGACGTCCGGACTCGCTGCCGTCGGGGCCGATGAAGCGGCTTTCGAGGGCCAGCGAGACCTGGCGGGCATCGCCGATCCGGTCGCCGCCGGCAAAACGGTTGTCGCGGAACAGCTGGTCGTAGCTGAACGTCATCGCCGTGGTGTCGAAAAGCGGAATGTCGTCCTGGTTTTCGTACGGTGTCCACAGTGCGTAGAAACGCGGCTCCAGTGTCTGTGTCCAGTCGCGGTCGTGCAGGCGGAAGCTGCGCTCGAGGAACAGCGTTCCGTCGAGGGAGGCGGTGGGGATGGTGCGCGACAGCGAATCTCCGGTCGGATTCTGTTCGAGATCGTATCCGGCATGACGCGCCTTCAGCGTCGGCACCAGACGGAAGCTGTCGCGGGCCAGCGGCCAGCGCACCACCGGCTCCATCCGCAGGCGGGCACCGTGCGGATCGGCGATGTCGATGTCGCGGTCGAACAGCGAGTACTCGGCGAGGCCCCCCCATTCGAGTCCGCCGGCGACCGGTTGCAGGGCAACGAACTGCAGCTGCGGCAGGCGGCGATAGGGCTGGTCGGAAAGCGGAATGGTCGGGTCGATCGTCTGGTAGGCCTGCACGCGGGCCAGTGCGCTCCAGCGGTCGGCGGTATGCCGGACCTGGGCCACGCGCAGCAGGTGGGCCTCGCGGTTCACCGAAATCTGCGCGTCGATGTCGTCGAGGTAGTCGTTGTCGGAAACTTCGGTGGCATCGGCATACAGCTGCCAGCCGTCCGCCGGCGCGCCGCTGTGCCGGAAGCGGACCGCATAGCGATCGTCATTGTTGTAGAGGGCGTCGCGGCCGATCCAGCCGACGCCGAGCTCGCCGTTGCCGTACGAGGCAGCGGGCGCTCCGTGCAGATAGCGGAACTGTGCCGATCCCGCCTTGCCGCGTTCCTCGATCCAGCGCGGCGTCAGCAGGAGGTCGTATTGCGGATCCAGGTTGATGTAGTACGGCACGGAAATGTCGGTGCCGCTTTCGCTGGAGAAATTGAAGGTCGGGTACAGGATGCCGGTGCGCCGGCGCTTGTCGATCGGGAAGGTGATGTAGGGAACGTAGAGCACGGGCACCCGCTGCACCTGCAGGCGTACGTGGCTGGCGCTGCCCCAGCCGGCTTCCTGGTCGAGGCGGATGCGGTGTGCGGCGAGCAGCCAGGCGGCATTGCCGGGTTCGCAGGTGGTGTAGGCCCCGCCCTGGATTTCCACGCGGTAGATGTCCTCGCGGTTGATCGCGTCCGCGCTGCCGCGGATATTCGATGCGTGCACGGCGTAACGCGTATCGCGGATGTGACTGCCGCTGCCGTCGAGCGTGAGTTCGGCGCGCGACGCTTCCAGAGTCATCGACGGATCCTGCAGGTAGACGTTCCCGTCGAGCAGCAGTTTGTCGCGTGCGGCGGAAATCACCGCTCGTTCGGCACGCATCATGTTCTGCCCCTGACGGACCTCGACGCTGCCGGCGACCTGCGACTCTCCGTTCTCGTCCAGCTGCATCCGGTCGGCGGCCACGTAGACCGGCGCACCGAGGCCGCGATCGTCGCCGTCGAGCGGCGGCAGCGGCGGTGCGACGTAGGCGCCGCCGCAAGCCGGCGCGATCAAGGGCACGCCGGCCGCCGGGAATGCGCGCAATTCTTCCCGGGTGTAGAAGTTGAGCGGGCGATAGGCCTGCACCGGGCCGAGTGGCGGTGCCGGTGGTGCCTGGGCATTGGCGACGGCATCCGCGGCCACGGCGTCGATGGCGGCGGCATCGATGGTCGTTGACGTATCGTCGAGCGGTACGCCGGCCGACGCGGACTCCGCAGGCGGCTGCGCCGATGCCGCGCCGGCAAGCGAGACGAGCAGCGCAAGCGAAAGACGCAGGGTCATGGGTGGGGAAACGGATGGCGAGGCTGTCACGATGAAGGTCGGATCATATATGATCCGCGCGGTTTTTTGCAGGAATAACCGGCACTTGCCGGAGCGACTCCGGCCCCGCCACGCGGCCGGGACAGACCAGACGAAACGGTAACGCCCATGTCGCTCGTCGAGCGTGCTGCCCGGCTCACTGCCTGGGCGGTCGAGCAAGCCAGTCGCCGCGGCCACGCGGTCCCCGTTCCCGAGCTGCAGGCGGTGTCGGGCGACGCGAGTTTCCGCCGTTATTTCCGGCTGGCAACCGATGCCGGCCCCTTCATCGCGGTCGATGCGCCGCCGGACAAGGAAAACCTGCGGCCCTTCGTCGCCATTGCGCGGGCGTTGCGCGAGAACGGCTCGCACGCGCCGGACGTGCTGGCGGTCGATCACGAACTCGGCTTCATGCTGCTCGAGGATTTCGGCGACCGCCTCTTGCTGCCGGCACTGAACGACGACAGTGCCGATGCGCTTTACGGCCTGGCGATGCGCGAGCTGGTGCGCCTGCAGGATGTCGCCGATGTCCACGGCTATCGTCTGCCGCCCTATGATCGCGCCCGCCTGATGACCGAGATGGAGTTGTTTCGCGACTGGTTCGTCAAGGTTCATCTGGAGCTCGAACTGACGGCCGGCGAGCTCGCGGTGCTGGACGATGCGTGTATGCGCATCGCCGATGACAATCTTGCGCAGCCGACGGTGTTCGTGCACCGCGACTACCACTCGCGCAACCTGATGCTGCTCGATGCCGCACACGGTGTCGGCGAGCTGGGTATCATCGATTTCCAGGATGCCGTCACCGGGCCGGTGACCTACGATCTGGTTTCCCTGTTGCGTGACGCCTACGTGGTGTGGCCGCCGGAGCGCGTGGCTGCCTGGGCAAGGCAGTGTGCACGCCTGTTGCGCGACGAACGCCGGATCGATGTCGACGACACCGTTTTCATGCGCTGGTTCGACTGGATGGGTGCGCAGCGACATCTCAAGGTGGTCGGAATTTTTGCCCGCCTGTGGCATCGCGACGGCAAGGCCGGCTATCTCGAAGACATTCCGCGCGTATTCAACTACCTGCTGGGCGAGATCCGCGACTATCCCGAACTGGCGCCGCTCGACAGCCTGTTGCGCACCCGTATCCTGCCGGCCTATCTGGCGAAAAAACCCGAAGCGCGGTCGTTCCTGACTGCCCTGTGAGGCGCCGATGAAAGCGATGATTCTCGCGGCCGGCCTCGGCACCCGCCTGCGACCGCTGACCGATACCCTGCCCAAGCCGCTGATCGAGGCCGGTGGCCGGCCGCTGATCGGCTGGCATCTGGAAAAACTGGCGTCGCTCGGCATTCGCGAAGTCGTCGTCAATCACGCCTGGCTCGGCGACGTGCTCGAACGCACGCTGGGCGACGGCGCATCCTACGGTGTGCGCATCGACTGGTCGCGCGAGGGCATGCCGCCGCTGGAAACCGCCGGCGGCATCCGTCGCGCGCTGCCGCTGCTGGGCAGCGAACCCTTCCTGCTGGTCAACGGTGACATCTGGAGCGATTTCGATTTTGCCGCCCTGCCGGGCGTGCGCGCACCGCTGGCCGAGGATGTCGATGCGCATCTGGTGCTGGTGCCGAATCCCGATTTCCATCCGCGAGGCGATTTTCACCTCGACGCGCGCGGCCGCGTGCAGGCCGACGGTATGCCGCGGCACACATTCGCCGGCATCAGCGTCCTGCGGCCGCAATTGTTCGCCGGCTTGCCCGAGGGACCTTATCCGCTGGCACCGGTATTGCGGACGGCGATGGCGGCCGGCCGCGTAACCGGCACGCTGCATGCCGGCCGCTGGACGGACGTCGGTACACCGGAGCGGCTGCAGCAACTGCGCGCGGAGCTCGGCGGCTGACGACGCCGGCTCAGGTCGTGCGGCGACAGTGCTGGTGCAGGATGTCGCCGAGGGCGCCGAGCGTCACCGGTTTCACGATGTGTCCGTCCATGCCGGCTTCGCGCGCCATGGCGCTGTACTCCGGCAGTGCGTGCGCGCTCAGCGCGAGAATGGGGCAGCGCCGCCAGTGGTGTGCCGTTTCCAGTTTGCGGATGGCGCGTGCGGCGGCATTGCCGTCCAGCACCGGCATGTCGAGATCCATCAGCACGAGATCGTACTGGCCGGCCTGCGCGTGATAGCGCTCCACCGCCTGCCGACCGTCCGCCACCACTTCCGCATCGATGCCCAGCTTGCCCAGCATGCCGCGCGTCACCAGCTGGTTCACCGGATTGTCTTCCGCCACCAGCACGCGCAAACCGGTCGGCAGGATCGCGCGCGCCGGCCCGGTCGGCAGGCTGGCGACATGGGCGGCCTTTTGCTCGGGCGGCGACAGCAGTTCGGCCAGCTGGCCGGCGGTGAAAACCGAGCGCGCGACGACATCCTGGATCGAAGGATGTCCGCTGGCCGCCGGATGCGCCGACGTGTCGGCGCCGACGGCCACCAGCAGTCTGATGCGCAGCGCGGGGTGGGCGGCCGCCAGGTGATCGGCAATGACGACGGCATCCTGCGGCCGGCGCTGGCCGTTGATCACCACGAAGCGTAGATCGGGGTGCAGGTCGAGCATGCGGATGGCGTCCGGTTCGCTGACCGCGACGGTGACGTGCTCGGCAATGGCGTCCGGCAGGGCCGAGACCGCCCGGGCCAGATGGCCTTCGGTGTCGAGCAGCAGCGTGGCGGCGGGCAGGGGCAGCGGCTGTTCCGGCGGGCGGATGGATGCGGTGGATTCCAGCGGCAGTTCGAACCAGAACACCGAGCCGGCGCCGACGCCGCTGTAGACGCCGATGCTGCCGCCCATCAGGCGCACCAGTTCGCGGCTGATGCTGAGGCCGAGGCCGGTGCCGCCGAACCGGCGCGACACTTCCGGCGAGGCCTGGGTGAACAGGTTGAACAGGTTCTGTTGCTGGGCCGGCGTCAGGCCGATGCCGGTGTCCCGCACTTCCACCCGCAGGCGCGGCGCGCCGTCGTTGCCGACGGCGCGTTCGGCATGTACCTCGATGCGTCCCTGTTCGGTGAACTTCACCGCATTGCCGATCAGGTTGAGCAGGATCTGCCGGATACGCGTCGGGTCACCGGTGATCAGCGGCGGTACATCGTCGTCGGCGACGCAGAAGATCAGCGTGCGGTTCTCGCCGGCGCGCAGCCCGAATACCTGCGCGCTCTCGGCAATGACGGCCCGGATGTCGACCGGCGTGCGTTCGAGATCCAGCTTGCCGGCTTCGATCTTGGCGTGATCGAGAATGTCGTTGACCAGGTTGACCAGCGAACGGCCGGCATTGCCGATCAATTCGATGTATTCCTGCTGGCGCGGTGTCGGCTGGGTATCGGCGAGCAGCTCCGCGAGACCGATCATGCCGTTGAGCGGCGTGCGGATTTCGTGGCTCATGCGGGCCAGAAACAGGCTCTTGGCGCGGTTTTCGGCCTGCGCCTGCAGGGCAGTGTAGCGGGTGCGGAAGAACAGCACGGCCAGCGTGGTCACGGTGCAGAACAGCAGCACCACACCGAAGGCGGTGAAGAGATCGAGCCGCAATTGTTCGCCGCGTGCGGCATGGACCTGCTGGTGAGCCAGTTCGGTCAGGCGGTTGCCGGTCTGGCGCAGGTCGGCGAGAGTCTGTTCGCCCCGTTCCCATTCGACGCGCCAGTCCGGTCCGATCTGCGGCGACAGGATCAGCGAATCCTCGGTGGCGACCAGGTAGGTACGCAGTGCGTTCAGTTCATCGTCGGCCACCGCCGAGCCGGCGGTGCGCAACAGTTTTGCGCTGCCCAGTTCCGTGCGCAGGTTTTTCTCGAGATCGCTGAGCTCGCTCCAGGCGTTGTCCAGCGTCTCGGCATCGGTGGACGCCAGGTAACCGTCGCGCAGCGACGTATAGACGGCGATCGAGCGGACCATGCCCAGTTCCTGCCGGGCCCGCCGCAGGGTGTCCAGGGCGAGCATCAGCAATTCGCGGGCGTTGGCGCCTTCGCCGGCATCCATGTCGGAGATGAAGAACAGCGACTCCATGGCGCCGTAGATTTCGTCGTTGAAGCGCTCGACGTTCTCGAACGGCACGACCGGGTTCGACATGTTGTTGGCGTCGATCGTCAGTTCGCGCCATGCGGTATCGATGCGTTCCGCACTGTTGTCGAGGCTGACGTTGTCGAAGGCGCGCAGGCGGGCAAGGAACTCGGCGAGCTGCGCCTGCGCCTGATCGCGCGCGATCTGGTAGCGGCGGTGCACTTCCGGTGCGTTGACGAAGACGTTGGCGGCAGCCAGATCGCGCATCGACTCGACCGGTTCCACGGCAGCCAGACCGGCGCGGAAACTGGCGAGCACCTCGTCCATGCGGTCGTAGCGTTCCATGTGGTCCGCCGCCGTGTCCGCCAGCAGCCAGACCAGCAGCAGGAACGGCAGGGCGATGGCCGCGATGGCCGGCAGGGTCCCGGACCAGATGGATTCCTTTCCGTGCGGCATGTACGTGGGCAATCCGGTGCAGTCGGATGCCCATTTTGCCCTGTTCCGGGGGGTGGCCGACACCGCAGGGCGCGGGAAAGCGGGCTGCCGTCGGAGGCTTCCCATCGGCGGCGCTTTCACGCATCGTGCGCACTCGCAGTCCCGCCTGGCCGTTATGGTGCACCCGCCATGTCCGATCCGATCCTGCTCGCCCGTCATGCCGGCAACTCGACCCATCTGCTGCCGGCCATGGCCAATCGCCACGGTCTCATCGCCGGTGCCACCGGTACCGGCAAGACGATCAGCCTGCGGGTACTGGCCGAGGCGTTCAGCCGGCGCGGCGTACCGGTGTTCATGGCGGACGTGAAAGGCGATCTGACCGGCATGGCAGCGGCCGGCGGCGACAATCCGAAAATCGCCGCGCGCGCGCAGGAGCTGGCCATCGACGGCTGGAAGCCGGAAGGTTTTCCGGTCGCGTTCTGGGATCTGTGGGCCGAGCAGGGAACGCCGGTGCGCGCCACGGTCGCCGACTTCGGACCGTTGTTGCTCGGCCGGGTGCTCGAGCTGAACGAAACGCAGGCCGGAGTGCTGACGCTGGTGTTCAAGGTGGCAGCCGACGAAAAACAGCTGCTGCTGGATCTCAGGGACCTGCGCGGGATGCTGGCGCACGTGGCGGCCAACGCAGCGCAATACCAGACCAGCTACGGCAACGTGGCGGCGGCTTCGGTGGGCGCGATCCAGCGCGCGCTGCTGGCCCTCGAGCAACAGGGCGCCGACCGCTTTTTCGGCGAGCCGGCGCTGGCGCTGGCGGATTTCATGCAGCAGCGCGACGGCAAGGGCGTGATCAATATCCTCGCCGCCGACCGGCTGCTGGCATCGCCGCGTCTGTACGCCACGTTTCTGCTGTGGATGCTGAACGAGCTGTTCGAGACGCTGCCGGAAGCCGGCGACCTGGCGCAGCCGAAACTGGTGTTTTTCTTCGACGAGGCCCACCTGTTGTTCAACGATGCGCCGAAGGCGCTGGTCGATCGCATCGAACAGGTGGTCCGGTTGATCCGCTCGAAAGGGGTCGGCGTCTATTTCGTCACCCAGAACCCGATCGACATTCCGGAAACCGTTCTTGGTCAACTCGGCAACCGCGTGCAGCACGCACTGCGGGCGTTCTCGCCGCGTGAACAGAAGGCGGTGAAAGCCGCGGCGGAAACTTTCCGACCGAATCCGGCGGTGGACGTCGCGCAGGCGATCACCGAGCTGGGCGTCGGCGAGGCGCTGGTCTCCGTGCTGGATGCGAAGGGCACGCCGACCATGGTCGAGCGGGCCCTGATCGTGCCGCCGGTATCGCGCATCGTGCCGTTGGCGCCGGCGGAAAAGGCGGCACTGGTCGCCGCATCGCCGCTGCATGCGAAATACCTGCAGACGGTCGATCGCGAATCGGCGCACGAGGTTCTGCAGAAGCGTCTCGCGCAGCGCGATGCGCAGGCAGACAGCGAGGCCTCGCTGCGCCGGGCACCGGCGGAAGACGGTGCCGGCCCGGCCGGCAAGGCCGCTGCCGGCGGCGTTCTTGCCATGCTGGGCGGCGGCTTTGTCTGGCTGCTGAAAACAGTGCTGCGCACCATCGGCTACCAGATCGCGCGCGACATCGCCCGGCGGGCACTCGGGCGTGGCGCCGTCGGGGCACGCCGCCGCCGCTGACCGCCAGCGGTAAACGCCGCCGGGCGATCCGTTTCCTGCCGCCGCCGCTGGTCGGCTGTCGGCGCCCCGCGGCCGGGAGGCGGGTTCCTGCCAGACGGATACATCGTGTATACCTTGGCCCGGGCCGCATGCCGCCGGCCGTCCGCCATCCGGAGTTCCGATGACATCGCTGCTCGCCACCCTGCGCGACTACAAGGGTTTTGCCGACATCCGTCCCGCGCCGCCGGCGAAGGACCGGACCATTCCCCGCGACCCCGGCCTGCCGCTGCTGGGCTACACGCTGGATTTCCTGCGCGATCCGCTGGCGCTCAGCGAGCGGCTGTATCGCCGCAACGGCGACATCGTGCGTACGCGCATGGTGCAGGAAGTGGTGATGATGTACGGCCCGGAGGCCAACCAGTTCGTGCTGCAGAACACCGATCAGCAGTTCTCCAGCGAGTGGGGCTGGTGGTACCACCTGCACCGCGTGTTCCCGGACAACGTGATGATGATGGACGGCGACCATCACTGGTTCCAGCGCAAGCTGATGGCACATGCCTTCAAGAAACCGCAGCTGGTCGATTACCTGGCGCGCATGAATCCCGAGATCCGGCGCGGCATCGCCGGTTTCCCGACCGGCGAGCGGGTGCTGATGTTCCCGCAGGTGAAGAAGCTCACGCTCGACCTCGGCGCGCGCATCTTCATGGGTGCCGAGCTCGGCGCTGCCGCTGATCAGGTGAACCGGGATTTTCTCACCATCGTGGAGGCAGCGACCGCCATCGTGCGCGATCCGGTGCCGGGCACGCTGATGGCGCGCGGCGTACGGGCAAGGCGGCGACTGGAAGATTATTTCTTCGGCCTGATCGCCGAAAAGCGCCGGCAGCCGGGCGCCGATTTCTTCAGCCAGTTCTGCGTGGCGGAAACCGAGGACGGCGGGCGCTTCACCGACCGCCAGATCGTCGACCACATGATTTTCCTGATGATGGCTGCGCACGACACCACAACCTCGACGCTGACCACCATGGTCTATGCGCTGGGCAAGGACCAGGCCTGGCAGGAGCGCCTGCGGGAAAGCAGCCGCGCGTTTCCCGGCGACGAGCTGGAATTCGATCAGTTGCAGCAGCTGACGGAACACGAATGGGCGATGAACGAGGCGCTGCGCATGTATCCGCCGCTGACCTCGATGCCGCGCGGCGTGGCGAAGGACTGCGAGTTCCGGGGCTACCGGCTGTATCGCGGCGAGCTGGTCGGCATTTCGCCGATCCTGACCCATTACCTGCCGGAGTACTGGAGCAATCCGCACGCCTACGACCCGGAACGCTTCTCGCCGGCACGGGCAGAACAAAAAAAGAATTTCTTCCAGTTCATTCCCTTCGGCGGCGGGCACCATACCTGCCTCGGCCAGCATTTCGCCGTCATCCAGGTGAAGGCGCTGATGCACCAGTTGCTGCGCAACTACCGCTGGAGCGTGCCGCGGGATTACCGTATCCCGTACCAGCTGGTGCCGATCGTCAAGCCGAAGGACGATCTGCCGCTGAATCTGCAGCGGCTGCGCTGACCTTCTTTCGCCGTGCGATGCCGGTGGCGCTGATGGCGCTCATCGTGACTGCCGCCAGGAACGGCGTCGACTGGATGACGAGCACCGCGACCCAGAGCTGGACGTCCGTGGTGCCGGCATCCTGGCGCATCGCAACGCCGGCGGCGCTGGCGACCAGCAGCAGGAACAGGACGAGTTCTTCGCGTGCCAGCACCAGGGCGGCCCACAGGGTGTCCCGATCCTTCAGTTTCGGCGTGCGCAGGAACGGCATCGAGCGCGTGACCAGCCCGTACAGCACTGCGCGGGCGATGGTGTAGGAGAGCGCCAGCCCGGCAAAGGCGGCCGCCAGCGAGGAAAAGCGGTCGGCACCGACGCGCCGGCGGTAAAGGAACCACAGCTTGGCCAGCTTGAAGAAAAACAGGGCCAGCGGCGGAATCGCGAAGACCGCCAGCGGCGGATCGAAACGCTGCGGGAAGAAAATCATGCACGCCGACCACAGGATGGCGCCGGCTGTGAACACCAGGTTGAAACCGTCTGCCAGCCACGGCAGCCAGCCGCCGACGAAGTGGTAGCGTTGCCCCGGCGTGAGGGCGGTGCCCTGGCCGCGGAACAGGGCGCGGGCATGCCGGCGCAGGATCTGCATCGCGCCGTAGGCCCAGCGGAAGCGCTGCTTCTGGTAGTCGACGCAGTTGTCGGGTATCAGGCCGCGGCCGTAGCTCTGCTCGACATAGGCTGCTTCGTGGCCGCGCTCGAAGATGCGCAGCCCGAGTTCGGCGTCCTCGGTGATGCACCACTCGGCCCAGCCGCCGACTTCCTCCAGCACCGTGCGCCGGACCATCGTCATGGTGCCGTGCTGGATGATCGCGTTGCGGTCGTTGCGCGTCACCATGCCGATGTGGAAGAACCCCTTGTATTCGGCATGGCACATTTCCTTGAACAGGTTCTCGTCGCCGTCGCGGTAATCCTGCGGCGCCTGCACGATGGCGATTTCCGGGCGCGCGAAATGCGGCACGAGGTGCGCCAGCCAGTCGTGGCGAACCTGGTAATCGCTGTCGATCACGGCCACCACTTCGGCATCGTCCGCCGTGTTGCGCAGGGCGAAATTAAGCGCGCCGGCCTTGAAGCCGGCCAGCGGAGAGACGTGGAAGAAGCGGAACTTTCCGCCGTGTGTCGCGTTCAGCCGCGCGCAGTGCGCCTGTACCGGTTCCCACACCGCCGGATCGCGGGTGTTGTTGTCGATGACCAGCACTTCGAAGTTGTCCCAGTCCAGGGCGGCCAGCGCGTCCAGGGTGCCGATCACCATGTCCGGCGGTTCGTTGTAGCAGGGCACGTGGATCGACACTTTCGGCCGGAACGACGGATCGTCAGCGATCACCTGCGAAAAGTCGCGGCGTCGTTTGCGCACCCAGACGGCTTCCGCCCACTCGTGGGCCTCGACCAGCAGCACCAGCATCACGCCCAGCGCACTGACGGCGAGCAGGAAACCGAGGAACAGCACGCCGATCGTCACGTACTGGTCGAAGTAGGCGTTGGCCATCCAGACCAGCGTGGTGGTGCTGGCGAAGGCGACGACGGCGAGGAAACTCAACGCCCGCTTGCGCAGCATCTGCGCATCGCTGAGCAGGACGAGGAAGGTGAGGATCGCGAAGGCGATCGACAGCGAGACCAGCCAGCGCCAGTCGGGAATTTCGACGATCGGTCCGTGCAGCGGGAATTTCTGTTGCCGGTAGACGTCCCATACGCCCCAGTAGGCACCGACCGAGCCTTCGTTCACCGATTTCCACGGCTGATCGAACGCTTCCATGATGAAGTAGTCGAGATTCTTCTTTTCGGCACGGGGCAGGAAGTTGCGCAGGAAGCGTGCTTCGTCGCTGACCGTGGCCTCGGCATCGCCGACTTCCCGGCCGCGGCTCGGCCAGCCGACCTCGGCCAGCAGCAGCGGTTTGTCCGGGAATGCCTTCGTCATCGCCAGGTGGATGCCGAAGATGTATTCGTTCGCCGTGTCCAGCCGCTCGCCCTGCCAGTAGGGCAGGAAATGCGCGGCGATGAAGTCGCTCTCGCGGGCCAGCGCCGGATGCTGGTTCCACAGGTGCCAGGGTTCGGCGGTCGATACCGGCACCCGGACCCGGGCCCGCACGTAGCGCACGTACTCCACGAGCTTCTCGACGCTCAGTTCGCGCCGCAGGAGAACCTCGTTGCCGACGATCACCCGGTCGACGTTCGGGCTGGCGTTGACGATCCGGATCAGGCGGTCGATTTCCAGCGCGTTCTGCACGTAGTCGCCGGACAGCCAGGCACCCACGGTCACCTGCATGCCGACGCCGGCGGCGATTTCCGGGATGTCGCCGAGCACGCCGGCCACCGAATAGGTGCGGATCTTCCGGGTCTGGGACGACAGCAGGACCAGGTCCTCGCGGATTTCCTCCCGCGACGGGTGCAGGTCGTGCAGCGGGTCCTGCCCGTCGCGGTAGGGCGAATAGGCGTAGCCGGCCACCCGGTCGGGCCAGTCGGGCTCGATCATCGGCCGGTTGAGGATGGCCCAGAGGCCGAGCGTGATCGCCGACAGGGCGAGCAGCACGAACAGGGTCGGGAGGAAACGGAGGGCGCGTTGCGGCATGGCGCGGATCATATAATGCCGGCTTCGCTGCCGGAGTGAGCCATGTCCCAGGACCAGCCCCGTTTCCTGATTGCCCCGTCGATCCTGTCCGCCGATTTCGCGCGACTGGGTGCCGAAGTCGATGCCGTGCTGGCCGCCGGCGCCGACATCGTCCACTTCGACGTGATGGACAACCACTACGTGCCCAACCTCACCATCGGCCCGATGGTCTGCCGGGCCCTGCGCAAGCACGGGGTGACGGCGCCGATCGACGTGCACCTGATGGTGCGGCCGGTCGACCGGCTGATCGGCGATTTCATCGAGGCCGGCGCCAGCTGGATCAGTTTCCATCCTGAAGCGTCCGACCATGTCGACCGTTCGCTGCAGCTGATCCGCAGCGGCGGCTGCAAGGCCGGTCTGGTGCTCAATCCGGCGACGCCGGTCACCCACCTCGAGCACGTGTACGACAAGCTCGATTTCGTGCTGCTGATGAGCGTCAACCCCGGTTTCGGCGGCCAGGCCTTCATTCCGTCGACGCTGCCGAAACTGAAGAAGGTCCGACAGCTGCTCGATGCCAGCGGTCACGACATCCGGCTGGAAGTCGACGGCGGCGTCAGCGAGAAGAACATCCGCGAGATCGCGGCGGCCGGCGCCGACACCTTCGTGGCCGGTTCGGCGATTTTCGGCAAGCCGGACTACGCGGCAGTGGTGCGCGCGATGCGCGACGAACTGGCCCGCGTGCAGGTACGGTAGCGGCGGCATGGGGGCAAGGCCGGAGCTGAAGATCCGGGCGCGGATCACCGTCGGCGAGGAAATCGCCTTCGGACCCGGCAAGGCGGAGTTGCTGGCGGCCATAGCCGACTGCGGATCCATATCCGCCGCCGGCCGGCAGCTGGGCATGAGTTACCGGCGCGCCTGGCTGCTGGTCGACACCATGAACCGTTGTTTCCGCGAACCGCTGGTGCTGGCCGCCACCGGCGGCCGGCAGGGCGGCGGTGCGCAGCTCTCGCCGCTGGGCGAGGCGGTACTCGCGCAGTACCGGGCGCTGCAGTCCGACATCGAGCGCGCGGCGGCACCGCACTTCACGGCGCTGAAGAAGTCGCTGCTCCGTTCGCCATAGCGCTTTCGCCGACGAATTTTCCGTTGCGCAGGTAAACGATGTCGCCGGTCAGGTAGCGGATTTCCCGCATGTCGTGGCTGACGTAGCAGATCGGCAGTTGCGTTTCGTCACGGATGCGGCGCAGGAACGGCAGGATCTGTTCCTTCAGGCGTTCGTCCAGCGAGGCCAGCGGTTCGTCGAGCAGCAGCAGGCGCGGCGAGAACAATACGGCGCGTCCCAGTGCCACCCGCTGCTTCTCGCCGCCCGAGAGCTGGTGCGGCCGGCGTTCCAGCAACGGCTCGATTTCCAGCATCCGGGCGATTTCCGGCAGGGTGAAATGCCGCTGCGCGGCGGTACGCCGGCGAAAACCGTAGAGCAGGTTCTGCTGCACGGAAAGGTGCGGAAACAGGCGTGCATCCTGGAAAACGATGCCGATCTGCCGTCGTTCCGGCGGCAGGAAGATGCCGCGTGCGCAATCGACCAGCGGCGTGCTGTCGAGCAGGATCCGGCCGCGCTGCGGTGCCAGCAGGCCGGCGATCAGCGCGAACAGCGTGCTCTTGCCGGAGCCGGAAGGGCCGAAGATGCCGGTGACCGGCGCCTGCAGTTCGGCCTGCACGGCGAGCCGGAAATCGTGGCGGGCGAATTCGACGTCAAGCGTCAGCATGGCGTTCGTAACCGAGACGTTGCGTGGCGCGCCGCGACAGCCAGTTGCTGGCCAGCAGCGACAGGAAGGCGATGACGATCGACAGCGTGACCAGCCGCAGCGCCATCGCGTCGCCGTCCGGCACGTGCAGGCTGGAATAGATGGCCAGCGGCAGGGTGCGCGTTTCGCCCTCGATGTTGCCGACGAAGGTGATGGTGGCGCCGAACTCGCCGAGACTGCGGCTGAAGGCCAGCAGGGCGCCGATCAGTACGCCGGGCAGCGCCAGCGGCAGGGTGATGGTACGGAAGGTGTCGAACGGCGAGGCGCCGAGCGTGCGCGCGGCGTTTTCCAGCCGGCGATCGATCATCTGCAGCGCGAGCCGGATCGGTTGTACCAGCAGGGGAAAACCCATCACCGCCGATGCCAGCACCGCGCCTTTCCAGTCGAACACGAACGAGATTCCGAAGCTGTCGTGCAGCCAGCCGCCGAGCGCGCCCTGGTGTCCGAACAGCAACAGCAGCAGGTAGCCGGGAACCACTGGCGGCAACACCATCGGCAGGTGCACCAGCGCATCGAACGCCGCCTTGCCCGGAAACTCGCGACGCGCCAGCAGCCAGGCGACGGCGATGGCCGGCAGCAGGCTGGCGACGGTGCACCAGAAGGCCACTTTCAGCGACAGGGCGAGGGCCGTCCATTCGGCCGGCGTAAGTGTCCAGTTCATGGGGCCGGCGTGAATCCGTGGCGATTGAAAACGGCGCGCGCTGCCGCGCTGTCGAGATGACGGAAGAACTCGCGTGCGGCCGGTGTTGCCGCCGGCAGCAGGGCGACCGGGTAAACGATCGGCGCGTGACTGCCGGCGGGGAATTCGCCGATCACCGAAACCCGGCGGCTGACCCTGGCGTCGGTGCGGTAGACGATGCCGCGCCGGCATTCGCCGCGTTCGACGAATGCCAGCGCCGTGCGCACGTCCTCGGTGCCCACGAGGCGTTGTTTCAAGCCATTCCACCAGCCCAGTTTCTGCAGCGCCTGTTTTGCATGGATGCCGACCGGCACGCTGGCCGGATCGCCGGTGCAGAGGCGCCCGGCGAATGAAGCCGGCAGATCGAAGCCGGGTTGCAGTTCCGTTGCCGTGGCCTGTCCGTCCGGCGCGATCAGGACCAGCGCGTTGCCCAGCAGGTCGTGCCGCGAGTCGCGTGCCAGAAGGTTGCGTTCCTGCAGATGGTCCATCCAGTTGCGGTCGGCGGATACGAAGATCTGCGCCGGCGCGCCGTTCCCGATCTGTTTGGCCAGCGTGCCCGAACCGGCAAACGACAATCTCACGTCGATGTCGTGTTCCTTTTCGTACGCCGCGGCAATTTCACCCAGCGCATCGGTAAGGCTGGCGGCCGCGTACACGGTGACGGTTTCCGCCGCGGCCGGGCATGCCGACAGCAGCAGGAGCGTTGCCGGGAGCAGGAGCTGCCGGCCGGGGATCGGCATGGGAGGATCCGGTGGGAGTTCGTTGTATATGTTTGGATATATCGTGGCGGGCCGTCAACGGCCTGCGGACCCGACGGGTCCGGCACGGTATGATCCGCGCCGCCATGACCTTCCCGACGTTTTCCGCCCTGTTGTTCGATCTCGACGGCACGCTGGTCGATTCGGTGCCGGACATCGCGCTGGCCGTCGACCGCACGCTGGCCGACCTCGGCCGCACGACGGCCGGCGAGGAGCTCGTGCGCGGCTGGGTCGGCAACGGCGGCCGCATGCTGGTGCGGCGCCTGCTGGCCGGCGAAATCACGGGCGTGCCCGATGACCACCCGCTGTTGCCGCGGGCGATGGAGATCTTCTTCGCCCATTACGACGACACCAACGGCCGGGCTTCGCGCCTGTATCCGGGCGTGGCGGAGGCGCTCGCCGGCTTTGCCGCCCGCGGCCTGCCGATGGCGGTGGTCACCAACAAGCCGCAGCGTTTCGTGGCGCCGCTGTTCGACGTGCTGGGCATACGGCATCGCTTTTCGTTGCTCATCGGCGGCGACACGCTGCCGGTGAAGAAGCCCGACCCCGCGCCGTTGCGGCTGGCCTGCGGGCAACTCGGCGCGGCACCGGCCGCGACGCTGATGGTCGGCGATTCGCGCAACGACATCGAGGCGGCGCGCGCCGCCGGTTGTCCGGTGGTGGCGGTGGATTACGGTTACAACTACGGACGGCCGATCGCCGACGAACGTCCGGATCGTGTCGTGTCCGATCTGCGGGAGTTGCTCTAGCCGCGGCGCGGCCCCGAAAAAACCGCGGCGCCCGGAGGCGCCGCAGTGTCATCGCGGGAGCGGATTCAGGGGCGAATCCAGACGATGTCCTCGCCGGTGATCGGCGTGCCGTCGAACAGCGTGCCGGTCAGCGGCAGCGTCACTTCGTCGTCCACGGCCACCGGGGCGATGGCGTCGAGGATCTGCTGTGCGTCGAACTTCAGCGTGAGGTCGACGATGCCGTCGCCGCCGGCAGCAGTGCAGTCGTGGCGGCCCTGCTTGCCGGTCACCGGTTCATGCGGCGTCGCGACATCGGCGAAGGCATGACGCAGCGGCGCTACGCCCGCCAGCCGCACGCTGGCCGGATCGATGCCGGTGGCGGCGAAGGCGGCAGTGCCGTTGACGGCGACCGGCAGCACGCCGTTCTTCGCCAGGCCGAGTGCATTGGGGCAGCTGCCCGGCTTGATGTCGACGGCCACCGGTACGTCGGTGGCCGGCGCATTCGGCGCGTCGACGACATCGATCTGGTACTGCTCGCCGTAGTCGTTGTCGTGGAAGAGCACGAGCGACAGATTGTTCGTGTCCAGGGCGATGGGGTGCAGGTAGGAGATCGTGGTCGTGTTCATCGTGCCCTCGGTGTAGGTCGAGGTCGCGTTGAACTCATAGTGCACGGTGAAGCTGTAGGTGCCGCCTACCGGCGGATAGCCCACGTTGAAGCCGAGGGTGGTGGCGTAATAGAAGCTGCCGGCATGCGTGCCCAGGTCGGGCATTGCGCCGGCGCCCAGTGCGCCGTTGAAGTCTTCGCCCGGGGCAAGGACGATTGCATTGACGCCGTCGCTGATGGCGAAGATCGGGTTGGAGTCGTCGCCGCATCCGAAGGCGCAGGCGAGGCGGGTCATGTCGAGCCGGAGATCGAGGGTGTTGCCGTCGAGAAACGACGACACCGGCAGGGAAATCATTTTCTGGTAGGCGTACTGGCCGCTGGCCGGGCCGACCACCAGCGAAGTGCCGTTGAGGGTGACGCCGCCGGTGGGGAAGGTACCCTGTGCCAGGATGTCGGCGCCGGTCAGGGTGGCGGCCTGGGTGGCCGGGGCGCACAGGCACAGGGCCAGTGTCGCCGCGCGCAGTCGTTGCACGAGCATGGGAACTCCTTGTTCTGTCTTTGTTGTTCCGGGGTGTACTGCCCGCCGGGCATGGCGGCGGCGGGACTCTAGCAGGTGCCGCCGGCGACCGCACTTGGCGGGTTCCCGGCCGGCGGGTACCATGACCGCTCTTTCCCCGCACCCGACTTTTTCCCATGAACCTCGCAAGCAGGGCCCTGATCGACACGCGATGGCGCTGGTGACGCCAGCCCCGCGGCTGCCCGGCTCCGGCCGGCCCCGCCGCACCTTTCGCGCCTGCCGTTCGACCTGCTGATCCGAGGCTTCCCTGCGAGGCCTCACTGCCCGAGGTTCTTGCCATGACCGCCGATACGTCCCGTGACCGCTTCCTGGCCTGCGCGCGCGCGGGCTACAACCACGTCCCCGTGGTGCGCGAAGTGCTCGCCGATCTCGACACCCCGCTGTCCGCCTACGCCAAACTCGCCCGCGGCCCGCATTCCTATCTGTTCGAATCGGTGCAGGGCGGCGAGAAGTGGGGGCGCTACTCGATCATCGGCCTGCCGGCCCGCACCGTCCTGCGCGTGCATGGCCACGACGTGACGCTGACCGAGAACGGCAAGGCGCAGCCGCCGCTGCGGGTCGAGGACCCGCTGGCGTACGTGGCGCAGTTCCAGCGTCGTTTCCGCGTGCCGCATGTCGACGGGCTGCCCCGCTTCACCGGCGGGCTGGTCGGCTACTTCGGCTACGACACCGTGCGTTACGTCGAGAAGAAACTGGCGGCCACCCGGAAGCCGGATCCGATCGGCACGCCCGACATCCTGCTGATGGTCAGCGACGAGGTGGTCGTTTTCGACAACCTGCGCGGCTCGCTGTATTTCATCGTGCATGCCGATCCGGGCGTTGCCGGCGCGTACGAGGCGGCGCAGGCGCGACTGGACGCCCTGCACCTGCAATTGCGGCAGGGCGCCCTGCCGGAGCGCGAGGCGGTGCAGCCGCCGCTGCAGGAAAGCGATTTTGCGTCGAGTTTCCCGCAGCCGCAGTTCGCGCAGGCGGTGAACCGCATCAAGGAGTACGTGCTGGCCGGCGACATCATGCAGGTGGTGATCTCGCAGCGGATGACGGTGCCCTTCACCGCCCGGCCGCTGGATCTGTACCGCGCGTTGCGCTACCTCAACCCGTCGCCCTACCTGTATTACCTCGATCTCGACGATTTCCACATCGTCGGTTCTTCGCCGGAGATCCTCGCGCGCCTGGATGGCGGCAAGGTGACAGTGCGACCGATCGCCGGCACCCGTCGTCGCGGACGCACCGAGGAGGAGGACGTGGCCCTCGAGCGCGAGCTGCTGGCCGACCCGAAAGAAATCGCGGAGCACCTGATGCTGATCGATCTCGGCCGCAACGACGTCGGCCGCATTGCCGACACGGGATCGGTCGAGGTCACCGCGAAGATGGCCATCGAGCGTTATTCGCACGTGATGCACATCGTTTCGAACGTCGAGGGCCGCCTGAAGCCGGAACTGGATGCGCTGGACGTGCTGCGCGCCACTTTTCCGGCCGGCACGCTGTCGGGCGCGCCGAAAATCCGGGCGATGGAGATCGTCGACGAACTGGAGCCGGTGAAGCGCGGCGTCTACGGCGGTGCCGTCGGCTACCTGGGCTGGGACGGCACGATGGACACCGCGATCGCCATCCGTACGGCGGTCATCAAGGACGGGCAGCTGCACATCCAGGCGGGGGCGGGCGTCGTTGCCGACTCCGTTCCCGAGCTCGAATGGAAAGAGACCATGAACAAGGGTCGTGCCATGTTCGCGGCGGTCGCCATGGCGCAGTCCGGTCTCAAGCCATAAGGGGATTCGTGCCATGTTGCTGATGATCGACAATTACGACAGCTTCACCTTCAACATCGTGCAGTACCTTGCCGAACTCGGCGCCGACGTGAAGGTCGTGCGCAACGACGAGGTGACGCTGGACGACATCGCGCGGCTGAAACCGGAGCGGATCGTGATCTCGCCGGGCCCCTGCACGCCGAACGAGGCCGGCATCTCGATGCCGGCGATCCGCGAGTTTGCCGGCAAGCTGCCGATTCTCGGCGTCTGTCTGGGTCACCAGGCGATGGGGCAGGTGTTCGGCGGCAACGTGATCCGGGCCCGGCAGGTGATGCACGGCAAGCTGTCGCCGATCCACCACAACGGCCACGGCGTTTTCCGCAATCTGCCGAGTCCCTACAACGCCACGCGCTACCACTCGCTGGTGGTGGAATACGCGACGCTGCCGGATTGCTTCGAGCTCACGGCATGGACGGCGAAGGAGGACGGCTCGGTGGACGAAGTCATGGGGCTGCGCCACCGGACCCTGCCGATCGAGGGCGTACAGTTCCATCCGGAATCGATCCTGACCGAGCACGGGCATGCCCTGCTGAAGAATTTCCTCGAGATGCGCGGCTGACGGGAGAACGCAGATGCCGATGGACATGCCCACCGCGATACGTGTGTTGCTCGACCGCCAGTCGCTGGATGCCAACGAGATGGAAGAGGTCATGACCATCATCATGACCGGCGGCGCCACCCCGGCGCAGATCGGCGGCTTCCTGGTCGCTTTGCGGATGAAGGGCGAGGTGATGCAGGAGTTGCTCGGTGCGGCGCGGGTCATGCGCCGGCTGGCGAAGACGGTCGACTGCAGCGACGTGCCCTACCTCGTCGACACCTGCGGTACCGGCGGCGACAACTCCGGGCTGTTCAACGTGTCGACGGCGTCGGCGTTCGTCGTGGCGGCGGCGGGCGGCCATGTCGCCAAGCACGGCAACCGCTCGGTTTCCAGCAAGTCCGGCAGTGCCGACCTGCTGGAGGCGGCCGGCGCCAACCTCGCCATCAGCGCCGAGGAGGCCGGCCGCTGCATCCGAGACACCGGTTTCGGGTTCCTGTTCGCACCGACCCACCACGAGGCGATGAAGCATGCGATCGGGCCGCGCCGCGAGCTGGGCGTGCGTACCGTCTTCAACATGCTCGGTCCGCTGACCAATCCGGCCGGTGCGAAGAATGCCGTGCTCGGCGTCTATTCGCGCGAGTTGCTGCGGCCGATCGCCGATGTCTGTCTGGCGCTGGGCCAGCGCCATGTGTTCGTGGTGCATGCCGAGGACGGGCTGGACGAGATTTCCATCGCCGCCGACACCTGCATCGCGGAGGTGCGCGGCGGCAAGGTGCACGAATACGTGGTCGCGCCGGAAGACATCGGGCTGCCGCGCGGTTCGCTGGAGCACCTGCGGGCTGCCAATGCACAACAGAGTCTGGCCATCATCCTGGCCGCCTTCGAGCACGGGAAGGGGCCGGCGGCCGACATCATCGCCGCCAATGCCGGTGCGGCCATCTGCGCCGCCGGCCTGTGCGCCACCCTGAAGCAGGGCGTGGCGATGGCGCAGGATGCAATCGCTACCGGCATGGCGCGGGAAAAACTCGACGAGTACGTACGCGTCACGCAACTCATGAAGAAGCAGTGAGACGGATACGGCCATGACCTGCGGAATCACCATCCTCGATCGCATCGTACGCCGCAAGCGCGAGGAAATTGCCGAGCGTGCGGCGAAAGTGTCGATGGCCCGGCTGCACGATCTGGCCTCGACCCAGGAAGTGACGCGCGGCTTCGTTGACGCCCTGCGGCGCCGGGTGCGCGCCGGCGAGCCGGCGGTGATCGCCGAGATCAAGCGTGCGTCACCGTCCAAGGGTCTGATCCGCGCCGACTGGGACGTGCCGGCGATTGCGAAAAGCTACGAGCAAGGCGGGGCCGCCTGCCTCTCGGTGTTGACCGACGTCGATTTCTTCCAGGGTGCCGACGAATACCTGATTGCCGCCCGCGATGCCTGCCGCCTGCCGGCACTGCGCAAGGACTTCACCGTCGACGAATACCAGGTAGTCGAAGCGCGCGCGCTGGGCGCTGACGCCATCCTGCTGATCGTCGCCGCGCTGGACGATGCCGAGTTGGCCACCCTGAACGCCATGGCGCGCGGCCTCGGCCTCGACGTGCTGGTCGAGGTGCACGACCGCCGCGAGCTGGAACGTGCCCTGAAGCTCGGCATCGATCTGGTCGGCATCAACAACCGCGACCTGCACACCTTCGATGTGTCGCTGAAGACCACTTACGACCTGCTGTCGCTGATCCCGCCCGATGTGCTGGTGGTCACCGAAAGCGGCATCAACACGAAGCAGGACGTCGCCGCCATGCGCAGCCGGAACGTCAACGCCTTCCTGGTCGGCGAATCCTTCATGCGTGCGCCGGAACCGGGTGCGAAGCTGCGGGAGCTCTTCTTCTGAAAACAGCCTCGGACTGACCGGGTTCGTGCCGATCTGCGCAGGGGACCTGTGTCGAGGGAAGGTCTAGCGCAGTCTGACCGACGAGACACTCAGTCGCCGGAGCAGATCGGCACGAACCCGGTCATGCCGGAGCCGCGCTGTCGCGCACACTCGCTCTTTGCTCCATACGGGCAAGGTACGCCGCCAGCTTCGGATGCGGCGCCAGCGAAACTTCCGCACTGAATCGCAGTTTCAGATAACCCAGTGCAGCCACGAGTGCCGCATCGGCCAGCGAGAAAGATCCGCCTTCGCAGAAATCGCCACGCAGGCTCTTTTCCGCCTCGCGCAGGGCAGCGTCGATCTTGCCGCGCTGGCGGGCAATCCACTCGGGACTCTGCTGGGCCGGCGTGCGCTTGTTGCGCTCGATGAAGATGGCGGCGGCGGCATCCGAAATGCCGTCGGCGAGGGCTTCCCAGCGTTTGACGCGGATGCGGGCAGCCGCATCGTCCGGAATGTGCTGCGGGCCGGGCAGGGTATCCAGGTACTCGGCGATCACCCGCGAATCGAACAGCGTGTCGCCGTTGTCGAGCACCAGCACCGGCACCTTGCCCAGCGGGTTGTAATCCGGGGTTTTCGCATCGGCATTCCAGGGAATGTCTTCCAGCAGTTCGCAGGAGAGCGCCTTCTCCGCCAGCAGGATCCGCACCTTGCGGCCGAAAGGGGTGGTGAGCGAGCTGACCAGTTTCATGTGCGGGTTCTCCTGAAATGCAAAAGGCCGGATCACTCCGGCCTCTGTCTTCTGTCGCGGCGGCGGGCGGTCAGCGCGTGCCGTAGACCACCATGGTCTTGCCCTTCACCGAGATCAGGCCCTGCTCTTCCAGGGACTTGAGCACGCGGCCCACCATCTCGCGCGAGCAGCCGACGATGCGGCCGATTTCCTGGCGGGTGATCTTGATCTGCATGCCGTCCGGGTGGGTCATGGCATCCGGCTGGCGGGACAGTTCGAGCAGGGTGCGGGCCACGCGGCCGGTTACGTCGAGGAAGGCCAGGTCGCCGACCTTCCGGGTGGTGGCACGCAGGCGGCCGGCGATCTGTGCCGACAGGGCGAACATGATGTCGGCGTCGTCCCGGGCCAGCTCCTTGAACTTGGAGTAGCTGACCTCGGCGACCTCGCACTCGGTCTTGGCCTTCACCCAGGCCGAACGGTTGGCGTCCTTCTCGAACAGGCCCATCTCGCCGAAGAAGTCGCCTTCGTTGAGGTAGGCGACGATCATTTCCCGCCCCTCGTTGTCCTCGATGACCACGGTCACCGAGCCGCTGAGGATGTAGTAGAGGGCGTCCGACTCGTCGCCGGCATAGATGATGGTGCTCTTCGCCGGATACTTCCGGCGATGGCAGTGCACCAGGAACTTGTCGATGTTCGGGAAGAACTTGCTCGCGGCCACCGCGTTCATGCTCCGGGGATGTCCATCCAGGGAATCTTCTTGGCAGGTCAGCGGGTTGTAGCGCACACCCGCAGTTGAGTCACAACTCGTGTCCCTATGTGCCACCCGGGTCAGACTATGTCAAGCAAAGGGTCGTTCCGTGCGCCATTCAACGTCCGGAACGTGACGTGATCGTCGTCGGCCGGTCGGGGGAGGTTCGGTTCATGGCCGGGGGTGATTGTGCTACCCTGCGCCGCCTCACGCGGGGGGTACGCCCCCCGCATCACCCACGCCTCCTCTTGGTCCCGGGAGCAGTCGATGAAGGCAACCGTCCGCTGGGAAGGCGACGCGAAGTTCCGTGCCCGCGCCGAAGGCAGCGGCCACGAAGTCCTGATGGACGGACCGCCCGACATCGGCGGCGTCAACGCCGGCCCCCGGCCCATGGAAACCGTCCTTATGGGCCTCGGCGGCTGCTCCAGCGTCGACGTGGTCTACATCCTGAAGAAGGCGCGCCAGGACGTGACCGGCTGCGAAGCCGAGCTCACTGCCGAACGGGCGCCGGAACCGCCGCAGGTGTTCACGAAGATCCACCTGCATTTCGTGGTCAGCGGCCGCAATCTCAAGGAAAACCAGGTCAAGCGGGCAGTCGATCTGTCGGCCGAAAAATATTGTTCGGCGTCGATCATGCTGGCCCGTGGCGGCGTCGAGATCACCCACAGCCATGAAGTGCGCGAGGCGTAACAGATGAAGACTTCCGAGACCAAGCTGAAGCTGTACGGGTTCAACAACCTGACGAAGTCGCTCAGCTTCAACATCTACGACATCTGTTACACGCGCAACGAAGCCGAGCGCAAGGAATACATCGCGTACATCGACGAGACCTACAACGCCGACCGCCTGACGCAGATCCTCACCGACGTGGTGGAGATCATCGGTGCCCACATCCTCAATGTCGCCCGCCAGGACTACGATCCGCACGGCGCGTCGGTGACCATGCTGATCTGCGAGGACCAGGTGCCGCCGGACGAGGCCGAGACGCGCGAAGAGCCGGGTCCGCTGCCGGACGCCGTCGTGATGCACCTCGACAAGAGCCATGTCACCGTGCACACCTACCCGGAATCACACCCGGACAACGGCATTTCCACGTTCCGCGCCGATATCGACGTGTCGACTTGCGGCCTGATCTCGCCGCTGCGGGCCCTGAATTACCTGATCCACACCTTCGACTCGGACATCGCGACCATCGATTATCGCGTGCGCGGTTTCACCCGCGACGTGACCGGCATGAAGCACTACATCGACCACGAAATCTCGTCGATCCAGAACTACATGTCGGACGACACGGTCGAGCGCTACAAGATGATCGACGTGAACGTGTACCAGGAAAACATCTTCCACACGAAGATGATCCGCAAGGAGTTCGACATCGACCAGTACCTGTTCGGTGACGCCAAACAGGCGATCAGCAAGGCCGACAAGGCGGTGATTGCCGACCGGCTGGACAAGGAAATGCACGAGATCTTCTACGGCCAGAACTACGCGGCCGGTAAATGGTGAGCCGCACGACACCGACGAAAAAGCCGCCCGCGGGCGGCTTTTTCTTTTCCGGCGCAACCGGGTGCGCATGACCTAGAGGCGATACACCGTCGTGGTCATCACTTTCGCCATCGCCGCCATGAGGCGGCGCACCGGGAACGGCAGGGCGGCGGCGCCGGCCGCGTGTGCGGTATCGGCGTGCTGCGCCTCGTCAGCCCGCATGCGTTCCACCACGGCGCGCGAGCGCCGGTCGGCGTCCGGCAGATGACCGAGATGACTCTCCAGGTGGCGGACGACCTGGCGCTCGGTTTCCTCGACGAAACCGAGGCTCCAGCGATCGCCGGCCATGCCGGCCGCTGCACCGACGGCGAACGAAAGCCCGTAGAAGAACGGGTTGAGGACGCTGGGTGCGGCGCCGAGTTCGTGCAGACGTTGCTCGCACCAGGCGAGATGGTCTTCTTCCTCGCGGGCAGCCGCCTCCATCTGCGTCCGCACGTCGGGCAGCTTCGCGGTGAGCGCCTGTCCGGCGTACAACGCCTGGGCGCAGACTTCGCCGGTGTGGTTGATGCGCATCAGTCCGGCTGCATGCCGGCGCGCCGGATCGTCCAGCACGGCTGACGGTTCGGCGGCTGCCGGCGAGATGCGGCGTGCGACTGCCCCGTCGGGACTCAGCGTGCGCAGGGCCTGGTCGGCCTGCAGTACCAGACGATCGAGCGGCGAGAGACGGCGTTCGCGGGTCATCGCTCAGCCCGGCGGCCAGGTCATCTGCCGGCCGCCCAGCAGATGGAAGTGCAGGTGGTAGACGGTCTGTCCGCCCTGTACGTTGCAGTTGTTGACCAGCCGGTAGCCGTCACCGGCAATGCCGAGGTCGCGCGCGATCCGGCGGGCGGTCAGCAGGAGATGGCCGGCCAGCGCGGCATCGCTGTCTTCCAGGGCCTCGAGATTGGCCACGTGCCGTTTCGGGATCAGCAGGACATGCACCGGCGCCTGCGGCGAAATGTCGCGGAACGCAAGTACGAGGTCATCCTCGTGGACGATGTCGGGTTTGATCTGGCCGTTGGCCATCCTGCAGAACAGACAGTCCATCAGTGACTCCACTCATTGTCCGGGGGCGGGCAGGCAGCGGGCGCGCAGTGCATTATTCTCTGCCACGCAAGGCCCCGGTTGCGAACACCGTCCCGCCAAGAATAGAACAGTCCCGCCGTCATTTCCGGTTCCCTCATGCCCGAGCAGAAAGACCAGCCGCTGCCCGTTTCGCCGGACCTCCAGGCCCTGCCGGCCAGCCTGTCCGCGGCCTGGGTCAACGACGCACTGGCGACGGTGCAGCGGGAATACGGCATCGCGCCGGCCGAGCTGCTGGCACAGGCCGGCGTCGATGCGCAGACCTTTGCCAATCCGACGGCGCTGGTGCCGCTGATCGATGTCGTCCGTCTGTTTGCCTGTGCGCTCGGCCGCACCGGGGACAACGCGCTGGGCCTGCGACTCGGCGGCAACGTGCAGCCGCGCAGTTACCCGGTGCTCGGCTACGTGATCATGGGCAGTGCCGATCTCGGCGAGGCCATCGACCGTCTGCTGCGCTTCGAGCGCATCGTCGGCGAACTCGGCCGCGCTTCGCTGGACGACGAGGGCGCAGACAACCTGCTGTTGCGCTGGGATTGCCCGGTCCCCATGCCCTATGCCCGCTATCTGCGCGACGCGGCCGTCGCCGGCTGGGTCGGGTTCGCACGTTCGTTGCTGGACAACGCGCGTGCGCCGCTGGAGGCTCGCTTCGAGCATCCCGAGCCGCCGGCGGCCGAGCGTGAAGCGTACGAACGTTTTTTCCGCTGCCCGGTCCGGTTTTCCGCGCCGCATACCGGCATCGTGTTTCCCCGCGTCTGGCTGCAGCTGCCGCTGCGGTCGGCCGATCCGGCACTCGGCGGCATCATGGAAGAGCATGCCGCGCGCCTGCTGGCTGATTTCTCTTCCGGCATCAACCTGGCCAACGAAGTGCGCAGCGCGATCTACCGGCACCTGCCCGGCGGCGAACCGGAAATCGAAACGGTGGCCGAGGACCTCGGAATGACAGTGCGAGCCCTGCAGGCCAGGCTGCGCAAGGCCGACGTGACGTTCAGCGATCTGGTCGACGACATCCGCAAGTCGCTGGCGGCGGTGCTGGTGGCCGACGAGCGGCTGACACTGGTGAATGTCGCGTTGCTGCTCGGTTTCGCCGAGCAGAGTTCCTTCACCCGGGCCTTCCGTCGCTGGTACGGCATGGCACCGGGCGAGTACCGCAAGAACAGCGGCTAGCGTCCGGTCACTGCGTGCCGTAGGCCCGCAGGGCGGCGCGCAACTCGTTCAGGTCGACCGGCTTGGCCATGTGCGCATCCATGCCCGATTGCCGGCAGCGCTCCTTGATCTCCTTCAGGATGTGCGCCGACAGCGCAATGATCGGCGTGCGGCGCCGTGCGTTGTCGATCTCCCAGGCACGGATGCGGCGGGTTGCCTCGTAGCCGTCCATCACCGGCATCTCGCAATCCATCAGCAACAGGTCGTAGCGCTGGTGCTGCATTGCTTCCAGCGCCTCCTGGCCGTTGTTGACGACGTCGTTGCGCACGCCGAGTTTGGCCAGCATGCCGCGGATGACCTTCTGGCTGAGCGTGTTGTCTTCCACCACCAGCACCCGCAGGTTCGGCGACAGTGGCGAGTTGCTGCCCGCTTCCGGTTCGAAGCGTTCCCGCCGGGCCAGCTCCTCGATCAGGGTGGCCTGCAGGGCACGACCGGATACCGGTTTGGTCAGTACGCGCCGGATGCCGACGTTGCGTGCCATGGTTTCGGTCGGTGCGATATTGAGACCGGTCAGCATCACGATCAGCGCATCCTGGCGGATCAGCGGATCTTCCTTGATGCGGGCGGCCAGCTGCAGGCCGCTCATGCCGGGCATGTTGTGATCGAGCACGACGATGTCGAAGGAGGCGCCGAGGTTGGCCTGCGTGCGGGCGATGGCCAGAGCCTCCTGCGCATTGTCGGCGCAGGTCACTGACATCCGCCAGGCGGTGGCCTGGGTTTCGATGACCCGTCGCACCGCGGCGTTGTCGTCGACCACCAGCAGGCGCTTGCCGGCGAGAATGCCGGTGTCTGCCGTGCTGTGCTGTTCGAGGGCGGCCGGCAGCGGCAGGGTGATCCAGAACACGCTGCCGCGATGCTCCTCGCTGTGCGCACCGATGCGGCCGCCCATGCGCTCCACCAGTTGCCGGGCAATGAACAGGCCGAAGCCGCGGTTCTCGCCGCCGCCGGGCTCGCCGGCCTTGTCGAACAGCGTGGCCAGGCGATCGCGCGAAATACCGACCCCCGTGTCGCGGAGTTCGATGCGGACGACGTGCGGTTGTTCGGTCGCCATGATGTGCAGCTGTACTTCGCCGCGATGTGTGTAGCGCACCGCATTGCCGATCAGGTTGCACAGTACCTGACGCAGGCGTGCCGGATCGCCGTTCACCCGTACCGGAATCTCGGGCGCCATGTCGACGATCAGTTCGACCTGTTTTTCCTCGGCGCGCAACTGCACCGTTTCCACGCTGTCGGCGATCAGCTGCTGCAGGTCGAAATCGACATGCTGGATTTCCAGCTGCCCCGATTCGAGACGGGTCCAGTCCAGGGTTTCGTTGAGCAGCGCCAGCAGGGTTTCACCGCTGGCGCGGATGGTATGGGTGTATTCGCGCTGTCGCGGCGTCAGCGAGGTGTCGCCGAGCAGCTCGGTCATGCCGAGAATCCCGTTGAGCGGCGTACGTACGTCATGGCTGAAGCGCGAGAGGAATTCGCTGCGGGCATTCAGTTCCGCCTGTTCGATCGCTGCGTTCAACCGCGCCTGCGCTGCGGTGCGGGTGGTGCGCTGGCGCCGCGCGTACAGCATCCATACGATCACCATTCCTTCGAGGCCGGCGCCGATCACCAGCAGCAGTCCGTCGCGGATGGGCAGGGTTATCCAGCCCAGTTCGCCGAAGACCACCAGCCCCCCGCAGGCAGCACTGAGCAGGCGGGCGACCAGATAGCGCGGGGCATCCGGACAGCCTGAACGCATGGCGATCCATGCCGCGTAGAGCGTCATCGGCATCGCGAGGGCGGCCAGCGTGGTGTACATCGGCCCGCGTTGCGACGCTTCCACCAGCGGCAATACCACCAGCACGACAATCCCGGCGATGGCGAGATAGACCATGGCCTGATCGACGGCCGGCTGCCGTTCGCGCGTCTGCAACAGCTCGCGCGCGAACTGCATGGCAGTCAGGGTGGCGAGGGTTGCGGCACAGGATTCGATCAGCGGCTGGACCGAGGGGCCGCGCAGCAACAGGACTCCGGCGAAGCCCAGTCGGGCCAGCAGGAAGGCAATCACCGCCAGCAGGAAAACCGTGTACCAGGCAAACACCGTGTCGCGCGACAGCAACCAGGCGGCCGCGTTGAACAGCACCAGGCCGACCAGAATGCCGAGGAAAATGCCGACGACGATCTGGCTGACGCCCTGCGCATAGGAAAACCCCGACGGTGTCTGGGCGTGCAGCGAAAAATCGAGGGGCAGATCGGACTGGACGCGGAACCAGAACACTTCGGTGGTGCCCGGCGGAATGTCCGCCCGGAACAGGAAGTGCTGGTGGGCGAGGTCGCCGACCACTTTTTCCGTCGCGGTGCCGGCGCGGGTGAGGGTGAACCCGGAGGCGGTCTGGCGGTGCAACTCGATGATGGAGAGGCGCGGATGCGGTATTTCCAGCAGCAGCGACTCCGGAGCGGCGTGCGTGTTCTGGATGGCGAGACGGAACCAGTACGAGCTGCGCGTGTAGCCGAAATGCAGTTCGTCGCGATCGGCGACAGTAAAGCGTGCGGGATCGAGCCGGCTCACTTCTGCCGCCGACAGGTTGCCGTCGGGATCTTCCAGCCAGGCAACAAACAGTCCGAGCGAGGTGCGCTCGGACGAATCGATGATCGGGTAGGGCGGCGCCCAGGCGGCGGCGGCCAGGGGCCACAGCAGGACGGCGAACAGCAGCGCGACGCGCACCGGCAATGCCCGGAGCACGCCGGCCATCCTTATTCCTTGACCTCGGCCTTTTCCGTCACCGGCTTCGGCTTGCGCTTGAGCACCAGTGCCCGCAGTCCGGCTTCATTGAGCAGGTAGGCGCCGATTTCACTGCGCCGGCCGCCATCGCAGGTCACGACGTAGGTGAACACCTTCTCCAGGTCGCGAATTTCCTTGCGCAGTTCCGGCAGCGGGATGTTGCGTGCATGCGCGAGATGATCGTGCTTGAACTCGAGCGGCAGGCGCACGTCGATCAGCACCACGCCTTCCTCGGCCTCGTCGACCATCTTCTGGTACTGCTCCTCGGTCACCTGCTGGATCACCGGCTCCTTGAGCAGCTTGATGAAGCTTTCCTTGTCCAGCGCCATCACCACGCCGTCGGTCGTCATGGTGATGGTGGCGTTGCGCTTGGTGTCGCCGATCAGTGCGTCTTCGCCGAAGCAGGCGCCGTTCTTCAGCGCGGCCAGCGTTTTCTGGTTGCTGCCGGTGCCGCGGGTGACCAGTGCCCGGCCTTCCTTGATGACATAGAACGCGTCGCCGTCGTCACCCTCGCGGATGATGACGTCGCCCAGATGGACTTCCTTTTCCTTGAACTTGACGAACAGTTGCTGGATGTTGGCCGGCGGCACCTGGGAAAACAGGTCGGAGGCCAGCAGTGCCTCCATCCAGTCGGTGTTGCCGTCGTCCGGCTGGTCGTCGTCGTCGAGCGACTCGGCGGCCTGGCTCCAGGTCAGCACCAGGTCCAGGTGGTCGCGGTCGATGCTGACCACGAGGCAGTCGCTGTTGGTGATCGCGGACACCCGGTGCTCGGCGTAGTTGTCCAGCGCGAGGTAGTTCTCGGGATCGTCGGCGGCCAGTTTGCGGACCACGAAGGCCGCATCGGCCAGGTCGACCGAGCCCTTGAGCAGGAAATGGCACTTCGGGTCCTGCTGCCCGCGCTTGAAGAGAACCTTGCCCTTGCCCAGCCGGGCGACGGCCAGTTTCGGGGCGAGGTCCCGCAGGTGGGCATCCGAGAGCGAGTCGAACGGCGTAAACTCCTTCAGCCGTTCAAGGTCGATATCCTGCATCTGGTCTGTCATCGTGCTTCCCGGGCGATGAATCGCAAGGACGACCCCCGGCGGCGAACATGGAAGCGCCACCACAACAAAGACAAGGGGGCCCGTGACTGGCGGGCCAAGTATGACGTATGCGCCAAACCTTGATAAGGGCGTTGCGCCGGGTCGCCCGGCCGCTGGGCATCGTACTGATCATTGCCGCGGCCTTCTATCACGCCGCGCTGGGGCTGTATGCGCCGCCGATGCTGGAGCGCCTCGATGCCCTGCTGTATGACCTGCGCTTCCGCCTGGCCCTCGCGCCGCCGCCACCGGCACACAAGATCGTGATCGTCGACATCGACGAGCGCAGCCAGGAGGCCGAAGGCCGCTGGCCGTGGTCGCGGGTGAAGATGGGGCACATGCTCTCGGAGCTGTACGGATCCGGCGTCGTCATCACCGGCTTCGACGTGACCTTTCCCGAGCCGGAGCGCAATCCGGTGGACGAGGTACTGACCGACCGGACCGTGGCCTCCCAGGTCGGTGGCCTGCTGCGCGCCGAGCGGCGGCGCTTCGATGCCGACACGATTTTCTCCCGCGATGTCGCGAAGGGCGAAACGGTGCTCGGATTCTTCCTGCACAACGATTCGGCCACCACCATCGGCGCGCTGCCGCCGCCGATGTTCACCCTGGCGCCGGAAGAGCGCGATGTCCTGATGGTGCCGGAATTCATCGGCTATGCCGGCAACCGGCCGGTGATCCAGGAAGCCGCCGCCGGCGCCGGCAGCCTGTCGACCCAGCCCGATGTCGACGGCGTCGTGCGCCGGTCGCCGATGATCTATCGCGTGGGCGATGATCTGTATCCCTCGTTGTCGCTGGAGATCGCCCGCCGCTTCCTCGTGGTCGACCACATAGCGCTGGAAACGGCGATGCAGAACGATACGGTGGTGATCGAGGCAATCACCGTCGGCAACAGCCGGATCCCCACCGATGCCGGCGGGCGGGCAGTGGTTCCCTATCGCGGCGGCGCGAAGAGTTTTCCCTACATTCCGGCTACCGACGTGATCCGCGGCACCCTGACGCCGGAACAGCGAGAGCAGTTGCAGGGGGCGATCGTGCTGGTTGGTACCTCGGCGCTGGGTCTGAAGGATCTGCGGTCGACGCCGCTGGGCACCAACTATCCCGGGGTCGAGGTGCACGCCAACCTGCTCGATGCCATCCTCGGCAGCACGCCGCCGGAAACGCGCTTCTGGCACCGGCCGGATTACGAGATCGGCGCCACGGTGGTGATCATCGCGCTGATCGGCCTGATGATCGTGCTGGTGCAGCCGAAACTGGGTGCCGGTGGCCAGTTGCTGTTCAGCCTGCTCACCATCGGCATCGTGATCGGCAGCAACTACCTGCTGTGGATCTACGCGAAGATCGACTTCCCGCTGTCGCCACCGCTGGTCACCATTGTGGCGCTCAATGCGCTGTTCATGGTGCTTGGCTTCCTCGAGGAAACGCAGCGCCGGGCGCAGATCCACAACATGTTCGGCCAGTACGTGGCGCCGGTGCATATCAACCGGTTGCTGGAGCATCCCGAACAGGTGTCGTTCGAAGGCGAATCGAAGGAAATGACGGTCCTGTTCTCCGACGTCCGTTCGTTCACTACCATTTCGGAAAAACTTTCGGCGCAGGAGCTGAAGCAGCTGTTGAACCGCTACTTCACGCCGATCACGAAGATCATCTTCGACAACCATGGCACCATCGACAAATACGTCGGCGACATGGTGATGGCCTTCTGGGGTGCGCCGCTGGACGACGACCGGCACGCCGAACACGCCGTCGACGCGGCGCTGGCCATGCTGCAGAAGGTGAACGAGCTGAAGGAGCAGTTCGGTGCCGAGGGCCTGCCGCGCATCGATGTCGGCATCGGCATCAATTCCGGGCCGATGAACGTCGGCGACATGGGATCAAGCTATCGCCGTGCCTACACGGTGCTGGGCGATGCGGTGAACCTGGGATCGCGCCTGGAGAGCGCCACCAAGCAGTACGGTCTGCGCCTGCTGGTCGGCGAGACGACGGCCGCGCAGTGCCCCGATCATCTGTTGCGGCTGATCGACCGCCTGCAGGTCAAGGGAAAAACCGAACCGGTGAAGGTGTACGAGCCGCTGTGCCGCCTGCGCGAGGCGACGCCGCAGCAGATCGCCAGTCTCGAGCGCTGGCATCGGGCGCTCGACCATTACTTCGGACAGCGCTGGAGCGACGCGGAAAACGAGCTCGGCGAACTGCTTGCGCTGGAACCCGAATGCAAGCTGTACGGGATCTTCCTGGAGCGCATTGCCGCGCTGCGTGCCGCGCCGCCGGCCGCCGACTGGGACGGCGTGTACGTGCTGAAGGAAAAGTGATCCGCGCGCACGATCCGGCCGCGCGCGGCCGGATCAGGCCTGGCTGCGGCGACGCTGGGCCTGGCTGCGGGCGCGCAGCCGGTTGAAGCCGGCGCCAAGGGCGGCCAGCAGGCCGTCGACCAGGGCGCCCAGCACGAAGGCGGCAACCAGCGCGCAGACGATTGCGGTCGGCGTCAGCGGGACGGTGGCCACATAGCCGTCGAGCGTTTCCCGGCGCAATTCGGGATCGGCGCGCAGTGCGACATGCGCCAGCTGGTGCACGAAGCTGCCGGACAGGGCGGCCTGTTCGGCGCGCAGATGCTGCAGCCGCTGCCAGAGCTTGCGAATGGGCTCCGCTTCGGCGTGGAAAACGCGGTCCGTGCTTTGCTCGTGGTGCAGGATCAGCCGGTCGACGCTGCCGTCGAAATACTGGTCGGCAATTTGCTGGAAGCCGGCAAAATTGACGGTGACTTCGTTGAGGTGCGCCGTCACCCGGTGCTCGTACTGGGTGACGACGTTCGGTGCCTGCACGCCGACCAGGATGCCCAGCGCGAAGGCGACGCGGGCGAGGTTGTCGCGGATGAAGCTCATGGGGACTCCGTTCCCGCAACCGGCGGGCCTAGCGGGCTTTTTCCCGGAGAATAGCGCGCCAGCCGATGTCCGTGCGGTGGTATTCGTCGCGCCATGTGACGCGCTTCACGAGCCGGTAGGCTCGTTCCTGCGCTTCCGACACGGTCTGGCCCAGGGCAGTGGCGCAGAGCACGCGGCCGCCGTTGGTGGTGACCTGCCCGTCGACCAGTTTCGTGCCGGCGTGAAAGATCTTTTCGCCGGCGGTTTCCGTTTGCGGCAGACCGGCGATGACATCGCCCTTGCGCACGTCGCCCGGATAGCCGCCGGCGGCCATCACCACGCCGACCGACTGCCGCGGATCCCAGTCGGCTTTGGTCTCGCCGAGTTTGCCGGCCAGCCCGGCTTCCACCAGCGACACCAGCGAGGTCTGCAGGCGCAGCATGATCGGCTGCGTTTCCGGATCGCCGAAGCGGCAGTTGAATTCGATCACTTTCGGCGCGCCGTCCCTGGTGATCATCAGGCCGGCATAGAGAAAGCCGGTGTACACGTTGTTCTCGCCCGCCATGCCGCGCACGGTGGGCTCGATCACTTCGCGCATCACCCGTGCGTGCACGTCCGGCGTCACCACCGGCGCCGGCGAATAGGCGCCCATGCCGCCGGTGTTGGGGCCGGTATCGGCGTCGCCGATGCGCTTGTGGTCCTGGCTGGTGGCCATCGGCAGCGCGTGTTTGCCGTCGACCATCACGATGAAGCTGGCTTCCTCGCCGTCGAGGAACTCCTCGATGACCACGCGCGAGCCGGCGGCGCCGAAAGCGTTGCCGGAGAGCATGTCGATCACGGCGGCTTCCGCCTCGCCGAGCGTCATCGCCACGATCACGCCCTTGCCGGCGGCCAGGCCGTCGGCCTTCACGACGATCGGTGCGCCTTTTTCCTTCAGGTAGGCCAGCGCGGCGTCGGTGTCGGTGAAGGTGCGGTATTCGGCAGTCGGGATCCTGTGGCGTGCCAGGAAATCCTTGGCGAAGGCTTTTGAGCCTTCCAGTTGCGCGGCTTTCGCGGTCGGTCCCCAGATCGGCAGACCGGCGGCGCGGAAGGCGTCGACAGCGCCGTTCACCAGCGGCGCTTCCGGGCCGACGATGGTCAGCTGCACGTTCGCTTTCGCGAAGGCGACCAGCGCGGCGTTGTCGAGAATGTCGAGCGCGACGTTCTCGCATTTCGCTTCGGTGGCGGTGCCGGCGTTGCCCGGTGCAACGTAAACCTTCGTTACGCGCGGGTCCTGCGCGCATTTCCACGCCAGCGCGTGCTCGCGGCCGCCGGAACCGAGGATCAGGATCTGCATTGTCTCAACCTTAGTGCCTGAAGTGGCGCATGCCGGTGAACACCATCGCCATGCCGGCCTCGTCGGCGGCGGCGATCACTTCGGCATCGCGCATCGAGCCGCCGGGCTGGATGACGCAGGCAATGCCGGCTTTCGCCGCATTGTCGATGCCGTCACGGAACGGGAAAAAGGCGTCCGACGCCATCACGGCGCCCTTTACCGCGAGGCCCGCGTGTTCGGCCTTGATGGCGGCAATGCGCGCGCTGTTGACGCGGCTCATCTGGCCGGCGCCGACGCCGACGGTCTGGCGATTCCTGGCATAGACGATGGCATTGGACTTCACGAACTTCGCCACTTTCCAGGCGAAGATCAGATCGTGCATCTCGGCTTCGGTCGGCGCGCGTTTGGTCACCACCTTGAGATCGGCTTCCCTGATCATGCCGATGTCGAGGTCCTGCACCAGCAGGCCGCCGTTCACGCGCTTGAAGTCGAACTGGGCATGGCGTTCCGGAGACCACTCGCCGCATTCCAGCACGCGAACGTTCTGCTTGGCCTTCGTCACTTCGAGAGCTGCCGCGGAAACCTTCGGTGCGATGATCACTTCCACGAACTGGCGGTCGACGATGGCTTTTGCGGTGCCGGCATCGAGTTCGCGGTTGAAGGCGATGATGCCGCCGAAGGCCGATTCGCTGTCCGTTGCATAGGCCAGGTCATAGGCCTTGCGGATGCCGCCGTCGGCCTCCGGCACCACGGCGACGCCGCAGGGGTTGGCGTGCTTGACGATGACGCAGGCCGGCTTCACGAACGATTTCACGCATTCCAGCGCGGCGTCGGTGTCGGCGATGTTGTTGTAGCTGAGTTCCTTGCCCTGCAGCTGGCGGGCGGTCGAGACGCAGGCTTCCTTCGGCTGCGCTTCCATGTAGAAGGCGCTGCGCTGGTGCGGGTTCTCGCCGTAGCGCATGTCCTGCGCCTTCAGGTATTGCAGGTTGTACGTGCGCGGGAAGACTTCGCGTTTCGGATGCGCGTCGTAGGCGCTCTGCGGCTCGATCACGCCGAGCCAGTTGGCGATCATGCCGTCGTAGGCGGCGGTGTGCTCGAAGGCCTTCACCGCCAGATCGAAGCGCAGCGGAGTCGACAGTGCGCCGCCGTGCATGTCCATGTCGGCCAGTACGCGATGGTAATCGACGCTGTTGACCACGATGCCGACGTGCGCGTGGTTCTTGGCCGCCGAGCGGACCATGGTCGGGCCGCCGATGTCGATGTTCTCGATGGCGTCTTCCAGCGTGCAGCCCGGCTTCGCCACGGTGGCGGCGAACGGATACAGGTTGACCACCACCAGATCGATGCCGCGGATGCCGTGCTGCTGCATCACTGCGTCGTCCTGGCCGCGGCGGCCGAGGATGCCGCCGTGCACTTTCGGATGCAGCGTTTTCACGCGGCCATCCATCATTTCCGGGAAACCGGTGTATTCGCTGACTTCGGTTACGGCGATGCCATTGTCCTTCACCAGCTTGTAGGTGCCGCCGGTCGAGAGCAGAGTGACGCCGCGCTTCACCAGCTCGCGGGCGAAATCGACGATGCCGTTCTTGTCGGAAACGGATAGCAGGGCGGTCTTGACGGGGCGTGCGACGTGTTCGGCAGACATGCGGACTTCAGCCTGGTTCAGATCAGTTTGTATTGCTTGAGTTTCTTGCGCAGCGTGCCGCGGTTCAGGCCGAGCACGATGGCAGCCTGCGTCTGGTTGCCGCGGGTGAATTCAAGCACGCGCGCCAGCAGCGGAGCTTCTACTTCGGCCAGCACCATGTCGTAGACGTTGACCACTTCCTCTTCGCCGAGCTGGCGGAAATAGTTGGCAACGGCCTGGTCGACGGCGTCGCGCAGCGTTTGCGTGCCGGTGGTGACGGCCAGTTGCACGCCGGCCGGCGCGGCGGCGTGCAGTGGTTTGGGTGCAGTGCTCATGCGGCAAGGATCTCCGGTGAAAGGGATGCGCCGGCAAGCGACTGGCCGTGCGCATCCGAAAAGAAACTGTCGATCAGGTCGTGCTGTTCGGCGGCCGAAAGCGCGCCATTGAATGCCGCGCGATTCCAGCCGGTACGGCCGTCGAGGTACCAGCCGATGTGCTTGCGGGCGATGCGTACGCCCATGAACTCGCCGTAGTGCGCCTGCAGGGCATCCAGATGCCAGTGCACCGTGGCCTGCAGCTCGGCCGGCGTCGGCGGCGGCAGCGTTTGCCCGCGGGCCAGGAAGTGACCGATCTCGCGGAAGATCCACGGATTGCCCTGGGCGGCGCGGCCGATCATCACCGCATCGGCGCCGGTATGGCGCAACACGGCGGCCGCCTGTTGCGGTGTTTCGATGTCGCCGTTGGCGATCACCGGCATCCGCACTGCCTGCCTGATGGCGGCGATGGTGTCGTATTCGGCGGCGCCCTCGAAACGGCAGGCGCGGGTGCGGCCGTGCACCGCCAGCGCGGCGATGCCGCAATCCTCGGCGATGCGGGCGATCTGCACGCCGTTGCGGGCATCCGGCGCCCAGCCGGTACGGATCTTCAGGGTCACCGGCACGTTCACCGCGGCGACCACGGCGCGCAGGATGTCGCGTACCAGCGTCTCGTCGCGCAACAGCGCGGAACCGGCGGCCTTGTTGCAGACCTTTTTCGCCGGGCAACCCATGTTGATGTCGATGATCTGGGCGCCGGCCTCCACGTTCAGGCGGGCGGCTTCGGCCAGCATGGCCGGTTCGGCGCCGGCGATCTGCACGCTGCGCGGTGCCGGCTCGTCGCCGTGCACGCGGCGGCGCTGCGATTTCGGCGTGTTCCAAAGCGCGCTGTTGGCGGTGAGCATCTCGGCCACCACCAGGCCGGCCCCGAGACGCCGGCACAGTGTGCGGAACGGCAGGTCGGTCACGCCCGCCATGGGCGCGAGAACGACCGGCTGTTCGATGCGGTAGGGTCCGATCTGCATGCGGGTGTTCCGGTGCGGCTCCGGGCCTGTGCGGTGCAGCGGGCTCCGCGCGGCGAAAAGCGTCCCGACGGCGTGCGCGAGGGCAGATGCCGGCAGGAGACGATGGATTCGGTAACTGCTTCGATACTCGACAGCCCGGAACGACTGGCCGGGCTGTTCAAAGAGTGAGCAATGATAGCCACGAGGGGGTGGCGGTTGAAGCCGGCATCATGACAAAAGCCGCAGAAAAAACGCTTGACTGACCGAAGGTCGGTGGAGTGTGCGGCCCGCGTTTCCGGTGTCGTTTCAGGGGGCGTCCGCGGTGACGACCGGCGGCAGGAAACGCAGCTCGTAATTCACAGCGCCGGCGCCGGGATCGACGATTTCCAGCGACAGATGGATCGGCGTATCCGGCGGCATTTCACGGGCCTCGGCCAGTTCGCCCTTGAGGTATTCCTCCGGCTCGAACACGCGGCCGGCGACCGGATTGCCCTGGGTGTCGCTGAAGGCCAGTTCAATGCGCGGGAAGGGCTGGGTGAACGGAGCGCGGTTGTAGATGATCGCGTCGACCACCAGTGCCTGCCCGGCCACCGGGTGGCTGCGTACCACCAGATTGGCGCCATGGATCCGGGCGACGTCGCTGTTGCCCGGCAGCGTGCAGCCGATCGCGCTGCACGCTGCCGCATAGACGCCGCTCCAGGCGGGATCACGGGCCAGTGTGTCGCGGTTGAACACGAGGTACTGGACGAGCAGCACGCACAGGAAAACGACGCTGAGCGTGCCCCAGAAAATCTCGCCGCCCCAGCTCACCTGGTGCGCCTGCGCGGCGGCCACCAGATCGTCGCCGGCGTCGAGCCCGGGCAGCTCGACGTCCTGCATCGTCAGGCCGGGGTCGGACAGGAAATCGAATTCATCGTCGACCTGCGAGCCGCCGGCCGGGGCCGTGCGGCTGATCGGGGCCGGCATGCCCACCGCCGGTACCGACTGGGTGGCCAGTTCTTCGAGCCGTGCCGCCAGGCCGGATTTCGGGATGCCCGCCGTGGGGTCGGCAATCTGCAGGTCGTCGGCCTTCAGCTGGAACTTGCGCAGCCGCTCCTCCCGCTCGTCGAGCGGTTTCTCGCCGATCATTTCCCTGGCCCAGGATTCGTCGGCCTCCGGCCGGAAATCCTTCTCGTCCAGCGTGGTCGACTGGACACCGAACGGGTCGTCGATGTTCAGCTTGCCGTCGAGTTGTTCGCCGACGCTGATCTTGATCCTGGTCTTGTTCTCCTCGATGCCATGGCGCGCGGCATTCGACGGCGATGCTGCCGGTGCGGCGGGTTTCGGCGGTGGTGGCGGCGCCCAGCCTCCGATGTTGTCGCTGGCCGCAGCCGCCGGCCTGGCCGGCGGAGGGGCAGTCGGCCGGGCGGGAGGTTTGGCCGCCGGCGGGCGGGCCGACGGCGGGGGAGCCGCCGGTTTGGCCGCCGGCTCGTCCAGCTCGCGCAGGATCATGTCCGCCAGATCGTCGTCGCTGGACCGTTTGGGTGGTGCGGCCGGCCGGGCGGGCGCCGCCGGTCTGGCGGGCGGCGGCGCGGCCGGCTTGGGTGGCGGTACGGAAATCGCCGGTCGCTGGGTGGTGGCCTGGGCGTCGCCGGGCGGCATGGCCGAGGGGCGGGCGGACGGCCGGGCGGACGGCCGGGCACTGCCGGTGCCGGCCGGCGGTGCCGACGACAGCGGCACCATGTTCTGGGTGGCCTGGAATACCTGGAGGCAGGAGCCGCAACGCACGGTGCCGTTTGCCAGCTGGAGTTGCTGGGCGGTGATCTGGAATTTGACGCCGCAGTGCGGGCATTGCGTCTGGTAACGGTCGGACATGGGCGGTCCCTGCAGGCTGAACGGCCGATTATGCGCACGGCACCGTCATCGCGTCACGAGGACGGTGTCGCATTGCCGACTTCGGCATTCGCGCCGGCGACCCGGCGCCGGTGCGCCGTTACTTCTTCCGGCCGGACAGGCGGACCCAGTCGCCGTCGACCGTGATCGGCTCCCAGTCGATCCAGTCGGTGTACGCCGCGGCAACGTCGGCCGCCTGTTCGCGCAGGATGCCCGACAGTGCGAGATGCCCGCCGGCGTGAACGCGGCCGGCAATCTGCGGAGCCAGCTGCATCAGCGGGCCGGCGAGGATGTTGGCGATCACGACATCGGACACGGCAGCGTCGGCGGCGAACTCCTTCGGCAGCAGCGCCGTGACCGCGACGCCGTTGCGGGCGGCATTTTCCCGCGTGGCGATGATGGCCTGCGGATCGTTGTCGACGCCGCTGACGCGGCGGGCGCCGAGCAGCGCGGCGGCGATGCCGAGAATGCCGCTGCCGCAGCCGAAATCGAGCACGGTCCTGCCCTCGAGATCGAGGCCGTCGAGCCAGCGCAGGCAGAGTGCGGTGGTCGGATGCGTGCCGGTACCGAAGGCAAGACCGGGATCGAGGCGCAGGTTCACGGCGCCGGCCACCGGCGGCTCGGTCCAGCTGGGCACCACCCACAGCCGGTTGCCGAAACGCATCGGCTTGAAGTGTTCGAGCCAGACGCGTTCCCAGGCCTGGTCGGCGAGCGGCTCGACGCGGAAACCCGGCGGATTCGTTTCATAGCCGGCCTGCCAGGCGTTGGCGAACGCCGCGCGCAGTTCGTCGGCATCGCGCTCGCCGGGAAACAGGCCGACCACGACGACGGCGTCCCACAGCGGCGTTTCGCCCGGGCCGGGTTCGAGGATCGGCTGGTCCTGCGCGTCGAGGTCGGTGATCGACAGCGCGCCGAGTGCCAGCAGCAGCTCCTCGGCGGCGTCCACCTGCTCGCGCGGCAGCTCGATCTTCAGTTCGAGCCAGGCATTCATGGCGGCATTGCCGCCATGAATGCGGAAGCCTGCAGCGCGATTTTATTCAGGGCACGAGTCACTTCTTGGCGATCCCGAGTTTCTTCTCGAGATAGTGGATGTCGACGCCACCGTTCTCGAAGTGGGTGTCGCGGAAGATCTGTTCCTTGTGCAGCGGAATGTTGGTGCGGATGCCGTCGACCACGATTTCGTCCAGCGCATTCTTCATGCGCCGGAACGCGCCGGCACGATCGTCGCCGAAGGCGATGACCTTGCCGATCAGCGAATCGTAGTTCGGCGGTACGGTGTAGCCGCTGTAGACATGCGAGTCGACACGGATACCGTTGCCGCCGGGCGCGTGGAAATAGGTGATCTTGCCGGGGCAGGGGATGAAGGTTGCCGGATCTTCGGCGTTGATGCGCGCCTCGAAGGCATGCCCCTTGATCTTCACGTCCTTTTGCGTGAACGACAGCCCCTGGCCGGCGGCGATGCGGATCTGTTCCTTCACGATGTCGACGCCGGTCACCATTTCGGTCACCGGGTGTTCGACCTGCACGCGGGTGTTCATCTCGATGAAGTAGAAACGTTCCTTTTCGTACAGGAACTCGAAAGTTCCGGCGCCGCGATAGCCGATGTCGATGCATGCCTTGACGCAGGCATTCGCCACTTCGTCGCGCAGCGCCTGCGGGATGTGCGGCGCGGGCGCTTCCTCGACCACTTTCTGGTGGCGGCGCTGCAGCGAGCAGTCGCGATCGCCCAGGTGCACGGCATGGCCGTTGCCGTCGGCGAGGATCTGGATCTCCACGTGGCGCGGATGTTCCAGGAATTTTTCCATGTAGACCGTTTCGTCGCCGAACGCGGCCTTGGCTTCCGAACGGGTGACGAACAGCGAGTTGAGCAGCGCGCTCTCGGTATGCACCACGCGCATGCCGCGACCGCCGCCGCCGGCTGCGGCCTTGATGATCACCGGGTAACCGATTTTCTTCGCGGCCTCGATCGCGTTCTCTTCCGTCACCGGGCCGCCGGAGCCGGGCACGGTCGGCACGCCGGCCTTTTTCATCGCCTCGATGGCCGATACCTTGTTGCCCATCAGGCGGATGGTGTCGGCGCGCGGGCCGATGAAAGTGAAGCCGGAGCGTTCCACCGCTTCGGCGAAATCGGCGTTCTCGGCGAGGAAGCCGTAGCCGGGATGGATGCCCTGGGCGTCGGTCACTTCCGCTGCGCTGATCAGCGCCGGAATGCTGAGGTAGCTGTCCTTGGAGGCGGCCGGGCCGATGCACAGCGCTTCGTCGGCCAGCCGCACGTGCATCAGGTCGCGGTCCGCCTTCGAATAGACGGCGACGGTGCGGATGCCCATCTCCTTGCAGGCGCGCAGGATACGCAGCGCGATTTCGCCACGGTTGGCGATCACGATCTTGTCGAGCATGTCGGTACCGTAATCGTCAGACGATGGTGAACAGCGGCTGGTCGAATTCGACCGGCTGGCCGTTTTCGACCAGGATGGCTTCGATCACGCCGGACTTGTCGGCGGTGATCTGGTTCATCATTTTCATGGCCTCGACGATGCACACCACGTCGCCGACCTTGACCGAAGCGCCGACTTCGACGAACGAGGGCGAGCCCGGCGACGGCGAGCGATAGAACGTGCCGACCATGGGCGAGCGCATCACGTGGCCGCTGCGCTTGTTTTCTTCCTTCTTGCTGCCTGCATCGGCCGGCGCGGCGGCAGCCGGTGCCGGCGCGGCGGCGGCCGGCGGTGCCGCCATCGCGTAGGTGACCGGACCGGACGGCGGGCGGTTGCGGGCGATGCGCACCGTTTCCTCGCCTTCCTTGATTTCCAGCTCGTCGATGCCGGATTCCTCGAGCAGTTCGATCAGTTTCTTGATCTTGCGGATGTCCATGTGTCTCGGGTGCCTTGTGGGACGGGTGAGGTGGACGCCGCCGCTCCGGATGGGGTCGGCGGCAGTTGGGTTCAGAGTCGTTTCAGGGCGGCGGCAAGGGCCAGCTCGTAGCTCTGGGCGCCGAGGCCGCTGATGACGCCGACGGCGACATCGGAGAAGTAGGAGTGCTGCCGGAACGCCTCGCGCGCGTGGACGTTCGACAGGTGCACTTCGATGAACGGGATCTGCACCGCGAGCAGCGCGTCGCGCAGTGCCACCGAGGTGTGGGTGAAGGCGGCCGGATTGATCAGGATGAACTCGACGCCTTCCTTCTTCGCCTCGTGGATGCGCTCCACGAGTTCGTACTCGGCGTTGCTCTGCAGGGTCAGCAGGTGATGGCCGGCGGCCTTCGCGGCGGCGGCGAGCCGGCCGTTGATGTCGGCCAGCGTATCGGTGCCGTACTTGTCCGGTTCACGGCTGCCGAGCAGGTTCAGGTTCGGCCCGTGCAGCACCAGGATGGTGGCCATGCCGTGTTCTCCCCGGAAAATGGGTTCTGGGCGCCGGGGAATTGCCCCGGGTGCGTGACCGTCCAGTCATATGGATGGGCACGCAAAACAGGCGGGGAGTCTAGGGGTGGCCGGAGGGCTTGGGAACCGGGTCCCAACACTTCCTTACAAACTGTGACGAGGCGGAACGATGGTCACAGGGTGTCAGCCGGATCCCTGCAGGTTCGGGTCAATTCGGGTTTTCAGCCAGTCCAGGAAGGCCGCCTCGTCCTGTTCGCCGAGGATCCGCTGGCCGGTCACTTCGCTGCCGTCGGGGCGGAAGAAGAGGATGGCCGGCAGGCCGGGGATCCCGTACTCGCGCAGCAGGGCCGCGTTGGCGTCGGTGTTGGCGGTCACGTCGACCTGCAGCAGGACATAGCCGGCCAGCGCGGCCTGGACGGCAGGGCGGGGGAACACGTTGCGGGCCATGATCCGGCAGGCCACGCACCAGTCGGCGTAGAAGTCGAGCATGACCGGTTTGCCGGCGGCCCGGGCCTGCGCCAGCGCCTGCTGCAGGGCGGCGGAATCCGGCACCCGGACGAACAGGGAGTGGCGGTCGGCGGCGGTGACCGCGCCGCCGGCAAAGGGCTGCAGCGGAGCCAGCGGATCGTCGCCGCCGGCCGCGGCGCCCGCCCCCAGGGCCAGGCCGTAGGCGAGCAGGGCGACGCCGGCGGCCTTGCGGAACCAGCGCCACCCGGTCGCGGCTGCCGGCACCGGTTCCAGCGCGCCCAGATAGACCCCCGAACCGATCGCCAGCAGGGCCCACAGCGCCAGCGTCACCGGACCGGGGAGGATGCGGGCGAGCAGGATCACCGCCACCCCGAGCAGCAACACGCCGAAGGCGGCCTTCACCCCGTCCATCCAGGCGCCGGCTTTCGGCAGCAGGCGGCCACCGGAGGTGCCGATCAGCAGCAGCGGGATGCCCATGCCGAAGGCCAGCGCGAACAGTGCGGCGCCGCCGAGCACGGCATCGCCGGTGGCGCCGATGAACATCAGGGCGCCGGCCAGGGGCGCCGACACGCAGGGCGATACCACCAGCGCCGACACCGCTCCCATCAGTGCCACCGATCCGAAACCGCCGCCGCGCTGTCCGCTGCCGGCCAGCCGGTCGCGCAGGAAGGCCGGCAACTGCAGCTCGTAGAAGCCGAACATCGACAGCGACAGCAGCACGAACAGCAGGGCGAACACGACCAGCACCGGCGGCGACTGCAGCCACAGCTGGATGTTGAATGCGGCGCCGACCAGGCCGATCGCCACGCCGGCGAGCGTGTAGGTGAGCGCCATGCCGAGCACGTAGGCCAGCGAGAGCAGGAAGGCGCGGCGGGTGGAAATCGCGGCGCCTTCGCCGACGATGATCGACGACAGGATCGGCACCATCGGCAGCACGCAGGGGGTGAAGGCCAGCCCGATGCCCAGCAGCAGGAAGGTGCCGGCGATCGCGAGGAACGAGGCGCCGGCCAGGAAGCCGGCCAGCGAGCCGGCGTCGTTGCCGGCAGGAGCAGCCGGCGTGACGGCTGCCGGTTGCGTGCCGGATCCGGCAGGGGCCGCCGCTGCCGACATGCCGGTGAAATCCACCGGCCATTCTTCCGTTTCCGGGGCGTAGCAGAAGCCCGCCTCGGCGCAGCCCTGGTAGGTGATGCGCAGCGTGGCGGGTGCGGACGGCACGCTGCGCAGCGGCAGCCGCAGCGCAACTTCGTGGTGATATACCTCGACCAGTCCGAAGATCTCGTCGTCCTTCATCTCGCCGCGCGGTGCTTCCGGCGCGCCGAGGGCGTCGATCGCATTGCCGGCGGCATCGACCAGCGCGAAGCGGAACTTGTCGCGATACAGGTAGTAGTCGTCGGCGATTTTCCAGCGGGCGATGAAGGCGTGGTCGTCGCGTTCCAGGGTCAGCGCGAAGGCTTCGCGCACCGGCAGGAAATCGTCTTCCGATGCGGTGCCCGGCAGGGCGGCGGCGGCACCGCCGGCGAACAGCAGCAGCCAGCACGACAGCAGCAGGCGGAAGATCGGGGCGCGGGCGGTCGGCATCGGCAGGTTCCGGTCGGGGTTGCTGGACGGTGCTGCAGTGTCGGGGGTCAGCGTTAAGGGCTGCTTAAGCGATGGGAACACAGGGTTCGCGGCCGGATTCCGTATCCGGCGCCCGGCGGTCGGGGATTCTACCCGCACGGCAGGCGGTCCGGTTTTCCGCAGCAGGCGGTTAAGGGTCGCTTAAGGAGCGCCGGGCGAAAGTGCTGCCTGTCCTTTGCGGAGGTTGCCATGCCTGCCAACGTTGCCCGTCGTTCTTTCCTGCGGAAAAGCCTGTGGCTGCTGTGCGGGCTGCTGCTGTTGCCGGCTGCAGTGCCGGCTGCGGGACTCGATCTGGCCGCCCATCGCGGCAAGGTGGTCTATCTGGATTTCTGGGCCTCCTGGTGCGTGCCCTGCCGGAAATCGTTCCCCTGGCTGAACGAGCTGGCCGCCCGCTATCCCGACGATCTGGTGATCGTCGGCATCAATGTCGACCACGAGCGTGCGGCGGCGGACAAGTTCCTCGCGAAGTACCCGGCCTCGTTCCCGCTGGCTTTCGATCCCGACGGTCTGCTGGCGAAGGAGTACCGGCTGCAGGGCATGCCGTCGAGCGTCATCGTCGACCGCGAAGGCCGGATTGCCGAACGACACATCGGTTTCCGCGAAGAGCAGAAGCCGGCGTACGAATCGGCGCTGAAAAAACTGATGGGCAGATGATCCGGCCGGTACCGGAGGCGGAGTGAGCATGAAAACCGCGATCGTATCGGCAGCGCTGGCCTTGCTGGCAGGCTGCAGCAGCATGGGCGTGGAGCCCTGGGAGCGCGACGTGCTCGCGCGACCGGAAATGAACTTCGGCCACGATGCCGTGGCGCGCGGTCTGGACGACCACATCTACTTTTCCAAGGAGGCGTCCAGCGGCGGCCGCGGATTCGGCGGTGGAGGTTGCGGATGCAACTGAAAAATCCAGGCCGGATTTCCGGCGCGGTCGCCATGGCGGCCGGGTCCCTGCTCGGCAGCCACGCGGTTGCCGGCGACGGGAAATGGCAACTCGACACTTCGTTGATGTATTACGGCGAAACGGATCGCGTGACGGCGGTGGAGCCGGTGCTGAACGCACGCCGCGAACTCGGCGAGGACGAGTTCCTCAACGTGAAGATGGTTCTGGATTCGCTGACCGGCGCTTCGCACAACGGCGCCCCGGTGCGACCCCGGGTGCAGACCTTCACCAGCCCGAGCGGCCACAAGACCTACGACGTGCCCGCCAATACCGTGCCGCTGGACGAATCGTTCAAGGACACGCGCGGCAACGTTGCCCTGTCCTGGGAGCGCCCGCTGGCCAATCCGCTGTGGCGTTCGACGCTCGGCACCAATGTGTCTTCCGAATTCGATTTCTTCTCGTTCGGTGTCAACGGCAGTCTGGCCCGCGACTTCAACCGGCGTAACACCACGGTCACCGGCGGCCTGTCGGTCGAGAGCGATGTCATCAGCCCGGTCGGCGGCGTGCCGGTTCCGCTGGCGCCGGTCAACATCGCGTCGCCGGACAGTGCGAAGGACGGCAGCGAGGAAACCCGGACCGTCACCGACGTGCTGCTGGGCGTGACCCAGGTGCTGGGACGCAACACCATCGCGCAGCTGAACTACAGCCTGAGCATGTCGAGCGGTTATCACAACGACCCGTACAAGGTGGTGGCCGACGACAGCGTGACGGCAGCGCCGGGCTCGTTCTACTACGAGTCGCGGCCGGACAGCCGCACCAAGCATGCGCTGTACGGCGAGCTGAAACACGCGCTACCGAACCGCGACGTGGTCGATGCGTCCTACCGCTTCATGACCGATGACTGGGGTATCGTTTCGCATACCGTCGACCTGCACTACCGGCATTTCCTGCGCGCCGACTGGTTCGTCGAGCCGCACGTCCGCTGGTACGCACAGGGCGAGGCCGACTTCTGGACCGAAGCCCTGCCGGCGGCGCCGGCGCCCGGCGATTTCGCGTCCGGCGATTACCGGCTGGGTGCGCTGACCGACACCACGTTCGGCGCGAAAATCGGCAAGCGTCTCGGCGAAGACCGCGAGATCAGCATGCGCGTCGAATCCTTCCAGCAGAGCGGCGACACCGAGGCAGCGGACGTCTCGGCGCTGATCCTGGAGTTCGGGTACAGTTTCCGCTGGTGATGCCGGTGCCGGCCGCAGGGAGAGGCGATGCGCGTATTGCTGGTGGAGGACGACGAGCTGCTCGGCGACGGCCTGCGCACGGCGCTGCTGCGCACCGGCCATGCCGTCGACTGGCTGAAGGACGGCGAGCACGCGCGCCAGGCCGTTGACGGCGAGGGTGCGGAACACTGGGACGTTGTCCTGCTCGATCTCGGGTTGCCGCGCCGTGACGGCATGGAAGTGCTGCGGACCATCCGCCGCCGGTCTGCCGTGCCGGTGCTGGTGATGACGGCGCGCGACCAGGTCGATGACCGGGTGCAGGGACTGGACGCGGGTGCCGACGATTATCTCGTCAAGCCGTTCGACATCGCGGAACTCGAGGCCCGTCTGCGTGCCGTCAGCCGCCGGCGCGCGGGACGCGCGACCGACGAGCTCCGCTGTGGCGACCTGCGGTTGCTGCCGGCAGCGCAGGAGGCATTCTGGCGTGGCGAACGCATCGATCTGACCCGGCGCGAGTACATGCTGCTGTCGACGCTGGTCGACAACGCCGGCCGCGTGCTCACCCGCGACCGCCTCGAGCAGGCGCTGTACGGCTGGGGCGACGACGTCGACAGCAACGCACTCGAAGTCCACATCCATCATCTGCGGCGCAAGCTGGCACCGGATTTCATCCGCACGGTGCGCGGCGTCGGTTATTCGGTGGGCTGATGGCCGCCGGATCGCGCTTCTCCATCCGCCGTTACCTGCTGGCCACGCTGCTGGCGCTGCTGGTGCTCGGCATGGGCGTGGCCGGCGTGCTGGCCTACCGGGCCGCGCTGTCGGAAGTCGAGGAGTTGTTCGACGCGCAGCTGGCGCAATCGGCGCGGGTGCTGATCGCCACTCTGGCCACCGGCCCGCTGCCGGGCGAGGCAACCGGCGAGCCGGTCGTGTTTCCGGCCTGGCGACCGGCGCCGGGCGCGCTGCCTGCCGCGCCGGCGACCGGTGCCGCGGCGATCGCCGACGACGAAGCCACGCCATCCGGTCATCGTTACGAGACGCGACTGCTGTTCCAGGTGTGGCGGGGTGCGGGCGAGCGGTTGCTGATGCGTTCCTCGAACGCGCCGGAGCGACCGCTGGTGGCGTTCACCCCGGGTTATGCGCAGATCTGGATCGGCGACGAGCGCTTCCATGTCTTCGTGCTCGAGCACGACGGAGTCTGGCTGCAGGCCGCGCAGGACGATTACATGCGCGACGAGCTGGCAGGCGACATCGCGCAGGCGACGCTGCTGCCTTACCTGCTTGCCGTACCGTTGATGGCGCTGTCGATCTGGTGGCTGGTGAGCCGCGGCCTGCGGCCGCTCGACCGCCTGCGTGCGGCGCTCGCCGGGCGGGGCGTCGGCAATCTGGCGCCGCTGTCGGCCGCCGGCGGCAGCACCGAGCTGCAGCCGCTGGTCGACGAGCTCAACCGGCTGCTCGCCCGGCTGCACGATTCGTTCGCCCGCGAACGACGCTTCACCGCCGATGCGGCGCACGAGCTGCGCACGCCGCTGGCGGCGCTGCGCGTGCAGGCAGAAAATGCCGCCGCCGCCACCGACGAAACGGCGCGGCGCCGGGCGCTGGATAACCTGCTGCACGGCGTCGACCGGGCGAGCCGGCTGGTTTCGCAGATGCTCATCATGGCGCGCCTGGAACCGGAAGACGTGGCGCGCTCGTTCGTGGCGGTACCGGTCGGCACCCTGGTCCGCGAGGAACTCGCCGCGCTTGCGCCGCTGGCGCTGGCGCGCGGCCAGGAGCTGGATTTTCTCGACGAATCGGCCGGGCTCGCGGTGCCGGGTGATGCGCCGGCCCTCGGCATCCTGGTGCGCAATCTGGTGGACAACGCGTTGCGTTATTCGCCGCCGGGCTCGCTGGTGCGGGTGCTGTTGCGGCCGGTGGAGCCGCGACAGCTCGAACTGCGGGTGCTCGACGAGGGTCCGGGCGTGCCGCCGGCGCTGGGTGAGCGGGTATTCGAACGCTTCTTCCGCGGCGACAGCGGCGACGGCGACGGTGCCGGCCTCGGTCTTGCCATCGTGCGCCGCATCGTCCAGCTGCACGGCGGCGCAGTGTCGGTGCTGCCGCGGCAGGGCACGCTGCCCGGCGGTTTCCGGGTCGTGCTGCCGGCAGTGGCGACACCGTGAACGACTGGCAAGTGGTATCCGTCGGCGGCCGCCTGCACGGCCGTTTCTCCGCCATGGCCAGTCCCTGCGAAATCCTGGCGCACGGTGCCGACGAGAACATGCTGGCGCGCCTGACCGCGCTGGCGCATGGAGAAGCGATCCGCATCGAACGCAAGTTCAGCCGCTATCGCGACGACAGCGTGCTGGCGCGGATCCATGCCGGCAACGGCAACGCGGTGCCGATCGACGACGAGACCTGGCGTCTGCTGCAGTACGCGGACGAGCTTTACCGCTTGTCGGACGGGCTTTTCGACATCACCTCCGGCGTGCTGCGCCGCGCCTGGAAATTCGACGGTTCCGATCGAGTACCGTCGGCGGCGCAGGTGGCGGAACTGCTGCCGCTGATCGGCTGGTCGCGCGTGCAGTGGGACCGGACGTCGATCCGCCTCGCGCCGGGCATGCAGATCGATTTCGGCGGCATCGGCAAGGAATATGCGGTCGACCGCGCGCTCGCGCTGCTGGCGGCGGAATTCCGCGGCCCGCTGCTGGTGAATTTCGGCGGCGACCTCGCAGCCGCCGCCGGCGACACCGCTGCAGGCGTACCGGCGCACGAATGGAGTGTCGGCATCGAGGCGGCGGACGGCGGCCGCGAAGGCGTCATCCGGCTGCGGTCCGGCGGTATCGCCACCAGCGGCGATGCACGTCGTTTCCTGCTGAAGGACGGCGTACGCTACGGCCACATCCTCGACCCGCGTACCGGCTGGCCGGTGCCGCAGGCGCCGCGGTCGGTGACGGTGATGGCGCGCACCTGCCTGGAAGCCGGTACCCTGTCGACCCTGGCGATGCTGCAGGGGGCGGGAGCGGAGGCCTTTCTCGCCGCCCAGGACTTGCCGTACCGGATCCAGCGCTGAACGGCGATCGTGTCGCCGTCCGGCAACGACAGTCGTATGGAATGCCGTTCATGGAACAGCCACCCGGCGAAAACCGTCTCGAAACCTTTCTGCTCGACAGTGCCGCGCGACCGCGCCGCGGTACCGGGCGCTGGTTGCCGCGCATCCTGCTGGTGCTGGGCCTGCTGGCGCTGATGTTCGGCGGCTGGTGGAGCCGCGAGCCGGCCGTGCCCGATGGCCGGGTGCCGCCGGATGCGGCGCCGGGCGTCGCCGTCACGGCGGCGCTGGTCGCCACCGTGCGCACGCTGCTGGAGAAGCCGGGCGGCTTCCTGGCCAACGATGCGCTGCCGCCGGGCGTGCTGCTCGACAACATGCCGGCCTTCGAGAACGGCGCGCTGGCCGCTTCGCGCACCCTGCTGCGGGCACTGCGCCGCGATTTCAGCCGTGCGCAGACGCAGTCGGTCGAGGATCCCGATCTGCTGCGCGCCGAACCGCGACTGAACTTCGACAGCGGCAGCTGGCTGGTGCCGTCGGCGGAAAGCGAATACGGCGATGCGCTGGCGGCACTCGAAAACTATCTGGCACGCCTGCAGATGTCTCCGCCGGGTGCGCGGTTCCAGGCGCGTGCCGACAACCTCGGGCGCTGGCTCGACGAGGTCGGCGCGCAGCTGGACGAACAGGGACGCCTGCTGGCGACCGCCCGCCACGACACGCCCTGGCTGGCGATCGACGACCGTTTCTATTTCACGCGCGGCTATTGCTGGGCGCTGCGGGCGCAACTGCTGGCACTGCGCCGCGACTTCGCGACCACGCCGGCACTCGATGCCGGTTTCGCCGCCGCCCTGCATGCGCTCGACGGTACGCAGCAGCCGGTGACCAGCCCGCTGATCCTGAACGGCGGTGAATACGGCGTGCTTGCCAACCACTCGCTGGTCATGGCCGGTCATGTCGGGCGTGTCGCGGCCGCCCTGCGACAGCTGCGCGTACCGGGGCCGGCGGGCGACTGACCATGGTCGTGACGACCGGGCTGCACGAAGCGCTGGAACGCATCGCGGCGACGGGCGATGCCGATGCGCTGGGCAGTCTGTTGCCGGCGCTGCGCCGTGCCGAGGGCGAACAGGCCGGTGCCGGCATCGACGCGCTCTGCCATTTCCTCGAGCACTACCCGGCGTACCGCAAGGCGCTGCGGTACCTGCTCTGCCGGCTGCTCGGCGACGACAGTGCGCCGGCGTTGTATGCCGAAACCGGCATCCTCGCCAACACCGGCTTCGTCACCGAATTCGGTCGTCGCCTGCTCGGCAAGGTGTTGCCGCCGCCGCGCGACGACAGTCTGCGCGGTCGTTTCCACGGCTGGTTCGACGACGGCGACGCTGCGGAGTGGATCGCGGCCGTGCCTGCCGCTGCGTGGTGCCGGCTGCATGCCGCACTGCGTTTCGACGAGGACGAGCCTGCCGCATGGCGCCCGGCACGACTCGGGCTGGTCGAGGCGCTGGCCGTGCTGTCGGTGCGAGTGGCAGCGGTCGGCGTCGAGCCGGAGCTGTTGCGGCACTACCGCGTGCCGCGCGACCACGGCAATCCTTTCCTCGCGCAGAGTGCCGAACTGCAGCGCTGGCTCGATGCCTGGCGCGCGGGAGCGGAACTGCCGGATGCGCGCCAGCTGGACGTGCTGCTGGCACAGTGCGTCGACGTGGCCGACAAGGTGCGGCGCGCCGCGCATCGTGAAGGCGCCAGTTTCCGGCTGACGTTCGTGTTGCGCCGGCTGGCGCAGCTGCTGGCGCGGATGCGTACGCTGATCGGCCTGCTGGCCGCCGGTCCCGTGCCGACGCCGGCCCTCGTGCAGGCGCGCGCGGCGCTGGCGGTCGAGCTGGTTGTCGCCGAAGCGGCCGACCACGGCATCCGGGAACATTTGCGCTCCGGCTCCGAGCTGGTCGCATTGCAGGTCACCGAGCACGCGAGCCGGACCGGCGAGCACTACATCACCGTCGATCGTCGCGAGTATCTGGCGATGTGGCGGGCGGCGCTGGGCGCCGGCGGCATCATCGGCATCATGGCGCTGGTCAAGACGCTGCTCGCCGGCCTGCACCTGCCGCCGCTGGTCGAGGCGCTGGCGTTCAGTCTCAACTACGCCGCCGGTTTCGTACTCATCTATGCGCTGCGTTTCACCATCGCCACGAAACAACCGGCGATGACGGCGCAGACCATCGCCGCGCAGCTGTCGTCCGGCCGCCGGACCGATGTCGATGCCGTGGCGCTGCTGGTATCGCGGGTGGCGCGCACCCAGTTCGTGGCCGTGCTGGGCAACGTCATGCTGGCGATGCCGGCGGCCTTTGCGGTGACCTGGCTGGCGGTGACGCTGGGCGCGGCCGCTCCGGCCGCCAAGGTGCCGGTCCTGCTGCAGGATCTCGACGTGCTGGCCAGTCCGGCGCTGTTCCATGCGGCGATTGCCGGTGTGTGGTTGTTCTGCGCCGGTCTGGTGTCCGGTTATGTCGACAATCTGGCCGCCTACGAGCGGCTGGCCGACCGGGTGCGCGCCATGCGCATGCTGCGCTCGCTGGGCGCCGGCCGACACGAGCGACTGGCCTGCTGGCTGCAGGACCACACCGGCGGCGTTGCCGGCAATCTGTTCTTCGGCTTTGCGCTCGGCATGACGGGTTTCGTCGGCATGATCCTCGGGCTGCCCCTCGACATCCGGCATGTGACGTTCGCGGCTGCCAATCTGGCGATTGCCTGGGTCGGCAGCGGGCTGGCGCTGCCGGCCGGCGTGATCCTGGTGTCGCTGGCCGGCGTGGCGCTGATCGCGCTGACCAACGTGGCCGTGAGTTTCGGTCTGGCGCTGTGGCTGGCCCTGCGCGCACGCGGACAGGGCTTCGACAACTTCGGGCTGCTCGTCGCGGCGTTGTGGCGCCGCTTCCGGCTGGCGCCGCTGGCCTTCGTGCTGCCGCCGCGCCACGAGAAATCCTGAGCGGTGCGGCGGAAACGAAAAAGCCGCGCATCGCGCGGCTTTTTCGTTTGACCCGGAAGACTTATTTCTTCGCGGCCTTGATCGCTTTCTCGATCTCGACCTTCGCGTCGGCGGCGTTGCCCCAGCGCTCGACCTTCACCCACTTGCCGGGTTCCAGGTCCTTGTAGTTCTCGAAGAAGTGCTGGATCTGCTGCGGCAGCAGCGGCTGCAGGTCGGCCACTTCCTTCACGTTCTTGTACAGCGCCGACAGCTTGTCGTGCGGTACGGCGATCAGCTTGGCGTCGCCGCCGGCTTCGTCGTTCATGAACAGGATGCCGATCGGGCGGCAGCGGACCACCGAACCCGGCGCCACCGGATACGGCGTCACGACCAGCACGTCCAGCGGATCACCGTCGTCGCCCAGCGTGTTCGGGATGTAGCCGTAGTTGGCCGGATAGAACATCGGGGTGGCCATGAAACGGTCGACGAACAGGGCGTGGCTTTCCTTGTCGATCTCGTACTTGATCGGGCTGGAGTTGGCCGGGATCTCGATGACCACGTAGATGTCGTCGGGCGGGGCCTTGCCGGGCGTAACCTTGGTGAAATCCATGGGAATCTCTCGTTGTCGGTAGGGCGAGGGGGTATCGGCGGGCGCGGATTATAGACCGGGAGTCCCGCTCCGGCAGGCCTGCCGGTCAGAGGGTTTCGTCGGCGCCGCGGCCCTGGCCGATGGCCAGGGCCTCGTTCCACTGCAGCATGATGTCGGTGAGCTGCCAGATCTGGCGGTCCAGGCTCTGCAGTTCATCCACGGTGTTCTTCTCGCCGCGGAAGATCTCTACCTGCCGCAGCTCCTTCGACAGCGGGTGGTCCGGGTGTTCCATGCGGTACACCTCGAGTTTCCAGCGCGTGTTGTGCGCCACCATGCGCCAGAACGCCAGCTTGGTCGGCAACTTGATGCGCTGGAAGTTGGTCAGGTCGCCGAAGGGCGTGAAGTCGGTACCGAACAGCATCACCTTGGACACTTTCGGATCGGCGACGATGGTGGCGGTGCGCGGCGTGCGGCACAGCAGCGACAGGGCGCCGAACACCTGGCCGGCAGACAGGTAGTTCACGGCCGGGCGCGCGAGGTCGCCGTCCGGATACACCACCAGCTGGCCGCGGAGCAGGAAGTAGAACGTTTCCGCCCGGTCGCCCTTGCGGACCACGATTTCGCCCGGCGTAGGCTCGAAGATGCGCGAGAAGCGCAGCAGCGTGTCGGTCTGCTCGCGGCTTTCCAGCATCAGGTCCTTGAAGAACGGAATGCCCGAGAGCAGGGTATCCAGCGTATCTGCCGGATAGGCGGTGAGCGCCAGCGTTTTCATCGGTCGACTCCTGTCTTCGGGATGGTGCCGGGCTTATTTCTTCAGTTCGAACGCGGTGGACAGTTTTTTCGGCACGGCCGTGTTTTTCAGCTGCACGTATTGCGGCAGGCCGTCCTTGTAGGGCGGGTGGTCCTCGCCGCGGATCAGCGGCGCCAGGTAGCGGCGTGCCTTGTCGGTGATGCCGAAGCCGTCGGCGGTGATGAAGTCGCGCGGCATTTTCTTCTCGACGTTGGCCACCTGTGCCAGCGGCGCCTCGCCGATCGTCCATTGGTACGGCGCATCCGACTTGCGGACGATGGTGGGCATGATCGCATTGTGGCCCTTCAGGGCCAGTTCGACCGCGGCCTTGCCGACCGCATAGGCCTGCTCGACGTCGGTTTTCGAGGCGATGTGGCGTGCCGAGCGCTGCAGGTAGTCCGGCACCGCCCAGTGGTACTTCAGCTTCAGGTTGTTCTTCACCAGCGCCGCCAGGGCCGGCGCAACGCCGCCCAGCTGCGTGTGGCCGAAGGCATCGACGGTGCCGGCGTCGGCGAGAAAGCGGCCGTCGGCGTATTTCGCGCCTTCGGAAACGACGATCACGCAGTAGCCGACGCGCTTCACCGTCTCATCGACCTTCTTCAGGAAGGCTTCCGGCTCGAAGGCAATTTCCGGGAACAGGATGATGTGCGGCGGTTCGTCGCCGCCGTTGCCGGCGAGGCCGGCTGCCGCGGCGATCCAGCCGGCGTGGCGGCCCATCGCTTCCATGATGAAAACCTTGGTGCTGGTTTTCGCCATCGAGGCGACATCCAGTGCGGCTTCTTTCACCGAGATGGCGCTGTACTTGGCGACCGAGCCGAAGCCCGGGCAGTTGTCGGTGAGCGGCAGGTCGTTGTCGACCGTTTTCGGTACATGGATGGCCTGGATGGGGTAGCCCATCGTTTCGCTGAGCTGGGAAATCTTCAGGCAGGTGTCGGCGGAGTCGCCGCCGCCGTTGTAGAAGAAGTAGCCGATGTCGTGCGCCCTGAAGACTTCGATCAGGCGTTCGTACTCGGCACGGTTCTGTTCCAGCGATTTCAGCTTGTAGCGACAGGAGCCGAAGGCGCCGGCCGGCGTATGGCGCAGGGCGGCGATGGCGGCGGCGGACTCCTTCGAGGTATCGATCAGGTCTTCCAGCAGGGCACCGATGATGCCGTTGCGTCCCGCATACACCTTGCCGATGCGGTTGCCGTGCTTGCGCGCCGTCTCGATCACGCCGCAGGCGGTGGCGTTGATGACGGCGGTCACGCCGCCGGACTGCGCATAGAAGGCGTTGCGCGGCCGGGCTTTTGCCGCGGACTTTTTCGCCGGCTTCGCGGCGCCGGCTTTCCGGACCGGTTTCTTCGCGGCGGTTCCGGCTTTCGGTGCGGCCCTCCGGCCGGCGGCCTTCGGAACCGGGCGGGCGGCGGGCTTGCGGGCGGCGGCGGAGCGGCGGGCGGGCTTGCGGGTTTTGCTGGCGGTCATGGCGTGCCTGCGGAGACACGGTCGGCGGGCGGGCCCGCGCGGCCGGATGCATGTGGAGGGGGACGGGAAGACGGCGGCGATGATACCGGAGGGCGCCGGGCGGGGGAAAACCCGTGGTCCGCGGCCGACGCCCGGGACGTCCGGCAGCGGGCGTGTAAACTTCCCGCATCCCGGTTCGATGACCCCGCCCATGCCCCGCGAATTCACCCTGTTCTGGAACCTGTGCCTGCTGCGCACGAGTCCCGACCAGATTCCCTATTCGCTGCCGCTGGCCTGGCTGGTGTTCGCGCTCTGGGCTGCCGTGGCCCTGCCGCTGGTGCTCAGTGTGCCGGGTCTGGAAGGCGCCCGGGTTCCGCTGTTCCTGGCGGCCACGGCCGGTGTCGAGTTCGTCGTGGTGGCCGTGCTGCTGGGCACGCGCGGCCTCGGGTCCCGCCTGCTGCAGACCATGACGGCGCTGCTCGGCGCCGATCTGGTGCTCAACCTGCTGTCGTGGCCGATGGTGTTGCCCTTTGCCGGCGAGCGCACGCCGGAAGCGGTCGCCGCGGCAGTGGGACAGTTGCTGCTGTTCGGCTGGAGCATCGCCGTGAAGGGCCATATCCTGCGTTCGGCACTCGAGTTGCCGCGATTCGCCGCCTACATGCTCGCGGTGGCCATTGCCTTCGGCACGATGGTGGCGGTCGGCGTCCTGTTTCCCGACCTGGCCGCGGCGCCCCGCGACTGAAACCCCGATCAGGAATCCCATGCACATTCACATTCTCGGTATCTGCGGCACGTTCATGGGCGGACTGGCGATCCTCGCCCGCGAGCGCGGCGATACCGTCACCGGTTCCGACCAGAACGTGTATCCGCCGATGAGCACGCAGCTGGCGGCTGCCGGGATCGGCCTGATCGAGGGCTACGATGCGGCGCAGTTTTCCCCGCGACCGGATCTCGTGGTGGTCGGCAACGCGCTGTCGCGCGGCAACGCTGCCGTCGAGCACGTGCTCGACGCGCAGATTCCCTACGTCTCGGGCCCGCAGTGGCTGGCCGAGCACGTGCTGGCCGGCAAGTGGGTGATCGGCGTGGCCGGCACCCACGGCAAGACCACCACCACCAGCATGGTGGCCTGGATCCTGGAGCACGCCGGCCTGGAACCGGGTTTCCTGATCGGCGGCGTGCCCAAGAATTTCGGCATCTCGGCGCGACTGGGCGGCGGGAAATTCTTCGTCGTCGAAGCCGACGAATACGACAGTGCGTTCTTCGACAAGCGCTCGAAGTTCGTCCACTACCGGCCGAAAACGGCCATCCTGAACAACCTGGAATTCGATCACGGCGATATCTTCGAGAATCTCGACGCGATCAAGAAACAGTTCCACCATCTGGTGCGCACCATTCCCGGCAACGGCCGCATCGTCTACCCGACGGTCGAGACGAACATCGTCGACACCCTGCGGAAGGGCTGCTGGACGCCGGTGGAAACCACCGGCATCGGCACCGAGAGCGGCGAATGGACGGCCGAGCTGCTGGTGGCGGACGGCAGCGATTTCCGCGTGCGCCGCCACGGCAAGCCGGTGGGCGAGGTCCGCTGGAGCAGCGCCGGCGAACACAACGTGCGCAACGCACTGGCGGCCATCGCCGCTGCCGTGCATGCGGGCGTCGAGCCGGAAACGGCCGTCGAGGCGCTGTGCGGCTTCGAGGGCGTGAAGCGCCGCCTCGACCTGCTCGGCGAGGTCGGCGGCGTCAGCGTGTACGACGATTTCGCGCACCATCCCACCGCCATCGCCGTGACGCTGTCGGGCATGCGCAAGCGCGTGGCCGAGCGCGGTGGCGGCCGGATCCTGCTGGCGATCGAGCCGCGCTCCAACACCATGCGCATGGGCATGCACCGGGAGCACCTCGCGCCCTCGACTGCCGAGGCCGATGCCGTGTTCTGGTACCAGCCGCCCGGCCTCGACTGGGCCCTCGACGACGTGATCGCCGCCAGCAAGGCGCCGGCGCAGGTGGTCGGCGACATCGAGGATCTGGTGCGCATCCTGGCAGCGGCGGCCCGGCCCGGCGACTCGGTGCTGATCATGAGCAACGGCGGTTTCGGCGGCATCCACCACAAGCTGCTGGCGGCCCTGAAAACAAAACAGGAAGTGATGTCATGAACGGCGAAGCGATCGTTGCCTATTTCCACTATGCGTCGATATTCGCGCTCGCCGGCGCGCTGATGGTCGAGTATGTGCTGCTGCGGCAGCCGGATCTGCGGCCGTTCGTGGCCCTGCTGGCGCGCGCCGATCTCGTCTACGGGCTGTGTGCGCTGGCAGTGCTGGTGACCGGTCTGCTGCGACTGTTCGCGTTCGGCAAGGGCGTCGATTTCTACACCGGCAGCTGGCTGTTCCACGCCAAGCTGTCGTTGTTCGTGCTGACCGCGCTGGTGTCGATCGTGCCCACGGTGCGTTTCACCCGCTGGCGGCGGGCGCAGCTGGCCGGCACGCTGGCAATCACGCCGGGCGAACACCGGGCAATGCGGCTGATCCTGCTGCTGGAAATGCACCTCGTTTTCCTGATTCCGCTGTTCGCCGTGTTCATGGCGCGCGGCTACGGCCAGTAAGCGCACGCCGGCCCTGCCCGTGGCTGCCGAAACCGTCACGCTTGCCATCACCGGCGCTTCCGGCGTGCAGTACGGGCTGCGACTGCTGGAATGCCTGATACAGGCGGACCGCCGCGTCTTTCTGCTGGTCTCGAAGGCGGCGCGGGTGGTGATCGGCACCGAGACCGACCTCAAGCTGCCGCCGCAGCCGAATGCGACCGCCGATTTCCTGGCGCAGCGTCTTGGCGCGAAAGAAGGGCAGATCGCGGTGTTCGGCGACGAGCAGTGGACGGCGCCGGTCGCCTCGGGTTCCGGCGCGCCGACCCGCATGGTGATCTGCCCGTGCAGTACCGGCACGTTGTCGGCGCTGGCCACCGGAGCCTGCAACAACCTCATCGAGCGTGCCGCCGACGTGGCGCTGAAGGAACGCCGGCAACTCATCCTGGTGCCGCGCGAGGCGCCGTACCACGAGGTACACCTGGCCAACATGCTGCTGCTGACGCGCATGGGGGCGACGATCGTGCCGGCCAGCCCCGGTTTCTACAACCGTCCGCAGAGCGTGCAGGACATGGTCGATTTCATCGTTGCCCGGTTGCTCGACCAGCTGGGGGTGCCGCAGGCGCTGCAGCCGCGCTGGGGAGAAACGCGTTGACCGGACTCGACATCCCGTTGTTCCCGCTGCACACGGTGCTTTTCCCCGGCGGTTTCCTGCCGCTGCGGATTTTCGAGCCGCGTTACCTGGAGATGGTGTCGCTCTGCATGCAGCAGCAATTGCCGTTCGGGGTGGTGCTGATCCGCGACGGGCGGGAGGTCGGCGAGGTGGCCGAACCGCATGCGGTCGGCACGCTGGCGACGATCGTCGACTTCGACAAGTCGAACGACGGCATGCTGATGATCGCCTGCATCGGCGGCGACCGGTTCCGGATCCGCGAGCGACACGTCGAGCCGAACCGTCTGCTGCGCGCGCAGGTCGACATCCTGCTGCCGCCGGACGACCGGGTGCTGCCGCCGGAATACGAATCGCTGGCGACCTTCCTGCGCGCGGTGGTCAACCAGCCGGGCATGTCGCGCCGCATCGCGCCGCCGGACATCGACTACAGCAGCCCGCGCGAGATCGGTTACCGGCTGGCCGAGCTGTTGCCGGTGGCGCCGGCGGACCAGCAGCGACTGCTGGAGATCGACGATCCGCTGGAACGGCTGGCGGAGATTGCCGGGCTGATCCGCGGGATGGAGTTCACGCTGGAAGCCTGAGTTGCCGTCTGCCAGACGAAAACGCCGCGCGGATGCGCGGCGTTTTTCATTGCGGACCGCAGGTCACCACGGCAATTCGAGGTGTTTTTCCCGCCACGGCTTGTATTCCGGCCGCTCGACGACCCGACGCAGTTTTTCCAGCGTGAAATACGGGATGTCCTTGAGCACGATGTTGGCGATCCAGGCCGGGATGTAGCCGCCCGGATCCATGATCAGCTCGTAGGTCACTTCCACTTCATGGCCGTTGCCGGTGGGCGAGAAGGCGAAGCGGCCCTGCATCTGCGGGATGCGCACGTACTCGTCGTCCAGCGGCAGCATGTTGGCGTCGTTCACCACGTGCACGGTGACTGCCTTGGTCGCCGGATCCTGCCGGACCAGCAACTGCACCAGCGCTTCGCGATCGGCCAGCGGCCAGGGCAGCGAGGTGAGGAACTGGTATTTGCGGTTGAGGTAGTCGGTGCGGCTGATTTCCTTCGTCTGCGACACGAAGTGCATCCAGCGCGGCATGTTCGGGGTGTCGTTCAGCACTGCCGACAGGGCGTGGAGACTGTCGACGCTGAAGCGGGTGACGCCGCGGAAGGTCTTGATGCGGGCGTCGTCGGCATGCCGCATGTAGACCTTGATGCCGTTCTTGTCGGAGACCAGCCGCCAGGTTTCCCCGGCCGGATCGGCCGCCGCGGCGGAAACGGTGAAGGTCAGCAGGAAGGCGAGCAGCGCAGCGAAGGGGCGGAACGCGGTGAGACTGGTCATTCTTGTTGTTCTCCCGGGCCTCCGGCCCGCAAATCACGAGGCAAAGCCTATCACGGCGTCATGCCGGGATTCTGTTGTCCGACGTTGATGCCTTTGTGTTGTTGTTCGGCATGGTAGGACGAGCGCACCAGCGGGCCAGAGGCCACGGCGGTGAAGCCCAGTTCCATGGCGTAGCGGGCCCAGGCGTCGAACTGCGCCGGCTCGACGAAGCGCTTCACCGGTGCATGGTGCTTCGAGGGCTGCAGGTACTGGCCGATGGTGATGCCGTCGACATCGTGGGCGCGCAGGTCGCGCATCACCTGTTCGATCTCCCCGTCGGTCTCGCCCAGGCCCACCATCAGGCCGGACTTGGTCGGTACGTCCGGGCATTCCTGCTTGAAGCGCTTGAGGAGCGTGAGCGAGTACTGGTAGTCGGAGCCGGGGCGGATCTCGCGGTACAGGCGCGGCACGTTCTCCAGATTGTGGTTGAACACGTCCGGCGGTGCCGCCTTCATGATGGCCAGCGCGACGTCCATGCGGCCGCGGAAGTCCGGCACCAGCACCTCGATCTTCGTCTGCGGGCTGGCGGCGCGGATGGCACGGATGCAGTCGACGAAATGCTGCGCCCCGCCGTCCTTCAGGTCGTCGCGGTCCACGCTGGTGACGACGACGTACTTGAGGTTGAGTCCGCGCACCGCTTCGGCGAGGTGCTGCGGCTCCTCCGGATCCAGCGGTTTCGGCCGGCCGTGGGCCACGTCGCAGAACGGGCAGCGCCGCGTGCAGATGTCGCCCATGATCATGAAGGTCGCGGTGCCGCCGCCGAAACATTCCGGCAGGTTCGGGCAGGAGGCTTCCTCGCAGACGGTGTGCAGTTTCTGCTGGCGCAACAGGCCCTTGATGCGCTCGATCTCGCCGCCGGCCGGCAGTCGCACGCGGATCCAGTCCGGCTTGCGCGGCAGCTCTTCGGTCGGTTCGATCTTCACCGGGATGCGCGCCATCTTCTCGGCGCCGCGCATCTTCACGCCGGGTTCGGCGCGGTAGGCGGAGCGGGCGGGCAGGGTCGGGTCGGGCGTGGGGGCGTCGGTCATGATGCCGGCGATTCTAACCCGCCGGGGGCGGCGCTTCCGGGGCAAAGCCGAAGGCGGTGCGCAGGTGCCGGAGCAGGGCGTCCTCCATGGCGGCGCGGGCCGGCGGTACGGCCGTCTCGTCGCAGACCCGGGTCATCGGCATGCCGGCGTAACCGCAGGGGTTGATGCGGCCGAAGGGCTCGAGGTCGGGGTCGTGGTTCAGTGCCAGGCCGTGGTAGCTGCAGCCGCGGCGGATGCGCAGGCCCAGCGAGGCGATCTTGCGCGCCGCGCCGCCGGCCGGATCGGCCACGTAGACTCCGTGCGCATCGCTGCGCGGGAAGGCGCTGATGCCGGCGTCCGCCAGCGCGGCGACGATCGTCTGTTCCAGCCGCTCGACCAGGGTGCGCGGGCCGATGCCCAGCCGCCGCAGGTCGAACAGCGCATAGCCGACGATCTGGCCCGGGCCGTGCCAGGTCACCTGGCCCCCGCGATCGCTCTGCACCACCGGGATGCCGCCCGGGTTCAGCAGGTGTTCGGGCCGGCCGGCCTGGCCGAGGGTGAACACGGAGTGGTGTTCGAGCAGCCAGAACTCGTCGGGCGTCTGCGCATCGCGGCGGGCGGTGAAGGCCTGCATGTTGCGCCAGGCGGCGGCGTAATCGACGCGGCCCGGCCGGCGCACGACCAGCGGCAGCGCGGCGGTGGCCATCAGATGGCCGTGCGCACGCGCGGTTCGGCGCGCAGGTCGCGGTAGATGCCTTCGAGCTGCTCGCGATCCTGCACGGTGACGGTGAGCGAGAGCGCGAGGTATTTGCCGCCCGACGACGGCCGCGTGCCGATGTCCTGCGGCACGAAATCGCCGAGGCGGCGGGCCAGGATGGCGCAGACCAGGTCCGCCAGCGGCGGTTCGCCCGGCGGCGTCTGCGCGTCGCCGAACACCTTCAGCGTCATGGTGTGGGGAAACTCCCACAACGCGTCGTTGATGCTTTCCGGCGGCCGGCCGGCTCCGGGATGGTCGGGCGTCATGTCAGCCGATCAGTCCGGAGAAGAACAGTTTCAGCCAGTGCCAGGCGCGCTTGAACAGGCCGCCTTCCTCGACGTCCTGCATCGCCACCAGCGGCTGCTCCAGCAGCACGCGGTCGCCGTGGCGGATCACGAAAGTGCCGAGCGCATCGCCTTTCTTCAGCGGCGCGCGGACTTCCGGCAGCACGTTGATCGCCGCCTTGAGTTCGGCGTGGCTGCCGCGCGGGATGGTGAGCACGATGTCGCGGTCGAGTCCCAGCGTGACCTGGTCGGCTTCGCCCATCCAGACCGGACTGTCGCCGAGCACGGTGCCGGCCGGATACGGTGCGTAGGTTTCGTAGTTGCGGAAACCCCAGTCGAGCAGCTTGGCCGATTCGTCGGCGCGTGCGTTCTTGCTCGGCGTGTTGAGCACGACGGACACCAGGCGGGTGTCGCCGCGTTTGGCCGAGGCGACCAGGCAGTAGCCGGCGGCTTCGGTGTGGCCGGTCTTCAGACCGTCGACGGTCGGATCGCGCCACAGCAGTTCGTTGCGGTTCTGCTGCGCGCGCCCGATGTTGTACTTGAACTCCTTCTCGGAATAGAGCCGGTAGTTTTCCGGGAAGTCGTAGATGATGGCGCGCGCCAGCGTTGCCAGATCGTGTGCCGAGCTGTACTGGGTGTCGACCAGGCCGGAGGCGTCGGCATACAGGGTGTTGGTCATGCCCAGGCGCTGCGCCTGGGCGTTCATCAGTTGCACGAACTGCTCTTCGCTGCCGGCCACGTGTTCGGCAATGGCGACCGACGCGTCGTTGCCGGACTGGATGATGATGCCGCGGAACAGGTCTTCCACCGACACCAGTGAACCGACGTCGAGGAACATCCGCGAGCCTTCCTTCATGCCGGTGCGCCAGGCCTTTTCGCTCACCCGCACCATGTCGCCCATCGAGATGCGGCCTTCGCGCATCGCCACGTCGGCGACGTAGGTGGTCATCATCTTGGTCAGGCTGGCCGGCGGCAGCCGCTCTTCGGCGTTCTGCGCCGCAAGCACGGTGCCGGTGCGCGCATCGATGACGATCCACGCCTTCGCGTCGGCGAGCGGCGGTTGCGGGATGGTCAGGTCGGCGGTGGCCGTTGCCGGGAGTGCGGCGGCGAGCAGGACGACGGAAACGGCGGCAAGGCGGGCGGCGGTTCGCAGCATGTGCGTGATCCGGGAGTCGGGGCGGGATTGCGCGGCGCGCATTCTACCCCGGGCCGGCGGCAGGGGTCAGTGAAGTGTCCGGCAGGATGTATCGGGAAATATCAGGGCAGCGCCAGCACCACGGCGTCGGCGAGCCCGGCGGCGCGCAGCCGGTCGCGCATGCGCTCGGCGGCCGTGCGTTCGGCCCAGGGACCGACGCGCACCCGGTGGATGTCCGCCGTGCGGCTGATCGCGACGTCGATGTCCTCGCCGTCGACGAGGAGGCGCGCCGCCGCGGCCCGGCTTTCCGCCGCCGCCGGTTGCGCATAGGCGCCGACCTGCACGCAGAAGCCGCGCCAGCCGGGCGTGTTCTCCGCTGCCGTCATGCCGGGTTCGGCGGCCGGCGCGTCCGCCGGCAGCAGTGCCTCGACGCGTACCCGCGCGGTGCCGTGACCGGCGTAGCCGAGTTTCTGCGCCGCCGCCCACGACAGGTCGATGATCCGGCCGTCGTGGAAGGGTCCGCGATCGTTCACCCGGACGACCACCGAGCGGTCGTTGGCGAGATTGGTGACGCGCACGTAGCTGGGGATCGGCAGCGTCTTGTGGGCCGCAGTCATGGCGTACATGTCGTACGGCTCCATGCTCGAGGTGCGGAAGCCCTGGAATTTCTCGCCGTACCAGGAGGCGGTGCCTTCTTCGCGGTAGCCGCGCGCTTCGGGCAGCACTTCGTAGGTTTTGCCCAGCACGGTGTACGGCGACTTGTTGCCGTAGCGGCCGCGCGGTTCCGCCTGCGGTACGGCGTCGGGAATGGCGTGGTAGTCGATCGCGCGCGGCGTCACCGGCGCGCTGTCCTTGTCCTGCGTGTAGACGTTGCGGAACGGCTCGGGAGCCGCCGGCCTGCCGGTCGTGGCCGGCGGCGCCGACTGGCAGCCGGCGAGCAGCAGGGCCGGCAGCAGCACGCAACAGGCCGCGCGGTGGCGGCTGCCGTCATGCCGGCCGGCGGTTTCAGCCACCGGCGGCTGCCTTCCCGGCCGCGAGGCGGGCCTTGCGTACCTCGCGCGCCAGCTGCGTCACGGTCAGCGAATACTTGTCGCTGCGGTTGTAGCGGGTGATCACGTAGAAATTGCGGAAGGCCACCCAGAATTCGGCGCCGTACTCGCCGTCGAGTTTCAGGGCGGTGGCTTTTTCGTCCGGCGACGGATCGGCGCAGTACTCCACCGGCAGCCCGCCGTCGTCGCGACAGCTGAGCACGGCGAGGCCGGCCTGTTCGATGTCCCGCACGGTGAATTTCGGTTCCAGTCCCTGGTTGGTCACCCGGTCATAGTTCATGGCGACGACGGCGGCACGGGCGGCCACCGGTTCGCCGGCCTTCCAGCCGTGCACCTTGAAATAGTTCGCCACCGAACCGATGGCATCGACCGGGTTGTTGATCAGATCGATCACGTCGTCGTTGTCGAAATCGACGGCATAGGCGCGGTAGCTCGACGGCATGAACTGCGGAAAGCCCATGGCGCCGGCGTAGGAGCCGGTGGCGTCGGCGAGCCTGATGTGCGCGCTGCGTTCCAGGCGCACGAATTCCTTCAGCTGGTCGCGGAAGAACGTGGCGCGCGGCGGGTAGTCGAAAGCGAGCGTGGACAATGCGTCTACGATGCGCCAGCTGCCCTTGTTGCGGCCGAAGCGCGTCTCGACGCCGATGATGGCGACGATGAATTCCGGTGCCACGCCGTAGGTCTTCTCGGCCCGCGCGAGCGCTTCCTCGTGCATGGCCCAGAATTCCAGCCCCTGGATGATCCGCTTGTCGTCGATGAAACGCGGCCGGTATTCGGCCCAGCTCAGGGCCTTTTCCGCCGGTTTCGCGATGGCATCGAGAATCGCCTGTTTGCGCTTTGCGCCGCCGAGCAGCGCCAGGGTCGCCGCGCGGTCGATGCCCTCTTCCTGCGCCAGCTCGTTCACCAGTGCCTGCATGTCGGGATTGCCGGCGTAGTCGCCGGCCAGTGCGGTCCGGGCGGGCGCCCATGCCAGCAGGAGCGCCAGTGCCGCGACGGACAGCCGGCGGGTATGGCGCAGGATTTTCGATGACGGAAGCATCCGTTCTCCGGAAGGGGCGGGATTCAGCGGCCGAAGCCCGAGAGTTTGCGGTGGGTATGCAGCGACATGATGATGCCGAAGGCGGCCATCAAGGTCACGATCGATGTGCCGCCGTAGCTGACCAGGGGCAGCGGAACGCCCACGACCGGCAGCAGTCCGGCCACCATGCCGACGTTCACGAATACGTAGACCACGAGTATCACCGACAGTGCCGCGCTGAGCAGACGGCCGAAGCTGTCCTGTGCCTGCAGGCTGATCCACAGGCAGCGGCCGATGATGGCCGTATAGCTGGCAAGCAGGATGATGATGCCGAAAGTGCCGAGTTCCTCGCCGAGTACGGCGACGATGAAGTCGGTGGAGCTTTCCGGCAGGAACTCGAGGTGCGATTGCGTGCCGTTGAGCCAGCCCTTGCCGGTGAAGCCGCCGGAACCGATCGCGGCCGTTGCCTGGATCACGTTCCAGCCGGCGCCGAGCTTGTCGGCTTCCGGATCGAGGAAGGTGAGGATCCGCTGCCGCTGGTAATCGTGCAGGGCGTATTCGAACAGCGCCCAGCCCACCGGGATCAGCACCACGACCGCGCCGGCGATCAGCCACCAGCTCAGGCCGGCAAAGAAGATCACCAGCAGGCCGGCGGCGGCGATCAGCAGTGCGGTGCCCAGGTCCGGTTGCTCGGCGACGATCAGTGCCGGCACCAGCACGATCGCCAGTGCGACGAGGAGATGCGGCAGCCGCGGCGGCAGCGGTCGTTCGTGGAAGTACCAGGCCAGCATCAGCGGCAGCGCCAGCTTCATCAGCTCCGAGGGCTGGAAGCGCCCGAAGCCCGGCACATGCAGCCAGCGCTGCGCACCTTTCGATATTTCGCCGAACAGCATCACCGCCAGCAGCAACAGGATGCCGGCGGCATAGATCCAGGGCGCCCAGAAGCGCAGGGTGCGCGGCGGAATGTTGGCCAGCACCAGCAGGACGGCGAAGCCGAGCAGCATGCGCAGCAGTTGCCGCAGCACGGTGTCGAGGTTCTGCCCGCTCGCGCTGTACAGCAGCAACAGGCTGAACAGGCAGAACAGGCCGAGCATCGTCATCAGCGGCCGGTCGATGTGCAGCAGCCGTGCCCAGCGCGAACCGGACATGCTGCCGCCCGGCAACTGGCGGAGGAAATCACTCATCGTCGCCTCCCGGTACGATCCGGCTGGTGGTGGCCGGCGGCAGCGGTACGAAATCCGGCTGCTTGAGCAGCCAGGTGTCGGCGACCGCGCGCGCCACCGGTGCGGCTGCCGTGGAGCCGTGCGAGCCGTTCTCGACGATCACCCCGATGGCGATGCGCGGCGCTTCGGCCGGCGCGAAGGCGATGAACAACGCGTGGTCGCGGTGCCGTTCCGCGACTTCCGCCTCGTTGTAGGTCTTGCCCTGGGCGATGGCGCGTACCTGTGCCGTGCCGGTCTTGCCGGCCATGTGGTACTGCAGGCCGCGGCCGACGACCGATGCGGTGCCCCCGGGCTCCATCACGCCCTGCATCGATGCGGCGACGCTGTCCCAGTAGGTCTGGTCGGCCACCACCACCGAGCGCCGGCGCGGCGGCGGCGGCAGGCTGGCGTCGTCGATGCGGCGCACGAAGGTCGGCGTCACCATGAAACCGCGGTTGGCGGCGGTGGCGGCGGCGACGGCGAGCTGCAGCGGCGTCATCAGCATGTAGCCCTGGCCGATCACCACGCTGATGGTTTCGCCGCCGTACCACGGCTGCTTCAGCACGCGGCGTTTCCATTCCGGCGACGGCAGCACGCCGGGCAGTTCGTTCGGTACGTCGATGCCGGTGCGCTGACCGAGACCGAAGCCGCCGAGGAAACCGGCGAGTTTGTCGATGCCCATGCGGTGGCCGACGGTGTAGAAGAACGTGTCGCAGGAAACGACCACCGCCTTGTGGACGTTCACCATGCCGTGGCCGCCCTTCTTCCAGTCGCGGTACTGGTGCGAGTCGCCGGGCAGCCGGAAGAAACCGGGATCGGCGATCGAGAAGGCGGGCGTCACCGTGCCGTAGTGCAGTGCGGCCAGCGCGACCATCGGCTTGATCGTCGAGCCGGGCGGGTACTGGCCCTGGATCGCGCGGTTGTACAGCGGCCGGTCGGGATGATCGGCGTAGTAGCGGTAGTCATCGCCGGAAATGCCGGTGACGAACAGGTTGGGATCGAAGCCCGGCGTCGACACGAAGGCGAGGACGCCGCCGGTGAGCGGATCCAGCGCGACCACGGCGCCGCGCCGGCCGGCCATCGCGTCGAAGGCCGCCTTCTGGGTGTCGAAATCCAGATAGAGGCCGACATTGCTGCCCGGTACCGGGTCGATGCGGTCCAGTACGCGCATCACCCGGCCGTAGGCGTTGGTTTCCGCCTGCTGGTAGCCGACGCGGCCGTGCAGCACGGATTCGTACTGGCGTTCGACGCCGGTGCGGCCCATGTAGTGGGTGCCGTTGTAGTTCACCGGGTCGAGGATCTCGAGATCCTTGTCGTTGATGCGGTTCACGTAGCCCAGGGCGTGCGCCAGCATTTCACCGTGCGGATACCAGCGCACCAGTTCGGTTTCGATACGCGCGCCGGGCAGCCGGTGGCGGTTGACCGAGAGTGCTGCCACGTCCTCGTCGCTCAGCCGGCCGCGCAGCGGCACGCTTTCCAGCGGCCGCGAACGGCGCACGCGGTCGCGGAAACGTTTCAGTTCCTCGTCGGACAGCTGCAGCAAAACCTGCAGGTCGGCGAGCAGGACGTCGAGGTCCGGCACCTGTTCCTTGATGATGTTCAGCGAGAAGCTCGGCCGGTTTTCCGCCAGCACGGTGCCGTTGCGATCGAGGATCAGCCCGCGGTTGGGCGCGATCGGCGACGTCTGGATCCGGTTCTCGTCGGAAATCGTGGTGTAGTGGTCGTAGCGCCACACCTGCAGGTAAAACGCGCGCAGCAGCAACAGCCCGAACAGCACCAGCATCACCGTGCCCATCACCCGCACGCGCGATTCGTGCATGCGGCTTTCGCGCTGGTTGTCCTTGGTGATGTGGCGGCGGCGGGCCATGGCGGTTCGTCAGCGGTGGTAGGGGTGGCCGCGCAGCAGCGACCAGCAGCGGTAGACCTGTTCGGCAACCAGCACGCGCACCAGCGGATGCGGCAGGGTCAGCGCCGACAGCGACCAGCGTTCGCGTGCCCGGGCGAGGGCGCAGTGCGCGAGGCCTTCCGGGCCGCCGACCAGCAGGGCGACGTCGCGGCCTTCCGGCAGGGTTTTCGCCAGCTCGGCGGCCATCGCCGGCGTCGACAGCGACTTGCCGCCGACGTCCAGCGCGATCACCCGGTCGTCGGTGTGCAGTGCCGCGAGCATGCGTTCGCCTTCCTGTTCGCGGATGCGTTCGAGATCGCTGCTCTTGCTGCGCTTGCCCGCGGGGATCTCGACGACGTCCAGCCGGATTTCGCCGGACAGCCGCTTGGCGTATTCGGAGACGGCGGTTTCCACCCAGGCAGGCATGCGTTCACCGACGGCGATCAGCCGGACCTTCATCGCGGCGTGTTCACGACTCGTCTTTCCGGCCGGTTTTCGGCGGCCGGGCATCGGCTGCCTTCGCGGCGTCGGCGCTGCCGAGCGACCACAGGCGTTCGAGGTCGTAGTACTGGCGGGTGGCCGGCGTCATCACGTGCACGATGACGTCGCCCAGGTCGACCAGCACCCATTCGGCGGTCGCGTCGCCCTCGACGCCCAGCGGTCTGACGCCCTGCTGCTTCGCGCGCTCGATCACGCTGTCGGCCAGCGATTTCACGTGCCGCGACGAGGTGCCGCTGGCGATGACGATGCGGTCGGCGATGCTGGTCATCCCGGCGACGTCGAGCGAGACCACGTTCTGCGCCTTCAGGTCGGCAAGCGCTTCGTTCACCAGCGTGGACAGTTGCTCGGCATTCATGCGCGCGGCGCGGCTCCGGGAGTTTGGTAGAGACGGTGGCTGGTGATGTAGTCGCGCACCGCGGGGGCGAGGCCCGCCGGGTGGCCGCCGGCGGCCAGTGCGGCACGGATTCCGGTGGCCGCCATGGTAGCAGCGGTGGCGGTTTCGATCAGTACGCGGCCGCCGGGACTGGCGAGCAGTTCACGTTCGTCGACGGTCAGGTGCGTGCCCGGTTCGCCGAGCTCCCGTGCGGTGGGCATGCCCTGGCCGGGGCGGGTGCAGGCGACCAGATGGGCCTGCGCGAGGATGTCCTGCCAGCGTTTCCATGTGGTGAACTGCCGCAGCGAGTCCATGCCGATCACCAGCAGCAGCGGGGTGGCGGCGGGCAGTTCGCGGCGCAGCTCCTCGACGGTATCGATGGTCCAGCTGGGCGCGCCGCGCGCCAGTTCCCGGGTATCGATGGCCAGGCCGGGCTCGTCGCCGATCGCCAGCCGCAGCATGGCCAGCCGGTGGACGGCCGCGGCGTGTGCCGGCGGCCGGTGCGGCGGATCGCCGGCGGGCACGAAATGCACCGTGGCGCGGAAGCGGTCGCGCACCGTGCGGGCGACGGCCAGATGGCCGTCGTGTACCGGATCGAACGTGCCGCCGAAAACGATGCGGGGCTCAACCGCCACGAACGTGACCGTCGCCCAGTACCACCCATTTGCGGCTGGTGAGGCCTTCGAGGCCGACCGGGCCGCGGGCGTGGAATTTGTCGGTGGAGATGCCGATCTCGGCGCCGAGGCCGTATTCGAAACCGTCGGCAAAGCGCGTCGACGCATTCACCATCACGCTGCTGGAATCCACTTCGGTGAGGAAGCGGCGCGCCAGCGTGTAGTCCTCGGTGACGATCGCGTCGGTGTGGTGCGAACCGTACTTGTTGATGTGGTCGATCGCCTCGTCGGCGCTGTCGACCACCTTCACGGCGAGGATCGCCGCCAGGTACTCCTCGTACCAGTCCTGCTCGCCGGCGGGTTTCACCGCGGCGCCGAGCACGGTGCGCGTGCGGTCGTCGCCGCGCAGTTCGACCTGTTTCGTGTCGTACTGTTTCTTCAGGCGGGGGAGGATCGCGGCGGCGACGTCCTTGTGCACCAGCAGGGTTTCCATCGCGTTGCACACGCCGTAGCGGTGCGTCTTCGCGTTGAAGGCGATGCGCTCGGCCTTGTCGAGATCCGCTTTCGCGTCGATGTAGACGTGGCAGTTGCCGTCGAGATGCTTGATCACCGGCACCTTCGCTTCGGCGCTGACGCGTTCGATGAGGCCCTTGCCGCCGCGGGGAATGATCACGTCGACGTATTCGGGCATCGCCACCAGCATGCCGACCGCGGCGCGGTCGGTGGTGTCCACCACCTGCACGGCGGTTTCCGGCAGGCCGGCCTTCTTCAGTCCGGTACGGATGCAGGCGGCCAGCGCGCGGTTGCTGCGGATCGCTTCCGAGCCGCCGCGCAGGATCGTCGCGTTGCCGCTCTTCAGGCACAGGCTCGCCGCCTCGATGGTCACGTTGGGGCGCGATTCGTAGATGATGCCCACCACGCCCAGCGGCACCCGCATGTGGCCGACCTGGATGCCGGTGGGGCGGTAGCGCAGGTCGCTGATCTCCCCGATCGGGTCGGCCAGCGCCGCCACCTGGGCCAGGCCTTCCAGCATCCCGTCGATGCGGGCCTCGGTCAGCGTGAGGCGGTCGATCATGGCGTCGTCGAGACCGCCGGCGCGGGCGGCAGCGACATCCTCGGCATTGGCGGCCAGCAGGGCTGCCCGGCCGGCGCGGATCGCTTCGGCGGTGGCGTCGAGGGCGGCGTTTTTCTGCCGGGTCGGTGCGCGGGCCATGTCCCGGGCGGCGGCGCGGGCGGCGACGCCCAGCGCGGTCATGGCGGTGCGGACGGAGGAATCGGGGCTGGCCTGGGCGGTCATGGCGGGTCGGCAATCGGGGCAAAGCCGGGATTATAGCGGCCGGCAGTACCGGGCCGCTGTCGTGGAATGCCTGTCGTGTCCGGTCCGGGCCTGTCGTCGCCGGCATGGCCCGGGCGGCTGCCGGGTCAAACATCCCCGGGAAACATTGGGCTAGGATACGTTTCCCGGACGGCCCCGGCCGTCCGTCCGCAGAAGAAGAACAACATGCGACTGACCTACCAGCAGTACGACCGCGCGGCGCTGAAGGGTGAGCCACGCCGGCACCATGTCGGCAAGTGGCGGGTCGACTACGTCGCGTTCTCGCTGCCGGAAAACGAGCACAAGGTGCCGCTGGTCGTGCTCGGCGGCGCCTTCCAGAACTTCAACTCGTACAAGTTCTGTGTCGAGCGCATCCAGGTCGATTTCCCGGTGATCCTGGTCGACCTGCCCTCGCTGGGCAACAACGACCAGCTGGCGCCGGAGCTCGGGATCGAGGACCTTGCCGGCCTGCTGCACGAATTCGTCGTGCAGCTGCAGATTCCGAAAGTGTCGATGATGGGCCTGTCGCTGGGTTCGGTGGTCGCCAGCACGTTCGCCTACAAGCATCCGCAGCTCACCGAAAAGCTGATCGTTGCCGGCATCATTCCCAAGCCGCGCAAGGCCTGGCGCATGCTGCTGGAGGAATCGGTGCGCGTGCTCGACGAGCAGCGCATGGAGGAGTTCGGCCAGGCCGTGGTGCTGTATCTGGTGAACTACGGCAAGCTGAAGGAAACCGGTATCACGCCGACCGCCCGCCGCCTGTTCCAGAAGCAGATGGCCCATTTCACCGACAACGAGCAGGCGCGCTACCACATCAATGCCGCCCGCCTGCTGGAAGTCGAGGGGATCCTCGGCTATCCGAAATGCGAGACGCTGGTGACCACCGGCGAATACGACAGCTTCACGCTGCCGCACGAGAACGGTTCGTTCGCCGCCAAGTGCCCGAACGCCACCTTCGTGCTGATCGAGGGCGCCGATCACCTGCCGCAGCTGGAGAAGCGCGACGAATCGCTGGAGCTGTTCTCCGCCTTCCTGCGCGGCGTGCCGCTGGAGCAGGTGCCGGGCGTGCGGGTGGTGCCGAAGCCGCAGATCGCTGCCCTCGAGCGACGCGGGCATGAGCGCGTGGTGCCGTGCAATACCCAGGCGCGGGTCACCTCCGAATCGATGATCGGCGATGCTTTCCGTTTCGATCAGCCGGTGAAGATCGTCGACATAAGCTTTTTCGGTTGCTGCCTGCAGGTGACCTCGCCGCACTCGCTGGCCGAACACACGCGCGATCTCACCCTGCACCTGCAGTCGCCGGAGTTCTCGCGCGACCTGCTGGTGTTCGAGTACAACGAGCAGGGACTGATGCGCTGCATCTTCAAGCACGGCAACATCCAGCGTGCCGAGGAGTGGGCCGAGCTGCTCAAGGATCCGGCGTACTTCATCCGCAAGCCGGTCGGCGAGCAGGAGAAGAGCGCGGTCCGCCGGATCTACTGATCCGCCCGGGCGCCGCTCCGGCTACAATGCGCGGCCCCCTGCCGGACCGTGCCCCGTGAAAAAATCCTTTGCCCATACCGACCAGGCAGCCGAACTGCTCGGCCGCTGGCTGGCTGCCGACCGTCCCTGGCAGCTCGACCGTTTCCTTGCCCAGGCGCTGAAGGAAGACCGCCGGCTCGGCCGGCGCGACCGGCAGGCGTTGTCCGAGGCGGTGTTCGCGGTGGTTCGCTATGCAAGCCTGGCGCGGGCGGCGCTCAATCTGGCGGCGCGCGGCGAGCTGCACGCCGGCTTCACCGATATGGCGGCACTCAAGGCGCTGCCGCTGGACCGCACGCTGGCCCTCGTGATGGCGCGCTACGTGCGCGAGGAATGGCCGCTGCGCGGCATCGAGAAATATTCGCTGGGCGACAAGCTGGGCCGGGCCTATACGGAAATCGAGGCGCATGCCGACGAGCACCTGCCGTACTGGCTGGTCTGGCACGGTCTCGATCCGGCGTGGGAACCGGTGCTGCGTGCGCGTGCCGCCGCCAGTGGCTGGAGCGAGGACGAGCTGCGCGAATTCGTCGCCTTCCAGACGGTGCGCCCGCCGATGTGGCTGCGTCTCAACCGGCCGCAGAAGCGCGATGCCGTGCTGGCCGAGCTGGAAACCGACTACGACGTCGATCTCGACGGCGACGCACTGGCGGTGATCGGTCCGCGCGGCATCTACGACCTCGATTGCTGGAAGAACGGCGACATCGAAATCCAGGACCGCGCCAGCCAGGAAGTCGGCCGGGTGCTGGCGCCGAAGCCGGGCGAAACGGTGTGGGATGCCTGTGCCGGCGGCGGCGGCAAGTCGCTGCAGCTGGCGGCGCTGATGCAGGGGCGCGGTGCGGTGCATGCATCCGACATCCGGGCCAACGTACTGGAGGAAGTGGCGCGCCGCGCGAAGCGGGCGGACCTGCACAACGTGCGGACGTTCGTCTGGGACGGCGAGTCGACGCCGGCGCTGTCGCGCGAAGTGGCCAAGCGCAACGGTTACGACGCCGTGCTGGTGGATGCGCCCTGCACGGCGAGCGGTACCTGGCGGCGCAATCCGGACGCGCGCTACCGTTATGCGGATCCGGGTGAATTGCCGGCGCTGCAGCAGAAGCTGCTGACGGCGGCGGCCGCGGCGGTGCGTCCGGGCGGCAGGCTGGTCTACAGCACCTGCAGCGTACGCGTCGAAGAGAACGAGCAGATCGTTGCCGCGTTCCTGGCGCAGAATCCGGCCTTCACGCTGGAAGTGCAGGCGATGCACGGCTGTCCGCGCATCGATGCGGACGCGATGTTCGTGGCGAAGCTGAATCGCGCGACGGAATGAGTGCACTCCGTCGCGGTGACAGTGACGGAGATCAGGTTCGCGCTTCGAGTACCCGCACGAAGGAGTCGCCGCGCGTGCGCGGGATCGGCAGGTCGTCGTAGCGATCGCGCGGGTTGTGCGCGGTGGCGATACGGAAGCCCGTTTTCCGGAAGTGCGCCTCCATGGCGGCGTCGCTGCCGAAGTGGAAGCTGACGTTGCTGCGCGAGGCGGCCCCGAGTGTGTCGCCCAGCGATTTCAGCAGCCGGCGGAACGGGTGATTGTCGAGCAGCGGATAGTTGTCGGTGAGGTAGATGCCGGCGGGGAATTTCCGCAGTACGGTCGCCAGGCGCTGCCAGAAACCGCTGATGGTGCCGAGATCGAAATAGTTCACCAGTCCTTCGGTGACCACCAGCAGCGGCTTCGAGGTGTCGAACTCGCGGGCGATCACGGCCTCCAGGCTGTCGTCGCCGTCGACCAGGATGTTGCAGGTCACCACGCGATGCCGTTCGGACAGCGCGCCGCATTCGCGCAGCAGGCCGGCCTTGCGCCGCGCCATGTCGGGCAGGTCGGCCTCGACGTAGTGCAGTTGCGGGTACTTTGCGCAGAAGCGCCAGCCGCGCGGCGACAGGCCGCAGGCGATTTCCAGTACCTGGGTGACGCCTTCGTCCTCGATGGCACGGGCGATGAGCTGGTCGATCACGTAATGCCGCTGCAGCAGGAAATCGCGGATGTTGCCGCCGGCCAGCTGGCGGCCGACTGCCTCGAACGGCGACAGCAGGGCGTAGTAGAGCGCGCCGCGCGGCGTGCGGAACGGCTCGGCGGACAGGCCGTTGCGGTACCAGACGTAGCCGGTGTAGTGCGCGGTGAAGCTGATGCTCGAGGTGTCGGTGGCGTCCTTGCGGAAAAGACGTGACAGCAGGCTCATGCGGGGGCTCCGTGATCGGGTCCCGGCGATATTGCGGGGCGCGCCCGGGGCTGGCAATGTCGGGAACGCATCTTTCCGCACCGGCGCGCGGCCGCTGTGCCGCGAAGACAGCCGGCAATGCGCCGGAGCACAATTTCCACAACCGCAGACCCCGACGGCAACAGGTGAACCATGGGCAGGCAGATCGAGTTTTTCTACGACATTGGCAGTCCGTACAGCTATCTGGCCGCCACGCAGATGGATGCGGTGGCGCGCGAGACCGGGCTGCCGGTGGTGTGGCGGCCGTTCCTGCTGGGCGGCGTGTTCAGGGGCGCCGGCAACCAGCCGCCGATCGCCGTGCCGGCCCGGGCGCCGTACCTGCTCAAGGACATCACGCGCTGCAGCGCGCAGCTGGGCGTGCCGCTGCGCATGCCGGCGCGCTTCCCCACCAATTCGCTGCCGGTGATGCGCACGCTCGCCGGCCTGCCGGCGGCCGACCTGCCGGCCGCCTCGCTGAAGATGTTCCGCGCCTACTGGTTCGACGGCATCGATGTCGCCGACCAGGAGGCCATCGCGTCGATCCTCGGTGCCGAGGCGGTGGCGCGTGCCGGCGACGAAGCGGTGAAGCAGAAACTGAAGGACAACAGCGACGAGGCGGTGCGTCGCGGCGCCTTCGGTGCGCCGACGTTCTTCATCGGCGACGAGATGTTTTTCGGCCACGACCGCATCGGCCAGCTGGTCTGGTGGGTCAAGGCGAATCCGGGCTGAACGCAACCGCGACCGGCGGGCATACGAAGTGATCGCATGCGGATCCTGCTGACGATCCTGACTTATCTGCTGTCACTGCTGCTGGTGGCCGTCGTGGCTTTCGGCGCGGTGATCGTGCTCGCCGGGCCGCACTCCGACCTGTTGCCGGGTTTCCTGCAGGCCGTCGTGTTCGGACTGGGCTGGCTGGCCGTGCTGCTGCTGCCGGTGCTGGCGGCCTTGCGCGTCTGGCGACGCTACGGCCGGTGATCGTGTACGCCCGCTGACGCGGCTCAGACGATTTCGCGACCGGTGCCCGGCGGAGCCTTCCGGCCGGCGATGCGCAGCAGCAGCGTGGCCATGGCGTCCCACGGCGAGCCGGGCGCCTGTCCCTTGTTGGTTTTTTCCGCCTTCGCGCAATCGGCGAGCAGGGCGCGCAGCGCCGGCAGGCGCAGGCGACGCAGGGCCGGCGCCAGCGCGGCCTGGCGATTGCGCCAGATGCCGGCGCCTTCCAGCGCCGCCTGTTCGCCGCGGCCCTGGGTCATGAGTTCGGCGGCGAGCAGCAGGCCGCGCACGTCGCGCTGTACCAGCCACAGCAGCGGCACCGTGGATTCGCCTTCCTCGCGCAGGCCTTCGAGCATGCGCAATGCACGCACGCCGTCGCCGGCCAGCGCGGCATCCAGTGCTCCCTCGAGATCGTAGCGGGCATGGTCGGCGATGACCGCCGCCAGTTGTTCGCTGCCGATACGGCCGGCGCCGAACAGCAGGGCAATGCGATCGATTTCCTGCTGTGCCGCCAGCAGGTTGCCTTCGAGGCGGTCGGCCAGCAGCTCCAGCGCCGCGGTATCGGCCTCGACGTTGCGGGCGGCAAGGCGGCGGCGGATCCACGCCGGCAATTCGGCGCGCGACACCGGCCAGGCCTGCACCACCGCGCCGATGCCCTCGATCGCCGACACCCACTCGGCGGCGAGCTGCTTTTTCTCCAGGGCGCCGGCGATGACCAGCAGCACCGTGTCGTCGCCGGCGCGTTCACACCATTCGGCGATCGCTTTCTGGCCGTCGGGCGACGGCACGCGATCCAGCCGCAGTTCGAGCAGTCGCCGGTCGCCGAACAGCGACATGCTGCCGGCCGATTCGCGCAGCCGGTTCCAGTCGAACGCGCCCTCGACGTTCATTACGTCGCGTTCGCTGCAGCCGGCTGCGCGCGCCGCGCTGCGGATGGCATCGGCGCATTCGAGGACGATCAGCGGTTCCGCACCGCACACCAGCCACGCCGGCAGCAGGCGGTCGGCAAGTTGCGCCTGGAGCCGGTCAGGGCGCAGTTGCATGGGCTTGCGGCACGGCCGCCGCCTTGCGGCGCAACTGGTCGACGATGCGGCGGGCCAGTTCGCGGCGGAGGTCTTCGTAGACCGTGACTTCCTGCTCGGCGGAACCGAGCACCGCGCCCTCGTTGTTGCGGTAGCTGCTGTCGGTGCTGATCGAGGATTCCGGCACCACCTGCGCGCCGTCGCTGCCGACGATGCGGAAGCGCACCGCATAGTCGACCTGGTATTCGGCGGCGCTGGCGGTGGCGTCGATGCTGGCGGCGCGACGCTTCACCGTGGTGCCGAGCAGCTCGATGGCCAGCGACGCCTGCGGGTCGACGGTGAAGCCGGCTTCCTGCAGTGCACGGACCAGTTCGCGGCGCATGCCCTCGCGCCCGGATTCGTACCAGCTGTCGCCGCCGCGGCCGAGCGGATTGCGCGAGGCCACGTCGCGCACCGCGACCTGGGCCCAGTTTTCCGGCAGCGGCTGCTGGCCGCGCAGGTGGAAGCCGCAACCGGCCAGCTGCACGCACAGCAGGGCGATGCAGGCGGCGGCGACAGCGTGGCGCATGGCGTCAGACCACCACGTTCACGAGTTTTCCCGGCACCACGATCACCTTCTTCGCCGGCCTGCCTTCCATGAACTTCTGCACCGATTCGTCGGCCAGTGCGAGTTTTTCCAGCGCGTCCTTCGGCGTGTCGGCGGCGACGCTGAGCTTGCCGCGCAGCTTGCCGTTCACCTGCAGCACGATTTCCAGTGTCGAGCGCACCAGGGCCGAGGCGTCCGCTTTCGGCCAGGGAGTGTCGACCAGTTCGCCGGCATGGCCCAGCTCGCGCCAGAGTTCGGCAGTGACGTGCGGGACGATGGGCGACAGCAGGAGCACCATGGCTTCCAGGGCTTCCTGCGTCGCGCCGCGTTCCGCCGCCGAGGCCGGCTGGAATTTCTGCACGGCGTTCGCCAGCTCCATCACCGCGGCGATGGCGGTGTTGAAAGTGTAGCGACGGGCGACGTCGTCGCTGACCTTGGCGATGGTCTCGTGCGTCTTGCGGCGCAGGTCTTTCGCGCCATCGCTGACTGCGGCGACGTCCGCCCTGCCGGCCGGGCCGGCGGCGACGTGCTCGTACACCATCTTCCACAGGCGCTTGAGGAACCGCTGCGCACCCTCGACGCCGGCGTCCGACCATTCCAGCGAGGCATCCGGCGGCGCGGCGAACATCATGAACAGGCGCACGGTGTCGGCGCCGTATTTCTCGATCATGCCCTGCGGATCGACGCCGTTGTTCTTCGACTTCGACATCTTCTCGATGCCGCCGAAGTGCACCGGCTGGCCGTCGGACACCAGCCATGCTTTCGTCACCTTGCCGTGCGCGTCGCGTTCGCAGTCGACGTCGACCGGGCTGAACCAGTGCTTGCCGCCCTTCGCGTCCTCGCGGTACCAGGTGCCGGCCACCACCATGCCCTGCGTCAGCAGGCGCCTGAACGGTTCATCCGAGTTCACCAGGCCTTCGTCGCGCATCAGCTTGTGGAAGAAACGCGAGTAGAGCAGGTGCAGGATCGCGTGCTCGATGCCGCCGATGTACTGGTCGACCGGCGTCCAGTACGAGGCGCGTTTGTCCAGCATGCCGGTGGCGAGATCGCGGCAGGCGTAGCGCGCGTAGTACCAGCTCGACTCCATGAAGGTGTCGAAGGTGTCCGTCTCGCGCTCGGCGTCGCCACCGCAGGACGGGCACTTGCACTTGTACCATTCCGGCATTTTTTTCAGCGGCGAACCGTCGCCGGTGACGGTGACGTTCTCCGGCAGCACGACGGGAAGGTCTTTTTCCGGCACCGGCACGGCGCCGCACTTCGCGCAGTTGATGACCGGGATCGGGCAGCCCCAGTAGCGCTGGCGGGAGACGCCCCAGTCCCGCAGGCGGTAGTTCACCTTCACTTCGCCGATGCCTTTCGCTGCGAAGGCGTCGGCGATCCGGCGGAATGCGTCTTCCGAGGCGAGGCCGCTGAATTCGCCGGAATCGACCAGCACGCCTTTCTCGGTGTATGCGGCTTTGCCGAGCACGCCGTTGGCGTACTGCGCGAAGGCTTCGGCGCCCGCGGCCTTCTCGCCGCAGGGGTCGGAGGCCAGCGACACGCCGGCCGCTTTCAGCTGCGCGGCGAGGTCGGCCGGGGCGATCACGACCTTGATCGGCAGATCGTATTTCTTCGCGAACTCGTGGTCGCGCTCGTCGTGTGCCGGCACGCTCATTACGGCGCCGGAACCGTATTCCATCAGTACGAAGTTGGCGATCCACACCGGGACTTCGGCGCCGGTGACCGGATGCACGGCGTACACGCCGGAGAAGATGCCCTTCTTCTCCATGGTGGCCATGTCGGCCTCGGCGACCTTGCCCATGCCGCATTCGGCCACGAAGTCGGCGACTTCATGGTTGGCGGCGGCCGCTTTCTTCGCCAGCGGATGCTGGGCGGCGACGGCGACGTAGGTGACGCCCATCAGCGTGTCCGGGCGCGTGGTGTAGACGGTGAGCCGGTCTTTCGAACCCTTCAGCGCGAACGAAAACTCCAGGCCTTCGCTGCGGCCGATCCAGTTGCGCTGCATGGTGCGCACCTGTTCCGGCCATTCGGTCAGCTGGTCGAGGTCCTTTAGCAGTTCTTCCGCGTAGGCGGTGATCTTCAGGAACCACTGCGGAATCTCGCGACGTTCCACCGGTGCGCCGGAGCGCCAGCCGCGGCCGTCGATCACCTGTTCGTTGGCGAGCACGGTCTGGTCGACCGGGTCCCAGTTAACCACCGAGTTTTTCTTGTAGACGATCCCTTTCTGCAGCAGCCGGGTGAAGAACCACTGTTCCCAGCGGTAGTACTCCGGGTGGCAGGTCGCGATCTCGCGCGTCCAGTCGTAACCGAAGCCGAGCCGCTTCAGCTGGTCGCGCATGTAGGCGATGTTTTCGTAGGTCCACTTCGCCGGCGGCACCCGGTTCTTGATCGCGGCGTTTTCCGCCGGCAGGCCGAAGGCGTCCCAGCCCATGGGCTGCAGCACGTTCCTGCCGTTCATGCGCTGGAAGCGCGCGATCACGTCGCCGATGGTGTAGTTGCGCACATGACCCATGTGCAACCGGCCGGAGGGGTACGGAAACATCGACAGGCAGTAGAACTTTTCCTTTGCATCGTCCTCGCGGACGACGAAGGTCTGGTTGGCCTCCCACTGCCGCTGGGCGGCGGGTTCGATGAGCTCGGGCTGGTACTGCTCTTTCATGGGCTGGGCACGTGCGGAGTTCGGGGCGGCCGGCCGCAGGAATGGCCTGCCGGCGGGGATGGCGGCAGGCGCGGGAGCGCGGTCCGGGCGGAGTCGGCAAGGATACCCGAGCGCCGTCGCGGCCCGGTAGCGCGGCGGCTGGCACAACCGGCGCGGCCTGCGCTTATCATCGGGAGGTCGGGAACGGAGCCGGGAGCCATCCGGCAAGGGCAACACCATGACGCGCGACAACGACGACGGGCACCTGCTGGACTGGCTGAAAGACGAGCTGGCGCTGGTGAACGCGTACCTGGGCGACACGGCGAAGACCGACGTGAAGCGGGTGCGGCAGGCGATGTCGGAGGTCCGCCGGGCCGTGGGCGACTGGCTGCTGCTGGACGGCGAGGCCCTGCGCCGCAAGCTGAAGGACGTGGCCGGCCACGACGAGGTTCCCGAGCTGGTCGCCTTCATGGAGCGCATCGATCCCGACCGGCCGTTCCTGATGGCCGGCGAGCGCGTGCTGGCGAGCCGCTTCCGTTGCCTGGTCTGCGGGGCCGAACACGTGACCCGCGACACCGCCGAGCTCGTGCCCTGCGCGCACTGCGGCGGCGAATTCTTCCAGGAAGCCCCGGCCTAGGATTTCAGGTCCGGCGGCGACGCCAGGCCGCCGCGAGCACGGCGGCAATCCCGAACAGCACCGGCCACTCGCCGGTGATCATGAACGGCGTGCGGCCCTGCATCGGCTGCACTTCGCCGCGCAGCACCGTGCGGGTGAACGGCTCGGCGCGCGCCACCACCCGGCCCCGGTCGTCGACGATCGCCGTGATGCCGGTGTTGGTGTCGCGCACCAGCCAGCGGCCGGTCTCCAGCGCCCGCATGCGGGCGATCTGGAAATGCTGGCGCGGACCGTGGCTGCTGCCGAACCAGGCATCGTTGCTCAGGGTCAGCAGGACGTCGGCGGCAGCGGCGTGGCGGCGCACGTAGTCGGCGTAGACGATCTCGTAGCAGAGGAACGTGGCCAGCCGGTGCCCTTTGGCCGGCAGCGGCGCCTGCCCGTCGGGCCCGGACGTGAAACCTTCCAGCGGAATGCCCTGCAGGCTGAAGAACGGCGCGATGGCGCGCAGCAGCGGCGCGAAGGGCACCACTTCGCCGAACGGAACCAGGTTCGCCTTGTGGTACATGGCGAAGCTTTCCGGCCCGCGCATCGCCAGCACGGTGTTGTGGAACACGTATTCGCGGTTGCGCTGGTAGACGTACGGAATGCCGGTGATGAAGGTGCTGCCGCCGGCCGCGGCCAGTTGCGCCTGCGACTCCAGGACCGGCCACGCCTCGTGCATGAATTTCGGGATCGCCGCTTCCGGCCAGATCACGATGTCGCGGCCCCACTCGTCCTTCGTCAGGCCGGTGTAGATGTCGATCGTCGGCTGCTGCATCTCGCGCAGCCATTTCTGGTCCTGCGGGATGTTGCCCTGCACCAGGCTCACGGTGAGCGGCCGGCCGGCCGGCTCCGTCCAGCGCAGCGTTCCGAGCAGGGCGCCGCCGGCCACCAGGCCGGCGATCGCCAGTGCGGCGACGACGCGCGCGCGGCGGGTGCCCTGCGCGAGATCGGCGGCGAGCACCGCGATCGCCAGCACGACGGCGCTCAGCAGCAGCACGCCGCCGGTCGGCGCGTAGCCGGCCAGCGGCGTGTCGATGAACGCGTAACCCTGGTAGAGCCACGGAAAGCCGGTGAACAGCCAGCTGCGCACCCATTCGGCGAGCACCCACAGCGCCACGAACGGCAGCGGCCGCAGTACGCCGCGCGCCAGATACGCGTACAGCGCGGTCCACCAGGCGAAGAACAGCAGCGCCAGCAGGGCGGCGAAGGCCAGCGTCAGGAACACGGCCATGCCGACCGGCGTGTAGCCGTAGACGTGGATCGAGACGTACACCCAGCTCACGCCGGCCAGCCAGAAACCGAAACCGTAGGCGAAACCGCGCCGGAAGGCGGTGCGAACGTCGAGGCCGCGCAGCAGCAGATAGAGTGCCAGCGGTGACAGCACCGCCAGCGGCCACAGACCGAACGGCGCGAAGGCCAGCGTGTTCAGGCCGCCGGCGAGCACGGCCAGCAGGCTGCCGCGGGCCGGCAGCAGGTTGCGCAGGGCGTTCACGCGGCGCGCGTCACTTGCAGCAGGCGCACGCTGCGGTTGTCGGCATTGAGCACGCGGAAGGTCAGGTCGCCGATGGCGATGCTTTCCTCGCGCGCCGGCAGCCGGCCGAACTGGGCGATGACCACGCCGCCGACGGTGTCGTAGTCGGTTTCGGGGAAGCTGGTGCCGAAATAGCCGTTGAACTCGTCGACCGGCACCTGCGCGCGAACCACCCACTGGCCCTTGCCGATTTCCCGGATGTGGGCGTCGCTCTCGTCGACGTCGTGTTCGTCCTCGATCTCGCCGACGATCTGTTCCAGCACGTCTTCGATGGTGATCAGGCCGGCGATGCCGCCGTATTCGTTGATCACCAGCGCCATGTGCTGGCGCTTCTGCCGGAAATCGCGCAGCAGCGCGTCCAGGCGGCGGCTCTCGGGGACGAACATCGGCGGCCGCAGGTGCTGTTTCAGCACGAAGCTGTCGAGCCGGTTCCCGGCGCTGGCGGCCAGCAGGTCCTTGGTCAGCAGGATGCCGAGCACGGTGTCCTCGTCGTCGTCGTCGAGCACCGGGAAGCGCGAGTGCGCGGAATCGACCACCAGCGGCAGGAATTCGCGCGGATGCTGGCCGGCCCGGATGGCGATCATCTGCGGTCGCGGGACCATCGCTTCGCGCACCTGCATGTCGGTGATCGACAGCGCGCCCTCGACGATGCCGAGCGCCTCGGTGCCGAACAGGCCGCGCTTGTGGCAGGCGCGCAGTATTTCGATCAGGTCGGCACGGTCGTGCGGTTCGCCGGTGATGAAGTCGGCGATCCGGTCCAGCCAGGACCGCTGATGGTTGTCGTCACTCATAGGGATTCCCGAAACCCAGCTCCTTCAGTACCGCGATCTCCGCGCTTTCCATGGCGCGGGCTTCACGCGTTGTCATGTGGTCCATGCCCAGCAGGTGCAGCACGCCGTGCACCGTCAGGTGGGCCCAGTGCGCCTGCACCGGTTTTTCCTGCTCGCGCGCTTCGCGCTGCACGGTCTGCGCGCACAACACGATGTCGCCCAGCACCCGTACCGGCAGTTCGATGCCGGCAGGGACCTCGAACGGAAACGAGAGCACGTTGGTGGCGTAGTCCTTGTCGCGGTACTCGCGGTTCAGCGTCTGCATTTCCGCCGGACCCACCACCCGCAGCGTCAGTTCCGCGGCACCGGTCACGCGTCCGGCCAGCGCTGCCTGCACCCACTGCGCGAACGCACGCCGGGACGGGACGTGCCGGGCGCGGCTGCGCACCTGCAGGTCGAGCGCGAGGGTGTCTGCCGCCGGCGTGGGAGCGGCGTGGCGGTTGGCGGCGGTGCGGCGGACGGGCCGCGGCTTACCGGCGGTCTTGCGGAGTGCCGTCATGGCGGTCGTAGGCTTCGACGATGCGTTGTACCAGCGTGTGGCGGACCACGTCGCGGGATTCGAAATGGGTGAAGGCGATGCCTTTCACGTCCTTGAGCACGTTGATGACGTGGATCAGGCCGGAGTCGGTGCCGCGCGGCAGGTCGATCTGGCTGATGTCGCCGGTGATCACTGCCTTCGAGCCGAAACCGAGGCGGGTGAGGAACATCTTCATCTGCTCGCGCGTGGTGTTCTGCGCCTCGTCGAGGATGATGAAGCTGTTGTTCAGCGTGCGGCCGCGCATGTAGGCCAGCGGCGCGACCTCGATCACCTGGCGGTCCAGCAGCTTGGCGACGCGCTCGAAGCCGAGCATCTCGTACAGCGCGTCGTACAGCGGCCGCAGGTACGGGTTGATCTTCTCGGCGAGGTCGCCGGGCAGGAAGCCGAGTTTCTCGCCGGCTTCCACCGCCGGGCGCACCAGCAGGATGCGGCGCACTTCGTCGCGCTCCAGCGCGTCGACCGCGGCGGCAACGGCGAGGTAGGTCTTGCCGGTGCCGGCCGGGCCGACGCCGAAGCTGATGTCGTGGTCGAGGATGCGCTCGACGTACCTGACCTGGTTTTCGCCGCGCGGCCGGATCCAGCCGCGGCGGGTGCGCAGGACGGCCCGTTCCTCGCCGGCCGGGCGGGGATCGTGGACGCTGGATTCCTGCAGCTGGACGTGCACGTCGTCCGGCGTGATCTCGCCGTCGGCGGTCTGGTCGTAGAGGCGTTCGAGCAGCGCGGAGGCGGCCTTCACCGAGGCCGCTTCGCCCGAGAACTGGAACTGGTTGCCGCGGTTGCGGATGTCGACACCAAGGCGGCGTTCGATCTGGCGCAGGTGCTCGTCGAGACGACCGCAGAGCACGGCCAGGCGGCGGGCATCGTACGGTTCGAGGATGAGGCTGGCGGTTTGGGGGCTACTGTCCAAGTCGGGCAGGGGTACCGCGGTGCGGTGGTACTGGGAGGGACATGTTAGCGGCCGGGGCTCCCGGCTTCTACCTGAGCGCAGCGGGAGCTTCAGTTAGTGAGGACTGGCACCGGCAACAGGGCCGGCCGTCGCCGGGCGCTTGCCGGGCTAAGTATTTCGGGGCAGTTTTCGCCGTCTGCTGATCGGTAAAACAACTGACTGCTTCCGGGCGGCGCCGCTTTCCCGGGCAAAGGAGTGCTTCATGTTCCGCCCCGGTGCCCGCCTGCGCGGCGTTTCCCGCCGCGCCCCCGCCTTTATCGCCACGCTGCTGCTGGTCCTGTCCGCGCTGGTCGCATCGTCCAGTCACTCCCTGCCCGGTGGCGTGCCGGTCTGGACCAGTTACGGCGGCCCGGCGGCCACGCAGGTCGATGTGGCCGACCACAGCCTGCTGCGCACGCTGGCCCTGCCGGACGGGGTGCGGGCAATGGCGGTCGACCCCTACGACCGCAGCCTGTGGGTACTGACCGAGACCCGGCTGATGCAGTTTTCGCCGGCCGGCCCGGTCATGGTCGATACCTCGCTGGCGGCCTACCTCGACCAGGGCGAAACGAACTATCGACCCGTGCTCAACCCCTATGGCGGCAACCTGTGGGTGGGCGCCGGCCACGTGCTCCTGCGCCTGAATCCGCAGGGCACGCCGGATGTCGTCACGCGGCTGCCGGACCCGGTCCTGCACGCCGCGATGGGCTTCGACGAAACGTTGTGGGTGCTGACCCGGCGCGAGCTGATCGCCTTCTCGCCGAACGGGCAGATTGTCCGCCGCGCCACGCTGGCGGCCCTCGGTTTTGCGGACAAGCCCGACTCGCTGGCCGTCGACACCCTGGGCGAGGCATTGTGGCTGGCCGGCCCGCGCCTGCTGGCGCGCATCGACACCGCGACCTTCGCGGCCCCGGTCATCGTGCGCGCGCAGCCGGCGCCGCTGCCGCAGTTCATCAGCCCGCTGGCGCTCAACGCGTTCAGCGGCGAAGTCTGGCTGGCCAGCGGCGATGCGCTGCACGTGTTCGGGCGCGGCGGCAACCCGGTCCGCACCATCCTGCTGTCGCCGCTGGCCATCAAGAAGCCCCGCAACCTGGCATTCGAGCCGCAGACGGAAACCTTCTGGCTGGGCGCCAATGGCGGCCTCGTCGCGCACTTCTCCGCGAACGGCAGCCTGCTCGGTACGCTGGTGGCCGGTGCGGATACGTCCGGCAGGACGATATTCGGCGTGATGCCGGCGCAGTTGCTGCCAACGGTAAAATTGCAATCGCCGGCCTCCGGCAGCGTGCTCACGCAGCCGTACACCGACATTCACCTCACGCTCGGCGCGTCGTGCAACAGCCGCCCCTGCGACCCCGGCGACGATTACCTCGAAGCGTTCGTGCTCGACTTCACGCTCGACGGCGTGGCGATTCCGTCGTCGTCGTGGACGATCGCCGGCAGCGACGCCGTCTATTCGCCGGGCGCACTCTCTGAAGGCGAGATCGTGCTCGACGGCACCGCCACCGATTTCCTCAACCACGCGTCCGCCGCGCTGCACGACAGTTTCTTCATCGACCTGCCGCCGGTGATCGCCGTCACCAGCCCGGTCGACGGCGCGCTCACCAACCAGCCGCAGCAAACGCTGCTCGGCTTCGTCAACGAACCGGTGACGCTGACGCTCAACGGCGATCCGCTCGCCGCGCCGCCGCCGACGCAGCAGTTCACGAAAACCCTCACCCTCGGCGAAGGCCTCAACAGCTACACGCTGATCGCCACCGACAGCCACGGCAGCCAGGCCACGTACAGCTTCAGCCTCACGCTGGACAGCACGCCGCCGGAGGCGCCCACCGCCGAACTCGGCGAACTCGCGGACGGCCAGATCACTGTCAGCGGCACGGCGGAGGCGGGCAGCACGGTGACCGTCACCAACCTGCGCACGAATACCACGCAGGCGATTGCCAGCAACGGCACGTACAGCGTGCAGATCGCGGCGCAGGCCGGTGACACGATCCGCGTCGTCGTCACCGATGCGGCGGGCAACACCAGCACCGCGACCGACACGCAGCTGCCGAATCCGCCGTCGGGCCCGGTGCTCAATCCGCCGCCGATCGACCCGACCGTGACCAGCCTCGTTTTCATCGCCACCGAATTCCTCTACACCGGCAGCAATCCGGTGCAGACCGGCGTCGCGCCGGGCACCATCGAACCGCAACGCGCGGCGGTTCTGCGCGGCAAGGTACTCGCCCGCGACAACACGCCGCTCGCCGGCGTGACGGTCAAAATCCACAACCATCCCGAATTCGGCCAGACGCTCACGCGCGCCGACGGCATGTTCGACATGGCGGTGAACGGCGGCGGCGTACTCACGCTCGATTACGTGAAGGACGGCTTCCTGCCGGTGCAGCGTCAGCTCGATGCGCCGTGGCAGGATTTTGCGCTCGCCGACGACGTGGTGATGATTCCGCTCGACGGCAGGGTGACGACGATCGCCGCCAACGCGACGACGATGCAGGTGGCGCAGGGCAATCCCGTCACCGACGCCGACGGCACGCGCACGGCGACGATTTTGTTCCCCGCCGGCACCACCGCGACGATGATGCTGCCCGACGGCAGCACGCAGCCGCTCGCCGCGCTCAACGTGCGCGCCACCGAATACACCGTCGGTGCGAACGGTCCGGCGGCGATGCCGGCCGGACTGCCGCCGACCAGCGCCTACACCTATGCGGTCGAACTGAGCGCCGACGAAGCAATCGCCGCCGGCGCGCGCGACATCGCGTTCAGCCAGCCGGTGCCGGTGTACGTCGACAATTTCCCTGGCTTCCCGGTCGGCGGCATCGTGCCGGCGGGTTATTACGACGCGCAGCAGGCCGCGTGGGTTCCGCAGGACAACGGCCGTGTCGTTGCCATCCTGTCGATCGTCAACAACCGCGCACAGCTGGACACCAACGGCGACGCGCAGGCCGACACTGCGGCGCAACTGGCGGCGCTCGGCATCACCGATGCCGAACAGCAAACACTGGCGACGCTGTATCCCGTTGGCAAAACGCTGTGGCGCGTGCCGGTCGCCCACTTCTCGCCCTGGGACTTCAACTGGCCGTGGGCCGCATTGATGGCCGATGCCGTCGTGCCGCAGGTGCAAGCCGCCGTGGCCCTGCTCAAGCCGGTCGACAAACCCTGTGAATGCAGCGGTTCGATCATCGAGTCCGAGAACCGGGTCCTGGGCGAGCGCCTCGGTATCGCCGGGACGCCGTTCGCGCTCAATTACCGCAGCGACCGCGTACCGGGCCGCAAGGCGAACGTGCTCGACATTCCGCTCAGCGGCGCGACGGTCCCGGCAAGCGCCAGGCGCTTCGTCGTGCAGGTGACGGTGGCCGGCCGCCGGTTCTCGGCGCAGGTCGCCGCAGCGCCGAACCAGCGCTACCGTTTCGAATGGGACGGCAACGACGCCTACGGCCGGCGCCTGCAGGGCGCGCAGCCGGTCACCGTGAAGGTGGGTTACGTCTACGGCGGCGTGTACGGTGGCGCCTCCACGCAATCGGCGCGCTCGTTCGCCATGGCCGGTTCCGGCACCGTGAGCGTCGACATGCGCACACGGGAATTCACCCTGTGGCAAACCACACGCACGACGCTGGGCGCGTGGGACGCGCGCGCCGTTGGTCTTGGCGGATGGACGCTCGATGCGCAGCACCAGTACGACCTGAATGCCAAGGTGCTGTACCTGGGCAACGGTGAACGTCGCGGCCTCGAAACGCGCAGCCCGTCGTTGCGACACATCGTGCCGATCGGACCCGACCGCAATTTCCACGGCATGGCCGTCGGCCCGGACGGTACCGTGTATGTCGCGTCGTATTACAGCAGCCGTGTGTACAGGATGGCGCCGGACGGCACGCTCACTGTCGTGGCCGGCACCGGCAGCGAGGGTTTCTCCGGCGACGGCGGCCCCGCCACATCGGCGCGGCTCGATCACCCGCGGGATGTCGCCCTGGGTCCCGACGGCAGCCTGTACATTGCCGATTCGCAGAATCACCGCATCCGCAAAGTCGCGCTGGACGGCACCATCAGCACGGTGGCGGGTTCGGGTGTGAACGGTTCCTCCGGCGATGGAGGCGCGGCCACGCTGGCCGGGCTATCCAGCCCGTTCGCAGTCGCGGTCGGCCCGGACAGCAGCCTGTACATCGCCGGCGCCATCAGCATGCGCATCCGCAAGGTCAGCCCGGACGGCATCATCAGTACCTACGCCGGTACGGGTGTCGGCGGTTTCTCCGGCGACGGCGGCCCGGCACGTCAGGCCCGATTGGGCACCGTCTACGACCTCGCGCTGGACGCCGACGGCAGCCTGTACATCGCCGACCTGGACAATGACCGCATCCGGAAGGTTACGTCGGATGGCCTCATCGCCACCGTGGCCGGCAACGGCATCGGGGGCTACGCCGGCGACGGCGGCCCGGCCACCCAGGCGCGCCTGAACAACCCGCAGGGCGTCACGCCGGCGCCGGGCGGCGGCTTCTACATCGGCGACAGCCTGAACTACCGGGTGCGCTACGTGAACGCGGCCGGCCTGATCACGACCGTGGCCGGCAACGGCACGGGCGCCAATACCGACGGCCAGGGCGGCGACGGCGGCCCGGCCACCCGGGCGCAACTCCATAGTCCCATCGGCGTGGGGGTCGGCCCGGACAACAGCCTCTACATCGCCACGGCGGGCGGCAACAGCGGGATCAATCGCGTGCGTCCGGAACTGCCGGGATTCACCGCCACCGACAGCGTGCTGGCTTCCGAAGACGGCAGCGAGCTGTACCACCTCGACGCCTTCGGCCGGCACCTGCGCACACTCAATACGTACACCGGCGCCGTGGTGTTCACCTTCGGCTACACCGCCAGCGGTTTGCTCTCGCAGATCACCGACGGCGACGGCGACATCACGCGCATCGAGCGTACGGGCGCCGTGCCGACCGCCATCGTCAGCGCGGACGGCCACCGCACCGCGCTCACGCTGGATGCGAACGGTTTCCTCGCCACGGCCGCAAATCCGGCACTCGAAACGCACCGCATGACATACACCGCGGACGGTTTGCTCACGCGCTTCGAAGATCCGCGCACCAACGCGTCGACGATGAGTTACGACGCCGACGGTTTGCTGGAACATGACGAGAACGCGGCGGGCGGTTTCTGGGCGATTGTCGGCAGCGGCGACACCGACAGCCGCAGCGTGCAGATGACAACGGCGGAAGGCCGGGTCACGCAGTACCTCACCGAAAGCCTCGCCACCGGCGACCAGCGCCGCACGACCACCGCGGCCGACGGCACGGCCACCGTCTCCTTGCTGAAAACCGACGGCAGCCAGCAGACGACGTTGCCGGATGGCACTGTCACCACAACGGTTGCCGGTCCCGATCCGCGCTGGAACATGCAGGCGCCGCTGACCGCGAGCGCGAGCACGAAAACCCCGAGTGGCCTCACCGCCAACACCACGACCACCCGCACGGTGACGCAGGCCAACGCGCTCGATCCGCTGAGCCTCACGGCCGAAACGACCATCACCACGGTGAACGGCCGTGCGTTCCGCACGGAGTACGCGGCGGCGACCCGGCAATACACGTTCACCTCGCCGAGGAACCGCGTCACCACGCTGCGCACCGACGTGCAGGGCCGCCCGGTGTTCACGCAGGTGCCGGGCATCGACGCCACGAACTACGCCTATGACACCCGCGGCCGCCTCACCGGCGTCACGCAGGGCAGCGGGGCGACGCTGCGCTCGCTCGTCTACGGTTACGGCGCCGATGGTTTTGTCTCTACCATCACCGACGCGCAATCCCGCCAGACGCTGTACCAGCGCGATGCCGTCGGCCGCATCACCCAGGCCACGCTGCCCGGCAGCCGCGTCATCGGCACCGCGTACGATGCGGCCGGCAACGTCACCGGCATCACGCCGCCGGGGCAGCCGGAGCACCGCTTCGCCTACAGCGCGGTCAATCTCGCGGAGACCTACACGCCGCCCACGGTGAGCGGCGTCAGCACCCCGCAGACGCAGTACGCCTACAACCGCGACAAGCAGCTCACCTCGGTGGTGCGCCCGGACGGCGTCTCGCTGGTGCTCGATTACGACACCGGCGGCCGCCTTGCCACGCTCACCCCGTCCGCCAACGCCGCCACGATCAGCTACGGCTACCACGCGACGACGGGGCAACTGGCCACCGTCAGCACGCCGCAGCAGACGCTGGCCTACAGCTGGGACGGTTTCCTGCTCAGGGACGAGGCGCTGTCCGGTACCGTGAGCGGCACCATCAGCCGCAACTACGACAGCAGTTTCCGCACCACCCAGATCAGCGTGAACGGCAGCGCCGTCAGCCTCGGCTACGACAACGACGACCTGCTCACCAGCGCAGGCAGCCTGACGCTCAGCCGCAACGCCGGCAACGGCCTGCTCACTGCCACCACCCTCGGCAGCGTCACCACCGCGAACACGTACAACGCCTTCGGTGAACTGGCGACGCACAACGCGAAGCACGGCAGCAGCACCCTGTTCGCCACCAGTTACACCTACGACACGCTGGGCCGCATCGCCACCAGGGCGGAGACCGTGCAGGGCATCACCAGCAACACCGTGTACGGCTACGACCTCGCCGGCCGCCTGCAGACGGTCACGAAGAACGGCGTTCAGGTGGAGAGCTACAGCTACGACGCCAACGGCAACCGCACCGGCGGCACCTACGACGACCAGGACCGCCTGCTCGCCTACGGCGCCAATACGTACACCTGGACCGCCAACGGCGAACTGGATGCCAAGGTCAACGCCGCCGGCACCACCGACTACAGCTACGACGTCTACGGCAACCTGCAATCAGTCACCCTGCCGGACGGCACGCCCATCACCTACCTCGCCGACGGCCGCAACCGCCGCATCGGCAAGCAGGTGAACGGCGTCACGACACAGGGCTTCCTGTACCAGGACCAGCTGCGCATCGCCGCCGAGCTGGACGGCAGCAACAACGTCGTCAGCCGCTTCGTCTACGGGACGAAGATCAATGTGCCGGAGTACATGGTGAAATCCGGAACCACGTACCGGATCGTGACGGATCACCTCGGTAGTGTGAGACTCGTGGTCGACACCGTGACCGGCGCCATCGCCCAGCGGATGGACTACGACAGTTTCGGCAACGTCACCAGCGACACCAACCCGGGCTTCCAGCCGTTTGGCTTTGCGGGTGGTCTGTACGACACCGACACGAAGCTCGTGCGCTTCGGGGCGAGGGATTACGATGCGGAGACCGGCAGGTGGACGGCGAAGGATCCGATTGGGTTTGGGGGTAAAAGTCCGAATCTTTTCGCCTATGCCGCGAACGACCCCGTGAACTTTGTTGATCCAGATGGAAAGGTAATATGGGTCGCTGGAGGCGCTATCGCCGGTGCAGTCTTCGGCGCCGCGGCGGGGGCCGCACAGGCAATCGCGGGAGGCGGAGATATCGGAGCTGTGGGGATGGCCGCACTTACGGGTGGTGCAAGCGGCGCGGTATCCGGAGCGCTCGTAATGGCGTCTTTGCCGGCATCGGCGGCGGTTTCTGGGATATTGGCAGGGGCGTCTGATGTGACGAACCAGGTAGCAGCAGGTGGATGTATCAATTGGGGTCGAGCGGCAACGCAAACTTTCATTGGGGTCTTGTCTGGCGCGGTAGGCTCAAGGGCTGGATTGAAGGTTTTCGATCAGATGGCATCGCCTGCGAAGGTTGGCTCTGCTTACCCTGCGGCACAGTTTGCCCAGATTGCAAATGCTGCTACGGCGTCAGCAGCTACAGGGGGCATCAATGGGCTTGTTCCGAGCGTGAATGGTGGCTACTGATGATCCTCAAGATTCAGAAGAAATGTCCGTACTGTGACCTGCCGATTTGTCTCGGCCCGAGTCAGGTTATTCGTATGATAACCATCGACAATACCCGGGCTGGGCCAAAGGTTTTCTGTAACTCGTGTCGGAGGATGTCTCACGGGACAACCCCTGTAGTCATGTACGCATTTCCGATTGCCACGTTTATATACTTGATTGGAAAGTCCGTTGCTTTAGCCTGTGCTGGGTCATTGGCCGCCCTGATTGCCGTGGAGTTTTCTGCATTGATAATTTTTAAACTAAAGAGGTAGTTATTGATGTGCGGATAGTGCACGTCATAGCGCTCTCGGCATTGCCGCCGACGGCACCGTCAGCGACATCGTCAACGGCCCCGATCCGCGCTTCGGGATGATGTCGCCGCTGCCGGCGAGTTCGACGGTGCAGGTGCCCAGCGGCCTGACGGCAACCGCCGCGACCACGCGCACCGTGGCGCTGGCCACGGCCGGCGATCCGCTGAGCCTCACCACCGAGACCACCACCCGCAGCATCAACGGCCGCAACTTCGTCACCACCTACACGGCCGCAACGCGCCAGTACAGCTTCAAATCCCCGCTCAACCGCACGACCACGTTGCGCACCGACGCCCAGGGCCGCCCGCTCTTCTCGCAAGTCAGCGGTCTCACCGCGGTGAACTACGCCTATGACACCCGCGGTCGCCTCACCGGCGTCACGCAGGGCAGCGGGGCGACGCTGCGCTCACTCGTCTACGGTTACGGCGCCGATGGTTTTGTTTCCACCATCACCGACGCGCAATCCCGCCAGACGCTGTACCAGCGCGATGCCGTCGGCCGCATCACGCAGGCCACGCTGCCCGGCAGCCGCGTCATCGGCACCGCGTACGATGCGGCCGGCAACGTCACCGGCATCACGCCGCCGGGGCAGCCGGAGCACCGCTTCGCCTACAGCGCGGTCAATCTCGCGGAGACCTACACGCCGCCCACGGTGAGCGGCGTCAGCACCCCGCAGACGCAGTACGCCTACAACCGCGACAAGCAGCTCACCTCGGTGGTGCGCCCGGACGGCGTCTCGCTGGTGCTCGATTACGACACCGGCGGCCGCCTTGCCACGCTCACCCCGTCCGCCAACGCCGCCACGATCAGCTACGGCTACCACGCGACGACGGGGCAACTGGCCACCGTCAGCACGCCGCAGCAGACGCTGGCCTACAGCTGGGACGGTTTCCTGCTCAGGGACGAGGCGCTGTCCGGTACCGTGAGCGGCACCATCAGCCGCAACTACGACAGCAGTTTCCGCACCACCCAGATCAGCGTGAACGGCAGCGCCGTCAGCCTCGGCTACGACAACGACGACCTGCTCACCAGCGCAGGCAGCCTGACGCTCAGCCGCAACGCCGGCAACGGCCTGCTCACTGCCACCACCCTCGGCAGCGTCACCACCGCGAACACGTACAACGCCTTCGGTGAACTGGCGACGCACAACGCGAAGCACGGCAGCAGCACCCTGTTCGCCACCAGTTACACCTACGACACGCTGGGCCGCATCGCCACCAGGGCGGAGACCGTGCAGGGCATCACCAGCAACACCGTGTACGGCTACGACCTCGCCGGCCGCCTGCAGACGGTCACGAAGAACGGCGTTCAGGTGGAGAGCTACAGCTACGACGCCAACGGCAACCGCACCGGCGGCACCTACGACGACCAGGACCGCCTGCTCGCCTACGGCGCCAATACGTACACCTGGACCGCCAACGGCGAACTGGATGCCAAGGTCAACGCCGCCGGCACCACCGACTACAGCTACGACGTCTACGGCAACCTGCAATCAGTCACCCTGCCGGACGGCACGCCCATCACCTACCTCGCCGACGGCCGCAACCGCCGCATCGGCAAGCAGGTGAACGGCGTCACGACACAGGGCTTCCTGTACCAGGACCAGCTGCGCATCGCCGCCGAGCTGGACGGCAGCAACAACGTCGTCAGCCGCTTCGTCTACGGGACGAAGATCAATGTGCCGGAGTACATGGTGAAATCCGGAACCACGTACCGGATCGTGACGGATCACCTCGGTAGTGTGAGACTCGTGGTCGACATCGCGACCGGAACCATCGCCCAGCGCATGGACTACGACAGCTTCGGCAACGTCACCAGCGACACCAACCCGGGATTCCAGCCGTTCGGCTTTGCGGGTGGTCTATACGACACCGACACGAAGCTCGTGCGCTTCGGGGCGAGGGATTACGATGCGGAAACCGGAAGGTGGACGGCGAAGGATCCGATTGGGTTTGAGGGTGGGGATGCGAATCTCTATGCATATGCTGCGAATAACCCAATCAATGCCGTTGACCCAAATGGGCTAACTACTCTCGGGCTTGGAGTTGAATACAGTTCTTCTGTGATTATTAGGTTTGATGTATCGCTGCAAGTAGCCTTGAGTTTTAATCCCGATGCTCTTGGTGACCCCTCTCAATGGCGGCTAGGAGGGATATTTTCAGCAGTTCCTTTTACTGGCATGAGTACGGGGGTGGGTGCATCTATTGGGATTGTTGGGACATATTCTGCGGCTTTGTGTCCGGAGCAATTTAATGGCTGGAGTGGCAACTATGGAGCAAGTGCAGATTTAGGTCCGGCTGTTGGTTTTGATGTGAATAATTTTGCTAGCGGAAGTCCGCCTGCCTATAGCGGTTTTGTCGGGGCTGGATTGAAGGTGACACCTGCGCCTCTAGTACCTTTTGAAGCACATACTGGTGCCGCATGGACTGCGGCTGGCAGTTTCTCTCTCGATTAAGGTGATTGATCATGAGTTCTGCAGCCAAGTGGTTGGTGCCTGGTTTTATGTTTTTGGGTTGGCTTGTGGCGGCATTTATTGTCGTACGTTTCAACCTTGAAACTATGCGCATAGCCCGCCTCGTCCAAGCTGCGGCTGCGGCTGAAGGTAAGCGTTGGATTCTTTTGGAGGATAGGCGGTTGCTAGTGAAGTTTGTTTTTCGTCCGAATGAGATCATGGAGCCTAACGATGGCCATTTTCTCGCCGAGCAGAAAAATAGGCTTCTTGCGCATCGGATGCAGGCCAAATCCACCTTGCTTAAGGCGATGATATTTTTTGTCGGCGGTATTCTGCTCGCTATTCTTATCCCATTGATGGGATTTCTGATGCGGCCATAGTGTCCTGCCCACGCGTATACAACTACTTCCGTGACTATGATCCGGCGATCGGGCGTTATGTCGAATCCGATCCGATTGGCTTGGGCGGTGGGATCAATACGTATGCATATGCAGGAAATGATCCGCTGAATTTCATCGATCCAGATGGGCTCGCATATTTTGCCCTTCGTCCGCTAGAAGGATCGCCGTGGCTTGGCCCGTTCTCGTCGAATCCGATAGACGACTTCTTCAATACAGAGGTATCGCACGAGCAGCTCTTCTTCGAAGATGGGAAGAGCCCTTCGAACATAGGCTTCTTTGGCGATGGAACCTTGAAAACGGAGCAAAACCCTAGTGGGTGTCGTAGGGAGGACGGCTCATATAACGATTGCGTGATGAGGCAGGCCGTCAAGAACGTGCAACTGAATTCCTATGAGCCTTTTGGGAACAATTGCCAAGATTGGGCCGAGGCCGTTCGGAATGAGTACGACAAGCTCATGAAGCAACCTACATCTAAAATGGCATGTGGAATCCCATGATTTTTATTTACTTTCTGTCAGCACTAATCGGCCTTGCTGTGTACGCAACAACGTCGCGGCTTCGGAAGCCGGTTCGTATCGCGATCGCACTAATTATTTTTATTGCGTTATCTGTTTCAGCAACGATTTGGATCGTCGTGATTGGGGATAAGGCACCTCCTGATGCAACCACCATATCTCCGGCTGACTTATAAGCCGAAGAAAGCCACGCCCACCCCGCGTTGCGCGGGGTTTTTCGTTTTGGCGGCTGCTTGTTCCTCTCAGCGCGTCTGCTGTTGCAGCACGGTGTCGGGCACTTCCATCACGAAATGCTGCTTCGGCTTGGGCAGTTCCTGAATGCGTTCGATCTGCCACTGCGGTTCTTTGGCCTGTTGCCATCCCCGTCTTCAGGCCGGCCGCGGCTCCGTGCCGCGCAGCGAGTGCGGCAGCGCCTCGGCGATCAGGACTTCGACGAATTTGCCGATCAGGCTGTCGTCGGTGGAGGCGAAGTTCACCACCCGGTTGTTTTCCGTGCGGCCGCGCAGCTGGCCGGGGTCCTTCTTCGAGATACCTTCGACCAGGATCACCTGCCGGGTCCCGACCATGCGCCGGCTGATCTGCATCGCCTGCTGGTTGATGCGTTCCTGCAGGATGGCCAGCCGCTGTTTCTTGGCGTGCATGTCCACCGGATCGGCCAGTTCGGCCGCCGGCGTACCCGGGCGCGGGCTGTACACGAAGCTGTAGCTCGCGTCGTAGCCGACCTCGGCGATCAGGTTCATGGTGTCGGTAAAGTCTTCGTCGGTCTCGCCGGGGAAGCCGACGATGAAGTCCGAACTGATCGAGAGGTCCGGCCGCGCGGCTTTCAGTTTCCGGATGATGGCGAGATAGTCCGCGCGCGTGTGGTTGCGCTTCATTGCCGCCAGCACGCGGTCGGAGCCGGCCTGTACCGGCAGGTGCAGGTGCGCGACCAGCTTCGGCAGGTCGCGGTGCGCGTCGACCAGCGTGTCGGTGACTTCCAGCGGGTGGCTGGTGGTGTAGCGGATGCGCCCGATCCCGTCGATCGCGTGCACCTGCCGCAGCAGGTCGGCGAAATCGGCGGTGCTGCCGTCGGCGGCGGTTTCGCGCCAGCCGTTGACGTTCTGGCCGAGCAGCGTCACTTCCTTCACGCCCAGCGATGACAGGTGCGCGATCTCGCGGATCACGTCCGCCGCCGGCCGGCTGACTTCCGGGCCGCGGGTGTAGGGCACCACGCAGAAGGTGCAGTACTTGTCGCAGCCTTCCATGATCGAGACGAACGCGGTGACGCCGTCGACGCGGGGCTCCGGCAGTGCGTCGAATTTCTCGATCGCCGGGAACGACACGTCGAGCACGGGAATCTTCTTCGCCTTCGAGGTGGCGATCAGGTCCGGCAGGCGGTGCAGCGTTTGCGGGCCGAACACCACGTCGACATAGGGTGCGCGGTCGCGGATCGCTTCGCCTTCCTGCGAGGCCACGCAGCCGCCGACACCGATCACCAGGCCGGGTTTTTTCTTTTTCAGCGCCTTCCAGCGCCCGAGTTCGCTGAACACTTTCTCCTGCGCCTTCTCGCGCACCGAACAGGTGTTCATCAGCAGGATGTCGGCTTCGTCCGGATTGTCGGTGAGCTCGACGCCCTCGCTGGCTTCCAGCAGGTCGGCCATGCGCGACGAGTCGTACTCGTTCATCTGGCAGCCGTGGGTTTCGATGAACAGCTTGCGCGGGGCCTTGCGGCCGTCGCTGGCGGTGTCCGGGACGGAAGCGCCCGGTACGGAGGCGGGAGTGGTCATGGCAGTCGGGTCCGGTTTCGGTCGGGGGGCTGCGGGGCGCGGAAGTATACGGCACGCCGTTCGTGCCGGATGCCGCCGGGCGGCGGCGATCGCGGACCCGGCCGGCCGCCGATCGCGGGGTGACCGTCCGCCGGCGCGGCGCTATCGTGTGCGCCTGTTTTCCGCCGGTTGCCGCCTGCCATGCCCGCTGCCCGCCACACGCTCCGCAACGTCCTGCTGACGCTCATCGCCGCCGTCGCGGTGTCGCTCACCCTCTGGATGACGCTGCCGCCCGAAGCGCCGGCGCCGGCCGTCGGCGTGCCGCCTCCGCCGCCGGCCGGTTCGCTGCCGGTGGTGGCGGGGCTCGGCGGCGATTTCCGGTTGCCGTCGACCCGCGGCGGCGATCTCGCGCTGCAGGAGCTGCGCGGCAAGGTGGTGCTGCTCAACTTCGGTTTCACCCACTGCCCGGATGTCTGTCCGCTGGTGCTCACCCGCATGGCCGCCGCGCTGCGCGAGCTGGAGCGGCAGGGCACGGACCTGTCGCGCGTGCAGCCGCTGTTCGTCACCTTCGATCCCGAACGCGACACGCTCGACCATCTGCGCGAGTACGCGGCCTTTTTCCATCCGGCGCTGGTGGCGCTGCGCGGCGATGCGGAACAGACCGCGGCGGTGACGCGGCAGTACAAGGTGCTCCATCTGAAGCAGGACACCGGCTCGGCATCGGGTTACGTGTTCCAGCACAGCGATTTCGTCTACGTGATCGATCCGGCCGGCCGGGTACGGCTGCTGGTGGGCAGCCGGGATCCGGAAGCGGCGCTGGTCGAGGCGGTGAAGCGTCTGCTGCGCGATGCCGACCGCGAACCGCGCGCCGCGGCGCCGGCTCCCGCGCTGACGGTGTCCGGCGGCTGGGCGCGCGCGATGCCGCCGAACGTCCGCACGACCGCCGGCTATCTGGAGATCGCCAACAACGGGGTGCGGGACGATCTGCTGCTCGGCGCGCGCATCGAGGGCGTGCGGGTGGCGGAAGTGCACGAGATGGTGCGCGACGGCGACGGCATGGTGATGCGGCATCGCGAGGAAATCGCGGTGCCGGCCGGCGGCCGGCTGAGTCTGGCACCGGGCGGGCTGCACCTCATGCTGATCGAGGCGGCGCAGCCGCTGCAGGCCGGTGGCGTCCTGCAGGGCGTGCTGCGTTTCCGCGATGCCGGCGAGGTGCCGGTACGGCTCGACGTGCGCGCGCCCTGATCTCCGATGCGTGCTCCGCGTTGCCGGTGGCGACTGCTCGTTGCGCTGTGCGGACTGCTGGCCGGCACGGCGGCGGCACGCGACGAATGTCCGTTCCTGCGCGATCCGGCCTTCCATGCCCGCACCGCGGTGGCGCCGGCGGCCGGTGACGAGCTGGCCGTCGGCACCCTGAACCTGTTCCGCCTCTTTGACGACGAGCGCGACGGCCACGAGGACGTGCGTCTGTCGCGCCGCGAGTTTGCCGCGCGCATCGGACGCATCGCCGGCTACATCGTGCACGACATGGGTGCGCCGGCGGCGGTCGGCCTGCAGGAAATCGAGGACGACACGGCGGCCGCGGCGCTGGCGGCCGGGGTGTCGCGCCGCAGCGGGCGCGAATACCGCTATCTGCTCGGCGACAAGGCCCCGGACAGCGATATCCGCAATGCGCTGCTGTACGACGCGCGATTGACGCTGCAGCGGACGGAATCGCTGTTCGCCGCGCGGCCCTACGAGAAAGGCCCGCGTTTCGACCGGCTGCCGCTGCTGGCGGAATTCGATACCGGCCACGGCCGGCTGGCACTGGTGGTGGTGCACCTGAAATCCCAGGTCGGCATCGACCGGCCCGACGAATCCGCGCGCGTGCTGGCGAAACGGCGGGCGCAGGCCGGCCGGCTGGCGGCCTGGGTCGGCGACCGCGGTGCCGGCGAGCCGCCGCTGCTGGTGCTGGGCGATTTCAACGCGTCGGCGACGGACGACGATGCGGCGCGCAGCGAGCCGCTGCGCATGCTGCTGGCCGGCGGCGCACTGGTCGACGTGGCCGGCCGCTTCCTGCGGCCGACGCAACGCTGGACCTATCGTTATCGCTGTTCGCTGCAACAGCTGGACCACGTGCTGGTGTCGCCGGCGCTGGCCGGCCGCGTGCGCGGCTATGCGATCGCGCGCGGCGACACCTGCCTGCGGGCACCGGAAAAATGCAGCAGCACGCGCTCGATCTCCGACCACGAGGGCGTGGTGCTGCGCCTTGGCCGCTAGCGCGGGATCTTCTTCAGCAGGGCCTTGCGCAGGGGCGGCGCGCCGCGCACCTGCTTTTTGTACTCGCGTTCGGCCGCCGCGAACTCGTCGCGGATTTCCACCCGGGTGATTTCGAAGAAATCGTCGCGGTGGAACACCAGCGTGCCGATGTAGACCGCCTTGTCGCCGTTGCGGATCGGCACCTGCAGGCGGCCGGGCAGGTACGCGTAGTCGGCGCGGTTCGAGATTTCCAGCGAGACCATGCCGCCGGTGATATTGAACGGCTGCTGTGCCGCCTTCAGGAAAAACGTCTGGTCGAATTTCGCGTTGATCGAATCCTGGAGATCGCGGATGCGCGGTTGTTCCGGCGGCCGGGAGACTTCTTCGGTGCTGGTGAGCAGGACGACACTGTTCACCAGCCGGCCTTCGCCGACGACGTTGCCGGCGAAATACTGTTCGTCCTTCGCCAGCGGCGGTTCCAGTCGCACCTTGCCGACCAGGATGGTGCTGCCGGCGGCGAGGGTGGCGTCGGTGACGTCCTGCAGCACCATGTTGCCCAGGCAACCGGAGAGCGCGAACGTCGCCGCCAGGACGGCGACCGGCTTCAGGAATTGCCGCGCGTGGCGACTCATGGCACGGCTGCTCATGGGGCGGCCTTCGCCCCGGCGGCCTTCAGTTGCGACTGCACCACGGCGTGCTCCGGCGCCTCGCGCAGCAGCGTGTCGAGCATGAGCTGTTTCGGCGGATGTTCCTTGACGGCGACGACGTCGAAATTGTCGGCCTTGAAGAACCCGTTCTTGATGCGCTTGTACTTGAAGGCGCCGATGAAGTAGACGCCGGGCTTGCCGATCTCGATCGCCGATTCGTTGCGGCCCTGGCGGGAGAACGAGTAGACGTACGGCGTGCCGCTGAAGATCAGGAAACGGTCGGCACCGCCGAACTCGCTGATCTGGTAGGTGCCCGGCGTCAGGCCGTAGTGGAAGAACAGGTAGCCCTTCTCCACCTTCTCCGTGCCGGTCTGCCAGTACGGCTCCTTCGTTTTCGGTTTCACCTGCAGCAGCGAGAGCCAGTCCAGTCCGGTGGGCGCTTCCGACATGTCGATGTAGCCGTAGACCACCGATCCGTTGGCGGCGCGGTCGGCCATGTTGTTGGCGCAGGCGCCGAGCAGGAATGCCAGCAGGGCGACGGCGAGGGCGCGGCAGGAGCGGTGGATCGGCATGGCGGGACTTTCCGGCAGCAAGGGGTGCCGGAACGCTAGCAATCCGGGCCGGGACTGGATATCCCCCGGCATGTGACGGAGATCACGTTGCGGAAGATGCGGTTGCCGGTCGAAAAAAGAGGCCGGCATCGCTGCCGGCCGAGACCGAGGAGATTGTCTTCTGTACTGCGTCTTGCGCGTGTCCGGGTTTTGCGCAGCACACCCGGCACGGTGCGCTGCGTAAAACCCTGCCGGCGACGGAGGCCGCCGGCAGGCGGTGGAGCATTACTTCAGTTCGAGCGGCAGGGTGTAGCTGACGACGAACAGGGCGTCCTTTTCGACCACCGCATCATCCGCCTCGACGATGCCCGATACCGTGAAGGCCAGACGCTCGTTGTAGGCATAGGTGAGGTCGGCGTGTACATGGTCGGTTTCAGGGCCGACGACTTCTTCCCAATCCGTCATGCCGACCTTGCCGGTGAATTTCTCGTAGGTGTAGCCCACGTCGAAATAATTGGCGTCTTCGTAATCGCCCAGACCGACAACGACGTCGGCAAAGAAGCCGGAAGCGGTGAAGTTCAGCGCGGCTTCATACAGTTCGCCGGAAGCGGCGCCACGCGGATATTCGTAGTCGATTACCGAAGCCTTGAAGCCAAAGCTGTCGCTGGAGTACGCATAGCCTGCGTACAGGTCAACCTCGGTGCCGAGAGTCGTGTCGCCACTCGAGCCCCAGACGCCGGCGAACAGACCGGAGTCGTGGCCGTAGTCGAGGCTGCCCATCACCACCGGCGTGCTGCCGCCGAGGTTCAGGCCGCGCCACAGGTACAGGTTGGCCACACCGGCGGTGGCACTGACACCGGCGACGGCCGGGCTGGAAACGATCGCGCCACCGGCTACGGCGGCGGCAAGCAGGGTGTAACGAACAGCGCGCAGCGATTTCATCTCTGGTGACTCCCATGGGTTGTCGAATGAGGTCGCCCGTCGATTGAGCGACTCGGGGGAGATAACAGCACAAGCCATGCCAGCACGACGGACTTCTTTAAAATCAATTAGATAGATGCTCCTTGCAGATGGCCGTGCCGTTCTTGCCCCGGAATCGGGCGCCATTCGGGGGCGTCGGCGCCCCGGAACGCCCCATTATGGGGCGACCAGCGCCCGTCAGCCGTCCTCGCCGTACCAGTGGCGCAGGGCTGCCCGCCGGTATTCCTCGCGTTGGCTGCCGGCCGGCAGCCAGTCGGCGCGACAGTGCGCGGCGCGCACGAAGAAGTCGAACAGCACCGTGTGCTGGCGCAGCACCCGCTTGAGCCGGTGCTGCAGCACCGGATTGAACAGGCCGAAGAACTGCAGCAGCTGGCGCGGATTCTTTTTCACCCACAGCCAGGATCCCAGTTCGAGCGTGAACGGCAGGAAGATGCGTTCCGGGGCATTTTCCCGTGCCTCGTCGTAGAGGAAGTCCCACAGGTCGCCGTGCGTCGTGTAGTTCACCGACTGCGGTTCCACCAGATAGTCGTGGTGGTAGGGATGCGTGCGGTCGAACAGCAGCTCCAGCGCGTGTACTTCGGCGAGATGGTCGATCGGCCGGTGGCTGCGGGCGTAGGAAAACCAGAGCCGGTCGCGGGCGCCGAAACCCGAATGCACGTCGATCGACAGGCTGAGCGGCGCGCGCAGGAGTTCGCGGCGCGCGAACGAGACCAGCGCCTGCGCTTCGGGCTCCATCGGATCGCCGCGCCGGCCGCGGTACCAGGGCAGCCAGGGGCCATGGCGGTGGCCGCCGACGAGAAAGGGCACCCTGCCGCGGCGATCGCCGGTCGCATCGACCGGCGCATTGCGCATCAGGTCGACGCCGCGCGGATTGGCGCGGGTGCGCAGCCAGATGCCGCCGGGATTCACCATCGGCATGAAGACCAGCCGCACCTGCGCGAGCTGCTCGCGGAACAGCGAGTCCCAGCGCAGGCGCTCGACGGTGGTCCGCAGGAAGGACAGCACGATCTGGGCGCCGATGCGTTCGACGCCGTGCACGCCGCCGAAAAAACCGACGGCCGGCGCGTCGTCGCGCTCGCTGCCGAGCACGATGCCGTGGACGGGCAGCGCCGGCATGTCCGGTGCGGCGCCCGGCAGCTGAACGTCGAGCAGATGTTCGACCCGCAGCCGGCCTTCGCCGCGCCGCAGGATCAGTTCGAGCTCCAGCAACTCGGGCAGGTGCCGGTGGAGCAGCAGCGTGCGGTCAGTCATGGCGGCGCTTCGGGGCAGGTGCCGGATCATCGCCGGGCTGCGTGGCGGTTCGATGACAGATGAAGGCGCGATGACGGTCCGGCGACGGCCGTGCAACGGCTTCGTCATCCGCGCTTCAGGTTCCGCCGGCAGGCTGCCTGCCGACAGGAGCTGCGGAGAACGGATCGTGCGCGGAACCGGAGCGGATGGCGAGCGACTGCTGGCGGAGGCCCGGGCGGGCGACCTGGTGCTTTTTTCCGGCAAGGGCCTGGTCAGCGGCAGCATCCGGTTCTTCACCCGCAGCCGCTGGTCGCATGTCGGGCTGGTGATCCGCGACGACGACAACGGCGAGTTGCTGTTGCTGGAGTCGACGGCCACCGACGAGTCGGCCGATGTCGCGCTGGGCCGCCCGGTGCGCGGCGTGCAGGTGGTCCGGCTGACGGAGAAGCTGGCGGCCTACGACGGTGCGGTGGCGCTGCGCCGGCTGGAATTCGACGAGCGCCCGCCGGGGTTCGACGACGAGCTGCGCGAGATCGCCGAGCTGTGGCGCTATCGCGGCTACAAGAATTTTGTCGGCACGCTGTTGCTGGACCTGCTGTCCGGCAATCGCCGGCCGCCGCGCGTCCACCGGGTCTTCTGCAGCGAGCTGGTGGCGGAAATCTACAAGCGGCTGGGCGTGATGACCCGCGCGGTGCGCTCGAGCCGCTGCGTGCCGGGCGATTTCGGCGGCGAGGACGTGCCGTACTTCACGCAGGCGCGGCTGTCGGCACCGGTGATGCTCAAGGGTTGAGCGCGGCCGGCGAAGCGTACTTCGGGTTGTCGACGGCGTATGTGCGATCGCCGGCCGGGATGGCGCCGGTGCGGCGCATGTTGCGGTTCGTAGTGGGCGCGGGCAAAGGCCTCGTCGTCGGCGGTCGTCCGCGCGCATTGGCGGATACGGACGTCCCCGGCGGCACTTGCGCGCCGCGCGCCGCCGGGGCTATTGTCGACGAGTACCGCACTCACGGGCCGCGCCGGCCCCGGGAGGTTGCCATCGTGTAATCCCCCTTCTCAGCGAGAGCAGCCTTCAGGCTGCACTGCAGGACGCCTGTCGCTCACGCGCGTCGGCCTCCACGGGCGCCACACCGCCCGGCACGAGAAAAAACGGCCGCACAGCGCAGGCGATGACCCTATCCGGGCAGCACAGATCCGGGCACCAGACGCCCGATCGTGTTTCAGCCGGTCACCCAGTGCGGAGTGTGCATGGAAGAGTCAGCAGCGGTCGTCAAAGCCCTTTCCCGCAAGTCCCCGAATCCTGCCGCGCCGAAGAGCGCATCCGGTCCTGCCTTGAAACCCCGCGCCGTCTGCAAGTCCTACGTCCTCGACACCAACGTCCTGATCCACGACCCGAACTCCATCCTCAATTTCGAGGAGCACCGCGTCATCATCCCGATGACGGTGCTGGAAGAGCTGGACAAGCTGAAGTCGGGCAACAAGAGCGGTGTGGCCGGCGAGTGCCGGCAGGCGATCCGGCTGATCGACCAGCTGCTGGGCACGGCGACGGTGGACGAGATCGAGCACGGCGTGCCGATCCAGGCGCCGGGCCGCAAGGACACGCGCGGAACGCTGACGGTGCTGCTCAACCGGCCGGAACTGGAGGCCGAGGGCGTGCTGGCCAACACGCTGAACGACAACCGAATCATCAATTCGCTGCTGGCACTGCAGCGCGCGCAGCCCGACCAGCATTTCGTGCTGGTGACGAAAGACATCAACATGCGGCTGAAGGCGCGTTCCTGTGGCCTCGATGCCGAGGATTACCACAACGACCAGCTCGTCTCCGACATCAAGCAGCTCAACAAGGGCTACTTCGAGGTACCGGGGTCGTTCTGGGACCGGGTCGAGAAGGTGGAGACCCGGCAGACTGCGCGCGGCGTGCTGCATACGCTCAGCCGCGGTTTCCTGGTCGATGAGGTGCTGGGCAGCGAGGTGTATCCCAACCAGTTCATCCTCGACGAGCAGGGCTTCGTCGGCCGGGTGGCCGAAGTGAACAGCCAGACCGTCACCCTGCGCGACCTGCCCCGCGAGCAGCTGATGCACCAGAGCGCCTGGGGCCTGAAGCCGATCAACATTCACCAGGCGATCGCGCTGCACCTGCTGCTTGATCCCGACGTGCACATCGTCAACCTGACCGGCGCCGCCGGCTCGGGCAAGACGATCCTCGCGCTCGCGGCGTCGATCGAGATGGTCATCGGCCAGAAGCGCTACAACAAGATCATCGCCACCCGGTCGACGCCGCCGCTGGCCGAGGAGCACGGCTTCCTGCCGGGTACCGAGGAAGAGAAGATGGATCCCTGGCTGGGTGCCATCACCGACAACATCGAGGCGCTGCACCTGCACGACGAGAATCCCAATTCGTCGATCCAGTACGTGAAGGAGCGGGCGAACATCCAGTTCAAGGCACTCAACTACATCCGCGGTCGTTCGTTCCAGCGCGCGATCATCCTGATCGACGAATGCCAGAATCTGACGCCGCACCAGATGAAGGCGATCGTCACCCGCGCCGGCGAAGGTTCGAAGGTGGTGTGTCTGGGCAATTTGGCGCAGATCGATACGCCCTACCTGTCGGCCACCAGCTCCGGTCTGGCCTACATGGCCGAGCGTTTCAAGGGCTTTGCGCACGGCGGCTCGGTGCACCTGCACGGGGTGCCGCGTTCGATCCTGGCGGAATTCGCGGAGTCGAATCTGTAGGGCAGGGTCCGGAGGCGACGGTTCCCGTCGCCTCCGCGTTTCCCCTCAGGGCATCAGGACAGTAATGCCGGCGCTGAACGCCAGCAGGGTACCGTCGCGGGCGTCGTAGCCGTTCCCGGAGGGATGCCGCACGGCGTAATCCCCTTCCCAGGTGTGCGAGAGCTGCGTCGACAGTTCGATGTCGCCCTTGGGATTCCAGGCTGCGCCGGCAAACAGGCGCCAGTTGACGTGGCTTTCGGTCTCCTCCGTGGCGGCATGCCCCTCGCCAATCAGGATGCTGTTGGCGCCGATCCAGGTACGCCGGCGCTCGTCGCGGAAGTGCACGAAACGGGCGCCGAGCGAGTAATCGTCTTCCGAGAGCGTATTGTCTTCGGCATGCCACTCGATGAAACCGTCGACGGCATTGCCGTCCATCGAGTGGCTGGCGTTGGCGCGCAGCATGAACTGGCTGTCGCTGTTGCCGGGGTTGCCCTCGCGGGCCGTCGGCGGCATCAGGGTGCCGTTAACCCGTGTTTCGGGCACGGCGGGCGAGTCGCTGGCCGTCGGGCTGACGAAGCTGGCCTGAACGGCGACGGCGGTGCGCGGGCCGTCGAAGAAACGCCAGCCTGCGTACCAGCCAAGATCGGACCAGCCGGTGGTTTCGCTTTCCAGCGTCACGGTGTTGGCGCCATGGATGACCAGGTCATCGCTGCGCGACAGCCGGCCGAACTGCAGCCCGAGTTCGACCGTGTCGGTGATGCCGTAGGCCCAGCCCGCAGTCTGGCCGGTCGAGTCTGATTCGGCGTCGGCCGGTGCGGTCGCGCTGCCGGAGCGCATCAGCAGATCGACGTCAGCCCGGGAGGTGCCCAGCGAAAGGAACAGCAGTTTTTCGTCGGTGGCCAGGGTGTCGGTGGACAGTTGCGGCAGGGCGGCGATAGCGAGTCCGGGACAGGCGAGCAGCGCAAGCAGGGGAATACGCATCGGGGCTCCGGTCAGTCCAGCTTCACCTTGTCCATCGCGGTCTGCGTGGCGCGGTCGTGCTCGCGGTAGAAGTAGCAATTGCTCAGGCCCTTCAGCGAGGGCCGGATCACCGCGTCGCCCTTGAATTCCGCCGACACCATTTCCAGCGCTTCGCTGTTCGAAGTGGCATAGCGGACTTCTTCCGCGTTGGCCGCAGCCAGCGCGGGTACGTTGATTTCGTTCAGGAAGCGGTAGGCGGCGTCGGGATGCGGCGCGTTGCGTACCAGCATGAAGCTTTCCGTCCAGACCATGCAGCCCGGCTGCGGGATCACGAAGGCCAGCGGCACCTTGTAGGTGTCGCGCAGGTAGGCGATGTCGCCGTTGTATGCCTGGGCGGCGAGCACCTCGCCGGTCACCAGCGGTGCCTTCTCGTCGAGCTCGGAATCCACGAACACGAGGTTCTGCAGGTGCGGCTTCAGCGCCTGTTCGGCGTCCGCCACTTCCTTCGGCGACAGCAGTACGTAGGGAGCCGTGCCGAACGCGAAGCGTGCAGCCATCAGCGCTTCGTGGGAGCCGCTGATCAGGCCGACCTTGCCCGGATTGCGTCGCGCCAGCGCGAACAGATCCTTGTAATCCTTGAGCGGTTTGCTCACCAGGTCGGTGCGCCACGCGATGCCGGTGTGTCCCCACAGGTACGGCAGGTTGTAGCGGGTGGAGCTGTCGAGCAGCGTCGACAGGTAGCGGGCATTGCCGAGGCGGTCGAAGTCGATGCGCTCGATCAACCGGTCGCGGCGGAAGGCGGCGAGCGTGGTGGCATCGCCGACCACCAGATCGATTTGCCCGGCCTGTTTTTTCAACAGGTCGAGACGTTCTTCCTCGGACGTGAAGGTGATCTGTTCGACGACCAGTCCCTTCTTCTTCAGCGCTGCCAGCGTGGAGGGCGCAATGAATTCCTCCCAGACCAGGACGACGACCTTGTCGGCGGGTGCGGCGGCGAGACCGGTGCCGGCAGACAACAGGAGGCAGAGGCCGGCGAGCAGCGCGGCGGGCAGGGTACGCATGTTCATGGTCGATCCTTCGGCAGTGGTGCGTTGAAGCGGGTCAGCGGCGACGCGGTCCGCCACGACCGCCGCGCGGTCCGCCGCGGCCGCCGCCGGGACGACCGCCGCTGCGGTTGTGGTGCCGCAGATGCATGCCGGGCTCGGTTTCGCTCTCGCCGCTGCGGCGCTCGAGTTTCGGGATTTCCGCCAGCAGTTCCGCCGGCGGCGGCACGCAGGCCAGCTTGCGGCCGATCAGTTTTTCGATGCCCGGCAACGCAAAACCGTCTTCCTCGTCGGCAAAGCTGACCGAGATGCCGGAGGCGCCGGCGCGCCCGGTGCGACCGATGCGGTGCACGTAGTCTTCCGGGTCTTCCGGCAGCGTGAAGTTGATGACGTGCGAAACGCCGTCGACGTGGATGCCGCGGCCGGCGACGTCGGTCGCCACCAGCGCGTCGAGGTCGCCGCTCTTGAAGCGTTCCAGCGTCTTGATCCGTTTCTCCTGCGGTACGTCGCCGGAGAGCAGCGAGGCGCGGATGCCCATGTCGCGCAGCAGGTCGGACAGGCGGCGGGTCTGGTCGCGCCGGTTGGCGAAGATGATGACCCGCTTCGTCTCGCTGCCGATCAGCATGTTGTAGAGCACGCGGAATTTTTCTTCCGTGGTGCACATGTAGATCTTCTGCTCGACGGTGTCGGTGGCGACGCGCTCCGGCTGGATCTCGACCGTCACCGGCTCGAAGGTCCAGCGTCGCGCGAGGTTCATGATGTCGTCGCTGAACGTTGCCGAGAAGAGCAGCGTCTGCCGGTGGTCGTGGCCGGGGCACAGGCGCACGATGCGCTTGACGTCCGGGATGAAGCCCATGTCCAGCATGCGGTCGGCTTCGTCGAGCACCAGGATTTCCACCTGGTCGAGGAACAGGTCGCGGCGCGATACGAAATCGAGCAGCCGGCCCGGCGTGGCGACCAGGATGTCGATGGCTTCGCGGCGGATGCGCTCGCGCTGCTTTTCGAAGTCCATGCCGCCGACCACGGCCATCACGTTCAGGTTGCAGTATTTCGTCAGTCCTTCGGCGTCGCTGGCGATCTGCATCACCAGCTCGCGGGTGGGGGCGATGATCAGCGCGCGCGGCTCGCCGGCGAACTGCTGGCCTTCCAGCGGATTGGCGAGCAGGTCGTTGATGATGGTGACGAGGAAGGCGGCGGTCTTGCCGGTGCCGGTCTGCGCCTTGCCGATCGCGTCGTGTCCGGAAAGCGTGTGTCCGAGCACGTTGGCCTGGATCGGCGTGCAGTAGCTGAAACCGCAGGACTGGATGCTGCGCATCAGCGGCAACGGCAGGTTGAAGTCGTGGAAACGGGCCTTGCCTTCGACCGGCGGTACCGGGAAGTCGGCCAGGGTCCAGTCCGGTTTTTCGTGCGGCTCGCGCTCGCGCTGCGGGCGAGGCGGTTGTGGAGCTTTCGGCGGGCGACTGTCGCGCGGCGGGTTGCGGCCGGTCGGCGGGGTCGCCGGAGCGGACACGGCGGCGTCGGGCGTTGCCGGTGCGGGGGATTCGCTGGTCTTGCGGTCGCGGGTGAAGACGCGACGGAGAAGCCTGATCACGGGAGGGTTCGCTGTCCGGTCAAAAATCGACCGGCATTGTAGCGAACGCCTCCCGGCTTGTCGTGCGGAGGATGCGTTGTTGCGGGCTCAGGCACCCGCTTTCGCACGCTGGCGACGGGCGCCGGCGACCAGGATGCGCTGGTAGCTGGTGGGCAGCAGGCGCTGGACGAGGTCGATCAGCACCGCGTCGGCGCCGATCAGCTGCCGGCGCCGGTTCTTGAGGATGGCATCGACGATGTCCTGGCCGGCTTCTTCCGGCGTGGTGCGGGCCAGCTTGTCGAAATCACTGGCCGCCTTCGCCTTGTCCATGCCGTAGGTGGCGTTGCCGCTCATGCGCGCGGCCCGGGCGATGTTGGTCTTGATCCCCCCGGGGTGCACGCAGGTGACACCCACCGGGGCACCCTCGACTTCCATTTCCTCGCGCAGGCTTTCGGTGAAGCCGCGCACGGCGAACTTGGCAGCGTTGTAGGCGCTCTGGGTCGGCACGGCGATGATGCCGAACACGCTGGAGATGTTGACGATGTGGCCGTCGCCGCTGGCCTTGATGTGCGGCAGGAAGGCCTTGGTGCCGTACACCACGCCCCAGAAGTTGATGCCCATGAGCCACTCGAAGTCTTCGTAGCTCGTGTCCTCGACGGTGGCGCCGAGTGCGACGCCGGCGTTGTTGATGACGATGTTGACGCCGCCGAACTGTTTGACGGTCTCGTCGGCCCAGGCTTCGAAGGCCGCGCGGTCGGCGACGTCCAGCCGGGTGCCGGTGACCTTCACGCCGTGCGCCTTGCACTCGCGCACGGTGTCGGCGAGGCCGGTTTCGTTGACATCGGACAGCGCGAGGTGACAGCCCTGGCGGGCCATCAGGATGGCGGTGGCACGGCCGATGCCGGAGCCGGCGCCGGTGATGGCGGCGACCTTGTCCTTGAGCGTCTTCATGAGCGGGCAGTCTCCCGGAAAGGGTGGTGGGGCAGGCAGGATGGGATTCAGGACGGGAGGGTGTTGCAGAACTGGCGCGCGGTGCGGCCGCTGCGGACCCCTTTGGTCTGGGCAAAGCGTAAGGCCTCGGCCTGCAGGGCCGCATATCCCTGAGGGTCGTGGTTCCTGTCATTGGAGGCCAGTTTGTGGCCGGCGGCGGCCAGCAGGTGGTCGACGATCGCCAGGTACTGCGCCTGGTCGATCGGGTAGAACGACAGCCAGAGACCGAAGCGGTCGGCCAGCGAGATCTTCTCCTCGACCTCGTCGCCGTGGTGGATTTCCGTTCCCGATACCCGCGACTGTTCGTTGTCGGCGAGGTATTCCGGCACCAGGTGCCGGCGGTTGGACGTCGCATAGATGCGCACGTTGCCGGCCGGCAGTTCGATCGAGCCCTCGAGCACGGTTTTCAGTGCGCGGTAGCCGGCGTCGCCGGCGGCAAACGAAAGATCATCGCAGAAGATGACGAAACGGAACGGCTGGTCGCGCAGCTCGTCGACGATTTCCGGCAACAGGAGCAGATCGTCGCGGTCGATCTGGACGATGCGCAGTCCCTGCCCGAGGAAGGCATTGGCGACCGCCTTCACCAGCGAGCTCTTGCCGGTACCGCGGGCTCCCCACAGCAGGGCGTTGTTGGCCGGTTGCCCGGCGACGAACCGGGCGGTGTTCGCCAGCAGTTCCGCTTTCTGGCGATCGATGCCGAGCAGGTCGTCGGTCCGTACCGGATCGAGTGCCGGTACCGGCTTGAGCGCCCGGCGATGGCTGCGCCACAGCGCGCCCGGCGTGTGTTGCCAGTCGATGCTCATGTCGGGATCTGCCCGGTGCGGAAAGACCGGGCGAGTCTAGCAGTCAGTGCAGCGGCGCGCTGCCCGGCTGCGGGATCTGCCAGATGCTTTCGAACGGTTTCGGCTGGTCGATGTGGTAGCCCTGCGCGTAGTCGACGCCGAGCACCTGCAGGATGTCGAGGATTTCCGAACCTTCGACGAATTCGGCGACGGTGCGCAGCCGGTAGGCGCGCGACACTTCCACCAGCGCCCTGACCAGGACCTGGCTGTCCGGATCGTTGTGCAGGTTGCGGATGAAGGAGCCGTCGATCTTCACGTAGTCGACCGGCAGTTTCTTCAGGTAATACAGCGAGGAGAAGCCGACGCCGAAATCGTCCAGTGCGAACTGGCAGCCCAGCGCCTTGATCTTGTTCATGATCTGGCTGGTGGCGTCGATGTCGGCAATGGCCGCGGTTTCGGTGATCTCGAAGATCAGCGCCGACGGATCGACGCCGTGCGTCTCGATCGTGCTCTCGATGTGGGTGACCAGGTTCGGGTTGTGGAACGAGGAACCCGACAGGTTCACCGACAGCCGCGCCTTGATGCCGCTGCGCTGGAGATCGGCCAGCGTGATGGCCACGCGGGTGATGACCTTCTCGTCGACCTGGTGGATCAGCCCGTTGCGCTCGGCGCTGGAGATGAAACGCGCCGGCGAGAGGATCTTGCCGCCGTCGTCCTTCACCCGCAGCAGCGCTTCGTAATGCGTCACTTCGTTGTGGCGCACGTCGAGGATCGGCTGGAAGTGGACGTTGAGACGGTCTTCGGCGAGTGCCTGCTTGACCTTGTCGTCCCAGTACACGCGCTCGTGCACGCGGGTCCGGGTGTGCTCTTCCGGCTTGAACATGTGCCAGGCCTTGCGGCCCTTTTCCTTCGCCTGGTACATCGCGATGTCGGCGTTGGCGAGCAGTTCGTCGGCATTGGCGCCGTGCGCCGGGAACAGGGCGGCGCCGATCGAGGCGGAAATGCGGTGCAGCGTGGCATTGCCCTCGACTTCGAGGCCGTCGAGTGCGCGGCAGAAGCGCTCGGCGATGCGCTCCGCGTTGTCGGCGCCGGTCATCTGCACGATGATCGCGAATTCGTCGCCGCCGAGGCGTGACACGATGTCGGACGTGCGGGCCTGCGCACGCAGCACGTCGGACACCCGCTGCAGCAGCCGGTCGCCCACGTGGTGACCGCTGGTTTCGTTGATGTCCTTGAACTGGTCGAGGTCGATCATCATCACCGCGAAGCTCTGGCCGTAGCGCTCGCAGGTGGCGAGCGTCTGGTCGAGTTCCTCGAGGAAGCGGCGACGATTGTAGAGGCCGGTCAGCGGATCGTGCGAGCTGAGCCAGCCCAAGTGGTCCTCGGCGATCTTCTGGTCGCTGATGTCGAGGCCGATGGTGAGGACGCGCTTCTCGCCGGACGTCGGGCAGTCGTAGACCGTGTGGTACCACTGCATGGCGACCTGGTCGCCGTCCTTGCGGATCAGTTCGGTCTGGTGATTGAAGTGGTGGCCGGTGCCCGGCAGTTCTTCCAGGCGGAACTTGAGGTCCGGATGCAGGGCGGCATCGGGCAGCATGTCGGTGAAGCGCTGGCCGGCCACGTCGGCTTCCGTATAGCCGGTCAGCCATACCCCGTGGTGGTTCAGGGTGAGGATCCGGCCGCGGGCATCCTGGGTCAGGATGAGCGCGTGCGGCATGGAGGTCAGGGCGCGGTTGAGGGACAGGGCATCGCCCAGCCGCAGTTCGCGTTCCTGGAGACGTTTGACGACGGCGTCGAGTTCGCCGGCCAGCTGTTCGACCCGTGAGCGCAGGGTGGTGACCTCGGACCGGTCACCGCCCAGCAAGCTGCCCACGATGTCACGAGTTTTGCGCAACATGACTGCTTCCACCCTGGTGCACCGGTCCCGGGCGCCTTGTTGCGCGTTGATTCCGTGCGCTGGTTGTTATTTGGCGTCGTGAGAAGTTCTCATATTTGGTGTGACCGGCGCTACGCCAATATGCTGAGCTGCAGGTCAGTCCGGTCCCGGGCCGGGTCCTGTAACGGGTTGCTGTCGCTTCGTAACGTTTTGTCAAAACAGGGAAAAGTTCACGGACGGGGTCGCCGGACGGTCGTGCACGATCCGACGAAAGGTTTAGTCCCGGCCGGCGTTCCCGACCGGGGTCACATCCTCGGCCTGCAGCCCCTTCTCCCCGGTGGTCACCCGGAAGCGGACCGGCTGACCGTCCTTCAGGGCCCGGTGTCCCTGACCCCGTATCGAACGGTAGTGGACGAATATTTCCTGCCCGTTGCCGCGGACGATGAAGCCGAAGCCTTTTTTGGTATCGAACCACTTCACCCGGCCGGTTTCATGCCCCGGCAGGGAGAAGTCGGGCAGCGGGACCATCATCGCCAGCAACACCAGCGGCGGCAGGAAGATGAACGGAAAGTCGGTGACCCAGCGATGACCGGGCGCGCCGGTGGTGACGATTTCCGCGGCGTGCACGGCGGCGGTGAGCACGAAGAACAGGGCGAGCACCGGGTGCACGCGCCGGCGGATGCCGGGGTTCATCACGCACCACAGGAAAGCCAGGCTGATGCAGAGGTAGGTCACGCCTGCCTTCCTCAGCAGGTACAGCGGCACGCTGCCGCCGCCGAAATCCTCGGCCTGCATCCGCAGCAGTTCGTTCCAGCCGGCCGGATCGACCAGCAGCCACAGCCCGTGGCCGATGCAGCCGAGTGCGAATGCCAGGTACACGATCCGCGCCGGTGCGGCGGAGTTCATCAGCGAAGCCGGTACGGCCTTCATTGCGGTTCCTTCACTGGGGCTCCTTGTCGAAGCAAAGCAGCGACATGGTGATGACATCCTTGATGTCGCTTTTCGGGTGCCGGGGATCCTTCGGCCCGAGCTGGTCGGTCACGTCGTCGACCGTCGATTCGTCCGGCGTCTCGGTGTCGATCACGAACTCGAATACGCGACGGTCCTGGGAGACGACGGTGCCGTTGTAGAGGTTGTCGTCCAGGGCGCCGAAACAGGGGAATACCGAGCGGTCGATGTCGATGCCGTGCCGGCGCAGCACGTCGAGCACCAGGGGATGGGGGACCTCGCCCCGCCGCAGCCGCTGGGTGCAATCCTGCACCCGGTCATAAACCTGCTTCTCCGCCAGTTTGGCGAAATCCATGAGCCGCTCTCCGTGGGCCTGGCTGCCGACCGGTCGATTCTAGGGGTGCCGGCTGCCGCCGCACCAGCCGGCGCGTCGTCCGGGACGGACGAGCAGCGCGATGCCGGCGACGGTCGGCGGCGCAGCTGAGCGGCTTACCAGTGAATGCCTTTCATGAACGCGGAGAACGCGATCTGCTCGGTAGACACCTGGACCTGTTCCTCTTTCTTGCCCTGCGCCGCGGCGGAATCCGGGAACATCTTGAAGCCGGTGTTCATCACGATCTCGCTGACTTTCGGCGCCACGAAATGCATCACCTGCATGAAGATGCCCAGCCGGGTGGCGATGCGCTTCTTCCGGTGGATGAGCGCGCTGCCGATCATGTCGGCGGCATCTTCCGGAGTGATCGTCGGCACATGGTCGTAGATCTTGGTGGGCGCGATCATCGGCGTCTTCACCAGCGGCATGTTGATGGTGGTGAAGTGGATGCCTTCGTCGGAGAACTCGGCGGCGGCGCAGCGGGTGAAGGAGTCGAGTGCCGACTTCGAGGCCACGTAGGCGGAGAACCGCGGGGCGTTGGTCAGCACGCCGATCGACGAGATGTTGACGATGTGGCCGCGTCGCCGGGCCTGCATCGACGGCAGGAAGCCCATGATCAGCCGCAGGGCGCCGAAATAGTTCAGCTGCATGGTCCGCTCGAAGTCGTGGAAGCGGTCCTGCGAGGCGATGATCGAGCGGCGGATGGAGCGTCCGGCGTTGTTGACCAGGACGTCGACATGGCCATGGTCGCGCAGTACGTCGGCCACCAGCCGGTCGCAGTCCTCCATATGGCTGACATCGCAGCGGTAGGCGGTCGCCTTGCCGCCGAGATTCCGGATTTCCTTCAGCGTTTCTTCCAGTTTTTCCGGGGTGCGTGCCACCAGCAGCACGTGGGCGCCGGCATCTGCCATCTTCAGCGCAGTGGCGTGACCGATGCCGGAAGTGGCGCCGGTCACCAGCACGATGCGGTCCTTGACCTGGCCGGCCAGCGAGCGGTCGACGTAGAGGTCGGGGTCGAGGTGGCGTTCCCAGTAGTCCCACAGTCGCCAGGCATAGGTGTCCAGCGGCGGGCACGCGATCCCGCTGCCGCGCAGGGCACGCTCGGCGTCGCGGTTGTCGAAACGGGTCGGGTAGTTGATGAACTGCATCGCCGATTCCGGAATGCCGAAATCCTTCAGCAGCTGGTTGCGGATACGGCGTACCGGCGGCAGGGCGGTGAGCCCCTGTTTCAGCACCGGAGGGATGAAGCCGAACATGCGGGTGTCGATGCGCATGGTGAATTGCGGCGCATGCGCGGCCCGTGCGAACAGGTTCAGCAGTTCGCCGATGCGGTGGTGTTCGCTGTCGGTCAGGTGGAAGCACTGGCCGTCGAGGCCGGGCTGGTGCGCGATATGGTCGAGCGCGGCGGCGACATAGTCTACCGGCACGATGTTCAGCTTGCCGCCCTCGATGCCGATGGTGGGCATCCACTGCGGCATGCTCTGCCGCATTTTCTGGATCAGCTTGAAGAAGTAGTAGGGGCCGTCGATCTTGTCCATCTCGCCGGTTTTCGAGTCGCCCACCACCATCGCCGGCCGGTAGATGCGCCACGGTACCTTGCACTCGCTGCGCACCAGTTTTTCCGAATCGTGCTTGGTGCGCAGGTAGGGATCCACCAGCGGGCCGGCTTCGGCAAACATGTCTTCGCGGAACACGCCGCGATACAGGCCGGCGGCGGCGATGGAGCTGATGTGGTGGAAACAGCCGGCCTGGATTGCTTCGGCAAACTGCGCGGCGGCGCGCGTGCCCTCGATGTTGGTGCGGACCTGCGCTTCCTCCGGTGCCTTGAGGTCGTAGATCGCGGCGAGGTGGAAGACGTGCTTCACCTTGCCCTTGAGTCGTGCCTGATCGGCGGCGGAGACGCCCAGTCGCGGCAGCGTGAGATCGCCGTGGACGGCCTTGATGCGGCCGCTGTGGTCGCCCGCCCTGCGGGCGAGCTCGGCGAGTTTCTGCTCGGAGCCGGCGCGTACCAGGACGTGGATGTCGCCGTCGCGCTTGAGCAGGTGCCGGACGAGATGCTGGCCGATGAAGCCGGTGGCCCCGGTGACGAAGTAGGTCATGACACGGACTCCCTGTGTGCTCGGTGGGATCGCAACGGCGGTGCGGCCTGCTGCCGTCCGGATGGCGACCATTTTCGTACATGTGTGCGGTGAAATTAGGCGCCGCGCGCGGACAGAGCGTCAAGCCGGCGGCCGGCCATTCGTCCTGAATACGACGACCGGCCGGTCCTGTCACGGTACGCTCGTCGGATATCCTTCATACACCTGTACGGTCAGTCACCGGAAAGCGGACCCATGCGCCTTACCCGCGCCCAGCAGAAAGAGCAGACCCGGCGGCGACTGGTCGACGCCGCGCTGGCCATGGTCGGCCGCGGGGAGACGCTCGATGCGCTGAGCCTGCGCGAAGTGGCCCGCCAGGCCGGCATTGCGCCGACCTCCTTCTACAGTCATTTCGCCGATACCCCCGCGCTGGGCGTGGCGCTGATCGACGAAGCCTGCCTGATGCTGCGCCAGCTGATGCGACAGGGTCGGCGGGAAATGATTGCCGAAGACAACAACTTCGCGATCCGCCAGTCGGTGCTGCGCTTTCTCGGCTACATGGACCAGAACGCCGGCCTGCTGCGCCTGATCGTGCGCGAGCGCACCGGCGGCAACGAAGAGTTCCGCCGTACCATCCAGCGCGAACTGCGCTTCATCGTCGACGAGCTCGCCGACGATATCGAGCGGGTGGTCGGCGAGCAGCAGCGCGTTCCCGTCGATGCGAGGCTGGTCGCCGAGATGGCGATGCTGGTGCTGATGGATTTCGGCGCCGCAGCGCTCGAAATGTCGCGCACCGATCGCGAGATTGCGGCCGAGCGCGTAGTGCGCAAACTGACACTGGTATTTCTGGGCGGTCGTGCGCTGGCAGCCAATCAGCCGCTGTAGGCGCGCAGGCCGGACGAAACCGATACGAACGACAGGGAGTCGGCGACATGGTCAAGCCGAGCAAGATCGAGGTGGAGACGGCGCTGGTCGAAGCGCGCCGGATGCGCGAGGCCGGTGAGGACGATTTCTTCCTCGCCCGGACGTTGCTCAATCACCATCACCGTCTGCACCTGCTGGAAGAGGTGTATCGCGCGGCAGCCGGTTACATGCACGGTGAGTCGGCGCAGCAGCACGCGTTACTGGTGCGCGCGCTGGATGCCTACCGGCGTTACGACGAAGCGCCGGGTTGAGTTGCCGGGCATGAAAAAGGCGGCGCACCCACCGGATGCGCCGCCTTCGGCATGGCCGGTGCGGTCGTTCAGTCGACCATCACCACGTCTTCGGCCTGCGGGCCTTTCTGGCCCTGGGTGACGGCGAATTCGACTTTCTGGCCATCGGCCAGGGTGCGGAAGCCGTTGCCGCGGATGGCCCGAAAGTGCACGAACACATCGCCGCCGCCCTGGCGGGAGATGAAGCCGTAGCCCTTGCTTTCGTTGAACCACTTGACGGTTCCGTGTTCACGATTGGACATGTTGGTCTCTGTTGCCTGCTTGCGGATGACGCCGGCCGGGGGCCGGGGCGCGCGATTATAGGCCCTGTCGGCGGCCCGGCCCACGTCAACCGACGAGGGGCGGGACCGGGCAGTCGAGGGCCTCACCGACCGCGCGGAGCAGCTCGATTTCCGCCACCTGTACGCGACTGTCATGGCGGACCGCGTCGACGCAGGCGTCGAGCAGGGGTTTCTTCAGCAGCGGTGCCAGGTCGACCAGTTCCTGCAGGGCGTCATGCAGGCGATCGGCATCCAGTTCGTCCGCCGGCAACAGGGCCGCATCGCCGGTGCCGAAGCTGCGGAACAGCCGGGCATGCAGGTCGGCACGGCCGGCCGCGCTGCCACCGGCATGGTGGCACAGCAGTGACAGCACGACGTTCAGCGGTTCGCCGACACTGCGGTAGCTGCGATGGCGGACCGGGCGACGTCGGCCGGCGCCCGGCGCAAGGTATTTGCGCATCAGCGACAGCGTCAGGTATTCGCGCAGCGAGCGCCGGCCGTCCAGATCGACCAGACGCTGCAGCGTCGCCAGAAAGGCGGTCTTGCGGAGCTCCGGCATGGCGCGCAGCGCCGGCAGGGCGAGATCGTGGCAGGGCAGGCGCAGCCGGGTGCCGAGACCGCGCAGGGACGGCAGGAGGACGCGCGCGGCCAGCGCCGCATCGTCGTCGGTTTCGCCGACTATGCGCAGCGCACCTTCCTCGTGGGCGACGGGCATGTCGGCCACCAGCAATCCGTACAGCGCGCCGCGGGCGCCGTCCTCCCGCTGCAGCAGGTCGCGCAGCAGCGGCGGCAGGCTGTCGCGCAGCCGCAGGGCGCGGGCGTGATGTTCGGAAGCCGGATGGCCGATGCTGGCGATGAGTGCCGCTGCCGCGATGCCGTCGTCGGGCCGTGCGGCGACCGGCGACGTTCCGGCATCGCCGGCAAAACCGGCGGCCCCCGGCGCAACGGCGCCGGTACCGGCACGCTGCGCGCTGCGTGACCGCGCCCGGTCGCGTGCCAGCAGCGACGGATCGATGGCGCGGATGCGCGCCTCGAGCGGCGGGTGCGTGGCCAGCAGGCCGGAAAAAGCCATGGTCACCGGCAGGGCGATGCACATGTGGCTCATGTCTTCCGCGTGGATGTTCTGCAGCAGCGATCCGTCGGCCGCGTTGCGGATGGCGAGCAATGCTTCGCCGATGCCCTGCGGGTTGCGGGTGAACTGCACGCTGGAAGCATCGGCCAGGTATTCGCGCTGGCGGGAAATCGCCGCCTTGATCAGCCGGCCGCAGAACAGGCCGGCGTAGCCGATCACCATCAGCGCGGTGCCGGCCACCAGGATGATCGGGACGGCGCGGATGTCGTCGCTGTCGCGGGCCACGCGACCGCTGCTGCGCATCAGGAATTCGCCGATGCTGCCGATCAGCAGGATGCCGGCGAGGATGGCGTACAGTTGCACGTTCAGCCGCATGTCGCCGTTCAGGATGTGACTGAATTCGTGGCCGACCACGCCCTGCAGCTCTTCGCGGTCGAAGGTTTCCAGGGCGCCGCGGGTCATGACCAGCACGGCCCGGGTCGGTTCGAAACCGGCGACGAAGGCATTGATGCCCGGCTCGTCGTCCATGATCCAGACCGTCGGCATCGGCGTGCCGGAGGCGATGGCCATTTCCTCAACGACGTTGAGCAGCATGCGCTCCTTCGCATCGACGGTATTCGGCAGGATCCGCCGGGCGTGCACGGACTGTGCGATCACGTGGCCGCCGGACCGCAGCGAGAGGTAGCGCACCAGCGAGCCGGTGAAGATCACCAGCAGCACGGCCACGGTGATCCAGCGCCAGTACGGCAGGTGCAGCCAGGCGCCGACGGGCAACCGGGGCTGGGCCAGCGCACCGGTGAACAGCCAGGCGATTGCGTTGAAGGCGGCGACGATCAGGAAAACGGCAATGAAAAAATAGAACAGCAGCAGGCCGGTACGCCGTCGTGCCCGGGCCTGCCGCTCGAAGAAATCCATTGCCATGCCGCGAACCGGTCAGTGCGTTGCGGGCGCTGTCCGCTTCAGGAGAACGATACCTTCACCGGCTGGCGCACTTCCGGGGTGTCGACGTTGAACAGTTCCGCGGCGCGGAAGCCGAAAGCGGTGGCAAACAGGTTGCTCGGGAACTGCTCGCGGTAGGTGTTGTAGTTCATCACCGAATCGTTGTAGGCCTGGCGGGCGAAACCGACCTTGTTCTCGGTGGATGACAACTCCTCCATCAGGGCCTGCATGGTCTGGTTGGCCTTGAGCTCCGGATAGTTTTCCGACAGCGCGAAGAAGTTGGCCAGGGCGCCGTTCAGGGCGCCCTCCGCCTGCGCCAGCTGCTGCACGCCGCTGCCGGGGTTGGCGGTGACGCCCTTCTGGGCGCTCACGGCGTTGCCGCGCGCGAGGATCACCTTCTCCAGCGTTTCCCGCTCGTGGGCCATGTAGGCCTTCGCGGTCTCGACCAGGTTGGGGATCAGGTCGTGCCGGCGCTGCAGCTGGACGTCGATCTGCGCCCAGGCGTTGCGGAACCGGTTCTTCAGGGTCACCAGCTTGTTGTAGATGACAATGCCGAGAACCACCGGCAGGACGATGACGATCAGCAGGAATACGGCGAAGGACATGGTGGTTGCTCGCGTGGCGGCACGGGCCGGGGTCCCGGAAATCTAGCGGATGCGGCCTGCCCGGCGATAGGCCGGGGGGTGCCCGGGTGCCTGTGGTAACCTTGGCGCCCTTTTTTCAGGGGTGCCTGTGCCGGGCACCCCGGCCGGGGCCCCGAAGGCCCCGGCGTGCGAGGAACCGTCCCATGCGTGAACCCGAGTACCTGTACCGCGTCACCTTCCTCAACCAGGGGCAGGTGTACGAGGTCTACGTCAAGAACATCTACCAGAGCGACATCTACGGCTTCGTGGAGATCGAGCACTTCGTGTTCGGCGACAAGTCGCAGGTGGTCGTCGATCCGGGCGAAGAAAAGCTGAAGACCGAATTCCAGGACGTGGTCTGCAGTTTCGTGCCGATGCACAGCATCGTGCGCATCGACCAGGTGGAAAAGCAGGGCGTGCCGAAGATTTCCGAACCGCGCGGCAACGTGTCGCCGTTCCCGGTCAGCTTCCTCCCGCCGAACGACCGCGGCCGCAACAAGTAAGGCCCGCAGGCGTCAAAAAAGCCCGGCATCGCTGCCGGGCTTTTTTGTGGGCGATGTTTGTTCGGGGCTCAGTGCGGCCCGGGCGTATAGCTGAACCGTGCGTTCACCCGGTCCGGCACGTGCTCGCCCGGCCGGGGTCCGGCCTCTTGCTGTTTCGCGGCTTGTCAGGTTGTTTCGAAGACAATGGTGAGCACGTCGGAAAGAGTTTCCTTCCCGCCGGACCCGGCACCTTTCCCCCGGGGGGTCGTGATCTCCAGGCGAACGTTCCCGCCGCCGATGCAATGGCTGCCGTTGTCGGATGCTCCGTTGGCGACGTGGGCGCGTCGGCCCGGCTGGAGCGGTTGGCCGGCGAAAGATACCTGATAGCCCAGCGACCCTTGTTCGCCCTGCAGTACGAAGCCGTTCCCCGTATTGCGTCCGAAGGCGGTGACGGCAAAGGAGTCGGCGTTGCTGCGGAATACGCATACGCTCTGGCTCTTGATGCCTTGCGCGGGAATCCGGCCGCCCACCATGTCGTGCAGGCCATTGACGCGCATGCGTGCCGGAACGATCAGCGACAGTCTCATGCTGCCCGAGGCGGATGCGGCCGGCTGTTCTTCGATCCGGTCCGTGGCGTGAGTCGCTGCGGTCGCGCCGAGTGCAACCACTCCGACGATCAGGACAAGGATTTTTCCCGTGATTTTCCGATGCATGCGCTGTGCCCGCAATCCAGAGCCCGAGGCGATGGATTCATGCTACGAGCGGGGCGCGCAGATGTTCAGGAATGGTCGATTAACTAATATTTCCTAAATAATCATTCGGGTCGGGGGGCTGCATTCCGGGCCCGGAGGCCGGTCATCAGGCTTCGTTTTCGGCGGTTATCACCAGCCGGTAACCGACGTGCCGGACGGACTGGATTTTCACCCGGTCAGGTTCGAGCCGGGCGACGATCTTGCGCAGGTTGCTGATATGCACCTCGAGCGAGCGGTCGTTGGGCTCCCAGGGGCGCCGGAAAATCAGCGAGTAGATCTCTTCGCGGCTGACTACATGCCCGACACGCTCCATCAGGACGACCATGATGCAGGTTTGCAGTTCGGTCAGCGGTTCGCGCTCGCCGGACGGGGTGCTGATCGTGCGCTGTTCGCGGTCGATTTCGATGGGGAAGCCGGAGCTTGCTGCTTTTTGCAGGGGGCGTGCGGAGCGGCGCAACAGGGCCCGGATGCGGGCGACGAGTTCGCCGTTGTCGAAGGGCTTGGGCAGATAGTCGTCGGCGCCCGATTCCAGACCGGTGATCCGGTCGTCCACGCTGGACTGGCCGGTGAGCATCAGGATGGGCAGGTCGTACATGGTCCGTAGCGTGCGGGCGATCTCGCGGCCATCCTCGGGGCCCAGCCGTACGTCGAGGATAACCAGTTGCGGCTCCCATTCGACGACGGCGCGAAAGAGGCTGACGCTGTTTTCGCCGGAGCGAACTTCGTAGCCGGCTTGCCGGAGTGCGCGCTCGAGCGCGCGGCACATGTGCTGGTCATCGTCGACCAGAAAGATTCGTTCGGCCCGGTCCATCCTTAATACACTCCGTTCTTCTGTCATGCGATGTACGGCGCGTCGTGCGCCGGAAATACCCCGGCAGGCCCGGAACCGACCGCCTGTCGGCGGATCCCGCGGCTGGTGTTGCCCGGCTGCCTGTACGGGCCTGGTCGACCAGGCGCCCTCATGCTGCCCCGACGATATGATGTGCTTTCACCTCTCCGGGCGGCGGGAGCATGCCGGTGCAACATTCTAGATCCCGCAACCCTGTCTGTGCTGTGATTCGGTTGTCATCGTGCCCGGGGCCGGGCTGGCTTGCGGTTCGGGCGCCCGGTTGCGTTGCGTTCATCAAGGATAGGACATGTTCTTCGTTGGCGGCGTAAGGGCGTGGTGTCTGTTGCTGGCCGGGCTCGCGTTCGGCGCGGCGGCGGCTGCTGTTCCGCTGGTGCCCGACGCCAGCGCGGGAGACTATCCTCTTGGTCGTTATCTCGACCTGTTCGAGGACGGGTCGGCGCAGCTCCGCATCGAGGATGTCGCGGCGCCGGAGAATGCCGGGCGCTTCGCATCGGTGGCCGGGCAAGGGATGAACTACGGCTTCCGCCGGTCCGCCCTCTGGTTCAGGGTGCAGGTCGACTTCTCCCGTGGCGGACCGCATGACTGGGTGCTTCTGGAGACACACCCGATCATCGATCACGTGACTTTCTTCCTGCCCGATGGCCGGGGCGGGTGGGATGAAGTCGCGCTGGGCGATGCGCGGCCTTACCGCGAGCGGATCTACGACCATCGCGAGTTCATCGTGCCTGTCCCCAGGGCGTTGGCGACAGGGCCGCAACCCGTCACCTTCTACGTCCGGGAGGCCGGCGAGGGTGCCATCAACGTCGATTTGCGGTTGTCGACGCGGAAGGCCCTGCTCGAACGGACCAATCACCAGACGTTTTTCTATGGCCTTTGTTACGGCGCGCTGCTGCTGGCGCTGATCTACAACATTGCCCTGTGGCTGGCGACCCGGGAGCCGGCGCACCCCTACTACATCCTTTTCATCGCCTTCACGACGCTGCTGTTCCTGAACCTCGACGGGTTTGGCCTGGCGTATCTCTGGCCGGCCGCACCGGTGGTGAATGCCTGGTTCCCGCAGATGATCTGCATCCTGATGTCGGCCGCCATGCAGTTCAGCCGGCATTTCCTCGACCTGCAGCATACGGCTCCGCGGCTCGATCGCCTGATTCACGCCATCGCCTGGCTGCCGTTGTTCGCGCTGGTGCTGATTTTCACGTCGATGACGCGGCAACAGGGCTACGTCCTGATGTCCGGGGTGTCCCCGGTCTTCATCCTCATCATGCTGGCACTGGGGATCTGGCGGTTGCGGCAGGGATTCGCGCCGGCGCGTTATTTCGTGGCGGGCTGGCTGGTGCTCCTGCTCGGCGTGACGGTTACCGTCGTCGCCTATTTCCGCGTGTTCGGGATGGATCAATCGCCGGTGCATTTTGCCCGCCTGGGCGTCGTGGGACAGATCGCCCTGCTGGCCATGGCGCTGGCCAACCGTATCGCCCTCATGAAGGCGGAAAACGAACGGATGCAGCGGGACATGCTGGCGAACGCCCTGCGGGACCCGCAGACCGGTCTGCCCAATCGTCATGCGCTGGAAAACGACCTGCCGGAAGTGGTTTCCCGCGCGCAGCACGATCTGCGTCGCTGCGCGGTGATGCAGGCCCATTTCACCAACATCCGCCGCATCGGCGTGACGTTCGGCCCGATCGCCGGCGACAGTCTGTTGCGGGAGGCTGCCGACCGCCTGGTGTCGCTGGCCGGTCCCGGCAGCCGGGTGTTCCGCGGCGGCGAGGATGAGTTCGTGATCCTGCTGGCCGATGTGGCCGGTGTGCCGGCGGCCGTCGCTTGCGCCGAATCGGTGCTGACGGGTTTCCTCGTGCCGCTCTCGACCGGCGGTCTGAGCGTGCAATTGTCGCTCAGCCTCGGGGTCGCGGTGACGGGCGCCGCCCGCCAGGATCCGCTGTTGCTGGTACGGCAGGCCGGTCTTGCCTGCAAGGTGGCCGGCGAGGGCGGCGGGAGCGCGTATCGGGTGTTCACCGAGGAGATGGGCAACGAGTCCCGTCGCCGCGTGACGCTGGGCAACGACCTGCTGTCGGCCATCCGCGATCAGCAGATCGAAGTCCGTTACATCCCGAGCATCGACAGTCGTACCGGCCGTTGTTGCGGCATCGAGGCGACGTTGCGCTGGACACACCCGGTCTGCGGCGCTGTGTCCGAGGCGGAGCTGCTGCAGGTCGCCGAGGAAGCCGATCAGGCGATCCGGCTCGGACAATGGATCATCGAAACGGTCTGCCGTGACGGGAAGGGCCTGTTGCGGCAGGGGCTGGAAGGGGTCCGTGTTTCGGTTGCCGTTTCCGCGCGCCTGTTCCAGCACACCGGATTCATCGAGACGCTGCGTGCGGCGCTCGCCGCCGCCGACTTGCCAGGCAACTGCCTGCAGTTGAATGTCGGCGAGTCGGTGTTGGCCGCCGGCGTCGAGCCGGCCCGGGAACGGCTGGAGCAATGCCGTTGCCTTGGCATCCATGTGTCGGTGATTGATATCGGCACCGGCAAGTCGAGCCTGGCGTGCCTGCTGCACCTGCATATCAGTAGCGTCAAGGTCAACGGCAGCCTTGTCGGCACCGTGATCAGCGACGGTCGCGATGCAGCGATCGTCAAGAGCATTATTGCCATGGCGCACCATCTCGGTCTGCGCGTGCTGGCGGAGAATGTCGAAAACGAAGCGCAGGCCGCGTTCCTGCGACGTTGTGAATGCGACGAGCTGCAGGGCAGTCTGTTTTCGCCGCCGCTGACCATCCATGAAATCGGCCAATACCTGTTCCGGGAACGTTCGCTGCTTCCGCACCGGGAGTTCGTCGAGGCAGGGCAGGTCGATACGATCCTGCTGGTCGACGACGAACCGAACATCCTGCGTGCACTGACGCGCACCTTGCGCCGGGATGGCTACCATATCCTCGTTGCCGGCAGTGCCGGGGAAGCATTTTCGTTGCTGGCCCAGCACGAAGTGCAGTTGATCATTTCGGACCAGCGCATGCCGGGCATGATCGGCACAGAGTTCCTGTCGAGGGTGAAAGAGCTCTATCCGCAGACTACGCGGATCGTCCTCTCGGGATATGCCGACCTGAAAACAGTGACCGACGCCATCAATAAAGGGGCGGTCTATCGCTTCCTCACCAAGCCCTGGGAGGGCGATGCCTTGCGGCAGGAAATCCGCAGTGCCCTGCAACAACAACGGCTGGTCCGCAATCCCTGAGTTCGGCACGGGATCGTGCCGCGTCCACGTCGTTCGTCACGTCAGCGTTGAAGAATCCTCGGCATGGCGCAGCCGCCGGGCAAAGGCCTTGCGCACGTCCTCGCGCAAGGCGTCGTCGTTCCAGGGCTTGGTGAGGAATCGATAGATGGCCCCCTCATTGATGGCGTCGGTCACTGTTTTCAGGTCGGTGTATCCGGAGAGCACCATGCGCACCGTGTCCGGATAGAGATCCTTTACCTGGGCAAGGAATTCGGTGCCGCAGACTTCCGGCATGCGCTGGTCGGAAATGATTACCTGCACGTCGTTCTGCGCGAGGATGGCAAAGGCCTCGCGTGCGCTGCTGGCCACGTGGATGCGGTAACCGTCGCGGCGCAGCAGCCGGCTCAGGGCCCGGAGGATGTTCGGTTCGTCGTCGACCAGCAGGATCGTTTTGGTCTCGCCGCCGCCGTTGGAAGCCGCCGGTGCCGGCATGTCGACTTGCCGTTGCCGGGTCCACTCCAGGAAGGCAGCCAGGGGCATGGGGGGCGCCACCAGGTATCCCTGGATGGTCTCGATCCGCATCCGGCGCAGGAATGCGCGCTGCGGTTCGGATTCCACGGCATCGGCAACCACCTGCATGTGCAGGCTTTGCGCCATCGACACGATGCCGCGGGTGATCGCGGCAGCGCGCGCGTCGGAGATGATGTCGTGAATGAAGGAACGGTCGATCTTGATCTTGTGTAGCGGCAGGCCGCGCAGGTGGTACAGGTCCGACATGCCGCGCCCGAAGTTGTCGCGTACGATGCGCACTCCGGTTCGACGCAGCGCTTCGATCCGCTTCAGGGCTTCTTCCCCGTTTTCGGGAATGGCCGACTCGCCGAGCTCGATCTCGAGGCATTCCGGGGGCAATCCGGACGTCCGCAGCGATGCCTGCAGTCGGTCGATGAATTCCTCGCTCTGGAATTCGCTTGCCGAGATATTCACTGCTATGCCTGCGTTGGGCAGGCCGGCTGCGCGCAGGATGCACCCGTCGCGACAGGCCATCTCCAGGGCGAGGGCGCCGATGTTGTTGATCTGCCCGGTGGCTTCTGCCAGCGGCAGGAACTGTTCCGGGAGCAGCAGGCCGCGCAGCGGATGCTGCCAGCGCAGCACGGCCTCGACGCCTGTCACCTGGCCGTTGGCCGCATCTACCTGTGGCTGGTAATGCATGATGAATTCGCGTTGTTCGATTGCCCGCTGCAGGTCTGCGCGCTCGCTGGCGGCATTCCGCGCCTTTTCGGCCAGCGCCATCGAGAACCAGGCAATGCTGTTGGGAGAGATGTTCTTGGCCTGGTGCAACGCGATGTCGGCATTGCCGATCAGGGCGGTGCCGTCCTTTACCGAATCGTTGTCCCGGCTGATGCCCACGCAGCAGGTCAGACGAAGGGATAGTCCCTTGATCTCGAACGGGCGGGCAAAGATCCGGCAGAGTTCATGGGCAAAACCGCTGGCAGCAGTAGCGCTGGGAATGTCGTTTGCCACGAAGATGAATTCATCGCCGCCGATCCGCGCCAGCAGGCCTTCCTCGCCAACGCGAGCCCTCAGTCGTCGTGCGGCCTCGACAATGACCTGATTCCCGGCCTCATATCCAAAATTGTCGTTAACTTCGTGGAAGCTGTCGATGTTCATCCAGAAGACGTGCAGCGTTTCATGGCGGGCGCGGGCCATTTCCAGCCACGGGCCGATGTACTGTTGCAGGCCGTTCTGGTTGAGCAGGCCGCAAATCGAATCGTGCATGGACAGCCATTCCAGGCGCTCGCGCGATTCGGTCTGTTCCGTCACATCGTTGATGACGATGACGTAGTGGGTAATTTCGTCGGCTTCGTTGCGCACCGGGCTCAGGGCCATCTCGCACCAGAACGGCGAGCCGTCCTTGCGCCGGTGGTGGACGGTGATGCGACAGGGTTGTCCGCGACCGACCGCGCTGCGGACCTTCGCGGCTGCGGCAGGGTCGACGCTCTCAAGCCGGATGAAGTCGCCGGGTCTTCCCAGTACTTCTTCCGCACTGTAGCCGGTAAGTTGCTCGTATGCCGGATTGGCATAGACCAGCGGCCATTCCGGGAGGGAGATGTCGGCAATGACCACGCCGTTGGTGGCGGCATCGAGCGCCCGGTAGGCGCGCCGCAGCCGGTCTTCCATCTGGCGTCGCTGGGTGATGTCGCGCACGGACACGAGGCGAGCCTGTTCGCCATGCCAGAGCGTACGCGACATTTGCAGATCCAGGATGCGTGCGCTGTCGCCGATGGTGGTCTCCACCTCGTAGAGGCCGTCTTCTTCCGGCATCAGATCCGGACAGGTGTGGCCGACCAGCTGCACGGGGTCCATGCCGAATAGCCGGCCAGCAGCCAGGTTGGCGTAGATGATCCGGCCTTTTTCGTCGGCGAGCAGGGTGGCATCGCGCAAGTCTGCCAGCAGGTTCTGCGTGACTTCTCCGATCTGCAGCAGTTGCTGCTGGCTTTCGCGCAGCTGGCGTTTCGCTTCCATTCGTTCGCAGGCGTATGACAACGTGCGCTTGAGCAGCGGGCCGTCGAGGATTTCCAGCGACAGGCAGTCGATGGCACCGGCATGCCGGATTGCATCGGAGGTGAATTCGTCGTCGCTGCCCAGCCAGATGATCGGCGTTGGTACGTTTTCCTTGCGCGCACGGACCAGCAGGGAAAGGGCACCGGGCATCCAGGCGTCGATCAGGCAGGCGCTGACACCGGCCAGGGCTGCCCTGGCCTGGGCGCAGTCCGATACGCAGACCATGTCCCACTCGTCGGCGATCATCTGGCCCAGCGAGATGCCCAGCGAAGAATCCATGGTGATCAGCATCACCTGCCGGCGCAGTCTGGCGGCGGGATGGCCGCCCAAGCCTGCTGTGTTGCCCGAGCCCATGTCGTCTGCTCCTTGCCGATGATCAGCCCGGGGCTTCCGCCCGGTCTGCCAGACTGTCGATGATGATGTGGCCGTCCGGGTCGCGTTCTACGCGGGTCAACCCGGGATTCTCCTGCTCAAGACGCTGCAGTTCTTCTTCCTGTGCGCGCAGCCGCAGCTGTTGCGCGTTGACCTGAAGCAACAGACGGCGGTTCTCGGTGCGCAGTGAGTACAGATCGATGGCGGAGCGTATGGCGGCGGTGATCTCGTAGTCCTCCCACGGCTTGGACAGGAAGCGGTACACCTCGGCGAGGTTGATTGCGTCCATCATCGTCTGCCGGTCGCCGAATGCGCTGATCACGATGCGGACCGCATCGGGCTGGCTCTGCTTGGCGAATTGCAGGTAGGTCACGCCGTTGATCTGCGGCATCTTGAAATCCACCAGAATCACGGCGTAGTGGTGCTCGCCGAGGGCGGCGAGGGCCTCTTCGATGTCGGTGAAGGCATGCACCTCGAGGCCTTCGCGGCCAAGCACGCGCGACAGGGCCTTTAGGATATGCGGCTCGTCATCGACCAGCTGTATCTTGATCATGTGGCCCTCAACTTGAGATCTGGGTTTCAGGGAGTATCGAATCCGGTCGCGGCCTTTGTATCGGCAGCGACACCCGGAAGCGCGTTCCCTTGCCGGGTGTGCTGTTCATGTCGATGCGGCCGCCGTGCTTCTGCACGATGTTGTACGAGAGCGCGAGCCCGAGTCCGGTGCCCTTGCCGGCAGGTTTGGTAGTGAAGAACGGCTCGAAGATACGCGACTGGATTTCGGGCGGTATGCCGGAGCCGTTGTCTTCGATCTCGAACCAGACCATGTCCTTGAGTGCGCCGGTTCGCACGGTGATCTGGCCGAAGGAATCCATCGCATGGGCAGCGTTGACCAGGAGATTCATGATCACCTGGTTGATCTGTGACGCCACGCAATAGACCTGCGGTATTTCGGCGAGGTCGAGGACGACTTCGGCCTTGTATTTCAGCTCGCTGTTGACCACCTTGAGAGTGGTCTCGATGCCGCGGCGGATGTCGGCCAGGCGGAACACGTCGTCATCCTGCCTGGTGAAGTCCTTCAGTGCGGAAATGATGCGCTTGATGCGGTCTATGCCGTCTTCCGATTCGAGGATGAGCGATTCGACATCTTCCCGGATGAATTTGTAGTCGATCCGGGACTTCATGTCGCGCAGCTGGGCCATGTCGTTCGATGTTTCTATTTCGTCGACGATCTTGATCAGGTCTCGTACGTAGCCGGCCAGCGTGCCGAGATTGGAGAACACGAAGCCGATCGGGTTGTTGATTTCGTGCGCGACGCCGGCCGCGAGCTGGCCGACGGCAGCCATTTTCTCCGACTGGAAAAGCTGGTTGCTCATTTGGTCGAGCCGGTTTTTCAGTCCGACGCCTTCGTCGTCGTCGACGACCTCCGGTTCGTGCATCAGGATGATGGCGACCGAGGCTGCGGCACGGCCTTCGGCGCAAGGCAGGATCCTGGCCAGCCGGCGGCCGGCTACCGGAAGGTCGCCGGGGAACGCTGCGCCGCGGGAGCGCCAGCGCACCGTGCGCAGTCCGCCGTGTTGCTGTACCGCGCACAGTGCTTCGCGGAAGGTTTCCGTCTGCGAGACCGACAGGAATGCGGCCAGTGAAACGCCGGCCAGCGCACGTTTGAGCGCCGCCTGTCCGACGCCGGCCACCTGCGAAATGAAGCCGTCCTCGGTGACGACGAGGACGCAGATCGGCAGGGCCTGCACGGGAGTCCCGGGGTTGGCCGGGATCTCTCTGTTCATGTCGTTCATCTGTTTCTGCAACCTCGTATCGATATGGCGCAGGAAGCAGATGAATTTTCGCCAGAATTCGCTCGACAATCCTCCGGCCAATTATTAAGTGTTGTAAGGCATGGAGGCCGGGTCTGTCCGTCATGCGCTACGCTTGTGCAGTGACGTAGCCGGTCACTTCCTGCCGCGGTACGACGGGCGGCCTCTTCGGGGAATCACTACGGGTACAGGCAGTGTCATCGATCCGGTACGACTTCGAGCTTGCGGGCGGCGTTCGCTGGCATCAGGAGGTCCGGCTGGGGACCGTGCCGCCGGCGTTGCCGGCCGACCTGCCGGAATGGACGCGCCTTGAATTCCACCGCTGCGCGCACTGCCCCCTGGACCCCGCCGTGCACACCCACTGCCCCCTGGCCGCCGCGATGGTGGCTCCGGCCAGCGCCTTTGCCGGCGTCCCCTCCTGGGCGCCGGTCACGGTCCGGGTGACGGCCCCTGGCCGAACCACGATTGCCGAGACCACGCTGCAGCGCGCGGTCGGTTCACTGATCGGGCTGCTGAGCGCGCTGAGTGGTTGCCCGCATACCCGCCCGATGCTGCCGATGGCCATGTCCCATCTGCCGTTCAGTACCCCGGAGGAAACACTGTTCCGCGTCACCGGGATGTACCTGACCGGTCAGCATCTGCGGCAGCGCGCCGGGCTGCCGGCCGATTGGGACATGCAGGGCCTGCTTGATATCTACCGGAACCTGCAGATCGTCAACAGCGGAATGGCGGTGCGCATCCGCACGGCATCGGAGCACGAGTCGACCGTCAACGCGATCGTATTGCTCGATGTCCTTGCCCTGGACATGCGCGCCTCGCTGGAAGAGGCGGGACGCAACGGACTGGAAGACATGTTTGTCGCCTACCTGCCGCCGGAGCATCCGGACTGAGCTGCGCCGGCCATGCCCGGGAGCGGGTCGGGGTCCGGAGAAAGGAGTACCATGGCGCCGCCCGCTGACCCCGTTCCGGAGGGAGGCAATCCGCCGTGGACTTCGATCCGTTCCTGCTCGCGCGGCTGCAGTTCGCCGCCAACATCAGTTTCCACATCCTGTTCCCGACCATCACCATCGGGCTCTGCTGGATCCTGCTCTATTTCCGGTTGCGTTATACGTTCTCCGGCGACAAGGCCTGGGAATACGCCTACGGCTTCTGGGTGAAGATCTTCGCGCTGACGTTCGCGCTCGGCGTCGTTTCCGGCATCACCATGAGTTTCCAGTTCGGCACCAACTGGCCGGGTTTCATGGAACGCGCCGGCAACATAGCCGGGCCGCTGCTCGGCTATGAAGTGCTCACCGCGTTTTTCCTTGAAGCGTCCTTCCTCGGCATCATGCTGTTCGGCAAGGACCGGGTGTCCAATCGTGTGCATCTGTGGTCCTGTGCGCTGGTGGCACTGGGCACCACGGCGTCGGCGTTCTGGATCCTCAGCCTCAACTCCTGGATGCAGACGCCGGCCGGCTACCGCATCGAGGACGGCGTGTTCTTCGTCGAGAGCTGGTCGGCAGTGATTTTCAACCCGTCGTTTCCCTATCGCTTCGCGCACATGCTCAACGCCTCGCTGCTGACGGCCGCGTTCCTGGTGATGGGCATCAGTGCGTGGCGCGCACTGATGCAGGTCGACGGTCCCGCCACCTGGCGGGTGATGCGCACCGGGGCGGCGATGGCTGCCGTGCTGGCGCCGCTGCAGGTGTTCATCGGCGACCTGCACGGGCTCAACACGCTGGAGCACCAGCCGGCCAAGATCGCCGCCATGGAAGGCATCTGGGAAACGGAGAACGGTGCGCCGCTGACACTGTTCGGTTTCCCGGACGAGGAAGAGAAAACGACGCACTTCGCCATCAAGGTGCCGAACGCGGCGAGCCTGATCCTCGTGCATGAATGGGACGGCGAAGTGAAGGGCCTGAACGAGTTCGAGGGCGCAGCGCCGCCGGTGGCGCCGGTGTTCTGGGCATTCCGCGTGATGGTGGGGGTGGGCCTGCTGATGGTGCTGGTCGCCTGGTGGGCCAGCTGGGTGCTGTTCCGGCAGCCGGAAGGCAGCCGCGCGGAGAGTCCCTGGCTGATGCGCGCGCTGTCGGCGATGACGTTCTCGGGCTGGGTGGCGGTGCTGGCCGGCTGGTACGTCACCGAGATCGGCCGGCAGCCGTGGATCGTGCACGGCCTGCTGCGCACCTCCGAGGTGGTGGCCGATCATGCGTCGGCCACGGTGGCGGGTACGCTGCTGGGCTACGTCGCGCTGTATGCGTTCCTGCTGGTGTCGTACATCGCCGCACTGCGCCATCTGGCCACCCGGCCGGCGAAGTCGCTGACGTTGCTGCCGCAGGCGCAGCATTTCCACCGGCCGCGCGGGGAGGGCGAGTGATGGACATTGCGTACTGGCTGCCGCTCTTTTTCGCCGCCGCGATGGGGCTGGCGCTGCTGATCTACGTGCTGCTCGACGGCTACGACCTCGGCATCGGCATGCTGCTGCCGTTCGCGGACGAAGCAGAGAAGGACAAGATGGTTGCAACCATCGGCCCGTTCTGGGATGCCAACGAAACCTGGATCGTGCTCGGCGTCGGCATCCTGCTGATCGCCTTTCCGCAGGCGCATGGCATGGTGCTCACCGCGTTGTATCTGCCGGTGACGATCATGCTGATGGGGCTGATCCTGCGTGGCGTCGCTTTCGATTTCCGCGTCAAGGCCGGCGACGCGCGCAAGGGCATGTGGAACTCGCTGTTCGCGCTGGGTTCGCTGGTGGCGTCGGCGGCGCAGGGCTGGATGCTGGGTGCCTTCGTCACCGGTTTGCGCGGTGACGGCACCGGTCTGCTGTTCGCGGCGCTGATCGCGGTGACGCTGCCGGCGCTGTACATCCTGCTCGGCGCGGCGTGGCTGCTGATCAAGACCGAAGGCGCGCTGTTCGAAAAAGCGATCGTCTGGGGACGGCGCGCGCTGCTGCCGATGGGCGCCGGCCTGCTGCTGGTGTCGCTGGCGACGCCGCTGGCGAGCCCCGCCATCGCGGACAAGTGGTTCACGTTGCCGAATGCAATCGGCCTGCTGCCGATCCCGCTGATCAGCGCGCTGGCCTATGTCGGTCTGCTCTGGCTGTTCAGCCGGCCGGTGATCCTGCGCAACGGCTACGAATGGCTGGTCTTCGTCGCGCTGACGGTGATCTGCGTGCTGGCGAGCATCGGGCTCGGTTACAGCCTGTTCCCGGACATCGTGCTCGGCCGGCTGAACCTGTGGGATGCCGCATCGGCGACCGAGTCACTGCTGTTCACCTTCTGGGGCACGGTGATCACGCTGCCGCTGATCCTCGGCTACACGTTCTTCATCTACCGCGTGTTCCGTGGCAAGGCGACGGCGTTGCGGTACGACTGAGTCCATGCACCGGCCATGAGCGATCTGTTGTTGCTGTTCATCCTCGCCACCGGCACCAGCCTGCCGTTCATGCTGTGTCTCGCCGCGCTGCTGCGTCGCGACACCGGCAGCGAGTACCGTCTCGCCGCCATGCTGGCTGCCGGTTTGGGCATCACCAACAGCTATCTGTCGCTTATCTGGCTGGAGCGGGAGCAGGGGCGTGCGCTGCTGCTGGCGCTGCAGCCGCTGGTGATCTACGGGCTGGGTCCCTGCATCTGGCTGCTGATCCGCAGTTTCCTGCAGGCCGGCTTCGTGCCGCGCCGGCAGCACCTGCTGCATTTTCTGCCGGCGTTACTGGTTACGGCAGGTTTTGCCGTGGTGCTGGCGCGCGGACAGGTGACGCAGACGCTGGTGCCGCAGGCTGGTTCGCCGCTGTTCCTGCCGTTCGTGGGCGGCTTCCTGCTGGCCATCGCCTACGTGCTCTACACACTGCGTTTCCTGTGGCGGTTGTACCGCGAGGACAGCGAGACGCCGGCCGGTGAAAGTGCCGCGCAGTCGCTGCGGCGTGCTTTCCTGCTGTTTTGCGCCGGCGGGCTGATCGTCCTGCTTGTGTCGCTGGCCGGCATTCTTGCCGCGGCACGTTTCTCGCCGTTGCCGCCGGTGGTGCTGACCACGCTGCTGCTGGTGGTGCTGTTTGGCGTCTATAGCCGGAATCCGGCGCTGTTCCAGGCCATCCGCGAGGCCATCGAGGAAGCGCGCTACAGGCGTTGCCTGCTGACCGACTCGCTGGCCGGCGAGATCGGGCAGCGGCTCGATGCCCTGATGACGCAGCAGCATCTGTACCGGCAGAGCGATCTGTCGCTGCCGGCGCTGGCGGTGGCGGTGGGGGTGAGTCCGCACCAGTTGTCCGAGTACCTGAACCAGCACCGGGGCCTGGGCTTTGCCCGCTACGTGGCTCGTTACCGGGTGGCCGCGGCACAGGAACTGTTGCTGAAACATCCGTCGCGGCCGGTGCTGGACATCGCGCTGGAGGCTGGTTTCAGCTCCAAGTCCACTTTTAACACCGCTTTCGCCGAGCAGGCCGGCATGACGCCAAGTGCCTGGCGACGCTCGAGAAAGTCCACGTCCTGAAAGTACGGAAACGTCCGGTCCGATAAATCCGGACCTGGAAAGCGCCCGGTTTTATCGGGCCGGGCGCTCCGGGCCCGCGCGGTGGCGATGCTCTCTCCCGTTCCATCCACGGGAGACGCCGCATGGCTGCCGACAACAACACGTACACGAATGCCTTTCCGCTGCCCCCGGCACGTGCCGGTCTCGTACTGGTGGCCGCCCTCGCGCTGCTCTACGCGCTGCCGGCCTTCAGCTTCCTGTTCGACCTGAACGCGGGCCTGTCCTGGCTGCATGGCTGGTACGCCACGCTGGTGTCGGAGAGCTATGCCTCCGCGCCGCAGGCCTACGAGAACGCGCAGCGCGCATACATCCACGTCATGAGCCCGTTCATGCTGCTGCACGTCGGCGGCATGGCCACGGCCCTGCTGCTCGGCTGGGTGCAGTTCGTGCCGGCGTGGCGCCGGGCGCGGCCGCAGCTGCATCGCGCGCTGGGCAGCCTGTTCCTGCTCGGCATTTTCCTCGGTGGCGCCGGCGCCGTGGGCATGGTGTTCGGTGGCGGGACCTATGGCGCGGCGAATCCGCTGCAGCAGCTGACCGTGGAGCAGGGCATGCTGATGCTCGCCGGCCTGATGTGGCTGTCGGCATTGGTGGCATTGCGCTGGCTGTCGGTCGGGGACCTGCCGCGTCACGGCGACTGGATGCTGATGACCTATGCGCTGGTTTGCACCGCGCTCCCGCAGCGCATCGGTTTTCTCGTCTACGGCTGGCAGGGCTACGACTACGAGACGTCCTTCCAGCTCACCACGCAGTTCATCGTGCAGCCGATGGTGTTGCTGGCCGTCTGGCTGATCGCGGCGCGCCGGGTATCCCGCGCCCGGCAGACCGAAGCGCTGCCGGCGACGGCGGCGTTCATGGCAGGAGCGACACGTTTCATCGGCGATCGTGCCGCCGTGTTGTTTGCCGGTACCGGCGCTCTCTTCCTGCTGCTGGCCGTTGCCGATGTCCTGCCGTTCAACGATTACGCCTATCACCTGGGCGTGCGCCTCAATGTCGGCGTCGCCGGCGTCGCACTTCTGGTGGCGGCGCGACAGTGGCGTGCTGCCGTGCGGCACGGTTTTTCCGAATCCGCAGCGCAGTGGCTGCTGCGCGGGCTGGCGGTCACCGCGCTGCCGCTGATGACGCTGCTGGTCTGGATTGGCTTGCTGCCTGCCGGGAAGTCCACGGACATCCTGCTCAACACGGCACCGGTGTTCGCTGCGGGCGCGGTCTTCATGCTCCCGGAAATCGTGATCAGCGCCCTGGCATGGACGGCGCGCCGGCGTGTGCGCGGCGAGATCGACGAACGCGGTCCGCTGAAGGTCCTGCTGCGGCCGCAGCCGGGCAAGTCGCACGCCTTCAGCGATTTCCTTGCGCTGACGCTGGGTGCCGTGCAGTTGCTGGCTTTCGTTGCGGTCGCGGCGCCGGCCATGCTGCTCGGCGGCCTGCTGCGGCTGCTGGACCGCGTTCCCGGCCTTCGTGCGCTGCGCGCGCTGGCCTACCGTCCCGTCGGTGCGCTGGCCGAAGCGCTCGGTCGCCGCCTGTTGGCCGATCCGCGCGACATGCCGGTGATGCACGTGATCGTGCAGGTGTCGCTGACGGTCATCCCGCTGTTTCTCGTACAGCTGGCGATTGGCGAATTCAGCTGGATACTGTGGTCGCTGTACCTGCTGTTCATGGTCGGTCCGCGCATGATGCAGTACCAGCGGTTGTTCAGCTGCGCGCACAACGAAGGTCACCGTCCGCAGGGATATTTCCGCAAGGAGGTGCATCGCTACGGCAAGCGTTACTTCGAAAATTTCCTCGGCCAGCTGTTCGGCGAGGTACAGGGAAATGTGCATCGCGGTCACGTGCAGGTGCATCACGTCGAGGATGCCGGTTACGAAGACGTCCAGTGTATGGCCCACTACGACCGCACAAGCCTCGTCGACTTCGCGAAGTTCGTTGGCCGGGAGAACCTGCTGAACAATGCCGGCATCTCGTTGCTGGATTACTTTCGTGGCAAGGGGAAGGCGCAGCAATTCATCGACGTACGAAACGGATCGGCGTTGCACCTCGCTTTCCTGGCCCTGGTTGCGTTGTTCGACTGGCAGATCGCACTGGCGTATGTATTGTTCCCGAAAATTCTCTTCAACGTCGTGACCGGCGGCGCGACCTTCGCCCAGCACGCCTTCTACCAGCCGGACGACATCCACGACGTGCTGGCCTGCACCACCACCTTCATCTTTGACGGCGACTTCCTTAACGAGGGGTACCACATGAGCCACCACCAGCGCTGCGCCGTGCACTGGACGCAGATGCCCGAGTTCTTCGCGGCCAATCTGGAGCTCTACCGCGAGCACGATTCCGTGGTTTTCGTCGGCATCGACACGCTGGATGTCTTCATGTTGCTGATGCTGAAGCGCCTCGATCTGCTGGCGCCGCATGTCATGGATCTGCGGGGTGGTCGCAGTCTTGCGGAAATCGAGGCCTGGCTGCGCCTGCGTACGGCGCCGGTGCCCGGCGTGCAGTACATGAAGCTGGATGAGCGGAAGCCGCGAACGCCGGCCGTGGCGCTGCCGGCCTGAATGACGGCCTGAAGCAAAAAGCCCGGCATGTACCGGGCTTTTTGCTTGCTCTCACCGCTCAGCGTGCGTTGGCAATCAGCACGATGATGCCGGCATCGACCAGCGCCGCGGCGATCTCGTCCGCGTTCTTCGCCACCGAGGCATCCAGCACGTAAGTGTGTCGGCCTTCGGCGTGCAGTTGGCGCTCCAGCATCCGCGCGGCGGCGAGGCCGCCCTCGACGCGGATGATTTCCGCGATCTGGCCCTTCATCGCTTCACGCGCTGCGCGATCGATGTCCTGGCTGCCGGCCACGGCCCGCGCCGCACCGGCGATCAGGCCCGCACCTACCGTGTTGTTGCTGAGGCGGTCGATCAGGATGAAGCCGCCGGTGTCGCGGTTGTCGGTGTAGGGATCGAAGCCGATGCGGCGGTCGAGATTCAGCGTGCACTCGGCGATGCCGTTCAGTTCCAGCAGGTCGGCGGTGCTGCGCTCCAGCGAGTTGACGTTGATCTGCGCGCCGATCGCGGTGACCGTGGCGTTCACCGTGCGGGCGCCGATCTTCAGCAGGTACGGACGGCCCGGGTGCATCGGTTCGTCGTGCATCCAGACCAGTGTCACGTCGAAGCGGTCGGCCACCGGCGCCGGCGCGTTCGCCAGCGAGACGACGTCGCCGCGCGAGATGTCGATCTCGTCGGCCAGCGTCAGCGTGACCGACTGCCCGGCCACGGCTTCCTGCAGGTCGCCGCCCATGGTGACGATGCGCTTGACCGTGCTCTCGCGGCCGGACGGCTGCGCGACGATGCGGTCGCCGACCTTCACGACGCCACCGGCGACGGTGCCGGCAAAACCGCGGAAGTCGAGGTTCGGGCGGTTGACCCACTGCACCGGCAGGCGGAACGGCGCCTTGCGGGCGCGGTCCTCGTCGATGCTCACCGTTTCCAGGAAGTTCATCAGCGTAATGGCGTTGTAATGAGGCGCCTTGTACCAGGGCATGTTGGCGCTGGTCTCGGTGATGTTGTCGCCCTTGAAGGCGGACATCGGGATCGGCGTGATGCCGGCGACGCCGATCTGCGCGGCAAACGTCTTGTATTCGGCGACGATCCGGTCGAAGACGTCCTGACGGTAGTCCATCAGGTCCATCTTGTTGATCGCCAGCACGACGTGGCGGATGCCGAGCAGGTTCACCAGATAGCTGTGACGGCGTGTCTGGGTCAGTACGCCCTTGCGGGCGTCGATCATCAGCACGGCGACGTCGGCGGTGGAGGCGCCGGTCACCATGTTGCGCGTGTACTGCTCGTGCCCCGGGGTGTCGGCGACGATGAACTTGCGCTTGTCCGTGGAGAAGAAGCGATAGGCGACGTCGATGGTGATGCCCTGCTCGCGCTCGGCGGCGAGGCCGTCCACCAGCAGCGCGAAGTCGATCTGGTCGCCCTGGGTGCCGAATTTCTTCGAGTCGGCTTCCACCGCGGCCAGCTGGTCCTCGAACAGCATCTTCGACTCGTACAGCAGGCGGCCGATCAGCGTGCTCTTGCCGTCGTCGACGCTACCGCAGGTGATGAACCGCAGCAGGCTCTTGTACTGGTGGGACTTGAGATACGCCTCGATGTCGGTGGCGATCAGGTCGGATACGTGTGCCATGTCAGAAGTACCCTTCCTGCTTCTTCTTCTCCATCGACGCGGCCTGATCGTGGTCGATCATGCGGCCCTGGCGTTCGGAGTGCCGGGTGAGGAGCATTTCCTGGATGATGGCCGGCAGCGTGTCGGCTTCCGACTCGATGGCGCCGGACAGCGGGTAGCAGCCGAGCGTGCGGAACCGCACCTTCTTCATCATCGGTTTTTCGCCCGGGTTCAGGCGCATGCGGTCGTCGTCGACCATGATCAGCGCGCCGTCGCGCTCCACGACCGGACGCTCCTTCGCGAAGTACAGCGGCACGATGGGAATGTTCTCGAGGTAGATGTACTGCCAGATGTCGAGCTCGGTCCAGTTCGAGAGCGGGAACACGCGGATCGATTCGCCCTTGTGCTTGCGCGCGTTGTACAGCTTCCACAGTTCCGGGCGCTGGCTCTTCGGATCCCAGCGATGGCCGGCGGAGCGGAACGAGAACACGCGTTCCTTGGCGCGCGACTTCTCCTCGTCGCGGCGCGCACCGCCGAAGGCGGCGTCGAATTTCCACTTGTCCAGCGCCTGCTTCAGGCCCTGGGTCTTCATCACGTCGGTGTGCACGGCGGACCCGTAATCGAACGGGTTCATGTTCATCGCCACGCCGTCCGGGTTGATGTGCACCAGCAACTCCATGCCGGATTCGCGCGCCATGCGGTCGCGCATTGCGTACATGTCCTGGAACTTCCAGCGCGTGTCGACGTGCAGCAGCGGGAACGGCGGTACGGCCGGGAAGAAGGCCTTGCGCGCCAGGTGGAGCATCACGGCCGAGTCCTTGCCGATCGAGTAGAGCATCACCGGGTTGTCCGCTTCGGCGACAACCTCGCGCATGATGTGGATGCTCTCGGCTTCGAGCCGCTGCAGGTGGGTCAGGGACATGGCGGATCCTGGACTGCGGTGTTTCCGGGGCGGTCCCGAGGGGGCTCGGGGCGGGGCGGCATTGTACGTTGCCGGGCCTGGCCGCAGCAGGGGTGCGTCGGTCCGTGCGGGGGGTGCCGGGGGCGTGGCGGCCGGCCCCCGGGGGGCTGCCCGGTCCGGGCGGCAGGGGCCCGTCCGGCCAGCGGATCGCCGGGCAGACGGTCTAGGGCCCCGCTCCGTCCTGCAGCGCCTGCCCGGTCGCCCGTTCCAGGCGCACCGCCACCCGCTTGTACTCCGGCGTGTCCTCCAGCCGGTCGCGATGGGGCGAGGTCAGGCGGTTCACGAACAGCGCCGGCTGGTGGAAGGCCACGAACAGCTCGCCCGGCTTCATGCGGGTGCTGATGTGGACCGGCAGCACCAGGCTGCCGTAACGACTGTGCACCTGTACCTGATCGCCTTCCGCGACAGCGAGCCGCTGCGCGTCCGGCGCCGCCATGTCGAGCGCCTCAACCGGCTGCAGCACCGCGTTCGGGGTGCGCAGGCTCATCGTGCCGGCGTTGAAATGGTGGATGCGCCGGCCGGTGATGAGCAGAAAGGGAAACTCGTCGTCGCAGCGCTCCGGGCTGGGGATGAACGGAATCGGTGCGAGGGTGGCACGCAGGCGGCCGGCGAAATGGTCGACGTGCAACACCGGCGTACCCGGATGCTGCTCGTCGGGGCAGGGCCAGTGCAGGCTCTCGCGCTCAAGCCGGGCATAGCCCAGGCCTGCCCCGGCAGGCCAGGCGGCGCGCACTTCGTTCCAGATTTCTTCCGCACCCGCAAAGTCGAAGCCGCGCCGGTGGCCGAGCCGCTGCGCCAGCTGCTGGATGATCCACCAATCCGGTCGCGCTTCACCGGGAGGCGCAACCGCTTGCCGGATGCGCTGTACCCGCCGATCGGAGTTCATGAAAGTACCGTCCTTCTCGAACGCACTGGCGGCCGGAAAGAAAACCGTACCGTACGCGCGTGCGGTCTCATTGAGGAAGAGGTCCTGCACGATCACCAGTTCCAGCCGGCGGAGTGCCTCGGCGGTGCGCTGTGCGTCGGGCAGCGTCAGGAAGATGTCGTAGCCGATACACCAGAGCCCCTTGAGACGGCCATCGGCCGCCGCGTCGAGCATGGCCATGAGGTTGAGGCCGCGCGTGCGTGGCAGGGGCGCGCCCCACAGCCGTTCAAACCGCTCGCGATTCTCGTCGTTGAGCGGTGCCGCGCCGGGGAGCCCGTTCGGCATGCAGCCCATGTGTGCGGAGCCCTGCACGTTGTTTTGGCCGCGCAACGGATTGATCCCGGCTCCTGGCCGCCCGAGATTGCCCGTCAGCAGGGCGAGATTGATCAGCGCCATCACCCCTTCGCTGCCCTGCGTGTGTTCGGTCACGCCGAGCCCGTGCAGGCACATCGACGGATTGCCGGCGGCATAGAGCCGGGCAGCGGCGCGAATGCTTCCGGCATCGACACCGCAGGCGGCGGCAACCTGCTCCGGTGCGAAGTCGCGGATGAAGTGGCGGAACGCTTCAAGACCGTCGACACGGGCATCAAGAAAGGCTTGATCGACCAGGTTTTCTTCGAGAATGGTCGCGGCCAGTGCATTGAGCAGCGGTATGTTGTGGCCCGGCCGGACGGCCAGATGGATGTCGGCAAGCGCCGCCAGTTCCGTGCGGCGCGGGTCGATCACCACCAGGCGTGCGCCCGCGAGGACCGCCTGCTTGATGCGCGCGCCGACAACCGGGTGGTTTTCGGTCGGGTTGCAGCCGCACAGCAGGAAGGTTCGTGCCAGTTCGATGTCGTCGAAGGAGTTGGTTGCGGCGCCGGTGCCCAGCATGGTCTTGAGCGCCCGCGCACTGGGCGCATGACAGACGCGGGCACAACAGTCGACGTTGTGGGTGCCGATAACCTGTCTGGCGAATTTCTGTGCGAGATAGTTTTCTTCGTTCGTCGCGCGGGCGGAGCCCAGAACGCCGAGGGCATCCGGTCCGTGGCGATCGAGCAACTCGCGCAGGCGCGTTGCCGTGAAATCGAGCGCTTCGTCCCAGCTTGCTGCGCGCCAGCCGGAGCCGTCGCGCAGCATCGGGGTGGTTACGCGGTCTGCCGAGTGATTGAAGTCGAAGGCGTAGCGCCCCTTCGAGCAGAGATGTCCGCGGTTGACCGGGCTCATGGCGGGGCGGATGGCGACGACACGCCCGTTCGCGACACCGACGTCGAGCTGACAGCCGACGGCGCAATAGGAGCAGGTGCTGCGCGTCCAGGTCCGGGCCGGAGTCGTGCTGCGCTTGTCGAACAGCGCGCCGGTCGGGCAGGTGTCGACACAGGCACCGCAGGAGGTACAGCCACTGTCCGGCAACGGGCCGCCGGCGGTGGTGGCGATGCGGCTCTGTTCGCCGCGCCCCCAGACATGCCAGACGAACTGCCCCTGGACTTCCTCGCAGATCCGGACGCAGCGCGTGCAATGGATGCATTGCTGCATGTCCACGCCCAGGTAGGGATGGGTATCGTCGGTGAACAGCGCCGTGGCGAGGACGGGCTCCTTCATCAGCGCTTCATTGGTCTGCCGCAGTGTCTGCAGTTCCGGCGTACGCGTCAGGATGCACATGCCATCCGCGAGGGGCGTGTTGCAGGCCGTCACCGGCCGCTGGCCGTTGTCCACCGCCACGATGCACAGCCTGCAGGCGCCGGCCGGCCGCAGACGATCGTCGTGACAGGGGTGCGGCACATCGTGGCCGACGGTGCGCAGGGCATCGAGAATGCTGCCGCCCTGCGGTATCTCGAAGGGCTGCCCGTCGATCGTCACCCGAAACATGCTTGCCATGCCTCCGGAAAATTCCTGGCCACTCCGCGGGCAAACTCCGCGAGCCCGCGCCCGTGCCCGCACAGACTGGTGTCGGCCAGGGCATCGACGATGCGCGCCGCCTGCATTGCATCGGCCGGTGCTCCGGCGACGGCTGCGGAAAACATCCGCGCCAGTTTCGGCGCGCCGCGGTGGCATGGCACGCACTTGCCGCAGGATTCTGCGGCACCGAAGCGGAACACTTCGGCAACGATCTCCTCGATCCGGGTGTGCTCATCGAACGCGATCACGCCGCCATGGCCTACGGCGGCGCCGATCGCCTGCATTTCCTCGTGATCGAGGCGGGTGTCCAGCAATGCGGGCGGAACGAGCGCTGCCAGTGGCCCGCCGATCATCAAGGCGCGCAGCGTACCCTCGCGCAGGCCGCCACCCAGGCGATCGACGATGTCGCGCAGGCTGATGCCGAATTCGACCTCGTACAGCCCGGGACGCCTGAACAGTGAGTTCAGCGACAGGAGTTTCGTCCCGCGACTGCTGCCGGTGCCGAGAGCGGCATAGGCATCGCCGCCGTGCTCGACGATCCAGGGGATGGCGCACAGCGTTTCGACGTTGTTGACCAGCGTGGGTGCGCCGTGCAGGCCGCATTCGGTTATCTGCGGCGGGCGGGCGCGCGGTTCCGGTCGCCGCCCTTCCAGCGCATTGAGCAGCGCCGTTTCCTCGCCGCAGACATAGCTGCCGTGTCCGATCACCAGCGACAGCTCGAACGGCCGGCCGCTGTCGAGGATCGACGGGCCCAGCCACCCGGCTGCGCGGGCCTGCCGTATGGCGTCGGCGAGTATCGCCGCGGCGCGCGGATACTCGCGGCGCAGGTAGATGTATCCCGACTGCGCGCCCGTTGCGAGACCGGCGACCAGCAGGCCTTCGATCAGCCGGAACGGATCGTCCTCGATCAGGAAGCGGTCGCTGAATGCACCGGGATCGCCCTCGTCGGCGTTGGCGACGACGTATTTTTCCGGGGCGATCCGGGTTGCAACGGCCTGCCATTTCCGGCCGGTCGGAAAGCCTGCGCCGCCGCGGCCGCGCAGGCCGGAGCGGAGCACGGTGGCGACCAGTTCGGCCGGCGGCCGTGCCAGGGCCGCATGCAGGGCCCTGCCGCCGCCACGGCGCTGATAAAGCGTCAGGTCGCGTACGCCACCGGCCACTACGTTGGCCAGCAGCACGGTTTCGCGGGCGTCGGCGACGGTGGCCGGCCGTTCATCGTCGCCGAAGGCGGCAGGAGCGCGGTAACACTGGCCAAGGCAATGGAGCGGCGCTGCCGTTTCCGCACGGTGCCAGCGATCCGGGTGGACGGCCCGCGCGGCGAAGCATGCCAGGCCCCGGCAAGCCTGCCCGGGTTCCAGGGCATCGTGCAGGTGATGGAAGCTGGCCAGGGCCTGGTCGGAAAGAGGATGGGGCTTCATCGTCGGCGTCCTTGGCGTCAGCCCTGCTGCGTGCATGCGTGCAGGGGTGTCCGTCTGATCTGCTGATGATGTCCCTTCAGGGCCTCGCCGGTCAGCCCCCGGCCGGAAAGTCGAATTCCATTACCGCGTAGCCGGCCGCAACAAAACGGTTGATGAAGGAATGCGTCAGTGCCTGCTGCACGCTGCCCCAGCCGCCGACCATGAGGATGCCCGGCCGTGCCTTGCCGTCCGCGACTTCGGGCACATGCAGGGTTGCCGAGCAACTGACGCCCTCGGTCACGAAGGTTGATCTGATGGAACGAGTCTCGATGTCCGGAATTTGCGGGTTGTGGCGGCTCGTCATGTGTCGTCGACCTTCAATTGCTCTTGAACGGATTCAGGCGACTTCCGATGTGATACTGGAGCGCTACCGGCAATGGCCGCATGCCGCCGGCCACCAGCTTGTTCACGGTGCCCGGAACGCAGACGGGCTTGCCCTTCATCACGGAATCCCAGCCTTCGCGTACCACTTCATCCGCTTCCTGCCAGAGCAGCGCAGGCAATTTGTCCGCTGCCTCGCGGGTGCCCATCGTGTCGTGGAATTCGCTGTGGGTGAAACCCGGGCAGAGCGCCGTGACGTTGATGCCCTGCGGCTTCAGCTCCATGTCCAGCGACTGCGACATGTCCAGCACATAGCGCTTGATCCCGGTGTAGAGCAGGCTGGCACCCGGCGGTGAGAACGCGGCCAACGAGGAGAGGTTGACGATGCGGCCCCAGCCGCGCGCGCGCATGCCGGGCAGCACGCGATGGCAGAGTTCGGTGACGGCCGTGACCATGAGCTGGATCTCGGCGGCGAGCTTTGGCCAGGGCGTATCGGCAAAGGCGGTCTTGCCGGAAAGACCGGCGTTGTTGATCAGTACATCGATGGCGATACCGCGCGCCTCGGCGAATGCCATGATGGCTGCGGGCGCGGCGGGGTCGTTGAGGTCGGCGGCAAACACATCGCAGCGCACGCCGTGTTTCGCCGTCAGTTCGGCGGCCAGTTCCTGCAGGCGCTCGACGCGGCGCGCCACCAGCAGCAGCGAATAACCTTCGGCGGCGAGATGGCGGGCAAAGGCGGCGCCGATGCCGGCCGAGGCGCCGGTGATGAGCGCGGTACGGGTGGTGTTTTTCATGGTGTCCTCACGGGGCAGACAGGGCGGGCAGTTCGCGCGGCCCGATGACGAAATGCTTGCGCTCGCGACCGATGTCGCCGCGGTACGGCGCGACGGGGCCTTCGAGCAGGAAGGGGTAGGGAACGCGGCGTTGCGCATCGGTAAAGCCCCAGGTGCCGATGCCGAGGTACAGCCCCGGTGCGACACGGCGGACTTCATCGACCATGTGGATGCTGGCGCAGGCGGAGTGGAAATGCCGGTAGACGAGGGTATAGGCGGGGCGGCCATCGAAACGCGAGGCCGCCACCAGCGTGTACATGGGATCGCTCTGCACCACGCGGCCTCCCTGCCGGAAGGTGTTGTAACCCCGGCCGCTCCCGGCATCGACCGGGCGAAACGCCTTGCACAGCCAGGAACGTACGGGGTTCCCGAGGACCACTCGCCCGCTCAGGGTGGCCAGCCAGTCGGGCTGCGCCAGGAGTCGTGCCGAATACTCCCCGGACATCTCCTCCAGCGCCGGCGCCTCCAGCCGGGCGAACAGGCGCAGCAGTTCGTCCGTCGAGGCCCCGAGCAGTTCTGCTCTTGTACAGGTCGCGTCCATCACCCCTCCTGCCACGCATTGTTGAATGCCGATCAACAGAATCTTAGGCAAATTGTTGAATGACGTTCAACTACGCGTACAATGCTGGCGACGAGCGGCAATCAGGATGCTGCTTCCTGACAGCCCTGACGGAGAGTAGCGATGGCGCGCACCAAGCGCGAACAGGCCCCGGAAGCGAAGCGCGACGAGATCGTGGCGGCCGCCCGGACGCTGTTCGTGGAGGAAGGCTACGAGGCCACGTCGATCAGCCGACTGGCATCCGCGGCTGGCGTCGCGCCCAACACGATCTACTGGTACTTCCAGGACAAGGACGAGGTGCTGGTCGCCGTGCTGGACGCCGAACTTTCGGCAAGCATGGCCGAGTACATGCAGCGCTCCTTCACGGATTTGCCGGAGCGACTGCTCTGGGTCGTTACCCGGCTGGAGCTGGTCCGCCGCCTGGTCGGCACGGTGCATTCCCGGCTGCAGGCCTCACCGACGATCACGGCCTGGCATGACCGTTTCCATGCGCTCGGTGAAAGCCTGGTGCGACACGAGTTCCTGCGGGCCGGCATTGCACCGGAGGTCGTCGATGCGCGGGTAAAGATCGCGGTTTTCAGTATCGAAGGGCTGCTGTCGCATCCATTGCCGGACGAGCAGAAGCGTGCGATTTGCGCTGCGCTGGCCGCCGCCTGAATTTACGGGCGCTCACCGAACAATTCGCGGGGCAGCCACGAGAGTCACGCAGAAAAACAAAAAGCGGCCGAAGCCGCTTTTGTCTCGTCACTCGACGCCTTGCGACGTCTTGGTACTGGTGGCCAGGCCCTCTCCCTGCCGGAATTTCATCTTTTTGATTTATAAAGGATTCCGCTGCGGAAAATGACGGGTTACCCCCGGATTCGTCCTCGATTTTGCGCGCTGCAAACAGGGTCCTCGGTGTGAGTGCGAAAGCCTCTGATTCGCTCACAACTTGTTGCAACTCTAGCCGCGGATTCGAAGGTCAGACGTCGCCGGATTCCTTCATCCACGCCGGGATGTCGCGCTCGCCATGCAGGACGCGCCAGATGTCAACGTGATCCGCGTTCTCGACGTAGAAAACCAGGTGCGGAAATTTCGCCAACGGCCAACTGCGCAACCCGGGCAGGCTCAGCTCGTGCGCATACCGGCTGGAGCCACTCGCGGGATGGCGACCGATGTGGCCGTAGGCCTTTTCCAGCGCCGTGATGAAATCGAGGGCGGCCTGTTCTGCGCCCTCATTCAGATACCACGCAATGGCATCGTCCACGTCCCGGTTGGCCAGCTCCCGGGGAACGACAGGCTTGTGGGTCACCGACGCTTTTTCGCCGCCGGGTGGAGCCGGTCACGCAGCCCCTGGAAGTAGTCCGCGTCGGCGGGTGCAGCCGGCGCGGACGCAGCCCCGGCCAGCAGCAGGCTGCGCAGCTTCAGCCGGTCCTGGTCCTTGCGGATCAGCTCGCGCACGTACTCGCTGCTGGTGCCGTAGCCACCGGACTTCACCTGCTCGTCCACGAAGGACTTCAGGGTGTCGGGGAGGGAGATGTTCATGGTGCTCATGGGGCGAGTCTGCCGGCCTTGGCAAAAATTAGCAAGACGATGCTGCGCGCCAGTGGGCCGGGCCGGGCCGGGGCGGGGCGGGGCGGGGCGGGGCGGGGCGCCGCTAGTCCTTCGAAAGGATCAGGCCAAAGTGCCATGGCCCCGCGTTGCCCAGGTCGACACCGGTAGCGGGCAGGAACCCCGCGAGCCGACCCCAGTCCGCGCACTGTTCCGGCGAGGGCCGGATCTCCATCGAAGGGCCGCGCGGCGTGTCGATGTCGCGCCGCCAGTGGATGACGGCGGTTGTGCCGCCGGGTTTCAGTACGCGGTGGGCCTCGCGCAGCAATCCGACCGGGTCTTCGATGTGCAGGATGTTGAACAGCAGCACGTGATCGACACTGCCATCAGGGAGCCCGGTGCCGTCGCTCACGAAATCCCGCTCGACCACTTCCACATTGCCCAGGCCTGCGGCTTGCGCTGCGTGCGCGAGTGACGCCACCAATTCCGGCTCGATATCCAGCGCCACGATTCTGCCAAGCGTCATCCGTGCCAGTGGCAAGGTGAACGTGCCGTACCCGCCGCCGAATTCAACGACCGATTCGTCGCCGCGCGGTGTGACCCGCAGGCGCTTCAGGATTCCAGGTGCGTCGAAAAACGTACTCCAGTAGTCGGTATCAGGCATGCCGCTCTCGCGTCCTTTCATGCGGGGATACTCAGAACACAAGAGCTTTGTCGACCGCGGCTGTCCAGGCCGCGAGTTGGGCAAGCGTGCCCCGCTTGGCACATTCCATGAGTTCTGCGTCGACCAGCCCGGTCATAGGTACTTTGTGATCTGCTTGAACTCATCAAGTGAGTCCTTCCGCCCTTTGCGGGCTGCCTCGATGCTGTGCTCAAGACAGTGATCGATGTGATCCTGAATCAGTGTCCGTTTCGCTTGGCACACCGCCTTCTCCACCGCATGCAGTTGCTGCGCAATCTCCGCGCAGGCGCGACCTTCCTCGATCATGGCCACGATGCTGTCGAGATGCCCGCGGGCGCGTTTCAGGCGCTTGGCGATGTCAACATGACTTTCGTGCAGGTGCGGGTGATCACTCACGTGCCAACCTCGTGAATTGCGATTTGATCAGGCCTTCGGCGCAAACCAGAGCACGGCGCCAGCCAGAAACAGGTAACGGCCACCCTTGGCCAGGGTGACCACGAGCAGGAAACGCCAGAGTGGTTCGCGCATCACGCCGGCGATCACGGTCAGGGCATCGCCGCCCAAGGGCATCCAGCTCAACAGCAGCGACCAGTGTCCCCAGCGCGCATAGGCTGCCTGTCCACGCGCGAGTTGTGCGGGCGAGGCGGGAAACCAGCGACGCTCCTTGTAGCGCTCGAGATAGCGGCCAAGCCACCAGTTCACCACTGCGCCCAGTACGTTGCCCGCCGTGGCGACCAGCAACAGGATGGCCACCGGTTGCGTCCCGGCGAGCAGCAGGCCACTGAGTACCACTTCCGATTGCATCGGCAGCAATGTCGCTGCGCCGAAAGCGACGGCAAAAAGCGCTGCGTAAGCCGAAAAATCCCACATTGCCTTCCGGAGCCTTGATGCCCGTGGAGCGGGGCGGTTATGCTGGACATCCTATCCCCCCGGGGAGGATAGGGTCAATTCGACGCCTGACCGTACTGCCTTGCCATCGGTTGCATCCATGACTGTCACCACCAAGCCATTGCTCTACCTGCTGGCCGCATTGGCCGCGCTGTTTGCCGTCGATGCGTTCGCGCACGGCGTTGCCTCCGGCGACAAGGGATTCATCCAGGAAAGTTCCGGCGTGATGCTGTTGCCGTTCCTGTATCTCGGCGCCAAGCACATGATGACCGGCTACGACCACCTGCTGTTCCTGTTCGGTGTGATCTTCTTCCTGTACCGGCTGAAGGATGTTGCGCTCTACGTGACGTTGTTCGCGGTCGGCCACACGGTGACGCTGCTCACCGGCGTGCTCACGCAGATCAGCGTCAGCCCCTATCTGATCGACGCAATAATCGGCTTCTCAGTCGTCTACAAGGCGCTCGACAACCTCGGTGCGTTCCGTCGCTGGTTCGGCTTCCAGCCGGATACGCGCGCCGCGACGCTGCTGTTCGGGTTGATCCACGGTTTCGGTCTGGCCACCAAGATCCTCGACTACGAGATATCTCCCGACGGACTCGTGCCCAATCTCATTGCCTTCAACGTCGGCGTTGAACTCGGCCAGTTGCTGGCGCTCGCCGCGATCCTGATCGCCATGGGTTACTGGCGGCGCACCGCCGGTTTTGCCCGCCATGCCTATGTCACCAACGTCGCCATGATGAGTGCCGGTTTCCTGCTGATGGGATACCAGCTCACCGGCTTTTACCTTGCCTGACGGAATCCAAGCCATGTTCAACAGTCAGTTGCCATCTGCCGACGATCTGCCGACTTCCCGCCAGTTGTTGCGCTCCACTGTCATCGCGCTGGCGGTGGCTTTGTTGCTGCTGGTTACCGTGGTGATGCCTGCCGAATATGCGATTGATCCAACCGGCATTGGCCGCTTGCTGGGCATGACGCAGATGGGCGAGGTGAAGCAGGCCATCGCGCAGGAAAACGCGGCGCCGGTACAGGTGATTGCAGAAAGTGTAGCGGTGCAAGTGCCGCCGGTTGCAGCTGCACCCGTTGCTGCAGTTGCTGCGGCAGCCTCGTCGACGGCCGCGCAGGTGTCCACTCGACAGGACGAGGTCTCCATCACCCTGGAGCCGGGGCAGGGTGCCGAAGTGAAACTGGAAATGAAAAAGGGCGCGCAGGTGAGTTTCCTGTGGACTGCCAACGGCGGCAAGGTGAACTACGACACCCACGGCGACCCATATGGCGCGCCGCGCGACTTCTACCACGGTTACGGCAAGGGCAAGCAGACCCCGCAGGACGAGGGCGTGTTGACGGCTGCGTTCGATGGCAAGCACGGCTGGTTTTGGCGCAACCGCGGCGAGCAACCGGTGAAGGTGACGCTGCGCGTGTCGGGAGACTACATCGACATAAAGCGAGTGATCTGACGCCGTGGGTGACTTTCAGGCATTGATCCAGCAGGGAGCGGCCAGCGCCTGGCTGTTCATACCGAGTGCGATCCTGCTGGGTGCCTTGCATGGCCTCGAGCCTGGGCACTCGAAGACGATGATGGCAGCATTCATCGTTGCCGTCCGTGGCACGGTGGGGCAGGCGGTGTTGTTGGGCCTCGCTGCCACGTTTTCGCACACGCTGGTGGTATGGGTCATTGCGCTGACCGGTCTGTATTTCGGTGGCAACTGGTACGACGAAACGACTGAGCCGTATTTTCAGTTGGCTTCCGGCGTAATGATCGTTGCGATTGCCGGCTGGATGATTCTGACGACCTGGCGACACCAGCAGGGTTATCACGCGGATCACGACCACGACCACGACCATGGCCATAGTCACGCCCATCACGCAGGCCGTGTCGTCGACACCGGTCATGGCAAGGTTCGTCTGGAGGTCTATGAGGAAGGGGTCCCACCTCGTTTCCGTTTGAGTCGCGAGGGTTCCCACGGTCATTTCTGGTCGGCCGGCGAGGTCGCAGTGGAAACCGAGCGCACGGATGGTCGTCTACAGACATTCATTTTCCGCGAGCGTGACGGCCATCTGGAATCCATCGACGAAATCCCGGAGCCGCACGAATTCATCGCGCGTTTGCGCCTTAGCCACGCAGGACACTCACACGACTACGATCTGGAGTTTGTCGAGCATTCGCATCACGTGCTGTCCGAATACGACAGTCTCGAAGTTGCTGCGCCGGGCTATCAGGATCCGCACGAACTGGCGCATGCCAATGACATCCGCCGCAGATTCTCCGGCCGCACAGTCACTACGCGCCAGATTATTGTCTTCGGCTTGACCGGAGGGCTGATTCCCTGCCCGGCGTCGATTACCGTCCTGCTGCTTTGCCTGCAATTGAAGGAGGTGGCGCTGGGCGCAACGCTGGTGCTGTGCTTCAGCATCGGGCTTGCGCTGACGATGGTGGCCTCAGGCACGCTGGCTGCGCTGAGCGTCAGGCACGTTGCGAGTCGATGGAGCGGGTTCGGTGAAATTGCCCGCAAGGCACCCTACGTTTCGGGCGGACTGATTCTTCTGGTTGGCGTCTACGTGGGCTATCAGGGATTTGCTGCGTTGGCGTAGCAGGGCGCCAATTTTGGTATGGCGCGCCAGCGCAGCAATGCCCGGACCGGGAAGGATGAGCGTGATTTGGCCGGAGCCGGCTCACTACCCACGATCTTTATTGCTATCGGCGCCGGCCTGGCTACAGCAACTGCATTGAACGTTCTCGGACTTCTCACGTATAACCCCGCCATGCGCAAACACCTCCGCCAACTGCCCTTCCTGCTGATCTGCACCCTGCTGGTGGTGCAGTTCCTGCAGGCGCAGATGCACCTGCACCTGTGCCTGGACCCGGGCGCGCAGGAGGCGGCTATTCACGTGGCCAGTGCCGATCATGCGGAGGCCGGCGATCATCATCAGGCCGGTGACGACGAGATTGAGCTGAAGGCCCAGGGCGACACCCGCCCGGCCACGCCGTTCGACAACCCGCTGCCGGCTCTGCTGGCCGCATTCGTCATCCTGCTGCTGTTGCCGCTTGTTACCCGGGTGGTTCCGCCAGCAATCAGTGCAACCGCCCGGCCAACGCGCGCCTGGCGTCTCCTCCCTCCCGCACACGCTCCGCCAGCCCACTCCTGAACGACGCCCTGTATTCCGCGCCCTGACAGGGCGCGTGCCGTCATTCCGGAGGAAGCATGTCCCGATCCCCATTCGGTCGGTGGCCTTTGGCCATCGCCCTGTTCGCTGCCCTTTCAATGAGTGTTGAGGCTTTGGCGGAATCCCCCGCCGGGCCAGTTGGGTCAGTGGCCGAGCCGCCGCTGACCCTGATGGACGCGGTACGCCGCGTCGAAGCCGCCAACCCGCGCATCAAGGCCGGGGCGGCGTATGTGTCCGCTGCTGTCGCCGAGCGCGATCAGGCGGGTGTGTTGCCCAATCCCGAGTTGTCGCTGGAGCTGGAGAACATCGCCGGTTCCGGGGCCTACGCGGGTGCCGACAGCGCCGAAACCACCCTTGCCATCAGCCAGACCTTTGGTGGCGGCACGCGCCGTGCCGGCGTTGCCGTGGCCGAGGCCAACCTGTCGCTGACGCAGGATGCGCAGTCGCTGGCGAAGCTGGAGTTGGCGGCCGATACGGCCCGGCGATTCATCGCCGTGGTTTCCGCGCAGGAAAAGCTGGCGCTGGCGCAGCGTGCGGAAACCCTCGCGGAAAACACCCGTGCGGATCTCGAGCGTCGCGCAGCGGCTGCGAGGGCGCCCATAGCCGAACGCAACCGCGCCCGCATGGCCTACCAGCGTGCGCAGATCGAGCGCCGGCGTGCGGAGCAGGATCTCGCACTGGCGCGCCGTCAACTGGCCAGTCTATGGGGTGCGGGTGACGCGGATTTCGCGCGTGCCGAGGGCTCGCTGTTCACTTTGCCGCCAAGTCTCAACGAAGCCGAACTGCGCACCGCCCTGGCGCGCAGCCCGGTACATGCGGCCTTGCGTAACGGCGAGCGACTGCGCGAGGCGGAGGTGGCACATGCGAAGGCCGTAGGTCGCCCGCCGGTCACTGCGAGCGTGGGACTGCGCAACTTCGCGGACACCAGCGACAGCGCGTTGCTGTTCGGTGTTTCCCTGCCTATCCCGTTGTTCGACCGCAACCGTGGCGGTGTTGCCGCTGCCGAAGCGCGTCTGGAAGCGCAGCGCGCCGACAACGTCATCGCGCAACGTGATGCGGAACTGCGCCTGATGGGCTTGCTTGCCAGCCTGCAGCAGGCGCGCGAGGAAGCGCGGACCCTCCATGACGATGCGCTGCCGCTGGCCAATGAAGCATTGGAGCAGACCCGCTACGGCTTTGAGCGCGGGCGCTTCTCGTGGCTGGAACTGGCTTCCGCACAACAGGAATTGATCGACACCGAAACCGCTGCCATCGATGCCGCCGCGACGTATCACACGTTGCTCGCCGACATCGAGGCATTGACCGGGCTGGCCATTGC
>JBMOON010000051.1:0-55245 GCA_049323295.1 Pseudomonadota bacterium
CGGGTCATCGGGGACTGGATCCGGTTCTACAACACCCGACGTCCTCATCAGGCGCTCGGCATGAGGACACCCGCTAAAGCCTATGAATTAGCGGCCTGACCTGTGCAGGAAGTGCTGGGTCATTACAGACATGCGCAGGCTGAAAGGGTTGCTGGAGCAAAGGCGGGCGGCTGGTTGAGTGCCGGCATACGGATTGTCCGGGTGAGGTCGGAGAGTACGGAGCATGGACGCGATGTCGGGAAACAGGATGTCAGGATCGCAAACGCTGCTTTTGCTTTGCGGCGTCGCTTCGCCGGTGATGTATGCCGTTGCGGATGCCGTTGCCGGCCTGTCGTGGGTTGAGTACAGCTTCCGGGATCAGACCATCAGTGAGCTGGGTGCCATCGGGGCGCCGACTCAGTCTCTTTTCTCGGGGTTGTTGATCCCGGTGTATCTGCTCTTGCTGGCCTTTGGTGCCGGTGTGTGGCGGGCGGGGGCGGAAAGACGACGCCTGAGACTGGCCGGCGCTTTTTTGCTGGGCCTCGCGTTTCTGGCGCTTGCGGCAGGACAGTTTGTTCCCATGCAGCCGCGGGGAACCGGGCAGGGGATGCAAGGTGCGTTGCATCTCGTTGAAGGTGCAGTGGCCATGATGCTGGTGTTCGCGGCCATGCTGTCCGCGGCTCCCGTGCCGGGCGCGCGGTTTCGCGTTTACACGCTGACCACCCTCGTCATCGTGCTGGTGTTTGGTTTGTGGAGCGGTCTTGATGCGCCGGACATCGAGGCGGGTCTGGCCACGCCGTGGCTGGGAGTCCGGGAGCGCATATTCTGGTACGCGTATCAGCTCTGGTTTGCCGTGTTCGCACTGGCCCTGGTTCGGGAGGGCAGGTCACAGGCCGGGGATCGCTAGATTCTGGTTTGCATCCGCAACGTCGTCAGTCGACAGCGGTACGGGATGCACAAGGCCTTAGCGCTTGAATGGCTGGCCCGGAGGTTTGTTGTCCGGCGGTGCCGGCTCGTCCGCCTTCTCCGGCTTCTTCTCTTCCATGGGCTCCAGCGACAGGCTCAAGACGAATTCCGAATATTTCGGTTTTGCCGGCTCGTCGGCTTTGGTCGCCGACGCCGGTGCCGGCGGTTCGGCGGCCAGCATGGCCTTCAGTCTCGCCATGTCCGGCTTGAACCGCTCCATTTCCTGTCGCAGCAGCGATTGCTTCAGCCAGGCCGGCATGTCCTTGTGCTCTTCCAGCAATTGCTGCTCTTTTTCGGCGCGCAGGGTGGCAATCGCCCTGGTCTCGGCATCCTGCTCCGCTTCTTCCGGCGTGGGCACGACCCGGAATGCCTTGGCCTGCTCAAGGTAGTTGCTGGTCGGCGCGACAATCTCGTCATCCGGCAGGTAGGCATTGAAGAACCTGCGGATCTCCACCAGCTGGTCCTGCAGCAGCATCGGGATCAGGCTGGAGTACATGTCGAGCAGGGTGATGGCGTTCTTGATCGAATCCGAGCTGGTCACGGCCTGCAGGCGACTGGCCACGTGCTTGTTGACGATGTGCAGCTCGTTGTACATCTGGACCAGCCCGTCAAACGACAGCACGCCGTTCCGGTTCTTCACGTTCACGAAATACTGGGCCAGCAGGTACATGCCGGCGACATTGAAGACGGCTTCTTCTTCCGAGGCCAGCGGCACGTGGAACCGGGCCAGCGGCTTCATGCCTTCGGTCCGGGGGCAGCCGGAAATGGGAAACACCAGGCCCAGCATCGAGCTGATGGCATTCTGCAGTGCGGTCGTCTGGGTCACCGTGCGTTGCTCGGTGATGACCTCCAGTTCCACTTCGTCAATCGAGCGGGTGGTGTGGAAGCGGTCAACAATCCTGTGCAGCTGGACCGCCATCGGGCAGTGCGGATGCTCTTCGGGCTTCAGCGGGCAATTGGGGCACTGCTTGAAACCCAGTTCCGTCCACGCCGGCAGCTTGTCGGTTTTGGGTGTCGAGGTGATCTCGAACGTTTCCGGATCCATTTCATAGTCAAACACCTCGGTCACGGCTTCGCTGAGCTTGATCCGGTAGGTGACGCTGACTGATTCCATGGGAGGGGCTCCCCGAGGCGCGGGTGACTTGCCAGTGGTTTCCCAACGTTACGCGAACGGAATCCATTGGTTAAGAGGCGGAGGAAACGGTACTGCCATGCCTGCCTCCGGACGGCTGTCCGGTCGGCGCCGCGATTGCGGGCGTCTCGATCCGGCAGTGGCGGGCGTCGGGGAAAAGCCCCGTCCCCGGTGGGGACGCCGGAACCCCGGAAAACAAAAGCCCCGCCCGGAGGTGACCGGGCGGGGCTTGCGCGTCGCATCCGGTTTACTTCAGGTCGTACCGGTCCAGGTTCATCACTTTCGTCCACGCCGCCACGAAGTCCCGCACGAACCTGGCCTGCGCATCGCTGCTGGCATATACCTCGGCCAGTGCCCGCAGTTCGGAGTTGGAGCCGAACACGAGGTCGACGCGGGTGCCGGTCCACTTCAGCTGACCGCTCTTGCGGTCGCGGCCCTCGAAGACGTCCGCATCCTTGCCGGCCGGTTTCCACTCGGTGCGCATGTCGAGCAGGTTGACGAAGAAGTCGTTGGTCAGTACGCCGGGTTTCTGCGTGAACACGCCGTGCCTGCTGCCGCCGGTGTTGTTGCCCAGCACGCGCAGGCCGCCGACCAGTACGGTCATCTCCGGCGCGCTCAGGGTCAGCAGCTGCGCCTTGTCGACCAGCAGTTCCTCGGCGGAAATGCTGAACTTCTTCTGCTGGTAATTGCGGAAGCCGTCGGCCACCGGTTCCAGCACGGCGAAGGAGGCGACGTCGGTCTGTTCCTGCGTCGCGTCCATCCGGCCCGGCGCGAAGGGCACCGTCACCGGATGACCGCCGGCCTTCGCCGCCTGTTCGACGCCGGCGTTGCCGGCCAGCACGATGAGGTCGGCGAGCGAGACCTTCCTGCCGCCGGCGGCACCCGCGTTGAACTCTTGCCGGATGCCTTCGAGCGTCTTCAGCACTTTCGCCAGTTGCGCCGGCTGGTTGGCGGCCCAGTCCTTTTGCGGCGCGAGGCGGATGCGCGCGCCGTTGGCGCCGCCGCGCTTGTCGGAGCCGCGGAAGGTGGATGCCGAGGCCCAGGCGGTCGCCACCAGTTCGGACACCGTCAGGCCCGAGGCGACGATTTTCGCCTTCAGCGCATCGGCATCCTTCGCGTCGATCAGCGGGTGATTCACTGCCGGGATCGGATCCTGCCAGATCAGCGCTTCCTTCGGCACTTCCGGGCCGAGGTAGCGTGCGCGCGGACCCATGTCGCGGTGGGTAAGCTTGAACCAGGCGCGGGCGAAGGCGTCGGCGAACTGTTCCGGATGCTGGTGGAAGCGTCGCGAGATTTTTTCGTAGGCCGGATCGAAGCGCAGCGAGAGGTCGGTGGTGAGCATGGTCGGCAGGCGCTTCTTCTTCGGATCGTGCGCGTCCGGAATCACTTCCTTCGCGCCTTTCGCCACCCACTGGTGGGCACCGGCCGGACTCTTGGTCAGTTCCCACTCGTAGCCGAACAGGTTGTCGAAGAAATGGTTGCTCCATTTCGTCGGGGTCTGTGTCCAGGTGACTTCCAGGCCGCTGGTGATCGCATCGCCGGCCATGCCTTCGCCGTAACTGCTCAGCCAGCCGAAGCCCTGCGCCTCGATGGGCGCCGCTTCCGGTTCCGGGCCGACGTGCGAGGCCGGGCCCGCGCCGTGCGCCTTGCCGAAGGTGTGGCCGCCGGCGATCAGCGCCACGGTTTCCTCGTCGTCCATCGCCATGCGGGCGAAGGTTTCGCGGATGTCGCGCGCGGCGAGGAGGGGATCGGGGTTACCGTTCGGGCCTTCCGGGTTCACGTAGATCAGGCCCATCTGCACGGCGGCGAGCGGATTCTCCAGGTCGCGGTCACCGCTGTAGCGCTTGTCGTCCAGCCACTTGTTTTCGGAACCCCAGTAGACGTCCTGCTCGGGCTCCCACACGTCCGGCCGGCCGCCGCCGAAACCGAAGGTCCTGAAGCCCATGGTTTCCAGCGCGACGTTGCCGGCGAGGATCATCAGGTCGGCCCAGGAAATCTGCTGGCCGTATTTCTGCTTGATCGGCCACAGCAGGCGGCGCGCCTTGTCGAGGTTGCCGTTGTCGGGCCAGCTGTTCAGTGGCGCAAAGCGCTGTTGGCCCGCACCGGCGCCGCCACGGCCGTCACCGGTGCGGTAGGTGCCGGCACTGTGCCAGGCCATGCGGATGAAGAGGGGGCCGTAGTGGCCGAAGTCGGCCGGCCACCAGTCCTGCGAGTCGGTCATCAGCGCCGCCAGGTCTTTCTTCAGGGCGGCGTAATCGAGGCTGGCGAAGGCCTGCGCATAGTTGAAGTCGCTGCCCAGCGGATCGGACTTTTCCGTCTGCTGGCGCAGGATTCCGAGTTTCAGCTGGTTCGGCCACCAGTCGCGGTTCTGCGGACCGGCGCCGGCGGCATGGTGGAAGGGGCATTTGGCTTCGTTCGACATGACAGCTCTCCTCGTTGTCCTTGTTTGTCGCGGCAGGCAGGTCCGTGCCGTGGACCCGTGTCGTGCCTGATGCCAACGCTACGCCCGCCCCGTTGATCCGACAAAGGCAATAGATCCGATACATTCAATAGTCGATCACTATGATCGGGCGAGCCGGCCCCGTGCCCGCAGCCGGCGTCCGCGGCGGGCTGCCGTGCTGCCGGTGCCGGGGCGCTTCCGGTAGCATGGACACCCTGTTTTGACCGGCCCGCCTCCGCCTCATGAGCTATCAGGTTCTCGCCCGCAAGTACCGTCCGCGCCGCTTCGAGGAACTGGTGGGGCAGGAGCATGTGCAGAAGGCGCTGAAGAACGCGCTGGACCACGACCGCCTGCACCACGCCTACCTGTTCACCGGTACCCGCGGGGTCGGCAAGACCACCATCGCCCGCATCCTCTCGCGCTGTCTGAACTGCGAGCGCGGCGTCGGTTCGAATCCCTGCGGCGAATGCGCCACCTGCCGCGAAATCGACGAGGGGCGCTTCGTCGACCTGATCGAGGTGGACGCCGCTTCGCGCACCAAGGTGGAGGACACCCGCGAGCTGCTGGACAACGTGCAGTACGCACCGACCCGCGGCCGCTACAAGGTGTACCTGATCGACGAAGTGCACATGCTGTCGGCGCATTCCTTCAACGCGCTGCTCAAGACGCTGGAAGAACCGCCGCCGCACGTGAAGTTCCTGCTGGCGACCACCGATCCGCAGAAGCTGCCGGTGACCATCCTGTCGCGCTGCCTGCAGTTCAACCTGAAGGCGATGACCGCCGAGCGCATCGTCGCCCACCTGAAGACGGTGCTCGGCAACGAAGGCATTGCCTTCGACGAGGCGGCGCTGTGGGAGCTGGCGCGCGCGGCCCAGGGTTCGATGCGCGACGCGCTGTCGCTCACCGACCAGGCCATTGCGCACGGCAACGGCGCGCTGACCGAGACGGAAGTGCGCGCCATGCTGGGCACCGTGGATCGCCAGTACGTCTGGCAGGTGGCGCAGGCGCTGGCGTCCGGCGATGCGCGGGCGGTGCTGGCGGCCATCGACACCGTCGCGGAGAACGCACCGGACTGGACCGATCTGCTGGCCGGGCTGATTTCGCTGCTGCACCGGGTGGGCGTGGCGCAGGTAGTGCCGGATGCGATCGATGACAGCCGCGGCGATCGCGCCGTCGTCACCGCGCTGGCCGAACGCATTCCGCCGGCCGACGTGCAGCTGTATTACCAGACCGCGCTGCTCGGTCGCCGCGACCTGCCGCTGGCGCCGGATGCGCGCGCCGGCCTGGAGATGACGCTGCTGCGCATGCTCGCGTTCCGCCCGGCCGGCACGCCGCCGGCCGCCGGTGGCGATGCCGCGGCGGGCGGAGATGCCGGCGCAAAAAAGCCTGAACCGGCGCCGCGCCCGTCGTCGCCGGTGAACGCGGCCCGCACGGACGCGCCGCGTGCGGACATGCGCGGCGAGAGCCGCAGTGCGGTGGCCGCCGCCATTCCCGCGACGGCGATCCGTGCCCCGGCGGAAAAACCGCTGGCCGACGTGGTAGCCCTGCCGACGCGGCCTGCGCCGGCTGCTGCCGTGGCTGCCGTGCCGGCACAGCCGGCCGGCGTTCCTGGCGGCAACCTGGCGCCGCTGTCGCGCGAGTGGGATGCGCTCGTTGCGCGTCTCGTCGATCTGCCGCGCGATGCGCTGGCGCTGGCGCGCAACTGCGCACTGGAAGCGAAGGACGGCGTGCGCTGGGAGCTGGTGATTGCGCCCGGCAGCGACATCCTGTTGCGCGACAACGTCGCGGCTGCGCTGACGGCAGCCGTGTCGGTGCAGGCCGGCACGGCGGTGAAGCTCGAATTCGTCAACCGGCCGCTGCTCGGCGAGACGCCGCGCATGGCCGCAGAGCGGCGTACCAAAGAAAAACTGGCGGCTGCCGAACAGGCAATCCGCAACGACGAGAACGTCCGTGACCTGATCCAGCTTTTCGAAGCCCGGCTGCTGCCGGGCTCCATCAAACCGACCGACTGAGAGAACCCGCGTGAACATCAACCAGTTGATGAAACAGGCCCAGATGCTCCAGGACAAGGTGCAGAAGGCCAACGAGGAAGTGCTGAAGCAGGAAGTCACCGGCGAGTCCGGCGCCGGCCTGGTGAAGGTGACGGTGACCGGCCGTTTCGAGGTGAAGCGGGTGACCATCGACGAGTCGCTGCTGAAAGAAGACAAGGAAGTGCTCGAAGACCTGATCGCCGCCGCGATGAACGACGGCGTGCGCAAGATCGAGAAATTCAAGGAAGAGAAGATGTCGGGTGTCACCGGCGGTCTGCCGCTGCCGCCTGGCATGAAGCTGTTCTGAGCCCGTGAAGCATTCGCCGCTGATCCAGGAGCTGGTGCGCGCGCTGACCGCGCTGCCCGGCGTCGGCCCGAAGTCGGCGCAGCGCATGACGCTGCAGCTGCTGGAGCGCGACCGCGACGGCGGCCGGCGCCTGTCCGCCGCGCTGGCAGCGGCCATGGACCGCGTGCGGCATTGCCGGCGCTGCCGCAATTTCACCGAAGACGAACTCTGCCAGGTCTGCCTGGACCGGTCGCGCGACGATGCGCTGCTGTGCGTGGTGGAAACGCCGGCGGACGTCATCGCCATCGAGCAGGCCGGCACGTTCCGCGGCCGCTACTTCGTGCTCATGGGGCGGTTGTCGCCGCTCGACGGCTTGGGCCCCGACGAAATCGGGATTCCCGATCTGCTGGCGCGGGTGCGTGACGGGGTTGGCGAGGTGATCGTCGCCACCAACCCGACCGTGGAAGGGGAGGCAACGGCCCACTACATCGCGGAAGCGATTGCCGCCGGTGCGCCGGCGACGCCGGTCGCGGTGTCGCGGATCGCGCATGGGGTGCCGATGGGCGGCGAGCTGGAATTCGTCGATTCGGGCACGCTCGCCCACGCCTTCGCCGGAAGGCGTCTGGTGTGAATCCTTCATGAAGCCGGAACGCCGCTGCATGACGACGGGAACGCTGCCGCGCGGCGGCGAAGTGCGGCGGATGATCGCCCGTTATCTGGCGGTGCCGGACGCGATGCCGGTGGGCGGGGCGATACCGGGCAACGTCGACCAGCTGCTGGAGGACCTGCACCGCCAGCGTACGCTGCAGGTGCAACTGTTCCGGATCGCGGCCTACATCATCCCGACGGTCTTTTTCGTGTGGATCTTCCGCGGCATGGTGCTGGACGTGTTCTGGCAGATGTCGTTCGCGATGGCGGCGATCAACCTGCTGGCGCTCTATCTGCTGCGCCGCGTCGACTGGTTCCGCGGGCTCAATACGGTGCTGTTCCTGTTCGACATCCTGTGCACGCTGACCATGGTCTGGCAGATGGGCATGGTGAACGGCTACATGATCCTGTTCCTGCCGCTGATCATCGTGGCGATGGTGTACCTGCTGCGGCCGTTCTGGGCCGGCACGCTCACTTTCGTGATGACGGCGCTGATCCTCGGGCTGATGTACGGGCAGTACAACGGGCTGATTCCGATCGGCGATCTGGCGCAACTGGTGGTTCCGGACCAGTCGGTGCTGGTCAATCCGCTGATCCTGGGATCGGCGGCGACATTCTCCGCGATCCTGCTGCCGGGCAGCTGGTATGCCTTCAACTACCTGTTCGGTCTGCTGCAGCAGCGCGAATACGAGGTGGCGCGCGCCAACGATGCGATCCGCCGCTATGTGCCGAGCCAGCTGGCGGACGAGATCCTGGCCGGCAAGCACAGCCACGAACGGATGACCGAGCGGCGGAAGCTGTCGGTGGTGTTTTCGGATATCCGCGGTTTCACGGACACGGCCGATCAGATGGAGCCGGAGGAATTCGCGGCGCTGCTCAACGAGTATCTTTCGGAGATGGCGACGATCGCCGAGCAGTACGGCGGCACGATCGACAAGTTCGTAGGCGACGCGATCATGGTGTTCTTCGGGGCGCCGGTGTCGCGCGGGGCGCCGGTGTCGCGCGGGGCGCAGGAGGACGCGCGACGGGCCGTTGAGATGAGCGTGGCGATGCAGCGGCGGATGCGCGAGCTGGAAGCGAAGTGGTTCAACGAGGGCGTCCAGGAGCCGTTCCGGATCCGGATCGGGGTGAACACCGGGGTGGCGAACGTCGGCAGTTTCGGCTCGGAAGGCCGCAAGGACTACACCGCGATCGGCAACCAGGTGAACCTCGCTGCGCGCCTGCAGGCGGCCTGTCCGCCGGGCAAGGTGATCATCAGCCACACGACCTGGGCGCTGGTACGCGAATCGGTGACCTGCGAGGACGCCGGCGAGATGACGGTGAAGGGCGTGCACTACCCGGTGAAGACGTACGTCGTCGAGCCCTGATTCCGCTTTTCACAACCGTACTCCGGCGCGGCCGGGTGATGTGTGGATGTCCCGAACGATGAGCGAGGGGCGTAACACATCACCCGGGACAGCCGGCAGCACGTTGCTCAGGCCGGCCCGCTTTCGTGCACCCCGATCCGCAGCAGCTTCTTCAGCCACTGCGTCATGTCGTCCAGATAGGTGTAGATCACCGGCACCACCACCAGCGTCAGCAGCGTCGAGGTGATGATCCCCCCGATGATCGCGTGCGCCATCGGCGCCCGCTGCTCGGCACCGGTGCCGAGGCCCAGCGCCAGCGGCATCATGCCCATCACCATGGCGGCGGTCGTCATCAGGATCGGCCGCAGACGCGTGCGGCCGGCCTTCATGATCGCCTCGGTACGCTCCATGCCGTTTTCGGTGGCGACCTTGATGAAGTCGATCAGCAGGATCGCGTTCTTGGTCACCAGGCCCATCAGCATCACGATGCCGATGATCGAGAAGATGTTCAGCGTGCCGCGGAACAGGAAGAGGGCGAGGAAGACGCCGATCAGCGACAGCGGCAGCGAGGTCATGATGGCGACCGGATGCAGGAAGCTGTTGAACTGCGAACCGAGCACCATGTAGATGAACAGCACCGCCAGGGCGATGGCAATCGTCGCGTAGTAGATCGACTCCTGCATGTCCTTGTTCTGGCCTTCGGTCTCGAAGCGGTAGCCCGGCGGCAGCGTTGCGCTCATTTCCGCCATAACGCGGTTGATGTCGGCGCCCACGTCGCCGGCTGCGCGGCCTTCGACGTTGGCCTGCACCAGGACCTCGCGGAACAGGTTGCGCCGCTTGATCTGTGCGGCGCCGAGGCCTTCCTCGATGGTGGTGACCTGCGCCAGCGGCACCATGCGCGGCAGACCGGTGGCCGGATCGACGCTGTTGCCGGCGAACCACAGGTTGTCGAGCTGGGCGGCGGAATTGCGGCCGGAAGCGGGCAACTGCACGCTGACGTCGTAGGTTTCGCCGTCCGGACCACGCCAGGTGGAAATCGCGTCGCCGGCCAGGAACGGGCGCAGCGCGGTGCCGATCTGACTGACGTTGAGGCCGAGATCGGCAGCACGGTCGCGGTCGACGATCACGTTGAAGGCCGGTCGCGGTTCCTTCAGCGAGGATTCGATGTCGACCAGGCCGGGAATGTCGCGCAGGCGGGCGGTGAACGCATCCGAGATGCGCTGCAGTTCGTCGAGGTCGGTGCCCTGGATCGAGATCATGATCGGTTTCATGCCGCCGGAGACGGCTTCCTTGGCGGCTGCCACGGACTTGAGATCGACGCCGCCGACCTGCGCCAGTTCCCGGCGCAATTGCATGATCAGCTGTTTCTGGGTGAGCGTGCGCTCGTCCTTGGGTTTCAGTACGACCTGGATGCTGGCCTCGTTCTTGCCGGCCTCCCAGCCGGTGGCGCCGTTGATCGAGGCGTAGGTGGCGATCACTTCCGGATGCTTGCGGATGATGCCGTCGAGCTGCAGCGTTTTCTGTTCGGTGTAGGCGAGGCTGGATCCGACCGGGGTGGAAAACTTGACGCCGATCTGCGACAGGTCGGGCTCCGGCACGAACTCCTTGCCGATGAAGCTGACCAGTGCGAAGGCGATGAACAGGCTGCCGACGGCAATGCCGAGCGTGGACTTGCGGTGCGACAGTGCCCAGGCAATCACCTGCGTGTACCACTCGCCGAGTTTTTCCAGCTGGTCGCCGAACCAGTCGAGAAAGCGGGCCACGCGGTTTTCGCTGCGTCTGCCGTGCACATGCGGATCGTGCCAGATCGAGGACAGCATCGGGTCGAGGGTGAAGCTGACGAACATCGAGAGCAGCACGGCACAGGTGACGGTGACGCCGAACTGGAAGAAGAACTTGCCGATGATGCCGCCCATGAAGGCGACCGGCAGGAACACCGCCACGATGGACAGCGTGGTGGCCAGTACGGCAAGGCCGATTTCCTTCGTGCCGTCCAGCGCCGCGGTGCGCGGATCCTTGCCCATGCCGCCGTGGCGGACGATGTTCTCGCGCACCACGATGGCATCGTCGACCAGCAGGCCGATGCACAGCGACATCGCCATCAGCGTCATCATGTTGATGGTGAAGTCGAAAACGTAGAGCGAGAACACGGTGCCGAGCAGCGAGATCGGCAGCGTCAGGCCGGTGATGACGGTGCTGCGCCAGGAGCCAAGGAACAACAGGACGATCAGGACGGCGAGGATGGCGCCCTCGAGCAGGGTCTTCTTCACGTCGTCCAGCGAGGCGCGGATCGATTTCGAGGTGTCGGAGACGATGGTCATCTGCATGCCGGCCGGCAGTTCCGGTTGCAGGGCTTCGAGGGCGGCACGTGCCGCCTCGGCCACCTCGATGGTATTGGCGCCGGAGATTTTCACGACGTCCAGTGCGACGGCGCGGCGGCCGTTCACCAGCGCGAGCGAGGAGAGCTCCTGCTCGCCGTCGACCACGTCTGCCACGTCACCCAGATGCACCGGCGTGCCGTTGCGGGTTCCGATCACGATGCGCTCGAAATCCTCGGCGTTGGCCAGGCGAGCCTTCACCTGCACGATCTGCTCGCGGTTGTCGTATTCAACGCTGCCGGCCGGCAGGTCCTGGTTGTCGGCACGGATCGCGGCGATTACCTGTTCGATGCCGACGGCGCGCGACAGCATGTCCGATGGCCGCAGGAACACCCGGATCTCGCGGCGCACGCCGCCCAGCAGGTCGACCTTGCCGACGCCCTGGATCACCTGCAGGCGCTTGACCACGCGCTGGTCGACGAAGGTGGTAAGTTCGCGCGGTTCAAGTGCTTCGCTGGTAAAGGTCACCGACAGCACCGGCGTGGCACCCGGGTTCCAGCGCTGGATCACCGGTTCCTCGACCTCGTCGCGGAAATCGGTTTTCACCACCGCGACCTTGTCGCGTACGTCCTGTACGGCAGTTGCCGGGTCGACTTCGAGATGGAACTCGACCACCACCAGCGACAGACTCTCGTAGGAGGTCGAAAACACGCGCTTGACGCCGTTGACCGTGTTGACGGCGTCCTCGATCTTGCGGGTGACGTCGCTTTCCATCGATTCCGGCGCGGCGCCGGGCCAGGTGGTGGAGATCACCACGAACGGCAGTTCGACGTTGGGAAATTCCTCCACCGACAACGAGCGGAAGGAGAAGGCTCCGAGCACCATCAGGGCCATCATCATCATGGCCGCGAAGACGGGATTGTTGACGCTGATGCGGGTCAGCAGCATGCGGCGTGCTCCGGCGCGTCAGCGGGGATCGGCGATGGAAACCGGGGTACCGGGCGTGCGGTCGCCGATCCGGGTGAGGATCACGCGCTCGCCGGCGGTCAGGCCCTCCTTCACTTCCACCAGGCCGCTGCCGGCGTCGCGTACGCCGAGCGTCACGCCCTGCAGCGCCAGTTTTCCGTCGCGTACGACCCACACCTGGGTGCGGCCATCGATGTCGCGCACGGCACCGGCCGGGATGCGGACCACGTTGTGGCGTGCGTTGCCGGCGGCCACGCGGCCGCTGGCGAACATGCCGCCGCGCAGCACGCCGTCGCGGTTGGCGACCCGCGCATAGACAGTGATGGTGCGCGAGCCGCTGGTGGCCATCGGGTTGACGCGCACGATGCGGCCGCGGAATTCACGGTTGCCCAGACCGTCGACGGTGAACAGCACTTCGCTGCCGACTTTCACCTGCGGTACGTCGCGGGCGGGGATCGCCGCCGCGAGTTCGAGTTCCGCCAGATCGACCAGCGTCAGCAGCGACTGGCCCGGGGCGATGCGGGTGCCCGGCTGCACGAAACGTTCGGCGACGATGCCGGCGATCGGGGCGCGGACTTCGGTGTCGGCAAGCGCCCGGCGGGCGATCGCCACCGCGGCTTCCTGCACGCGCACCTGCGCGCGCCGGACGTCGGTTTCTCCCTTCGCGGCGGCCCAGTCGACTTCCGACAGGTATTTCTTTTCGTACAGATCGGTTTTCTTCTGCTCCAGTGCCTCGACCAGTTTCAGGTCGGTCTGGGCGCTGGAGAGCTGTGCTTCCGCCTGCACGAGCTGCGCCTGCAGGTCGGCCGGATCCTGGCGGGCGAGCAGCTGTCCGGCAGCGACCCGTTCGCCTTCGCGTACCGGTACGTCGAGCAGCACGCCGCCGACGCGGGCGTTGACGCTGGTGCGGTTGAGCGGTTCCAGCGTGCCGGTCACCTTGATGCCGCCGGCCACGTTGCCGGTGCTTGCGGTGATGACATCCGCCGGCACCAGCAGCAGTACCTGTGGTGCGATTTTCGCTTCCGCAACTGCCGATTCGCTGGTGCCCTGCAGGGCGAACAGGGCGCCGATGACGGCGATGCCGGCCGCCGCGGCGCCGACGCGCGCGCGCTGGCTCTGGAGAAGTGATTTCAGGTCGATCATGGTGATGTCCTCGCGGAGTCTTTGCCGCCGCCGCCGCCGGCCGGCGTTGCGGGCGCGATTCCCTGCCAGAGCAGGTCGATGATGCGTTCGACCTGCGCGTCCAGATCAGTGGCCGGATCGACGATCCAGGCCAGCAGCAAGCCGTCGAACAGCGCGCACCAGAACAGCGCCGCGGTATGCGGATCGCGGTCGCGCGGCGCGAGCCCCGCGTCCTGCATCGCGGTCACGTAGGTGGCGATCAGTGCGAGGCTTGCCTCATGAAACTGCGTCAGCCGCGCGCGCACGTCGTCGTCGCGGGCCTGGGCGATGAATTCCAGGTAGAGCCGTGGCCAGTCCGGTTCGGCGCGCAGCCGCGCGAAGTTGGCCTTCAGCAGCATGGTCAGCGCCTGGCGCGGATCGGCGGTGGAGGCGGCCGCGCGGAGTTCGTCCGGCACCGGCGCGGTGTTCTGCTGGAACTTGTGGTCGAGCAGGGCGAAGAACAGGTCGCTTTTGCTGCGGAAGTGCCAGTAGATCGCGCCCTTGGTCAGGCCGATGTCGCGGGCCACTTCGTCCAGCGAGGCGGCCTGGAATCCCTTGCGCGCGAAAACCCGCCCGGCAGCCTCGAGGATGCGGGCACGGGTGGCGGCCGCGGCCGGGGTGAGGGCGGCGGCATCGCCGGGGGCGGGAATCGGGGGTTCGAGGGTAGACATACTGAGCGGTATCTTACATACCACCCGGTATGTTGTCAGGCCTGGCAGGCAGCCGCCGGTCAGCGGGAATGCAGCGCCCGGTCATGGTCCGCGGGCGGCCCCGCGTTGCCGACCAAGCACTTGCTTGGTAAGGTCGCGCGCACCGTTGTCCTTACTGCTGCGGCGCGTGCCGCCGCCAGCCTCTCCGGGAGTTCCCATGGCCGCATCCCTGTCCTATTTCAACGACACCCACGAGCAGATGCGCATGACCGCGCGCAAATTCGTGGAGAAGGAAATCCTGCCGTACGTGGCGCAGTGGGAAGAGGAAGCCACGTTCCCGCGCGAGCTGTACCGGAAGGCCGGCGACGCCGGCCTGCTGGGCATCGGTTTCCCGGAGGAATACGGCGGCCTCGGCGAGGACGTGTTCATGGCGGTGGCCTTCACCGAAGAAGTCGTGCGTTCGACCTCCGGCGGCCTCGTCGCATCGCTGGGTTCGCTGGGCATCGGCCTGCCGCCGATCGCCAAATGGGGTTCGCCGGAAATGAAGGCGAGGGTGATTCCGGAAGTGCTGCGCGGCGAGAAGATTTCCGCTCTGGCGATCACCGAGCCGAGCGGCGGTTCGGACGTGGCCAACCTGAAGACGCGCGCGGTGAAGGACGGCGATCACTACATCGTCAACGGTAGCAAGACCTTCATCACCAGCGGCGTGCGCGCCGACTACTACACGGTTGCCGTGCGCACCGGCGGCGACGGCTACGGCGGCGTCTCGCTGCTGCTGATGGAAAAGGGCATGCCGGGTTTCAGCGTCGGCCGCAACCTGAAGAAGATGGGCTGGTGGGCCTCCGACACCGCCGAGCTGTTTTTCCAGGACGTGCGCGTGCCGGCGAAGAACCTGATCGGCCCGGAGAACGGCGGTTTCTTCTGCATCATGACCAACTTCCAGATGGAGCGACTGAATCTGGCGGTGATCGCCACCACGACCGCGCAGGTCGCGCTCGACGAGTGCCTGCGCTACGTGAAGGAGCGCGAGGCGTTCGGCCGCAAGATCGGAAACTTCCAGGTCATCAGGCACAAGCTGGCGGAGATGGCGACGAAGGTCGAGGTCAGCCGCGAGATGAATTACCGCGTCGCCGCGAAGATGGCGGCGGGGCAGAACGTGGTGAAAGAGGTGTCGATGGCGAAAAATTTCTCCACCGACGTCAGCGACTTCGTCACCTATCAGGCAACGCAGATTTTCGGCGGCATGGGCTTCATGCGCGAATCGGTGGTGGAGCGGCTGTATCGCGACAACCGCATCCTGTCGATCGGCGGCGGCACCTACGAAATCATGAACGAGGTGATCGCCAAGCAGCTCGGGCTGTAAGGCTGCGCCGGGGCCTGTCGCCCCGGCGGTGCGTCATTCCTTCGCCAGCGCGTCGGCAACCTTCAGCCGGCCGATGCGGTCGTTCGACAGCGAGCCGAAATAGATCCAGTCGTCGGCCTGCTCCACCGACGTGACTTCGCGCAGGTGATCGCCGCCGGTGTCGTGCAGGCTGGCCACGATGTTGGCGTTCTGGTCGAGGGCGATCACCAGCCCGTAGCGGACGCCCTTGGGCTGCAGGAACGACGGCAGCGAGGCGACCAGTTCCTTGATCCGCGGAAAGGGATGGATGGCGTCGAGACTGGTCTTGCGCGGCGAAGCCAGCGCCACCCAGAAAGTCCCCTGGCGGTTGCCGGAAACGCCGTCGGGGAAGCCCGGCAGATTATCGATGAAGATCTCGTGCTGGCCGGCTCGCTCGCCGGCCAGCCAGTAGCGCACGATGCGGTAGCGCCAGGTTTCGTTGACCAGCACGAAATCCTCGGCGCTGGAGAGGGCGACGCCGTTGGCGAAATGCAGGCCGTCGAGCAGCACGCGCGTGGTTTTCGTGGCCGGATCGTAGGCCAGCAGGCGGCCGTAGGGTTCCGATTCCAGCAGGTCGAGCGGATAGTCCGGGTGGCGCCACTTGCTGCTGGCATCGGAGAAATAAATGATGCCGTTGGCGGCGATGTCGACGTCGTCGGTGAAGCCGAACGGCACGCCGTCCGCTTCGGTGGCCAGGACGGTGATGCTGCCGCCGGATGAGATCGACAGCAGTCCTTTTTTCGCATCGGCGACGATCAGGTTGCCGCCGTCGTCGAATTCCAGGCCCAGCGGCCGGCCGCCGGTATCGGCGAAATCCTCCGGTGCGCCGTCCGGCCGCATGCGCACGATGCGGCCGTCGGCCAGGCCGCCGTAGATGCGGCCCTCGGCGTCGACATCGACGTCTTCCGGTCCGGTGATCTGCCCCCGGGCGAGCAGTTCGGCCCGTTGCAGCTTGTCGTTCGGTTTCAGGATGCCGGTGAATGCCGGTGCAGGCGGCGGCGTCCAGGCCACGCTGCTGACCGGCGAGCCCAGCGTGAGCAGGATGGCCAGCAGCAGGATGCCGGCCAGCGTGGCGGCGGCAATGACGGGCATGCGTTGCATGACGGGGGCTCCTCGTGAGACGTCCGTGGGTCGACCGTGACGGCAGCGAGTATAGGCGGCTACCATGCGCCTCGTCCGTTGTCCTCCTGTGTTCCCCTCCCATGTCCCGTTTCGAACTCGTCACCGACCCGGACCGCCTTGCCGCGGTGGCCGCGCAGCTGGCGGCCGCCCCTGCCCTCGCGGTGGATACCGAATTCGTGCGCCGGACCACTTTCCATGCCCGGCCCGGTCTGTTGCAGCTGTCGGCCGGCGACGGCGAGTTCCTCGTCGATCTGGTCGCGCTGCCGGAGCCGGAGGCGCTGCGTCCGCTGTTCCTGGCTCCGGGCCCGCTGAAGGTGATGCATTCGTGCAGCGAGGACCTGGAGGTGCTGAAGCGCCTGTTCGGTGCCTTGCCGGGCAGTCTCGTCGACACCCAGGTGGCGGCGGCCATGCTCGGTCATCCGCTGCAGACCAGTTACCAGAAGATCGTGCGGGCGGTGCTCGACATCGAGGTGCCCAAGGACGAAACCCAGTCGGACTGGACGGCGCGCCCGCTGAGCGAGTCGCAGCTGTCCTATGCCGCGCTCGACGTGCGGCACCTGCTGCCGCTGTGGCGGCAGCTCGAGGACGGGCTGCGCGCGCGCGGCCGCATCGGCTGGCTGGAAGAGGACTGTGCGCGCCTGCTGGCGGATGCCGGCCGCGAACCGGTGCCGGGCGAGTACTACCGGCAGATCGGCAGTGCCTGGCGCCTGCGTCCGGCGTCGCTTGACCTGCTGGCGGTGCTGGCAGCCTGGCGCGAAGTGACGGCCCGGCAGGTCGACAAGCCGCGTTCGCACGTGGTGCCGGACGGCGTGCTGCTGGCGGTGGCGCAGCGGCGCCCCGATTCGGCGGCGCAGTTGCGCAACATCGCCGACCTGCATCCGTCCTCGCTGCGCCGTTACGGGGACGATCTGCTGCGTCTGGTGCGCGAGGCAGCATCCCGGGATCCGGTGGCGCGTGTGGCGCCGCTGCCGCCGCCGTTGCCGCGCGAGGCCAAGCCGGTGCTGACGGCCTTGCGCGAGGAGGCTACCCGGGTGGCGGGCGAGCTGGGCGTCGAGGTCGAAGTGCTGGTGCGGCGCCGGCATCTGGAGGCGCTGGTCGAGAGCGTACGCGCCGGCACGCCGGAGCTGCCGGTTGCCCTGTCCGGCTGGCGCCGGCCGGTGATCGGCGATCGCCTGCTGGCGGCCGCCGTGGCGCGCGGCGACGAAATCCGCGCCTGGGAAACGGAGGCGGCCGATGACTGACTATCTGGGCGACCAGCGTCGTTTCGTGAGCGTGTTCCGCAGCGCGCGTCGCGAAGGGATGTATCTTTACGTCGATCGTGCCGAGGGGCTGGCGCGGGTGCCGGAGAACCTGCGCGCGCTGTTCGGGGCGCCGCAGCCGGCGATGGACCTGCTGCTGACACCGGGAAAGAAGCTGGCCCGCGCGCAGGCAGCCGATGTGCTGGCGGCCATCCGCGACCAGGGTTACTACCTGCAGTTGCCGCCGCAGCCGGATGACGAGATGCGGGCCCTGGCGGCCGCCAACAACAAGCTCGCACCGCGCTGAGCGCGGCGCGGTTCCGGAGAGTCGACGCAACATGATGACGACCAAGGCCTATCTGCTCACCTGGGGCCTCTATCTGCTGTCCGCCGGCGGCTTGCTGCTGGTGCTCTACAGGCTGACCCGCGGCTGGCGCCCGGTGGCGTTCCGCATCGTGCTGCGGGCCATCGTCGGCGTCTGGCTGCTGGTGCCGATGGTGGTCGAACCCGGCGCTGCCCGCGAAACGCTGGCGCCGGCCTTCGTGGTGCTCATGTTCGAGCTGATGACCGGCTTCGAAGCGGCCGGGCGTGTGCTGTGGCCGATGCTGATGATCACCGCGGCCGCGATTCCGGCCGCGCTGGCGGTGCACTGGAGCTGGTCGCGCTGGCGTGCCAACCGGCCGCTCACCAATGTGCCGCGCCCGCTGTCGCCGGCGTCGCGGATCGAGCCGACCGTCGGTGCGCCGCCGTCCGCTGACGCAAGCCGGACCGATCGTCCGTGAGCTGCATTTTCTGCGAGGTGGTTGCCGGCCGTGCGCCGGCGAGCATCGTCTGGCAGGACGAAGTCTGCGTCGCCTTCATGGACCTCTTCCCGCTGAGCGAGGGGCATGTGCTGGTAGTGCCGCGCACGCATGCGCCACTGCTCAACGAGTTGCCGGTCGCCATCCGTGATCACCTGTTCCGGATCGCCTGCCGGGTGATCGCCGCGCAGAAGACGGCGGGATTGCATGTCGACGGCGCCAACCTGCTGGTGAACGACGGCAAGCCGGCCAACCAGCACGTACCGCACGTGCACGTGCATCTGGTGCCGCGCACCGGCAGTGATCATCTGGGGGCGGTCGGATTCCGTTTCGCGACGCGCTTCCTGAATCCGTTCGGACTGGATGCGCGGCGTCGCCGGCTCGACGGGCTGGCGGCACGCATTGCCGCCGCCATGACGGAATGACGGGCGTCACTCCTCGCTGAACAACAGCAGCCAGTTGTCGAAATCGCTGTCTTCCGCCGGTACCAGCTGGATGCCGGCGTAGAAACGCTCGCGGCCCTGTTCCGTGCGGCCTTCGATCCAGCTCACCCGGCCGCGCAACTGGTAGGTCCTGCGGTTTTCCAGCAGGACCATCCACAGTTCGACCTTGCTGTCTTTCTCGATGAAGCGGTCGAGGATCACCTGCAGGCCGGTGGGCGAGATGTCCACCGACTCGCAGTAGAGCCGCTCACCCTGTTCGAGCATGTGCGTCGACGACGTCACCGTCAGCGACAGGCTCTCTGCCTTCAGCAGGCGGGGAAAGCGGCGCTTGTCCGTCACGACATCACTCCTTCACGTAGGTGAACATCGTCTGTACCCAGAGCGGCAGGTCGTCCTTGAACTCCGGATAGAGCAGCGGGCCGTAGGCGACGATCATGAGCGCGATGAACATGATCGTCACCGGCATCGCGTAGCGCTCGTGGCGATACCACCAGCCACGCCCGGCGGCAGCGGCATCCTCCTTCGCCAGCTGGACCTCGCGGTCTCCGATGAGATGTCGTGTCAGCAGGTGATTGAGCGCCACCGGCGGCGTCAGGTAGCCGAGCTCGAAGGAGAGCAGGGCGAACATCCAGAAGTGCAGCGGGTCGATGCCGGCCTGGAAGGCCACCTGGGCAATGGTTGCGTTCACCAGGATCACGGCACCGTAGGGGTCCATGATCATGCCGATCACCACCATGGTGATGACGAGGATGGTCATGGTGCCCCAGATGGAATCCATCTGCGGGAACAGGTCCATCACGTGCGAGCGCTCGATGGTGCCGCCGATCGATACCGACAGTGCCATCAGCATCAGCAGGGCGCCGATGTGGCCGGTGGTTTCGTTGGTGGCTTCGCGCATGGCGATTTCGGTCGGGCGACGACGCTCCAGCGACGGTGCATGGGCCGCAACGCGGTCGCGGTCCCAGGCGCGGGCGTGGCCGAAGGCCAGCACGGCCAGCCAGGCGGCAATGCCGTATTTCACGACCGCCTTGAAGATTTCATAGCCGCCGGGCGCGGTATCGCCGGTGAAGAGCGTGTAGAAACCGAGCGCGACGCCGACCAGCACGATGCCGGAGGACAGGTTGGATACCCAGGCACCCATCTTGTCGTAGAGCAGGGTGGCAATGAGGATCACCGGCAGGATGTACGGCGCCGAGAATTCGTCGACCCCCTGGTTGAAGACCCAGGTGTACACGCCGACGGTGGCGATGATGATCACGATGTACGGGATCAGCGGACCGAACTTGCGGATCATCTCCGGGAATGCCACGCCGACCGGCGCGATTCGCGCCGGTTCGGTGCGCGAGATCTGCGAGACGATCAGGAACAGGAACGCCGTCAGCAGGTAGATCATGAAGCCGAAGTGATACATCTCGCCGGTCGTCACGTCCTTGTTCAGGGCGGCGATGATCACCACCAGCAGACAGGGTGCGAGTACCACGCCCATCGAACCGGACATGGCGGTGGAGGCCAGGGCCAGGCCGCGGCGGGCGCCGTTGCGCATCAGCTCGGCGTAGATGATGGTGCCGGCGGCGATGACGAAGATGCCCGAGGCGCCGGTGAAGGCGGTCGGCCAGGCAGCGAGCACCAGTACCACGAAGCACATCAGCTCCGGTGACAGCTTCCACGGCCGGATCACGTCGAAGAACAGTTCGGTGACGCGCGTCTGCTTGAGCAGCATGCCGATCCAGACATAGAGCGCGAGGGCGAGGAACATGCCCGACAGCTCCATCATCTGCGACAGGTAGACGCCGATGCCCTGGTAGTAGGGCGCCGTGCTGACGGTGCCGGTGGTGAGTTTCTCGATGGCCGGGATCACCCAGAATTGCAGCGAGGCGGAAACCGACATGTAGGCGTACAGCGGAACGGCGAGGAAGGCGTGGCCCATGTGGCCGCCCGGTTCGAGGTCCTTCGGCGGCTTGATCAGCTGGTAGATGCTGATCAGGGTGAGCAGGCCGAAGCCGGCGATCCAGATGCCGTGCAGGTAGAAGAACTGCACCTGCACCCCTTCGGCCATCGATTGCTGTTCGGCGGCACGATAGGAAATTTCGGAGAAGGTCAGCATCGCATGCGCGAACAACTGCATCGTCGTCGCGGTGTAGTAGTCCTTGCGGGTTGCGACGCTGCGCAGGCCGATGTGGTGGCGGGTCAGGGTGGTGGTGGCGGCGCAGATCAGCAGCAGCAGGCACAGCATCATCTGCTTGTATTCGCCGACCACGGTGACCAGCTTGGCGACGCCGGTCTCGATGAAGCGATAGGCACGCACGTCGTCGGTGACGCGCTCCTGGTTCTGTTGCGCGATCGACCACTTCTCCCGGCACATGTCACGCGAGCGTTCGACCGACTGGCGGATGGCCGCCGGGTCGACTTCCTCGGCGAACATGTCCAGCTCGTCGGCGTCGCTTGTTTCGGCTTCGCTGACGAGGCGGTTAACTTCCGCGTCGATATCGGGGTCCGGGTTGCAGTCCGGGTTCGGGATGTCGCCGCGCAGGATGAAGTACTGGTCCCACTGCGACTCGCCGAACTTCAGCAGCTGGCTGTGGATGTACTCGCCGGTGCCGAGGAAGATGACGGTCAGCAGGATGAGGATGGTGGGGAGCGACACCAGCCACTCGCCGATCGAGCGGTTGGCCACAAAGACCTTCTTGGTTTGCATGACGGGCCCGGACGTTTGTTGTTCTGGCTGTTCTTCTTGTGTCCCGGACCGCAGCGGATGGTCGGGTGACCGGCCGATTCTAGAGTAGCAGCCGACGAAAACCTACAGGCCGGGCTGACGCGGGGCGGCCGACTCGCGGGCAAACGCCCGCGGAGACGGCCGTGCCGCAAGCCCGCCCGGCGCAGTGAATCGCGGGCATGAAAAAGGGCGCCCGCAGGCGCCCTTCGTCCGTCCGGAGTGCGGTCGGGAGTTACTCGACCTTCTCCGTGCACTCGGCCCGGGCGCCGTCCAGCTTGCAGCGGACCTTGCGCAGCAGGCTCAGGGTCTCCGGGTCGTAGATCTTCTCGTCGCGCAGGGCGATGCGGGACTGGCGCATCATCTCTTCGTACTTCGGCTTGTCGGCCGCCGGCACGTCGATCCAGTACTTGGCTTCGATTTCCTTCTCGGCCTTGGTGATGATCGCCATCGTGCGGTCGAACTGGGCGAAGAACCACTCGCGCGACTTCTGGCCAAACTCCGGCGCGCCGTTGAAGCGGTCGCTGCGGGCAACCATCTGCAGGGTGATCTGGGCCAGCGGGAAACGCACCACGCCGCCGTTCGGCTCCAGGCCCTTGTAGAGTTCCAGTGCCTTGTAGGCGGCTGCCGGCGCGGCGCAGATGTCGGCGCTGCGGTTGTTGAACTTGCCGGCGAAGTTGGTCACGTCCGAGGCGACCGGCGAGGCGCCGACCTTCTGTACCATCTTGGCCTGGGCCTTGTCGTAGTCGAGCACGGTGATGCGCTTGCCGGACAGGGCGTTGACGTTGTTGATCTTCTTGTCGTTCACGAACAGGAAGGCGGCGCCCATCGGTGCAATGCCGGTGACCTCGTACGGGCCGCTCTTCATCTTTTCGGCGCTTTTCGGGCTCGACATGGCCTGGTGGGCCAGGCGCACGGTGTCGTAGTTCGGCTGCGAGCCGATCGAATCCAGCGAGCCGGTGTAGGCGTTGAATGCGCGGCCACGGATGCCGGTGATCACGGCGGCGTCACACTGGCCGGCTTTCAGGTCTTCGGCGGCGATTTTCTCGTCGACGTAGGGTTTCAGTTCGATCTCGACACCCCACTTCAGGGCGGCCAGCTTGTAGTCCTTCATCATGTTGAACACGTCGCCGTGCTGGCCGACGATGTCGAACACGCAGACCGAGCGCTTGACGGCGGCGGTGGCGTCGCCGGCGGCCAGCAGCAGGCTGGCGGCGGCAGCGGCGGTAAGGGATTTGCGGAAGGTCATGGCAGGCTCCTCGTACTGCATTGTTGTTCTCGGGTGTACAGGCGAAAGACCGGGTCCGGAACGATCGGCGGGCCGGCGGTACGTCCGCCGGCCCGCAGGTTCAGATCACAGCAGGTCGTCGATGTTCCCGGCGCTCTTCGGTTTGTCGTCCCAGAAGGTGCCCAGACCACCCATCGGGGTGCGCGTGCCGGTGGCTTCGGTCCACAGGCGGTCGCTCATGGCGCCGATCATCTGGGCAGCCATGGCATCCATCATCCGGAAGTTCGGATCGATCTTCGCGGTGCGGCTGGAGGCGGCGAAGTCGCGGATGATGTTCTTGGTCAGTTCCTTGTCGCCGTTGCCGTAGGCGGAGAGGGCCCACATGGCATGGCCCAGGCGTACGCCCTGCTTCTCGCCCTGCTTGGCGACGCGCGCCAGCGTTTCCATCGGCTTCGCGCCCTGCGGGGCGAGCATGGGCAGGATGTTCCACAGCGAGGCGCGGATGCCCTGCGGCAGGCCCCACCACTTGTTGCTGTCGACGCAGGCGGCCATCCGTTCGACCTTGGCGGCGATGTCGCGCGGTACGCCGACGGCCTGGTCGGCCTGGGTATCGTTGAGGATTGCCTGCACGCCGGACACGAGGCCGACCAGGTACATCAGCTGGTCGAAATCGCTGTCGAGCTTGCCGCTGCACTTGCCCTGCGGCATGTCGCCGTAGTGCTTGATGAAGCGCTGGTAGGCGATGTACTGCCGGCGGGCGGCCAGCTCATGCCAGCGCTTCTGCGCGATGCGGGCGTCCTGCGCCTCGACGATGTTCTGCTGCTGCGCGGCGCGCAGGTAACGCAGTTCCTGGTTCAGTGCCTCGGCTTCGGCGCACATGCCGGCGGCGGTGTAGACCATCACGGCCAGCTGGTTCGGGTCGGAACCGACGGCCTCGAAGGTCATCAGCAGCGGGGTGAGTGCCTCGCCGGAAGCGCAGGCCATCTGCGTGTCGTCGTAGGTCAGCAGGTAGGGAACCATTTCCTTCTTGCTGAACTTGATCGTCTGGTCGCCGGCGATCTTGTAGACCGAGCAGCCCTGCAGCAGGGCAAGGGCGCCAATCGAAGCGGTTACGGCAAGGGCGCGCAGCAGGCGGGCCGGGTGCGAAGTCATCACCGGGATTTCCTCGTTCTTTTTGGTGGACGGTGCCGGTGCAGCAGGCGACCGCTGGCTTGTTTTTCTTGGATACCGACCGGTCCCTGCAGGGACCGGGCCGCTAACTTACAGGAAAAGCCGAGAAAGTCGCAAGCTCGTGCGCCACAAGGATATTTTTCGTCCGGCGGGGGTTCCCGAGGCGCCAATTTCAGGCAAAGGGAGTATTGGCCGGTGGCGTGGCGCCGCTATTCTCCGCAGCGCCCAATTTCCCCCGGCTGCCCCATGACGCCTCCCAAGCTGCAGGACTCGCTTGCCGCCGCCCGCCGTGGCCTCGACCACGCCCGCACGGGCCTCAAGGGGGCGGCCCGCATCGGCTTCACCGCCACCGTGCTGGCCGGTGCCGGTTTCGGCTGGCTGCTGGGCGACCGGCCGCCGGCGCCGCGCCTGATGCGCCGGACCTTCGAGCGGCTGGGCACCACCTATATCAAGCTGGGCCAGTTCATCGCCTCCAGCCCGTCGCTGTTTCCGGCCGAGTACGTCGCGGAGTTCCAGCACTGCCTGGACAACACCCCGCCGATGGCCTTCGCCCGGGTCCGGAAGGTCGTGGAAGGCGAACTCGGCCGCCCGCTGGCCGAGGTCTATGCCTGGGTCGATCCGCGGCCGCTGGCTTCGGCCTCGATTGCCCAGGTGCACGCCGCGCGCCTGCTGAACGGCGACGAGGTGGTGATCAAGGTGCAGAAGCCCGGTGTGCAGGACGTACTGCTCACCGATTTCAACTTCCTCTACGTGGCAGCGCGGGTGATCGAACTGCTGGCGCCCGGACTGTCGAAGTCGTCGATCTCCGGCGTCGTCGAGGAAATCCAGAAAAGCATGCTCGAGGAGTGCGACTTCCTGCAGGAAGCGCGCAATCTCGACGCCTTCAATGCCTTTCTCAAGGCCACGCAGAATACGCGTGCGGCGGCTCCCCGGCCCTACCACGAGCACAGTTCGCTGCGGGTGCTGACCATGGAGCGTTTCCATGGCGTGCCGCTGACCGATCTGGAGACGATCCGCGAACACACGAAGGATCCGGCGGAGACGCTGGTCACTGCCCTGAACACCTGGTTCTCGTCGCTGATGCTCTGTGATTTCTTCCATGCCGACGTGCATGCAGGAAACCTCATGGTGCTGTGCGACGGCCGCATCGGCTTCATCGATTTCGGCATCGTCGGTCGCATCGACCGTGCGGCATGGAAAGCGATGTTCACCTTCTTCGAGGCGATCGCCAATGCCGATTTCCGGCTGATGGCGGAATCGATGGCCACCATCGGCATGACGCGTGAAGCGGTGGATACGGAGCGACTGGCCGCCGACATCGAAAAGCTGTATTCGCGTCTGGTGGACATCGATCCGCTGACCGTGGCGCAAGCCGCGCGCAACGACAGCGAGATCAACCGTCTGCTGACCGACATCATCGAGATCGGCGAAAACCACGGCATCCGTTTCCCGCGTTCGTTCGCGCTGCTGGTCAAGCAGTTCCTGTATTTCGACCGCTACGTGCAGATCCTGGCGCCGGAGATGAACATCTTCGACGACGACCGCCTGGAGCTGATGCCGGAAGGTTTCCTGCCGGAACCGGCTTTCGACGACGACGGGCGCGGCTGAGCGCCGCAGCCTTCCCTCGACACAGGTCGCCTGCGGGGTTGGCCGTTGCGGTGCTCAGCCGAACAGGCGGCCGAGCAGGGCGGGCACCGCGGTATCGACGCGCAGGATGCGCGTTCCCAGCGTTACCGCCTCGAAACCGGCTGCATCACGCAGCAATTCGATCTCGAACGGAATGAACCCGCCTTCCGGGCCGACCGCCAGGGTTGTCGGCCGTGTCGTGCCGCGCGGGCATTCCCGCGTGCCGGCCGGATGCGCCACCAGCGCCTGCGTGCCGGCAACGAGCGCCGGCAACTCGTCTTCCACGAAGGGGCGGAAGCGGGGGTGCAGCGTGATCTCCGGCAGCACGGTATCGATCGCCTGCTCGAGCCCCAGCCGGCATTTTTCCGCAAGCGCCGCCGGTGCCAGCAGCGGGCTCGACCAGAAGCTCTTGTCGACGCGATAGCTGTTGACGAAGCAGATCCTTTTCACGCCCATTGATGTGGCATCGACCAGGATGCGCTTGAGCATTTTCGGCCGCGGCAGTGCCAGCAGCAGCGTGCAGGGCAGGGGTGGCGGCGGCGGATCGCTGAGCGTGACGTGCAGCCGGGCCTGCCGGTCGTCGAGCTGGAGGATTTCCCCCTGCCCGAGCCGGCCGTGCAGCTCGCCGACCCGCAGGCGGTCGCCGACCGCGAAGCGTTGCACGTCCTGCAGGTGCGCCAGGCGTTCGCCGCCGACGAAGGCCGTGCCGTCGGCGGCGATCTCGTCCGGACCGAGCAGAAGCAGGTTTATTGCACGTTCTCCGCGTCGCTGAACATGCCTTCGAACAGCACGGTGGTGAGATACCGTTCGCCGGAGTCGGGCAGGATGACCACGATCAGTTTGTCGCGGTTCTCCGGGCGTTCGGCCAGCTTCGCTGCTGCGGCCATGGCGGCGCCGCAGGAAATGCCGGCGAGGATGCCTTCCTCGGCCATGAGCCTGCGTGCCATGGCGATCGACTCGTCGTTGGTCACCTGGATGACTTCGTCGACCAGCGAAAGATCCAGGTTTTTCGGTACGAAGTTCGCACCGATGCCCTGGATCTTGTGCGGCGCGGGTGTCAGTGTCTCGCCGTTGCGGGTCTGGGTGATGAGCGGCGAGTGCGCCGGTTCGACCGCCACCGAACGGATTGCCTTGCCTTTCGTTTTCTTGATGTAGCGGCTGACGCCGGTGATGGTGCCGCCGGTGCCGACGCCGCCGACGAAGATGTCGATTTTTCCGTCGGTGTCGTTCCAGATTTCCGGTCCGGTGGTCTCTTCGTGGATCTTCGGGTTGGCCGGATTCTCGAATTGCTGCGGCAGGAAGTATTTCGCCGGTTCGGCGGCGACGATTTCCATCGCCTTTTCGATGGCGCCCTTCATGCCTTTCGCCGGATCGGTCAGCACGAGCGTTGCGCCGAGGGCCTTGAGGATCTTGCGCCGCTCCAGGCTCATGCTGGCGGGCATGGTGAGCGTCAGCGGGTAACCGCGGGCGGCAGCCACGTAGGCCAGGGCAATGCCGGTATTCCCGCTGGTCGGCTCGACGATGGCCATGCCGGGCTTCAGCACGCCGCGCTTTTCGGCGTCCCAGATCATGGCGGCGCCGATCCGGCACTTCACCGAATAGGCCGGGTTGCGGCCTTCGATCTTGGCGTAGACGTTACCGGTACGGACGATGCGGTTGATGCGCACCAGCGGGGTGTTGCCGATCGAAAGCGAGTTGTCGTCGTAAAGCCGGGCCATGGCGGTTGCTCCTTGTGGGTCCGTCCGGCCCGCTGTTGCGGGATGCCGGACGGCAGGCGGGTGTGTCGGAACGGGTGAACGGAGTGTCGTGAGCGGTGATTCTAGTCCCGGAGCTACCTGCTAGAGTAGTTGCCCGGTTTCACAAGCATATTCCGGAGATTCCGATGCAATTCCAGGGCACCGACCGTTACGTGGCCACCGACGAACTGCGCATGGCGGTGAATGCCGCCATCGCCCTCGAACGGCCGTTGCTGATCAAGGGCGAGCCGGGCACCGGCAAGACGCGTCTGGCCGAGGAGATTGCCGCCGGTCTGGGGTTGCCGCTCATTTCCTGGAACATCAAGTCGACCACCAAGGCACACCAGGGCCTGTACGAATACGACGCGGTCTCCCGCCTGCGCGATTCGCAGCTCGGTGGCGACATCGGCGACATCGGCCGCTACATCAAGAAGGGCAAGCTCTGGGAGGCCTTCGGCGGCGAACAGCGCGTCGTGCTGCTGATCGACGAGATCGACAAGGCCGACATCGAGTTCCCCAACGACCTGCTGCAGGAACTCGACCGCATGGAGTTCTTCGTCTACGAGACGGGCGAGATGATCCGGGCGAAGCAGCGACCGATCGTCATCATCACTTCCAACAACGAGAAGGACTTGCCGGACGCCTTCCTGCGCCGCTGCTTCTTCCACTACATCAATTTCCCGGACGCCGAGACGATGCTGAAGATCGTCAACGTCCACTATCCGGAACTGAAGAAGAACCTGGTGCGCGAGGCGATGGAAATATTCTTCGACCTGCGCAAGGTTCCGGGTCTGAAGAAAAAGCCGTCGACCTCCGAACTGATCGATTGGCTGAAGCTGTTGCTGGCCGACGACATTCCCGACGACATCCTGAAGAACCGCGATACCCGCAGCGCCATCCCGCCGCTGTACGGCGCGCTGGTGAAGAACGAGCAGGACGTGCAGCTGCTGGAGCGGCTGGCGTTCATGAGCCGTCGCGAGGCGTAACGGCGGGTTGCGGCCATGCTGATCAACTTCTACTACACCCTGCGCGAGTACAAGGTTCCCGCGACCCCCCGGGAGCTGATGGACCTGTACGGCGCGCTGGAGAAGCGCGTTGCCTGGGCCGATCTCGACGAGTTCTACCAGCTGTCGCGCACGGTACTGGTCAAGGACGAGAAGCATTACGACCGGTTCGATCGCGCCTTCGAGAAATACTTCAAGGGCATCGAGGCGGCCGGCGCCGACTGGCTGGCCAAGGCGATTCCGGAAGAGTGGTTGCGCAAGGAGATCGAGAAGAACCTCACGCCCGAGGAATTCGAGAAGCTGAAGACCCTGGGTTCGCTGGAAAAGCTGATGGAGGCGTTCCGCGAGCGGCTGGCCGAACAGCAGAAGCGCCACCAGGGCGGCAACAAGATGATCGGCACCGGCGGCACCAGCCCGTTCGGCGGGCATGGCGAGAACCCGGAAGGCATGCGCCTGACCGGCGAATCGCGCAAGAAGCGCGCGGTCAAGGTCTGGGAGCGCCGCGACTACCGCAACCTCGACGACAACGTCGAGCTCGGCATCCGCAATATCAAGCTGGCGCTGCGCCGGCTGCGCCGTTACACGCGCACGGGGGCCGAAGACGAGTTCGATCTCGACGAGACCATCAAGTCGACCGCCGACAATGCCGGCCTGCTCGACATCGTGATGCGGCCGTCGCGCGAGAACCGGGTAAACGTACTGATTTTCTTCGACGTCGGCGGTTCGATGGATCCGCACGTCCGGGTCTGCGAGGAACTGTTCTCGGCGGCGCGCGCCGAGTTCAAGCACATGGAATATTTCTACTTCCACAACTTCATCTACGAAGGGGTGTGGAAGGACAACCGGCGCCGGTTCCAGGAGCGGATGGCGACCTTCGACATCCTGCACAAGTACGGCAAGGATTACCGGGTGATCTTCGTCGGCGATGCGGCGATGAGCCCGTACGAGATCAATGCGCCTGGCGGCTCGGTGGAACACTGGAACGAAGAGCCCGGTGCGGTCTGGATGCAACGGGTCGTCGACCATTTCGAGAAGGTGGTGTGGCTGAATCCCGAGCCGCAGAAGAGCTGGGAATACACTACGTCGAACGTCTGGGTCCGCCAGTTGATCAACAACCGGATGTATCCGCTGACCCTGAAGGGCATCGAGGACGCGATGAAGTATCTGGCACGCTGAGCGGCCGGAATCGCGTCAGTTCTTTTTCTGCAGCGCCTGCCCGAGCCAGGCGGCCAGGTCGGCAAACACTTCCGCGCGGTTGGTTTCGTTGAACATCTCGTGGCGGCCGTTCCCGTACAGCTTCAGCGTCACGTTGCGCAGGCCCGCTTCGCGCAGCCTGGCAGCGAGTTTCGGCAGCCCCTTGCCGGCCTGGCCGACCGGATCGCGGTCGCCGCCCAGGATGTAGACCGGCAGGTCGCCGGGAATCTTCGCCAGGTTGCCGACGTTCGAAATCGCGATCAGGCCGCCCAGCAGATCGATCCACAACTGGTTGGTTACCCGGAAACCGCACAGTGGATCGGCGATGTACTTGTCGACTTCCGCCGGGTCCCGGCTCAGCCAGTCGTAGGGCGTGCGGGCAGGCTTGAACGGCTTGTTGAAGGCGCCGAAGGACAGGAAATCCAGCAGCGCGCTCTTGCCGCGCGCGCCCTGGCGGAATTTTTCCAGGCGGGCGATCAACCGGGCGACGCGATACAGCGTGGTGGATCCGTAGTTGCTGCCCGAGAGCGCCAGCGCATCGAGCTGCGCCCCCTGGTTCATGGCCGTGGCCTGTGCGATGAAGGAGCCCATCGAGTGGCCGAGCAGGACAAACGGCACGTCAGGGTGTGCTGCCCGTACGTGCTGTATCACGTGGCCGAGGTCGTCGACCACGCGCGCCCAGCCGTCGTGTCCCGGGGTGAAATCGGCATAGTGGCCGGTGTCTTCCGGCCGGGCGATCGACCGGCCGTGGCCGCGGTGGTCCAGCGCGTAGACCACGACGCCGCGTTGTCCGAGGTATTCGCCGAGCGGCGCGTAGCGCTCGCCGTGTTCGGCCATTCCGTGCGAGACCAGCATCGCGGCGCGCGGCGTGCCGACGGCGTCCCAGCGGCGGACGGCGATGCGATGTCCGTCGAAGGCGTCAACGGTATAGGCGGTGGAGGCAGTCATTGTCGGGATCCGGCAGGCAATGGCACTGTCCACGATGCGCCAGGTCGGGGTGCACGACAAGACACCGGAGAGACATCCGGCGCCACGGCAGTCATTTGGCCGCCGTGCGTACCTTGACCGACAGCGGAGCCAGGAAGTTGGCAGCGTATTCGCGCGGCGTCATCTTGCCCATGCCGTCGTTGAACGCCAGCGTTGCCTTGAAGAAGAACTCGTGGCCGATCGGCACGTCGTCGAGCGAGAAACCGACGTTCGGCCACTGGCCGATGAAGCGTTCCGGCAGGTCTTCCTCGCGGCGCGAGTCGCGGTAGACCAGCGACATCGGGATGTCGAAGCCGCGCTTGAATTCCATGCCGGCCAGTACCATGAACCCCTGCGTGGTGTCGTAGAGCAGCCAGTTGCGGTCCTTGGGTACCGGACGGGCCAGCAGGGCGGCTTCGGTACTGTCCAGGCGGCCGTCGGTGATCACCGGCTCGTCGAAGCCCCAGCTGGTCCACAGCCGGCCACCCTCCAGCCGGTTGCCGTCGATGGCCATGCTCACGGCCGGTTTTTCCAGCACCGCCCTGGCCACTGTCGGAATCTTGAAGCGGGCATAGATTTCCGTCTGCCGCGGCTGGATCACGTAGTACATGGTGACGGTCAGCACCGGCACGCGGGCAACCTCCACCTTGGCCTTGGCAAAGATCTCGGTCTGCACCTGGCCGCGGCGGATTTCCAGGACTTCGGTGTCGAGATTGCGGTTGTCGAGCGTGATGCGGTTGTTCTGGGTGAAGACGCCGGACGAGAGCTTCACCTTCATGGTGTCGAGCAGGGTGCGCTTGCGCTTGCCTTCGGTGGCGGTATAGGTGCGGAAGAAGAAGTCGCGCCAGATGTTCAGGTTTTTCGGATCGACTTCCAGCTCGTACCAGTCGGTGCCGATCAGACCGGCCACGTCGTCGTACTTGGTCAGCGCGCGGTTGTTCTGCAGGAAGCCGGGATCGGCCAGGTAGACGTAGCGCGGTCCGTCGCTGGTCATCACTTCGATTTCGGCATACAGCTTCTGCATGCTGCGGCCCTGGAAGCGGGGGCCGGTGTCCTCCAGCTGGAAGACGAGCTGGTCGGTGGCATCCAGCAGGGTGGCGTTGCCGGCGCCGGTGGCCGATTCGTCGGTGGCGAAATACGGGAAGCCGTCGCCGGTGCGTTCGACGAACTGCAGCGGCACCGCGCGCAGCCGGCCCTCGCGCACGGTCAGCAGCGCAAAGCGGCGCAGCTCGGTACCGACAAGCGCGGTGAACTGGTCTCCGTTGACCGTGACCAGCCGCGCTTCCTCTGCCTTGGTCAGGGCGACCGCGGGCAGTGCAGGGGTCAGCAGGAGCAGTCCGGCGAGCAGCCGGGAGAGGGTGCGCATGTTCTTGATTTAAGGGAGCACTTTATGAAGGAGGGCTAACAGACCGTCGATTAAAGCGATTCATGGACCCCAAGCCCATTGGCTGATTGCCCGCGAAGTGCCGTCAGCAGGACCAACGGCGGGGTTCGGGGGATGGACGGCAGGGCAGGGGACGCCTGCCGGACGGTGCTATATCCTCCGCGCCCCATGACCGGCATCCCCCCGGACGACGGCACCCGGCTGCCGCCGCCGGCCGAACTCGAGACCCTGCTGGCCGGCTGCCTGCTGGCCGACCGTTTCCGCCTGCGTCGCGATGCCGAGCGTCTGCGCGGCCAGCCGGCCGATGCGGCGGCCCGGGCACGCTGGCACGAGCGGCTGCGGCAGTCGCAGACCCGCCGCGCGCTGCGGCTGGCGACGCTGCCGGTGCCGGCCTACGACGACAGCCTGCCGGTGTGTGCCCGCCGCGACGAGATCCGTGCGCTGATCGCGCAGCACCCGGTGGTCGTGGTGGCCGGCGAGACCGGCTCCGGCAAGACCACCCAGCTGCCGAAAATCCTGCTCGAGCTCGGGCGCGGCGTGGACGGTCTGATCGGCCACACCCAGCCGCGCCGCCTGGCCGCCCGCGCAGTGGCCACGCGCATTGCCCGCGAGCTCGGCACCGCGGTGGGCGCCGGCGTCGGCTACCAGGTGCGCTTCAGCGACCAGGTCGGCGAACACAGCCACATCAAGCTGATGACCGACGGCATCCTGCTCGCGGAAATCGCCCGCGACCGGTTGCTCGAAAAATACGACGCGCTGATCATCGACGAGGCGCACGAGCGCAGCCTCAACATCGATTTCCTGCTCGGCTATCTGCGGCGCATCCTGCCGAAACGTCCCGACCTCAGGATCGTCATCACCTCGGCCACCATCGACCACGCCCGGTTCGCGAAACATTTCGCCGCCGTGACCGGCCGCGACGTCCCGGTGATCGAAGTGTCCGGCCGCACGTATCCGGTCACCACGCTCTATCGTCCGCCGGCCGATGCGGCGGGCGGCAAGGCGGCAGCGGACGAGCGGCTGCTCGGTCTGCCGCAGGCCGTGGATCGCGTGCTGGCCGAGATCCAGGCCATCGAGCGCGCGCAGGGCCGGCCGCCGGCCGGCGATGTCCTGGTGTTCTGCACCGGCGAGCGGGAAATACGCGAACTGCATGCGCACCTGAAAAAATCGCAGCGCGGGGCCGACCTGCTGCCGCTGTATGCCCGCCTGGGCGCGGCCGAACAGAACCGGGTATTCGCGCCGGACGGCAGCCGGCGCCGCATCGTGCTGGCCACCAACGTGGCGGAAACCTCGGTGACGGTGCCGGGCATCGGCTACGTGATCGATCCGGGCCTGGTGCGGATCAGTCGCTACAGTGCGCGCTCGCGGGTGCAGCGACTGCCGATCGAACCGGTTTCGCAGGCCAGCGCCAACCAGCGTGCGGGGCGTTGCGGCCGCATCGCCGCCGGCACCTGCTTCCGGCTTTATGAGGAAGCCGATTTCCTCGCGCGCCCGGCGTACACCGATCCGGAAATCCGCCGCACCAACCTCGCGTCGGTGATCCTGCAGATGCTGGCGCTCGGGCTGGGCGACATCGAGGAGTTCCCGTTCATCGATCCGCCGGAACGACGCTACGTGCAGGACGGCTGGAAGCTGTTGCAGGAACTGGGTGCCGTCGACGCGGCGCGTCAGCTCACCGCAACCGGCCGGCAACTGGCGCGTCTGCCGGTCGATCCGCGGCTGGGCCGCATGCTGCTGGAGGCGGTGCGTTTCAACGCGCTGGCCGAGGTGCTGGTGATCGTGTCGGCGCTGGCCGTGCAGGATCCGCGCGAGCGGCCGCACGATCGCCAGCAGGCCGCCGACGAGGCGCATGCCGTGTTCAACGACCGCGATTCGGATTTCCTCTGGTTCCTGCATGCCTGGCGGGCGTTCGACGGGCAGCGGCAGGTTCTGGGCAGCGGCGAGCTGAAACGCTGGTGCGAACGGCACTTCCTGTCTTTCCTGCGCTTGCGCGAGTGGCGGGAGACGCATCGCCAGCTGCATCTGGTCGCCGGCGAACTCGGCCTGCGGGAGAACGGGGCGCCGGCGGATTTCACGGCGATCCACAAGGCCCTGCTGTCGGGCCTGCTCGGGCAGGTTTTCCGGCGCGACGACGAGCGGGATGCCGCGAGCGGACTGTACGTCGGCACGCACGGCCGCCGGTTCGCGCTCTGGCCGGGTTCGGTGCATGCCGCCAAAGGCGTGGCCTGGGGGGCGGCGGCCGAACTGCTCGAAACGCATCGCGCCTATGCGCGGACGGTGGCGCGCGTGCAGCCGGGCTGGATCGAGGGGCAGGCAAAACATCTGCTGCGCCGCGACTACTTCGATGTGCAGTGGCAGCGCGACAAGGGCATGGTGATGGCCCGCGAGCAGGTGTCGCTGTACGGCCTCGTGCTGCATCCGGGCCGCGAGGTCCATTACGGACCGATCGAGCCATCGCTCGCCCGCGAACTGTTCATCCGCGGCGCGTTGGTGAACGGCGACTGGGAGGCGGATTTCCCGTTCATGGCCCGCAATGCGGCGGTGGCGGCGGAGGTCGAACGGCTGGAAGCCAAGCTGCGGCGCCGCGACGTGCGGGTCGACGACGACGTGCTGTATGCCTGGTTCGCCGACCGGCTGCCCGCCGATGTCTACAGCGCGCAGAAATTTGCCGCGTGGTATCGCGCGGCACGCCAGGCCGATCCGGACCTGCTCTGTTTCTCCGCCGCGGAACTGATGGCGCGTACGCCGGAGGGGGCGGCCACCGCGGGTTTCCCCGACCGCACTGCACTGGCAGCCCGTCCGTTGCCGGCCGGGCAGGCGGGCGATGTTGCCGGCGGCGCGACGTTCGCCGTCGATTACCGGTTCGCACCCGGCGACCCCGCCGACGGCGCCACGCTGGTGGTGCCGCTCGCGGTCCTGAACCAGGTGCAGGCCGCGCAACTCGACTGGCTGGTGCCCGGCTTGCTGCGCGAGCGCTGCATCGCGCTGGCGAAATCCCTGCCCAAGGAATTGCGGCGCGGTCTGGTGCCGGTGCCGGAAACGATTGACGGCATCCTGCCGCAGTTGCGCGCCGCTGCCGGCGAACGTCCGCTGGCGGAGGCGCTGGCGGCCGAACTGCGCCGGGTTTCCGGCCAGAACATCCGCGCGACGGACTTCAATGCCGCTGCGGTGCCGCCGCATCTGCTGCCGGCAGTACGGGTGCTCGATGCCGGCGGCGCGATCCTTGCCGAAAGCCGTGATCCGGTCGCGCTGCGGCAGCAGCTGGGTCCGCAGGCGATGCAGGCCGTCGTCGCGGCGGATGCCGCGGTCGAGATCCGCGACGGTGATTTCGCGGCGCTGCCGCTGCAGGCCGGGCACCGTGCCGGCGACCTGCTGCTGCACAGTTACCCCGCGCTGGTCGATGCCGGCGATCGTTGCCGCGTGCAGGCGTTTGCCGACGCGGATACCGCGCGTACGGAGCATCGCCGCGGCCTGCGCCGGCTGTTCCTGTTGCACGGTGCCGCGGTGATCCGGCCCCTGCGCCGGGCGCTGTCCGGTTTCAACGAGGCGGCCGTCGCCTACCGGGCGTTCGGCAGCAGCGACGAGCTGCTCGACGACCTGTGGCTGGCCGTGGCCGACCTGACGTTCCTGCGCGATGAGCGCGCGGCCGGTGATGTCGTCGACCTGCTGCGCGACGGCGCGGCTTTCCGCGCCCGCTGGGAAACCGGGCGGCCGGCGCTCCATGCCAATGCCAACCGGTTGCTGAAGGCAGTGGTCGACACGCTGGCGCGTGCACGCGATGTCCGGCAGCGGCTGGCCGGCCTGCCGGCAGCGCTGGCCGCTTCGCGCCACGACATCGGGCAGCAGCTGGACGCGTTGCTGGTGCCGCGTTTCGTCTCTGCGGTTCCGGCAGAGTGGCTTACCGAATTTCCGCGTTACCTGCAGGCAATGCAGGCCCGGCTCGACAAACTCCCCGGCCAGCCGGAACGCGACCGGGCGGCGGCCGGCGAGTTGCGGGCGCTGGTCGATGACGAACAGGCCCTGCGTGCCCGCCTGCAGGCCGAAGGCCGGCAGTCGATCGAGCTCGATCGCTATCGCTGGATGATCGAGGAGTACCGCGTGTCGTTGTTTGCGCAGACGCTGGGCACGCGGATGCCGGTTTCTGCGCAACGGTTGGCAAAACAGCGCGCGCGCATCGCGTGAAGCCGGGCGGCGGCTTGCGGGCGTCGCACGACCGGGGCAGGATGCGGACTGCCGATGCAGGCGCCGCGGGCGACTGCCGGAACGGAACCGGGCAGGAGATCGTGGCCAAATGAATTTCGGGGCGCAGCCTGCTGCCGCACGACGCGATGCCGAGTCGACCCTGGTACCGGTGAACGACCGGGTGCAGCTGCATATCCGCCATTTCGGCGAAGGTACGCGCAACACCACGGTGGTGGTCCTGCACGACCTGTTCGCCGACGGCAGCCTGTTCTTCCGCAACAGCGACGCGCTGGCGTCGCGACTGGCACACGAAGGTTTCGATGTCTGGGTGCCCGACCTGCGCGGCAAGGGCCGCAGCTGGCCGGCACTCACCCGCGAATCAGCGCGCGATTTCGCCTGCGACTTCCACCGTGCGGTGACCGAGGACCTGGCCACCGTGTTCGGACAGCTGCGCGAGCAGGCGCCGGACAAACCGGTCTATCTGGTCGGGCATGGCACGGGGGGGCTGCTGTGGCTGAGTTTCCTGGCCCGCTGGCCGATGGTGCGCGACACGGTGCGCGGCATCGTGCTGCTCGGCACCGCCACCGTCCGCGAGCGCAACGGCCTGCTGGCCGGCTGGCGCTGGCGCGTGCGCGACGGCTGGTTTGCCCGCTGGCGTTCCTTCCAGTACGGGCTGGTACAGAAAACCGGTGCCGACGGCGAGCCGGGTGTCGAGGCCACGCATTTCTACGGGGAAATCCGCCGTTTGCTCGAGCAGGGCTGGATCGATCCGGAAGACGGGCTGGACCACGCGGCGCGGCTGGCGGCCCTGCCGTACTGGCCGCCGACGCTGGTGGTTACCGGCGAACGCGATGCGCCCTGGTGCGGTCCGCGCTCGGCGCGTGCACTGCAGGCGCAACTGCCGCCGCACGACGGACGGTTGTACCTGTTCCCGGCCGCGTCCGGCGTGCGCCTGCTGGGCCCGCGTTCGGCGCTGGCCGGCGGCGCCGGCGCCGGGGAACTGCAGACCCTTGTGCTAGACTGGCTCGCCGCGTTTGACGGCTGAATTTTCCGGCGCTTGCCGCCGTCCGTGCCAGTTTTCGTTTCCCGCGTCCTGACATCCGGCCGGTCCGCCCGGTGCGTCGTCACGGCGCCGCACACCGAGGATTTCCGCTTGCGCTCCTCCACGCCCTCCACCACCGGTATCGTCATCACCGGCACCGGCCTCTACACGCCGGCCGAATCGATTTCCAACGAAGAACTGGTGGCGTCGTTCAACGAATACGTCCGCCGTTTCAATGCGCGCCACGCCGACGACATTGCCACCGGTCGAATCGAGGCGCTTTCCGGCTCGAATACCGAATTCATCGAGAAAGCTTCCGGCATCAAGAGCCGGTTCGTGATGAACAAGAGCGGCGTGCTCGATCCCGACCGCATGTGTCCGCGCATTCCGGAACGTCCCGACGATGCGCAGTCGGTGCAGTGCGAGATGGCGGTGAGCGCCGCCCGCCAGGCACTGGCGCAGGCCGGTGTCGAAGGCGGCGAGATCGATGCGGTGATCGTTGCCTGTTCCAACATGCAGCGCGCTTATCCGGCGATGGCGATCGAAGTCCAGCAGGCCATCGGCGCCAAAGGTTTCGCCTACGACATGAACGTGGCCTGTTCGTCGGCTACCTTCGGCATCCAGGCGGCCGTCAACGCGGTCGTTGCCGGCAGTGCCGGCCGCGTGTTGATGGTCAACCCGGAAATCTGCTCCGGCCATCTCGCCTGGGAAGACCGCGATTGCCATTTCATTTTCGGCGATGCCTGCACGGCCGTGGTGGTCGAACGTGCGGCGACGGCCCGGGCGACCGAACGCTGGGAAATCCTCGGCACCCGCCTGCAGACCGTGTTCTCGAACAACATCCGCAACAATTTCGGTTTCCTGAACCGTGCCGACGAAACCGGCATCGGTGCGCGCGACAAACTGTTCCGTCAGCACGGGCGCAAGGTGTTCATGGAAGTCTGCCCGCTGGTAGCCGAACAGATTTCCGGCCACCTGGCCGACACCGGCGTGCCGGTGGACGGTCTGCGCCGGATGTGGCTGCACCAGGCCAACCTGAAAATGAACGAACTGATTGCCCGCAAGGTACTGGGGCGCGATGCCACGATCGCCGAGGCGCCGGTCATTCTCGACCGTTATGCAAACACCAGCTCCGCCGGCTCGATCATTGCCTTCCATCTGCACCGGGACGGCCTGCAGGCCGGCGATACCGGTGTCATCTGCTCGTTCGGTGCCGGTTATTCGATCGGCAGCGTGATCGTCCGCCGCGCTGCCTGAGCGTGGCCCGGGCCCGCCGGAGTGTCCGGCGGGCTTGATCCTTCTGTCCGTCCGTCCTGCAGCTCTGTCGCAGCGTCCCGGACACCCGTCCGGCAGGGTAGAGCGTTGAACCGTTTCTGTGCGAGGCTGTCCCAGCCTGCACGGGACAGCCGTGCCCGGCTGCAACCCCGGACCAGCCCACAGGATTCCAATTCAGGAGATTCCCATGTCGAAACTCAACAAACTCAATGCCCTGGCCGCCTCGGTGGTCGTCAGTGCGCTCGGCGTCAGCGTGAGCCACGCGTCTTCCGCCAACCCCTTCGCGGCCAGCGATGTTGCCGGTGGTTACCAGCAACTGGCCGGTGCCGAAGGTGCCTGCGGCAACCATGGCGGACAGCCGAAACCCGAAGGCAAGTGCGGTGAAGGCAAATGCGGCGAAGGCAAGTGCGGTGGCGACAAGGCCGCCGGTGAAGGCAAGTGCGGTGAAGGTAAATGCGGCGAAGGCAAGTGCGGCGGTGACAAGGCCAAGCAGGAAGGCAAGTGCGGTGGCGAAAAAGCCAAGAAGGAAGGCAAGTGCGGCGAAGGCAAATGCGGCGGCGACAAGGCCAAGCAGTGAGTGCGTGAGAGTCCGGAGCAGCCGTCGTGCGTGACATTGCCGGTGCCGGACTCGGTCTGCGGCGGGCCCTGCTGGGCCCGCTGGCGGACGGCCTCGCAGAGAGTGCGGCTGCTGCGCCCGATTTTTTCGAGGTCGCGCCGGAAAACTGGATCGGTGTCGGCGGCCGCTACGGCCGTCGCTTCCGCGAGTTCACCGAACGCTACCCCTTTGTCACCCACGGGCTGTCGCTGTCGCTGGGTTCGCCGGCGCCGCTCGATCTCGATCTGGTGCGGTCGATCGGTACGTTTCTCGACAGCCACGGGATTGCCGTCTACAGCGAGCACCTGAGCTACTGCAGCGACGACGGTCATCTCTACGACCTGATGCCCCTGCCGTTCACACCGGAAGCCGTGCAGCATGTCGCTGCCCGCATCCGCACCGTGCAGGATGTCCTCGGTCGCCGCATCGCGGTGGAAAACGTTTCCTACTACACCTCGCCGCTGGGCGATACCGCCCCGATGGGCGAACTCGAATTCCTCAACGCCGTGCTGGCGGAAGCCGATTGCGACCTGCTGCTCGACGTCAACAACGTCTACGTCAACAGCATCAATCACCGCTACGATCCGCGTGCCTTCATCGCCGGCGTACCGGCGCATCGTGTCCGGTACATCCATGTCGCCGGTCATTACGACGAGGCGCCGGACCTGAAGGTCGACACCCACGGCGCGGCGGTGATCGATCCGGTCTGGGACCTGCTGGCCCACGCCTACCGGCAGGTCGGCGTGCGGCCGACGCTGCTGGAGCGGGACTTCAACATGCCGCCGCTGGCCGAACTGCTGGCGGAAGTCGGCCGCGTGCGCGACATCCAGCAGGCCGGCAGCCGGCAGGCGAAAGCGTCATGACGGCGGATTTTCGCGCCGTGCAGTATGCCTTTGCGGCGCATCTGCGCGATCCGGCGGCAAATCCGCCGCCACCCGGCATCGAGGATCGCCGGCTCGCGGTCTACCGCGAACTGTTCTTCAACAACATCGAGAATTTTGCCGGCAGCTTCTTTCCGGTGCTGCGCTCCCTGTACCGGGATGAGGACTGGCGGGCCATGGTGCGCGACTTCTTTTCCCGTCATCGCTGCCACAGTCCGTATTTCCTCGAGATTGCCGAGGAGTTCCTGCGTTATCTGGACCAGGAGCGCGAACCGCAGCCGTGCGATCCGCCGTTTGCCCGCGAACTCGCCCACTACGAATGGCTGGAGCTGGTGGTCGACGTCGCGCCGGAGGAAATCCCGCAGCGCGGCTTCAATCCAGGCGGCGACCTGCTGGTCGGCGCGCCGCTGCTGACCCCGGTGCTGGTGGTCGCTGCCTACCACTGGCCGGTGCACCGGATCGCAGCCGACAACGTCCCGGCCGCGCCACTGCCGAGCCCGGTGTTCCTCGCGGTCCATCGTGATCGTGACGATGCGGTACGGTTCCTGGAAATCAACGCCGCCACCGCCCGCCTGATCGAACTGCTGCGCGCTGAACCCCTGCTTTCCGGCCGCGACATCGCGTTGCGCATTGCTGCCGAACTGCGGCACGCGGATCCGGCGGCGGTGATCGCCGGCGCCCGCGACATGCTCGACATGCTGCGGGCGCGCGACATCGTACTCGGTACCCGGCTGGCCGAGCCCTGATTTTCGTTGCCGGCCTGCCCCGGCTTTTTGCGAGGAGTTTCCATGTCCCGTCTGCATCGCCTGGCCAATGACGCCCAGGACGTACTCGACAGTTTCCGGGCGCTCGATTTTCTGGCGCCGCTGCTGATCCGGTTGTATCTGGTGCCGGTGTTCTGGGTGGCCGGCATGAACAAGCTGCACGGTTTCGATGATGTCGTGCTCTGGTTTGGCCCGGACGGCCTCGACCTGCCGCTGCCCTGGCTGATGGCGGCGATGGCCACCGCGACCGAGCTTGCCGGGGCGGTGTTGCTGCTGTTCGGGCTGGCCGTGCGCTGGATCAGCATTCCGCTGATGGTGACCATGCTGGTGGCGATTTTTGCCGTGCACCTGGAGAACGGCTGGTATGCCATCGCCCAGGGGGCCGACCCGGGCGTCGCCGAGCGCCTGGAGCGTGCGCGCGGTCTGTTGCAGGAATACGGGAACTACGACTGGCTCACGGAAAAAGGCAATTTCGTCATCCTGCAGAACGGCATTGAATTCGCTGCCACCTATTTCATCCTGTTGCTGACGCTGTTTTTCATCGGCGCCGGCCGTTGGGTGAGTGTCGATCACTGGATCTCCGGCAGTTGCCGCGGCCGCGCGGTCTGAAGCGGGCAACGCCCGGTTGAACGGCCGGGCGGTTGCTCTAGACTGCCCGCCATCCCGGTTTACTGCTGGAGTCCAGATGCGCCCGTCGTTGCCCGTTGTTGCCTGCCTGGCCGGCCTGCTGGGCCTGCTTTCGTCGCCGGTTCTTGCCGGCAGCGAGCGTGATCCCTGGGAAGGCTTCAACCGGCAGATGCATGCCTTCAACGACGCGCTGGACCGTTACGTGCTGAAGCCGGTGGCGAAAGGCTACCGGGCAGTCACGCCGGATTTCGCAGACCGCAGCGTCAGCCGCTTTTTTGCCAACCTGCACGACGTTGCCGACAGCGCGAACCTGGCACTGCAGGGCGATTTCACGGCATCGCGCGACAGCGTACTGCGCGTGCTGGGCAATACCACGATCGGGCTCGGTGGCCTGCTCGATCCGGCTGGCGCCATCGGGCTGGCCAACCACGATACGAATTTCGGCATCACGCTCGGCAAATGGGGCACCGGCAGCGGCCCGTATCTGGTGTTGCCGTTCCTGGGGCCCGGTACGGTGCGCGGTGTTGCCGCGCTGCCGGTCGACATGACGCTGGAGCCGCTGCCGGAACCCTGGTCGGTGGTGGAGAGCGACGGCTGGCGGATCTCGCTGGGTGTGCTGGACAAGGTCGACCGGCGCGCCGACCTGCTCGACTACGAGCAGGCGATGGTCGGTGACCACTATGCATTCCTGCGCGACATTTATCTGCAGCGCCTCGATTTCGCCGTGCACGGCGCGGCGGCGGAAGACCCGTTCCTCGATGACGACATGCCGGAAGAGGAAGTCGCGCCGGAAGTGCCGGCGGACGAGGGCGCACCGTCGGCAGAGCCCGCCGCCGAGTGATGCCTTGCGGCAGCCGGTAGCGGGGTATACCGTACGGCAAACCTCGCGGGAGCGCTGCATGCTGGAGCCACGGGATCGCTGCATCCTGGTGATCGACGACAGCGATTCAGTACCGTACGACGCCTTGCGCCGTGCGCTGGAACCGCAACAGGAACTGCTCGTCGCGCGCTCGGTCGACGAGGCGGCCAACCTGCTTCCTGCCGTGTTGCTGGTGTTGCTGGCGGTGCGCGACGTCCCGGCAGCGATGCTGGCGCTGGCCGCCCGCGCACCCGAATTGCCGGTGTTTCCGCTGGCGCGCGGCGCTGATGCCGTTGTCTGGCTGCCGGCACTGACGGTGCAGGCGCGGTCCTTGCGCGCAGAGCGTGAGCGGCTGACGCTGATGAACCGCGAACTGGCCGCGAACCTCGACCTGCTGCGCGAGGACGAAGATGCCGGCCGCCGGGTACAGCAGCGCATCCTGCCCGAATCGCCGCGCGACTACGGCTGGTGCGTTGCCGAGCACCGGGTCATTCCTTCGTTGTTCCTCTCCGGCGACTTCGTCGATCACTTCGCCCTGGCACCGGGACATCTGGCCTTCTATCTGGCCGACGTTTCCGGCCACGGCATGTCCAGCGCCTTCATCACCGTGCTGCTCAAGACCCTGGGCAACCGGGCCCGCCGGGCGATGCAGCGCGAACTGCTGGACGAGGGGATCCTCCGGCCGTCGCTGCTGCTGGAGCTGGCCAACCGCGAGCTGCTGGCGCTGGGGCTGGGCAAGCACGTCACGATGTTCTGCGGCGTGATCGACTCCGGGCGTCGGGAATTGCGCTATTCCGTCGCCGGTCATTATCCCCAACCCCTTGTTTTCGATGGTAAATGTGCCCATTACGTAGAAGGCAGGGGTATGCCCGCAGGTTTGTTTGACGAGGCGGTGTACGAAGATAGAATGCTCGCGCTTCCGGCCGGGTTTGCCCTGGTGCTCTTCTCTGACGGCTTGATGGAACTGATGGGCGAGACAACGCTCGTCGACAAGGAATCCCGCCTGCTCCGGGTTGTGGGCAGCGGGGCCGTCACGGTGGACGCCTTGAGTCGCGAATTCGCGCTGGACGGCCGGCGGGACATTCCCGACGACGTCGCGATGCTGGTCATCCGCGAATCGTCGCCGGGGCCCGCCTGAGCAGGCAGGAACCTATGAATTGCGGCAGGGTTTTGTACGCAGAGCACGACGGCACCTGGGTGCTGCGCCTCACCGGCGACGTGCGTGCGACCTGGTGTTCGTCGCTCGATGCGCTTCTGGAGCGCATGTTTGCCGACACCTCGCTGCGCAGCGTGGTGGTCGACCTGCGTGAAACCACCAACATCGACAGCACCATGCTGGGTCTGCTGGCCCGGGTCGGCGTGCAGACCCGCAAGCGTCTGGGCCGGCAACCGCTGTTGCTGTCTCCGCGTCCGGACGTGCGCCGCCTGCTGGACAGCATGTGCCTGGACAAGGTGCTGACCATCGTCGACGACGAAGCCGCACGTTGCGCCTGCGATGCGGCGAAAACCCTCGAGATTCCGGCTGTCGACCGCACCGACGCCGAACTGTGCAGCCAGGTTACCGGCGCCCATCGGGCGCTGATGGATCTGGACGAGCGCAATCGCGCGGCCTTTCACGACGTGGTGACCCGTCTGGAAGACCAGCAGCGCATCAACGGCCGCTGACCGGCCGCCTCCGCCAGCCAGCCATCCGTCTTCAGGCCTGCGTCAGCAGGTCTTCCAGTTTTTCCTGGTCCTGCGCGAACAGCCGGATGCCTTCGGCGAGTTTTTCCGTGGCCATCGCGTCGGCATTCATCAGCCAGCGGAACGTTTTTTCGTCGGCGACCAGCCGTGCCGGTGCATGGCCGTTCGTGCCGGCCTGCAGCCGGCGCTCCAGCGTTCCGGTATCGGCGGCCAGTTCGGCCAGCAGGGCCGGCGAAATCGTCAGCCGGTCGCAGCCGGCCAGCTGCTCGATCTCGCCGGTGTTGCGGAAGCTGGCACCCATCACCACCGTGCGGTGTCCGTGTGCGCGGAAGTACTGCCAGATGCGGCTGACCGAGAGCACGCCGGGATCTTCGTGTGCGCTGTAGCTCTTGCGGTCGGTGCGCGCGACATGCCAGTCGAGGATGCGACCCACGAACGGCGAGATCAGGAATGCCCCGGCTTCGGCGGCGGCCACCGCCTGCGGCAGCGAGAACAGCAGGGTGAGATTGGTGCGGATGCCTTCCTGTTCGAGCAGGCGCGCTGCCTGGATCCCTTCCCAGGTGCTCGCGATCTTGATCAGCACCCGGTCGCGGGAAATGCCGCGGGCACGATACAGGCCGATCACGCGGCGGGCGCGGGTCACCGTCGCCATGGTGTCGTAGGAAAGCCGCGAATCTATTTCCGTCGAGACCACGCCGGGAACCAGGGTGAGTATTTCGCTGCCGATCGCCACCGCGAGGCGGTCGGCAGCACCGGCCTGCCACGCCGGACCGTCTTCCTGCTTCGCCGTCGTGACGGCTGCGGCGAGGTGCCCGCGATATGCCGGCAACGCGGCGGCCTTCAGCAGCAGCGACGGATTGGTGGTGGCATCCACTGGCCGATGGGTGCGGATGGCCTCGATGTCGCCGGTGTCGGCGACCACCAGCGTCATGTCACGCAGCTGATCCAGTTTGCTTTTCATCGTCCGTTCCGGGAAAGGCGTGGCGGTTTTCGACGAAGGCGAGGGCGGTGCGCAGCGTATCGAGGCCGGCATGGCGCTTTACGCCTTCGGTGGAAAGATGGCGACGCCAGGCGCGGGCGCCCGGCATGCCCTGGTACAGGCCTAGCATGTGCCGGGTGATGCTGTGCAGCGTGTGTCCGGCGGCCAGCTGGCGTTCGATGTAGGGCAGCATGGCCTCGACGACAGCCGAGCGTTCCGGTACGACGGCATCGGCATCGCCGAACAGGCGGCGATCGGCATCGGCCAGCAGCCAGGGGTTGTGGTACGCCTCGCGACCGATCATCACGCCGTCGACCCGTGCGAGATGGTTTTCCGCGTCGGCGAGCGTCTGCACGCCGCCGTTCAGTGCGATCACCAGCTCCGGGAATTCCCGTTTCAGGCGATAGACGTTGTCGTAGACCAGCGGCGGGATCTCGCGGTTTTCCTTCGGCGACAGGCCGGCGAGTATCGCCTTGCGCGCGTGGACGACGAATACCTCGCAGCCGGCGCGGCGGACGGTGTCAACGAAGCCGTGCGTGAATTCGTAGCTGTCGTGCCCGTCGATGCCGAGCCGGTGCTTCACCGTCACCGGGATCCGCACCCGCGCCCGCATCGCCGCCACGCATTCGGCGACCAGTTGCGGTTCGGCCATCAGGCAGGCGCCGAAACGGCCTTCCTGCACGCGATCGGACGGGCAGCCGACGTTGAGGTTGATTTCGTCGTAGCCGGCATTGGCGCCGAGCTCTGCCGCCCGCGCGAGTTGTTGCGGGTCGCTGCCGCCGAGTTGCAGCGCGACCGGATGTTCCTCGCCGTTGAAGGCCAGCAGTCGCGCGGCATCGCCGTGCAGCAGGGCGGGGGCGGTGACCATTTCGGTGTAGAGCCGCGTCCGGCGGCTGAGCAGGCGCAGGAAATACCGGCAGTGGCGATCCGTCCACTCCATCATCGGCGCAACGGACAGGCGCCAGGGGCTATGGGACGGCGTGGCGGGCAGGGGCATCAGGCAGGTGGTGCGACCGTCGGCGGGGCATGGATTCGGGGCGCCACTATAAGCCGGGAGCGGCTGTCGGGAGTGGGCCGGATCCCCTCTACGCATATTTCCGGGCCATCTGCGGCTTGTTATTAATTAACTATTCAATTAATAATCGGGGCATGAAGAAGCCCGCCGTTCCGCATGTTGCCCGCACCCCGCGCCGACCCGGGCGGCCGACCCGGTCCGATGCCGGGCAGCGTGCCCGCCTGCTTGATACCGCGCTGCAGTTGTTTGCACGGCAGGGTATCGCCGCCACGTCGGTGAACCGGATCGCCCGCGAGGCCGGTGTTACGCCGGCGCTGATGAATTACTACTTCGGCAACCGCGAGCAGCTGCTCGACGTCCTGGTGAGCGAGCGACTGTTGCCGCTGATCGGCAATCTCGTCATGCGCCTGCAGGCCGGCGGCGAAGGGCCCGGACAGACCGTACCGGTATTCGTGCGCACGGTGATGGAAACGCTGGACGCGAATCCCTGGCTGCCGCCGCTGTGGGTCCGCGAAGTGCTCAGCGACGGCGGCCTGCTGCGCGAGCGCCTGCTCGGCAATGCACGGTTGCTGGCGCCGATCATGCGCGACCGCTTTGCCGCCGCGCAGCAGGGCGGTCGTCTCAATCCGGATGTCGATCCGCGCCTGCTGATGGTGTCGCTGATCGGCCTGACGATTTTCCCGTTCGCGGCGCGGCCGATCTGGCGCAGTCTGTTCGCGGCCGACGACATCGATACCGAAGTGATGATCAAGCACACGCTGGCACTGCTCACGCGTGGCCTGGAGGTCAAATCATGAACGCATGGTGCAGGAGCGGTCTGCTGTCGGGCGTCGCGCTGGTGCTGGCGGCCTGCGGCGGCCACGAAAGTCCTTTGCTGCCGGGCTCGGTGGAGTGGGATCGCATCGCGGTGCTGGCCGAGACGGCGGAGCCGGTGACATCGGTCGCAGTGGTCGAGGGTGACCGCGTGCAGGCCGGACAGATCCTGCTCACGCTCGACAGCCATCGTACCGATGCCCAGCTGGCGATGGCGCGCGCGGAGCGCGATGCCGCCGCCGCGCAGTTGTCGCAGCTGCGGCACGGCGCGCGCAGCGAGACCATCCGTGCCGCCCGTGCCGAACTGGAGCGCGCGCAGACCGGAGCCGACGACGCCACGCTGGAGCGCCGCCGGCAGGAAGACCTGCGGACACAGAACCTCGGTGCCCAGGCGGCCCTGGACCGCGCGCTGGCGGCCGAGCGCGGCGCCCTGGCACAGACGAAGGCGGCGCAGGCGCGGCTCGACGAGCTGCTGCGTGGCAGTCGTCGTGAAGAAGTGGCCGCTGCCGAAGCGGTGCTGGCGGCGCAGGAAGCGCGCGTGCGCCAGTTGACGGTAACGCGTGAGCGGCTGACGGTCGTTGCGCCGCGCAGCGGGCGTGTCGATGCGCTGCCGTTTCGTGCCGGCGACCAGCCACCGGCCGGTGCCACCCTGGTCAGTCTGCTGAGCGGCGACGCGCCCTATGCGCGAGTCTACGTGCCGGCTCCGCTGCGCGCGCAACTGGCGCCCGGTGCGCGTTTCACCGTGCAGGTGGAGGGCATCGCGGAAAGTTTCCCGGCCGTACTGCGCAGCATCCGCTCGGAGCCGGCCTTCACGCCGTATTACGCGCTGGCCGGCGACGATGCATCGCGTCTGGCCTATCGCGCCGAGCTGCAACTGGAAGGCGAGGCGGCGAAACAACTGCCGGCCGGCTTGCCGCTGCAGGCCGTCTGGATCGCTGCCGGCGCGGCAGCAGGAGCGCCGGGCCATGACACGCCCTGAACCCGCACCGGCCATCGTCGCCCGCGGTCTGGTGAAACGCTTCGGCGATTTCACCGCCGTCAACGGACTCGATCTCACCGTGCCGCGCGGCCGGGTCTACGGTTTCCTGGGTCCCAACGGCTGCGGCAAGTCGACCACCATCCGCATGCTCTGCGGCCTGCTCACGCCGAGTGCCGGCGAGGTGTCGGTACTGGATCTCACGCTCCCGCGCGATGCCGAGCTGGTGAAGCGGCGCATCGGCTACATGACGCAGAAGTTCTCGCTGTACGACGATCTGACCGTGCGCGAGAACCTGCAATTCCTGGCGGCGGTCCACGAGCTGCCGCGCGCGCAGGCGAAGTCGCGCATCGAAGAATTGTGCGAGCGCTACTGGCTGAACGAACTGGGTGATCGACTGGTCGGCAAGATGTCCGGCGGCCAGCGGCAACGGCTGGCACTGGCCGGTGCGGTGCTGCACGGGCCGGAGCTGCTGCTGCTCGACGAGCCGACCAGTGCGGTCGATCCGCAATCGCGTCGTGAATTCTGGGATTCGTTGTTCGATCTGGCCGACACCGGCACCACGCTGCTGGTATCGACGCACTACATGGACGAGGCCGAGCGCTGTCACCGGCTGGCGATCCTCGATGCCGGCCGGCTGATGGCCGACGGCAGTCCGGTGGAACTGATGGCCGCGCTGCCCGGCACCGCGTTGCAGGTGGAGGGTGACAACCTCCGGCAGGCACAGAACGTGCTGCAGGACGTTCCCGGGGTGCTCGGCCTGGCGCAGATCGGCGCGTCGCTGCGCGTGCTGGTCGACAACAGCCTCCACGGTGCCGCGGAAATCGGCCGGCGGTTGCGTGCTGCCGGCCTCGATGCACGCGTGCAGGCGGTGGCGCCCAACCTCGAGGACGTCTTCGTGGCCGCCACGCGCGCGCCGCTGACGGGCAACGGAGGCGGCACATGAACTTCCGTCGCCTCGGCTCGGTGGTGGTCAAGGAACTCAAGCAACTGCGCCGCGACCGCATCACCTTCGGCATGATCGTCGGCATTCCGACCATCCAGCTGCTGCTGTTCGGGTTCGCCATCAACATGGACATCCGTCACCTGCCGGCGGCGGTCTACGACGAGGCGCGTACCGCGAATTCGCGCGAGCTGATCGCCGAAATCGGCTCGTCGCAGGTGCTGGAGTTCCGTCGTGAGCTGGCGTCGGCGCAGGAAATCGATGCCGTGCTGCGGCGCAGCGAAGTCAGTGCGGTGATGGTGATCCCCGCCGATTTCGAGGCACGGCTGGCGCACCCGGACCGTCCGCAGTGGCAACTGGTGGTGGACGGGGCCGACCAGTCGGTACAGGCCGCCGCGCGCCAGATGTCGGCCTTCGATGCCCGCCGCCTGCTGCGGAACGGAATGTCCGCCGGGGTCGACGACACCGTGAATCCGGTCGAGATCGTGAACTACTACAACCCGGAGCGCCGGGCACCGCTGAATACCGTGCCGGGACTGATCGGCGTCATCCTGACCATGACGATGGTGATGTTCACCGCCATGGCGATCGTGCGCGAACGGGAACGCGGCAACCTGGAGATGCTGATCGCCACGCCCCTGTCACCGCTCGAACTGACCATCGGCAAGGTCACGCCCTACGTCGGCATCGGCCTGCTCCAGGTGACGCTGATCCTGGTGCTCGGGCGGTGGGTATTCGACGTGCCGGTGCGCGGCGCCCTGCCGGACGTGTACCTGGCGGCACTGCTGTTCATCGTCGCCAGCCTGTCGCTGGGCGTGTTCATTTCGACGCTGGCGCAGAGCCAGTTCCAGGCGATGCAGATCACCTTCTTCACCTTCCTGCCGCAGATCCTGCTGTCCGGCTTCATGTTCCCCTTCGACGGCATGCCGAAGATCGCGCAGTGGCTGGCGGAGATCTTCCCGCTGACCCATTTCCTGCGCCTGATCCGCGGCGTGATGCTGCGCGGCGCCGAACTGCCGGAGCTGTGGCCGGAAATGCTGGCGCTGGCGGCCTTCACCGCCGTGATGCTGACCATTGCCGTGAAGCGGACCAGCAAGCGGCTCGACTAGGTTCCGCGGAGCCGGCGACGACGGGGCAGGCGTGCGGGGCGGCGCCGGCTATAATCGCCGCCCTTCGCAGGGGATCCCCATGAAAGTCCGCACCCGCATCGCCCCGTCGCCCACCGGCGACCCGCACGTCGGCACCGCCTACGTCGCCCTGTTCAACCTGGCCTTTGCCCGGCAGCACGGCGGCCAGTTCCTGTTGCGCATCGAGGACACCGACCTCGTGCGCTCGACCCCGGAATCCGAGCGCCAGATCCTCGACTCCCTGCGCTGGCTGGGACTGGCATGGGACGAGGGCCCGGATGTCGGCGGCCCGCACGGCCCGTACCGGCAGAGCGAGCGCGGCGAAATCTACGCGAAGCACACGCAGATCCTCCTCGACAAGGGCCATGCCTTCCGCTGCTTCTGTACGAAGGAGCGCCTGGACGCCCTGCGCGCCCAGCAGCAGGAACAGCAGAAGACGCCGGGCTACGACGGCCATTGCATGGCGCTGCCCGACGGCGAGATCGCGAAGCGGCTGGCGGCCGGCGAAGCGCACGTGGTGCGGATGAAGGTGCCGCGCCCTGGCCGGCTGGAAGGCGAGGGCGCGGTCTGCGTGATCGACGACCTGCTGCGCGGCCGGATCGAGATCCCGTGGGAACAGGTCGACATGCAGGTGCTGATGAAGGCCGACGGCATGCCGACCTATCACCTGGCCAACGTGGTCGACGATCACCTGATGGACATCACGCATGTGCTGCGCGGAGAGGAGTGGATCAGCTCCGCGCCCAAGCACCGGCTGCTGTACGAATACTTCGGCTGGCAGATGCCGGTGCTTTGTCACTTGCCGCTGCTGCGCAACCCGGACAAGTCCAAGCTCAGCAAGCGCAAGAATCCGACCAGCATCAACTACTACCGGCGCATGGGTTTCCTGCCGGAGGCGCTGCTGAACTACCTGGGCCGCATGGGCTGGTCGATGCCGGACGAGCGCGAGAAGTTCACCTTCGCCGAGATGGTGGCGAATTTCGACCTGATGCGGGTATCGCTGGGCGGCCCGGTGTTCGATGTCGAGAAGCTCACCTGGCTGAACGGCCAGTGGATGCGCGAGCTGTCGCCGGCGCAGTTCGTGCAGCGGCTGAAGGCATGGGCGCTCAACGAGGAGTACCTCGCGCCGCTGGTCCCGCACGTGCAGGGCCGCACCCAGGTGTTCAGCGATGTCGCGCCGCTGGCGGCCTTCATGCTGTCCGGCCAGCTGAAGCTGGAGCGGGCGCAGTTTGCCGTGAAGGGCATGACCGACGAGGACGTGGTGAAGCTGCTGCAGTTCCTGCTGTGGCGCTTCGAGGCGCTGCGGCGCTGGGACAAGGACACCGTCAGCGCCGAGGTATCGGCCCTGGCGGCGGCCATGGGCCTGAAGATGCGCGACTTCCTTGCGCCGGTGTTCGTCGCCGTGTCGGGCCAGGCCAGTTCGATCTCGGTGCTCGATGCCATGGCGGTGCTCGGTGCGGACATGACCCGTGCGCGCCTGCGCCATGCCGTCGACGTGCTGGGCGGTGTGTCGAAAAAACAGGCAAAGGAGCTGGAAAAAGCCTATCGGGCACTGGCCGGCGGTGCGGCTGGCGACGGGGAGACGGAGGGCTGAGCCGGGGAGGGAAAAGGCCCGCGGAGTTCCTTGACAGCCCCGGGGGCGCTTCCCATAATTCGCGCCCTCAGCACGTGGGGCTATAGCTCAGCTGGGAGAGCGCAACAATGGCATTGTTGAGGTCATCGGTTCGATCCCGATTAGCTCCACCATTCATGTAACGACAAGGGCGCCTTCGGGCGCCCTTTTTCGTTCTGGATCAAGGATTTTCAAGGGGTTTCAGGCGGTTGAGGATTCCGGAGAGGTCCGGGGTGATCCGTTGAATTCCGGAAGGGCCGGGGGTAGGTTTGGGGGTAATAGGTTTTCCCCGTGATCGGTTACCCCCATGCCGCTTTCCGACGCCGCAGTCCGTTCCGTGAAGCCCAAAGAGAAACCGCAGAAACTCGCGGATGGCGGCGGTTTGTTTCTCCTGGTGACGCCTACTGGCAGCAAATGGTGGCGTCTCAAATACCGCTACGACGGCAAGGAAAAACTGCTTTCGCTCGGCGTTTATCCCGACACCGGACTCAAGGAAGCGCGTGAAAAACGCGATGCGGCGCGCAAGTTGCTCGCGGCTGGCATAGACCCTGGCGAGAACCGCAAAGCGGTGAAAGCTGCGCGGGCGTTGGAAGAAACCAACAGCTTCGAGGTCATCGCACGCGAATGGTTTGCCAAGCAGGAAGCTGTCTGGGCAGACACGCACAGTTCGAAGGTCATCCGCCGTCTGGAGATGGACGTGTTTCCTTGGATCGGGAAGCGCTCGATGGACAGCCTGACTGCGCCGGACTTGCTGGCAGTGCTGCGAAAGGTCGAGGAGCGTGGGGCCGTCGATACGGCACACCGCATTCTCCAGAACTTCGGGCAGGTCTTCCGCTACGCCGTGGCCACGGGCCGCGCGACCAACAATCCGGCGCCCAACCTCAGGGGCGCGCTGAAGGCCATCAAGCAGTCCCACTTCGCAGCCATCACAGAGCCTAGTGACATTGGTGGATTACTCCGGGCCATCGATGGGTATGACGGGGCCTACGTCACCAAGAGCGCCCTGCGACTGGCGCCGCTGGTCTTCGTGCGCCCAGGCGAACTGCGCGGTGCCGAGTGGGCGGAGTTCGACCTGGACAAGGCGGAATGGAACATCCCGGCGGCACGGATGAAGCTCCGCATCCCCCATCTGGTTCCGCTGTCACGGCAGGCGCTGGAGATCCTGCGGGACCTGCACAAGGTCACCGGCAAGGAACGCTTCGTGTTTCCCAGTGCCCGGGAAAAGGATCGACCGATGAGCAACAACGCCATCCTGGCGGCGATCCGGCGCATGGGGTACGAGCAGGGCCAGATGACCGGACACGGGTTCCGGGCGATGGCCCGGACGATCCTGGACGAGGTTCTGCAGGTGCGCCCCGATTTTATCGAGCATCAACTCGCGCATGCGGTGCGTGATCCGAACGGGCGGGCCTACAACCGCACTGCGCACAAAGCGGAGCGGCAGAAAATGATGCAGATCTGGGCGGATTATTTGGATGAAGTGAAACAAAAATGACCAACCGGTTTCAATATTTAAGATCTACTCTTGTTAATTGGGCCGAATATCACAGAGCCATGACTTGTAAAATTTAATTTCATTAATTCATTTAAAATCAATAAGATGTCATAACTTGTAGATTGATCTAGTAAATGTTTCGCGTTCCTTGAAATGAAATCGATCAAAATACGACCCGATGATTTTTTGTTCGGCGGGAATGTTTGACTTGGCAAAATTCTTCGCCTGATCGGGCTCATCAACTCGTGCGTCGAGTTGTGATCAGGGCGGTGGTTGGAATGTTGAGGATCGACGACGGTTGCGTGCTGAAGCTTTATGGGCGGCGGGGGCCGGTGCCATGTCGCTGGGCTGGCTGGTGGTGGCGAATGTGCGCAGCCCCCCGATCAGGACGGGTCTCATGAAGGCGAACTTGGGCGCAGACTCATGGCCAGTTAGATGTGGCTTTCGTGGTTGCTCCTATCGCCTGCGCTTGGCGACCAGATCACGAACTTGAGCTTCTCCTTTGCCAATGCCGGTTGGCGCCTCGGCGCTGAGGGGCGGGGCGTGCTGTCTGTGAGTAGGCTGCAGCAGGCCCTAACTTTTGGTGAGAATCCATAATGAAGATTACCCCCATGCCATCGAGGGACCCATTCGACCGGGGCCCCGATCCGGACATGCTTGAGATCGAGCTCAACGGGCGGCGGCGCCAGAAACCGAATGTCGGCGTCCCCCTTCTAGACCTATACGTCGGGCATACGCACTCGAACGAAGAATATCTGTACCACAGAGATGGAAAAATCTTGGGGGTTAAAGGGGTACATCTCGGGAATCACGGTCTCCGCCTGAAGAGTTTTCATAGCTATTTGGTGCGACTTGCCCAAGCTAAGCAGAAACCGAAACTTGTCCGAAAGGAGCGCAAGCTCCGCAATGGAGCCATTGTTCGCTTCCCTCAAAGCAGCGGCGTCGGGGGGCTATTCTACTATCTGGATGTGGTTGTTCAGTGCTACTCGGCAGCGCTCCGCTTTTCTGAGCATATATCGGCAGCGTACAAAATATTGCACGAAATGGGCTATATGAAGGATGGGGATTTTGGCGACAAAGGTCGATATTCGCCAACTGATCCAGAAATATCTGACATGGACGCATTCGATGAATTGCTGGCTGCTCTCCATTCCCACTATAAAAGCAAATTTTTTGAAAATAAATTAAATAAGCGGATCAGGAAAAGTGATCGAGAAATTAAGAGTAATCTTGAATTCCTTGACTACCTTCTGGTCAGGCACAAAAAACTTTTAGTGATTCCATTCGACTTGGTTCTTAAAAAGGATGATCCGCGGGATGCGTGGGATCCATTTGAGAATAAAATGTCTGACGACAAGCTGCTTGTCGATCTTATAGTTATATATCGAACCGATTTCCTGAATCGGCTTCGTCATGCAAAATTTTCTGATTGTCTGAAAGGCTATTACTGGTGGGTTGATTTCGGTGAGTTGGTTGGATACCGCTTACATTTTCTTGCCTTTCTTTCGGGTGGATCGATGGATGGTTGTAAGAGCTTCGCAAGGCGATGTGGCGAATTGTGGATTGATTGCACCAATCAAAAAGGCGATTTCCGCATCCCCGATCCTGAAGCTGACCATCCTGCCTTGAGTTATGGGTATGGCAAGCTGACCCGTGATGACTCTAGGCAAGTTGAAAAAATAAGCCATGCGCTTGTATTTCGGGCCCATCTTGGCGATCACTTCCTTCCTGTGCACTCGGGGAAACGATATCCGCGTTATCACCACGCTGAGCCTCCCGGCATGAAAGCGGTAATTGCCGCTCGGCGACGAGGAAAATCTCCGACATTTCTTGAGCCGGAAGATCCGTTGCCAGCACTGAATGGCATTCAGGTGGCTACTGGTGGTTACACTGCCATTGAATGGATCGACTTGGTAAAAGAAAAAGAGACACAGCGACAGCGCGATGAGCGCGTGACGCGGATGCTTCTTGAGCGAAGTCGCCGCAAAAAGGCAAATCGCAAGAAGAAACCTGGAAAGTCCATGATGGACAATCTGCGTATTCCGGATTACAGCAGGCCGCCTGGAGATAATGTTGGGGTGGCTCCGGCCTCAGATACCAGTGATCTTCCGCATTCCACGTCAACTTCAAAGGAGTTGGCGCCTATCCATCGTTCGACTGATTCGCTGGGGCGGGCGCGTTCCAAGGATTTTGGTCGTAAGTCGCGCCTTCCTTCACATAAGGCGGGCCCCGGTCGCGCGGGCGTCGCAAAGAAACCAAAAACTGCCGATGAATCTCCAGATGACTTGGGCGGCCAAGATGCGAACTCCGAATAGAGGCGTAGTTTTGAGTTGATTTGGTATTTACCCGACAGTGCCGCGCCCCAGCCCCCCTACAGGGGTGCAAGGCGCGGCCACCGGGGTTTCCGACGTAGATTGGTAAGTGCGACCAAACCATCTGCTTGAGGAAATTCC
>JBMOON010000052.1:0-5606 GCA_049323295.1 Pseudomonadota bacterium
GAGGACGTCAAGATCGAGATCCACCCGTACGACAACACGACGGCCGAACGCCAGATTTCCCGCACGCGCCGCGTTCGCGCCGAGCGCGACGAGGCCAAGGTGCAAGCGATGCTCGACCAACTGGTGGCTGTCGCCAAGGACGAGTCCCAGAACCTGATGCCGCTGACCATCGAACTGGTGAAGGCCGGCGCAACGATGGGGGACATCGTCGAGAAGCTGAAGGGGATCTGGGGTACCTACCGCGAGACGCCGGTCTTCTGAGCGTCGGCCGGCCATGTCGGGATCCAGCATGCTGTCTCGTGCCGAGGTGCGCCAACTGAAGTCGGCGGTGCGCCGCGAGGCGAACCCGGCTGCGGCCGAGCGGCTGCTGGCCGACAGCGTGCGAAAGGGACACGACAAGCTGGCGCTGCATCGATACTTGGCACTGCACAGAATTGACGCGGCGCGGTGCGCCCCCTACGAGGATTACTGCTGTCAGGTGGCCGGCCGTTTGCCAGGCGAGTCGCTGCGTCGGGTCCTCCGTCACGCAGGCTGGATCGGCTGAGACGCTGAGCACGGCGCAAGGAGTGGTGGCATGAACAGCGATGGCATATCACACGACCCCCGTCGTGGCGACGACGGTACGACGTCATTGGCCGGCGGTACACGGGTCGAGAAGAACAGCCCGTACATGCAGGCTATCGGCGTCGTAGATGAATTGAACAGCCTGATCGGCATGGCAATCGCTTCGGAGTGCGGCTCCGATCTCCGCGTGGTGCTGTCGGAAACGCAGGACGAACTGGTGGCGCTGTCCTCCGAGCTCTCGTCGCCGGGCAGCATCGTCTTGACGCTTGCGGCGCTGCAGCGTGTCGACAAGGAGCTGACCAGGTGGCTTGCGGACTTGCCTCCGGCGGCCGGCATCGTCCTGCCGCGCGGAACGATGGCCGCGGCGCTGTGCTTCAAGGCACGAGCGACATGTCGCACGCTAGAGCGCGAACTCGTCGGTCTCGAGGAGGCGGATCGCGAGTCTTGCGCGGATTCGTTGCGCCTGCCGTATGTCAACCGGCTGTCCGACCTTCTGCATGCGCTCGCCCGAACTGTGAATCGACGTGCCGACGCCGAGGCGATCGTCAGGGCCGCCGGTGTCCAGGCTGGATCGGCAAGTCGGAGCGACTGATACTTCGACCTCGAAAGGAGCGGCGATGAGCCCGGCCACCGTTGGTGTGAACAGCGCCGCTGCCGTGATCGCACGCAAGCTCAAGGCGCTTGAGGTTGATCGCGTCTTCGGCCTGTGCGGCGGCCACATCATGCCGATCTGGATGCGGCTGGATGCGGAAGGCATCCGGATCATCGATGTGCGCGACGAGCGCGCTGCGGTCTACATGGCGCACGCCTATGGCGAACTCAGTGGCAAGCCCGGGGTGGCGCTCGTGACGGCCGGACCAGGCGTCACCAACGCCATGACAGGTATTGCCAACGCGCATGTCTCGCGTGCTCCAGTGATGATCCTTTCGGGCGTTCCCCCCAGGCCGCAACTCAGCCGCGGCGCCCTGCAGGATCTCGACCACGTTGGCATGGTCAAGGGCATCACGCGCTTTGCCCTCACCGTGCACGAGGCAACGCAGGTGCCACGCGCCATGAACCAGGCGTGGGCTATGGCCCTCGGTGACTCAGGCGGCGAGCCTGGTCCCGTGTTCCTAGACTTTCCCACGGACACGCTCCGCGTCGATATTTCGCCGGCCGAGCAGGGGGACGAACATGCGCGCCCAATTGCGCGCGGCGAGATTCATGCCGATCCAACCCTTGTGTCAGAGGCGGCGGACCTGATCTTGCACGCACGGCGGCCGCTCGTGATCGGTGGCCGAGGGGCGCGCGCGGCGAAAGCCGAACTCGAGGAGTTCCTCGCGGCCAGTGGCGCGGTGTTTCTCGATACCGGGGAATGCAAGGGCGTCCTGGCCGACGACCACCCTGGACTGGTGAACGCCATGCGCGCCACGGCCATGGGCGAAGCCGACCTCGTGATCACCCTCGGCCGCAAGCTCGACTTCCAACTGGCCTACGGCTCTCCCGCCGTGTTTAGTGCGGCGCGCTGGTTGCGGATCGCCGACAACGTCGCGGAACTACAGGACAACCGACGCGGAGCGGTGGAGCTCCTGGCTTCGCCACGCCTGGCGCTGCGCGCGCTGACTGCAGCCGGACGAGGACGCGCGTCATCGGTGGACCGAGCTTGGCGGGATCGCCTTTGCACCGGACATGCGGAACGATCGGCGAAGCTCGCTAAGGACATGGCCACAGCCGGCGATGGGTCGGACGGCCGGATGCACCCGAACCGCCTGCTCGCCGGAGTGCAGCGCGCGATCGGTGACGACGCCGTGGTGGTTGCCGACGGCGGTGACTTCCTGGCCTTCGCGCGGGTGGGCATTCGCTGCGGCACCTATCTCGACCCAGGGCCATTGGGCTGCATCGGCGTGGGAACGTCCTTCGGCATCGGCGCCGCGCTGGCCTGCCCTCAACGCACGGTCGCCGTGCTGACCGGCGATGGCGCCTTCGGTTTCAACGCCATGGAGATCGATACTGCCGTGCGCCACGGCGTACCGGTGCTCGTGGTGGTGGCGAACAATGGAGCTTGGCAGATCGAGGTGCACGACCAGACGACCACGCATGGCAAGGTGGTTGGCACGCGGCTGCAGCACGCCGACCATGCCGCGATGGCACGCGCGTTCGGCGCGCATGGCGAGCGCGTGGAGAGTGCGGAGCAACTGCCGCTCGCGATTGAACGGGCGATGGCGGCGATCAAGTCAGGACAGCCCGCGCTGTTGGACGTGCTGGTGAGTGGCGAGCCCATGTCGTCGGATGCGAGGTCCGGGCTCGCATGGGTGCCGGATCTGCAGGCAATAGCTGCCTGGGATGACGCCGAGCGTCAGTGGCGCGCAGGAACCACGCGAATCGGTATCGTGAAATGACTCTTGGGCTCAACCTGATTGCGTACCAGGGTACGCTCCCCGCGTTCGCCTCTCAGCCCGCGGCGGCGCTCCCTGGTCACGCCGTCGTAGGCCGCGTCTCGCTGGGTCGCAACGCATGGCTGGGCGCTGGCGCGGTCATCCGTGCCGACGGACACTTCGTGCGGATCGGTGACGACTTGCACATGGGCCGAGGCGCGACAATCCATATCGCCCACGAGGTCTATCCAACCTTGGTTGGCGCTAGGGTGTCCATCGGCGCTGATGCGGTCGTGCATGCCTGCACCGTGGGTAACGATGTCGTCGTCGAGCGGGGATCCGTGATCCTTGACGGTGCGAAGGTCGGTGACGGTGCCGTCGTCGAGGCTGGGAGCATCGTCTATCCGCGAAGCACGCTGGAGCCTGGCATGTTGTACGCGGGTCGGCCCGCCAAGCTGTTACGGGCGCTTGGCCTGCATGAAGTGCAGAGCCGAGCCGAACTGCAGCGAGCGCGCAATGAGGCATGCGACGTCCGCTGGACGTGCCAACCGATTCCGACCGGAGCTGCGCCCGATTCATTCGTCGCCGGCACCTGCGATCTCTCGGGCAGCGTTCACTTGGCCGAGGGCGCCAGCGTGTGGTTTGGCTGCCGTCTGGATGGTCGCGAGGGGCCGATTTCGATCGGCAGACTCTGCAACGTGCAGGACAACTCGGTGCTTCGGGCCGGATCCCTGGGGATGTCGTTGGGCGATCAAACCACGGTCGGACACAACGTCCAGCTGGTGGACTGCAGCGTCGGTTCCCGCTGCCTCGTCGGCATCGGCAGTAGCATCGCACCCGGCACGCGCATCGATGACGACACCTTCGTCGCTGGCGGCAGCGTCACCGAACCCGGCCAGCACCTGACGGGCGGACGGGTTTGGGGCGGCGATCCTGCACGGCCTATCGGCGAGATGAACGAGGCCAAGCGGACGGCGATCTCGAACATCGCGATCGTTTACGAAAGTTATGCGCGAGCGTTGCATGCCAGCGTACTAGGCTGACTGCAGGAACGGACCGGCACGGAAGCGAGAAAGCATGGGCAAGCGACTCACGAGCATCGTCACCCGCACGGGCGACAACGGCACCACGGGCCTGGGCGACGGCAGCCGACTTAGCAAGACAGCGCCTCGCGTGATGGCCATGGGCGACGTCGACGAACTCAACTCCGCCGTGGGAATGCTGCTGTCCCTCGGCGTGAATGTCGACGAGGACCTGAAGACCTCGACCTTGCTGCGCACCGTCCAGCAGGATCTGTTCGACCTGGGCGGTGAACTCAGCATCCCTGGCTACACGCTGCTGAAGGCGGAGCGGGTCGTGGCCCTGGACGAGTGGCTGCGTCAAGCCAATGCGAGGCTGCCGCGCCTGGAGGAGTTCATCCTGCCCGGTGGTTCCTTGGCCGCTGCGCAGGCACATGTGGCGCGCACCGTATGTCGTCGCGCCGAGCGCTCGGTCGTCGCGCTGGCCGAACAGCATCCCGTCAATGCAACTGTCCTTCAGTTCCTCAACCGCCTCTCCGATCTGCTGTTCGTGCTGGCGCGCCTGGTGAACCGGGTAGCGGGCGGCGTCGACGAGCAGTGGAACCGAAGTCGCTGAGTGCGCCCGCGCACGCCGAACGTTCTCCTCTATCCATACAGGCTCCTTCGCATGGCAAACCCTCCAGGCTCCATCGGCGTCATCGGCGCCGGCACCATGGGCAACGGAATCGCGCAGGTCTGCGCGGTGGCCGGCCTCAACGTGACGATGTTGGACGTCGACGACGCCGCGTTGAAGCGCGGCATGGACACCATCATCCGCAATCTCGACCGCATGGTGGCGAAAGAGAAGCTGACGGCCAGCGCCCGCGATGCCGCGCTGGCGAAGATCAGTACCGGTCTGGACTATGGCGCGCTGCAGTCCGCCGATATGGTGATCGAGGCTGCGACGGAGAACCTGGGACTCAAGCTGAAGATCCTGCGGCAAGTCGCCAACTGCGTCGGCAAGGACGCGATCATTGCGACGAACACCTCGTCGATCTCGATCACCCAGCTGGGCGCTGTGCTCGACGCGCCGGAGTGCTTCATTGGCATCCACTTTTTCAATCCCGTGCCGCTGATGTCGCTGCTGGAGGTCATCCGCGGCGTGCAGACGTCGGACGCGACCCATGCTGCCACGATGGCGTTTGCCCAGAAGGTGGGCAAGGCGCCGATCACGGTCCGCAACAGCCCCGGTTTCGTGGTCAATCGCATCCTGTGCCCGATGATCAACGAGGCCATCTTCGTCCTGCAGGAAGGCCTGGCGTCTGCCGAAGGCATTGATGTCGGCATGCGCCTGGGATGCAACCATCCGATCGGTCCGCTAGCACTGGCCGACATGATCGGCCTCGACACCTTGTTGTCGATCATGGGCGTGCTTTACGACGAGTTTAACGATCCCAAGTACCGCCCAGCGCTGCTGCTGAAGGAGATGGTCGCCGCCGGCCGCCTCGGCCGGAAGACCAAGCAAGGGTTCTACAGCTACTCCTGACGCACGACAGCGGAGATCCCGGCGATTCGAAAACGCCGGGTTTCATTGTGGCTCAGGGGCCTCAGAACGCCTTCAGCAGGCGCAAGTTGATGCGGTCCGACTCCTTCAGGCCGTTGCGCACGGTCAGGTCACGTCCATAGAGCG
>JBMOON010000053.1:0-5330 GCA_049323295.1 Pseudomonadota bacterium
GCCGGTCAGCACCAGCAGTTCGTCGAAGCGCAGACCGTGTGCGGCCCAGTGCATCGCGACGGCCAGCGGCCGGCGGCTGAAGCTCCAGCCGCCGAGCGCGACGCGCGCCGCGCCGCGCGCGAGTTCGGCGGCGTCGGCCAGACTCGCCAGCTTTCCGTTCGACAGCGCCATCTACAGTCCCATGCCGCGCGCGATGATGTCGCGCTGAACTTCCATCGCGCCGCCGCCGATCTCGAACAGCTTGGCGTCCTGGAAATGCATCGGCAGACCCGAGTCGACGGTGTAGCCGTAGCCGCCCAGCAGGTGCAGGCCGGTGTAGGCGCAGTGCATGTAGCACTCGGCGCCGGCCACCTTGGCGAACGAGGCCTCGTTGTGGCAGGCGCCGGTCTTCTCGAGCACGCTGGCGCCGCGGTAGACCAGCAGCCGCGCGGCGTCGGTGCGCAACTGCATGTCGACAATCTTGTGGCGCACCGACTGCAGCTTGGACAGCGGCTTGCCGAACTGCACGCGTTGCTTCAGGTAGGCCACCACCTCGTCGATGATGGCCTGCGAGGCGCCGACGCCGATGGCGCCGTGGTACAGGCGCTCGTTGTCCAGCCCACCGAGCACACATTGCCAGCCCTTGTTCTCGGCCCCGATCAGCGCGTCGGGCGGCAGCACCAGGTCGCGGAAGTGGGCCGAGAAGGTCGGCACCGGCCCCAGGCCCATGGTCTCGATGCGGGTCAGCTCGATCGCCGGGTGGCTGCCCGGGTTCGGGATCAGGAAGGTCGAGATGCCCTCCTGCTTGACGGCATGCGGGTCGGTGCGTGCGGCCAGGATCAGGAAGCCCGCCGACTTGGCCTGCGAGCAATACAGCTTCTCGCCGCTGATGACCCAGTGGCCGTCGCTGCGCTTGACCGCCGTGGTGCGCAGCGACGCCGCGTCGCTGCCGGAGCCAGGCTCGGTAAGGCCCAGCGCCATGAAGACCTCGCCGGCCATCACCCTGGGCAGCACCATGTCCTTCTGCGCCTGGGTGCCGAACTTGGCCACCAGCGGCGCCAGGATCACCGCGGCACGGCCCCAGGCGGTGGTGATGGCCGCCGACGCGCGCGCGAACTGCTCGACGAAGGCCAGCATGCCCATCGGGTCGGGCTTGTCCAGCCCGCTGTAGGCCTCGGGCAGCAGGAAGCCGTAGTAGCCCAGTTTGCCGAGCTTCTTGAACAGCTCCTGCGGCGGCTCGACCTTGTCGCGCACCCATTGCAGCACCTGCTGGCGCGGCATCTCCTTCTCGACGAAACGGCGCGTCGTCTCGGCGATCGCGCGTTGTTCTTCACTCAGTTCGAAATCCATGGGGTCGTGCTCCGGTCGGTTCGTGGTTCGTGTTTCGTGGTTCCGGTTCAGCCGGGTCCGGGGGCGGGCCTCGGTCGCAAGGCTCAGGGCATCACGCCGTCCTGTCGTCGAGCACGCGCAGCGTCTTGTAGCCGACGCGCGGCAGGTCGTCGTGGAACGACACTCGGGTGGGCAGCTTCAACTCGGCGTCGAGGTGGGCCTGCAGCCGCTGCGCCACGCCGGCGGTGGCGTCGGCGGCCAGCGTGGCGGGGCGCAGCAGGCGCACTTCCAGCACCTGCGGCTCGACCGCCCGGCGCACCAGCGCGAACTCGAGGTTGCGGCCTTCCTCGCTGCGCGACAGCGCGGTCTCGACCTGGAACGGATAGACGGCGCTGCCGCGCACCGGCACGCGGTTGGCCAGCCGGTCGAGCAGCGTGAAGCGGCGCGACGTGCGGCCGCAGCTGCACACGCCCGGGTGCACGCGCACCATGTCCTCGGTGCGCCAGCGCACGTGTGGCGTGGCGCGGCGGTAGAAGTCGGTGATGACCATCTCGCCGACGTCGCCCTCGCGCGCCGGCGCGCCAGTGGCCGGGTCGATCACTTCGACCAGCGTCATGTCCTCGCCATGCCAGTGCTCGCCGTCGTGGGCTGGGCACTCGGTGCTGAAGAGGTTGAAATCCGAACCCTGGCCCGACAGCGTCGTGACCTCGATGCCCAGCGTCTGGCGGAACTGCGCGCGCGCCTCGGGGCCGAGCGCTGCGCCCATCAGAATCGCGCGCCTGTACGGCAGCGCTCCGCCTTCGGGCGTGGCCGCGGCGTGCTGGGCCATGGCGCGCAGCGTGGCCACGCCGGCCTGCAGGAAGGTGGGCTCGAGCGCGCGCGCGACCTCGACGTAACGTGGCACCTGCGCGGGCTCGTGGTTGTCGCGAATGATCCACCTCACGCCGGCGCGCTGCGCGCCGAGGCGGAAGATGTCTGCCGCCGGCGTGAACGGTGTGACCAGCAGCTGGAGCACATCGCCCGGCCGCAGCCCGCTGCACCAGAACATGCGCGCCGCCAGCTCGACGTTGCGGTCCAGGTCCTGGGTGTCGAAGGCCTGGTAGGTCTGGCGTCCGCTGGTGCCGGCCGACGGGCCGGACAGCACGATGTCCTCGCGCGGCACGCACAGGTGGGGCAGGGCGCTGCCGTAGCGGTCCATCGCGGCGCGCAGCTCGTCCTTGGTGCTCAGCGGCACGAGCGCGGCAAAGTCGGCCAGGCTGCGCACCGCGGCCGGGTCAACCCGCACGAGGCGCTCGCGCTGCATCGGCGAGTGCGCCTTGACCCAGGCCAGCAGTGCCTGCACGCCCTTCAACTGCAGGGCCTGCCGCTGCTCGGGCGCCATGCCTTCGGCTGCGGCGTCCCACATGGCGCGTGCATCGCTCATCGCGGCGCGCCCTCGCCGACGAGGTGGAACACCGGCAGCGCCACCTCGCGTGCGGGAAACGCCACCTGCACCCGCTGGTCGACCGCCATGTCCTCGGGCCGGCCTTCGATCTCAGTGAACAGGAACCAGTCCTCGTCGAGCCGCACCAGGCCGATGGTGTAGGGCGAACGCGCACGCCACACCGCCGAGGGCGGCCGGTGCACGACCGAGAAGCTGTAGATGCTGCCCGTGCCCTGGGACTCTTCCCACTGCGGCACGGCGCCGGCCTCGCACATCGGGCAGATCGAGCGCGGCGGGAAGATCGCGCCGCGGCAGGCCGGGCAGCGCTGGTACAGCAGCCGGCCTTCCTTGACGGCGGCCCAGTAGGGCAGCGCGTCCTGCGTGACGCGCGGGGTCGGGAACGATTCGGTGTAGTCGGCGAATTCGCCTTGTTCCAACATGGTCTGTGCTCCTGGTGCGGTGGCTATGGCGCTTCGGTACCGAGGATGACCGCGCTGTGGCAGGCCAGCATGCCGCCGGCCGAGTACGCCATCGCGCGCTTCGGTGAGTTGCCGGCCTTCAGACCGAGCGGGTCGCCGCGCAACTGACGCACGGTCTCCACCAGCGAGTCGGCGGCCACCGAGATGCCGGGCTGGCCGAAGCCCATCCAGCCGCCGTTGGTGTCGACCGGAAAGTCGCCGCCCGGGCGCATGCGCCCGCTGCGCACCAGGTCCATGGCGCGGCCCTTGGGCGCGAAGCCCAGGTCTTCGAGCTGCACGAGCACGGTGTGCGAGAAGTTGCCGGCGAGGGCACCGAGCTGCATGTCGGCGGGCGTCATGTCGGCCATCGCGTAGGCCTCGCGCGCGGCGTGCGCGGCGCCGGTGGTGGTGATCGCCGGCAGCGGCCCGAGCGGGATGCGGCTCTTGCGCAGGTTGATGCGCTCGCACAGGTACTCGTGCGTGGTGCAGGTGCCGAAGCCGTGGATGTAGATCGGGCGCCTGGCCTGCCTGGCACGTTCGACGCTGGTGACGACGAAGGCGCCGGCGGTGCCGCCCGGCCCCCAGGTGGCGCACATCCAGCGCCGCAGCGGCGACGAGATGTAGGGCGAGCGCATCACGTCGTCGACGGTGATCAGGCCGTGCCTGCGCTTGGCCGCTTTCGGGTGATGAACCGCCCATTCCTGGCGCTGCACCGCGACCTCGGCGAAGTCTTCCTCGGTGACGCCGAACTCGTGCATGTAGCGGCAGGCGAGCTGCGCGTAGATGGTCGGAATCGTCGGGCCGTAGGGAAACTCGAACTGCGGGCAGGCGTCGGTGGCCGCGCCCACCGCGGTGGCGTCGATGAACAGCTCGACCGCATCCGACTGCACGCACAGCACGTAGTCGGCCACGCCCGAGGCGATGGCCAGTGCGGCCTGTCCGATCATGGCGTTGACGCCGGCACCGTGGAAGGTGATCTCGGTCGTCATGCGCACCGGCATCTGCATGTGCGAGGCGAAGATGTTGTTCCACTGCGGCCGCCGGTCGGCCCAGGGCGAGCGGCCGGTGAGCAGGATGTCGATGTCGTCCTTGCGGATGCCGGCGTCCTTGAACGCGGCCCAGCTCGCCTCGGTGGCGAGCTGCAGCGGGTCCTTGACGTCCTGCTTGTCGGCGTAGGAGTCGCCCATGCCGATGATGGCGGCGACTCGGCCGAGGGAGCGGTCGGGGGTTTTCACGCGTTCGGTCCTTTCAGTCGCACGGCAAGCCGAGTTGCTTGGCGATCACTCGCAGCTGGATCTCGTAGGAGCCGACCGTGACCGGCGCGACCAGTGCGTCGAGCGCCATGCGCATCGCCGGCAGTTCCTCGGTGATGCCCCAGCCGCCGCCGATGTGCAGCGCGTTCTGCGTCACCCGGTACACGGCCTGGGTGACGAACAGCTTCGCGGACGAGACGTCGAGGATGATGTCCTTGATCGCCGCACCGCTGTCCCAGCGCTGGGCGGCGTGGTAGGTGTACAGGCGGGAGGCCTCGACATCCACATGGCCCTGCGCCAGCATGAAGGCGATGCTCTGGTTGGCGCCGATCGGCTTGCCGAACTGCTGGCGCACCTTGGCGTAGTCCAGCGCCCAGGCCAGCGCGGTCTGCATGTGGCCGAGCCAGCGTGCCGCGACCATCACGCGCTCGCGGTTGAAGCCGGCCATGATGGCGCCGAAGCCGGCGGCCAGGCGGCGCGACTCGGGCACGCGTGCGTTGTTGAACATCACGCGGTAGGTCGGCACCGGCCGGTTGGCGTAGGTCTTGATCTGCGAGGTCTCGACGCCCGGCGTGTTGCGGTCGACCGCGAAGAAGTGCATGCCGCGACGGCCCTGGGTCGGGTCGGTGCGCGCCAGCACCAGCATCGTGTCGCAGTCGCCGCCCAGCGTGATGAAGGACTTGATGCCGTCGAGCACCCACTCGTCGCCCTGGCGCGTGGCGGTGGTCTTCAGGTTCTGCACGTCGCTGCCCGCCTCGGGCTCGGTGACGGCCAGCGCCAGTAGGCAGTCGCCGGCGATGTTGGCGCGCACCAGGTCGTGATGCACCGCATGGCCGTGCTCGGCCAGCAGCGAGCCCGCCACGCCCTGGATCAGCGCCACGATCGCCA
>JBMOON010000054.1:0-4958 GCA_049323295.1 Pseudomonadota bacterium
CGTCATTGCCACCGAGCTCAAGAACAACAATCGCCGGCCGGTGCTGGCGCAGCAGAGACGGCAGCCGGGACAGGCCGCCGGCACTGGTGTCGCCACTGACCGACGCATTCACCACCGGGTGTGAATAACCCTTCTGTACGAGGCGCGCCTCCAGCAATTTCACCCACACCTTGCTCGTTGGCATGCCGTAGCCAGCACTGATACTGTCACCGACGACCAACACCGTACCGGCCTGCGCTGCCGTTGTGGTGCCCACGAATACGCTTAAGAGTAACAACACCGCCAGAGCGGCGCGCAGGAAATGGAGCATACGTTGCATGGCAGAAACTCCCGGGCTCATCAATCACTCGACGGTAGTGCTCGCCCATGCCCTTGGCAAGCGCGTGAACGACGGCGCGTTGACGATTCTCGATGACGTGTCATTTGGCGTCGCCGAGGGCGAGACCGTTGCCATCATCGGCAGTTCCGGCTCGGGCAAATCCACGTTGCTGGCGTTGCTGGCCGGCCTCGATACGCCAACCTCCGGCGCCGTCTGGCTCGCCGGTGAGCGCATCGACAACCGCGATGAAGATGCGCGCGCTGCCTGCCGGGCCGGGCGCGTCGGCTTTGTATTCCAGTCGTTTCAGTTGCTGCCAACGATGACGGCGCTGGAAAACGTGATGCTGCCGCTGGAAATCGCCGGCGACCGCGCGGCCGCAGCAAAAGCGCGCGATGCGCTGCTGCGGGTCGGCCTCGGTACACGCCTCACGCACTATCCGCGCCAGCTTTCCGGCGGTGAGCAGCAACGGGTGGCAATCGCGCGTGCATTCGCCATTGCCCCGCGCATCCTGTTCGCTGACGAACCTACCGGCAACCTCGACACGCATACCGGCGCACAGATCGCCGACCTGCTGTTCGCGATGAACCGCGATACCGGCGCGACGCTGATGCTCGTTACTCACGACCGGAGCCTTGCCAACCGTTGCGCGCGTTGCCTGCAGCTGGACGCCGGCCGGCTTGTTGCAGACAGCTTTGGATCAAAAAGTCATGCGTACTGAATTCACGCTCGCCTGGCGCCTGCTGGCACGGCAGTGGCGGTCCGGCGAGTTGCATCTGATGATCACTGCCGCCGTGCTCGCCATCGCTGTCGCCACGATGCTGGCCGCCTTCGGCGATCGCCTGGAACGCGCACTGGTGCATCGTGCCGCCGACATGCTCGGCGCCGATCTCGTCCTTACCGGCAGCCGGCCGCCAGGCAGCACCGTGCTCGCCGTGGCGCGTGCGCACGGCCTCGCCATCGCGCAGGCGGTGGATTTCAACACCATGCTCACAACCGTCAACACAATCGCTCCGATACCGGACGACAAGGTACCGGAGAAGATACTGCTGGTGACCGTGCGTGCCGCTGATGCGCATTACCCGCTGCGCGGCGAATTACGTGTCGGCACGCCGCCCGACGATGTGCCTGCCGGCACCGGTCCGCAACCCGGCACGGTGTGGATCGAACCGCGCGTGCGTGACGAACTCGACGTGGCGATCGGTGATCGGGTCGGCATCGGTTACACCACGCTTCGTGTCGCGGCACTGATCGCCCACGAGCCCGATCGCAGCGGCGATTTTGCGGCACTCAGCCCCCGGGTACTGATGAACAGCGCTGACCTCGCCGCCGCGCGCGTCATCCAGCCGGGCAGCCGCGTGCGTTATCGCACGCTGTTCGCTGGCGCTGATGCCGCCGTGGCTGCCACGCGGGCGCAACTCGAAACCCTGCGCGCGGCGAACGAAGAACTGGTCGACGTACGCACCGGCAGCCGCCGCACCGCTTCGGCATTGTCTCGCACCATGCAATTCCTCTCGCTGGCCGGCATTTTCGGAATCATTCTCTGCGGCGCCGCGATCGGCATTGCCGCTGATCGTCAAGCACGTCGCCTTTACGACACCGTCGCGCTGCTGCGCACGTTCGGCTTGGCCAGCACTGCCGTGTGGCGCGTGCTGGCACTGGAAGTGCTGTTGCTCACCCTGGTGGCGAGCATTGCCGGCACCGCGCTGGGCTACGCCGCGCAAGCGCTGCTCGCACAACTGCTGGCCGGCTTGCTGCCGGACAACCTGCCGGCACCTGGCTTCGTGCCCCTGGCGACGGGCATTGCCACCGCCTGCATCGCCCTGCCGGCATTCACCCTGCCATCGCTGGCGCGTCTGGCGGCCGTGTCGCCGTTGCGCGTGCTGCGCCGCGATTTCGATCCACCGTCCGGACGTACGTTGCTGCATTACGCACTCGGCCTCTCCCTGCTCGCCGTCCTGCTGCTGGCGAGCGCGGCTGACCGGCCGCTCGCCGCGACCATGCTCGGCAGCCTGCTGGCACTCGGCATCGTTGCCATACCGCTCGCGGCGGGCCTGTTGCGCCTGCTGCACCACCTGCGTCCACGGCTTGCACTGCCACTGCGGCTCGCTGCCAACCGCCTGGCACACACGCCGTGGCGCTTCGGCGCGCAACTGATCGCGTTCGCACTCATCCTCGGCACCATGACGATCACCAGCCTGCTGCGCGACGACCTGTTCGCCAGCTGGCAACGCCAACTGCCCGCCGATGCACCCAACCTGTTCGCGATCAATCTGCTGCCGCACGAACACGATGCCTTCGTCGCTGCGTTGTCGGTGCGCGGCATTGCCGTACCGCCGCTTTATCCGGTCACTCCAGGGCGCCTGATACGCATTGATGACGAAGCGATCGCCTTGCGAGCGCCGGCAGGCTCCGACACCGCGCGCATGCTCGATCGCGACCTCGCTCTCACCCAGAGTGCGGGCGACGCCCCGGCCGGCAGCGTTTCGGTGGAAGAAAAATTCGCACAGAAGTTGGCGCTGAAAATCGGCGATGCGCTCACCTTCGTCGTCGAGGGCCGGGAAATTACCGTCCGGGTCGCCGGCTTCCGCAAAGTCGACTGGGACAGTTTCCAACCGAACTTCTACATGGTGTTTTCACCCGGCACGCTGGCCGATGCGCCCTACACCTGGCTCACCAGCTTCCATGCCGCCGACCCGGCAGCAACCACCCGCACGTTGCGGGCGCAATTCCCGGCGCTGACGCTGATTGAAGTCGGGCCGCTGCTGGCGCGCATGAACGCATTTGTCGGCAACCTCGCCAGCGGTATCGAATTTGTTCTGGCATTGCTGCTGCTAGCGGCACTGCTGTTGCTGGTCGCCTGCGTGATCACCAGCCTCGACGAGCGTCTCGTCGAAACGGCCGTATTGCGCGTGCTCGGTGCGCGGCGCCAACTGGTGCGCAATACGCTGCTGGCGGAATTTGCGCTGCTCGGTTTCGTCGCCGGATTGCTGGCAATGGTCGTCACCGAAATCGCCCGCTGGCAACTGTATACGCGTCTCATGGAACTCGACTGGACGCCACTGCCCCTGCTCTGGTTAGTGGTGCCACTTGCAAGCGCGGCGCTGCTGGCAATCACCGGCATGCTGGCGGCCCGCCGCAGCATGGCGGTTGATGCTGCCACCATCCTCAACGCAGGCTGACATGCACCGATACGCCGCCGGCCTGCCCGGCGGCGTATCGCCATGACGACTGTTACGATAGCCGTCCACCTTCGTCCCGGAATGATTGCCATGCTCCGCCGCCTGCGCCGCTGGCTGCTGATCCTCGTCATCGCCGTACCAGCCCTGTTTCTTGCTGCTGGCGCCGTTGCCACCTGGCCGTTCTGGCGCCTGCCTACGACCACCGTCGCCATCAAACGCATCGCCGCACTGCCGACGCAGGATCGGCCCGGTCTTGAAGCCGGCGTTGCCATCCGCGACATCACGCCGGCCATCGGCCTGCCGAAATTCGGTTACTCCCTGTTCGCGCACGACGCCGACGGATTCCGTACCCGGCTGCATGCGCGTGCGTTCTGCATCAAGCCGGCCCGCGGCCTGCCCATTGCCATTCTCCAGGCCGATCTCGGTGCCGGCTCGCTGCTGCTGCATCATCGCGTCGCCGAACTGGTTGCTCCGCTCACCGACCTACCCGCCGCCAATCTTGCCATCGTCGCCACCGGCACCCAGAACGGCCCCGGCCAGTATCTCGACAACGATTTCTACAACAGTTTTGGCGCAAACCGCCCGGGCTTCGATCCCAAACTGTTCGACTTCCTTGCCACCCGCATGGCCAGCGCCATTACCGAGGCCTGCACGCATCGCCGCGCGGCACGCATCGGTATCGGCCAGACCAACGTCTGGGGGCTCACCCGCAACCGCTCGCTGGCGGCCTGGACGAAAAACTACCAGGTGCTTGATAAAACCATTGCCGAGGATCGCACGCTCGAAGCGATCAACCCGGTGATGACGATGGTGCGCATCGATTTGCGCAGCGATGACGGTCGTTACCTGCCGGCCGGCGCGCTCACCACGTTCTCAATTCACGGTAACGCCATTCCGGCGTTGCGCGGGCCTTATCACGCCGATGTCTGGGCCGCGTTTGCGCAGGAAATCGAGTGGGCGATCCGTGCCAAATTCAAACCACCGTGGCCCGTGGCGCACGCAACCTTCAGCGCCACGCCGGGCGACAGCAACCCGCACTGGCGCCAAAACTGGCGCGGGGATGATGAGTCAGTCCGGATCGGCAAAGCGCTTGCGGGGGTCGGCTCGCGCCTTTTCAACGCGCTTGAGGGGCATCTGGGCGAGCAGGTGAGTATCGCCGCCGGCATGCGCGAAATCGATCTGCTTGCCGTGCCGGCGGCGGCACGTTTCCCGCTGTGCGAGCGCGCCATCATCGGTGCCGCCGCCGCAGGTGCCGCCAACGGCGATGAGATGTTCCCGCTCACGTCATTGCCGTATTTCCAGGAAGGTTGGCCGCGCACCCGGTTCAATGGCGGCTGCCATGCCGAGAAACAGTGGTTGCTCTCGCAGGCGCAACCGTTGTTCATGGCGCCCGGGCGCTTTCCGCACCTCGCTGCCATTCAGGTATTGCGCATCAACGAGCTGGCGCTGGTCACGCTACC
>JBMOON010000055.1:0-4784 GCA_049323295.1 Pseudomonadota bacterium
CTGATGGCGATCCGGACAAGCACATGTTCGATCCCGACCGGCTCTCCTGACTACTTCCGCTTCAGGATGTCTTTGACGGCATCGGCTGCGCTCTCGGCCGTGGTAGCAGCGTCTTTGCCAACTTGCTTGGCGGACTGCTTCAGCAAGGACCTACGCGGCACGAGGGTGCCGTCTTCGGCTCGGTCGGCTTCGATGTTTCGACCGAGCTGATCTGCCTGCGCTCCAGCGCGTTGCCGAAGCGCCGTCGCCTCAGTTCGCACTTGATCTCGGCGCAGCTCCGGCGACTCGGCGGGTGCAGTTGGTGGCGATGGATTCCCGCGAGTTCTCCAGACGGCGGCATCAGAGTCTTTGCGCATGCCGGGTACGTCGACGGTCGAGTCCACGATTGCCGACTGGCGAAGATGCTCTGGAGGGAGTGACCCGAACGTCACTGGCACGCCAGTCCCATCCGTGAATGTTCGATTCGGCCCGAGGGCTCGACGTGCGAGTTCGGCTTCAAAGAGAGCTTGCGCCGCCGCACTGGTGCCTCCGTACTGCTCAGCGTAACGGGTGAACATGGCGAGGTTATGTGGATCCTGGGCCAGGTCAATGGAGATGACTTCGCCCCTCTCAAGCGCAGTGGCCAGGCGTTCTGAGTAGCTGGTTCTTTGCGCCAGCGCAGCTTCAGCACGGGTGGTCCGGGTGGCAGATGAGTTGATGCGTGACGCGATCTCCGTGGCTTCACGTGCGTCGGCCGCAACCGCAGTCGAGAAGCTCGAATCTCTGGACACCCGATCGCCGAACTGCTTGAACTCGCTAAGTTGCTCGCTGGTCATGCTGCCGAGCACCTTCTGCTCCTGCACTGTCAGGCCCGACAAGTAGCTCTTGTCTGCTGTGGCATTGAGCTTTCCGCCAGCGACTGCGGTGCTCAGTCCCAGGTGTGCGGCGGCGCCGAAGGCAATGTTTGCGACTTGCGACTGAGACATGCCAGTGCTGTCGGCGACGCTCCTCGTGATCTGGTCCAACCGGTTCAGCGTCTGCCCCAACTGCTCAAAGCTGCTGGATGTAGACCCCGTGCTGCTTCGCGATGACTTCAGCTTTGCCAAGCCCTTGGTGAATGCCTCGGACAGCACCGCCGAACGTTCGGTGCTGGCAGCGACCGCTTCGCTTCGGGCTGCGTCGACCTGGCGGCTTGCGTCCTGCACGTCCTGTTCGCTCACGCGCATCGAGACGACCCGCGACGCGTAGCCCTGGTTGCGCAGCAGGCTGACGGCGGTCCGGCCGGTCAGCATGTTTGACGAGAAGGTGTTGCCGCTGATGTCGTTCTGCCAGTTGCTCATGAACGCGGACGTCCGGTTCGGCGCGAGCCGGATCTGGTCCATCGAGACATTGCCCATGCTCAGATTGCCCGCGGCGGCACCTGCCGTGGCGCCGGCCACCATCGACTGCAGGCCCGAGAGACCGCCCACCAGCGCGGTGCCAAAGGTCTCCATCCGATTGAGCGCGGCCCAGGCGATGAACGGGATGCTGATCGCCAGGTAGCCGACCACGGCCTCGCCGGAGATCGCCCGGGAGTAGATCGTCGATGCCGTCTGCAGCGACAGAGCCTTGGCGCCGCTGCCAAGGTCAGCCGCCGCCGCGAGGTCGTAGGCGGCGTAGATCGATGCCATGTAGTTGAGCACGGCATACAGCGGCGGCCAGAGCTGGATCCAGATCAGCACCGCGGCATAGCCCTTGAAGGCCAGCATGGTCTCGCGCCCGCTGGTCAGCAGCATCAGCAGGACGAGGAGGGGGAACAGCGCGTAGGTGATGGCCTCGATCACGTTGCGGAACACCGGCAGCGCCTGCTCGGCGACCTTGCCGGCGTTCAGCCAGGCCGCGTTCTGCTGCGCCACGGACTGCGCCCGCCCGACGGCCAGCACCATGGCCGCCGGGTCGTTCACCTTCTGACCGATGATGTTGCTGGTGTCGTTGATCGCATTCAGCACCGCGTTCTGGCGGATCAGGTCGGCCGCCGTCGCGGCCGCGGTCGCAATGCTGTTCTTCAGGTAGGCCTGCTGGATCTGCCCGGCGATGGCAGCGTTGGCGGCTGCCGCCGGCAGCGTCGGATTCAGCTGGAAGGTGAGCTTGCCCTGGATGCGGGTCAGCTGCGCCGGGAGCCGGCCGTTGAGGTTCGTGTAGGCATTCGGGCAGGTGTCGACGGTGATCGAGCCGCCAGCGCTGGTCAGGGTCGTGAAGCGGGCCGGGTTGGGCGATGCCATCAGCGCCCACACGTCGTCCGAGCTCGAGAATGTGCCCGGATCGACCGTGCCGTCGATCAGGTCGTACATCGTGCAGTTGTGGATGAAGTTGACCAGATCCGTGCGGAAGTTCGGATCCTGGAAGGCGACGCCGCCTGTCTCCCGGATGAGGCGGTTGCCGAACATCAGGCCGTTCTTCTCGTAGCTCAGTTCGCTCGGAAGGGCGCCGACACCCGGGATGACCTGGAAGGCCGTCTCGAACAGGCCCGTGAGCGTGTGCCCGACCGTGCTGGTGACACTGCCGAGAAAGGCCACGCCGAACGGGACGTTGGCCACCACCTTCACGGCGGATCCGCCGGTCTTGTCGACGACGCCCACGGTCACCCGCGGCACGATGAGGACGGAGAACACCAGCAGCACCGTGGCCAGCCACTTCCAACCCTGCAGCTTCTCGGGCGCGAAGGCGTAGGCCACCAGCGCCGCGATGAACCCGCAGAAGGCCACGGCGGCGACCGCCGCCATGTAGTCGCCAGAGCCGTGGATGGTTGCCGCAGCGTTGAAGATGCCGAACAGGCTGTCGGCGTTCTGGTAGGCGTAGATCTCCCACATGCGTCGCTCCAGGGGGAGCGTGGATCCTGAAGCGATGTGACGATGGCGTCGGCCAGGAACGACCTCAAAAGCACGGGGATATCGGCACTAAGGTGAACGACGGACTCCCGCCGGGGCTGGCCCACCCCAACCGGCTGCACCCGGTGGAGGGCCATCTTCTTGCACCCACAAGCCCGACCGAAGGGCGATGGCGAGTGCAGGGCGATGCTGGGACGGTAGAGGTCCCCATCGAGTCCTCTGCATGCCGTGCACGCCGCCCGCCAGCCCGGTTCCTTACCCGGCTTGGCCAGCCGGCTCCACTACGAACGCCACCGACCGGAGCAGACCACGCTGTACCGCCTGGTCCAGCAGCATGCGGCCAGCTTCATCGCCCACACCGAGGCCAGCACGGACGCCGAGTTGCCGCGGTTCATCAAGGACGAGTTCGACGCCTTCCTCGAGTGCGGCATCCTGGCGCATGGATTCCTGCGGCTACGCTGCGGCGAGTGCGGCCACGACAAGCTGCTGGCCTTCAGCTGCAAGCGCCGGGGATTCTGCCCCTCTTGCGGCGCCCGGCGCATGTCGCAGACCGCTGCGCACCTGGTCGACCACGTCATCCCGCACGTGCCGGTGCGGCAATGGGTGCTGTCGCTGCCGATCCCGCTGCGCGTGCTGCTGGCCGCGCAGCCGGAACTGGTCACGCCGGTGCTGCAGGTGGTGCAGCGCGTGGTCACGCGACATCTGCTGCGGCAGGCGGGGCTCAAGGCTGACGAAGGTCACGGCGGCGCCGTCACGCTGATCCAGCGCTTTGGCTCGGCCGCCAACCTCAACATCCACCTGCACTGTCTGGTACTGGACGGGGTGTACTGCTGCGACGCCGATGGTTCGCCGGCCTTCATTGAGGCGGATGCGCCCACCGACGACGAATTGCACGCGCTGCTGCAGACCGTCATCGCCCGGCTGATGAAGATGCTCACGCGCCGGGGCGTGCTGGTCGAAGACATGGGCCAGACCTACCTGGCCGAGCCGGATGCCGACGGCGAGGAGGCGCGCACGCTGCGGCCGCTGCAGGCCGCGGCCATCACCTACCGAATCGCCTTCGGGCCGCGCGCCGGGCAGAAGGTGCTGACCCTGAGAGGCGCGATGCCGCGCGAGGACTCGGCCCGCCAGCCGCTGTGCGCCGACATCGACGGATTCAGCCTGCACGCCGCGGTGCGGGTCGAAGCCCATGACCGCAAGCGGCTGGAGCAGCTGTGCCGCTACATCACCCGGCCGGCGCTTTCCGACGAACGGGTGCAGGTCAATGCCGCCGGGCAGGTCGAGCTGAAGCTGAAGACACCGTGGCGCGACGGCACGACGCATCTGGTCTTGAGCCCGCTGGAGTTCATGCAGCGGCTTGCGGCGCTGGTTCCCCGGCCGCGTCTGCATCTCATCAGGTTCCACGGCGTGCTGGCGCCCAACGCCAAGCTGCGGTCCCTGGTGGTGCCGCAAGGGCCCGAGGTGGAGGAACGGGCCACCGCAGCCGTTGCCGCCAGCGAATGCGTGGTCCAGACCGAGACTAACCCGGACCGGCCGGACCGACCGCACCGAATTGCTTGGGCGCGGCTACTCAAGCGCGTGTTCGACATCGACATGCAGCACTGCCCCAACTGCGGCGCCGGGGAGCTCAAGATCATCGCGGCCATCCTGGAGCGACCGGTGATCGAGAAGATCCTGACCCACCTGGGACTGGATCCGCAGCCGCCGCCCAGAGGCCGAGCGCGCGAGGCGCGGCAAGACTGAAGCCGCCTGAGCCGCGTCGACCGTCCCGGACACCGTACACATCACAAAGGGCTGCGCAGCCTGGCGCCAGTGGCCGGTGGCGCTGCGCCCGCGTGCGGACTGGATGGCGGAAAACACAGGGTCAACCCCGAGATCAAGGCCCAACGAGCGCGAGGCGAGCCGTCAGGGCGGGCCGAATCCAGACAAGGCAACGGC
>JBMOON010000056.1:0-4676 GCA_049323295.1 Pseudomonadota bacterium
CCTTGGCGCAGTCGTTGCAGCGCCTGTGCCTCGAGCGCGTCGATGGCGACCACGCCCGCCGCCAGGCCGGCCCGCACTTCGCGCAGACACGCCGACAGTTGCACCGCCCGGGCTTGCTCGTCGCTGGACAGGTAGGCGTTGCGGCTCGACAGCGCCAGCCCGTTGTGCGAGCGCTCGGTTTCGCCGGCCACGATGGTGATCGGCATCGCGAACTGCTCGACCATGCGACGCACGATCATCAGTTGCTGGTAGTCCTTTTTGCCGAACACCGCCACGCGGGGCTGCACGCATTGGAACAGCTTCGCCACCACCGTGCACACGCCCGTGAAGAAGCCAGGCCGGAATCGTCCTTCGAGGATGTCCGCAAGGTCTGGATCAGGCTGCATCGTGTAGCGCTGGGGCGTCGGGTACAGCTCGCGTTCGTCCGGAGCAAATACCACGTTGCAACCGACCTGGCGAAGCAGTTCGCAGTCGCGTTCCAGCGTGCGCGGATAGCGCTCGAAGTCCTCGTGCGGCGCGAACTGCAGGCGGTTGACAAAGACGCTGACCACCACCGGCCCGCCCTGTTTCTTTGCCAGGCGCACCAAGGCCAGGTGGCCGTCGTGCAGATTGCCCATGGTGGGCACGAAGCTCGCGCCGGGTGTTCCGGCAAGGACCTCGCGCAGCGCGGCGATGGTGTGGACAACGTGCATGCTAGTGTCCGATGACAGCGTTCAATAGGTGTGCAACGTGGGATCTGGAAAGGTGCCCTGTTTCACCGCCTGGACATAGCGTCGCAGCCCATCACCGATGCCGCCGCCTTCGGCCATGAAGTTACGCACGAAACGCGGCATCTTGCCCTGCGTGACGCCCAGCATGTCGTGCAGCACCAGCACTTGGCCGGCGACGTCGGCCCCGGCCCCGATGCCGATGACGACCAGCTCCGGGTTCTGCGCCTGAACCCGCTGCGCCAGTGCGGCGGGCACGAGCTCCAACACCAGCATCGCGGCGCCGGCTTCTGCGAACTCGCGGGCGCGAAGTTCCAGCAGTTGGGCAGCGGCTTCGTCACGGCCCTGTACGCGGTAGCCTCCGAGCGCGTTCGCGCTCTGCGGTGTCAGGCCCAGGTGCGCACAGAGCGGGATCCCACGCGCGGCCAGGAAGCGCACGGTTTCCACTGCCCAACCGCCTTCGAGCTTGACCATCTGGGCGCCGGCCTGCAGCAGGACGGCGCTCGAGCGCAGCGCCTGCTCGGGGCTGGCTTCGTAGGTGCCGAAGGGCAGATCGCCCAGCAGCCAGGCATGGCGGTTGCCGGCGCAGACACAACGCAGATGGTAGGCCACCTCGTCCAGCGTGACTGGCACGGTGCTTGTGCGTCCCTGGACCACCATACCCAGAGAATCGCCCACCAGCAGGCAGTCCACGCCGGCGTCGTCGGCCAGGCGTGCGAAGCTGGCGTCGTAGGCCGTCAGCATGGCAATCTTCTCGCCCTCGGCCAGCATGCGACGTAACCGGCGCAGGGTGACCGGCTTGCGCTCGCTCGGGGCGACCACGTTGGTCGTGGCGATAGAGATCATGCGATGCCCTGCACCGGGGTCAAGGAGCGGATCTCGCGGACGCGATTGCACTCGTCCACGAACACCAACTCCGGATTGTGCTGCGCCAGTTCGGACTCGGCCACCCAGCCGAAGGCAGCGATGATGATCAGGTCGCCCAGCGCCGCGCGGCGCGCAGCCGAACCATTCAGCGAAATGACGCCGCTGCCGCGCTGCGCCCGGATGGCATAGGTGACGAAACGCTCGCCGTTGGCGATGTTCCAGATGTGAACCTGCTCGTTTTCGCGCAGATCGGCGGCTTCCAGCAAGTCCTCGTCGATGGCGCACGAACCCTCGTAGTGCAGTTCGCAGGCGGTCACCGTCGCACGGTGGATCTTGGACTTCAACATCTGACGGTACATGGTGATGTCTCCCGGCGCTCAGCGCGCCGTGATGCCCAGCGAGCCGAGCAGGCGCTGGTCGGCCGCCCAGTCCGGGTTGCCGGTGGTCAGCAGCTTGTCGCCGTAGAAGATCGAATTGGCGCCGGCCAGGAAGCAAAGCGCCTGCACCGCCTCGCCCATCTGCTGGCGCCCTGCCGACAGGCGCACACGCGCTTTGGGCATGGTGATGCGCGCCACGGCGATGGTGCGCACGAACTCGAACGGATCAAGCGCCTCGCTGCCGTGCAGCGGCGTGCCTTCGATCCGCACCAGCTGGTTGATGGGCACCGACTGCGGGTACGGGTCGAGATTGGCGATCTGCGCCACCAGACCGGCACGCTCGCGGCGCGACTCGCCCATGCCGACAATGCCGCCGCAGCAGACGTTGATGCCGGCGTCGCGCACGCGCTGCAGGGTCTGCAGCCGGTCGTCGTAGGTGCGTGTGGAGACGATGCGCCCGTAGGCCTCGGGCGCGGTGTCGAGGTTGTGGTTGTAGTAGTCCAGGCCGGCATCCTTGAGCGACCGCGCCTGCGTCTCGGTCAGCATGCCCAGGGTGCAGCAGGCCTCCAGTCCTTCGGCCTTGACCACGTGCACCAGCTCGACCACCTTCTCGATGTCGCGGTCCTTGGGCGCACGCCAGGCCGCACCCATGCAGAAGCGCGACGCGCCCTGCTCGCGCGCAGCGCGCGCGGCCGCGGCCACCGCCGCCGGCTCCAGGAGTTTGCTGGCCTCGACGCCGGTGTCGTAGTGCACCGACTGCGGACAGTAGCCGCAGTCTTCCTCGCAGCCGCCGGTCTTGATCGACAGCAGCGTCGAGAGCTGCACTTCGTTGGCGTCGAAGTGCTCGCGGTGGACTTGTTGGGCGCGGAAGATCAAGTCGTTGAAGGGCAGCTCGAACAGCTCGGCTACGGCGTCGACCGGCCAACGCTGCAACCCTTCGGTGGCCCTCTGGCGCGGGACCTGGCGGAACAGCTCGATCGGCTGGGAAACCGGGCTGGTGACGTCGGACATGTTGAGACTGCTTCGGTTGGGTGAGATGGGGCTGGCTATGGGCACCACAGGTGGACCATCAGGCAGCCACTGCGGACGGCGCCCGGACTTGGATCAAGGCCTCCTCGACGAGGCTTCGGACATCGGCCGCGGAGTGGCCGGCCGACCGGGAGATGCGCGCGCGGGCCATGACGATCACGCGGCGCCAGGACGGATGTGCGCCGTCGCCTCGTCCTCCACCCGCTGCCAGATCTCGACGGCGATCGGGTTGTTGCTCTCCTCGAGGATGTGGCCGACCAGCCCGATGGCGCGCGCGAGCACGCCGATGCCGCGCACGATCTTCCACGGCAGACCGAGTTCGCAGCAGATGGCACCGATGGCACCGGTCGCGTTGACCGGCAGCATCTTGCCTGACAGCCGCTCGGCCTCGGCGCAGATCAGCTGCTCGAGTTTGATGTAGTCGCCCGAGAACCCGTTCTCCGCGGCAATCTGGAACAGCCGAGGTGCGCGCGGGTCCACCGGCTTGTGCAGCGGATGGCCGAGGCCGGGCACGATGGCGCCGCGCGCGCGGAACCCGGCCACCACATCGCGCGCGATCTGCTCCAGGTCGGCACCCTGCGTGCCCGGCGGGAGCGCCTCGTACAGCATTTTCGCGGTGCCTTCGGTGGAACCGACGAACACCGTGCCCAGACCGCACAACCCGGCCGCGACGGCGGCTTGCAGCGATTCGGGCGCGCCGGCGTAGGTCAGCCGCGCCGCCAACGCGCTGGGCGTGATGCCGTGTTCGACGAGCGTGACGGCCACAGCGTTGAACAGCTTCGACTCCTGCGCGGTCGGCATCCGCCCCACGATCTGCAGGAAGGCCATATCGCCCAGGTTGATGTGGCCCAGCAATTCGTCGGGCAGGCTCTTGCCGTGGACCTCGATTCGGTCGGGCGTACTCCATGCGATGTCGGAGCGGATGGGCTTGGTCTTGCGGGCCATGGAAGTCCCTTCGTTGCGTTGTGATTCAGGCAGTGCCGCCGGCGCTGCGCAGGATGGCCAGGGCGCGCTCGTGCAGCGGCTTGTCGATCATCTGGCCGCCAATGGCCACGGCAGCCCCGCCGGCTGCCGCAAACGCCGCGCAAACGCGGCGCGCCCACGCCACGCGCTCTGCGTCGGGCATGAAGGCGGCCTGCACTGCTGCCACCTGTCTGGGGTGGATGCACAGCTTGGCGCCGAAACCCAGGCGCCGTGCGCGCTCGGCGTCGGCGCGCAGCCGCACCGCGTCGTCGATGGCGGTGCTGACGCCATCGGCCGGCGCGTCCAGCCCGCCCAGGCGCGAGGCCAGCACCACCTGCGAACGGAAGTACAGCAGTTCGTTTTCTGTGCCTTCGGGGTCGCAGTCGATGCCCAGGTCCAACGCCAGGTCGACGCTGCCGAAGACCAGCCGGACGACGCCCGGCACACGCGCAATGTGGCGCGACTCCTCGACGCCGCGCGCCGATTCAATGATCGCCAGCACGTCCTTGAAGCAGGCCTCGAAGGCGCTGCAGACGGCGTCGATGCCATCGGCCTTGGGCAGCATCACGCCCGCCACGCCGGGGTGCCGGCACAGCTCGAGGTCGTCCTCGAACCACGGCGTGCCGGCGGCATTGATGCGCACCACCACTGGCGCGGACTCGTCCAGCGCATCGGCCAGGGCGTCGCGCGCGCCGGCTTTCGCTGCGGGCGCCACTGCATCCTCGAGATCGAC